>NZ_JAJDOO010000009.1 GCF_020595055.1 Desulfosporosinus shakirovi | reverse complement strand
AGGGCCAAGGATACTTGGAGCATAGCTCCTGGGAAAGTAGGTCATCGCCAGGTAACACACAGAGAGACTATCTCTAACGAGATAGTCTCTCTGTGTGTTTATACTGTAACTTAAGATACTTGGGTTCGGGGTTCCACCCGTTCGGGATCCACATTGCTGGAGTTTGCGTCACGAGTCGCAGTGTGGCGAAAAGCTCATCCGCTTTTCGTTCTAGGGGCAAGATACATTTTAACAATAAGGTTGCTTGTAAAGATCCCTTTTTTTCAATCCGCTTTTTCGAGCCATTGTAACCCAGCTTCTGTTGCCAAAGAACATGAAAAGTTGTCTGGAAAACGTGAAATTGAGGCCAATATAGATATTATCCGTCCTTGTAACGTGCTCATGGTTTAGGGTTTCTGCAATTGTTGAAAAAGCATTATTGAGCTTTTGGATAGGTTTTTTCATAAAAGGTGCATCCTTAGCGGCAAACATCATGGGGCCTGCTCCGATCAGCAGGCCGAAACAAAATTCGGCATTGATATGTTGACTGAAACTCTTGATTACTCTGACAGCCTCAAGGTTCAACTCTGGTTCGGGAAACCCGCAGTTAATAATAGCATACACTTTGACTATGTTTCTTACCCCTTTGTTTTCAGTAGAATAACCATAGTAATCTTGTAAGAATCGTGTTAAAATACCCGGCAGACAAAAAAAGTAGAGAGGAAATGAAATAATAATAACGTCAGCCTTTGAAAGTGTTTCGAAAGCCTCAAGCAATTGATGGTGTGAAATGCATTGTCTGACGTCTATAAATGTTTTATTGAAGGCATTTGCGTCAATTCGGTTGCCAACCATTTCTAGGAGTTTCTTAGAGACAGATTGATCTTTCATCTTAGGACTGGCACTGATTAAAACGATATTTTTCATAATAGATTACCCACCCTTCCAAGCTCCATTTTAGTCAATGCCTCAATCATGGTTTCAGGTGTTTCATCGTAGATGATAACCTCTATATTTCTGCGATGTTTTTTTGTAATGTCAATAAAAAGCTGTTTATCATCTTCGGAAATTATGCTACCGTAGCCAATAATAACTGACTTGGGGTATGTGTCATACCTGGGCGGATGCATCGTTGAACCATCTGGTCTTATTTCAAAAAACGGCAACATATTGGGCAAGTATCTGTCGATAACATTTTTAATATTTGCACTGAACTGTCCAAAGATTATGGGGTTTAGATAAATGACCACGTCGCTGGTCATAACGTTTCGGTTGATTTGGGCCATTTTGTCGTTAATAACACATTCCCCAGGTTTTTTGATCCAGCAACCAAAGCAGCCCATGCAAAAGGCCAGGTCATCCGTTCCAACCTCGAATATCTTAATTTCCAAACCCTGGGTATTTAGAAAATTTTCCAGGAGACTTTTCAGATTCTGATAGGTTTTAGTTTGAAACTCCTTATCCGAAATCAATAGGGCTTTCATTTAACTCACTCCTCAATCCCAACAATGTTTACGATGTCAACATTACAATAACACACTATGTTTACGATGTAAACATACTATTGTTTTGTGGTATAATAATAGTATGTTTTTGGAGAGGAAGTATAACCCCTTGGTAAATGAGAGTTATCACCACGAAAATTTAAAATCGGAATTGATTAAGAATGGTTTAAAGCTTTTGGATGAAGAAGGATATGAAAATTTTTCACTGCGCAAAGTGGCAAAAGCTTGCGGTGTAAGTCATACTGCGCCGTACAGGCATTTTAGAAACAAGGATGATTTGATCATTGCGATTACGCTTAAGGCTGAGCATAGATTTAACTCGAGCCTTCAGGAAGCAATTAATAGCTATCCGAACGACATTAAAAGCCAAATCAAAGAAATGGGCTATACCTATGTTAAGTTTTTTGTTGAAAATCCGGAATATTTACGGTTGCTGTTTCGAAGCGACTTAAAAAAACATTTGAATAATGAAAATTGTGAAATCCTTAAAGATAACGTGCAGCCTTTCGGGACATTCTATAATACTATTGTGCGCTACCAATCGGAAAATCAAAGCAATGATGCAGGCTGTATCACTGACTTGAATGCGTTAGTATTAGCCTGTTGGGGTTTGGTACACGGTATTGCGGTCTTAATTTCCACCAAAGATTTTGTCTATGAAGGCGATTATTTAGAACTTACCCGAAAAATACTTTGGAGCGAAACATTTTTATAACTATAGAACTATCTCTCTTCGAGCCATGGCAAACACGCAAGTTCAACTAACGCGACCGTCTGGCCTGAAGACTTGGGCGCGTGCAGTTTTCTTTGAAGACATCAACTAAATCTGTGAGGAGAAACCAATTGATTAAAATTACTGGCTTAAAAGTTGTGCTTACCTATGATTTAAAAATATTAGAAGACATTGTGGCAAAAAGGTTGAATATTGAGCATAGCCGTATAGAGCGCATCAGTATTGTAAAACGAACGGTAAATGCTCGCAACAAACAGGACGTTCATTTTGACATGACCGTTGTCGTATGTGTTTCAGGAGATGAAAACGAAGTGATTTCAATGAACAAGGACAAATTTATCTCCAAAGAAAACGAGTTGAATTATACTGTTCCAAAGGATAGAAAACTTAAAGAGCGTCCTGTGGTTATCGGATGCGGCCCGGCAGGGATGTTCGCAGCATTGATTCTGGCCCAAGCAGGAGCAAGACCCATTCTGCTAGAGCGGGGCCTCGACGTAGATAGCCGCAAGAGAAAGGTATTAAAGTTTTGGAGGACCGGTATTCTTGATACTCAAACTAATGTGCAGTTCGGTGAGGGAGGGGCAGGTGCCTTTTCAGACGGTAAGTTGAAAATCGGACAGAAAAATCCACGTAAGATGAAGGTGCTCAGCGAACTTGTGCAGGCCGGTGCGCCGCCTGAAATTATGTATCTAAGCAAGCCGCATATCGGTACTGACCGTTTGAAGGAAACTGTTAAGGGAATTAGGGAGCAAGTGATACGCTTGGGGGGCGAGGTGCGCTTTAAGGCGACCGTAAAAGAAATACTGTTCAAGGACGCAAAGGTAACAGGTGTGCGTTTTGAAGAAGAGGGTAATATAACCGAAGTTTCTACAGACAATGTTGTTCTGGCCATCGGACATAGCGCACGTGATACATTTGAGAGCTTGCTGAATTGCGGTGTTTATATGGAGCAAAAATCCTTTGCGGTGGGAGTACGTGTTGAACATTCCCAAGAGATGATAGATAAAATTCAGTACGGCGACTTCGCCGGACACCCTGAGCTTGGCGCAGCTGATTACAAAATGGTCGTGCATCTGCAAAACGGAAGGGGCGTATATACTTTCTGCATGTGCCCAGGGGGGACTGTAGTTGCGGCAACTTCAGAGGAAAACGGTCTGACAACGAATGGAATGAGCGAATTCGCTCGGGACGGTAGAAATGCCAATACCGCACTTTTAGTAACCGTCGAGAAGGAAGAATTCGGGAGCGAACATCCACTTGCGGGTTGCGCTTTTCAGCGCAGGATAGAGGCAGCAGCATTTACAGCGGGCGGCGGAGGGTATAAAGCACCGGTACAAAGGTTGGAAGATTTTCTCCAAAAGCGCAAAACAACGGCATTCGGGGATGTACTCCCTACCTATCTTCCGGGGACTGAGTTCGCCGTGTTGGATTCCTTTTTGCCGGAATATATCACAGATTCGCTGCGTCAAGGTATCTTAGAGATGGGGGACTGGATGCCTGGCTTTGCCTACCCGGATGCATTGCTGACGGGGGCCGAAACTCGCAGCTCTTCTCCCGTGCGCATAACAAGAGGGGAGAGCTTAGAAGCCATTGGCTTTAAAGGTCTTTACCCCTGCGGAGAGGGAGCGGGATATTCTGGAGGGATCATATCGGCTGCGGTGGACGGAGTGCTTTGCGCAGAACAAATACTGGGTAGTTAATTCTCTTCCTCATGCATAAACTGCATGGTGGTGGATGTGGCTCGTCGATTAATCATCCTGCGGCGCTAAAGTGTTCGTCACTGGAAGCTGTCATGTGTGACGCTGGGAAAAGCAGAAAAAAACTATCTTCTAACGAGGTAGTTTTTTTGCTTGAGCTATACTTTGTCATGAAGTTCCTGAGTCACATCCTTTCGATGGTAAGTGTTAAACAACAAACAGGTGTATTGAAAAAAATGAAACCTTTATTTAAGCTGATTATTACACCGAATGAAATGAATTATTTTCGAAATGTGTTTGATTCAGCTCTTAATGAATTAAAAGGCAGAGAGCAATACATTCAATATCAGGAACCTCTGTACAAACAATGAGGAACATATTATTTAGTAAGGGCAGTACTATTTCTGCGCTTATTGGTTTATATGTAAAATCATAACAAACTCGAGTGTATTTTAGATTGACGAGAAAAAGACGATCAGCGCTATATACTCCCCCTCGGGGGAGCTTTTTCATGTCTAAAAGAAACGTGGTCGCCATTTGGAGCTTCTGGGTTTAAAGTGGAAGAACCTGTTAATACCAGGACAAGGGTATTGAGAATATATTGAAATGATTGTAAGATTAATTTGAATAAAATGAAGGAGTAGATATGATGATAATTGAAGCTGTTCTGGATATTATTGGGGATACCCCAATGGTTAGTCTGAAGAAACTAACAGCGTTAAACATCTTCGCTAAGGCAGAATATCTAAACCCTGGTGGAAGTATTAAAGACAGAGTTGCCAAACATATGATTGAACAGGCGGAAACTAGAGGGGTTTTGAAGTCCGGTATGACAATAATTGAACCTACTTCTGGTAATACGGGGATAGGCATTGCTTTAGTCGGTGTTCAAAAAGGATATAGGGTAGTCATTGTTATGCCGGAAAATATGAGCGATGAAAGAAAAAAGATCATATTGGCATTAGGTGCAGAGCTAATATTGACTAAAGCGGAAGAAAGTATTGGGGGATCAGTTTTGGAAGTTGAACGACAAAAAGCAAAAGATCCCAATATTTTTGTTCCTCAGCAGTTTGAAAATCCCGATAACCCTCAAATTCATTACCTTACGACAGCTTCGGAAATCTGGGAACAAATGGAGGGCAAAGTAGATATTTTCGTTTCTGGGCTGGGCAGCGGAGGGACTTTGGCAGGAGTGGGAAGATTTATTAAAGAAAGAAATCCAAAGGCTAAAATAATTGCAGTAGAACCTAAAAATGTTTCTGCACTTCTGGGTCATGAGCCGGGATTACATAAGATTCAAGGAATTGGTGACGGTTTCATCCCGAAAGTGCTCGATGTAAATCTCATTGATGAAGTAATTGAAGTTACAGATGACGATGCAATTAGTACTGCCAGAGATCTGGCCAGAGTTCAAGGTATTCTGGTAGGGACTTCTTCAGGTGCTAATGTTTGGGCTTCTATCAAAATGGCTCAAAAGTTTGGTGCGGATAAAAACATAGTGACTGTTTTGCCTGACAGAGTTGAAAGGTATTTTAGTACCTCGCTGATATAAAATTCAAGAAGAATCTTTATTCATGCTTAGAATCTTGAAGATCTCCATTTCTGGGGAGAGCAGTCTATTATGAACGAAATCGAAAGCCGGGAATTACTTTAGCTTCAATTCCCGGCTTTTAGTTCCCTTTGACAAGAACATATGTTTCGTATTATAGTATTATTGTCAGGGGGTGTTGATCATAGATGTCTATAATAAGCTTACAATCTTGTCTGATTCAGCTAAATATGATGTGGCTTGCACCTCTAGCGGTGTGGATAGGAAAGGGAAATTTGGCAGTATCGGAAGTGCTGCCAAAGCGGGAATATGTCACAGCTTTTCAGCGGATGGACGGTGCATATCCTTATTGAAAGTACTCATGACTAATGTCTGCATCTTTGATTGCAAATACTGTGTCAATCGTGTGTCAAATGATATTGTAAGAGTAGCATTTACACCCCATGAATTAGCAGAACTTACGATTAATTTCTACCGCAGAAATTACATTGAGGGACTATTTCTAAGCTCCGGAGTGATTAAAAGTCCCAACCATACGACTGAGCAATTAATTAAAGCGCTTGAATTATTGCGCAGTGTTTACCACTTTAACGGCTATATTCATGTCAAGGCTATTCCCGGAGCAGATAGCGAGCTTATAACACGCTTAGGACTTTTAGCCGATCGGATGAGTATTAACATTGAGTTGCCTTCTCAGGAGAGTTTGACGCTTTTAGCTCCAAACAAAACCAAGGAATCAATACTGCGTCCGATGGGACTGATTACTGCTAAGATCCAGGAAAATTGTACGGATCTTGTGAAATACCGACATGCTTCCAAATTTGTGCCTGCTGGTCAGAGTACACAACTTATAGTGGGGGCAACACCCGATACTGACCATAAAATATTAACTCTTACCGAAGGGCTGTACAAAAAATACCATCTTAAAAGGGTTTTCTTCTCTGCCTACATGCCAGTCGCGGAGAATTCCTTGTTGCCTTCTATGGATACAAAACCGCCTCTCTTACGAGAGCATCGGCTTTACCAAGCTGATTGGTTGCTAAGGTTCTACGGTTTTGAAGCTAAAGAATTGCTTGATGAGCAAAATCCCAATTTCAATTTACAAGTAGATCCTAAGTGCAATTGGGCGCTCAACCATTTGGAGAAATTTCCGTTAGAGATTAATAAAGCGCCTTTTGAGATGCTGTTACGAGTGCCGGGAATTGGCGTGACCAGTGCCCAGCGTATTCTTACGGCCAGGAGAAGTGGTCCCATTGATTTTTCGGGCCTTAAGAAGATTGGTGTTGTACTGAAACGCGCGCAGTACTTTATAACCTGTAAGGGAAAGATCATAGACGGTCTGAAAGTAACATCTGATGGAACTATTAGAGCGTTGATGGCGGATCAGTATAAGCTCCCGTCACCATACCCTGAGCAACTATCATTTTTTAACGAACCCCTCATTACTAGGGAGGATGTGCAACAATGCTTGACGGGACAGATTTAATCTATGCTTATGACGGCAGCTTTGAGGGACTAATGTGTTGCGTCTTTGAAAGCTACCAACGAAAGGAAATTCCCAACATTATTCGCCCCCCTAGTGTTCAAGAGACTCTTTTTGATAGGGCGAAATGGATTGAAACAGACGAACAGAAGGCGGACAGGGTTTATAATTCGATTCCTATGAAGATATCTTCTCAAGCCCAGGAGTTAGTTAAGCTGGGTTTTTTAACATGTGATCCCCACAAAGAAGTGCTAATCTTTCGTTTCTTGCGTTTGGGGTTTAAGCATGGAGGCAAGGTTATGATGATGCTCACCGATGATACGGTTTCTTCCCTCCAAAAGGCAGTACGCCACTTGACGTCAGAATGTCATAAGTTCAAAGGGTTTGTGCGGTTTTCCGTCTACGGTGAAGCACTTGTA
Organism: Desulfosporosinus shakirovi; assembly: GCF_020595055.1. Taxonomy (GTDB): domain Bacteria; phylum Bacillota; class Desulfitobacteriia; order Desulfitobacteriales; family Desulfitobacteriaceae; genus Desulfosporosinus; species Desulfosporosinus shakirovi. Next base: position 168,661 of record NZ_JAJDOO010000009.1, on the reverse strand, counting down.
GCGGTTATTGAACCCAAAAACTATGTTCTTCCCCTTTTGTCACCGCATTTCTGTGATCGTTACCGCAATGATAGGTTTATGATTTATGATAAAACCCATGGTATGGCCTTGATTTTTCAATCACAAAAAGCAGAGCTGATTTTTGTCGAAGAGCTAACCTTGCCGGATGTTGATTCCGCAGAGCTTGAATACCGCCGTTTATGGAAACAATTCTACAAAACAATTGCCATTGAAGGCAGGAATAACCCCCGGTGTCGAATGACTTTTATGCCGAAACGCTATTGGAATCAAATGACCGAATTCGACGAAATTGTTGGGTTAGCACAATGGCAAGTGGGGGAAACAGGAGCAAAAGAACCCCAAACTTCACTTTGCACTCTGGATGCTCAATCTACCTATAAAATAAGCCCGGATTAAAAGGTCCCAACAAAAGATTAAGTTCATGTTTTAACCGCGATAAAAGAACACCATGCACGTTTTCAATGTGTTAAGGTTTTTTGTTTGCCAAAAACCCTTGGAGAACAGGAGATAAGTGAAAAAATTGGCAAATTAATTCCTGAGCAAACAAGGAATTTAACGAGTTTTGGCGAAATTATAACTAAAGTATTTTTAAGGGGTTTAAGTTAAATGAAAAGGATAAACTCTCTGCATAAAACAACCTTAATCAGCATTATCGGAGTCTTCCTGTTAGTGGCGTCATCGATGCCTGCGCGGGCAGACAACTTACAGCAGCAATTAAATCAATCTCAACAACAAGCCAATCAGTTAAATGGGGTTTTGAAGGCTCAACAAGAAAAAGTTGCCAGTGCAACGACGGAGGTTATGGCCTTAAAACAATCCGTTGAGGTTTTAAATGACAGTATTGATCGGGAACAAGCAAAACTCACGGAGGAACAAAAGAATCTTAAAGATTTGGAAGATCAGCAACAAAAGCTAGAGACAAAACGTCAGGAACACATTAAAGCCTTAGGACAAGTCTTAAGAAGTAACTATGAAGATGGAGTGACTACATACTTGGCTGTCTTGTTTGAAGCTACCAGCTTATCGGATTTTATTGATCGGGCGGACAAGATTCAGATGATTGTCAGTAATCACGGTAAGCTTCAAGAGGAAATTATTAAGTTGAAAGAGACCATGAATAGTCAAATGGGACTTATCGAAGAAAAGAAGGTAGCCATTCAGGCTTCAATTGAGGGTAAGACCGAAACACAGCAAGCTGTGCAACAAGTTCTATATAAACAGCAAGCCGTACTTGATCAATTGAGCAAAGAAGAAAAAGCAGCCCTTAATGCTTCCTTATCGGCTAAAGCAAAGGTTAACCGAATACAACAATTAATTGAACAGGAAAAGCTTGAAGCTGAATATGCAGAAAAAGAGAAGAATTCCCCAGGAACATCATCGGGCGGAGGGGGAGTCGTTGGTACGGTCACTGTTTCGGGCGGAGCAAAACAAGTACTAAACTATGCTTCTCAATTTTTAGGAATAAAGTATGTTTGGGGCGGAACAACCCCCTCACCGGGTTTTGATTGTTCGGGATATGTGCAATATGTATACCGTAACAGTGGCATATCACTGAGTAGAACTTCAGAACAACAGTTTAAAAATGGAATTTCGATTTCGAAATCAGATTTAAAGCCAGGCGATTTAGTGTTTTTTGCCACATATTCTTCAGGAGCTTCCCACGTTGGAATTTACGTCGGAAATAACACCATGATACATTCGTCTTCTGGCGGGGTTTCCTACGATGACATGACTAGTTCTTATTGGGCTAAACGTTATCTTGGGGCTCGGCGTGTTATTGCTCCTTAACAATTAAATCAACTTTGGATGTGGATATTTGAAGGGGCTCAACTTATAGTACTTGAAAGGAAGGCGTTTCCTGCGTGATATAGTATCAGCGCAAGAACGCTTTTTTTGCCTTGAAATCCTTAGAGATAACCATGAAAAATAAGGCATCTCTTCTGTATAGGAAAGAATAATTGGCGTTACTTGAAAGTATTTATCAATTCCGAGAGGGGCCGTAACGAAACTTGAGATTTTTTCAAGCTGGTGGTGGGTTATCCCAAAATAGAGGACTGTACACCTTTGAAGTGGTGAACAGTCCTCTAATATATCAGGGGATTGCAAATAGAGTGGAGATGTAATAAACCGGAAAACAAGTTTCGTTAGATCCCCTTCGGATTTCCACTTCGGTGGGGGTAAGAATCCTCTACCGAAGCCCCGATGTTCAGCTTAAGCTGAACGAGTTCACTCGAGTAATTGTATTGGTTCGATTCGAAGATAATATTTATTTAAGTAATCGACTTAGATGTTTGGGCTTGATTTTAAACCCGTATTTGTATAAGGGCTTAATTGAAGTTTTGATTTTATGATATAATTAAACAGTTTGTTATTGATATATCGACAAATGGATTTAAATAGGGGGATAATACTTGAAAGTACTTGCTATAAATCCGGGGTCAACATCCACGAAAATTGCAGTTTATGAGAATAAAACTTGTCTTTGGAAATCTGGAATTGACCATCCTGCCAGTGAGATCCAAACATTCTCACACGTAAGTGACCAATATGAATATCGAATTGAGCACATTTTAAAATTATTAAAAGAAAAGGGAATTCCAGTGGAATCCTTTGATGGAATAGTTGGCCGAGGAGGTATGCTGAAACCTCTTGTTGGAGGCACTTACTTAGTTGATCAATATCTTGTTGATAGCTTAAAAAACGCGACTAGTGGAGAGCATGCTTCTAATTTAGGGGGTATTATTGCGTTTCACTTAGGACAGAGGATTAATGTTCCTGTCTATATAGTCGATCCCGTTTCCGTTGATGAAATGGAACCGGTAGCTAGGTTTTCAGGATTTCCGGAGTTAGCTCGGCTAAGCCAATCTCATGCTTTGAACATGAAGGCCGTCGCTCGTAAGGCCTCTCGTATGCTGGGAAAAGCTTATCATGAGGCGAATCTGATTGTTGCCCATTTAGGCGGAGGAATTTCTGTATCACCCCATCGCAAAGGAAAAATGATTGATGTGAATAATGCCAATAATGAAGGACCGTATTCTGTTGAACGGTGTGGAACCTTGCCTTGTTCACAACTAGTCAAACTATGCTATTCCGGGAAGTATTCAGAGAAGGAAATGAACACAAAAATTCTTAAAGAAGGCGGTTTGTTCGCCTATCTCGGGACAAAAGATGCTCGAGAGGTTGAGAAACGTATGGATGAAGGAGACTCCTATGCCAAGCTGGTATTAGAAGGCTTATGTTATCAAGTTGCTAAAGAAATCGGTGCAATGGCCACGGTGCTGGCGGGTGAGGTTGATCAAATCGTCTTAACCGGAGGGCTTGCTTATTCAGAGTTCATCACTCGAGAAATTATTCGAAGAGTGTCTTTTATTTCCTCAGTTACTGTGATTCCCGGAGAAGAGGAAATGGAAGCCTTAGCTCTTGGTGCGTTGCGAGTCCTAAATGGCGAAGAACAAGCATTAACTTATAAATGAAACTTACTTCAGGCGGAGTTTAGCTGAACTTATCTAGAGACTTAGCGGCATTTATCTCTCGACGGCCATGAACGACCGAGTGTCGCTGTAGTCATCGGATAAATTATTACAGGGTAATGAAAATGGGGTGTATAGAATGCGCTTTAGCGGGTTTGATGCTTTATTCGACAGAGCAAAGAGTTTAGGCAAGACAAAGGTTGCCGTAGCCGCGGCCGCAGATAAAGAAGTCATGGAAGCTATCAAATTAGCGGTGAGAGAAGAACTAATTATCCCTGTTCTGATAGGCGATGTTGAACAAATCAAACGACTGGCGGTTGAAATTAAATTCAGTTTGGAACGTGTCGAGTTGGTTGATGAGCCAAATGCATTGGAGGCGGCAAACAGGGCAGTTGACTTCATCGTTGATGGAAAAGCACATTTCTTGATGAAGGGGCTTATCAACAGTTCGGATTTTTTACGCGCTGTACTTCGCTCAGAACGAGGACTTCGAACTGGGCGTTTACTTAGTCACTTGGCAGCCTTTCAAGTTCCAGGGTTTTCACGGTTATTGTTTGTTACCGACGGAGGGATGAATATTGCGCCTAGCTTAGTTCAGAAGAAGGAGATACTAGAAAATAGCTTATTATATTTGCAGGGTATAGGAATGGATTTGGTAAATGTAATTGTCTTGGCAGCCAACGAGATGGTGGATTCAAAAATGCCGGCGACCATGGATGCTCAGGCACTAGCTGAGATGAGCCGAGCAGGGAAATTTTCGGGGGCAATTGTAGAAGGTCCACTGGCTCTCGATGGAGCATTAAGTGCAGTTGCCTTGAAACATAAAGGGATTAGCAGTCAGATTAATGGCGAGGTGGATTTGTTCTTGACTCCTACCATAGAAGTGGGCAACGTCTTAGGGAAATCGATGGTTTATTTTGCCGGGGCGACAATGGCAGGGATTATCCTTGGAGCTCAGGTTCCTATTGTACTGACATCAAGGAGTGACACTCCAAGAAGCAAGTTTATGGCCTTGACTATGGCTGCTTTAAGTCGAACAATACCCTAAATTGAACCATTATCTTATTGAGATTAATCTGGCCTCTTACATTTTTTTGTTATCTGAGTTAAAATGCTTACATGGACAAGGTTTAGTACAATTTTGATCATTTCCACTAAGGGGGGAGACTAGAGAAGGCATGAAAACATTAATGACAGGCAATGAGGCAATTGCTCGGGGTGTCTACGAATATGGTGTCAGCGTTGCTGCAGCCTATCCTGGTACACCAAGCACGGAAATCCTCGAAAATATTGCGAAATACCCAGAAGTTTACAGTCAGTGGTCGCCAAATGAGAAGGTAGCGATGGAAGTAGGAATTGGGGCAGCTATTGCCGGCGCTCGCGCTATTGTTGCCATGAAAATGGTTGGCGTTAATGTAGCCGCCGATCCCCTTTTCACAGTGGCTTATACAGGAACGCGCGCCGGCTTAGTCTTGGTATCAGCTGATGATCCTGGAATGCACTCCTCACAAAACGAGCAGGACAATAGACTATATGCGGCGTTTGCTAAGATACCTTTGCTAGAACCCTCGAACTCCCAGGAGGCTAAGGACATGGTTGGCTTAGCGATGGATATTTCCGAAGCCTTTGATACTCCGGTTATGATACGAATCACAACTCGCATAGCGCATTCCCAAAGTTTAGTAGAGCTGAAGGATCCTCAAGAACGACAAGTTAGAACCTTTGAACGGAACCCGCGTAAGTACGTCATGCTTCCGGCAAATGGACGCGCCCGACGTTTAGTGGTCGAAGAAAGGATGTATAAACTAGCAGCCTATACCGAAAGGGTAGCTGTCAATTATATGGAACTGCAAGACCTGACTATTGGTATCATCACTTCGGGAATTTCGTATCAATATGTCAAAGAAGCTCTTCCCGCGGCGTCCATCCTCAAATTAGGATTAACCAATCCCTTACCGTCTGGATTAATCAAAGAGTTTGCTGCAAAGGTAGATAAGCTTTATGTTGTCGAGGAATTAGAACCTTATATGGAAAAGGAAGTCCGTCTTTTAGGAATCAATGTTATAGGGAAAGAACTCTTCCCTCCTTATGGTGAACTCTCCGTTCGTATGGTATCAGAAAAGATCAGCGGCCAACTCGGGATAACGGTGGCCCCTGCTTTTGACTCTCCGATTCGTCCACCTGTCATGTGCCCCGGTTGCCCACACCGCGGAATGTTTTTTACCCTGAAACAACTTAAACTCATTGTTTCCGGTGATATTGGCTGTTACACTCTGGGAGCCATGGCTCCACTTGAAGCCATGGATACTACTATCTGCATGGGGGCGTCAATATCTGCAGGCTTAGGAATGATTAAGGCCCATCCGGAAATGGCAGAAAATATGGTCGCTGTAATTGGCGACTCAACTTTTCTGCACTCAGGCATTACCGGCCTAATGGATGTAGTTTATAATGGAGCAAATCTAACTACGATCATACTGGACAACTCTATCACCGCCATGACAGGACACCAGGAAAACCCTTCTACAGGTAAGACTCTCATGGGTCAGCCAGCTCCTCAAGTCGACTTTGTTGCCTTATGTAAGGCCTTGGGAGTAAAGCGAATTACTGAGGTTGATCCTTTTGACTTGGCAAGTGTTAAGGAGACTATCAAGACTGAAGTTGCCGTTCCCGAACCCTCAGTGATCATTGCCCGGCGTCCATGTGCCCTTATTATCAAAAACACTGAAAAACCACTCCAAGTCCAAGACTGCAACGGGTGTAAAATGTGCTTGAAGTTGGGATGTCCAGCAATCTCCTTTGATCAGGAAAACAAAACAGCCCAAGTTGACCAAGCCCAATGTACAGGGTGTGGAGTGTGTATTAATGTCTGTAAATTCAATGCCTTGCGAAAGGCCGGTGATCTTAATGCCTAAAATTATTAATGTTTTACTTGTGGGAGTCGGTGGCCAAGGAACAATTTTGGCCTCCAAAGTTTTAACTCATGTCGCTATTGCTGAGGGTTATGAAGTTAAAATGTCAGAGATCCACGGTATGGCTCAACGGGGCGGATCAGTAGTAACTCAAGTCCGAATGGGAGAAGGCGTATATTCTCCGGTCATCGAACCGGGAGAAGCAGACTTTATCGTGGCCTTTGAGCAGTTAGAAGCTTATCGGTGGGCTCACTTCTTAAAAAAGGACGGCGTCATGATCGTTAATACTCAAAAAATTGTACCTTTAACCGTACTCATCGGAGCATCAACTTACCCCGAAAATATTCTTAGTGACCTTAAAGAGCGAGTAGGGCGTTGTATTGGATTGGACGGATTAAAATTAGCTTCCGAAGCTGGCAATGCCAAAGCCACGAACGTTGTGCTAATGGGAGTTCTCTCTCAATACATGGATTTCCCTGAGGATTCTTGGCAAAATGCACTTGAGGCAAGAATCCCAGCTAAGCTGCTGGAATTAAACCAGAAAGCTTTTGCTTTTGGGGTTGCCGAGGCAAAGTAGGGATTATTAAAAAGCTGGAACGCCGTTAGGTGGACCAGCTTTTTGTTCCGGGCTACAACAGATAGAATCCAAATATTATCGTAAGTAGGTATATTATTTATTAACAAGCATGATTTAGTATTTGTATTCGCCAGGGACTTTGTTTAAAGCTCTGGTATTTTTTATAATAATTTGTATTTATAGCAGGAATAATTAGGAAAAGTATTGAATTCTATGTTTAATAAGATGATTGTAACATATTACGATTACCAAGTAATATTTTACACGAATTACCAATTGTAAAAGATTGGGATGACAGTTACAATTGGCTAGACATCAGTTTGAGTGATAGTTGATTAGCTTAGAATTGATACAGTAGAAACATGAACTTTGGCTCCATCCTATCAAAAAATGCCAGCCACAGATAAATAAAGGGCATTATTTGGTTTTGCTTTTTCGATAAGTCGAAACACAAATAATAGACGAAAACGTTTATAAGGGAAGAGGAGGTGCCTTGAATATTGATACCATGACAATCCTATTCAATATATGTTTAGTAACGGGGTTTGCTGTACCAATACTAAGTCTGTTAACAGGTGTATTCGGGTCAATACTCGATGTGGATTTTGACTTGGATACAAATCATGATTTTGATGGACTCGTACCATTCAATTTAATGTCGACTTGTTTTGCATTGATTGTTTTCGGGTCACTCGGAAGATTGTTTGCGCCATACATGATCAATACGGTATTCACAGTAGTAATTATTGCGTTGTTAGCGTTAGTATCATTTGTAGCCTATATAGTGTTATACAAATATGTGATAGTTAAGTTAAAACGTAATAATCCTTTAGCAATAACGAGTGATGATATAGTAGGGGCAGTAGGGAAATTAACGTTGAGGATTACAAAGGACAGTGATGGTGTTGTATCCGTTTTGGATAGTACAGGAGCCTCCATATCCTACAGGGCTAGGGTATGTGATTTCTATAAGCTTGACGATACTGGGAGGATAGACCAAGGAACAGAAGTTGTAATCACTGGGGTTGATAAAGATGCAAATATTTATTATGTGCATCCGTTATATGAATAGACAAATGAAGTGGAGGTAGATTTAATGTTTAGTTCGGTCTTTGGGGTTGTAGGGATAATTTTGTTAGGTCTTATTTTGATCATCGTGGCGGTATTGAGTACTTGGAAAAAAATACCATCAGACAAAGCGGCTGTAATTGTAGGGTTAGGCAAGCCTAAGGTAGTTACTGGTGGTGGTACTATGGTAATCCCGATTATACAGAGAATGGATGTCATCACACTAGAGAACATTATGTTTCCGGTAGAAATCAGACAAACTAAGACGGCATTAGGGGTACCACTTAATGCAGAGGGCATCGTTGTAATTAAGGTTAAAAATGATCAAAATAGTATTTTAGCAGCTGTGCAACAGTTTAATTCTGCAAAAGAAGAACAAACCTTAATGACAATCAGAACCCAGGCATCTGAAATATGTAAAGGGAAGCTTCGTGAAATTGTATCATCCATGAGTGTAGAGGATATCTACAATGATAGGGAAAGTTTTTCAGCTAAAGTACAACAGGTAGCGGGAACTGAACTGGGTGAAATGGGTCTTGAGCTCAAATCATTTACGATCAATGATATCACGGATGATGAAGGATATATTGAGGCTCTAGGTAAAGAACAAATCGCAAAGGTCAAATCATCGGCTGCTATTGCAGAAGCTGAAGCGGCTAAAGAACGTGAAATTCGTACGGCAGACGCTCTTAGAGAACAGCAAATTAAAACGGCAGAGGCTCGTAAACTGGGTAAACAGGCAGAGCTGGGGGCAGAGGCTCAAATCGCTGAGGCAGAAAAAGATAAAGAGTTAAAAATACTCACGTACAAAAGAGACCAAGAAACACAGAAAGCCGTAGCGGATGCTGCCTATCAGATTCAGAGTAATATTACATCTAAAGAAGTTAAGAATACTGAAATGGATGCACTTGTGCTTGAGAAACAACGTGATAAAGAAGTAGCTGAAGCACAAGTACAGGTACTGATCATCACTGAAGAAAAGAACATTGAGCTTGCTAAGAAGAGGGCTGAGAGAAAAGAAGCTGAGCTATCAGAGACAGTTGTTAAGCCTGCTGAAGCAGCTAGACAAAAACAACTATTAGAGGCAGAAGGGAGAAAGTTTGAGCAAGTTAAAGCGGCGGAAGCCGAGGCGGAAAAACTCCGCTTAGAGGGTGAGGCTCAAGCTAGTGTCATTGAAGCTGTGGGTAAAGCGGAAGCCGGTGCCATAAGGGCGAAGGGATTAGCGGAAGCTGATGCACTCGCGGAGAAGGCTGAAGCACTTGCAAAAATGGACGAGGCTGGTAAACTCCAGATGGTTATTGAGAAACTTCCTGAAATCGCTAGAGCAGTTGCGGAGCCTCTATCTAGAATTGATAAAATCACAATCATTGGTGGCGGCGGCGGTTCAGATGGAACATCTGAAGTATCGAGATACACAGTGGGAGCACTTAAGGCAGTAACAGAGTCACTAAAGGAAACGATTGGGTTTGACCTTATGGATGTAATGAAGGCAAACACATTCGATGCTAAGACAACCAAGAACCTTAACATTGACGTAAAGGGTCTGCCGGAGGGTCTAGGATTAAGCAAGGAGACTATAAGTGCTACTGTAGATAAAGTATTCGACGATACTAAGTAAAAAACCAAAGCTTAATAAAAAGTGTTAATAAGTAGGGTGTTCCCTAGGTAATTGAGTATGCAGAAGCTTGTCAATGTAGAGTAGTTAGTATCATATTATCATATCCGTATAAGCCCAAACAAAAGAAGCCGGAACGCTGCTAGGCGCTCCAGCTTCTTTTGTTTGGGCTTATACCTCTTTTGACGTCTGGGAATCTTCAGTGCTACTATGCTCTTGTAAACGTCCTGCCCGTCGGACTGCGTCCCGGAGCAAAAATTCGATATGTGCATTGGCACTTCGAAATTCATCGGCTGCCCAGCGTTCTAAGGCTACATAAAGTTTAGGATCAAGGCGTAAGGGGAATTGTTTTTTTGTTGCCATAGTTATCCACATCCAATATCAAGCTGCTAATTCTTTGTACTGTCGGAATGTATAAATCGCTTAGTGCAGCAAATTTTCACATTAATACATAGTTCCGGTATTAATGACAGGTTGGCTTGAACGTTCAGAAACGATGGAAACGAGCAGGTTATTAATCATTGCGGCCTTGCGCTCTTCGTCAAGTTTTACGACACCATCATTTTCCATTCTTTCAATAGCCATCTGAACCATACCGACAGCACCTTCGACAATAATTTGGCGGGCAGAGAGGATGGCGGAAGCCTGTTGACGTTGAAGCATTGCGCCTGCAATTTCAGTAGCATAGGCTAAATGAGTAAGGCGAGCTTCGGTCACTTCCACACCGGCAAGCTTAAGTCGTTGCTGGAGTTCTCTCATTAATTCGGCTGAAACTTCTTCTGGATTCCCTCTTAGCGAGAAACCTGAACCTTCATAGCTGTCATAAGCGTAACGCGTAGCTACGTGTCGCAAGGCAGTTTCGCTTTGAATCTCCACAAATTGTTCGTATTTTTCAACGTCGAAGACAGCTTTAGCGGTATCAACAACCCGAAAGACAACGACTGCAGCAATTTCAACTGGATTACCCTCAATGTCATTGACCTTTAGAGTTTTGCTGTTGAAATTTCGAACCTTTAAAGAAACTCCTTTGCGAATAGCTAATGGAACACTTAACCATAGGCCAGGTTCGCGGAGTGTTCCGAGATAGCTTCCAAAAAAGACCAAGGCATAGGACTTATTAGGTTGAACGACAATAATTCCAGTTGCCAGGAAAATAGACATAATAATCAGAGGGATACTAACTAAATTCTTCTGGACGACTAAGGCAATTCCACCGATCATCAGGGCAAGCATAAGAATCAGAGCAAGATAACCATTGACAGCCCAAGCTTTTTTTTCTATCATTTAAATTTCCTCCTTGAGTTCATATCGATATTAATATGATATCACTTTTTGGCGATATGTAAAGCGTTATCTATGTTTTCTTAAACTGAAAGATTTACCATTAAAGAGGAACATGATTTAACTATAAAGGACATTTAATTATAAAGGACCGAGGCTTTATTTTGCCCCGGTCCTTTATAAGGATAGTTGGGAGATCTGCCGGAACAAAACAGAAGAACTCTGAATTCCGATCTCTTTTTATTTTTTCCGTCTGTACCATCACATTTCTAATGTTTTAATAATTTCTTTCAATGCACAAGCAAACTCAATGCAAGCTCCTTCTAGATCTTCTTCTGGTATAGAATTAAACCCAAAGAGGAAGATGTTTTCCGATGCTTTTTGCTGGTTCCGCCAATGGTCTTTCGTCCCATAAATTCCATAGCCTCTCAATCTCATCTTCGTGATCAGGCCTTCTTGACTCGTGCATCCCGGAATTTGTATCAAGGTATGAGAACCTGCCGGTGCCGGGAAAATCTTAACGACACCTGCAAGATGTTCTTTTATCACTTTGTTAAATATTCCGTATTTTTTTCTGTTTGACAGCGACATTTTGCGTACATGTTTTTCGAGATGCCCATCTCTGATAAAATACGCCAGTGCCTTCTGATAATAAGTCGGAAGCGCCGAATAATAATACTTGTATTTATCTTCATATATTTCCATAAGTTTGTATGGGAGGACAAAATACGCACACCGAAGAGACGGAGAGAGAACCTTCGATAATGTACTCAAATAAATCACATTCTGCCCAGTGCTTAAAGACTGAATAGAGGGAAGGGGTTTTTCTCCATATAAAAACTCATTGTCATAATCATTTTCGATAATATAGGCGCGGTTCTTTTGGGCCCATTCCAAAACCTGCAAACGTTTTGGCAAGGATGTAGTGACTCCGGTAGGAAATTGATGGGATGGCGTTAAGTAAAGTAGATGACACATGGAGTTTTCTAGGACATCAATATCGATCCCTAGATCGGTCATGGGTAGCTCTTTGATCGAATATCCTTTATTCGTAAATATTCTTTGCATTCCAATAAAGCTGGGGTTTTCCACACCTATTGTATGTACTTTCTCATGTAATATTTCGGTAATAATATCCATAGCATATTGTGTGCCGGCGGAAATGACGATTTGCTCCCAACTGCATTTTACCCCCCGGCTGTTGTTGATGTAATCGCACAGACTTTTCCGTAATTCTACATTTCCTTTGTTGCATTCATATGTGATTTTCGTGGAACAGGATTCCTCCAACATTGCGTGCTGCATGTACTTTCTCCACTTCGTCCACGGGAAAAAACTTGACTCAATGCTCTCATAATTGAAATCATACTTCAGCGGAACAATAGACTCCCCTACTACTTCTTTTTGTCCCTTTATATATAACACGCTCGATCTCGGTAAAGTTAACAAGTTCTCCACATAATAGCCGCTTCCCTGAACCGACCGGATATATCCTTCCTCCAGTAGCTGCTGATATGCCCTGCTCACGGTATTGATGCTGATGTGCAGTTCTTCCGACAATACACGAATCGGCTTAAGAGCGTCGTTTGTTTTGAGATCACCTTGTATAATACTCTGCCGTAAAGCCTCAAATAGCTGTTCATACAAAAACGGTCCAATTTTATCCAGCAAGAGCATGGAAATCCCTCTCTTTCCAATTCTGGATATTAACAATATTCTTGGTTCAGATGGGTTTTTTACCCCACCTGAACCTTAGAAGATGTTATCCAGGAGCCTTAGTGCCACTTATCCGACGTCCATGGAGGGACTAGTGTCGCTGTAGCCAAGGATGGCGAGAAGCGACCCGCCGCTTGAAGAAGCGGAGGGGTTAGTGGCCAGTTAGCTATCGGATAAATCCTGTAATCATGATAATGTAGCATACCACCGGAAAAAACCCTCATCATTTTTTCACATTGCAAACCAGCTGACTCAGAGAAAAAAATGACGCTCTTCTGGGAAATAGGTTAAACCTACCCCGGAAGAGCGCCGTTGCTCAGAGAAAATACCTTACTAATAAGCCATTCATAAAGTAAGTCATTCATAAAGCTACGATGGTTTTCTTGAATTAACTTACCATCACAATATATGATAAAATTTTACTAGTCAATAGTTTTGAACTATTGAATATTGTATTTTGGCTTAACGATTGAATCAGGTAACTGAGTATGTTATTAAATGTACCTGGCAAATTGACGCCGGATATGTTGCATAAACTTATTATGCCATCTTTCTTCCCGCCTTACAATACATACAGGTTTTCCCTGAGGATAAGCAGTTCCCGCAATCATTTCCGACGAAGTTTTGTTTACTGTTTGTGACCAGAAAGAACCCAGCATAACTCTTTATGGGCGACATAAAACCACTGTCCAGCAATTTTAAACTGATTTTCTCGCCATCCAATATGGCAAAAAATTGCTCCAACTGTGAAATATCCATACCGAAAAAACCCGGTCCAAAATTATCGGAAACATACCTGTCTGTATTGCAACTCAATCCCTGCAAATATTGTCTTAATATTTCCTGCCCGGCGTCCATGTATGCATTTTGCCACATATCATAGTAAACTTGATTCAGGATACTGGCTTCGCTCAAATTTAGTTCTCCAACTGTTAACAGGTAGATGTATATTCGCTCAATTTCCTCGGCGGGAATCTGAGCAAGAGCATTGCAAGCAAACAGTTTTCCGTCCAGCAGCATATTAATTCCTTCAACACAAGTTTTTTCGTATTCTGAGATCAGAGCCTTGATTTCCAGCTGATGGTACACATCATTCAAACTTCTTAATGATCTTTCAATTATTCTCTCAGCTACAGGTTTTCCTCTGTTATACCCGCACATGTCTCTAAAATTCTTTTCCGCGAGTTCCTTTCCCTGATCCTTATCTAAATGAATTATATGGTTTTTCATGCCCAACTCCGACAATCGGTTTTTTTGAGTTTCCGTAAATTCTATACTCATACCGTCACCTATTTTCTGGCATCCGTAAATACCGTCTGGGAATATTTCGTCAGTTTCCATTCCGGGATCTTGCACTTTTTACAGGGATTTTTACACCAACGATTGCGCAGCCATCTTGCGCTCCGGCTATTTTTCGAATCCCACGCGACAAAGGATTCTCCACAGTGTGTCGTCACCACCATGGTCTTACCTCTGTTTTCTAATGATTTTACACCGTGAAGGGTTCCGGACCGGGACGGCCATAGTTTGACCTTATTGATCAATTGGAATAGCTTCTGATTTTTATAGATATACCTTACGACTTTTTGTTTTTTGGTTTCCTTTATCTTTTGGTCCATATCTTAACCCTCTAACTGTTTCATACAATTAAAATACATGGTTATGATCCCAAGCTCCAATGGATTATGTATTACGGTGGCTTTTTCTCTGGCTGCAGCTGTCGCTCCGCAGGGCATACCCGGTGCCGCAATGATTGTTTTTTCGGTCACGTCTTCTCCCGTAATAAAATCGCCTGTCGTACCGGCATCGATGATATAGGTGAACTGATGGATTGGGGCAGGGGAAGAAATCCATGCGGAATGCTCCAAAGTTGCTGCCAAGGAAGCTGCTTTGTTATTGTCCAAATCGCAGATTACTGGTATCGCATGTTGTTCAGCAATGTAATGGGCCGCCGCTTCTCCCACCGGGCCGGCTCCGATTATCAGTACGGGTTCCTGCCGAGGATTTATTCCTTGTTTTCTCATAGCCTCGATGATTGCCGCTGCAAAGCCCCTTCCCGTGGCCCAGCCATTGTCGGAGTGCACGGCACTCCCAATCCCCAAGGCCGCGCACACGCAATCGTCGGCAAGAAATGCGATGCCGCATTTTGACCGATAGGCTTGTTGGAGACCGGCAACGTCCGTTTTCTCCGCAATCAAGGTTTCCACCCGGCAGTGACGAAGAATGGCTCCCACCGCTTGTGAGAATCCGGTGATAATGCCCAGTCCGCTCGTAACGGAAATGACGGCGGTCTTGATTCTCTTTGTATTTTCCCTTAAACCCACCGCTTTTTGAGCAATTTCCTCCATGGAATAGCCTGTTTGACTGATAAACTGATCTTCATAATCCTGAAGTTGAGTTTCAATCAAATCAATATCAGATTCCAGCAGTCTCGACATACCTCCGTACTCCTCTCATTATTCAATAAACTCCCAGTCCTCGATCCCCAACCCTTTCTTCAATTGCTGAATAAACATGAGAAATGTTTCGTGGGCTTGCTGTTCGGTTTCCCCGGTAACGATAATAATTCCTTTCCAGTCAGTGCTGCCTTCTTCATAGTCGGTGATGGCTTCTGTGCATCCAAAGAATCTTTGGCGAATCTTCAATTGGCGGCAAGCCCCAATGATATGTTCTCCCGTGACTTTAATTTTTCCGTCCCAAACCTGTATCTGCTGGTACAGACAAACCTGTTTTGCCGGAAGAATCCGGATGCTCTCGGGGTTTCCTAATGCCAGCTCGGTCATCATTTCCACCATATTCATCCCCGTTGAATGATATACGCTGATGGGGGTCTGGCTTGGCAGCCTGGCATCAATCTCTAGTATTTTCAGTTTTCCTGCCTGGCTGATAACTTCAATGTCGAAAATGCCCTTAATTTTCAGGATTTCCGCCAGCCTTTCACCGATCTCCAGCATCTGTTGCTTTTCCTGCCCTGCCAGATTGGCAGGAGCAACGATTCGTTTGCAGTCATAGTCCTCGTCTACTATAACTTCTGTAATCTGAGGAAAATAGAAACGTTTTCCGTCTCCGACCACTTCCAGAGAATAAGAGGGGCCCTCCACATATTCCTGAATGACAGTATGAATGTTTTTATGGGTTTCCAGGTATTCTTCTACCTCGCGACGACAATAAGCCTTCCTTACATGCTTGCTGCCACTTTCCCCGTCCGGCTTTAAAATAACAGGGAAGACACAATCCGGATATATTGCGGGTATGGGCAGACAGTTTTTTTGAAAAAGTTCAAGGGAGCGATGTTTGGAACGGGAAATATTGTACGCATTCACATCAAACATGACTTTAGTGCCCATTTTCCTTCCGTACTCCTCCACTTTGGCAATGACTTCATGATCCTCTATTGCCGGCAGCACGACATCCGCTTTCAAAAACAGCGGAAGCATCCCTTCTTCATCAAAGACCTCCGCTTTGACAAATTCGTCAGCCAGATCTCTGCCGGGAGCATCCCCATTGTGATCCAAAGCTGTAACATGATACCCGGCCTTTTTCGCCAGATATATTGCCTCAACTCCTTGCAATTTCGCACCGATGACTAGTATGTTTATCATGAAATCCCCACCTTAACCGCCAATGAAATCGCCTGCACATTTTCTGGCGGCATGCTTATCTATAGTTCTTCTGTCTGCAACCCAACGGCTATATTCCTGGGCTGTGGCATTCTCTAAATTACATTTCTTCAATGTATTCTGAATCCCCGCTACCGTACGGAAGCCCTCATCAATGTCATTTTTAGAGTTTGCAACCCCCGCGAACCCCTTCTTAGGCGGAATGATGGAGGTCACAATGTTTGCCCCAGCCATCAATCGCTTTTCAAGGCCACCCAACCCTTCTACATCCATGGATGCCGGGATCAATACATCAGGGAATAGCAACCTCATGACCGCGATATTCATCAGTTCGTTTTGATACCCCTGATTCTCCGCACCTTCAAGGGGTGCTCCCTCTTGCGGGACAAAGGTCATAGTCCTTATTTGCCTTGCTCCCAGTTTTTTCATCTCTCTAAAGGAATGAACCCTGTCCTCTAACGTGTCTCCGATTCCGGTCAGCAAGCCTTCCTCAATGAGCATCCCCAGATCTCGGGCATGTCGTTTGGCAATCATCCGTTTTTCGTAACTTTGCCCTTGCCGCAGCTGTTCAAACAAGGGTATTTGATGTGTCTCCTGATATAACGCATACCAATCGGCCCCCGCACCCTCGATCAACTCCAAACCGTGCTGGTCCAGCACTCCCGGGGATACCATGATAGACAGGCCGGTTTCGTCTTTTACGGCTTTCACAATTGAGGCCAGTTTCTCCGGATGTTCTGTATAAAACCTATCGTCTCCCGTGGTCAAATCAATCAAATGCACTCCGGACTTCTTTAATTCCACAGCTATGTTAACCACTTCCGGCAATGTTTTGCGATACCGTGGAGAATTGGGGTTTTCTTTTCTGAAATAACAAAAGGTGCAGCTGTTCTGACAGTAGGTTGAAAAATAGACGAAACTATATAGAAAGACTTTATTCCCGAATACCCCTTGCCGTACCTTTCTTGCGACCGCAAAAATCCGTTCCATTTCACTTTCATCCGTCCGGCTCAATAGGTAGACAATTTCTTCGAAGGATATTTGATTTCCTCGCTGGCATTTTCTGAGTATCGTTTCAAGCATTCCGTAAGCCTCCTGCTTAACTTTTTCCTTCTGTATCTCTTTACACTTTGGCCAAAAAGGCAGAAAAACAAGCGAACATAACATAAGCGCCATCCCCAAACCTATGGATCCATTTTTCAACAAAAAAATATAGGAATCTGCAAGTGCTAAACATACTTCCATGAGACATACCAGAATGTTTAGACCTTTCAGACACCTATATACCAAAATGCATTATGGCGGAGAGTCCCGGAGTCGCACCCGGCTGTACGGATTTAGAGTCCGCAAGATCACTACGATCCACCCTCCAAATAGTCATCTGCCAACAGTCCGCAGATCGAACTTACGAACCACCCTGTGTCAATAAGCGTGAAATCCACAGACTGCCGACAGATTAATACAGTAATAGTAGTTATGCCTGATTGAAATTAGTCATTCCAATATGTCAGGCCTAAATCAGTCATAATTTTAACAGCTTCATCGTAAACCTGGATATATTCCTCGGTGGGAACCAGTTTCTTTACATCATAGCATTCCTGGAAGGTTTTCCCCGCAGGTGCCGTTTTATAATCCTTTTCATACATGGAAACTAGTTTGTCCAACAGAATGTTTACTTCATGAAGATCCATTCCCGCAACAGCATGTGCTACTTCACCCATGAATCGAGCTTCCATGGCTGTAAAGAGGTCGGTGACAACACCTTTACCGGCTGCGACACCGGACAAGATCTCTCGTCCGCTGATTGTATCCGTAATAGCCTGAGCTGCCGTCTCCAGTAAGCACATGACTGTGCAGGGACCTGCTAATGTGTAATACTGATTTCCCAAGATCAGATGGGTATTCTCTTCAATGGCACGAGCTGCGTGACCAGCAACGGCAAGAGCCTCTCTCGTCGTTGTTATGCCCCAGCGCACATGCACCGGCCCATCCAGATGCCAGGTGGCCTGTAACATTACAAATGAGTTTAAAGTTGTAGCGACATCAACGATGGTGGTCTCTTCCAGGCCACCTGCGTATCCGCCGAAGATAGGCATCTGTTCTACCATTACGTTTACACCAGCTGTAGCGTAATGTGCTCCAACAACCAACGCACCTACGTCGATTTTGAGCTCATTCAGCTGAGAAACCTCATGTGAATCAGATGGCCTCATGCCGCCTTCAAAGTCAGCAGATATGACCCCTGCGGCACTTAATGATGTCTCATTGCCCTACGTTCCCATGCCTTTGCGTCCGGCTCTGAGCTGTGCCTCACGCACTTGTAAAGCCTCTGAACGCACAGCCATTATCTCCCAGGGAGAACCGGGGGACGGGTCCTTACCCATGACAGTCTGCAACACACCATCAACAATCGTATCGATGATCCGTTCTTGGGCATAGGACTGGTGGATTGCCAGGAACAGTTCCTCAGAACAGGGAGAACCGGTGGGGCCGCCCTGAATAACGGGAGCTTTCGGCGAATCATAACTCCTAGGCACCACATTTATAGCTTCTCTACCTTCACCGTAGGTGAAATGGTTCGGTGCGGCTTTAATGGCATGGAGCACCTCATCCTTTGTGTACTTGATGACCCGTCCGGTATCCATACAATAAATGCCGCACTCAACCAGCATCTCCAAACCTGCCTTAAACAGCTTCTCGATAAGTTCTTTGTCCTCCGGAATCATTGTTTTTTTGTCCATTTTTATTCCGTATTTATCTTTTAATTTTCGGGCGGTCTGGGGTATTAATTTGAAATCCCAATCTTTTTCATCCATTTTGGGTCCGGTCTTTGCCCGATCATAGACGTCAAACACCGTAACGTTTTTCCCTATTGCCTTCATTAATTATGCACCTCTTTTCTTTGCAATCAAGTCTTTGGCCATTGCAGCTACCTCTGCAGCCGTATCGGTGTAACCGTCTGCTCCGATTTCCTTACACCACTTGGCAGATACGGGGGCGCCTCCGAACATGACGATGTATTTATCACGAATTCCGTCTTCCTTGAGAGAATTGACAATTTCCTTCATGGAGGCCATGGTTGTGGTCATAAGGGCGGAACCGCAGATAAGATCCACGCCGTATTCTTCCGCCTTTTTGATGACTAAGGGCACCGGCACATCACGTCCAAGGTCAAATACTTCAAAGTTGTTTGCCGACAACATGACACTGACTATGTTCTTGCCAATATCGTGAATATCGCCCTGCACTGTGTGAATAATAACTTTTCCACTGGAAGCTTTGTGTTTCTCCTCGACAGACAGTGCACTTGTCAAGATATTGATTGCGGTTTCGAATGCCTCGGAGGCCATCATCAAATCAGGAACAAAAGCCTCGCCTACATCGAACAAGTCACCCATAACCGCCATGCCTTTCGAGAGGCCCAAGCTGATACACTCCAACGGATCAAGGCCCGCTTCAATGGCCTCATTAGCTGCTTCTTTTGCTAAATCAGGATCCATTTCCACAATCGAATTTTTGAGTTTTTCATAAATATCTTGGCTCAAGCGTGTTTCTCCTCCTTTAAAAGAAATTTTCTTTTGCTAGAATACTGACTCATTACAAACAAGCTAACGACGATATGATTGATTTGACACAAGATTGCTTTACTGCCAAGCAATTCTCCCAAAGCTTAAAATGACAATAAAAAAAGAGCCATAACTATTTGCGACCCCATTGTCTGCTTATCACTTCGTCTCGTCCGTCTCATGTGCCAAATCTATATGCAAATTATAAGATACCGTTCCTCAGCTTCAAAGATACAATTTTAGAATTTTTTCGGGATACAATTCCCAACGGTGTCTGTCAATTAAACAATGCAGCTTTTTCACTTAGTCAATGAAGAATACACTTTGGACGGCTCGCCGAAGAAATTGTATCCTGAAAATCCTTTCAAATTGTAGCTTCACAATTTTTAGACCATAATTTATACTTTCGTTAATATCTATCAAAAACTCATCACAGCAAAACAGCAAAGACAAAGACGCTGTACCAGCTTATCGGAAGCGTCTCTTTGTATACATTGCCCCTGCATTTGACGCGGGGTTCGGTGGATGAATGTTCATTTCAAAACGTCAGGAGGATACAAAAAATGGGTAAAGAATTGCTAATGAAGGTGTTGAATCACGAGGATACTAAGGGACAGATTCCATGGATTCCTTTCGCGGGTGTCCATGCAGGAAAACTAAAAGGTTATTCAGGAAAAGAAGTCTTAACCGATTCCGCCAAATTGATCGAAAGTCTGCGGGAAGTATACAAGCTTTATCAACCGGACGGTATGCCAATTACTTTCGACTTGCAACTAGAGGCCGAAATTCTTGGTTGTGAGCTTATGTGGGCTGATTACAACCCTCCCTCTGTTGTGTCTCATCTCTTCGACAAAGAAAAAGGGATTCCTTGCAAATGCAAATTCCCGACACCGGAATCCGGACGGATACCCGTTGTCTTGGAAGCAATGCGCGTAATGAAAGAAGAAATTGGCAATGAAACCGCGCTTTACGGTTTGATCTGCGGACCATTGACACTGGCCTCCCATCTTCGCGGAAGCGACTTTTTTAAAGATATTAGAAAAGATCCTGATTACGTGGTACAACTCACGTCCTTTTGTGCCGAGTATGCGCAGAAAATGGCCGACTTATATATTGATGCCGGCATGGATGTGATCGCTGTTGTCGACCCGTTGGTCAGCCAGATTTCTCCGAAGGTCTTTGCCAATCTGATGCACGAGCCCTTTAAAGCTGTCTTTGACTATATCCGTTTGAAGGGTGTAAAGTCTTCCTTCTTTGTCTGCGGGAATGCCTCTTACCAAATAGAAGTCATGTGTGAGACCCATCCGGATTCCATGGCTGTGGACGAAAACGTCGATATGGTTGGGGCCAAAGGGATTACGGATCGGTATAACATTGCGCTGAGCGGCAACATTCCGCTGACAACCACCATGCTTTTCGGTACCCAACAGGATAATATCAAGGGCGTTCTGGATTTGATGGATAGCATCGACAACAAACACAACCTCATTATCAGTCCCGGCTGTGATATGCCCTATGATGTGCCTCTGGAAAACACAGTCGCCTGTGCTTTGGCTGTCCATCATCCGGATGACGCCCGAGCCATGGTTGTCAACTATTCCGCAAGCGACTTTGACCAGATTGAAATCGAAATTCCCGATTACTCAGCCATGGATAAAGTATATATCGAACTGTTTACGTTGGATCCGGAACAATGTGCCGCCTGCACCTATATGGTGAAAAGTGTCACCGATATTTTTGATGAGATTAAAGACATGGCTGACTATATTGTGTATAAGTACTTTATCAAAGAGGATATTGCCAGAACCGCTAAAATGGGACTGAAAAATCTTCCCACCATGTGCATTGACGGGGAAAGTGTGTACATTTCCATCATTCCCGATGGAGATGAATTGATCGCTGAGATAACCAAACGCTACAATGCTAAGCACAACAAATGAGAATGTGCCGATTAAAATTTCAGAGATGAAAGAATGATGCTTTATGACACAACTGATCCTGATTACAGGCTTTCTGGGTGCGGGAAAAACTACGCTTATGGAGCGCTTACTTCATTACTATGGGGACAGCCCTGTGGGGGTTATCGTCAACGAATTCGGTGAAATCAATATTGATGCACGTTTGCTGGAAAAAGACGGGACTATTATGCGTGAGTTATCTAACGGCTCAATATTCTGTTCCTGCATCAAAGAGAACTTCATCAAGGCTCTTATCGATATGTCCTGCCATGAGTTCGAATATTTGTTTATCGAAGCATCCGGATTGGCAGATCCCGGTAACATGCAGCAGATTCTGGAGGTGATCGAGAAATACACTGTTCATTCCTACGACTATTCAGGTTCTATATGTATTCTGGACGGCGAAGCTTTTCTCGAATTGAAGGATCTTCTTCCGGCAGTAGGTCACCAGTTGACCCATGCGGGGGTCGTTCTTGTCAACAAAGAAGATCTGATCTCTTCCGCAATTAAAGCGGAAATCCAGGCTGAAATACGGAATGCCAATCCCCATGCCCCTGTATATTTTACCAGTTACTGTGATATCGATATTAAGACATTAGTCATGAATTTGCAGCCCTCAAAATCGGCAAGCCATGACAGCACTAATACACCGGAAAACAGGCCGCAGACATTTATCATCAAGGTTCTGCCATCTATTACAATGCAAGAACTTCAGGGTTTTCTAAATTTCATTGCGCCCATTACTTATCGCATGAAAGGTTTTGTGACTGTGGGAGATGCCAATTATTCTGTGAGTGGTGTGCGCTCTCATCTGATGATCATGCCATGGATCAGAGATATTCCATCTTCTGAAATAGTACTTATTTCCGCTGTTGGGATAGGCTTGACAGGGGCCATAGCTAAGGCGATAGAAATGAATGCCCCCAAATCAATTAAGCTATGATAAATTGATTCTGAATGCCCGAGTTGAAATGACACCGGCAAATTTAGAAAACATAATAAATAGCAGAATCTGACGGTTGCAATAACCACTGCACCATCGTGTGGTGTCATTGCAGCCTATAACGAAGGTAAAATACTAGAGAGCTGCCAAATAATGATGGTAGCTCTCTAGTATTTAATATCGTCCGGCGCACGGATAAAATTATCAATTGTTGTGTTTGGCTCGCTCAATAATTTAGAATCTGTATGTTCGTTGATAAACGTGATATCTATTTTCAGGAGCGTGTCAAGGTCTTCTAGGTCACTGTAATTTCTATCTGGTATAAAAAAAGTAATAGGGGACAGGTGAAACAGTGCTTAAAGTGCTTAAGAGGAAGGATAGGGAAAAACCATGAGTATAAACTAAAAAAAAGGTCATTTTAATAGGTGAAATAGAAAGTGAGGAGGAAGTTTATCGATGCCAAAAATACCTCAACCCACCTTTCCAGCACAGCATCAGGATCAACAACCCGGATTTGAATCCTTGATGAATCCGTTACCTATTTCAGAAGATGACTCGTATGTGGGAAGCAATAAGCTTAACGAAAAAGTTGCCATAATTACTGGAGGAGATAGTGGTATCGGTCGCGCAGTGTCAATAGCATATGCTAAAGAAGGGGCCGACATCCTGATGGTCTATTTTAATGAACACGAGGATGCTCAAGCAACAAAGAGGCGTGTGGAGGAATTAGGGCGCCGTTGCCAAGTTCTGGCAGGGGACATCGGAAATGAGGCCTTCTGTTTACATGTGGTGGATCAAACGATTCAGACCTTTGGTAAACTTGATGTTTTGGTCAACAATGCCGGAGAACAACATCCTCAAAATAGTCTGCTGGATATTACAAGTGAGCAGCTTGAAAGAACATTTCGAACGAATATTTTTGGATACTTTTATCTAACAAAAGCTGCTTTACCATATCTAAAAGCGGGGAGTGCTATTATCAACACTGCCTCCATTACCGCATATGAAGGGCATGACCAACTTATCGATTATTCTGCGACTAAAGGGGCCGTGGTTTCCTTCAACCGTTCTCTGTCAGAATCACTTTCTAAATTGGGGATTCGGGTTAATGGTGTTGCGCCCGGTCCAATATGGACGCCATTGATACCTGCTTCTTTTCAAGCGGACGAAGTGGCGACTTTCGGAAGTACCACTCCAATGCAGCGCGCAGGGCAACCGAAAGAACTTGCTCCTGCCTATGTTTTTTTGGCCTCGGCTGATTCCTCTTATATGTCAGGACAGATGCTTCACATCAATGGGGGGACAATTATTAACAGCTAAAACCTTGCAATTTGGACTAAGCTGGGATTGTGTATTAACCCTGTGAAAACCACTGGTTTTCTGGAACGGGTGGTTTTTTTCTTGTCAACTTAAGTTAATCGTAACTCGTATAAGTATTTTTGAGTTGATTGTAAAAAACGATAAGAAAAAGTCATTCGTGAGTCACGAATGACTGACAAAAGTCTTTAGTGACTTGAATTTTAAAAGAAGATAAGTTAAGTTAGACATTGAGCAGAGAATGATCTTCAGGAAATTCTGAACAAACTGATATAGCCATTCAAAAAAAACCAAGATTACGGCAGTTAAGCAGTCCTTTTAAGAATTTTAGTTAATTATGTGTTAATAAGATAATTCTAAAGGAGCTTCAACCCAATCTTGGCATTGAATTTGCATTATATCAAAATGTAGTTCATTAGAGTCTTGAAGTCATTTACACATGGGGGGTAGATCGGATTGATCGCGTGGACTCTAAATCCGCGTAGGCGGGTGAAACTCCCGTACTCCTCGCCAATTAATTCAGGGGGTAAATTAAGTGAGCATAACATGGACGTCAATCCAAAAACAACGATTTCAAGAACTGAACGCTAGTGAAATACTTCAAGAGATGTGTTTCGAGACTCAGAGTGAACGGGATAGAGCCTACCAAGAGCAAGAACATCTTTTAGTTGTTAGAGGAAAACAGAAGTTACAGGAAATGTTAGAGACTGCAAGACGTCCGCCTTTGAGTGTACTTGAACAACAACTCGCAGAAGCTTTAACGAAAAAGGGATTCGTTCAGGTAGTAACTCCAACTATTATCTCAAAAACAGCCTTAGCAAAAATGTCGGTGTCAGATGATCATCCGCTTTTTTCCCAGGTCTTTTGGCTTGATTCAAAGCGATGTTTACGTCCGATGCTGGCACCTAATCTATATACATTGTGGAAAGATCTCTTGCGATTATGGGAAAAACCAATACGTATCTTTGAGATCGGTATTTGCTACAGGAAGGAATCCAAAGGATCATTACATCTGAATGAGTTTACCATGCTTAACCTGACTGAATTAGGTTTGCCCGAAGATCAGAGGCATCAAAGATTGGAAGAGCTGGCAGCTCTGGTCATGGATACCGTGGGAATTGACGATTATCAGTTGGAATCAGAATCCTCCGTTGTTTATGGAGATACATTAGATGTTGTTTTTAAAGGGATCGAGTTAGGTTCAAGTGCGATGGGGCCCCATCCCCTTGATGATCAATGGGGGATTTTTGACCCATGGGTTGGCATTGGATTTGGTTTAGAACGGTTACTAATGATCAAGGAAGGATCCCAGAATGTCCAAAGCATGAGCAGGAGCCTTACATATCTTAATGGTGTACGGTTAAATATCTAATGAACTGAGAGAGATACAGAAGGAAGACTTTAGGATCGCTGCACTGGAATTTACTAATTAGATGTTAGAGAAAATTCTAATATGAAATGGGAGGATCAATAATTTATGACTGAATCAATTATGATCGAACCCTCCATATCGATGGAGCATATCGGACGCATCTACAAAATGATTAGTGAAATTCCTTTCTTCAAAGATGCTAGAATAAGTGCAATTGAAATATTACCAGGGGGGTTAACGAATAGCAACTATAAGGTAACAATTAGTGAAGTGACCTATGCGGTTAGGCTTGCCGGAGCAGGCACTATTGAGTATTTGAATCGTCCGGCAGAAAAACATAATGCTCAGGTTATGGCTGATATTCAAATTAGTGCTCCTATTATTTATTATGATGAAACAACAGGAAACCAAGTATGTAAGTACATCGATGATTGTAAAACCTTACATATACCGGATTTTAAAGAGGAAGAACGTTATCTTAGCATGGCAGCTCATGTTTTTAAAAAATATCATGATTGCCCAAAAGAATTTATTTCTGTTTTTAACCCATTAAAAGAAATTGATACCTATATTCAATTACTAGCCGAGAAAAACTTTGATTTTTATGAAGGTGCCGAAACCATGGAGAAGAAAATTGAGGAAATTAAATTGCTATTCAAGAATAATCCTCCTCCTCAAGCGCCTTGTCACAATGACCCACTTTGCGAAAACTGGTTGGACGACAAAAAGAACTTCTATCTTATTGATTGGGAATATGGTGGAATGAACGATCCTTTGTTTGACTTAGGAGCATTGTCTATCGAAGCAGAACTAACGGATAAACAGGAACGTTTCTTCTTAAAGGAATATTTTGGTGGGGATTTGACTGAGAAACAATTGGGCTCTCTCATTATTAATAAGTTCTTGTGCGATGCTTTATGGGCTTATTGGGCAGTACTTCAAATTGCTATGGGTAAATCAAGAGAAGAGTATTGGCCATATGGCTTAAATAGATTTAATCGAGCTTATGCATTAATTCACAATGGAAGCCTAGACCGAGCCATCAAAGCTAATCAATAAGATTCCATACATTTCAAATATGTCTCGTTAAGATAAGGATTCAGTTATAGTTAGAGGGTTGCAGAGCATTTTAATCCTAGGTCTGATGAGTTGGCAATTTCAAACAAATATCTACTCTTTACAAATGACGGGATACTGAAATAGGTATCCCGTTTAATAATGTCTTCTACCAGGATTGTAGAAAACGTATATCCCTTGATTGGGAAGCAACTCATGTGAATTTACCTATACGGAAGGGATTCGTTTTTAAATTCTTAAGGGCAATTTTTGAGTTAATAATGACTTATAAAAGGTTTGTTTGGACTTGGATATCGTCTCTTTTATAAGTTCTTGGAGTTAGTCAGTTGATAAGTCCTTTGTAAAATGAAGCAATGTTTCGCTGATAGCCTTCGTGTACATGGATCTTAGAGTTCGTAAAGGAGAATCTTATGAGATCGGTAAAATATCAATATCTTGGCATGGAATTTGCAATAATGAGAGAATATATCGAACTCTGAGAACTCTGCAACCCAAAAGATTGAGAGAGCAATATCAGACCTTGAGATCTTTGTAACAAAAAAGAAGGTGATTTAAATGATAGTTTCTATAACTTCTAAGCTGGATGAGATCCTGGAAAAAGCTGTACAAGAGAATCCTTTAAGCAGAGAGGACCTTTTGTTTTTGTTGAAGTTATCGGAAAAAGGTGATCTTGAAAAGGTGTTCGAAGTTGCCCGTCAACTCCGTACACGCTACTTTGAGGATAAAGTATTTATTTATGGATTCGTGTATTTCTCGACTTATTGTCGCAATGAGTGTGCTTTTTGTCTCTATCGCAAGTCAAATCAATCCCTAAAGCGGTATCGTAAAACGGATTTAGAAATCATGGAGACTGCTTTAAGTCTCGTGGAATCGGGGATACATTTGCTGGATTTGACAATGGGAGAAGATCCGCTTTATTTTGATAAACTAGAATCAGGCTTTGAACATTTGATAAGGACAGTAGAACTGATCAAAAAAAGCACAGAAATTCCAATCATGATTTCAGCAGGAGTTGTTCCTGAAGAGGTATTAAGAGAATTTAAAGCAGCAGGTGTCGATTGGTATGCGACCTATCAAGAAACCCATAATCCTGATTTATATCATAAGCTCAGACTTGGACAAAGCTATACTGAGCGAATGGAACGAAAAAAGTTAGCGCACAAATTAGGTTTCCTTATTGAGGAAGGTTTACTGACGGGTGTGGGGGATACAGATGAGGATTTAGTTAATTCGCTGGAGGAAATGGGACGTTTAGGAGCCGATCAGCTTCGGGTCATGAGTTTTGTTCCCCAGAAGGACACTCCCATGTACCACTACACTTCAGTATCTCGGCATAGAGAATTGCTAATTATCGCTATTATGCGGTTAGTATATCCCGATCGTTTAATACCGGCTTCATTAGATGTAGATGGTCTAAGTGGTTTGGCAGATCGTCTGGATGCCGGAGCTAACGTTGTTACATCTATTATCCCTCCACATTCTGGCCTGGCCGGAGTGTCCAATCATGCTCTTGATATTGAAGACGGAAATCGAAGTATCATTAAAATTGTTCCCGTGCTGGCTGGACATGGTTTGGTTCCGGCCAGCAGAGACGAATATGCAGAATGGGTCTTGAAGCGTAAAAACCGTAGAATTCCTTTGGGAGGAGCATAAGCATGCGGGTTGTTGTTGTTGGGGGTAAGCTTCAAGGGGTTGAGGCGGTCTACCTAGCCAAGAAGGCCGGATGGGAAGTAACTCTGGTTGATAAGAATACTTGTGTTCCGGCTGTTGAGCTTTGTGATCATTTTTATTCTATTGATGTTACAAAAGTGGTAGAGTGGATAACTTTTCTTAAAGATATTGATCTGATTATTCCTGCCTTGGAGAATCACGTGGCTATAGACAGCCTTATAAGAAGTGCAAAATATGCCAATGTTCCCTTAATGTTTGACGAGGATGCTTATGCCATTTCTTCTTCAAAGATTAAGTCCAATGAATTGTTCGCCAGTATTGGTGTGCCGGCACCCCTCGCTTGGCCGGAGTGTGGTTTTCCGCTAATTGTAAAACCTTCAGGAGCAAGTGGAAGTGAAGGGGTTGTAAAACTCGAGAGCAGTCAAGAATTCCATCGCTTGTTTGAAAAGGGTATGAAGGATTGGGTCATTGAGGAATACCTGGAAGGTCCGTCTTATTCGCTGGAGGTTATCGGTTTTTCCGGAGTCTGCAAAGTCTTGCAAATTACTGAATTGTCTATGGATCAAGTCTATGATTGCAAACGGGTTGCGGGTTCGGTTTCTTTATCAGATCAACTTAGGGAAGAGTTTGAACAGATCGGATTAAGTTTGGCTAAAAGCTTAAGTTTGAATGGAATTATGGATGTTGAGACCATACTGCATCGAGGGCACTTAAAGGTCCTTGAGATTGATGCTCGATTTCCTAGTCAAACTCCCATTGCGGTCTATCATGCTACTGGTGTTAACATGTTGGAAGTTCTGGGCAATGCCTTCGTTCAAAATAAACCTTGGCAGGAGTTTGAGATTACTGAAAAGCGTGGCGCAATTGTAGAACACATTCGTGTCGGAATTGACTGTCTCGAAGTTTCAGGTGAACATATTATGGCGGATGCAGGCTCTCTCTATCTATATCCGGATTTCTTTGGAGCCTATGAAGTACTTACTAACTATTCACCAGGCAAAACGGAGTGGGTTGCAACTCTGATTATTACCGGAACAGACTTGAAAGATGCTTGGATTCAGAGAGGTTTGGTCATTAAAGCGATCCAAAATGAGTGGGGTATAAGGCATTATATTGACCGCTGTCCCGAGTATGATGAGAGCCTTTTTATTAGAAGACTTGGCTAGCGCCTAGCTGCAGGCGAAGGTGGTCCGCCTTAGAGCCCTTATGCGCTGGCCATGGATGGCCGAGTGTCCCTGTAGCCATGGATGGCGAGAAGGGGCCTTGGAAAGTATATAACGCAAGTTTATACTTTCTGACTGTAAAAAAAGGTTTCTGGGAGGTGAATCATAGTGACACGACTGAAGGAAAATGATGTTGACCAAATTGCCGCAACTATAGCTGATTATGATGAAAACCTCTTGAGAATGACGGGTTGCTCTTTAAAAGAGATAGCTAGGTTAGCATCTGGCAAAGGAGCTGACTGCCTCGTTGACCGGAGTTTGCAAGTGGCGGTAATACCCATGACCTGTGGTCAAGGGATTATTGGAGGCTTTGTTGAATCAGTGGCGAGTATCATTACTTATTTGGGCTTTAAAGCTGTTATCACGGAAAGCAGCGATGCCGGAGGGGTAGCTGAAGCAGTAAAAAGGGGCTCGGACCTCTTATTTATGGCTGACGATGATCGATTTGTGGCTATTAATCTAAAAACAGGTAAGGTTTCTGATAATGGTGAGGCAACAGGAAAAGGGTATGTTGCAGGTCTTGAGCGGATGTGTCACGGACTTGCCGGTAAAAAGGTATTAATCCTTGGGGCGGGTCCGGTGGGAAGCAGTGCCGCTTTAGCGCTAGTTCGTTATGGAGCTGAGGTTACTGTCTTTGATCCCAATTTAACGGCCAGTGAGCGTTTGAGCAGCGTAATGGAAAAGCTGGGTTGTATTGTTCAGGTTGAAACTGATTTGGAGAGCTCATTAGCTAGGCATGAAATCTTAGTCGATGCCTGTCCGGCTGAGAATATTATTGAGCTAAGGCATATTACAAAAGATACAAGGATCGCGGCTCCGGGAATTCCATTAGGGGTGCAGGATTTAGGGGCAGAGCAATTGGCTGCTGATCGGCTTTTGCATGATCCTCTCCAAATTGGTGTAGCTACTATGCTATGGGAAGTTCTTTGAATATTTGGGACAAAGGAACTGTGAATGGATTGGAGTTGTATTGATGGCCATAGATTCGTCAAAAAAGCGCTATTACCGTAAAAACGTAGATTTCTTTAGATTTGTAGAAAAACTTAAATTATGGCCCTCAAGAAGCGGGACCCTGCATGGCATTAAGAGTATGACGATTAGAGGAAATCGCGCCGAAATTATTACTCATTGCAATGAATCATTCCAGATCTACAATTCTAAGAATAGCCGTGCTGCACGTTGCCTGAGAAATAAATTGTTCTTTAAGGCCTGTGGGACCTGCAAAATTCCACAATGGAAACTAGAAAAATACTCGTCAACATTTGTCAATCAAAACTATGGATCTCGTTTATAAATGTACCTACGGTTACTTTCACAAGGTAGTGAAAAGTAATACCTAGATTGTTCCCCTCATTGATAATGCTTGTTCTTACCCTTTTGTTGGAAAGGCGAGCTTTATTATAAAGGCCATTACCTAGGCGACAAAAGTGGTAAGCACAGGTATATGGGCTAAATCAGATTTTTGTCTTGATGAATACTTAAAAGAGGAGGGAAATTAGTAATGGGTAACTATGCGGATCTTGCTAAAAGTGTTATTGAGGGACAGAAGGATCAGGTTTTGAGTCAGGTTAAGAGCCTTATTGAAGCCGGGAACAGCCCACTGGAAATTGTAAACGAGGGTTTAATTGCTGGAATGAATGTTGTTGGGGTTCGATTCAAGGCAGGGGATATGTATGTTCCGGAGGTTCTCATGGCAGCTAAGAGCATGAGCGGCGGACTGGAAATTGTTAAACCCCTAATCGCCGTTGCTGACCAAAAAAGCCAAGGGAAAATTCTACTGGGAACTGTAAAGGGAGACTTACACGATATTGGGAAAAATCTTGTGGGTATGCTGATTGAAAGTGGCGGTCTCGAAGTTATTAATATGGGTGTCGATATTTCGGCTGAAGATTTCATTGATGCTGTTATTGAGCATGAACCCGATATTGTTGCCTTGTCTGCTCTACTGACTACAACGATGCC
This sequence comes from Desulfosporosinus shakirovi, assembly GCF_020595055.1. Classification (GTDB taxonomy): domain Bacteria; phylum Bacillota; class Desulfitobacteriia; order Desulfitobacteriales; family Desulfitobacteriaceae; genus Desulfosporosinus; species Desulfosporosinus shakirovi. Next base: position 137,292 of record NZ_JAJDOO010000009.1, on the reverse strand, counting down.
AGCGATGCAAGACATTATTGAATTATTAGAAGAAGAGGAACTCAGAGACAAAGTAAAAGTAATTATCGGGGGAGCCCCGGTTTCTCAAGAGTATGCTGACACGATTGGTGCGGACGGTTATGCCCCGGATGCCGGCTCAGCGGTTGAACTTTGCAAGAGACTTATGGCGTCTAAATAATAGGAATCTAACAAGATAAATGGGGTGTTTAAGGGGGTGATTTGTCCACGTAATTTGATTTTAGGTATACCCATTATTGTTTCTTATAGCTCTTGAATTATATGGAGGTGATTTTTTTGACATTCAGAGGTATACATGCCGGTTCCACCCGAATGGATGGGATCGGACTGAATATGTTTACCAACGATGAGCTGTACGATGTCCATTTAGCCACATTGGACCTGCTTTGGGATATCGGTGTAAGAGTTGAAAGTGAAGAGGCACGTGAAATGTTTTATAGTGCCGGATGTACTCTTGACCGAAACACAAACATTGTTAAAATACCAGCGCACTTAGTAGAAGATGCTATTCGCTCAATACCTAAGACATTTAGAGCATGCGGAAGAAAGCGCGAAAATGATTGGCTGAATGAAGGGAATCGGACCGGTTTCGTTAACTTTGGAGAAGCTATCCGAATGATTGACCCATATACTCGGAAACTGAGAAAACCATTCAAAAAAGACGTTGATGATGTAACTCGCTTTTGTGAAGCAATGGATCAGATTATTGTCTTTGAAAGAGCTTTGGGACCTTCAGAAGTTGATCCTGACGTTGCGCAAGTTCATATTGCGGAATCATTTTATAACTATTCCACAAAGCATGCCTATATCGGGATGAATCGCCCGGAAAACATGCGCGCAGTTGCTAAAATGGGCTATGTTGTTTCTGGCGGAGAAGACAAATTCCGTGAAAGGCCCCTTTTCTCACAAAGTACAGACCCGGTTGCTCCCCTTGTCCATGCTAAGGGTGCAACAGATACGTTGCTTCAAGCAATTCGCTTAGGCGTTCCTGCTAAGATTAACTCCATGGGTCTTGCCGGTGGAACGACTTGTGTTAACCTAGCGAGTACACTAGTGACACATAACGCCGAGATTTTGAGTATGTTTGTCTTAGGTCAGCTTGAAAAGAGAGGGTATCCGATGGTCTATGGAACTTCCACGACCATGATGGACTTGAGAACAACCGTCGCCTGCGTAGGCACACCTGAACTCGCTCTTTTCAGCGCAGCTTGTGCCAAACTTTCTCAATTTTACAATATTCCTGTCTGGGTAGCCGGTGGATAGACAGATAGCAAAGTACCTGATGCCCAAGCAGCTCATGAGTTTACCCTGACCGCTTTATTACCAGCGTTAGCAGGCGCTAACATGATATATGGTCTGGGGATGCTCGAAGGCGGCTTAACTTGGGACTACGCTCAAATGGCTATGCAGAATGAAATGGCTCGTATGATTATGCATACCATTAAAGGTATTCCCATAAGTGATGAGAAAATGGCCTTGGAGGTTGTCCGTTCGGTAGGTATCGGCGGAGAATTCATTAGCTGTGATCACACTTATGCGCATTACAAGGAGCTGTCCAAATCTGAATTGTTAGATCGCAAGAATCGAGAGAACTGGGAAGCAGCCGGCAGTAAGGATATTGTCGAAACTTCTTATGCAAAATCGATTGACATTCTTGAGAACTACGAAAACCAAAATCCTCTTTCGGAGGATATCCAACGCCAGTTAAAAGAAATTGTCTTAGAAGCAGAAGCAGAAACGACAGAGATTAAGGCGAAGGAAAAAGAAGCTAGAAGAAGACCACGAAAACCAAAATTTTAGAATGTCGCAAAGAGGCGGTACATTTACCGGCTCTTTTTCTTTTTTTGACTTAGACAAGTTGAAATTGACTCGATAAAGGTTTTGGTTATAGGGTATATCAACGAAATCATCAAGGTTAGGGCTTTCTGCTGGTGCGTTTTCACATGGCACAGTTATTGCATTAATCAAAGTAAAATAAAAATTTTTGACTATTCAATAATTTACGGGGGAGATTGAGTAGAGATTTTTGTAAGATGGAAGGTGAGAGTATCTAAAAATGAACAGGTCGGTTGATCAAATGAATTCAGTTTGAAGGAGTGATTATGAATGGGTAATGCTGATGTAAGTCCATTGTGGTACTGGTTAGTTTTTATAGCATATATCGTCTTTCTTATCGCAGTTGGCCTGAATGCCTATAAAAAGCAGAAATCGGCAGCTAGTGCAGAAGAAGAACATAATGATTATTGGATCACAGGCCGCAGTCAACCAGCCTATATGGTCGGCATGTCTGTAGCTTCAGGGTGGATGTTAATCGGGATGATCACGTGGATGACGTGGGCCACCTACGATCTGGGTTTATCAGGTCTATGGGTTGTAGCAATTCCATGGTTTTTCTCGAACATTTGGCAATTTTTAATGGCTCGTCCATTAAGAAGGATCAAGGCAATATCGCAATGCCAGATGCTGGAAAAACGATTCGGACTGCCGGCGAGGATCTTGTCTGCTCCAATCAATATCTTTTCATATACAATATGGTCAGCTGCTGAGCTTTACGCTGCATCGCTGATCATGGCTCCGGCTCTCGGGATATCTATCGAGGCGATGATTATTATTTATGCAATCCCTATTGCCATGTATATGTGGATGGGTGGTTTCCGGTCAGTCATCAATGCCAATGTAGTGCAGTTTTTCATGGGCGCAATAATATTGATTGTAACTACAGTCGCTATATATTTAACGGCTAACGGCATCGCAGCGGCTCAGGGTACAACGATTTGGAGTATGTTGCAAGCACAGCCAATAGTAAATAGTCTTGCTTATCCAGTTGATGGTGCCAAGAATTCAGCTAGTTTTTTTGCTTATGTCTCCTTATCATTCCCCTTAATTGTTATGCTTGGACTGGTGCCGGGGTGGGCATCGGCAGAAGATTTCTGGTTAAAAGCGCAAGCTGCTAAAAGCACAAGAGAAGCTCGTCTGGGCGGGATATACAGCATCCTTTTTAATTTAGTGATTATTGTTATACCTGCCGCGGTTATTGGTTTTTTGGGCCTTATCGTGTTTCCTCCCGAAACCACAGACGGAGTTGTAGGTGCTGCGGCGGTTCTTGGGGATAAGGGCGCTTATAACATAATATCGACTTATATTAATTCCTATATGCCCCCAGTGCTTAAAGGGCTGTTAATTTTCTTGTTGTCAGCGCACACGATGTCTACTGTAGCCAATTACAGTAACATCACAGCTATGAACCTGTCGTTTGATGTTTTACAACCGCTGGTATATAAGAAGAGGAACTGGTCAGATGCCAAGATTGTGAAATGGTCACGCATGGTTACGGTATTCATGATTGGAATTAATATACTTATTGCTTTACTCTATAACAGTCCGATGGTGGGAGCAACTCTTAATGATGCTTATTTCCTGTCATCAGGTTTGCTTACGGCAGGTATCTCAGTGATGCTTTATGTGTTATGGTGGAAGCGTGCTACACTTTTAGGGGTAATGTTAGGTGGATTATTCGGTACTCTGGGAACCTTCATTTTCTTCGTTTTGGAATACAAGGTCTGGAAATCCGTCTATAATACACCGGTATGGGACTGGATATTCGGGCAAGGTGCAATGGCTAACTCTTACTTGGGCTACTGTGTCGTTGGTTTAGTTTGCGGTATGGCCGGCGTTATTATCGGTACGTACGCCTCCCCGCCTCCGACAAAGGAACAGCTTTCGGCTATTGCAGATAAGCCTATTGATAACAATGAAGAATTCTTTTTAGGAATGCACTCCTAATAATTTATAGAATTAAGATTTTCTGGTTAACAAAATGGGCCGTAAGGAAACTTGAGATTTTTTCAAGCTGGTGGTGCGTTATCCCACAATAGAGGACTGTATACCTTTGAAGTGGTGAACAGTCCTCTAAGTATATCAGGGGATTACATCCCTATTATTTGTCAATAAATGTGGTGTTGTATTTAGGTTTCTTAAATGTATATAATCTTAGAGATACTAGTACGAACTAAGAGAGGGGTTTTGAAAATGCTTGCTGCAGATTTTTCGAGATTTGTGCTTGTTCCCTTATTTGTGCTTAATATGGGTGCAATGGTTGTAACCTTACATATGAAAAAGAAGATTAAACCAGAATTCTCTGGCAATCTAAATAAACTTTTTTTTGCAGAAAATATAATTGGCTTACTTTGTTCTGTTGCCTTAGGATATATTGCCTTTTTTGTTGAATAACAGGAAGGCTTAAGAGTATTTTCATTCATGTTAATCCGTCCGCTTAAAGTCATGTTCTTCAGATGGAAAATACTTTCGTATCAAACGACTTGCTTTACTTTGGCTGATATCCAAGAATTTAGCAACCTCATAGGAGCTCCCTAACTCTTTATAAGCATGCAGAATTAAGTTTTTTTCCACATCACCCAGCGCATCATCCAGGGAAAGGGGTTTATTTGAAATAGACTGAATAGGGGCTGTCCGACGCTCTATTGAGGTGAGAAATGATTTAGGCAGATCATATTCATCAATAACTTTGGCCTGAGTTACAACGATTAAACGCTCAATAATATTTTCTAATTCTCGAACGTTGCCTGGCCAGGGATATTCAACAAATAAATCATAGCATCTCTCGCTTAATTCATGATCCAATTTATATTTTTGATTAAATTTTGCCAAGATTTCCTGAGCTAAAGGAATGATTTCCTCTTTTCGTTCTCTTAAAGGGGGAAGTACGAGCTCAAATATATTTAAGCGGTAATATAAATCTTCACGAAAATCCCCTTTTATGATCATCGCTTGTAAGTCACGATTGGTAGCGGCAATTACTCTGCAATTGACATGCTGAATCTCGCGACCTCCTACTTTGAAGTATTGATTTTCATGGAGCACTTGCAAAAGCTTCGCTTGCATGCGAGGAGACAGTTCGGCAATTTCATCTAAGAAAAGAGTACCCTCATTTGCCAACTCGATTAAACCGATATTTCCTTTAACATTGGCCCCGGTAAAAGCTCCTTTAGAATAGCCAAACATTTCTGCTTCCATGAGTTCTGATGGAATTGAAGCACAGTTAACAGTAATAAATGGTCCGTCTTTGTTAGGGCTGTTATTGTGTATATATTTAGCCATGTGTCCTTTACCGGATCCGGATTCACCAAGCAACAGAACTGTTGAATTAACTGAAGCGATTCGTCGGACAAGTGTCAGGAGGATTTCCATTTTTGAACTTTTACAAACGAATTCGGGGATTTTAGTTTCTTTTTCTCGAAGGACGGCAACTTCTTTTTTATAGCGCTTTAGCAGCTGAGTACTTTTCTCTAATTCGTGTCTGATACCCTCGGATTCGGTAACGTCTCTGGAATTTTCTATGATAAGCTCAATGTTACCATCTGAGTCAAAAATTGGGGTAGCTGTTGTGAGTAAGGTTTTACCCGTACAAGTTTTTTGCTCGAGGGTAATGCTCATTTTTTTATCAATAGCAATAGGACTGACCCGAGGACCCCAATATTTTTTTTCGGAAATTTCTCTTGATTTTTTACCGATAATTTCAGAGGCTTTTACACCGTAGTGTTTTTCGCAGGCATTATTCACATAAACAACGATACCGTTAGCATTTGTAACGTAAATCTCGTCGTGGGAATTGTCTAGAATTTTTTTCAAAGTGTTTTTATCTAACTCTTCTGGTTCGATACTCATCCTGCTTTACCTCCTGCGTTTGAGTATGTTATATCTTTAAAGTCTTTAGACAGACTCCTTTGAATTAATTATTGACTTATATGTATATTATTTTCGACTTAATTCTTAAAAAACCTCTTAATTTTTGTCCGTTTATGCAGGATAATTATCAGTTCACAGGCAACTACTTAAATTAAGCGAATTCCTTTGTTTTTTACCCTCGGATAAGTTCAAAGTCAGGATAAACTGTTAAGTACTTTTACATTTATGAGTTCAGTTGGATTCATACAGCTCTTCAGGGTATATTAAGGGTTATTCCAGACAAGTATATGCTTGTCGAGGGGCGGATATTTCCCATCCTGTTTAAGTAAACTCAATCCAACTAGTAATACTTACTATTATGCAATTTTTATTCCAGGGGTAATTAGTTTAAGGTCTCCTACACGGGCTCTCTTAAATTGCTAATAGTTGGAGCCTTCTACAATTTCTTTTATTAAAATTTGTAATTCAGTACCGCAGTTCTTCAATTCATATATAAGTAGGTTAATTGTTCCTTCCTATTATACAACTGTCGCCATGTTAATAGGGATTATATCTGGCTTAGTGATAATTGCCCACTTGTCAATTTCATAATAATGGTTCTTTCTACTGTATTGATTTGTCTCTATTATTTTATATGGGGTGTCAAAAGTATGTCTGCTTGGACGCTTGAGTCAATATAAGTCAAAGATGACTCGTATTCGCAGATTATTATGAAGTTTACGAGGTTCTGAGAAGAATTGAGTGAAATCTCTGTGATTATTTATTCGAATTTCCGGAACTGGGAAAACGAACAGGTTCAAAAGCAGGAGCATTAGCCTCAATCTTTAAAAAAGAATCAGATCTTTGGAAAAGAATTGTTTGTTCAGTTGCGAGTGGGACACGCTATTTTTCACAATCGTACTATAATCGAGTGAGATATGGGTCGCTGAGTCATAGCTGACTTGTCTGAATTGCTCGAATTGGCATCTTTTCCTGATGGCATTGGCTTAATTGTATACTTATACAATGGCATGGTTTTTGCATTAGTATATAAACGAACTATGTATGTCTTTCCCTATTAAGCACTACAAAAACTTTTTAAGTTATCAATTAAGTTTATCCCAGGATCAAATTTGTAAATACACTTTCAAATGCGGGAATACAGCCGTTGTCTCAACGGCTTATGGTTATAGTTTAAAACTGGAGCGGTCACTGAATTAGGTCGCTGAGTTAGCAACGATGTATTCCAAAGGTAATTGATTTAGTTGAAAGGAGCAAACACAAATGGCTATAAGAGAAGATCTCGTAGCACTAGGAATGGTAGAAACCCGTGGAATCGTAGGAGCCATTGAAGCGGCTGATGCCATGGTCAAAGCAGCCAATGTAACCTTGATTGGGAAAGTAAAAGTAGGAGGCGCTTTAGTGACTGTTATGGTCAGAGGAGATGTTGGAGCTGTTAAGGCCTCGGTTGATGCCGGAGCTGCTGCAGCAGAGCGAGTTGGAGAACTCATCAGTTGTCACGTTATTCCGCGCCCACATCCGGAGCTTGAAGCCATTTTGCCGAAGCTGCCCGTTATCGAGGAAAAACCGAAAACTAAAAACGTTGAGAATACAAAATAAATCGTCGGAACTAAGAAAAAGGTCCGGCATTAATAGGGAGGGTAACCATGATAGAGCCCCTTAAGCCAAAAGTACTAGCCGTTAGATTAATCCCCAATGTGGCCCCCGATCTCGCCGAAAAGCTGGGCCTCACCGGCAATCAACGTTCTATCGGCATGATCACTGCAGACATTGATGATTCAACCTACGTCGCCTTAGACGAAGCCACGAAAAAAGCAGAAGTCGAAGTCGTCTATGCTAAAAGTTTTTATTGCGGAGCCGCCCGAGCCTCAGGCCCGCTGTCGGGAGAAATCATCGGAATCTTAGCCGGCCCAAATCCAGCCGAAGTGCGTGCCGGAGTGGATGCCTGCATTGACCACCTTGAAAACGAATGCTTCTTCTACACCTGTGATGGTGGAAAAACAGCTTGGTTCCCACACACTGTTTCGCGTACAGGAAGCTACCTCTCTAAACTGGCTGGAATCGAAGAAGGTCAAGCACTCTCCTACCTCATCGCGCCCCCAATCGAAGCTATGTATGGCTTAGATGCTGCGTTAAAAGCTGCGGAAGTGACCATGAAAGCTTTTTACGGACCACCAACCGAAACTAACTTCGGCGGCGGACTCTTAACCGGCTCGCAAAGCGCCTGCAAATCTGCCTGTGAAGCCTTCCAGAGGGCTGTCATCGACGTCTGTGAAAATGGTTTGAAATTCTAAGATAAAGGGAGGTGCAGCTAGTTTGGAACTTGATCGAGACCTGTGTTCCTTACAAGAAACCCGAAATTTAGTACGAGCTGCGCGCATAGCCCAAGAAGTCCTTAAAGACTTCACGCAAGAACAAGTGGATCATATCATTGATATGATGCGTGAAGCTGGCGAAGCAAATGCAGCACGATTGGCCATGATGGCCGTTTCTGAAACCGGAATGGGAAACTATAATGACAAATGCTTTAAAAACTATTTTGCTTCTCGGACCTTGTATGACTTCATAAAACCGATGAAAACCGTGGGAATCATCCGAGAGGACCGCGAACAAAAGCTTTGGGAAATTGCTGAACCTGTAGGAGTTATCGCGGGAATCGTACCGACTACTAATCCCACCTCAACGGTTATTTACAAAGCTATGATTGCTCTTAAATCACGCAATGCCATCGTTTTCTCTCCGCATCCGAGTGCTGTACGCTGTACGAATGAAGCTGCGAAAATCATGCATCAAGCTGCAGTCGCAGCAGGAGCTCCTGAAGGAGTCATAGGGTGCATAATGAATGTATCAATGGGGGCTACAAACGAACTCATGAAACATCCAAGTGTGGCTATGATTCTGGCAACGGGTGGAAGTGCTCTAGTCAAAGCCGCCTACAGCAGTGGAAAACCAGCCCTAGGTGTCGGCCCCGGAAATGTACCAGCCTTTGTAGAACGAAGTGCTGATTTAGCGACAGCGGCCGAATATATCGTCATGGGAAAAACCTTTGACAACGGAACCATCTGCGCCTCTGAGCAAGCCATTGTTGCTGAGGAATGTATCGCCGATGAACTGATAACTCATCTTAGGAGACAGGGAGCTCACTTCCTGGATCCAGAGGAAGTAGCGAAAGTTTCCCAAGTCGTTATGTTACCAAAGGGAGGAGTCAATCCCAAAGTTGTAGGGAAAGAATCTAAGTTCATAGCACAACTGGCAGGAATTAATATCCCAGACCAAACAAGATGTTTAGTAGCCCCCTTAGCTGGGGTGGGACCTCAATGGCCTTTATCCTATGAAAAGTTAACCACTGTTTTAGGTTTTTACCGAGTAGCAGATTGGCATGAAGGATGCGACCGCTGCTTCCAACTTTTAGAAGCAGGCGGTGTAGGCCATAGTCTAGCTATGCATAGTAATAATGTAGAAATTATTCGTGAGTTTGCGCTCAAGAAACCAGTCAACCGATTACTCGTCAACACCCCAGCGGCTATGGGAGGTGTCGGAGCGACTACCGGCTTAGCTCCATCGTTTACATTAGGGTGTGGAACTTGGGCCGGATCGAGTGTCTCTGAAAACGTTACCCCCCTTCATCTGCTCAACATCAAACGAGTCGCTTGGCATCAAGGGATGCCCGAACGCAAACCTGTTGAACCCATTAATCCTACAGGAAGCAGCGAGAGAGCTCAACAACAAAACCAAGCCCAAAGGCCGCAAGTCGATGCACAATTGGTGCGAGAGATCATCAACCAAGTTATGCAGCACTTAAATGGCATGAAGTGCTAAATTGGATGACTCAACCCATCTCAAGTCGAAGAACCTGCTCCCATAAAAATAGACCCTTGAAACAGGATGGATCAAGTTCATAAAACATTGAACCCAGTGACACTGACATGGAGCGTAAGCCTCGAACCACGAACAACGAATATCGAACTACGAATTTGGGAGGGAATAAAATGGCACAAGATCGAAGTGTAATAGCACTCGGAATGATAGAAACAAAGGGACTAATCCCAGCCATCGAAGCAGCCGATCAAATGTTAAAAGCAGCTAATGTCACATTATGCGGAAAAGAGCACGTCTCCGGTGGATTGGTCTCAGTCATGGTGCGAGGGGATGTTGGAGCTGTCAAAGCTGCCGTCGATGCCGGAGCAGCAGCGGCCCAACGAGTCGGAGCACTCCTCAGCGTACATGTGATACCACGCCCTCATCAGGACGTTGAGTACATTCTGCCAGTCGGTGATAACAAAAGTTACGGAGATAAATAACTAAACGTCAAATGTTCGAGCCAGAAGTAAAAGGAAATAGTCTGATCTCTGGCTTCTGACCTCTGACTTCTGTAATGAGGTGAGGACTTGATTGTCACAGAGTATGAACTAAGAGCTAATTGGCATAAAACCAAGGATAAACTGATCATATTGCCTCAGGGTAGTGTGATCACCCCATCGGCAAGGGACTTCATCCGCTCCAAGGGAATTGATGTTCAAATTGAAGGGAACGGACTGCAGGATATCCATAGGAATACCTTCTCTAATTATTCCCAAAGCATCGATAGAGGTAGTAGGCCTAAATCTGTTCAAGAGCCAGATGCACTTCAGGGACCTCAAACCCAGATCAAGAGTAATTCTAAATCTAATTTTAAAATTCCTCCTGGTGTTAAACCCGAACACATGACCCATTTGCGTACTGGGGCTTTAGTCACCAAGACCCATCCGGTGATTGCCTACCGAGGGCAATTGGACCTGTTTCAATGTGAACTTATCGAAGCCCAAGGCTTTTTCCTGCAGGCAGGGGAAGAGGAACTCATTCTGAAATTAGAAGAAATCTCGTCCCTGTGCCGACAACTCATGGTTAGTGAAGTTAAACAGGAACCTTTTCAATGGGCAACTCTGATGGGGCTAACCCCCGAAGAACTGCGGGAACGATCCCATCATCCCAAAAAGTATTTTGGAATCGACCATACCCCCTTAAGCTATACCCATGGACCCATCGTAGCCAAACTCCATCATTTAAGAGCCAAGTCACGAGAAGTCGAACTCTATGCCAACCGGGCGTTCACGGATGAATCTGGGGCATGTAGCAGAAGGGATCTGATTCAGGCCTTAAACCGGTTGTCCAGTGCCTTCTACATTCTTGCCTGCGAAGTAAGAAGTAGGAAAACTCAGGATCACAAAGTAAAACGAGTTCCCTTGGGAACTTCGAATCGCCATATCCACCTCTCCCAGGCCGACCTGGAGGTCCTCTTCGGTGAAAACTATGCTTTAACGGTTCAAAAAGAACTCTCTCAGCCCGGGCAATTTGCAGCTCAAGAGACGGTAACCTTAGTTGGACCTAAAGGAAGTTTAGAGAAGGTCCGTGTCTTAGGACCTGTGAGAAAAAACACGCAAGTGGAAATCAGTGTCACGGATTGTTTTAAATTAGGCATCAAGCCAATCATCCGAGATTCGGGGCAACATGAAGGAACTCCCGGCCTACAGATTGCAGGTCCGGTCGGTAAGGTCGACCTTAAAGCAGGGGTCATGGTAGCAAGCAGGCACATCCATCTGCACAGTAACGATGCTAAAGAGTGGTCCCTAAAGGATGGAGACCGTGTGTGTGTAAAAGTCGAGAGTCAGCGTCCCATGGTCTATGAAGACGTGTTGATCCGAGTAAGTGACCAATATCGTAAAGAAATGCACCTGGATATGGATGAAGCCAATGCGGCACTTATCGACGCAACGAGCCAGGGCAAACTCATGGGGGTATGACCATGAATGAAGAATTGATTAACCAGATCCTGCGCCGTATCCTGTCTGATCCAACCTTACAAGGATTACTTCAAGAAATTAAAAATCAAGAGGAGAACAATGTGGTTAAATCCGAAGCTTTAGTCCTCTTAAACTATGTCTCGGATTTTCCGCGCCTTCTGACCGCGGTTCAACAACGATGGGGATGCGACTATAAGCTTAGCATTTTACCAAGTGACCAAGTTTATTTACTTAAGCCGGAACTACCCGTTGGCATGACATGGATTACTGCTGAAGATGCTTTGAGCAAGTCAGACTGGCAAAAATTAATCCTGCCCGCGTGTTCTCTGAACACCTTGGCCAAAGCCGCCTTGGGTATTCGAGATAACCCAATCTGTGAGATGATTGGACGCGGGATAAGCAAAGGAAACTCCATCGAACTAGTGACAGAGTATCTTTGCTTTACCCCTCAAACACCGCCGGCCTATCGCGAACTATACGAAGGATATATCCGGAAGCTGCAATCTTATGGAGTCATGACATGTGCGAAGTTAGAAGAACGAGGTTCATTAGCCTTGAAATCTGTTCTAAAGGATCAGACAAATCAATATGAGCAGACATCTGTGACCTATGAATCGAAGAAAACAGGCTTCTATACAGAAAGTGCTCCCTCGCTGGATGAGATCCGCTTTGCCAAGAAATTCTTAGGAGATAAACAGGCCTATGGATTCCCCGAAGGTTCAACGATCCTCGTCAAACAAGGGACTGTCATATCACCGTTAGCCCGGGATACCCTAAAGTTGCGCCGAATTGAACTGTGCATCGAGAAGGAGGAAGGACAACGATGATCCTAGCACGTGTCATAGGAAATGTCTGGTCAACCCGTAAAGAAGAATCCTTGCGTGGCTTGAAGTTCCTCGTTGTCCAACCGGTCACCCTCTCTTATCAAGAGGATGGAACACCAAGACTTCAGGAATTTGGGAATTCCCTAATCGCTGCAGACCAAATCGGAGCCGGAGAAGACGAAATTGTCATGGTAGCCAGCGGTTCCTCGGCCAGGCAGGGTCTGGCAAATAATAGCATCCCCATCGATGCAACTATTGTAGGCATCATCGATAAAGAAACCTTTGAAGCGTGAGCTAAGTGGGTGAAAAAATGAGTGAGATAAAGAAGAAAGAGATAAGTGGGAAAGTTCGAGATGCTGGTGTCGTTGGCGCAGGCGGAGCTGGATTTCCAACCCATGTCAAGCTTTCTGCCCAAGCAGAGATAGTCATTGTCAATGCGGCAGAATGTGAGCCCTTGCTTAAAACCGACCAACAACTGGCAGCCCGCTATCCGGAGCTTCTCGTTAAAGGCTTAACCCTAGCCATGGAGTCGACGGGTGCCCAAAAAGGGATCATTGCCTTAAAAGCTAAATACAAGGATGCCATAGCAGCCTTACAACCCTATATCAGGAACAAAGACAACCTAGGGATTTCTATTATGCCCGATATCTATCCGGCAGGAGACGAAGTCATCACCATCTGGTTAACCACCGGGAGGCGAGTTCCACCGGGTGGAATACCCTTGAACATCGGAGTCGTTGTCAATAACGTACAGACCCTGATCAATGTCGCCAAAGCTGTCGACGGAACCCCTGTTACCACACGGACTCTCACTGTCACAGGAGCCGTCAAAAATCCTATTACTGTCACCCTCCCCATCGGAACGTCTATACGAGATGTCCTCGCACTGGCCGGCGGCGGAAGCGAGGATCTATCCTATATCAATGGAGGACCGATGATGGGAACCCTCATCACCGACCTTTCAGCCCCTGTCACCAAAACCACAGGCGGGCTGATAGCCTTGCCAAACAATCATATGCTCATCCAACGTAAACGAATGACCGTCGATAACATTTTGCGCATAGCCAAAACCGTCTGTGAACAGTGCAGTTTCTGTACCGAGCTTTGCCCGAGACACATAATTGGACACGAACTTTCTCCCCACCGACTTATCCGTGCGGTGAACTACAAAAACATCGGAGATCCGTTGTTGGTAACCAGTGCCTTAACTTGTTCTGAGTGTGGTGTGTGTGAAGCTTATGCTTGTCCGGTGGGAATCTCACCGCTGCGAGTGAATATCGCCTTAAAAGCAGAGCTCCGAGCCAAGGGCATCAAATATCAAGGAGAACTCGGGAAGGAAGACCCGATGGCCAAACACCGTTTAATTCCATCTGCCCGTCTGATGGATCGCTTAAGACTTCGACCATGGTATAAGGAAGCCCCTTTATCCTTAGACATATATGAACCCGACGAAGTCGTACTAAAGTTGCAGCAACACATTGGTGCTCCTGCAGTCCCTGCTGTCAAAGTCGGAGACCTTGTTTCTGTTGGACAACTTATCGGAGAAATCCCAGAAGGAGCACTGGGAGCAAAAGTTCACGCTAGCCTTGAGGGAACCGTGACTCAAATCACCCCTCAAGCCATAACGATAGGGAAAGGTGGTGCAGCCAAATGATTCATGCCATAGGGCTGGTAGAATTAACAAGTATAGCACAAGGCATAGAATGTGCTGATATCATGACCAAAACAGCCGACGTGACCATTTTAGCAGCCAAAACCATCTGTCCGGGAAAGTACATCGTCATGGTCAGCGGAGATGTATCAGGGGTGCAGCAGTCCGTGAACGCCGGAGTCGACTTAGGAGCAGAGACCGTGGTGGATTCCTTCGTCATCCCCAATGTCCATCCTTCCATATTGCCTGCCATGGGACGCGCCAACACATTAAAGGACATTAAAGCCTTAGGGATTATCGAAACCTATAGTGTGGCATCCCTAATTGAATCCGCGGATGCAGCCGTAAAAGCTGGTGACGTCGAGCCTCTGCTCATCCATCTGGCCTTTGGAATCGGCGGCAAAAGCTACACACTGCTCACCGGAGAAGTAGCCTCCGTTAAAGCAGCAGTCGAAGAAGGAAGCGCTTTGGCGAGTGATAAAGGACTTCTCATCCGTCAAGTCGTCATACCAAGACCCGCGAAGCAATTGATTGAAAGTTTGATGTAATAATAGGAAGCAGATGTATGAGGCAAAAGGCATGAGCACAAAGCTCAATGTTCCAACTTCGGACCTCTGGCCTTTGACTACTGACTTCTATTTTAAGGAGGTGTACTATGGGACGATTTATCTCGGCAGCGGTTTTACGAGATTTGGCCAAATTTGATAAAAATATAGTCTTGGAAGAAGACAGTGTACTGACTCCCTCCGCCAAAGATCTGGCCAAAGAGTTGGGAATAACTATTAGCAAAGGCAGACAAGAAATCATAGGTCATAATGTTATAGGGCAATCGGCAGGACAACAAGTGAATTCACAGTCTGGTTTTAATAAAGTCAGCGTTTCCTCTGAAGTTGCCACAGACGCAGAAAGCCAATGCGATGACTTGAAAAAAGCGGTGCAAAGAATTCTCGGTGAGGTTCTCAAACCCGCCTGTGAAAACCCTAAAGCAACCCATGTCAAAGGGGAAACTGTGGTGATCCAGCCCTTTCCGGAAGCTCCTCCGGGGCAAAAGGTGGGACTCGTGGACGTCATCGACTCACGTGTGGGAAATCTTGCCTCAGGTTTTATGACCTTTGATCATTCTAAGCTGCCATGGTTTCTAAATTATGATGAAGTGGATTACGTCATAGAGGGAGAGTTTGTACTTGAAGTCGAGGGGCAAGTCTTTCGCGCTAAACAGGGAGATGTGGTTTATATTCCAAAGGGAAGCCAAGTGGTCTTTTCCTCTCCGACCTTTTGTAAAGTTTTCTATGCTACCTACCCAGCTAACTGGGCAGATTTTTGCGATTAAGGACATTATGTCAGATTGGGGGATCGTTCGATGATTTTAAAGGCGAAAGTTTACAATAAAATTTTTGCATTCCAAAGTCTTAAAGAAGTGATGGCTAAGGCCAATGAAGAGAAGTCCGGTGATGAACTGGTCGGAATTGCTGCGAAATCAGCTTCTGAACGAGTGGCAGCAAAATTGGTTCTCAGTAATCTTACCCTTGAGGACATTTACAATAACCCGGTCATTCCCTACGAAGAGGATGAAGTCACTCGAGCAATTTATGATGGACTCAACTTAAGAATCTATCAAGAGATCAAAAGTTGGACGGTCGGTTATTTGCGAGAGTATATTTTAGACCATAAGACAACAGGAGAAGACTTAACTCACATAAGTCGTGGTCTTACGAGTGAAATGATTGCTGCTGTGGCTAAGTTAATGTCTACTATGGACCTTGTCTTTGGGTCGAAGAAGATGCGCGTTCAATCTCACTGTAATACGACGCTCGGTGTGCCCGGAACTTTGGCTTTCCGCTGCCAGCCCAATCACCCAACCGACAATATAGAAGGGATGCTGGCTTCCCTCAAAGAAGGATTAGCCTATGGCTCAGGGGATGCAGTCATCGGAATTAATCCGGTGGAAGACAATGTAGAGACGGTCACTCGCCTCTTAGATACGGTTAAGAACTTCATGATAAAATGGGAAATACCAACTCAAAACTGTGTTCTGGCTCATGTAACAACACAGATTAAAGCTATTGAAAAAGGTGCTCCTGTAGACTTGGTTTTCCAAAGTATTGCCGGAACTCAAAAAGCTAATGATGCCTTTGGTGTAAATGCCGCCATTCTTGATGAGGCCTTTGCTTTAGCACAGCGTAAAGGAACGGCGACAGGGCCTAATCTTATGTATTTCGAAACCGGACAGGGTTCAGAGGTTTCTCTGGATGCTCACCTCGGCGTAGATATGATGACGCTGGAAGCAAGAACTTATGGATATGCACGCGGATATCATCCGTTTATGACTAACAATGTTTCTGGATTTATTGGGCCTGAGACGATTTATTCAGGTCGAGAAGTAATCAGGGCAGACTTGGAAGATTTATTCATGGGTAAGCTGCATGGGTTGCCGATGGGGATTGCTCCCTGTTATACAAACCATATGAAAGCAGACCAAAATGATCAGGAAATGGGAACTCTCCTCTGCGCTATGGCTGGTTCAAACTTCTTCATGGGAGTTCCGGGCGGCGACGATGTTATGCTGAGCTATCAGGATACCAGTTACCATGATGACGCTAGTACCCGGGAAATCTTAGGGTTGCGGCCGCTTCCTGAGTTTGAGAAGTGGTTGGAAAAAATGGGCATTTTAGCAAAGGGCAAACTGACAGAGAGAGCCGGAGACCCATCCATTTTTGATAAATAGGGGAGGCGAATCCAGGTGACAGTCGCGAATAATGAATTAGAGAAAGTCATTATCCAAAGTGTTATGGAAGAACTGGCTAAGAAAGGGCTGCTTTCACATAAGGGGAAAGACCAGGTGATGGCGGCGGCGATGATGGATACGCCTTTAGTCCCTAACACAGAGTCCGAGGAGATGGTTACATTCCCTCCTCAAGAAGAAATGCAGATTTCAAACCCATTTAATGCAGATGCGGTTAAGGCTATGAAGAAGTTGACCCCAGCTCGGATCGGAATTGGCAGAGCCGGAACTCGCCCCAAAACTATGTCCTTGTTAAGATTTTTGGCAGATCATGCAGTAGCTCAAGATGCAGTATTTCTCGATGTTTCTGAGGAATTTCTGCGACGGATGAACTTAATGTCTGTGCAAAGTGCTGCTACTAGTAAAGATGAGTTTTTACAAAGACCCGATTTGGGACGTCGTTTATCGGAGGAAGCGGTGAAAATAGTCTCGGAAAAATGTGAAAAGAATGTCCAGGTTCAGATTCTGATCGTTGACGGACTAAGTTCAACTGCCATTGAGGCCAATATTCCAGATTTATTGCCGGCGTTGATCCAAGGGCTGAAATCTGCGGGAATAAAAGTCGGAGCTCCCTTCTTCGTGAAGAATGGGAGGGTATGGGTTCAGGATCATGTAGCATCTATTGTCAATTCTGAGGTGATCATTTCCTTAATTGGAGAGCGACCGGGACTGGGAACTGCCGAGAGCCTTAGTGCTTATATGATTTACCGACCCAATGAAAATACGGTGGAAGCAGATCGTACGGTTATCTCCAATATTCATAAGGGCGGAATCCCTCCTGCTGAAGCAGGGGCTCATCTTACAGATGTTATCCAACAAATTCTGGCCGCCAAAGCGAGTGGCGTTAAGCTGAACCAGCAAAAATAGGGGCGGTGACAAAATGCCCGAATCGACTAACCAAAGGATCACGAGTGTGGGCATTGACATTGGAACCACTACTACCCAACTGGTGATCAGCCAATTGACTATCGAGAATACTGCTTCAGGAACTTTAGTTCCTCGCGTGGAAATTACGGATAAAGAAGTAATCCATCGCAGCAGGATCTATTTTACCCCCCTCTTAGACCGCGACTTGATTAATGCGGTTGAGGTCTCGAAGATTGTGGAAACTGAATATATGGCTGCTGGGCTGACTCCTGAGATGATTGACACAGGTGCAGTGATTATTACCGGGGAAACGGCTAAGAAAGAAAATGCTAAGGCGATTATTGATGCTTTAGCTGGATTTGCGGGTGACTTCGTCGTGGCCACTGCCGGTGCTAATTTGGAGGCAATCTATGCGGGCAAGGGATCGGGAGCTGCCTTATATTCAGCCCAGAGGCATCAAGTCACAGTCAATATCGACGTAGGTGGCGGAACCTCCAACTATGCCATGTTTCATGAAGGTAAGGCTGTTGACTCTTCCTGCCTTAATGTGGGCGGACACTTAATAGAGTTTGAGCGACAGGGGGACCGAATTACTTACATTTCTGAGCCGGCTGAAACCGCTTTAAAACATAGGGGACAAAGGCTTCAGGTAGGGGAACGAGTGACTCTTCCTCAACTTCGTCCTATTGTCAAGGCTATGGCTGGGTGTGTTGTGGACGTACTCAAGACATCTGTGCACACTGAGTTGACCAAGGAACTGCTTATGACCCCTCCCTTGCAGTTAGCTCACCCGATTCGAAAAGTAATGATTTCCGGCGGGGTAGCGGACTATGTCTATGCTTTAAATGGACCGATGACCATGGCGGAAGTGACAGCTTTCGGAGATTTTGGGCCGCTTCTCGGCTGGGAGCTTAAAGTATGTTTGGAGAGAGATGGGTTTGTCCTAGAAAAGCCTGAGGAGACAGTACGAGCAACGGTCATCGGAACCGGAACTCAGTCGGTCAATTTAAGTGGCAGTACCATCCATCTTCAGGAAAATACATTGCCTATTCGCAATGTCATGGTTATTTCTCCATTTACATCCTTGATTCCTGAAACACCTCAAAGCATAGCAGAAGTCATTAAAAAGGAAATCCTTCGGCTCCAGGTCGATCGCTTTGAAGGAATTGTAGCTATAGCCATGAAAGGGCCGCGAACCATGTCCTTTGCAAATATAGATATCTTGGCTCAAGGGTTGCTGTTGGGCATGCATGACTACTTATGTAAAGCTAAACCCCTCATACTTGTTGTCGAAGCAGATTGTGGGAAAGTTTTGGGACAGTGTATAAATGCTTCAGTTAATAAACCCCTTGAAGTGATTTGCATTGATCAGCTTGAAGTGGATAATTGTGATTATATTGATATCGGTAAACCTCTTATGGGCGGCCGAGTTGTACCGGTAGTCTTGAAGACCTTAGTCTTTAATCGGTAATTAATAGAGCTCTGTGACGTTCATAAATGCTTGATCGAAATCTATTCTCTTTAAAGATATCCTTTTATGGAAGGATGAGTTCAATGCTCCAACCATTAGATTCTGACCTTCTGGATCCAAAACACCTCGAGGAAAGCTTGGGTAGCTTTCACAACGCAACAGGGTTACATATTGAGGCTATTAATAATGAGGGTGAGACTTTTTCGGTACCGGGAAACTTTGGACGAAGTGAATTTTGCCGTTATATTCGTTGTCAAGCTGAGGGAGAAAGGAGATGTCAGGATTCTTATAAGCGGGCCAGCTTTGAGGCTGCCAAGTGGGAAGAACCCTATTTCTTTCGTTGCCATGCAGGGTTAGTTATCTGGGCTGTCCCGATCATGATTCGAGGGGTCTCTTTGGGAAGCATTATCTGCGGACAAGTACTAATGTGGGAACCGGATCACTTCTTCTTTCAGGAACTGAAGAAACTAAATGCTGGAATCGAGAGTTTTGAAAAGTTAAAAAGCATGGCGAGTAAGCTTGAAGTCGTTTCGCCATCTCGCTCTCAAGCCGCTGCTGATATGCTTTTTGTAGTTGTGAACCATTTGGTCAAACGGAACATCAATAGTCTGGAGGAAATTGATGCAACACGATTGCAGCAACAACAAATCCGACATGAAATTGAGGAACGCAAGCGGAAAAATTTACCGGATCTTAGTGATTATGACGATTATTTAAAGAAAGAGCGCAAGTTTTTGCGCTATATTCGGTTAGGAGATAGAACAAGGGCCGATCAGACTCTCCAAAGTCTTTTGACGGATCTTTATACAAAAACCGTGGGAGATCTCGAAACGGTCAAAGTCAGGATTCTCGAATTAGCGACCTTGACATCCAGGGCGGCAGTAGAAGGGGGAGCAAATGCAGAGCGTATTATGAGGCTTCTGAAGGAATTCAATAAGGAAATTGAGGGTATTGAGCGAGTTGAAAAGTTTTTCTATAAAATTCAAAGGATTGTAGAAACCTTCTTAGAGGGTATATTTACATTAGCAGATAAAAAACACATTGCTATAGTTAAAAATGCTCGGGATTTTATTATGGAGAACTACGCTTTGCCTCTTACAGTAACTGATGTAGCTCAGCACCTCTTTATCAGTTCCTCTCATCTATCAAGGTTGTTTCGAGAAGAATTGGACTGTACAATTAATGATTACTTGACCCGAGTCAGAGTGGAGCAAGCCGTTGAAATTATGAAAAAACCCGAATTCAGTGTTGCCCAAGTCTCTAAAGCTGTGGGTTTTAAAAACCAAAGTTATTTTTCTAAAGTCTTCAGGAAATATATCGGGGTTACTCCCCTTACATATAAAAACAGCTTGTATTAGAAGGTGAGAGTTATGGTATTTCAAGGAATCATTAAATCTATCGCTGCTGGGGACGCTGAACAAAGCATGGTCTTGACCCAACGAGCTTTGGCGCAGGGGTTTGCTGCGGAATCCGTTCTGGAAAAAGGTCTAATTGCCGGAATGGATCGCGTGGCTGAGAAGTTTCGCGAGCAAAGGGTTATGGTGCCTGAAGTCCTCATGGCTTCTCGGGCAATGCATGCGGGTTTAAGTCTTGTGGAACCCTTATTAGAGAGTTCTGAAAAGAAAAGCACCGGCAAAATCGTTATGGGAACAGTAGCCGGAGATCTCCATGACATTGGATTGAGTCTAGTCAAGATGTTAGTCATGGCCACGGGTATTGAGATTATTAACCTGGGAGTGGATGTAACCCCCAAAAAGTTTGCCAGTGCTGTGCGTAAAGAAAGACCTCACATTCTGATGATGTCAGCCTTGCTCACTACCACCATGACTATGATGAAAGATGTGATTGACGAATTAGAATCATTGGGAATTCGCAAAAACCTAGTCGTGATTGTGGGAGGTGCCCCTGTGGACGCGGGTTTTGCAAAGCGAATAGGCGCTGACTATTACTTCGAAGATGCCTTTGAAGTACGAGCCTTCTTAGTTGAAAACTTGACGAAGCTAATCTCTAAAAAAAGTCGTTGAAAAAGAGGTGAATATTTTTATTTTTGTATGAAATATCCACCTCTTTTTCATAATAGTTTTTTATCTAGACAAGGAATATCAATATGTGCGGAATAGTAGCAATATTCAAATGATTGTAATGAGTCAAAACGAGCAGAAATGTGTTAATCAAAAATAATTTTTAAATGCTATGATTATTGCAATAGAAAAACCTTTTTACTCTGTTTTAAAATTAAGGTTCCATTCTTTCATTAATCATCCAAGCAAATTTCTATTAGGAGGATCAACATGAACACAAGTAAAATGAGACATCTCGAAGAGCTAAGTGTTAACCAAACGTTTTCTATGTTTACCCAAAGTAAAGACCTCAAAAAAATTGCTGCTCATTTCTTCGAATCTATGGAATCAGTCCTAATCCGTAATCAAATCGTTGATGCGCTGCAAAGCTATGATCTCGGGATTGTTACTGCGGTCTTCGAAATATTTGGTGGGTATGTTAATCGAAGTTTTGGTATTTACACAGAGAAAGATGGAAAACAGTGCGAATACTTTGTGCGAAAATATAAATATGGTATCACAGCTCCGGAAATAATTTTTGAACACTTAATGATTGACTACTCCAAAGCTCATGGCTTGGATATTGCTGCCGGGTTAATTCGTACTAAAGATGGAGCAACCTTTGTCAAGAAAATTGAAGGGGTAAATGGAAATGGAACGGATATCTATTTTGCGGTGTATGAGTTTCTGGAAGGCGATGACTTATACACCTGGGATACTCCAAACTTAAATGATGAAGAGTATGCCAGTGCAGCAGAAGTCTTGGCAACTTTCCATAATGCTGCCAGAGATTTTGATCCGCAAGGTCTGGAGCGAATAGAACCGAAGATTATGGAATTTCTCCCGACTTTGCCGGAAAAATATAAAGAATTAGCCCGGAAGGATATCGACACGAAGTTTCACAAATATTACAGGAGTAAACTGGACTCAATTTTGAAGGTCATTGAGAGCTCGCAAATTCCTCAGGATGTGCTGGAAAAAATGCCGCTCACACCTTGTCACAATGATTTTCATGCGGGTAATTTAAAATACGTAAATAGCAAGGTTGTAGGAATCTTCGACTTTGATTGGTCTAAGATTGACCATAGGCTCTTTGATGTAACTTTAGGGATGGCTTATTGCTGCAGCTCATGGCAAGATGAACAAGATGGGGTGTTGCTTCTCGATAAATGTGCTATTTTTCTTAAATCTTATCAGCAAAAATTGATTGAATTGAAAGGGCTAGAACCTTTGAATGCCGTGGAAATTGAGTATCTGCCCACGATGATCGCCGCCTCAAATATGTATTTGATAAATTGGGATGTAGCAGCATACTATGCCGGAACTGATCTGAATGAATATGAGTATATTGCCTATCTGCAGCATAATGTTCGGTTGATGAATTGGATTGAAAAGCATAAAGCAGAGATATTAGAAGTGGCAAAATCCATATTAGTGTAGTCGATTTAAACCCAATAGCTCGACTGAAGCATCAATCCGAGCAGAAGGAAAGGGGATTTTAATTGTGGAGTTCACTAAATTATTTAGTCAGTCAGAAGTAGAGCGCGTACATGAGGCCTCATTGGAAATTCTGGAAAACGTCGGGATGCTGGTTCGTAATCAGAAAGCAATGGAAATATTTTCCAAAAATGGCTGCCAGGTTGACATGGAAACAATGATGGTTAAGTTTCCCCGAGAGGTTGTTGAGAAGGCAAGAAAAACCTTTGTTCCTACCTATACTTTTACTGCTCAAGATCCAAAATTTGATGTCACAATGCCCGGCGACCGCCCGATTGTCGTAACAGGGAGTTCCGCTCCCAATATTATCGATCCGGAAACAGGTGAAGAACGTCGCGCTACCTCTGATGACATAGCTAATATCGCTTATTTGATTAATGAACTGCCTGGATTTGATGTCTTTTCAATATCAACTCTGGCGGAGGATGCCCCAGAAGGACAGTTTAGTCTGTCCCGTTTTTATCCTGCCTTGAAAAACTGTAAAAAGCCTGTACGAAGCAATACTCCTAACATGGAGGACCTTAAAGCAGTACTGGATTTAGGAGCCCTGATCGCAGGAGGGGAAGAAGAGTATCGTAAGCGTCCATTTATTAATCATCATTATTGCCCGGTTGTTTCACCGTTGACCTTTGATGTGGATTCTACTGAAGCAGTTATCTATCTGATTGAACAAGGACTGCCGGTCTACGGAACAATTGTTCCAAATGCCGGCATGACTTCTCCTCTAAGCTTGATGGGGACTTTGACCTTAGGCAATGCAGAATTCCTGGGACTTGCAACCCTGACTCAAATGATTCGTCCGGGAGCCCCCATGATCTATGCTGTCTTGTCCACAGTTGCGGATATGCGGACAGGAGCCTATGCCCCAGGTGCTATCGAAACGGGAATGCTGCAAATGGCGCATACAGAAATGGCGAGATTTTACAATGTTCCTTCCGGCGGATATATCGGCTTGACCAATGCCCATTCTAATGACGCTCAATCAGGGTATGAGACAGGAATGAACACCACAGGCGCTTTGCTTGCCGGAGCAGACTTATTCAATATGGGGGGGCTTTTAGGGAGTCTGATGGCCTTTGACTTTGCTAAAGCTGTGATCGACAATGAAATAGCCTTGATGCTTAAACGAATGAAAAAGGGTTTTGAATACAACGAAGAAAACTTGTGTTTAGACTTGATTGCGAAAGTTGGCCCCGGTGGGAGTTACATGGATTTGGATCATACTATGAAAAATATGCGAACCATTGCCGTTTTACCCAAAGTGGCAACAAGAGAAATGCGTCGCCGTTGGGAAGATCAAGGGAAACCAGACGCTCACAGCCGTGCAATGAAAGAAGCCGCAAAAATCTTAAGTAAACCGAATAAGTCGCGCTTTTCAGAAGAACTGGATGCTAAAGTTCGCGGCCATTTCAAAGGACTTGTTGCAGGGGATGCTAAGTGGGGAATTTAATCTTTACACAACGTGACGGTCTTGTGACTGAAAGGAAAGGGAGATAATTAATGAGCGTACAGACTATTTATGATGCAGTAATAGAATTTAACATTGATAAAGTAGTGTCTCTGGTTGAAGCTGAAATTAAGATTGGCACGGATGTCTCGGAAATTCTAAGCAATGGATTAATTGGGGCAATGGACGAAGTCGGGCAACGCTATTCTGAAGGAGAATTCTTTGTTCCGGAAATGCTCATGGCTGCTAAAGCCATGAAAGCTGGACTTGAGGTATTAAAACCATTATTATCACATGGAGAAAGCGAAAAAAAGGGAACGATTATTATCGGAACCGTCAAAGGGGACTTGCATGATATTGGCAAGAATTTAGTCTCCATGATGATGGAAGGCGCCGGATTCGAGGTTTATGATCTGGGGGTAGATGTGGATACAGAGAAATTCCTGGCCACCGCAAAAGAGAAAAAAGCCGATGTCATCTGTATGTCCGCTTTATTAACGACGACCATGCCCTTTATGGAAGTAACTGTGAAAGCTATTCGCGAACAAGGGTTAAGCTTTAAGACCATGGTTGGCGGAGCACCCGTGTCAGAAGATTTTGCAAAGAAAATCGGAGCGGATGGTTGGAGCACTGATGCCCCCGGAGCGGTAGAGACTGCTCGTAAACTTACGGCTAAATAAGACATCCTGTGAGATGCTGTTAAATAGTCTATAGAAGCTAAAAACTTCAGAACTGACTTCTAAATTTAAGTCTCATCGACTTAGTTTTGACGTCAGTTCCTTTGGTGTAAGTCTATCCTGACTTGTTTTTAAGTATCTGATATTCCAAAACTTAATAAATTAAGCTTAATAGGGACCTGGAATGTTGAAAACTCACTGGAAATCAAGTAATATTTAGCTAAGTTTTCATCGCAACATAATTGGCACGGAATTTGCAGTATTAGTCTTCTTAGAAATCCTAGTTCTAAAGAAATAATAATTAAGAGCTGAATATGAGGAGGAAAAATTCATGTTAGTAGTGGGAGAATTAATTAATGCAAGTCGTAAAGCCGTCGGAGAGGCCATCAAAGCACAAGATGCTGAATATATCAAACAGGTGGCTAGGGATGAACATGAAGCAGGAGCAGATTATATTGATGTCAATGCCGGTATCTTTGTCGGTAAGGAACCTGAATACCTGCAATGGCTTGTAAAAACAGTTCAAGAAGCTGTAGAGGCACCTTGTTGTATTGACAGTCCGGACCCCAAGGCTATTGAAGCTGCTCTATCTGTACATAAAGGTATCGCCATGATTAACTCGATATCCTTAGAAAAAGAGCGCTATGACGCCTTGATTCCTGTCATTGCAGGCACCGACTTAAAAGTTGTAGCTCTTTGTATGAGTGATGAAGGTATGCCGGAAACTATGGACGCTCGTCTAAGAATCGCCGAAAAGCTGATTGATGGACTTGTCAAAAACAATGTACCTCTTGAAAACATATATGTAGACCCGTTGGTTCAGCCAGTTTCTACTAACAGTACCTTTGCCGTTGAGTTTATTAATTCGGTAGAGGCGATCATGACTCGCTTTAAAGGAGTTCATACCATTTGCGGTCTGTCCAATGTATCTTATGGTTTACCCGTGCGTAAATTTATGAACCATGCCTTTGCTATTATGGCTATTGGCAAAGGTCTGGATGGCCTTATTATTAACCCTCTGGACAAGATGATGATGGCAAGTTTAGTTACTGCTGAAACACTTGCCGGGCGAGATGAGTATTGCGTCAATTATCTTAAGGCCTTTCGCAATAAACAATTTGAGTTCTTAGGTTAATAGTTTTAAGTTCAATCAAACTGGATAAAAATGAATACATTAGGTTAGTATTTGTATAAGATCCCCTTCTCTATAAGAGCAGGGGATCTTATACAATCAGTTTCTTTTAATACACGGCAGTGATTTTCAAGGAGGTAAAGGTGTGGCGCTCGTAATGTTTGATTATGATGGGGTTATTGTGGATTCCCTGGAGGTTTTTATTTCGCGTTTTTCACAAGCCTGTCTTGAGAATGGGTTCCGGGGAATCAATGAACCAAAAGATGTCATTTCATTATTCGAGGGTAATGTTTATGAGACAATGATGAGTCGAGGGATCAGTGAAGTTGCCATAAATGACATATTGAAGAGATATGAAATATTACAAGGTGAACAATTGACAGACCTTGAACTCTTTGACGGGATTGGGAAAGCCTTACAGAGGATCTCGGAAAAACACCATGTATATGTTATTACTTCAAATCTTTCCGGTGCAACCAAAGAGATTTTGAATAGGAACGGAATTACTTGTTTTGAGGATGTTATTGGAGCAGAAAAAGAGAAAAGTAAGATCAAAAAAATTCACAACACTATGGCATTGCATCCGGGTATCTCGGCCTATTATGTAGGGGATACCAAAGGGGATATGATAGAAGGTAAACACGCAGGTACACAAACGATTGGAGTGACCTGGGGATGGCATACTCCTCAGAAAATTAACGAGGGCAACCCGGATTTTCTTGTTAATTCCCCGGAAGAACTTGCGGATTTTCTGGTTAAGGTATGAAGTAAAGAAGGAAAATAAGGGAATAGATCGAATTGTATAAATAAGGCATTGAATTCATAATAATGGGATAAGGCAGTTTTGTGCATTTGGCCGATTCATGTGTTCTGCTTGATCTTCGTTTTTAGGAATTTACTGACCTAAAATTCTTCCAGGAGGTAATTATGGAAATAAAAATACTCCCAAATCGGGTTATTGAAACTAAAGATACAGAGACTTTAATGGAAGCTCTCATTCGTCATCAACTTCCCGTCGATAACATCTGTAATGGTAAAGGAACCTGTGGTAAGTGTAAAGTTCGAGTGATGGAAAATGCTTCAGAGCCAAGTGCTCAGGATTTAAAACATCTTAATGAGGTCGAACTCCAAGCGGGATTCCGACTTGCTTGTACTGTGGTTCCCGAAGAGGGCATGGTTATTCAGCTGAATTTCGTAGAAAGTCAGGATCGAAAAGAAAGTGCACTCTTAGGAATGAAAGCATCTGTCTTAGATCCGCGGGTGGAAAAGATTTGTTTGACCATCAGTAAACCTTCACTTGAAGATGAACGGGGAGACTGGGATCGCCTGGCAGATGCTCTCAGCACTTCCACAGGGAGGAGCTATAACTCCCCGAGTCTGTATATCCTTAATAAAGTGTCGGATGTTTTGAGAGAGGATAAGTATGTCCTAACAGTTACTATTTTTGAAAATGAGATCTTGGAGATTGAGCCGGGAGACACTGGGAAGAGATTGTATGGAGTTGCCGTCGATATAGGGACAACCAGTGTTGGGTTGGCTCTATATGACTTGATTGAAGGTGACCTCATAAAGGTCGTCTCAATTGAGAATGAGCAGACCGCCTATGGTGCAGATGTTATTTCTCGTATTTCCTTCGCTAAAGAAAGCCAAGAAAATGCTTTGGCCATGCGCAATGCTGTCAGAAGAACTATTAATCATTTGTTAAAAGAGCTTGAATTAAAAACTGATGTAAGAAAAAACGAAATCGTGAAGATGTCTATAGTAGGCAATACGACGATGCATCACCTCTTAATCGGCTTAGATGTGTCTCATTTAGCGGTATCCCCCTTTGTTTCCGTTTGCAATAGACCGTTAGAATTCTCAGCGCATGAATTGGGAGTAGAAATCAATCCTCAAGCTAAAATATTCTTCCTTCCTAATATAGGAAGTTTTGTTGGGGGGGACACAGTAGGGGCTATCGCAGGGGCTCCTGAGGTACTGGAGCCGGGAAATCACTTACTCATTGATTTAGGCACTAACTGTGAATTGTTTTTGAAAACTGACAACTTGATGATGGCCTGTTCTACAGCAGCCGGACCAGCCTTTGAAGGTGCGGGAATAGCCTACGGAATGAGGGCAAAGCAGGGAGCCATCGAAAGTGTGAGTATTACTGACAAGGGTGTGAACTGTGAAGTAATCGGGGGACAGGAACCTATCGGGATTTGCGGATCAGGTCTTATTGAAGCAATTGATGAGATGAAAAGAGCCGGAGTAATAAATAAACAAGGGAAAATTGCTGTTCCTGAAACAGCAGATCATCTTTCGGTTGAGCTTCGCAATCGGATACGGCCTGCTGAAAAAGCACGTGAATTCATCTTGGCCTACGGAACAGATCAAAGCTCAGATGTAACTATCAGCCAAAAGGATGTCGGGGAATTACAACTGGCTAAAGGGGCAGTCTGCGCAGGAATTAAAACTTTGGTTGAAATGGCGGGCATCAGTGTTGCTGAGCTGGATTCGGTTATATTATCCGGGACCTTTGCCACTTATCTTAAGGCTAACAACATTTTAAACATTGGTCTCGTACCGGATATCCCGCCTAAAAAAATAAAAATGGTTGGGAATGCGGCTCATGTCGGTGCAATACGAACACTTCTAAATCACCGGGAGATGAATATGACAGAAGAATTATACAGGAAGATTCGTCATATTGAATTAGGAGGCAGCGCCACATTTTCCAGTTATTTTATGAATAGTTTATACCTAGAACGATTGAGTTAGTTAAAAGTTAAGAAAAAACTGAAAATGTCTTAAAATATTGTCTGAGAAGAGTTATAATGGTTAGAGAATTAAAGGACAATCTTCGGAGTATAAATAGGTGATAAGGGAGAGGAACAAGGAATGGAAAATAAATTTAAAGAGTCATTACTTGACAAAAACACCCTATCCGTGACATGGGAACTCGTACCAGGAAGAGGAGCGAATGAAAAAGCTCAACTAACCGCCATTGCCTCGGCAGAGCAAGCAGCTAAAGGCGGCAGGGTTCATGCTCTTACTATCACGGATAACCCCGGTGGTAATCCGGCAATTCTCGCTGATTATTTGGGAATGGAGATCCTTAAATTGGGGATCGAACCATTAGTACATTTTACTTGTAAGGATAAGAACCGGAACCAGATGGAAAGCCAACTTTATGCCTTAGATCGTGCAAATGTTCGTAATCTCTTGGTTATGACAGGAGACTATACCTATTCAGGGTTCAAAGGACGCCCTAAGCCGGTTTTTGACCTGGATCCTTCTAATACCTTACAACTGATAGCCGACATGAATAAGGGCTTAGAAGTTCCGGGTATGAAAGGGCCAACTTATCACGCTCCCAGTGACTTTTTTGCGGGGGCGGCTGTTTCCCCTTTCAAGTCAACTGAGGCTGAGCTTATGGTTCAGTACTATAAGTTGAAAAAGAAAATTCAAGGCGGCGCACAATTTGTCGTTACACAACTGGGGTATGATGCTCGAAAATGCCACGAAGTCATCCAGTTCCTGAAGGTTAATAACCTGGATATTCCGGTTGTGGGAAATATCTACGTTCTTCCTTATGGAGCGGCAAATGTTATGAATCAAAACAAGTTGCCGGGTTGTGTCGTCACAGACAAACTTTTAGCAGAACTCAATGAGGAAAAAAGTGCCGCGGATAAAGGGGTTGGCCAGCGGATGTTGAGGGCCGCCAAATTGTATGCGATCTTGAAAGGTATCGGTTGTGCAGGCGTTCATATCGGCGGGCATAATCTTAAATACGAGCAATTAGAGTACATTCTTGACAAAGGGGAGGAACTTTATCCGAACTGGCAAGATCTGGTCAAGGAGTTTGATTATCCTCAAACCAATGGATTCTATTATTTTGAAAAGGACGAGAAGACAGGTCTAAACACAGATCAACCTGTGAATCGTGCTAACCGCCCCTTAGACGCACCTGTCGGAGCAATGAACTCGCTGATGAGAGGGATGCACAGTCTCATGTTCACACCTGATAAGAAGCTTTTCCCTATGATGCGCAGCATGTATCATGCAGCAGAAGGTAAGAAAAAAGCTGAAAAGAGACTTCACGCCCTTGAGCACATTGCCAAAGTTATCATGCTTGATTGCAAGGATTGCGGCGATTGTGCCATACTGGATATAGGCTATCTCTGTCCTATGTCACAATGTCCAAAAAATCAACGTAACGGTGCTTGTGGCGGAAGCTTGGATGGCTGGTGTGAAGTTTTCCCGAAAGAGAAGAAGTGCGTTTGGGTCAGAGCTTATGCCAGACTGAAGAAATATGGAGAGGAATCAACCTTAGACGTTCCTCCGGTACCGCCTGCTAACTGGGATTTCTATCAGACGTCCTCTTGGTCTAATTTTTATTTAGGAAAAGACCACTCAGCGCCTGTCTTGGGTATCAAACCCCCGGAAAGCAAAATTAAAAAATAAGTTTAAGTGCAAGGTTCACCGCGAATTACGGCATTTCCTAAGGGAAGCTTAACTATAGGAGGAGCATTATTATGGCAACAGGAGTTATTAAAGCCGGTGCTTGTGGTTTTACTATTAATGTTAAAGCAGAGAGCGGTGATGGTCACAAAGTAAAACTTGAGATATCAAGTGACTGCCCGAATTACCAAAAAATAGCGGCAGAACTGGTTGAAGTCGATGCCTTTGAAGAGATTTTCAAGAAACTCCATATGGGAAAAGTTTATGAAGTCTTTGCCAAGCATAGCCCCCATCCCAGTTGCCCAGGTGTTTCTGGAATAATGAAGTCGATAGAAGTTGCGGCGGGCTTGGCTTTGCCACAGAATGCAAGCATTAGCGTAACTAAGGAGTAATTTTTTGAATCGAAGGGATGTCGCAGAAGGCCACATGGATGATTAATGAGATCGTCTATGGGCCTTTTTTCTGTTGTTAACCTAATAATCTAGGTCAGCAACCCGGACAAGGTAATCTTTGCCGACCCGGAAACCACCCAAAGGGAAGGGATTGGCTTTGATCCAGTGGCGTCCGTTATATGATGGCGGCCGCCCAGCCGCCGTTTCGAGGTCGATCCGCCTAAACCTGGGGCGGATCGAATAGATCGTTAGTCGAGGTATCTATCACCCGGATATCCCGTTTTTCAACCAATTCGCCGCCGTTCGTAATGAAGATATTTTTCGAAATAATCGTATCCATTACAGCTTCGGCTTCAGCCTTCGTCAGGTCTGTCCGCGGATTGGGCAGCGTGATTGAAAAGGTCTTACCGGCAACAGTGGTAAATGTCAACTTGATCACTTTATTGGTTGTAACTGCCATTATATCACCCCCTTCCATGCAAATATTGGGGATAGTTACTCTTTATTCAGTTCGAAATTTTTTCTCAGGAGCACCTGCAGCAGCGGATAATCAACTAGACTGAACAATGCCTCAGCTACATCATAGAGGTCTTCTTCCGTAGCGTCGTGTTTCACACCATTCAAGCCTTTCTGTCTGATCACCGGGGCACCGGCGGGTGTCAGTTCGAGCTGGTATTTCACAACCAGCGCCGAATCTAAGGGCAACGCTTCTACGGCCATGCTTTTCGCCTCCTTTCTGCGCACTCTCAGGCTAAGTGTACTCTGCCTGTCCTATAGCGTATGAGTCAGATTGCCCGGAGGTTACAAGGGGAAGGGAATATATGAGAAAGTTTGGGACTGAAGCCGGAAGAACCCTGCTGCGGCGGCAGCAAGCTTCTTATAGATAGCAGGTTGTTCAAGAATCGACAGCGCTGTCGATTCTTGCAACCTGGCTATGAGCTTGTCACACTCTTAAATCCGGATACATATTATGAGAATAAAGTAAGAGCAGGGAGGAAGTTGTGATGAGCGATTTAATTAATGGCCGCACGCCCTTCGTCATCGCGACAGAAATAAATACGATTAAATACCAGGTGGGGAAAATCTTTCTGCAGAGTATTATCGAGATTGGGTGCCGCCTGAAGGAAGCCAAGGGGTTGCTTCAGTATGGGGAATGGGGCAAGTGGTTGGAGGAATCCGTCAGCTATTCTCAGAAAACGGCGGAAAGAATGATTCGGGTTTTCGAGGAGTACGGGCCTAAACAGCTCGAATCCGCCGACGCCCAATCTCCCACCGCCGACACCCAGGCGCAAGAACTGCCGAATTTGAACTTCACCCAGGCACTTATTCTCCTCGGAGTCCCGGAAGAGGCCCGGGGTGAGTTCATTGATGAGCTGGATATGGATAATATAACCACCCGAGAGCTGCAAAAGAAGGTCAATGATTGGAAACTGGCCCGGGAAGAACGGGATCAGGCCCGACAGGAAAACACCGGCCTCAGGAAGGTTGTGGATGAACAGGCGAACCAAATAACTCATCTGACCAAGGCTAATGAAAACCTGAAGACCAAGTCGGAAGAGTTAAGTGAGTCCAACCGGGCTCTGGAGCAGGAAACCGGAAATAAGCAGGCAGAGTTGGAGAAAATAAAAAATAGGGCATCTTACCAGACCGTCGAAAAGATGAGTAAGCGACTTACTGAGGTGTATAACAAGGCAGTGGCTAATAAAGTGGCTTTTTTATACGAAAACCTGGAAAAAACATTCAAGGAGCTGATGTGGGAAATGAAAGAGCTCGCCGCCAAGGAACCGGAGACTCATGACATGTTCCAAAAGAGTGTGATTGATTTTTTGATGAAGTCCTTGAAGGAGAATGTGCATACGGAGAATGAGCAGGCATAAGATTTATCAGGAAAAGAATTATAAAGAATTTAATATCAAAAGGAAATTCAGTGGGCTATTGACAGGAGCATTTAGAAAAGTTACAATATATTTCGATAGTTATCGAATCGTTATAGTATGAGTTTGGAGTTGGAATATGGACACGAAAAAAGCGGCAAAGATATTTAAGGCACTATCGAATCCCAATAGACTAGAATTGTATTTTAAAATTGCTGAGATGCATGAATCTAGTTTTCCAACCGATACCGATTCGGAATGCTTTGTTACGGATATCATCCGTTCGTTGAATATTGGTGCTCCGACTATTTCACATCATATCAAAGAGTTAGTAAATGCAGATTTAATTAGTACAGAGAAAAAAGGGAAGTTTTTGATCTGCAAAGTAAATGAAGAGTTAATTGAGGAAGTTCGTAAGTTGTTATCATTACAGCAGCAATAATTTAGCGCAGCTTTAAAAATGCATAACGATTCGATAGTTATAAAATTATAGAATCGTTTTACCCTTAAACCATCTATTGGCACTCATAAGAAGTATTAGGGTATTTCGAACATTCATGTGTTTGAATTCTATTCAACAAACGAACGATAAAATTAATGGAGGTACATTATGAAAGTGTTTTATTTTACAGCGACTGGTAACAGTTTAGATGTTGCAAAAAGATTTGGAGGAGAAATTTATTCGATAGCAAACGTCTTAAAGGGTGATCAATTTCATTTTGAAGACGAAAAGATAGGGATTATATTTCCCTGTTACGGCTTTGCAGCTCCAAAGATTGTCCGGGAATTTATTGAGAAAATTACACTTAAGAGCCCTTATATTTTTGTCATCATGACCTATGGAAACAAGCTTGCTGGCGGTGTCAATTGGTTTGTACGGTATGCTGAGGAAAATGATATTCATGTTCAATATGCAGAGGGTTTACTCATGATTGATAACTATTTACCATTTTTTGATATTGAGAAGCAAAAGCTGAAAAAGAAATATACTGAAGAAAATTTGAACCGTTTGTTAAATGATGTTAATCAAAAGAAAGAATATATCAGGAATGGGTCATTCACAGATTCAATGTTGACCAAAGCTATTCAGTATTTCTACAGAAGAAACCCAAACTTTAATACCGATAAAGATTTTTCTGTCGGGAACGACTGTAATCAATGTGGAACGTGTGTAAAGGTTTGCCCGCGTAACAATATAAAACTCGATGAGCATAAACCAGCCTATGGGGGTAATTGCGAATTTTGTCTGGCGTGTATAAACCTTTGTCCGCAAAAGGCGATCCGATTAAAAAAAGAAAGTAATCCAAATGCACGTTATTTGAATGAAAATATTACGCTAAAAGAAATTATTGCGGCAAATAATTAAATAAGGTTTGGTTAAACGAATTATCAATTAATGGGCCAATATTTGAAAAATGGAATTTGAGCGATCAGTGATAGCTAGGCAATAACATTTCAGCAGTAATGAAGAAATAGTAGATGGCAGTCTAATCCAGAAAAGGAATGAGGAGTTGAATCATGATCCTGCGGGTTATGCTTAGTTTGGTTATCGGGATTCTCCTGGCTGGTTTTCTATTCCTGAAATATCATCCAGTCTTTGGTGGAAAAGCATCTAAGGAGAAAGCTAACGCCTTAAGTCAATCTGAAAATTTCGCCAGGAATAAGTTTATCAATCAGATCCCGACGGTAATGGATACTCGAATAAGGACGATGGTTAGCATGTTGAGAGATCTTATGAAAGGTAATCCAAAGGGTAAGCCAAAGAGGGCAATTCCTGTGGAGCCTTTAAATTCTGTCATCATGCCAGATAAATATTCAAAAGTTACATGGTTTGGTCACTCGACTTTATTGTTGGAGATGGACGGGAAACGATTATTATTAGACCCAATGTTTTCTAAGACTCTTTCTCCCTTTTCTTCGCTCGGGGGTAAACGCTATAGTAAGATATTACCCATCGAACTCGAGGAGCTATCTGCCATCGATGTTGTCATCCTGTCTCACGATCATTATGACCATTTGGATTATCAGTCAATAAAGAAACTGAAAGACAAAGTCAGTCAGTTCTATGTTCCCCTTGGCGTTGGAAATCATTTGGCAAGATGGGGTGTCGAAGCAGAGAAAATTAAAGAGTTCGACTGGTGGAATGAATATAAACTTGATGGTTTGACATTGGTCTGTACTCCGGCTAGGCACTTTTCAGGTAGGAGTGTGTTCGATCGAGACACCACACTATGGAGTTCTTGGGTGATCGTAGGGCAAGAATCACGGGTCTATTTCAGTGGAGATACTGGTTATGGTCCTCATTTTGCAAAGATCGGAGAAAAGTACGGACCTTTTGATTTAACTCTCATTGAATGCGGTCAATATGATGAACGATGGTCTGCTATTCACATGATGCCAGAGGAAACAGTTCAGGCTCATTTTGATGTGAAGGGAAAAATTCTGATCCCCATACATTGGTCAGCCTTTACGTTAGCCTTTCATGATTGGACAGATCCCATTGAACGGGTAACGAAGGCAGCGAGAAAACGCAACTTAGACATTTCAACACCCAAAATTGGGGAAACAGTGTTGATAGGCTCGGTGGAGTACCCTAACTCTATTTGGTGGAGATAATTATGAAGTCTGCTATTCCTGCATATCCTGGCGGAGATATTACTATGCAAAATAAACTTTGGAATGGAACCAAAATACTTTAGCGGTAGGGATTTCCTTGTTTTACAAACAAAATCGATCTAGAGGTAGATGCTCCAGAAAATATTCGCAAGATTCGTTTCCGGCAGCATTATCTAGTCTTTGTAGTTCGTAAGTGAATGTGAGATGAATGTTTCGGAAGATATGGAGGGAATGAGAAAAGACCCCTTGATGAGGAGGTCCTCCATTTGAATGTTCAAATAATTAAATATTTGAACTATTTCCCCAAAAAATATGATATAATTTTCAATGTGGTTAGCGTCCCATACCACCTCAATAAGTTGTGTATTGGTGAGGAGTTCTTCTTTCTTTTCTTTATTCTCACGAGTCCATAAGGGAAGGAGGTGGAAGGCATATGGATATTATTCTTTTTAATACGCTCGGTACGCTGTTTGGTAGCTTATTGTCATCGTACGTAATCTACAAATTAGCAAAGAAAAAGAGCGTCCTGAGAAAACGCCCTAACCACATAGACTTTTAGTTTTTACACAAGAGAGGGTTGCCGCCCTCTCATTTATTATTATATCACAAAAACTTATGAAAAATAAATATTTTCATAAGTTTTTTATAGGTTTTTATAAGTTAGGATATTATCTCATTCTGCCATCTTTTTCTGTCGAATCTCTCAAACTCTGTCTAATTTATAGTAGGATTGGAAGGAGGTGAGAGAGATGAATAGAATACCTGTAAGTTCTAGCACAATATACAGACAGTACCGCCTCGCCTCCACCAAATAAGTGATATAAAATATAAGAACATAAAAAGTCCAGTAATACTGGGCTTTTCGGCTTTTTAGGGTACACATCGCTTGAAGCGGTTCTTTTTGTGTTTTTGCACCCTAATCGTTAAAAGATGCCCCCCCGGTGAAATACGTTCCGTTCAAATTAGAAAACCCTACCATCAATTGGAAGAGCAGAACCATGAAAAAGAGTGGACAGTTGAAGAAGATGCATGAGCTTTTCTGACAGATGCTGGATTAGTCGGTCGCCTGACAATGGCTCAACAGGGGTGTTGGTCGACAAAAACACGTTGGCGTTATTTAATTGCAAGATTTATTGAGGTTATCTTTGTTTCCGTGGACAGCGCATTATGGCACAAGCGTCGTTGGAATTTTGCAGTTGTGGGTTTCACGGAGCATCTGTTTTACCAACAGGGATTCACTACTGGAAGAGTTTGATGATGAAATATTTAGTGCGTTGGTTGAGAAAATAGAAATTCTCACGCCAACGCATTTTGTTTTTGGATTGAAAAGTGGGATGAGGGTTGAGGAGATATTGGGGTGAAAAATTTTATCAAAATGGTTGTTTTTACTTACGTTGAGTGTTGACGACGCGTCATATCCCTACAGACTGCCAAGTGTCGCTAACCCTTGGTTGTCTGATTAAGTCTCAAATACTAGATCAACTAAACGCCATCTTTCCATCTTTAGTAATAGAATAGTTAGCCCTTAAATGGTTATCGGGTGAAAGCACCAAAAAGAAAAAATGCGATTCCAATTATCGAAAAGACAGCTCCAACAATTCGTCTAATCATAAAATAGGAATCCTGTGGTTCTTTTGTTGCTTTCCAACTTTCAGTTATTTTCCACATGAACCTGGGGATTTATTACATTACTAATTGCAATAGCAATCCAAACTAACATAAAAAGCGTAGTAAATATGTTTATAATGTTTAATGGATTAACATTCATAGATTTATATCCCCTATCCTAAATCTCTAGTCGAGTATTATTCTCTGATTTTGTGGTAAAAATTGATTGGTTCTTGTAAAAACTTGTGACAATTGAATATCCTAAAATTAATGCTGAAACCGTAGAAAATAAATTACCATTGTAAATGAAGCTTGGAATTGGAATTACAAAAGTAAAAGCCAAGGGAATGTAGAAAGCAAAAATAGCTGATGGAATTCCTAGTATTATTAGCCTTGCAATATTTACTGACCATTTCCCTTGGCTACGATACTGTATTACAAAGTGTTCTAGCCCTATCAAAATTCCTATAAAAACAAAAATCAAACTTGTACCAATAAACCCTGGTATAGGTCTATAGGTTCGACCTACCCAGATTTTAAGCATATTTGTTGCCCAGGTACTAACAGCCAAAGTTCCAAATAAAACAATCAAATACATGAGATAAGTCAGTATCTTTGAAGTTTTCATACAAATCGCTCCCATTAATTCTATTTCTACCTGATCATTCTAGATAAGAACCTTTCACATAATGATTCACCCTGACCCAGGGTTATACTTATTCAGGCCATCTTTTACATAACGTTCTGCATATTCCCGAAGTCTGGTTATTACCTCATATTCTCTCCGATTTTGGGAATATGCTGTTGGAGGATGTGCCAACAAACCTCTTAGCAAATCTTACTCATTGCATTCCCTACTTATATTTATATTTTCAATCTGAATTTAGATATTGAAACCAACCATGCTGTAAGGGACTCTTTACTAAACCTTACTTCATTATTTATTGAATAATATGGAATTGCTATGTCACCACTATACAGTTCAGCTGTTTTAATTAGGTCTTGCAGTCGTGCTTCAGATATGTTCAAAAATGAAGCTGCCTCGGTTGTTGTAAGCATATCATCATTTATATTTGAAATATTATTGACTCTAGTAGAATCATAATCAATCTGTTTCTCAGTTTTTAGAATATCACCCAAATAGAAACTGCTTAATAAGATTGAAGCTGACAAAATTATTATAGAGATTGGTGTCCATTTATTTCCCATTTTTAAACCCACCTTTGGTTTGTATAAAATTCTCCGATATTGGCATTTTCTCCCTAACAGATTCATTACGAACTTCGTTAATGGTACTCTGAATAAACTTATATAAGACCAGTTCGTATATTTTACCTTTACTGGCACATGGAATTTATTGGTCAGTTAGGAGTTGTTCTCCTTAATTTACTCCTAGAGTCCTATAACCAACATTTGTCGTAAAGTCCATCAAAACTGTATTCTCCGTATTCGGCCAAATACCTCTCTGACAGCCGATTTACAATGGCGCTTGTTTCCTGTTTTTACCAATTCTGGTCACTCTAATCCTTGGGGCGTGGATAGTGCCGGCCTGGGCATTTTACTCCAGAAAATTGTATATTAAGTGAGGGATTCTCACACCGACGCATTTTGTTCGAGTTGAAGAGTTGGATGAGGTAGGTAGAAAACTATTTTACTGTAAGTCGGAAAGCGAAGTCAGAAAAAGTGGTGTATAAGGAAAGGGTACCGAGCGGCGTATTGACGGTGGTGACTTTGATTAGGGCACTTCATATGTACAACTAGTCCTTATTGACAATTAGAGGAAATAAAAAGCTTAGTATTATGCTTTAAGTATGGGAAAGTTAAATAAACGAGGATTAGAAATACAACGGAAGTAAGAGCAACTTGAATTTTCAAAGTGGAAGGCATAAATGTTAAAAGCTGAATAAAAAATTAGTGTTTTTGCAGAGATCTGGAAGTGGTATGAATCTCGTGTAATCATTAATAGAAAAGAGGGAACCTGTGCAAACAAAACCTGTTGCCCAATTTAAGAACATTAAAAAGAGAATTGGCAGTAAACTTATCATTGATGACATATCCTTTGAGGTTAATGCGGGCGAGATCTTTGGTTTCTTGGGACCTAATGGAGCGGGCAAAACGACCACCATTCGTATGCTTTTTGGACTTATTTCTATATCTGAAGGAGAAATAAGTGTTAACGGTTTTAGTATAACCGATGATTTTGAAAAAGCGATAGCAGGCATGGGCGGAATTGTTGAGAACCCTGAGATGTATAAGTATTTAACGGGATACCAAAATCTTGTCCATTATGCCAGAATGTATGGCAATCTCACAAAAGAGAGAATTGATGAAGTTGTTGCTTTGGTGGGACTTGAGCAAAGAATTAAGGATAAAGTTAAAACATATTCGCTGGGCATGCGCCAAAGGCTAGGTTTAGCTCAAGCTATCCTCCATAAACCAAGTTTAATAGTCTTAGATGAACCTACTAATGGCTTAGATCCCGCAGGAATTCATGAGTTTAGGATGCATTTAAGACAACTTGCTGAAAAGGAAAATGTTGCGGTCCTGGTATCAAGCCATCTACTTGGAGAAATGGAATTAATGTGTGACCGCATCGGGATCATTCAAAATGGAAAATTGGTTGATATCCAAACCGTCAACGATTTTCTTGCCAAAGATGAAGTCGTCATGCGCGTAACGTTTACCGTAGATGATGTTATTAAGGCGAAAGCTTGTTTAAATAAGCTGTATAAGGATCAAGATACTATAGTAAAAGAAACTTCAATTTCCATATTGATGGATACAGTTCGAATTCCTGACATTGTAACGGCTTTTGTCCATGAAGAAATAAGAGTTTCTGGCATTGACAAAGAAACCCAAACCCTCGAAGATAAATTTCTTAAGATAACAGGAGGGTCTGGAATTGCGTAGAATGCTTAATTTAATTCAAAATGAGAACATGAAGATCTATCACCAGATGAGTACCTACATTATGTTGGGTCTAATGATTGTGGTGGTTATTGCCGGCGGATTTATTTCCACAAATGGTGGACCAGGACAACAAGCTACGACAAACTCAGATTGGCGAACTGAGCTTACTGAGCAGAACACTAATCTTCAAGAAACGTTGAAAGGGATTCAGTCACAAGGTATTGCTGTAGAAAGTGCCCAAATTGAGAAACTTATTAAAACTAACAATTACCGCCTTGAGCATAATTTGCCTCCGGAGTATGGCGTATGGGGGTTTGTAACGGAGTTTTCCGTTTTAGTAGACTTAGTCTCCTTGTTCGTAATTATTATTGCCGCAGGGATCGTCGCAGGAGAATTTAATACTGGAACCATAAAACTATTGCTGATCAGACCAATAAAACGATGGAAGGTTTTGTTATCGAAATACATAGCTGTTTTATGGTTTGCTTTCGTTGCGCTGATTCTTCTTTTCGTTGCGACATTTGTAGTAGGTGGAATATTTCACAGCTTTAATGGCTTAAATCAACCTTATCTTGGGTATAAGAATGGAAATGTGACTGAAATAAATATGCTGTGGCATATTTTCATAAACTATGCCTATGCTTGCGTTAATTTGCTGATGATGGTCACCTTTGCATTTATGATTTCCGCTGTTTTCCGTAACAATACTTTAGCGGTAGGGATTTCCTTGTTTTTGATGTTTACGGGTAATTTATTGGTGGGTTTGCTTAGCAACTATAGCTGGGTGAAATATATCCTCTTTGCCAATATAAATTTGACAGTCTACACAGATGGAACTCCCGTCGTTAAAGGGATGACCATGACATTCTCTTTGATGGTACTGGCGGTCTATTTTATAGTCTTCAATCTCATCTCTTGGTATGTTTTTATGAAAAGAGATGTAGCGACTTAAATTCTTACATTTGGCAACGATCCTCAAGCTTCCTCAACTGAAGATACACATGACACTGACTAAGTTTCGTTCATGCACAAAATAAGACTTAACAAAAAAACTAAATAATAGGGAATTTTTAAAATAGGCGAATCGCTTGTGCTCCAAGCGATTCGGCTATTTTT
This sequence comes from Desulfosporosinus shakirovi, assembly GCF_020595055.1. Taxonomy (GTDB): domain Bacteria; phylum Bacillota; class Desulfitobacteriia; order Desulfitobacteriales; family Desulfitobacteriaceae; genus Desulfosporosinus; species Desulfosporosinus shakirovi. The sequence continues at coordinate 96,421 of NZ_JAJDOO010000009.1, read as the reverse complement.
CTCCCTCAACTTCTAAAGTCAGGACAGATGTTAAGAGAAAATTCTCTATATTCAGAACAATGGTTTCAGGGTATAATGATATTGGTACTCTGGAGATAAGATTTTAGAGGGGGGGGAGAATTGATAAATTTAGTGATTTACGCGGATTTATTCTAATACTAATATTACCTATTAAACAATATGAAAATTAAGGAGGAAAATTAATGAGTGTACAAGAAGTAAAAGTAGCTTATACAGGTGCAGATCCTACAGCGTTTGGAGTTATGGGTTTGTCGTTGATATGTTTTGTGGCTTCATCTTCTAAATTAAGCTTTACTGATCCTAAAGCAACCGGTTTACTTGTTATTTGGGCAGCATTGTTGGGCGGACTTGTTCAAATTATAGCTGCATTGATTGACTTCAAAAAGGGTAACGTATTTGGCGGCACAGTTTTAGGTGCTTATGGTTTTTTCTGGGTTGGAATGGCTTTTTCATGGGCAACTTTGAATGGTATGTTAGGTGAAGGCATGAAAGCTGTAGCTGATCCTAAACAGTTAGGTGTAGTATTTGTTGGTTATCTTATTTTCTCTCTGTTTATCACGATAGCTTCTTTCGAAACGAACGTACCTTTTATTATAATATTACTTCTCATTGACGTTCTATTTTTCACCCTTGCTTGCGTATCATTTAAATGGGGTCCTGTCGCTTTGTATGCACAAATCGCTGGCTGGGCAGAGTTTGCTATCTCCTTAGTTGGTTTCTATGCTGTCGGGGGAATATTTTTCAAGAACTTCTACGGTCGTAATATATTACCTATGGGCGCACCAATGGGTCTTATCAAAAAAGCTGCTCCTGCTCCTGCTGCTAGAACTAAAAGTGTCTAAGATAATATCATCAAAGTTTAGTGTAAATAAAAAGATCGAGCAATGCTCGATCTTTTTAGCGGGTGGGAATCCCGCCAAAACAAGGTTTGGCTAGTAAGCCCTTGATAAAATTCAAGGACAGTGACGGTTGCCAGGGAAAAATAAGCCGGTTTATAATGGGCAGGGTGCATAAGGAAGCAAGTACCACATAGCAAAAATAAGATAGACAGTCAATAGACGGTAATGTTTTTCAAAGTATTTTAGGAAGACGTCTGATAGAATTGTATAAAAAGTTTTGACTATATGTAAGGTTAGGTTGACACTGAAATTGTATTATGCTAAAATTGCATTGTAAGGTTAGCGTGACATTTTAGGAGGTGGAACAACCATTATGAAAAATAAAATTCGGCAATTACGAGAGGCGTTAGGTATGACACAAGAACAGTTGGGTAAAATGGTCGGAACATCAAGACAGGCCATCAACGCTATTGAAACAGAAAAAAATGAGCCTTCCATATGGCTTGCGTATGACATAGCTCAAGTTTTCAATGAACCAATTGAAGGTGTTTTTCTATTTGAAGAAAGTGAACGAAAATCCCGTGCAGATATCAGCAGGAGGCATGCCTATGGCTCTCAGAGAGATTAGAACATTTGATGATGAATTTTTACACAAAGTAAGTAAGCGTGTTGATAAGGTAGATGACCACGTCAGAGAAATCCTTAATGACATGGCAGAAACAATGTATAGCACACAAATTGGTGGTGGATTAGCTGCTTGTCAGGTTGGAATATTACGCCGCTTAGTTGTTGCTGATATGGGACAAGGCTTATTAAAACTGGTGAATCCTCAAATTGTTGAATCCGAGGGAAAACAACTTGTTATTGAGGGTTGCCTAAGCTATCCCGGTATCTGGGGCAAAGTGTTGAGGCCCCAAAGAGTATTGGTTAAGGCTCTTGATGAAAATGGGGAAGCCATTACTATTGAGGCTTTTGACGAACTTGCAAAATGCCTTTGTCATGAAACTGACCATTTAGATGGAATTTTATTTACAGATAAAGTAATCGAGTATGTGGAAATCAAATAGGATTCGGCCTACATTTCAGATGGTGGCCAACATCTAAAATGTAGTAGTATATAACTGCCAATAACATGGCGGTTTCTTAAATGCGCGCTTTTAAAGACCTTCCAATGGCAGTTATGCGATTGGAGGGCCTTTTTATGCACACAAGCATTTTTTGTTGGCTGTTGGAGGAGCCGCCACTTTACCGTGACGGTTTGGCATAGCTGATGGTCTAAGGCTATATAAATTCAAAAAATCATATCAAAAAATGGGCGGCTACTGCGCACATTTTTCATTCGACACCTTTCAGGGATTTTCCCTCAAAGGTGTTTTTTTGCGCCCTTTTTTGACCGCCGTTTTATCGGACAAGCCCCTTTATCACTTCGGGCCAACTTGGCCCGAAGTCAACCGCTTCCGCTTCTGGACAACATGTCCAGAAGTGCGCTGCCGCTCCCCGCCGCGCTCCGTTCGATTTTTAACGCTTACTCTCAAAAATCGAATGGAGGTTTACTTATGGTAACAATCAATTTGCGGGATTTTTACCCGTGGTGCAAGGAAGATGTTTTCGTAGAAATCATCGAGGAAATGCTGGAAGCTATGAAAGCGGCTGACAGGCAGGAATCCGCATATAAGCGGCGCACGTACCGTTACAAGGCCATTACACCCTCGATATGGGCGATGGCATTGTAAACGAGTGCGTTATCAAGCCGGAAACGCCGGAAGAAATCTACATCAGCGAAGAAGCGACAAGGGAGCTTTTCGCCGCTATCGGCAAGCTCACGGAGATACAGCAGCGGCGGCTAATCGCCTACTACTTTGAGGGGATGAACTTCCGGCAGATTGCGGAAGCGGAGGGCGTAAACGCCGGAAGCGTAACGCAATCGGTCAAGGCCGCGCTGAAAAAGCTGAAAGGCTTTAAGGCATAGCGGAGCTTGACCCGCGCCGCCGTTTCGGCGCGTAGCGGATCGGCGGCGCACCATCAAATGCTGTGCACCCCGTCAAGAGGACAATGAAAAAGTCGCTTGAAAGCGATAAATAAAATGGGGCTGAAACAACATGTTCAAGTTGTTTCAGCCCCATAATTCATATAATATTTGCAGTTACGTGAGGACTAATTTCATGGTTTGCTCAATATTAAAGCATAAATAACATTTCTGCATACGTGGGAAGCGGCCATAGTTCAGAATCAACAATCGTCTCAAGTTTATCTCCGTCAATCCTGAGAGTTCCCATGGCTTTAAAAACTACATCTCGATAATTAGCAGCTTGCTCAAAGGCATCTGTCAGAGACGCAGCTTGCTGAGTAACGGTTTCAAGGGTGGTTAAATTTGTTTTAAGGGAAACCAAAGTTGAGCAGAGGTCGATCAAGAGGCCTTCTTGGACAGATACATCGACAGCACTCGAAGCGGATTTTATGGCATTGATTGAACTAGCTAATTCAGTGGAATATTTGACGGCGGCAGGAATGATTTTATGCTTAGCCATGTCAATCATGGTTAAAGCCTCAATGTTAATTTGTTTAGAATATTGCTCTAAGCTGATTTCATAGCGGGATTCTAATTCTATTTTATTCAGAACTTGATGTTTTTCATATAGTTTAATGGTAGACTCCCGTAGCAGAACTCGTGCGGAATCAACAGTTGAAGTGATATTGGGAAGTCCGCGTTTTGTTGCTTCTTCAACCCATTCCTCAGAATAGCCGTTACCATCAAAGAGGATTCGATGATGCTTAGTAGCTGTTTCCTTAAGCAACTCGAGGAGGGCTTGATCGAAGTCCGTTGCTTTTTCGAGGCGATCTGCAAATTGGGAGAAGACTTCAGCAAATATAGTGTTGAGTACTACGTTTGGACCTGAGATGGATTGAGAAGATGCTACCATTCTAAATTCGAATTTGTTGCCGGTAAAAGCGAAGGGGGAAGTGCGATTACGGTCTGTAGAGTCTTTACGGAAGGCGGGCAGGGTGATTACACCGCTGGCTAATCTCTCCCCTTGAAGGGAACGAGTGACTTCCCCATTTTGCAACTGTTTAAAGATATCAGAGAGCTGTTCACCCAGGAAAATAGAGATGATGGCTGGAGGGGCTTCGTTTGCACCAAGACGGTGGTCATTCCCTGGAGTAGCTGCTGAAAATCTGAGTAATTCTGCATAATCATCGACAGCTTTAATGATAGCACATAATATCGTTAGGAATTGCAAGTTTTCATGGGGAGTCTTACCAGGATCCAAGAGGTTAAGTCCATCGTTGGTGGACATTGACCAGTTGTTGTGCTTGCCGGACCCATTGACTCCTGCAAAGGGTTTTTCATGAAGCAAGCAAACCATGTCATGACGCAGGGCAACTTTTTTCATGGTATCCATGACAATTTGGTTATGGTCCGTGGCCATATTTGTTGTTCCGAATATAGGAGCCAACTCAAATTGTCCCGGAGCCACTTCGTTATGTTGAGTTTTGGCAAGAACGCCCAGCTTCCATAAATCAATATTTAAGTCATGCATAAAGGCAGCTACCCGAGCTTTTAAACTACCGAAGTAATGATCTTCAAGTTCTTGCCCCTTTGCTGACATCGCTCCGAAAAGAGTCCGGCCTGTGAGCATAAGGTCCATACGTTGGTCGAAGAATTTCTTGTCAACGAGAAAATACTCTTGCTCTGCACCGACTGTGCTGGTGACACGGGTAGAGGTTGTATTGCCGAAGAGTCGTAATAAACGCAAAGCTTGTGTAGAGAGGGTTTGCATAGAGCGTAAGAGAGGGGTTTTTTTGTCGAGTGCTTCACCGGTGTATGAGCAGAAGGCTGTTGGAATACATAAGGTTAAGACACCGCCGTCTTCTTTAAGAAAGGCTGGAGATGTACAGTCCCAAGCGGTATAACCTCTAGCTTCAAATGTAGCGCGAATCCCGCCACTTGGGAAGGACGAGGCATCCGGCTCACCCTTTATTAATTCCTTACCAGAAAACTCCATAACCACACGGCCATCTTGGGTAGGAGAGATGAAAGAATCATGCTTTTCTGCAGTGATTCCGGTCATAGGTTGAAACCAATGGGTAAAATGGGTTGCTCCCTTTTCAATGGCCCAATCTTTCATACTGTTGGCCACAACTTCAGCTACATCAGGGTCTAGAGGGAGTCCCTCTTCAATTGTATTGCGTAAAGATTTGTAAGTAGCTTTTGGTAAACGCTCTCTCATTATTGCGTCATTAAAGACGTTCTCCCCAAAAATATCCATTGATCATTGCCTCCTTCAGTTTTAGCTTTTTTGTAAAAAACAAAAAAACGCTCCCCTCAAAGATTATACAATAAATCTTCAAAGAGCGTCATTGCTCTATTTGAATATGATATAAACTTAACATTTTATTGAACCGTTGACAAGAGAAAATTTTATATGTATACAGTATAAAAATTTGAAGAGATTCCAGGGCATAATCAGAAGGTATTTTAATTGAATTAACGAATTAATATGTATATTCAGAAATATCTGAGAAAGGAGAACGGTTCTTGAAAGTACCTCATTTAAAATTGGGAACGAAAATTGCAATCCTCTCCTTTATTTTAGTTTTGCTGTCTGTGGTATTGGCTGGAATGGTTATAGTCAACCGTATTTCAAGTAAGATGGAACAAGAGATTGGACATAGGGCTATGGCAATCTCTCGTACTGTGGCTCAATTGCAGGAAGTTCAAGAAAATCTATATAAGCAAGAGGGCTCTAAGTGGATTCAACCACTTGCTGAGCGAATACGCATTGCAACTGGGGTTGAATATATTGTGATCTTTAATATGGAAAGAATGCGTTATTCTCATCCCTATTTAGATCGGATAGGAACTATTTTTAATGATGGAGATGAGGGACCATCCTTAGAAAGAAAAGAATATCTTTCTCAAGCGGTTGGGGTAATGGGCCCATCAATACGTGCGTTTGTACCAGTTCTGACGGATGAAGGAACCCGCCAAGTTGGAGTAGTAGCGGTGGGAATTCTCGTGCCGACAATTAGAGATATAGTGGGTACATTAAGAATCCAACTTTATTCTTCGTTGTTAGTAGGATTAGCCTTTGGAATCATAGGCTCATTTTATTTAGCGAGAAACATAAAAAAAAATATGTTTTCCCTTGAACCTAATGAGATTGCCAGGATACTAGAAGAACGTGTAGCTATTTTCCAAGCCATGGATGAAGGGGTCGTAGCATTAGATATCGAAAACCGCATTACAGTGATTAATGATAAAGCTTATCGAATAGCCGGTATCAATAGAAAGGTTCTGGGAGTTCGTTTAGAGGATTTTGAAGTACTTTGTGTTCTTGCTGACCTTCTGGAAGCAAACGGTTCTTCGGAAACCACGGAACTGCTCCTTAATCAAACATGGGTCCTTATTAATTTTCTCAAGGTGAAGGTTAACGATCAGATCGTAGGGCATGTCATTACAATTAAAGACAAAACAGAAGTGCGTAAAATGGCGGAGGAATTGACGGGAGTTAAGACCTTTATAGAAGCCTTAAGAGTCCAAAATCATGAGTCCTTAAATAAATTGCACACTATTTCAGGGTTAATTCAGCTAAATAAGGCTCAAGAAGCTATGGATTATGTTTACAAAGTGACTGAGGAACAACAAGAAGTTACGAGATTCTTAAGTCATAAGATGAAACACCCAAGCGTGGCCGGCTTACTTTTAGGAAAATACAACCGTGGTAAAGAACTTAAAGTTGACGTATTTTTTGAGCAGGATTCCTGCTTAGGGGAGTTACCTGAGACCTTGGATACTAACTCGCTAACAATTATCTTAGGGAACTTACTGGAAAATGCCATGGAAGCGGTGGTGGGTAAGGCCTTATGTGAAGTGCACTGTCGTATCAAACAAGAGGAGACAGAATTGATTCTTAGCATCGAGGATACTGGGGGAGGGATAACTCCAGAGAACCAAGCTAAGATATTTCAGTGGGGGTTTTCAACAAAAGGAACCGGGAATCGAGGAATTGGTCTGCCTTTAGTTAAACAGACCATCGAAAGGCTTGGTGGAACTCTGGATCTGGAGTCAGGAAGCTGGGGTACGCGCTTTGGAGTGAAAATACCTCTTAATTATTCTCAAAAGTTTTAGTGACTGTTGGAACACTTAATTTGAAGTTCGTTAGGAGGGTGACAAAAATGAATCCTATTGACTTAGTCTTAGTTGAAGATGATCCCATGGTAATGGAGGTCAATGAAGGATTTATTAAAAGAATCGGTGGATTTCGAGTTTGTGGTAAAGCTAAAACAGGGAAGCGAGCCCTGGAAATTATTCAAGAGCTGCGGCCTCGCTTAGTGATTTTAGATATTTACCTGCCTGACTTCAATGGAATTCAGATTCTTCGAGAGATACGGCGTCAAGGGATTCCCACAGATATTATCCTAATCACTGCAGCTCAAGATGTTGCAACAGTTCAAGCAGGCTTGCGTTTTGGGGTTGTGGACTATATTATAAAACCCTTTAAATTTGAACGGATCAATACAGCCTTAAACAATTACCGGACTTACTCGGAGCAATTTAGAAATCGCGGAGAAATGAATCAAGAGGATCTGGACAGATTGATTAAAATTCTCCCTAGTCGAGAAAATCCATCTAATCGGATTAGGGGGGAATTACCAAAGGGATTGAGAGAAATCACCCTACAACAAGTTTATAACTTTCTTAAAGAGAGCCGTGTAGGGCTGTCGGCAGAGGTAGTGGCTGAAGGGGTTGGGTTGGCGCGAGTTACAGCACGCAGGTATTTAGAGTATCTGGAAAAGAATGAGAGAGTTATACTGGAAACTCAATATGGGTCGGTAGGCAGACCTATCAACAAATATAAAATTGTATTTTAGGTACAATTTTATTATTTTGACCAATAAGACCATAAATATCAAAAGGACCTAAAGTATTGAGAATTATCGGAATATAAAATAAACTAAAAACATTCAAACTAATACATGTGAAGGGATCGTACCATATGGGTAGGAAGAGCGGGATTTGTTTAATGATGATCCTTTTTCTGGGATTATCGGGTTGCAGTAATAGGGTTATAGATGGGCAGCAAGTCAATAAGGAAGAAAAAATAGTCATTAAGTTCTCTCATGTTGTTGAGGAAAATACGCCTAAGGGACTGGCCGCCATACGCTTTGCCCAGCTAATAGAGGAACGGTCACGGGGTTCCATTGAAGTTCAAGTTTTTCCGAACTCCCAATTATTTAAAGATGGCGAAGAATTCGAGGCTTTAAGTAGGGGCGATGTACAAATGATTGCTCCAGCCACCTCTAAGATGTCCCAACTATTTCCGCAGTGGCAGATATGGGATCTTCCCTATTTGTTTTCTGATCTTGAAAGTGTTCATCAAATAATGGACGGTCCCTTGGGAAAAACCTTACTTGAGCAGTTAGAGGAGAAAAATATGCGGGGGCTGGCCATGTGGGATAACGGCTTTAAACATCTAACGAATAACATTCATCCAATTATCAAACTTAGTGATTTAAAAGGCTTAAGGTTTAGAGTCATGTCTCCGGGGATTTTGCAGGAACAATTTTTAAATTTTGGAGCAAATGCCACAATTCTTCCCTTCAATGATGTCTATGAGGCCTTAAGAGAAGGCAGCGTGGAAGGTCAAGAAAATACTGTTTCCAATATTTATACAAAAAAATTCAGCGAAGTTCAGAAATATTTAACCCTCAGTCAACATGGTTTTATGGGGTACGCCGTAATTGTAAATGCGGATTTTTGGGATCAACTGCCAAGTCAAGCACGTGAACTTATAGAGAAAACAATGTCAGAAGTAACACTATGGGAAAGAGAGACTGCGAAAGAATTAGATCAAGAACAATTAGAGGAAATTAAAAAAGCGAAAGTGATCAATATCTACTCTTTAACTCCTCAAGAAAAAATGATTTGGAGAAAAGACTTCTCCTCTGTGTATACCAAGTTTGAAAAGGAAAATGGGTCGGAGTTTCTTAACGAAGTGAAGAAATGGAGCGAAGAAATGGAGTGAACCAAAAGAAAACAGTTTTAAAATGAGATTGGGGGGTGAGGCTGGGAAGGGAACAATAGAAATTCGGTTAATGGGTGTATGAATAAAATAAGAGGGGGAGAGAAATGTTTAGAAAAAAACCAATGGCTTTAGCGTTGAGCACTGTGCTAGTCTTAACACTTTCTTTAGTTGGATGCGGAGGAAAACCTGCAGCTACCGGTGGGGATAAAGAAGTGAAACCGATCATCGTTAAATTTGCTCATGTTGTGACTCCCGATACCCCAAAGGGGCAGGCAGCTTTAAAGTTTAAGGAGTTAGCAGAACAAAAAACCAATGGAAAAGTAGTAGTCGAAGTATATCCCTCATCTCAGCTCTATGGAGATAAGGAGGAATTGGAGGCAGCTCAGTCAGGTAATGTGCAAATCATTGCACCATCAGTAACAAAATTAGTCGGGTTGAACCCCAAATTCCAATATACTGATCTTCCGTTCTTATTCCCAAATAATGAAGCTGTCTATAAATTCTTTGCTTCAGATCAAATGAAAGGACTCATGAATTCCTTAGATAAATATAATCTGCAAGGGTTAGCTGTCTGGCCGAATGGATTTAAGCAATTTACCAATAATAAGCGTCCGTTAGTAAGCCCGGAAGATTTTAAAGGTTTAAAGTTCAGAACTCAAGCAGGAAAAGTTTTGGAAGCTCAGTTTAAATCCTTGGGAGCCGGTTCTGCGACCATTGCTTTTGGTGAAACCTATGCTGCCCTGCAACAAGGCACGGTGGACGGACAAGAGAATACCTTTAATAACATTGATACTCAGAAATACCAAGAAATTCAAAAGTATCTTACAGTCACAAATCATGGTCGGCTCGATTATATGATCATTGTCAATAAGAGTTTTTGGTCAGGACTAGAGCCGGACATCCGCAAAGCATTAGATGATTCTATGGCTGAAGCAACTAAATTTGCAGTTGAACAAGCAGAACTTCTTGATAAAAAAAGTATGGATAACTTAAAAAATAGCGGGAAAATGCAGTTCACAGAGCTAACTCCTGCTCAACTGGGAGTTTTCCAAGAAACTATGAAACCGGTTTATGCCCAATTTGAAAGTGTCCTCAGCAAAGAGTTAATCGATGCTGCCATTAATGCCGGACAGAAATAAGTCAAGTCTCTTCCAATTCTAAAGAGATAAAGAGGGTTCTTCTTGGGAGAACCCTTTTTATCAAAAGTTATCCCGTGTGATCCCATAAGATTTGAGGTGAAATGAATGAGAAAGTTTTGGCGAGTCTTTGAATTTCTGGAGGACATCGTTTCTGGGGGACTGCTTTTGGTTGGTGTTACGATGATTTTCTACGGGGTTATCATGCGTTATGTGTTTAATGATGCCCGTTCTTGGGTTGATGAGATTTCTCAATACACAATTATCTGGGGGACGTTAATTGGCACCAGTGTCGCCTTGCGTAATGATCATCACATCAAGGTAGATATGTTATTTAATGTCTTGTCGAAAAGAGTGCAGCACTTTGTAACTTTGTTTGCCCATACGGTTGGAATCATGTTCAGTCTTTTCTTGGGTTATTATGGCTATAAATTGGTCTCGTTCACCCACAATACAGGGCAAGTGTCTACAGACGTAGGAATTCCTCTGTATATGGTTTACAGTATTCTTCCGCTGACTGGAGCGCTTTTAACGTTTCGCTTTGTAATCAAACTCTATGAAGCTGCACGTAATACTGGCGGGACCGGTAAAGTGGCGGAAAGGATGTAATAAAATGTTAGTAGCGTTATTGTTTATACTTTTCGTTGTTTTCTTCTTGTTGAACGTTCCTATTGCCATAAGCTTGGCAATGTCCACAATTGCGCTTATTGTCACTACGGAAACCTTTAATTTAATGATGATTCCTCAACGGATGTTCGCCGGATTGAATTCGGCGACTTTAATGGCGATACCGGGCTATATTTTAGCCGGAGTTTTGATGTCTCGCGGGGGAGTCTCAAAATATTTAATTGAGAGTTTGCGGTCTTGGATTGGGCATTTACCCGGGGGTTTATCCGTAGTTACTATTTTGGCTTGCATGATTTTTGCAGCCATATCAGGATCCAGTCCAGCGACTGCGGCAGCCATCGGGGCTATAATGCTTCCGGCTATGGTGGCAGGCGGTTATCCAAAACGCTATGCAATGGGACTGATTGCAGCAGCCGGGACTCTTGGTATATTGCTTCCGCCCAGCATACCTTTGATTGTCTATGGTGTCACTGCAGATGAATCAATTGGAAAGTTGTTTATGGCCGGAGTAATACCTGGTTTGATTTTAGGAAACATCTTGGTGTTTTCTGCCATAATCTATGCTAAAAAGCACAACTATGGGCATGGAAAAAAATACACTTGGTCTGAACGGTGGAAGGCCTCGCTAAAGGCCATACCTGCGGCCCTGTTGCCTGTGGTTATTTTAGGAAGCATATACTCGGGGATTTGTACCCCGACCGAAGCAGCGGTGATTGCCGTCTTTTATACTCTGGTTGTTTCCATCTTCATTTATCGAGAACTTCACTTTAAAGACATTCGTGGGATTCTAAGGGAAACAATCAATACATCTTCGATGATCTTTCTGATTATCGCTGCAGCTTTAGTCTTTGCACTCTATTTAACAAATAATCAAATACCTAATAAAGTCGCTGATTGGATAAGTGATGCGAATCTAAATATTTTCTTGTTTTTTATGGTCACTCAACTGGTTTTCTTTGTAATGGGCACTTTTTTAGAAGCAGTATCGGTTATCTTAATTACGTTGCCGATCTTATTACCGATTATTAAGCAATTAGGCATTGATCCGATTCATTTTGCGATTGTCATGACTGTGAATATGGAATTGGCGATGATCACTCCGCCAGTAGGCTTAAATCTATTCGTTGTCAGTTCAATGGCAAGGGAACCTTTAGGAGAAGTTGTTAGAGGGGTCATTCCTTTTATAGTTTTGATGATTGCCGCGATGATCCTGTTTGTTATTTTCCCCGAGCTGTCGCTCTATATCCCTCGGGTATTAATGGATTAAAGCTTTCCTTAAGGCCGTCAGGCAATATTCGTGAACTTCAAAATGTCATAGAACGGGCGCTATGGTAACAGTGGATGAATTTGGCACGGAGATTGCTATCGGACATAGAAGCAAAAACATAAATGGAGGATTAGACAAAGATGTTCACGCTACAGAAAAATATTTAAATTATTCGGCAAATGAGTTCGGAAGAGAGGATTAAGAATATGAGTACGATACAAAGCCCTTACTACTTTTTAGTTAGACGAGTTCATTCGATTTTAGGTTTGGTGCCAATCGGATTCTTCCTGACATTTCACTTGATTCTTAATTTAACAGCTCTTGGGGGGGCAAAACAGTATGACCTGATTATAAGTACCATGCAAAGTTTCCCGGGAATTTTCATTATTGAACTTGTCGTCATATTTATACCTATCTCCGTGCATGCGATATATGGAACATGGGTGGTCTATACCGGGCAGGTCAATATTTTAAGCTATAAATACGCTCGAAATTGGTTCTATATTATCCAAAGAATTTCTGGTCTTTACACTTTTGTCTTTGTAATTATACATGTTTATCTTTTGCGTTTCGGCGAAGCAAATTTTTCAGCCTTGTCACAATTTTTGAGTCAGCCTCTGGGATTGATCTTTTACCTTTTGGGCGTATTGTTCTCAATCTTTCATTTCACTAACGGTCTATGGGCTTTTGCGATTACATGGGGTTTAACCATCGGACCGCATTCGCAGAAAGTTTGGTTATATACCTTAGGAGTCGTTTTTGTTCTCCTGTCTGCAATTGGAATGTCGGATATCTTTGCTTTTCTAAAATAATAGCAAATTGCTTACACCGGTATCAATATCATCTGCACAAAATTGACATGAAAGAGTGGAGGGTCAGGGGATGAGTAAAGTCATCGTAGTGGGAGGCGGCTTAGCAGGACTTATGGCCACGATTAAGATGGCCGAGGTCGGTACACACGTTGACCTATTTTCGTTAGTGCCTGTCAAACGGTCGCATTCCGTTTGTGCCCAAGGGGGAATTAACGGAGCAGTCAATACCAAAGGAGAGGGAGACTCTACATGGAACCACTTTGATGATTCAATTTATGGAGGAGACTTTCTCGCGAATCAACCCCCCGTAAAAGCCATGTGCGATGAAGCGCCGGGGATTATCCATTTGATGGACCGAATGGGAGTGATGTTTAGTCGAACGGCTGAGGGGCTTCTTGATTTTCGCCGTTTTGGAGGAACAAAGTTTTGTCGGACAGCCTTTGCAGGGGCTACAACTGGTCAGCAGCTTCTCTATGCCCTTGATGAGCAAGTTCGACGTTATGAGGTTGGAGGATTAGTTCAAAAATACGAACACTGGGAATTACTCTCGGTTGTGCTTGATGAAGGGGATTGCCAAGGGATCGTTGCTCAAAATCTGCGAGATATGAGCATTGAATCATTTGCCTCTGACGCCGTGATCATTGCTACCGGAGGCCCGGGGGCGGTCTTTGGCAAAAGCACAAATTCCACAATTTGTACCGGAAGTGCAGTTTCAGCATTATATCAACAAGGAGTGAAGTACGCCAACGGTGAGTTTATCCAAATTCACCCCACTGCTATCCCGGGTGATGACAAGCTTAGGCTAATGTCTGAATCTGCTCGGGGAGAAGGTGGACGCGTATGGACTTATAAAGACGGGAAACCCTGGTATTTCCTCGAGGAAATGTTTCCGGCTTACGGAAATTTGGTTCCAAGGGATATTGCGACACGTGCCATTTACGAAGTGGTCTTCGACAAGGGACTTGGTATTAATGGCGAAAATATGGTTTATCTGGATCTGTCGCACATTGATCCCCACCGTCTGCAACTTAAATTGGGTGGAATCCTGGAAATCTATGAGAAGTTTGTTGGGGATGATCCGAAGAAAGTGCCTATGCGTATTTTTCCGGCAGTTCACTACTCTATGGGCGGTCTTTGGGTGGATTATGACCAGATGACAAATATTCCGGGACTTTTTGCTGCTGGGGAATGTGAATACCAGTATCATGGTGCAAACCGTCTGGGGGCTAACTCATTACTTTCTGCTATCTACGGAGGTATGGTAGCCGGTCCGAAGGTGATGGAATATATTAAGAACAATAATAAAAACCAGACTCCTAGCATTCATGAGCCGGCCTTTCAGAAAGAAAAGAAACATCAAGTTGAGCAATGGGCTGAGATACAGGCTATGAAGGGGCCGGAAAACCCTTATCTTCTTCATAAAGAACTGGGTGATATTATGACTCTGAACGTGACTGTCGTACGTTATAACGATAAATTAGCTGAAACCGACGCTGTGCTTCAGAGTCTCATGAAACGTTGGCATAATATCGGAAGAAGCGACAACATCGAATGGGGAACCCAGGAAGGAACGTTTATTCGCCAACTTTGGAACATGCTGGAATTAGCCAGAGTCATAACCTTAGGAGCTTTAAACCGTAATGAGAGCAGAGGGGCTCACTATAAGCCGGATTATCCAGAAAGAGATGATAAGAACTGGTTGAAAACAACCATTGCTACGTGGACAACAAGCGGCCCGGAACTAAGTTATGAACCAGTTGATATCTCATTGATTCCGTTGCGCGCCCGTCGTTACGATATTGATAAATAGGAGGGGTTTAAGATGGCTGAGCAAAAAACTATACGTTTGAAAATACGCCGCCAGGACGGCCCGAATAAGCCCTTCCATTGGGAAGAGTTCGAAATAGCCTATCGTGAAAAGTCGAATGTAATTTCTTGTTTAATGGAGATTCAGAAAAACCCGGTTACCGCTTCGGGCAAAAAGACGACCCCGGTGGTTTGGGAATGTAACTGTCTGGAGGAAGTTTGCGGAGCTTGTACTATGAATATTAACGGACAGGGCAAGCAGGCGTGTTCGGCGCTGGTAGACCAACTTAAACAGCCGATTGTTCTTGAACCCTTAACCAAATTTCCCTTAGTACGGGATCTAATGGTTGACCGGCAGATCATGTTCGATCACTTGAAAACAGTCCATGCTTGGATACCCATTGACGGGACTTATAATTTGGGCTCAGGCCCCAGGATGCCGGAAGTCAAGCGACAATGGGCCTATGAATTATCCAAGTGTATGACCTGCGGTTGCTGCATGGAAGCCTGTCCACAAGTCAACTCACGTTCTAAGTTTATAGGTCCGTCTGCTATTTCTCAAGTTCGTTTATTTAATACCCATCCTACGGGTGAAATGAATAAACATGAAAGATTGGCGGCTTTGCTGGATGAAGGTGGAATCGCTGATTGCGGCAATTCGCAAAATTGTGTACGTGCCTGTCCAAAGGAGATACCCTTGACAACCAGCTTGGCAGACTTAAATCGTGAAACTAATAAATTTGCTCTTGATCAATGGTTAAGAAAGTGATATTTTATGAATATAGTAATATTTTTAATAAAATTCAGAATTTTAATTTACCTACTTAATATACTAGTTAGTATAAAATGGATAGCTTCGATCAATTCTAAGTTAAATGTTAGATTAGTGAAAAGGAGATTTTGAGTCTATGAAAACTCTGCAAGAAGAAGCCTTAGCTCATCAGAACGATATGAGTTCCGCAGAAGCATGGTCAAGAATGTCATTCAGTGATGAAGAGCGCAATGTACAACAAGATAATCTAAGTTTATTTGGCCCATGTTGCGCCAATGGGTGTCAATATTGTCGTCCAAATTGTCACGAGCAGGCTAATAGTTCAAAGTACTTTTGAGAATGGATTTTCATAAGCATTAGTTATTCAGAGCCAGAAAAGAATGTTTTTATAGATACAAATACTTGGGATTAGCCTCTAGGCTAATCCTTTTTGCCTTATAAATCTGTTTCAAGGAAATGTAACACTTATAGGATTATAATGATATGTAAATAAGACATACTACCTTTGGCAGCTGAATTATTTTGCACCATGAGCCCCCTTTCGCTATAATGAATGGGAGTACATGGTGTGTCTTTTAATGGCCTGAGAATTAGAATGGCATATTGCATTAGGGAAAGGAAACTAACAATGATGGAAATAGGAAAATTTTATAAACTAAAGATTGCAAACTTTACATCCTTCGGTGCCTATTTAGATGCGGGTACAGGCGTGAGGCACGATAATGTCTTGTTGCCGATTAAACAATTGCCGGAGGGCGCTAAAGAGGGAGATGAATTAGAGGTTTTCATGTATCGGGATTCTGAAGAACGATTAATCGCCACGACTAGAAAACCCCTGGCTAAATTAGGGGATTTAGCCTATCTTAAGGTCAACGCCAAGACCAAAATTGGAGCGTTTTTAGATTGGGGGTTAGAGAGGGGATTGTTTCTGCCTTTTAAGGAACAGAAATACCTGATTGTAGTAGGAAAGAGTTATTTAGTAAAAGTTTATTTAGATAAGAGTCAGAGACTAAGTGCTACGACAGAAATTTATGAGTATCTCAGTGCAAGTACGCCTTACCAAAAGGACGATAAAGTTGTTGGTACGGTCTACTCTGTAAATCCCGAAATTGGAGCTTTTGTTGCTGTAGACAATAAGTACATGGGACTTATCCCTCTTAATGAGTACTTCGCAGAACTAAAAGAAGGAGATCAAGTAGAGGCTCGAGTGATCCGAGTTCGAGAAGATGGCAAGCTTGATCTGTCTCCAAGAGAACTTTCCCATATTCAAATGGGATCAGATACTGTGAAGATCCTGCAAGGAATTAAAGATCACGATGGATTTTTAGCACTTAATGATAAAAGCAGTCCCGTCGAAATCCAAAGTCGCCTTAACATGAGTAAGGCAGCCTTCAAAAGAGCTTTGGGTAAACTTCTTAAGGAGAACAAAGTGATCCAGACAGAAGATGGTCTGAAAAAATTACCTAACCGATAGGAGAATTATGGCTGTTTCGAAAAAGGTTTCATACATATCGGTTGAGAGAAGTTGAGATTGTGAAAATTATTGTCGATGCTGATGCTTGTCCGAAGGCAGTCTTACAGATTTGCCAGAGGTTGGCCGGTGATTATGCTATCCCTGTCTGGACCGTAGCCAGTTTTAACCATAACATAGTATCTGACAACCATATTGTTGTAGGTAACTCCTCACAAGAGGCCGACATCCGGGTTATAAATGTTGCTCAAAAGGGAGATGTAGCCGTTACTCAGGATTGGGGTCTGGCGGCCATGTTATTGGGGAAAGGGGTAAAGTGTTTAAATCCTATAGGAAGAGAGTTTAACCCTTCTACTATTGAGTTTTTACTGGAGGAACGAGAGGCTAAAGCGAAATTCCGCAGAAGCGGGGGCAGAACGAAAGGTCCCAAGAAAAGAATGCTTGAAAATGATCTGCAATTTGAAAGCTGTCTGCTGGCAGTACTTAAATCAAGCTTTATTAGCGATGGGCAGGAAATTTAACTCAAAATGTTGCAAAAGACTTTGCACTTTTGGTAAAATTTGATTAAACTATGGATAGAGGCTCGACTCGTCGGTGCCCCTGCATATTTAAACAACGATGGAGGTAAACAATGAGTACCGCAGTAGAAACAAAGGAATTCCAAACAGAAATCAGACAATTATTGGACATTGTTATTCATTCTCTTTATACGGATCGCGAAATTTTCTTAAGAGAGCTTATTTCCAATGCCGCCGATGCTATGGAGAAGCTTCGTTATACTCAGTTAACAGGACCTGAGGTTAAGGATAAAGACGCAGTGTTAGAAATCCATATCGATACGGATGATAACTCTCATACATTAACTATAACAGATACCGGAATCGGAATGACCAAAGAAGAGTTAGTTGAGAATTTAGGAACCATTGCTCATTCGGGGTCAAAGGAATTTATTAAACATTTAAGTGCTAAAGGGGATCAAAAGGATCTTAACCTCATTGGGCAATTCGGAGTTGGTTTTTATTCAGCCTTTATGGTGGCAGATAAAGTGACGATTTACACACGCTCATATCATCAAGAGGGTGAAAGCTTTACTTGGGAATCTGACGGTGTCGGAAGTTATACAATTACCGAAGGAGAGGAGTGCGTCAGAGGAACAAAGATGGTTCTCCATCTGAAGGAGGATGCCTATGACTTTGCCAAGGAAGAAACTATCAAACGAGTCATTAAGCAGTACTCCAGTTTTGTACCTTATCCTATCATGGTCAATGAGCAGAAGGTAAATACTGTTGACGCACTATGGACCAAAAATAAGAGTGAGATTTTAGACGATGACTACAATGAATTCTACAAGTTCATTGCTAATGCTCATGACGAACCACTTCTTCGATTGCATTTTTCTTCAGATGCTCCTTTAAATATAAATACCTTATTATTCGTTCCTAAGGAGAATCTCGAACAATTTGGTTTTGGACGAACGGAGCCTGGGGTAAGCCTCTATTGCAAAAAAGTTCTTATTCAAGAAAAGTCCCCACTGGTTTTGCCTGAATGGTTGCGTTTCTTAAGAGGAGTAATAGACAGTGAAGAATTGCCCCTTAATATTTCAAGAGAAACAATGCAAGATAGTGCCTTGATCAGTAAGCTAAACAAAGTTGTGACAAGTCGCTTCCTTAAATTTCTGGACGGTCAATCGACAGCAGAGCCGGAGAAGTTCAAAGAATTTTGGGAGAAATTCAACTTCTTCATTAAAGAAGGAGCTGCCAATGATTATACTCACCAAAAAGATCTAATTAAACTATTACGCTTTGAGTCTTCGAACACACAGGCTGGGGAACTAGTGTCTCTGGCTGATTACACAGGCCGGATGAAAGAAGATCAATCAGCAATCTACTATGTCAATGGTCCATCACGTGAAGTTATTGAGTCTGGCCCCTATCTGGAAGTCTTCAGGAACAAAGGGATTGAAGTCATTTATACGTATGCAGCTATTGACGATTACATCTTTGGAGCAATCAGAGAATATGAGGGTAAAAGACTTATTTCCGCAGATGAAGCGGATTTGAATTTAGGTGATACCGAAGAGCAGGATAGAAGTGAAGAAGCTCTCTCGGAAGAAGAAGTCTTAAATCTTACCGGTTGGCTCAAAGAAGTATTAGGGAGTAAGGTAACTGATGTGCGAGAGTCGAAGCGCTTAGTTGACAGTCCGGCGGTAGTGCTCAGCCCCTATGGCACGAACAGTATGCAACGGATGATGCAAATGATGAATAAGGATCTTAATAATGTAGGCCCCAGTGTCTTAGAAATCAATGCGGCACATGCCATGATTAAGCGCTTAGATACTGCTCGTAAAAATGAAGACTCTTTTGCTAAAATTGCAGCGGAGCAGATATTCGAAAATGCTCAAATCGCCGCAGGACTTATCGTAGATCCCAGAGGGATGGTAAATCGTCTCAATGAGATCCTGGAACGTGCCTTAGGGTAAGATAAACGCTGTCTAAGTCCGGCGTGAGTAATAGAAAGAGTTACCTATTTCAGTAGCTCTTTCTTATTAATGATCGCAATACGATTATCTAATTGATCTATAAGAAATAAGAATTTTACAAGCTAAGTAAAATTACTTAGACTGATAGTGATAATAAGAACAAATGTATTTCTCAGACTTTGGTTTACTGACCCCTTTGTTAAAGAGTTTAAGGATAAAGGAGGATGCGCTCATATTTATGAGTAGAGGGTAGCCATAGTTAAAAGGAGAGATAGGACACCATTTATGTGAAAACGTTCTCAGGATAGGTCGATGTTGAACAGAGCTTTATTCAACATCGACTGAATTGTGTTACAAAGACGTATTGAATGGTGGATTTGAACGTTCCTGGTAGAAAAGACAAAATGGATTTTGCTATTTAAACTACAAGGAGTGGTCAAAATTGGACATGAAGTTTTTAGAAATATTCAACGGAAAAAAAATCGCTATTTCGAGTCGATGGTTAGATGCAATGATAGCGTCCTATCCCAATGACAACTCAGGTTTTTTGATGAATCAAAAAGACAGGTTTGCAAACCCGGTGGGTTACACATTTACAACAGGGATTGAAGGCATCATTGAGGTACTCGTTAAAGGGGAAGACTTTTCGGAAAGCGTGTCATTTCTCGAGGATATAATTAAAGTCAGGGCAATTCAGGATTTTACACCCGCAAAGGCAATGGCCTTTGTCTTCCAGCTCAAAACAATCGTTCGAGAAGAACTTGGAAAGGAAATAAGGCAGAACCAGATCTATGATGGGTTATTGGATTTTGAATCAAAGATAGACGATCTGGCGCTTACTGCCTTTGATATATATGTGAAATACCGAGAACAGATCTATGAACTGAGGACAGATGAGCTGAAACGAATGACCTTTTCCCTGTTAAAGAAAGCGAATTTAATGTCCGAGATTCCAGATCAAGAAGTTGAACACAAAGACCAAAAATAAAGGAAGGAGGTCGTAGAGTGAAAGTCTTGTTTTCTTTCCTCGCAGTCATTTTACTCATTCTAGTCGCCACCATGGGAGCGTTTATTACAAATTTGCATTATGTCTTTGGTATTATTATCCCGTATTTAGCCTTTGCCATGTTTGTAGGTGGATTTATTTACCGAGTTGTTAAATGGGGTCGGTCTCCAGTGCCGTTTCGTATTCCTACAACTATTGGTCAGCAAAAATCTCTCCCTTGGATTAAACAAAATAAGATTGAGAACCCCACAAGTGCCTTGGGTGTTATTGTCAGAATGGCTATGGAAGTCCTCTTTTTTCGCTCACTGTTCCGTAATACCAAGACTGAGTTAAGGGAAGGGCAGAATGGCCCTGAACTATCCTACGGCTCGGCAAAATGGCTTTGGTTAGGCAGTTTGTTCTTTCACTGGTCGTTCCTCATAATCATTATCCGGCATCTTAGATTTTTCTTAGAGCCTATTCCCTTTGCAGTGCAAATTCTTGAGAGTGTTGACGGAATGTTACAAATCGGTCTGCCCGCCATTTATCTAACCGATGTTTTTATCTTAGTCGCAGTTACGTATCTGTTCCTCAGAAGGATTATTGTACCACAGGTGAAATACATCTCACTTCCTGCGGATTTCTTTCCGCTGTTTATGCTTATGAGCATTGCAATCTCAGGGATACTGATGCGCTACTTCTATAAAGTAGATCTTGTTGCGGTTAAACAATTAGCCATTGGATTAGCTACTTTTCAACCGGTGCTTCCAACAGGAATCGGGCCTATGTTTTTTATTCATATCTTCTTAGTCAGTATTCTCTTTGCCTATTTTCCAATGAGTAAATTAATGCACATGGGCGGGATTTTCATGAGCCCAACGCGCAACATGATTAGTAACAATCGTATGGTCAGACACATTAATCCCTGGAATCCCGAAGTAGAGGTTCACACCTATGCACAGTATGAAGACGAGTTCAGGGAAAAAATGAAAAAAGCTGGTATACCGGTAGAAAAGGAGTGATCGTGGATGGCACCGAAAGTTAAACTTCCGAAACCGGAGGAATTAGCTAAGATAGAATTTAAGACACCGGCAACGGATTGGATGGATACACCAGTTGAGTTCAAACCGGGTACCTTTTGCTGGGGATCAAAAGAAAAAGATCTGCTCACGTTAGGCTTACCTAACCCAAGACAGTGGTCGCCAGCCGACGAAGACTGGAAAGTACCGGAGGGTTGGGAAACTACCATCTTGGAAGGAATGGCTGAAAGACTCAGTAAGTATCGTTCTTTCAAGATTTTTATGGACATTTGCGTTAGATGCGGTGCCTGTGCGGATAAATGTCATTTTTATATCGCCACCGGTGATCCCAAGAATATGCCGGTTCTAAGAGCAGAGCTGATTAGATCCGTCTACAAAAAATATTTTACAAAATCAGGGAAATTCCTAGGGCGTTTAGCTGGGGCAAGAGAACTGGATATGGACGTCTTAAAGGAATGGTGGTCTTACTTTTTCCAATGTACTGAATGTCGTAGATGCTCCGTTTTCTGTCCATATGGTATCGACCAAGCAGAGGTCACGATCATTGGCAGAGAGCTTCTGAATCTGGTCGGTTTGAACATTGATTGGATTTCGGGGCCGGTTGCGAATTGCTACATGAAGGGTAATCACCTTGGCTTAGAGCCTCATGCCATTGCCGGAAATATTGAATCCATGGTAGATGATATTGAAGATATAACGGGTATTAGGGTGAATCCAACCTTTAACAGAAAAGGTGCCGAGATATTGTTTGTCACTCCTTCAGGAGACCTTTTAGGTGAACCTGGGATTCAAACTTGTATGGGTTATCTCATGCTGTTCCATGAACTTGGTCTTGACTATACTTGGAGCACCTATGCTTCCGAGGGTGGAAACTTCGGTTTCTTCACATCGAATGACATGGCTAAGAGACTCAATTACAAGATTTATGCTGAAGCCAAAAGACTGGGTGTAAAATATATTATTGGCGGAGAATGCGGACATATGTGGAGGGTCCTGAATCAATATATGGATACTTGGCATGGTCCTGCAGACTTCCTGGAGGTTCCGGTATCGCCAATAACAGGCACAGTCTTTGAAAATGCTAAATCCACTAAAATGATTCATATTTCCGAATTCACGGCTGACTTAATTAAACACAACAAATTAAACCTAGACCCAACTCGCAATGATCATTTGAAGGTAACCTTTCATGACTCATGTAATCCTTCCAGGGGCATGGGACTTCTCGATGAACCGAGAGAAATTATTAAGGCTGTTTGTAATAATTTCTATGAGATGCCAGAGAACACGATCCGAGAAAAGACATTCTGTTGTGGAGCCGGATCAGGGCTTAATGCCTCTGAAAATATGGAACAGCGTATGAGAGGTGGATTCCCTAGAGCTAATGCCGTTAAGTATGTGCAAGAAAAACACGGAGTTAACATGCTAGCTAACATTTGTGCGGTTGACCGGGCCCATTTCCCGGCTCTGATGGACTACTGGAATCCAGGGGTAGGAGTCACCGGTGTGACTGAATTACTAGCAAATGCGTTAGTGATGAAAGGCGAGAAAGAGAGAACTACTAACCTTCGCTTTGAAGACTTGCCGGGAAAAGGGGGTAATGAGTAATGTATAAAGGCGGAAAAATCTTTGCTTCACTCATTATCTTTGCTGCGCTTTTCACTATACCGTTCTTCTATAATATGGGGAAAGTCAATGCCGGACCGGATGTAGCGCTAAATACTGCCGCTATCCAACAACTGCCAGCTTCTGAGCAACAATGTGTTGAGTCACCGGAATTTATGAGAGCCAATCACATGCAACTCCTCAATCAATGGCGAGAAGAAGCCGTTCGAAATGGCCAGACAGTTTATGTCAACAGCCAAGGAAAAGAATTCGAAATCAGTCTTCAAGATACGTGCCTGAAATGTCATGCAACTGAGTCGGCTTCGAAACCGGCAGTTCTGAACAATCCAGTATCGACTACCGCAGGAGTGAGTAATCCAGCTTTAAATGAGTCACCTGAATTTTGTGCCTCCTGCCACGATTATTCAGCTGTGAAGCCGCAATGTTGGAGTTGCCATTTTGAGCCAAAGGAGGCAGCGAAATGAGCATCAATAGACGACAATTTTTGAGAAGAGCTGGGATGATCACTGCATTAGGATTAGGAAGTTCATTTGTTATTAGTGGTTTTCGTAAAAAGGAAGTTGCAGTAGCAGCTGAGTTTGCAACGACTCCAAAAGGTTTGCAGGCTAAACGTTGGGCTATGGTTGTTGATATGAGTAAATTCAAAACCGAAGCTGATATTAATGGGGTTATTGAAGCTTGCCATAAACTTCATAATGTTCCTAAATTCCCAAACACAAAAGATGAGATTAAATGGATATGGGAAGATGATTATCATCATACCTTTGCAGGTGGGCATAACGAATATTTGGATGATCATGTTTTGCACAGTCCTTTTATGGTATTATGTAATCATTGTGAGAATCCTCCTTGCGTTAAAGCATGTCCTACTCAGGCTACGTTCCAGAGACCGGATGGTATTGTTTCAATGGATTATCATCGCTGTATAGGATGCAGATTCTGTATGGGTGCCTGTCCCTTCGGAGCGAGAAGCTTTAACTTTAGAGATCCAAGGCCCTTTATTGAGGAAGTATCCGCGGAATATCCGACCAGAACTCCGGGTGTCGTAGAAAAATGTAATTTTTGCTACGAACGTCTGGCAGACGGTCTCATGCCGGCTTGTGTGGAAAAATCTAACGGTGGATTAATATTTGGAGATTTAGATGATCCTGATTCAGAAGTGCGGAAAATTGTCAGCACGAAATTTACTATTCGACGCAAACCGGAATTAGGCACTCAGCCAAGTGTTTACTACCTGGTAGGGGGTGGCGAAGATGCTTGAGAAAGCACTGTCGGGCAGTAAAAGGTATTGGATTTGGGTTACACTGTTATTAGCTGTTATCGCTGTTGGCTTATTTGCTTATATGAATCAGTTTAACAATGGTTTAGGTGTTACAGGCATGAGCCGGGATGTATCATGGGGATTATATATTGCCCAGTTTACTTTCCTTGTGGGTGTCGCTGCTTCTGCTGTTATGCTGGTTTTGCCATATTATCTGCATGACTTTAAGAAATTCGGCAAGATGGTTATCCTGGGAGAGTTTTTAGCAATCCCGGCTGTGATAATGTGTATCTTATTTATCTTCGTAGACTTAGGGCAACCGATGCGGATTATGAACGTAATCCTCCATCCAAGTCCACGATCAGTCATGTTTTATGATATGATTGTCCTATGCGGGTATCTTCTCATAAACTTAGTCGTTGGCTGGACGACTCTCGGTGCTGAACGTAAGGGAACACCATCGCCAAAATGGGTTAAACCAATCATTTATCTGTCAATCCCTTGGGCTGTTAGTATTCATACAGTTACAGCCTTCTTATACGCCGGTTTACCCGGCAGGCATCTCTGGTTATCTGCTATTATGGCAGCTCGCTTCCTGGCATCCGCCTTCGCAGCTGGTCCGGCAATCCTGATTCTTTTATGCTTTATCGTCAAAAGGGTCAGTAAGTTTGATCCGGATCCTGGGGTGGGAGCAATTCAGTCTCTTGTTAAAATTGTTCGCTACGCCATGATTGCCAATGTATTCTTCTATATTTTAGAGTTATTTACTGCATTCTATAGTAATATCCCGGAATACAGTGCACCTTTAAGGTATATCTTCTTTGGCTTAGATGGTCATACGAGTCTGGTTCCTATTATGTGGACAGCCACTGCCTTAGCCTTTTTAGGAATTGCATTGCTCGTTTTCCCAACCCGGAAAAATGGAGCGGCTTTAACTATCGGCCTATTGTCAATCATTACCGCTAACTGGATTGATAAAGGTATGATCCTAATTGTTGCAGGTTTTGTCCCAAATTCCTTTGAAAGAGTCATTGAATATGCACCGACTCTTAATGAGATATTGGTGACGTTAGGTGTCTATGCTATTGGAGCTTTGCTAATCACAATACTCTATAAAGTTGCAATATCAGTTAGAGAAGAGAAAGCAAGCTAGAGTTAGGTATTGATGGTCTTTGATGCTTGTTTGGGGGGTGAGGGATTATCATTCAGGACGTGCTGTCCCAGCACGAATTGAAACTGTAAAATCACGTATGTGGATAGACAGTACAAAATCCGGTAACTAAATCTCAAACAGTATCAATTTTATAAACACACATAAGGAGGAATTTGAATTATGGCTCAATTACAAGTCGGCGATTTAACTGTTGAACTGGACGAAGACGGTTTTCTTGAGGATCATGCAGCATGGAATGAAGATGTAGCTCATGCTCTTGCTGCTACTGAGGAAGTAGAAGAACTTACTGAGGATCATTGGAAAATGATCAATTATCTCCGTGACTATTATGAGCAGTTTGGTGTTGCACCAATGGTTCGTAAAATGGTTAAAGACACTGGTTATGACCAAAAGAAAATCTATGAATTATTCCCAGCCGGCCCAGGAAAGGGCGCTTGTAAAATTGCTGGACTTCCTAAACCAACCGGTTGCGTATAAGCCTCTAGGTTTTGTTTATTCGGTTACAGTCCAAACCAAAAGAGCCATCACACTTGTGATTGGCTCTTTTTTACCTTCACAACACTTAATAAAGAGTTTAAAATTCTAGCTGATGGAGATGATTTGGACAATCCTCGAAATTCTGAATCATTTATAACAATTTAAATTAGCCGCAGTTGAAATGTATGTCTAAGAGGGA
The DNA here is from genome assembly GCF_020595055.1 of Desulfosporosinus shakirovi. Classification (GTDB taxonomy): domain Bacteria; phylum Bacillota; class Desulfitobacteriia; order Desulfitobacteriales; family Desulfitobacteriaceae; genus Desulfosporosinus; species Desulfosporosinus shakirovi. The sequence goes on along the minus strand of NZ_JAJDOO010000009.1, from coordinate 70,402 downwards.
TGGGAATAGTTTATAATTTGTTTATATACTGTTTAGGGAAAATCAAGACCACTGGGTTAGAATATATATAGGGTCTTATAAATAGATAGGGAGTTGACAAGATGAAATTCAAAAAGAAATCAGTGATGCTTGTAAGTTTCACGGTTGGAACACTGTTGTTAGCAACAACAGCTCTAGCTGACATTGCAAGTAAAAGCGGGTATGATGAACTTAAGGGTGCGATTAAGCTAACAACTGAACAAGCCAGTGAAAAGTTTGACAGTTTCACCCTGGATTATTCTATGGCTTTGAAGGATAATGGAAAGACGTTAGAGTCTAGTAACGAAACTCAAAAGGTAGATAGAAAAAATAGTGCTTCTGAAAACATATCTTCAAGTTTAAGCGCTAACGGGGATAAGAGATCTTCTCAGAGCTATTCTGACAAGACGACCATTATTCGGGTGAGTGAGAGTGACCCGACTTACTATGTGACTGAATTTACCAAAGAAAGAAAAGACGAGGCTTTTACTAATCCTTTCAAGGAAGAAGAAGCCGCTGATCTTGAAAAAATAGTCGATGCCATTGTAGGGAGTCTTAAAGATCATGTGGTAGTTACAGAAAATCCTGATGGAAGCAAAGCAATTACAGGATCACTAACAGAGGTGCAAATCCCGTCTTTAGTCAATGCTGTTGCTTCGTTTCAGTTAAAGCAAGAGTTCAATAATCAAAATAGCAATCAGAATAACAGCAAGATGCCTCGTCTGACCAAGGATGTCTTTGTCAAAGAAGTAAAAGGTTCAGCAAAAGTAAACGCAGATGGCGTGATGGAAAGTATCCTGGGAACTGCAGTGTTGTCGGGGAAAGATGAGCAAGGGACTGTCCATGAAATATCGCTGGAGGCTTTAGTTAAAGTGATGGACATTAACACCACAACGGTCACCAAGCCTGATCTTACGGGGAAGAAAGTCGTTAAGGACATCGCCAGATATGGAGACGCTGAGATGTCTAATCCTGAAAAGTTCGTAGGCAAATTTAAAAACGACATCATAATTGAGAAAGACAGCAAATTTGTCAAAGTCGGTGAGCGGTTTGTAGATATCACTCAAATAGACGGAAAGAGTGTTGCGGGTAGATATTACGCAGAGTATAAGCCCGAATTTGAAGAATATGCTGCAAGTTTGAGCAGTTTTAAATTCGAAGCAAAATTTGAACAAGAACAAAAGACCAGTGCGAATTTCGAAGGCACAAACGATTCCGGAGATAAAGTGCGAGGGCATATCTATCTAAGTGAATATGAAGGCCAAGTAAACTTTAATATTGATAATTTCAATGGATCTTTCGGAAGTGGTTTGATGTTTAATTCATCCTTTAGTCCAGTTTTAGATTAAGAGCGTAAGTCACAACGAAAAGGTGATGACTGCCGGGATATATCCCGGCAGTCGCATTAGTTTCTCACGATGGAGGTTGAGCATGGAGAAAGTTATTGAGATCATGAATCTGACCAAATCTTATGGAAATGGTCGCGGAATTTACGATCTGAATTTGGACATCTACAAAGGGGATATCTTTGGTTTTCTTGGACCGAATGGGGCAGGAAAAACGACGGCTATGAAGATTATGACAGGGCTTATCCGACCTGAACAAGGGGATGTTAGAATCTTAGGACACAGTGTAACGGAAGAGTATGAGAAGGCCCTGGCAAAGGTAGGCTGTCTGATTGAAATTGCAGAGTCTTATCATTATCTGAGTGCCTTTGATAATCTGAGACAACTGGCACGCTATTATCCTGGCGTGGATCATAAACGAATTGATGAGGTTCTCGAACTGACGGGAATGCTTAAATTTAAGCATGAAAAGACGAAAAAATTTTCTCTTGGCATGAAACAGCGCCTGGGACTTGCGGCAGCCGTATTGTCGAGACCTCAGGTCGTCATTCTTGATGAACCCTTAAATGGCCTTGATGTCGAGGGGATGATTGATATTCGCAAGATGATCCAGCATTTAGCGGAAAAGGAACAGACTACATTTTTAATTTCCAGTCATTTGATCCATGATGTAGAGTTAACCTGTAATCGCATCGGGGTAATCTACAATGGGAAAATATTAAATGTCGAAAACACTCAAACGATTTTAAAAAACTATGCGACACTTGAGAATTACTTTGTAAGTGAGGTAGAGAGAAATGGCCGTGTTTCAAGCAGCGCTTCTTAATGAACTGGAGAAGCTCTATAAAAAGAAAAAAGTCTTAGTTGCCATTTTGCTGTCTCTTGCAGTAATTGTTATTGGGCAATTGGTGATTGTAGGAGTAAGAAGCGGATTTGGACTTAGAGGAACGGGCAGTGTAGAGTTTCCAATGCTTGTACTATCGGTTGTGGTCAATACCATTCTGCCACTTTTTACAGCCTTGGTTGCAATTGACAGTTTCTCAGGTGAGTTTAATCAAAACAGTATGCGCATCACTCTGACTCGACCTGTCAGTCGATTTAAGATCTATACAGCAAAAATTACAGCCATTGTCTTATTTATCTTGGGAGCCCTTCTTCTGCTCCTTGTTTTTTCTCTGCTGGCCGGATTTATCTTTAATACCAATTCGGCAACACTTGATTCCTTGGGCAGAACTGTGTTTTCCTACTTCGTGAGCTTGCTTCCATTGACTGTTTTGGCCTTAGCCATTGCCCTGTTGGCAAATATCTTCAAGAGCGGAATAGCTGTCTTTTTTGTATCCGTTTTAGCATTCCTTGCCTTAAAAGTGCTTGGTGTACTTTTTTCTCAGTATTCAAGTTTGTTCTTGACGACTCAACTTGACTGGTATAATCTATTTTTGGTAAATTCTTTTCCAATCTTAAAGATTTTGCGTCAGTTTTTAATTATGCTCGGGTCTGGGATCATGTTGTTTACGGCAGGGTTCTATATCTTTGATAAAAAGGAATTTTAAGGTGACGGTATGAAACTCAAAACACGTCTGATTTTAGCCAATGCTTCGACAGTAATCATTCCTATGATCATTACTGTTCTAGTTGCATTGGTTGCTTTTTTTGTCTTCGACAAGTTATTCGGAAGCGGGATTTCTTATGAACATCAACAAAAACAGTCAATGATCAAGGTTAAACTTATCAATGAAACCAGCACCTGGAAACAGACACCCGAGGTTTTGGAAGAAGAGAGTTATCAGAAATATCTCCTTGAACAGCTTGCTGAGATTCATGGGGAGCTTATGTTGATCAAGGATGACGAAGTGGAATTTTCCTCAAAGAAGTTTTCTAAAATTGAAGTGGCCAAAAGTTTAGCGGCAGGGACTATAAAGGGAAAGAACGAACCTGTTGTTATCGATGATGTTTCATATACTGTCTATGTTACGGATCTTATGTATAAAGAAGGCACTAAGGGAAGTTTGCTGTTACTTGTGCCTGCAGATCGGTGGGAGACAAGTTTTACAGGTTTAATCGCCCTAGTTTCTATTACGTTCATACTTACCTTTGCGCTAACGAATATTATTGTCTCCTATCAATTTTCACGAAGTATTATTAATCCTCTATATACCTTGCAAAGTGCTGCTGCAGAAATAGCTAAAGGGAATCTCGACTACTCGATTGTTGAGGAAGGGGATCGGGAAATTCAAGAGTTGTGTCGTGATTTGGAACTTATGCGCATTAAGCTAAAAGAGTCAGTACACACTCAATTGAAATATGAGGATAATCGAAAGCTGCTCATTTCTAGTATCTCTCATGATTTAAAGACCCCTGTAACCTCCATCAAAGGCTATGTAGAAGGTATTTTGGATGGGATAGCCAGTAATCCGGATAAAATGGAACGCTATTTAAAGACTATAGCCTTAAAGGCTCACCAAATAGATCAAATGATTGACGATCTTTTACTTTATGCCAAACTGGATTTAAACCAGATTCCTTTTGATTTTGAGAGTGTAGACATTGCAGAGTATTTCCAGCATTGTATAATAGAAAATGAACCGGAGTTAGAAAGTAATAATATCCTGATTTCCTTTCACAATGAGCTGAATCATGAGCGAAATGTCCTGTTAGATCGAGAAAGAATGAAACGAGTCATTATGAACATTCTGGATAATTCTCGTAAGTACATGAGCAATGATCAAGGTGAAATTAACATCTTTCTCAGAGAAACCGTTGCCAGTATCATCGTTGAGCTTCGTGATAATGGTTCAGGGATCAATGAAGGAGACTTACCTCATATTTTTGATCGATTCTATCGGGCGGATGCAGCTCGAACCAAAGGCAGCGGGTTAGGGTTGGCCATTGCAAAGCAGATCATTGAAGGGCATAATGGAAGGGTATGGGCTGTCAGCCATGGAAAAGAAGGGACCAGTATCATGATCTCGCTCAGTAAGTCATGATGATGGGGGAAAGCAATGAACAAGAAGATATTAATCATTGAAGATGACTCAAGTATTGCAGAGTTACAAAAGGACTATCTGGAAGTCGCCGGGTTTGAAGTTAGTATCTATGACAATGGAATTGAAGGCTTAAGAGGGTTCCAAGAGAATGAGGTTGATCTGCTCATTCTGGATATTATGTTGCCGGGAATGGATGGTTTAGAGATTTTACGCAGCTTGAAAGAAGATAAAGATGTACCTGTTATATTAGTATCCGCTAAAAAAGAAGAAATTGACAAGATCAAAGGGCTAAGTTTAGGGGCTGATGATTACATAACGAAGCCCTTTAGTCCAGGCGAATTGGTGGCAAGGGTAAAAGCCCATTTGGAAAATTACGAGAGGCTCAAACTTCGGTTTAGCGAAGGGGAAAAGAAGTCAAACCTTTTGACGATTCGCGGACTTAAAATCGATAAGGATTCACGCAGAGTTTTTGCTCTCGGCAAGGAAGTTAACCTGGCCCAGAAGGAATATGCTTTACTCTTGTATTTAGCTCAAAATCCTAACAGGGTTTTTGGGCGTGAGGAGTTATTTGAACGCGTTTGGGGTTTGGATGCTTTAGGTGACTCTGCCACAGTCACAGTTCATATCGCTCGAATACGCGAAAAAATTGAGAGCGATTTATCAAATCCTCAATATGTAGAAACGGTTTGGGGCGCAGGGTATCGGTTTAGGATATAAATTGCAATATTTAAGAAAAGCCTTTCCTTTCTGATGAAGGAATGTAGAGCTTTTTGAAGGTATTCCAAAGGAGGCTAAGAAATGAATCAACTATTGACTGCTCGCAAAAAAGTGATCGAAAAGGGGATAGAAATACTTGCAACGAAGCTAACGGTTGGGACTTGGGGGAATATTAGTTGTCGGATTTCTGGAGAGAATTACATAGCGATTACTCCTACGGGAATGAATTACGATGACTTAGTGCCTGAAGATATTGTAATAATGGACTTAGAAGGAAATATAATTAATGGTATTCGAAAGCCTTCTATTGAAGTTCCTTTGCATTTAGCGATTTATAAAGCACGTGAGGATGCCAAGGCTATTGTACATACTCACAGTGCCTATGCAACTGCAATGGCCGTCGCGCGAAAAGAAATTCCGGGAGCAATTGAAGACTTAGTCCAGATAGCAGGCGGCAATGTAAGGGTCAATGAATACGCATTACCCGGAACGGAGCAACTGGGCATCAATACAGTTAAAGCACTTGAAGGCCGAAATGCAGTTTTGTTAGCTAACCATGGTATGTTGGGGGTAGGGCGCGATTTAGATGAAGCACTGAAAGTATGTCAAGTTGTTGAAAAATCTGCACAAATCGTTCTTCTGGCGCAAATGATGGGTGGAGCAATTGAGTTATCCCAAGGGGATATTGACGGAATGCGTAATTTCTATCTGCAAGGTTATGGACAAAAGTGACAAACGAGTCATTGATCAATTCAAAGAAGACTCCCACTTTGTTTATTTGCGATATACCATATATAATAGAGCGATCTAAAGATTGTTGAAGAAATTCACGATTTTAGAGTATAATTAGTAAGGACAACACATAATTGCTTGAATTGCATATAATAGATACTTACCATACGGTATTTTAGTTTGAATTAAAATTGAGTAGTGTCGAACACACTTCAATTCTAGTTCCTTAATAAGAAGCAAGAAAGAAGGTAATCATAGAATGGATTTAAAATTTACGATTCGAGATTTATCATTAGCATCAGAAGGACAGAGGAAAATTGATTGGGTCATTCCTCGAATGCAAGTGCTTAACAGTATACGTAATGAATTTGAAAAACAATTGCCTTTTGCAGGAAAGAAAGTTGTAATTTGTTTGCATCTGGAAGCAAAGACTGCTTATCTCGCTCAGGTGATTAAAGCTGGAGGGGCAGAGGTGACTGTAGTTGCCAGTAACCCTCTTTCGACTCAAGATGATGTTGTGGCTGCTCTTGTTCAAAGTGGGATCGGGGCCCATGCTTGGTACAATGCGACGGAAGAAGAGTATAGTTCTCATCTGCAGTTGGCGCTCGATACCGAACCCGATTTTATCATTGATGATGGGGGAGACTTAGTTTCAACCATCCACACAACTCGCCCTGAACTCCTGCAGAAAGTTAAGGGCGGAGCCGAAGAGACGACAACCGGTGTTTTACGTTTGCATTCAATGGCTCGTGACGGGGTCCTTAAGTTTCCGATGGTAGCTGTAAATGACGCCCAATGCAAATATTTGTTTGATAACAGATATGGTACCGGACAATCCGTTTGGGATGGAATCATGCGTACGACGAACTTAGTTGTGGCTGGTAAAACAGCCGTAGTTGCTGGGTATGGCTGGTGTGGTAAAGGAGTTGCTCTGCGGGCTAAAGGATTAGGAGCGCGAGTAATCATTTGCGAGATTAACCCTATTAAAGCAAACGAGGCCTTGATGGACGGATTCGAAGTAATGCCTATGGTTGAAGCAGCAAAGCACGGGGATTTCTTTATAACGGTTACCGGCAATATGAATGTAATCAATAAGGAGCACTTTATTGTTATGAAATCCGGTGCGATTATGTGTAATGCGGGACACTTCGATATTGAAGTTAATGTAGCCCAATTAAAAGAGATCTCTGTCTCCGAAAGAACAGCTCGAACTAATATTACTGAGTACACCCTTCCTAACGGCCAAAACTTATATGTACTGGCCGATGGCCGATTAGTTAATCTGGCTGCCGGAGATGGGCATCCGGCAGAAGTTATGGATATGACCTTTGCTTTACAAGCTCTGTCTTTAGAATATATTGCTTTGAATTATGAGGAGTTAGAGCCTAAAGTCTATCAAGTCAATACAGAAATAGACGAAAAAGTAGCAATGTTGAAACTTCAATCCCTAGGTTTATCAATTGATAAATTAACTGAAGAGCAGGCAGCTTATCTAGGGTCTTGGAGTTCAGAAGCTTGAAATGAGGAATATAGTCCGCTTCTATATGTGGGTGTCCCTTGTGAAAACACTTAGTGGCGAAGGAGGTAGAATCCATCCTACGGCACCGATGTACTGGTCTATGGATTATGCGCATTTGGCATACGTCTATCTTTAGCGCAATAGTATTTTATTATGGGCCGTGCGCTTACAGCGATAGTCTTCACTGGAGACTTACGTCTCCGAAGTCTCGATGTTCAGCTTTAGCTGAACGAGTTCACTTAGAAGGTGCCTGACCGTAGAGATATGATCAGCACCTTTTTTCTGTTTCTTATATATTCGCCTTTCTAAGATAGGAAGGATCAGTCGTTCAGAGATAAAAGTTGCCCCCGTATCCTACAAAATATCTATGTGTTAAGATATAATGGTTTGAGATTAGACTATCTATCAAACACATTGTTAAGTGTATTTAGACTTCATCATGTTATATGGCAACAAGTTTAGATAGTTATGTATAAAGTGAGGCTTAGGAATGGAAAGAACACTTATAATCGCAGAAAAGCCTTCACAAGCTCGGGAATATGCTGCAGCCCTGGGAGTAAGAGGAAGAGGCGACGGATACCTGGAAAATGAAAAGTATGTGATTACATGGTGCTATGGACACCTTTTAGAGCTGGAGCGTCCTGAAGCATATATGGATTTGGATCGAGTAGGTAAACGCTGGAGTTTAAATCGTTTACCGGTGCTGCCCAGTTTGCAGGCCTTCCGTCGGGTGGTTAAATCCGGAGCGGCTAAACAATATGAAGTAATCCAAAATTGGTTAAGGTCTTCAGACATTGGAGAGATTATTTGCGGAACGGATGCTGACAGGGAGGGGCAGTTGCTTTTTCAAGAAGTCTGGGATGCGGCTAAGTGCAGTAAGCCCTTGTCGAGGCTGTGGATTTCCTCGCTGACAACTGCAGCTATACGAGAAGGATTAAAAAGCCTTCGATCCGCAGAATCGGTGGTAGGACTGGCAGCTGCCGGAAATGGCCGTGCCCTTGCAGATTGGGATTTCGGAATGAATCTGACGGAAGGGTTCACCGCCTTATTTGGGAGTTTCGATGCTGTAAGGAAAAAACCCAATGTTATTTCTATAGGGAGAGTACAGACACCGACACTTGCGTTGATTGTCGAGCGAGAATGGGAAATTGAAGGCTTTGTTGCTCAGCCGTTCTTTGAAGTAAGGGCTGAATTTTCGAGTGCAAATGGGGAGTATCTCGGTAAATGGTTTGATCCAAGCGAGGACTCAAAACGGATTACAGATCCTCAAGTCGCCGAGAAGATCGTAGCCAAAACTCAAGGAAAAACAGGAAGAGTTACTAAAATAGAACAAAAAAACGTACAGGAGCCTGCGCCCCTGCTCTTTGATCTGACCTCGCTGACGATTGCTGGTTCCAAAAAATATGGGTTTAGTGCGGAAAAGGTTCTCCAATTAGCCCAGTCACTCTATGAGAAAAAAGCTATTACTTACCCACGGACTGATTGTGCTTATCTCTCCGAAGACATGGTTCCAAAGTTGCCGGATCATCTTAAAGCGGTACATCAAGAGCCCTATTCGAAGTTGGCAGATGAAGCCAGTCTATTAGGTGTGCCTAAAGGTAAACGCGTAATCAATACGATCACTGCCCATCATGCCATCATTCCGACGACTGAAAAAGTCGCCATTCACAAGCTCAATCGTGAAGAACAGAACCTCTATGATTTAGTCGTTCGACGTTTTCTGGCTGTTTGGTTTCCTCCTGCTCAATATCATCAGACGGATGTAGAAACAATGATCGAGGGTGAATCTTTTCGAACCAAAGGCAAGGTATTATTAAGCCTGGGATGGAAGAAAATTTACGACCCAGATGATTTAGAGGATGAGGGTGTCAAAAAAGGCAAGAAGAAGGACAAGCGGGAGCAGACAGAGGATGAGAACGCAGCGCTGCCTCCCTTGAGTAAGGGAGAAGATGTGCAGACAAAACGTGTTTTCAGCGAGGAAAAGAGCACAAAACCGCCAAAACGCTTTACCCAAGGAGACCTTCTCAAAGCCATGGAAGGTGCAGGCAAGCAGATTGATGATGAGGTGCTCCGTCAGCAATTGAAAGGGAAAGGGTTAGGTACTGTGGCGACTCGTCCGGCTATTATGGAAAATTTAATTGACAGGGGATACATACTGCAGGATCATAAGGCTTTGAAACCCACAGAAAAAGGGGTCGAACTTATTCGACTGATTAAGGAAAAACTTCCTCAGGCTCAGCTCCTTATCAGTGCGGAAATGACCGGACAAATGGAGTTTGATCTTTCTAAAGTGGAAAAAGGAGAACTAAGCATTGAACAGTATATGACAGAAGTAGAAGATGCAATCGGACGAATTATTAAGGAACTGCGTTCCTTCGAACAACGACACGGTAAAACCCCTCTGGCTCTTGCACCGACGGCACATGCTTCAATAAAGGGTAAAGGAAAAGAGGAGCCAAGAGCAAGAACTGCTCGTAAGAAAGAAAATAAGGTTAGAGAGTCCTCGAAGCAGGTCGATGAAAATAAAGTAACAAACAAGAGTCAAGTGCTGGCATTAGGGAACTGTCCTAAGTGCGGTGGAGAGGTGATCGAAGGCCAGAAGGGGTTTGGGTGTTCGAATTGGAGACAAGGATGTCATTTTGTCCTCTGGAAAACTCCGATCTGTGGTAAGGTGCTTACTCCAAATCAAATCAAAAGCTTGTTGAAGAAGGGGAAGACTCCGTTGATTAAAGGTTTTAAATCGAAATCGGGAAAGTCTTTTTCGGCCTATTTGATCTGGGAAGATCAGTCAGAAGCTAAATTGAAGTTTGAAATTGAGACCTCATGAAACAGACATTTTCGCTCCTGCAAAAGATTAGACAATTGTTCGCGATTATGTGGCCTATCCTGGTTGCACAAGTTACAATGTTTTCTATGAGTTTTTTTGATACGGTCATGTCTGGACAAGCAAGCACTCCAGATTTGGCGGGAGTTGCAATCGGTTCCAGCGTATGGGTGCCCATAGGTGCTGGTATAGGCGGAATTTTCGTAGCTGTAACTTCGATTGTTGCTCAATTAATTGGGGCGAGGCATAAAGAAGATATAGCTTTCCAAGTAATGCAGGGGATTTATTTAGCATTGTTGATTTCAACTCTAGTTATAGCCGGAGGGGCCTTTGCTTTAGATCCAATTCTTTCGCTCATGGGGTTGGAGGATAACGTACTTCGAATTTCACGCAGTTACTTGTTGGCACTTGCCTGTGGAATTCCGGCACTCTTTGTATATCAAGTTTTGCGGGTATTTATCGATGCGTTGGGGAAAACCAGAGTAACTATGATGATTGCCCTATTGTCATTACCAATTAACGTGTCCCTGAATTATGTTCTTATTTTTGGGAAAATTGGTTTTCCAGCCTTAGGCGGTGTTGGGGCTGGTGTAGCATCGGCACTTACTTATTGGTTTTTGGCGCTTATTACATACACGATTATTAACAGTCAAAAATCCTTCGCCTCATTTCAGGTGTTTAAACATTTTTATGGTATATCACTTAAAGAATGGAAAGATCAATTAAAGATTGGCTTGCCAATTGGGTTTGCTATTTTCATCGAGACTAGTATCTTTGCAGTAGTTGCTTTACTTATGAGTACATTTGATACTGTGACTATCGCAGCTCATCAGGCGGCAATGAACTTTGCTACTATGCTCTATATGGTGCCATTAAGCATTTCCTCTGCCTTAACTATTTTAGTGGGGTTTGAGGTTGGTGCTAAAAGGGATAAGGATGCTCGTCACTACAGCTATCTTGGTATGGTAATGTCAATTGGAATGGCCAGTATTTGTGCTGTAATCCTGTTACTCTTTAGGGAGCAAGTGGCTGCCTTATATTCTCGGGAAGTTGCTGTGATTCAAATGGCCCAACATTTCCTGATATATGCTGTATTCTTCCAATTATCAGATGCCATTGCTGCTCCGATCCAGGGAACGCTTCGAGGCTATAAGGATGTGAATGTAACATTCCTCATGGCTTGCATATCCTATTGGGTTATTGGATTACCGGCAGGGTACTATATGGCTAATACTACTTCCCTCGGGGCAACGGGTTATTGGATTGGTTTGGTTCTGGGATTGGCTGTGAGTGCTATTGGCTTATTAGGGCGTCTTTTAGTCGTACAGAGTCGACATAAAACTCTAGAAGTTGCTTCTTCAAAGAAAAAAAGATAGATGTTATCTAAGCGCATTCTCCGTTAATGGATTTGGATGTTTCAATTCAAAATTGACAGTCAAGTTAAATTTTCTTGACTTATAGCAATACTCCGAAAATTAAGTCTTGGTGACTCATTTAAGTCTCGGTGACTTAAATGAGTCGCCGAGACTTAATAATTTGTGATGGAAAAGTTCTAATCCTTATATTACTCCGAGTTAAGGATTTTCAAGTGTTTGATAAATAGGGCCTGAGAGTTTGGCATAAATCCTTGAAATACGTACATAGTCGACTTTTATTAAACTTTCTGAGATAACATATTAAATTATGTGATAATTGGCAAAGAATTTGCAATCAAAGTAGTGGGACAGAAGTTAAGCATTTTATAAAAGGAGGTTTTGATGGTCATTTGAGGTAATGAAATACTATAGATGACACGTGGAATTTATCAGCTGACTTATCTTCTTAAACCTGGTATTTCAGATTGAATCACAAGAAAGGGTGAAAAACTTGTTACAAGAGAATCTGGAAAAGATACCTAAATCTAAAAGTATATATGCTCTTATTAATCCTGTTGTTTTCTGGGGCAGTGCTATTTTATGTGTCCTGTTATATGCTCCCATGCTTATTTTTGGTACAGAACTGAAACCCTATGTTTCAACTATATTAAAAGCTATAACCTATAATTTGGACTGGTTATGGTTATTATTTGCTTTGGGCTGTGTACTGTTTTCACTTTGGTTAGCTTTTGGCAGATATGGCAATGTAAAATTGGGCGGAAAAGATGATAAACCAGAATTCTCAGACTTCAGCTGGATATCGATGATGTTCACAGGCGGTGTTGGAGCAGGTTTAGTTTATTGGTCCATGGCCGAGCCTATTTTTTACCTTAAGTGGCCTCCTTACTGGGGTGAGGCCTTTTCAGCGCAAGCTGCGCAATTTTCTATTGCTTATGGAATATTTCACTGGGGTGTTTCGGCCTGGGCTATCTTTGTCCCAGGGGCCATCGCCTTTGCCTACATGATTCACGTAAGAAAAAAACCCTACTTCTACCCAAGCTATGCTTGCAGGGGAATATTAGGGGACCGGGTTGACGGATGGCTTGGCAGAGTCATCGATATCTTTGTTATTATCGGTCTGGTAGGCGGATTAGGAACAACCTTAGGAACGGTTGTACCTATGATGTCGGCTGTAAGCGCCAATATGCTGGGTATTGAGGATACTATGACGGTAAAAGTTGGGGTCACACTGGTGGTTGCAGCGGTATTTGCTTATAGTGCTTACGCCGGTTTAAATAGCGGAATTAAAAGATTGTCGGAATTAAATAGTTGGTTATGTATGGGATTATTAGCGTTTGTTATGCTTGTAGGCCCCACCTTATTTATGTTATCTTTTTATGTTGACAGCTTAGGGGTTTGGGCTACTAACTTTTTACGGATGAGTTTATATACAGATCCGATTACCAAATCCGGTTTTCCTCAGGACTGGACAGTATTTTACTGGGCCTGGTGGGCAGCATGGGCCATGTATTTTGGATTATTTGTTGCCCGGATCTCCAAGGGGAGAACGATTAAAAACGTTGTTATAAATATGATGGTTATAACGACAATCGGCTGTTCACTGTTCTTCTTAGTGTTCGGCACCTATGCAGTAGATCTTCAGCTTAATCAAGGGATAGCACTTGATAAGACTATGGTGGAGGCCGGTGCCGGGGCAATGATTAGCCAAGTCTTAAATACCTTACCCTTAACCCAAATAGTGATTCCCTATTTCTTATTTGTAATGCTTATTTTCCAAGCTACTACCATTGATTCCAATGCGTTCATTATTTCCATGATTGCTTGCAAAGAGGTTAGGAGTGATCAGGAATCTCCCCGCTGGACAAGATTTTTCTGGTGTTCACTCCTTGCTGTGATCGGGGTGGCTATCATGATGGTTGGGGGGTTGCCGGTAGTTCAGCTTTCATCTGTTGCCACCAGCATACCCATTATATTTATTATCATCATCTTAGGGCTGTCCCTATGCAAGATGCTCAAGGAGGATTTCGGCGGAGAGAGTAAAGTGCAAGCTGTCGATTATCCGGAAGAAGACTAATGATACGGGGCTGTCGAAGTAAGACCAGCCCGGAAAATAGTAAAAGGCGGCTTCTGCCAGAAGCCGTCTTTTGCCGTCAAATAAATAATGAGGTTGCTTCTTGTGTTTTAGTTACTATTTTGAAATGGGTGCGGTAATTTTACACATGGAGTTAAGGGCTTCTATAAACTCTTTTTCTACTTGAGAAACAGCGTATCGGGTCGACCTTATTAATCCAACGGTTATCCCTAGACTAACATCACTAATGGGAATAGGTATTATTTCTCCTGATTGCAAGTATATATCGTTAGTCGACATGAACTTAGGAAAGAAGGAGATAGCAATTCCTTGAGAAACGACTCTTTTGATGAGTTCAAAATTACAGAACCTAAACACCACATTTGGTTCGCCGTACTGTTTCAAGATACTTGTAATGCCCCCATTATTCTTTGTGAATTCGTCATTATAGGCAACAAAGGGATATTCAAGCGCTTCTTTCAAAGTGACTGATTCTTTTGCTGAGAGAGGAGAATCTTTTCCGGCATATATCAAAAATTCATCTGAGAATAATTCCTCTCTGCAAATGTCTTTTCCTTGGATTTCTTCAGTTAAAAGAACAATCCCAAGATCATTCTTGCCAGATTGGATATTTTGCAGAATAGTTATTGACTCAGCTACTGTCAAGACAATATTAATATTAGGATGCTTATTTTTCAAGAGATATAAAACGTGTGGTATTATCTTGTCACCCATACTGGGTATTATCCCGACCGATAGGCTGCCAGTTAAATCCGAGGTGTTGGCGATCTGTTTAATTTCCTCAACCGTATCCAGAATATAACGTGCTTTTTCAATAATCATCTCACCGATTGCTGTCGGGTAAGCGCCTTGGGTAGTACGTTTGAATAGTGCTGTTCCTAGTTCGTCTTCAAGTTTGCTAATCGATGAACTGACTGCCGGTTGGGTAATAAAGGCGTGTTCTGCAGCCAGAGTTATAGAGTTGTATTTAGCTACTTCGATTAAAAGGGATAATTGTTCCAATCTCATAAAATACCTCCGCCTGCATACCAAGCTCATTTCTAGAAATAGTCGGAAGACTTGGCCATCCGTGGCGCACTCTCTAAAGATGCCACATGCGCTGGTGGCTTGGTCATGGCCAAGTTTTGTATATAACTCTTGTAATTGCTTTTAAGTTTCTTGGCCGGTAGTACAGCTTTGTTTATAGTTACGTACAATCCGAGTTACTTTACTCTGGCTGATATTCAAAGTGGTTGCAACTTTATAAGAGCTTCCCAGCATGTTATATAATCTAATTATGATTGCCGCTTCATCACTTGATTTCTTGAGATTCTTCCAGTTCGACAGCTCGTCTTGCAGCATGTTTGTATTTAATGGGACAGAAGGTATTTTAAAAATTTTGCTGGGTAAATGTTCAGGTAAAATATTCCCTTCCGGAATTGTAACTACCAACCGTTCTGCTAGGTGTTCCATTTCACGAATGTTGCCAGGCCATGAATAATTTTTTAAGATAGTAAGAGTTTGCTTATCGAACTTATGAGAGTATTTATACATTAAATCGTATTTATTTATGAAGAACTGTAATAATGGAAGAATATCCTCGGATCTGTCCCTTAAGGGGGGAGTATCGATTTCGATGACGCTCAACCTGTAATATAGATCCTCGCGGAACTTACCTTCTTCAATTAACTGAACTAAATTTCGATTTGTTGCTGCAATAATTCGTATGTCAATTTTCTTATGCTCTTTTCCGCCGACGGGAATAAATCTATGCTCCTGAATAAGCTCTAACAACTTTGCTTGAATACCCAAGGGAATTTCGCCGATTTCGTCAAGAAATAGAGTTCCGCCGTTTGCCAGTTCGACTAAACCAACCTTTCCGTACTTGTCTGCTCCAGTAAAAGCACCTCTGCAATAACCGAATAGCTCTGATTCTAAAAGGTGCTCGGGAATAGTAGCACCGTTAATACAAATAAAGGGCCCATCTTTTCGATCGCTGATTTTATGAATATCCATTGCTAAGACGTTTTTTCCAGTCCCAGATTCCCCTAGGATTAAGACCGTTGAATTTACCAGGGCTACCCTCTGTACAACTTCTAAGCACAACTTCATTTTCTCATCCCGAAAAGAGTATCCTTTAAAATAACTAACTTGCTGGCTTAATTCATCAACTTTGCTCTTATAATGTTTAACGAGTTTTTTAGTTTCATCTAGGTCCTGTTTCAACTGTTCAATTTGAGTGATATCGCGACTGTTCATAACAATGAATTCAACTTCACCACTCTCATTAATAACCGGAGTAGCAGTCACAACCAGTTTGATTCCGGATCTGGTTTGTTGTTCTACTGTAACGGTTTGTTTGTTTCTAAAAACAATGGGGGCAAGTGCAGGCGAATAGTATCCCTCATTCAATAAATAGTTGAAGTTTTTCCCTATGATCTCGGAAGGGGCTAAACCATAATGTTTCTTGCATACTTCGTTTACATAGGTTACGATTCCCTTGTTGTTGACAACAAAAATCTCATCAAATGAATTGTCTAATATCATTTTTAATTCTTCTCTCTCCAGATTGTTTTCGTTAATATCTACCAATTTCGACAACTCCCTTTTTGCTATGTCATAAAAGCGTAATCAGAAAAAATAATATGTATTACATCACTTACTAGTCATTACATAGAGAGTTAGTATAAAAATGCAAAATTATTTGATGATTAGATTTATTCGTTAAGATGACGTAAAATCCTGCAACGCTGGAATATATAAGTCACTATGACTTGCAATATTCTAGCGTTTCATGTCAAAGATTCAAGAAAGGGGATATATTGTACGCTATTATTTGGAATAATACACTAGATAGAGGCTTTAAGCTTTAATATTTAGCGGCATTATGCTTTATGAGAATATTTTTATGTTTGGCAATTCAAAATCTTATGACGGCATGAAAATTGCATTATAATTTATGTGAGTTCCCTAAGTGTTAAATTGAATAAATTGTTTAAGCCATACCATCGTATGTACCTGAATCAGTTATGGGAGAATCGGTGGGATATTTGGAACCGGGAATACGGAGAGGTGGTGTAATTGCATCTAAAACTTGGGAAATTCTTAAGCTATTTATAGCAAGTCAAGTTGACTCTGTCTTAAGTCAAGTTGACTTAGGGGCTTTAAGGGTCTAAGGCTAATTAATACCTTGAGGTTCGAGTTAAGTTATGATAAGAGAGGGTGTAATAATGGCTTTAAAATCAAAGCTGGAAGTATTAACGAAGGATGATTTATTGCGGGTTCATGAAGCAACTTTAAAAATTCTTCGTGAAACAGGGGTAGTATTTCATAGTGAGGAAGCTATCGAAATCTTCAAGAAAAATGGGGCTAGGGTTGAAAATAAAACGGTTTTTATTTCTCGTGAGATGGTAGATCAAGCCTTAGCAACCGCTCCACGCACTTTCCGCATGCGTGCTCGTAATGAAAAATATTCTATCACCGTTGGTGAAGGTTTTTTGATACAGCCTAATGTAGGTCCGGTTTATATTCAAGACTTGGATAGGGGACGTCGTGAGGCAACTCTCGAGGATTATGCGAATATCCAAAAACTGTGTCAGGCCAGCGATGTGGTTGACCTGGCAGGCACAATCCCAGTTGATCCCAGTGATGTTAACAGCAACGATAAATATTTACTTATGATGTACGAGGCTTTAAAAAACACAGAGAAACCAATCATCGGATTCTGCGCTAATACTCAGCAAGTTCGCGAACAACTGGATATGGTTGAGATTGCCCTGGGTCAACCGGGATTCTTATTAGAGAACCACTGTACAGCAGTTTTAGTAAATTCTCTAAGTCCTTTAGCCTATGCTCCTGATACGTTGGAAACTATGATCGAATATGCTAAGCGCAATCAAGTTATACTGCTTGCACCTTGCATTATGGCAGGAGTCAGCGGACCAATATCACTGTTGGGAACGGCGGTCTTGCAAAATACAGAAACTATCGCAGGATTGGTTTTGGTTCAATTGGTGAATCCTGGTACTCCTTTGGTTTATGCTACTGCTTCCACCTCAGGATATATGAAAGAGGCTACCTATGCAGCGGGATCGCCAGAAGCCATGTTAATTAATACTGCCAGCTTGCAAATGGGCTTGGATTTCTATCATTTGCCGGTGAGAACTATGTCAGGAATCACACATTCTAAGACAGTGGATTGCCAGGCAGGGTATGAAACTATGCAAAGTTTATTGATGGGAATGATGAGCGGGGCTCAGATGTCGGTACAAAGTTTAGGCGTATTAGATGCTATCATGACTACCTCCTATGAGAAGTTCGTAATCGATGAAGAACTAATCAGAAGAGTGAGGCGGATATCTCAGGGGATTGACACCTCGGATGAAGCATTGTCGGTTGATGTTATTCAAGAGGTGGGGCATACCGGGACCTATTTATCCCACATGAGTACCTTCGAAAAATTCCGTTCCCTGTGGACTCCCACAGTTTCGGACTGGGGCAATTACAGTGATTGGAAGAGCTCCGGCTCTGAAGATGTCGTGATTCGTGCTAATCGCAGATATAAACAAATACTGCAAAATGCGCCTGAATCCTTACTCGATACGGCAATCGATAAAGCTATATTAAAGTTTATCGAGAAGGCTAAGGCCCATTAATAGAACTCTCACTGAGGTTACTTCAACTTATGCCCGGCATAAATAGACGGAATTATACAATGAAATCTATTTATAATATTATTTATTTGGTAAGATTTATTAATTTGTAGTATGAGAAATTGCTGAGAATCTATTTAGTAATCTTAAGGAGGATTATAAGATGAGTGATTTTGATCAATTGGCCGATTATGTGTTCAAAGGAAATGCTGCTGCAGTAAAAGACCTAACCCAAAAAATGGTGGATGCTGGTGGCAACCCCATGGAAATTATCTCTAAAGGTTTACTGATTGGTATGGACATTGTTACCCCAAAATTTAAAGCGGGCGAAATGTATGTACCGGAGGTTATGATGTCTGCTAAAGCTTTATCTGAGGGTATGAATATTGTAAAACCGTTGCTGACAGGGGCAGACATTGCTGTAAGCAAAACGATTATCATTGGTACTGTTGCCGGAGATCTCCACGACATTGGCAAGAACTTAGTTGTGATGATTATGGAGAGCGGTGGCTTTAATGTAGTGGATCTGGGTGTTGATGTATCGCCCGAGAAGTTTGTGGCTGCTATTAAAGAGCATAATGCTAAAATCGTCGGTTTATCGGCGCTCTTAACCACAACCATGCTTAATATGAAGGTAACTATTGATCTGATTAAGAAGGAAGGTCTGCGTGACGAAGTTAAAATTCTTGTTGGTGGAGCACCGGTTTCTAAAAGTTTTGCTGATGAAGTCGGAGCTGATGGTTATTGTGCAGATGCCATGGCAGCTAAAGAAATGGCTGCCATGTACTTAAACTAATTAGGTACTAATATTGAGTCGAAAATTTATAGGAAAATCATGGAGGTGGAAGAATTGAGAAGTGAAGTTCAAGCAGGAATTTCGAAATTTGAGGGCTTCGGACTCAATATATTTTCGGAGAATGAACTTTATGATATCCACAGTGGAACCCTTGAAGTTTTGGAGAAAACAGGAATTAAAGTTGAGTCTAAAGAAGCTTTAGAAATTTTCGCTGCCGGAGGGGCAAATGTAAATTTCGAAACGCGAGTCGTGAAAATTCCTCCTCACATCGTAGAGGATGCTATTCGCTCAGCCCCCAATACAATTCTTTTGGCAGGTAGAAATCCTAAACATGATATTATACTGGGCGGTAAAAGAGTTCACTTTATTAATTTTGGCGAAGGGGTCTCAATCATCGACCCGTATACCAAAGAGTATCGGAAGACTACTAAGCAGGATGTAGCCAATATTTCGCGCTTCTGTGATGCAATGAGTGAGATGGATGCAGTTTTACGTCCGGTGGCTCCTCAGGATGTGCCGGCAGAGGCAGCGGTCGTTCATAATGCCGAGGTTATCTTCAATAATACTTCTAAGCATGTATTTATCGGTACTGAAGGTGGGAAAAACTTTAAAAAGGTTCTGAAGATGGCTGCTGCCATAGTCGGTGGAGAAGAAAAGCTGCGGGAAAGACCAATCTTCTCTTGCAATGTCTGTCCGACAAGCCCGTTACAATTAGTAGGCCACTGTACAGAAGTGATTATTGAGGGGGCACGGGCTGGTATAGCAGTAAATGTACTATCAATGGCTATGGCTGGAGCTACCTCTCCAATTACCTTAGCAGGCAGTCTTGTAACCCACAATGCTGAAGTTTTAAGTGGCATCGTCTTAAGTCAGCTAACCCGCAAGGGAGCACCGGTTATCTATGGTAGTTCAACGACAATCATGGATCTGCGTTTTGCTACGGCACCGGTTGGATCTCCGGAACTGGGAATGATCAATGCAGGTGTGGCGAAACTTGCCCAATTTTACTTACTGCCAAGCTGGGTAGCCGGTGGCTAGGTAGACAGCAAACTCCCGGATGCCCAAGCATCTCATGAGTTCACAATTACCGCTATGCTGACAGCGTTGGCAGGGTCCAACCTGATCTATGGCGCAGGTATGTTGGAACTCGGTATCACCTATGACTATGCACAAATGGTGATGGATAATGAGATGGCTAGGATGATTAAAAAAGCTGTCTGTGGGATAAGTGTGTCTGATGAAACTCTGGCAATAGATGTTATTAAAGAGGTAGGTACCGCTGGTAACTTTATTGGTCAAGAGCATACCTTCAAACACATGCGTTCTCAGTCAAAAAGTAGTGTTATTGACCGCCGAATGAGAGATGTCTGGCTGGCTGATGGTGGTAAAGATTTTTCAGAAAGAGCCTACGAAGTGGCTAGATCCATACTCGAAGACTATAAGCCGGAGCACCTGCCGGAAAGTGTTCAAGCAGAATTACGAGCTATAGTAGAAGAAACTGAAAAAGAGTATGGTGTCAATCCTTAAGTAATGGCCGAATAACTAACTATTAATAATAGTAATGAGGAGAACGAGCTAATTACTTTAGTTCTTCTCATTACTAAAATAAAGCAATTCCGTAAGAAAATTTCCACTCGGTTCAAACCATTTGAGGAGTTGTGATTCAAATAATGAAAAGAGAAGCTTTAACCCAGAAATTATTGGTATTAGGGGTCGACGGGATGGATCCCAGAGTAACCCGGAAGTTCTTGGCCGAAGGAATAATGCCAAACTTACAAAAATTTATAGAAAAAGGCTCGGCAAGAGAAGACTTATCCCACTTAGGTGCCCTGCCAACGATTACACCTGCATGCTGGACGACCTTAGCGACAGGTGCTTATCCTGGAACACACGGGATTACCTGCTTTTGGCGACAGTCCCCAAAGAGCTTGGACGCTGTTGTCTATAATATGGATTCCAGAAACTGTGAAGCTGAGCAGTTATGGAATGTAACTTCTGAGGCCGGTATGAAAACATTAGTATGGCATTGGCCCGGTTCCGCTTGGCCTCCCACCAGTGACAACCCAAATTTAAACGTAGTTGATGGAACACAGCCGGGTTCTGTTAACATGGGTGTGGCACAACTTGATTGGGAAAAGATTATCGCTGCTAATGAGGAAATTACAGAATTAATATATGCTCCAAAAGTTGAACGTCCCGCCGGTACCGGCTGCATGATTTCCGATCTGAGTGCTATTACTGAGGAAGAAGAAGAACCAGCTACCGATATGATGGAATTATGGTATGGTGAAGCTGCTATGTCAGGCAGTGAAATCCGTGAATATATCATGGGACCAGAAAACATGGAAATGGTTATTGAAAGTATTCCTCATTATGACGTAGTCAACTCCCCGTTGAAAAATGCACAAGGATGGGCAGCTGCACCGGCAGATGCCAAAGAATTTACTATTTTAACGTCTGATGGTATTGTAAGACGACCCACCCTGATTTTAAAGAATTCTGATGGCATCTATGACCGCATAGCAATTTATAAAAATAAGAAGGCTGAGAAGCCAATCGTAGTATTAGAACTCGGGAAAATGGTTTCCGGTATTGTAGATGACATTAATAAAGAGGGTGTATTAAAACCCGCCTGCCGTTCTATGAAACTCCTGGAGCTTTCGACCGATGGTACATCGGTGAAACTGTGGATCAGTAATGCATTGGATATTGCCCAGGATAAATTATGGCATCCAAAAGAATTGTTAAAAGATATCGTAGAAAATGTTGGACCGGTTCAGCCTGTTAGCTTGGTTGGGGGAGAAGATGCTTACCTGGTTGAGAATGTTTATGAACCAGCCTGGGATTCCTATAGTCAATGGCAAGCAAAGGCTTTAAATCATTTAATTAAAAACCGGGATTACCAGGTAGTATTCAGTCATTTGCATAACATTGACTGTGCAGGTCATATGTTTTGGCATTTAGCGAAAAATCTGGAGCGCTGGAGCTATACTGACCCTGAAGTAAATCAGAACTTTATCCGGAAGTTTTACATTCAGACAGACAAATATTTGGGCGAATTCTTACATCTGTTAGATGAAGGATGGACAATCATGATTCTTGCTGACCATGGTTTACTGGTCGGGGAAGAATTTCCACCACAAATCGGTGAATATGGCGGTATGAATGTACAGGTAATGGAGGAACTCGGTTATACCGTAATGAAAAAGGATGCAAACGGTAAAACTTTGAAAGAAGTAGATTGGGAAAAGACAACCGCTGTTCAGACTCGAAGTAACTATATATATATCAACTTAAAAGGCCGTGATGCCCATGGCATTGTTGACCGGGCGGACAAATATGAATTGGAAAGAAAGATTATGTCTGACCTGTACTCTTATAGATATAAAGGAGAGCGTGTTATCGGGCTGGCAATGCGGAATAAAGACGCTGTCGTATTAGGAACAAACGGTCCGCAGTGTGGTGATATCTTCTTCACTGTAGATGAGGGATATAGTCGTTTACACGGTGATGGGTTATCCACAGTAGAGGGTGCTTTCGATACTTCTGTTTCCCCAATTTTTTTAGCTGCAGGGACAGGAATTAAAGAAAACTTTACAACCGTTAGAACCATTAGACAAGTTGATATTGCACCGACTATTGCAACATTAGTAGGCGTAAGAATGCCTGCCCACTGTGAAGGTGGACCAATCTATCAGATTTTAACCGAAGAAATGTAATATAGAAGGCAGGCTAATTCACTTAAACTTGACTTCGTGGAATAGCCTGCTTTTATTCTTGTTATTTATAAAACGGAAATTCATCTAAGACTTCTTTGAGAGAGTAATGGTTTATAATTTGTGTCAATATGAACTATTTTAAAGGAGTGGAAAATATGTCCTTAGAACAACTAAATGCAAATAGTTTCGAAAAAATCATCTATGATAATGAGGATTCCTGTCTCGTTATTTTCTCGAGAAAATCCTGTCACGTTTGTAAAGAGGTCGTTCCTGTTTTGGAGGAACTTCAACCGCAATACCGAGACAGGGTTGGATTCTATTACGTGGATGTAGAAGAAGATAAAAACTTGTCCCAAAGATTTTCCTTAAAAGGAGTTCCTCAGATTCTTTTCTTTAAGGCAGGCGAATATCAAGCAAAGCTGGCAGGGGCTGTTGACGAAGACGAAGTCATCGATAAAATTGCGGAGGTTCTGGAATCGTAATCCCTAAAACATTTTACCTGAGAGGGAGTATTTGAAAAATGGGAGATGTGACCTACGATTTAATCATTATCGGCGGGGGCCCCGCAGGACTCACGGCAGCTATTTATGGGGGAAGAGCGAAGCTGAGAACTTTGGTTATCAACAAAGGGACGGTTGGCGGTTTGGTCAATACGACACGAGAAATTGTCAATTATCCGGGCTATGGACAAATCAGTGGATCTGATCTTATGAAGGACTTTAAAAAGCATGCCGATTCCTTTGGCGTTAAATTTTCACGAGATGAAGTTGTAAGTGTTAATTTTGCCCAAGAAGATAAAATCATCTGTACGAAAAAAGGTCAAGAATACACTGCCAAGGCGGTTATCGTTGCTTGTGGCAGTGAGCCGAGACTATTAAATATTCCTGGTGAAAAGCGGCTCCAGGGCAGTGGGGTTGCGTATTGTGCAACCTGTGATGCTGAGTTTTTTGAAGGAGAAGACGTTGTTGTCGTTGGCAGCGGGGATCAAGCCATTGAAGAAGGCATGTACATTACCAAGTTTGCTCGCAAAGTCACAGTGATTGTTCTCCATGATGAAGGCGTTCTCGATTGTAATAAAATGAGTGGGGAAAGGGCCTTCCAAAATAGAAAGATGGAGTTTGTATGGAATTCCACCATTGAAGAAGTCCTGGGTGAGGCTAATGTCGAGGGGGTTAAAATCAAAAACTTAAAAACAGGCCATTCAACTGAACTTCCTTGCCAGGGCGTATTTTTCTTTGTTGGGATGATTCCTTCGACTCATTTTATTAAGGAAAGTGGCATTGGGATGGACAGAAGAGGATACATTCCTGTTAATGACTTGATGGAAACGGATCTCGAAGGGGTATATGCGGTGGGAGACAATCGGGTTAAATATTTAAGGCAAGTGGTTTCAGCTGCAGGTGATGGGGCAACGGCTGCAGTCGTTGCCGAGCGTTATATTGAGGAACTGAATGCCTTTAGTACGAGTGTACTGAAAAGTGACAAAAAAGTGCTCTTGCTTTTCTTCAATGCCTTAAATAATGAAAGCTTGGAGTTTAGCACATTATTAGAAGAGACAAATCAAGAACTATCCGAACCCTACAAAGTGGTGAAAGTCGATACGGCTACTAAGAAAAATCTGGCCCAAAAGTATGATGTCAAAATCGTGCCCTCCGTTGTTGTATTGGACAGAGGGCGAGAGATCAAGCGATTGGACTATTCGATGGAGAAAGAAAAACTTAAGGCTCAATTAAGATAAGATAAATCATTATTAGTAAATAGTAAAACATTAGAAGAGCATATTGCTGTTAATGCTTGATATAGAAAATCAAAGGAACCTATCTTGTGGGATGGGTTCCTTTCGAAATATGTCAGCAGAAATGAATTTATTAGGACCTTTTATTTCTGATATGCCAAGAAAAAGGATATAATGGATTTATACTTTAATTTAGATAGGATGGATTATCATGAATACCTTTCATCAGCTTGGCCTCGACGAATCTTTAGTAAATGCCCTTAAACTGCAAGGAATTGTTGAACCAACTGCGATCCAAGAACAAGCGATACCTTTTATTTTAACTGGAAAAGATGTATTGGGTCAGTCAGAAACAGGCACGGGTAAAACTTTGGCTTATCTGCTTCCGATTTTTCGGAAAATCGATATTTTAAAGCGAGAAACTCAAGTGATGATTCTCACGCCGACACATGAGCTGGCTATTCAGATTCAACGTGAAATGGAAACGTTGTCAAAAAACTCTGGTCTGGATATTAGGTCAACCGCTATCATCGGGAATGTGAATATAGCCCGGCAGATAGGAAAATTAAAAGAAAAACCACACATTATTGTGGGTTCCAGTGGTAGAATTCTAGAGTTAATCCAGAAGAAAAAAATTGTTGCTCAAACTATTAAAACAATAGTGCTTGATGAGGCTGATCGTTTACTTGATGAAAATAATGCCCATCATGTTAAGTCTGTGATCAAAACAACCTTAAGCAGAACTCAACTCTTGTTATTTTCAGCGACATTACCCCCAGCGACTTATCAACGGGCTTCCGAATTATTAAAGACTCCTGAGGTGATTAGGGTAACAGATAAAATAATGATCGCTCCTACTGTTGAGCATATGTTCTTCTTAGCAGAACAGCGAGATAAAATCGAAGTTCTTAGGAAACTAATTCGGATTATTATTCCGACTCGAGCTTTAATTTTCATTAATAAAAGTGAAGAGATCGAAAAAATGGTGGAAAAACTTAAATTTCATGGTTTAGATGCAGAAGGAATATACGGAGGAGCAAATAAGATCGAGCGAAAAAAGGCGATGGATGATTTCAGAAGTGGAAAAAGCACTTTGTTGGTGGCTTCAGACCTAGCTTCGAGAGGATTGGACATCAAAGGGATTACTCATGTCTTTAACCTTGACCTGCCGGAAGATCCCCAGCTTTATCTGCATCGGGTCGGTAGAACGGGAAGAGCAGGTAATAGGGGAGTTGCTATTTCCATTGCCACCGCAAAAGAAGTTTCATACTTGCGAAGACTGGAAACTTCCTTCGAGATTACGTTTAGTCCTAAAGAAATGCTCCAAGGGAAAATTGTCGATGCAAGGAAGAAATTACAGAAGAAAGGGTAAGGGGGGAATCTCATATTGCTCTTTTTTTCACTGATAGTATAATTAAGTAAAACCTGGAGGAAATCCAAGGAAATGGGGTTTTCTTGTATGGCAGTCCATATACTGACCCATCACATAGGACAGGATAAACAAGAAGTGAGAATATTTAACAGTATAGTACACATGTTTGGCATCACGCACAATGTTTATGCTTACATAGTTGGCGGTATGCTCATTGATAGTGCCATAAGAATCTTTGGATATTTGCCGTCAGAAAGGGGATATACCTTTCTATCGTTTGGCTTTTTGGGGGCATAGAATGGGCTTCCAAGCCACAAACCCCTGCTATTGCCTATTTCAGTCTCGGAGAATTTCCTTCTTACAACTTGGTCCGGTCGCTTATTTGAAGATAAAGGTACCAGGAGGTAAGAGACCGACTTTGTAAAGTGCCTTGGGGAGACATGGAGGGAGATTTGAGATTAATGAAGACATCGCCCTTGGACTTAGCGCATGAACTTAAAAAAGAAGGCTATCTTATCGGTGAAGAAGCAGCGACTACCTTATTTCTCGCTTTGGCCTTGGAAAAACCTTGTCTTATTGAAGGTCCGGCGGGGGTTGGCAAGACACAGCTGGCTTTAGCACTTGCCCGGGCGGAAAAACGAAGACTGATAAGGCTGCAGTGTTATGAAGGACTGGACATAAGTAAGGCCTTATATGATTGGAATTACGCCAAACAGCTATTGCGCTTGCAACTTGCCAAGACAGAAGATTGGGATGAGATAAAATTCGATCTTTACTCGGAAGAGTTTTTGCTTACCAGGCCTCTCTTGGAAGCAATTCTCTCGCCCGAACCAGTTCTGATGCTGATTGATGAATTAGACAAGAGTGACGAGGAGTTTGAAAGTTTTCTCTTAGAGTTACTCGCTGAACAACAGGTTTCAATTCCTGAACTGGGGACTCTTACTTCAAAAACCAAACCTATTGTCATCTTAACCAGCAACAATTCCCGAGACTTTAGTGATGCTCTCAGACGGCGTTGTATCCATATCTATCTGACTTACCCTTCCTTAGAGCGAGAAATATCTATTCTAAGTTCGCATGCTCCCGAGCTATCTAGGGGATTAACTAAGGACGTTTGTGAGTTTGTTGCCAAGATAAGAAAGTTACCTTTGCAAAAGCTTCCGAGTGTTTCTGAAACCATCGATTTTGCGCATGCACTGGATGCTCTCCAAAAAGTAGAATTGAACTATGGAGACCTGATGGGAACACTCAGCGTGTTGCTGAAATATCCAAAGGATGTTGCTAAGCTGGAAGAGCGTCTTAAAAAATGGGAAACCGAAGCACTGCGATCCCGAGAGTAATCAGGTTTTAGCTCTGGCATAATGGAGTAGTAAGGGATGGAGACTATGGATGGATGGGTTTTTATCAGGTTGGTTCACGCTCTCAGGCAGGTTTCTTTACCGATTTCCTCGCAGGATATTCTTGACGCTCAAACTTGTCTGGTTCGATATCCAGACATACCAGGTAAACTGATATTGAAATCGATTTTAATTCATCGCCCCCAAGATGCTGGCATATTTGAGACGGTTTGGAGAATCGTAGTTGAAAACAATGAATCCCCTGAAGTGAAGGATTCGCTGGATCTAATTCCAAAAAAGAATGTAGAAGAAAACAGAGACAGTCAAGGAATTGGAGGCCAAGGAGCGGGTCGTGGATCAGGAGGAATCAGCCTGACTGCCATAGGAGATATTCTTGATCATTCTCATATTTCTAATTTGATTCCATTTTCAAGGCTTGAAGAGTTAGCAACCAGTAGGGCAGAGTATGAAGAGGTTGTTAAAACAGTTTTAGCAGATATTGACTATTATACTTGGATTAATTCCTTCGATTTAGCTTATCAGCGAGGTACCCTTTCTGAGGACGAATGGTATACCCATCAGAACAATCGGGCATTTATCCTGCGTGAAATTCAGCAACAGGTATTGATGATCCAAGTCACACTTGAAAACAGCTGGGAACCCCTTGTTCGGCAACACTGGTTATTCAAACCGTTAAGTTCCCTGTCTGAAGAAGAAAAAGAGCTTGTGAGGACTAGTATTCGAAAATGGGCCCGAAAATTAGCCTTGCGACCAGGTTCTCGTTGGAAATCTTATAACAAAGGCACAATAGATATAGGGAAAATTGTGCAGCAAAGCGTTCAGTGGGAGGGGTTACTTTTCCATTTGTGCTACCGGCGTAAAATTCCCCGTGCTCCAGAACTGATAGTGCTTTGCGATGTCTCGAATTCCATGGCCTCATTTGTAGAATTTTTAATTTATCTGGTGACGTGTCTTAGAGCTCGTTTTCGAAAAATAAGGGTATTCTTTTTTATTGATTCAGTCTGGGATGTCAGTGAGTTTGTTTGGGATGATGATCTTAACGGAGTAAAACAAGAGATTAAAAGCTGGGGTCATAAAGCAAGTTCGGGATTTTCAGATTATGGTGCGGTATTTAAAGAACTCAATGAGAACATACTTAGAGAAGTGTCATCACGAGCTATTCTCATCATACTGGGAGATGGTAAAAACAACTATCGTCCAGCTCAGCCGGAATATTTCGCCCGAATTTCTGAAAAGGTGCGTAAGGTGTTTTGGTTAAATCCTTTAGAGGAGATGGAATGGTCTGAGCCTGATAATGTTATGAAGGTTTATCAAAATAATTGCTCAAAGGTCTATCGGTGCCGAACGGCCAGCGATTTACAGAGAATTGTTAAGGATGTTTTCTAAGAGAGTTGGCCAAGATCTATTGGATATCAATTGTACAATTGTTAGATTTTTAGATCTTTGATTTAAATTAGAGTTACAAAATTTAAATGTTACAAAGTAGAAACGTTAAAAAGGTTTAAGCCAGTTGCTTTGATGTGAAGCGACTGGCTTATTAACTTTACATACGTCCCTGCATCTGAGCGACTGCATGTAGGGAAGTATCTATGGAGAGAGCCTCATCACCGAGAGGTGGATATAAATGAGCAAAATTTAATGCTGCAAGTCAGTGTGCTGACACGAAGTTGCGGGGGAGGGTATATACTGCTTATAAGTCAAAAATAAATATTTTACGATTGTTACATACAGGGTGATTATTCAGGAGGTGTCAATGAGCCAGTGATAAAACATACAGTAAAACAAGGGGAAACACTTTTTATTATTGCTCAGAAGTATGGAATAAGCCTTAGCTCGCTACTCGCTGCCAACCCAAATATTAAAAACCCTTCCTTGATTAGACCCGGGCAAGTGGTAAATGTCCCAACGGCAGCGCCCGAGAGAACCATCGTTATTCCCAGAGATAGCTACGGTTATAATGAAATGGTTAATGACCTTGAAACACTTAGAGAAAGTTATCCTTTTATTAAGGTGGATTCCATTGGAACTACGGTTATGGATCGTTCAATTCCAGTTGTAAGGATAGGGCAAGGGAAAAAAGAAGTCCATTATAATGGATCTTTTCATGCCAATGAGTGGATCACATCTTTGTTATTGATGAAGTTTATTGAAGTCTACGCCAAAGCTTACGTTTCAGGAAAAAAAATTGGAACCTTTAATATTAAAAGTCTATTTGACAGTGTTTCCTTGTGGGTTGTGCCTATGGTCAATCCTGATGGAGTGCAACTTGTACAGGGGAAAATCGACACGAATACTTCAACCTTTGCAAATGCACTGCGGATCAATCGTGGATCACGAGATTTCAGTGATTGGAAGGCCAACATTCGAGGGGTAGATTTAAATGATCAGTTTCCGGCCCACTGGGAGACTGAAGTTTCCAGACGAGCATCTTCTGGCCCGTCTCCCCGCGACTATACAGGGACGGCACCTCTCTCCGAACCGGAAGCTAGAGCAATGGCAGATTTTACAAGGGCCCATAACTTTCGTTTAGTAAGTGCCTTTCATACTCAGGGAGAGGAGATCTATTGGGGGTACAGGGGGTTAGAGCCCAATGAATCACAACATATTGTGAATCGGTTAATAGAAGTTAGCGGATACGAAGCAGTACGGTATGTGGAAAGTGATGCAGGGTATAAGGATTGGTTTATTCAAGAATGGAGACGCCCCGGCTTTACCGTCGAGTGTGGTTATGGAATTAATCCTCTGCCCATATCTCAGTTTTGGGAGATATGGGGCAAGGTAATTGGGATATTCTTAATGGGTATGTATGTATAAATTAGGGTGTTTATCCAGGCAAAGAAATTAATTAAGCTCTTTAGATTAGGCAGAAAATTTGTGAGAAGAAATTTTTCATTTATGATTCGGATTCAATGCGTAAATTACTAATAGATTGGGTCTTTAATGATTATTATAAAAAAGTAATGTTTACAAGGAGGAAAAAGTCTTTTTTTGGAGAATACTAATAACATTGGTAAAAAAGAAGTGGAGGTTTGTACATGACAAATCTAAGAGAACTATATGTATGTAGTATTTGTGGAAATGTTATTGAGGTTGTTAATTTGGGAGCGTCTTCATTGGTCTGTTGTAACAAACCAATGGAAAAATTAGAGGCAGGCACTAAAGATGCCAGTCTTGAAAAACATGTACCTGTTATTGAAGAGATAAACGGGGGGATCAAAGTTAAAGTGGGTAGTGTCGCACACCCCATGGAGGAAAAGCATTCGATCAGATTTATTGAAGTTCTCACTAAGGATCAGGTTCTTAGAGCAGAGCTTGAACCAGGCCAAGCACCTGAAGCATATTTCCTAGTCGCGGTGGACGATGTTGTGGAAGTTAGAGAATATTGCAATATTCACGGTCTTTGGAAGGCCGGTAAGTAATTTATTGGAAAAGATAGAGATAGGCAGGATTTTATCCTGCCTATCTCTATCTTGAAAAAGTCTTTCAGAGGATTCCTGTCATATGTAAAGGAGTTGCTTGACACTCTTTCCTCGATATTCTATAGTATTTTCTGATGGGTTAATTGAAGGGGGAAATGGATCAATGACACATACTAAAGAAGATTTTATCATTGGCTTTGTTGGCACGGGTGTTATGGGTAAGAGTATGGTTGGACATTTATTGAAGGCAGGTTATCCGGTGCTTGTTTACAACCGAACGAAGGCAAGTGCTGAAGACTTAATTGAAATGGGGGCAGTCTGGCAAGATACAATTGCTGAATTAGCCGAACGAAGCAATGTTGTCATCACCATGGTGGGTTATCCTAAGGATGTTGAAGAAGTTTACTTAGGAGCAGATGGAATAATAAAGCATGCTAAGGCGGGGAGTTATTTAATAGATATGACGACCTCAGCCCCAGACTTGGCGAAGAAAATCTATAAAGAAGCTCTGGACATGGGAATGTATGCCCTTGATGCTCCTGTATCCGGTGGGGATATAGGTGCAAAAGAAGCACGTTTGGCTATAATGGTTGGCGGAGAAGAAGAACATTATAAAGCAATGCTTCCTATTTTCAATTGCCTGGGAAAGAATATTGTTTTACAAGGAAGTGCCGGTGCCGGGCAATATACGAAAATGTGTAACCAAATTGCTATTGCTTCCAACATGGTTGGGGTTTGTGAAGCAATGGCCTATGCTCAAAAAGCCGGATTAAATCCGGAAAATGTTTTAAAAAGCATCGAGACTGGGGCGGCTGCCAGTTTTTCCTTGAGTAACTTGGCTCCACGTATGCTAGCCAATAATTTTGCCCCAGGCTTCTATGTTAAACATTTTATTAAGGATATGACAATTGCTTTGGATTCAGCGCAACAAATGGGTCTGCTTACCCCGGGGTTGGCGTTAGCTAAAACACTATATGAGAAGTTAGCAGATCAAGGAGAAGAAAACAGTGGAACTCAGGCATTATATAAACTTTATCAAGGCAAGAGCTAATTATAAACTGAATAACAGGGGGAGAGTGAAGCAACTGCATCACTCTCCCCCTGTTATTAGACTAAATACATATGAAGTTTTTCTATTGCCAGCTTTTTCTCCAGAAACAAATTATTTACCAATAGAAGGAATTCTAAGGGTGAATGTGGAAGAGATGAAAGATATAAAGAAAGAATAATCTGAATTGGGATAAATATGAATATTTAAGGTGATTCAGGTTTGCAAAAGAATGATAAACTAAAAAGAACTTTCCGACAGCAAGTAGTAATAGGGGATTAAACACCTAAATAGCTCGTAACTAGAGTCGAAGGGGCAGGGTTATTCTACATTTATTGTGCGCCTGGAGTCAATAAATGTAGGATAATTACAAATTTACCATACGATTTCTTAATTATCGCCATATTGACTAATTACGACCACAGTGCTAGTCTTAGTTTGCAAATACAAATTTTCTTAAAATAGATTGTGCATTTTGTTACGTTTAACTCGGATTCATTGCCATGAGGCAAATTACTTATATTATATGTGAAAGAAATCATATTCCCTATTGTTACTTAGAGAGCTTAGTTGAAGGTTAAAAACTCGATTTATACTATGACTAGCCAGAGTCTCTATATTTATCCCAAAAGTACTATAGAAAGCAAATATCTCCTATTAAAATAGGAGGAATGCTATAAGGTTGGTTTCAAGGATATCTTTGTTCCAACCGCCTCGGCGGAAGCTGAGAGTTTATTGACATATAAGGGAGGTAGAAGGATGGCGCATAAGAGTATTTTAGTAGTCGGAGGGGGAGTAAGCGGACTTACAGCCGCTATTGAAGCTTCCGAAGCAGGAAGCGAGGTCTATCTGGTTGAACAAAAATCCTATTTAGGTGGCAGAGTTGCCCAGATGAACCAGTATTTCCCTAAGCTATGTCCCCCGAACTGCGGGCTGGAGATTAATTTTAAAAGGATTAAGCAAAATCCTCGGATCAAATTCTTCACTTTGGCCGAAGTTGAAAAAATCCACGGTGTAGAAGGAGATTATACAGTAACGGTTAAGTCAAATCCCCGTTATATAAATCAGAACTGCACAGCGTGTGGTAAGTGCTCTGAAGTATGTCCTGCGCAGAGGTCAAATGAATTTAATTATGGTATGGATAAAACTCAGGCTATCTATAAAGCTCATGAGTTTGCTTTCCCTATGAAGTATGTGATCGACGATGAAGCTTGTCTTGGGGCTGAATGCGGAAAGTGCGTTGCAGCCTGTCAGTATGGCGCTATCGAATTGGATATGTCGGCAAAAAGTTTCAATTTGAATGTTGGATCTATTGTTTGGGCTACAGGTTGGCAGCCTTATGATGCCAAGAAAGTTGATTATTATGGTTATGGAAAGCATGAAAATGTTATTACAAACGTCATAATGGAAAGATTAGCGGCCTCAAATGGCCCTACAGCCGGAAAACTTCTACGTCCTTCAGACGGCAAAGAAGTTAAATCGGTTGCTTTTGTCCAGTGCGCTGGTTCTCGAGACGAAAATCATCTGCCCTATTGTTCTGGAGTTTGCTGTATGGCTTCATTAAAACAAGCCACATACGTTAAAGCGATGAATTCAGATTCTAAGGTTTTTATGTTTTATATAGATGTCAGGGCGATGGGTAAACATGAAGATTTTTATACCAAAGTTCAAGATGATATCACCATGATCAAGGGAAAAGTCGGAGAGATTTCAGAAGATCCCGTGACCAAAGATTTGATCGTTCAAGTAGAGAATCAGTTGACCGGGGAGATCATGAAGGAAACTGTTGACATGGTTGTACTGGCGACAGGTATGGTACCGGCAACTTCGAATGTACCGGATGCAATTGCCTATGATGAGGATGGTTTCGTTGTTTCCAATCCACAACAATTAGGGATTTATGGCGCAGGATGTGTTAAGAAGCCTTTGGATGTTTCCTCATCGGTTAAAGATTCTACTTCTGCTGCTCTTAAGGCCATTCAATCTACGGTGAGGAGGTAGCCCAATGGATAAAAAAACAGGTGTTTATATCTGCACTGGATGTAGTATCGGAGAATCTCTGGAAATAGAGAGCCTGTCCAAGGTTGCCACCAAGGAGGGCAAGGTTCCTGTTTGTAAAACACACCCCTTTCTCTGTGGACCTGAAGGGGTGGCCCTAATCAAGAATGACATTGAGACTGAGGGCGTTAATACACTTCTAATCGCTGCTTGCTCACCACGTGTCAATTATGATGTTTTTGAATTTGACTCTTCATGTATCATGGAGAGAGTAAACATTAGAGAACAGGTCATCTGGAGTCAACCAGCCAATGATGAGGATACCCAGATGATGGCTGAGGATTATCTGAGAATGGGTCTTGCCAAAGTGAAGCATATCGATCTGCCGGAGCCTTATCAAGGTGAAAATATGGTTAAAACCTTACTGGTAGTGGGCGGTGGCTTGACAGGAATGACAGCGGCGTTAGAAGCTGCCAAAGCCGGATACAAGGCTGTTTTAGTAGAAAAAAGCCCAGTACTGGGCGGATGGATGAATGGCTTATTTAAACAAGCTCCCCGCAAGGCACCTTTTACAACACCTGAAGCAGTTGATATTGCAGAGCTTGTTAGTCAAGTTGAAGCCAACCCTGATGTTACAGTATACACAGGTTCTGAAATTTTAGAGATTGCCGGTGCACCTGGCATGTTCGATGTTTCAATTAACCAAAATGGTACGACTGTTAAGGAAAGAGTCGGTTCGGTTGTTCTTGCTACTGGAGCTGTGCCCTATGATCCTGCTAAGTTAGACTATCTTGGTTATGGTAAATATGAAAACGTAATTACCAGTCAAAAGATGGAAGAATTAGCTTCTAAGGGCAAAATTCTACGCCCGGATGGAAAGGAAGTACAGAGTATTGCCTTTATTCAATGCGCTGGATCTCGCGATCAGGAACACTTGCCTTATTGCTCTGCAACATGCTGTGTAGAATCCTTGAAACAAGCGACTTATCTAAAAGAACAAAATCCGGAAGCAAACGTCTTTGTTTTCTACAAAGACATGAGAGCATCCGGCCAGTATGAACGTCTTTATCAACAAGTGCAAAAAGATGGAGGTATTTTCGTCAGAGGAGAAATCAATGGTATTACTGAAGATGGCGAAAAGAATCTGCTTATTGAAGCAACAGATGTTCTATCAGGGGCAACGATTACTACTGAAGGCGTAGATATGGTGGTTTTGGCAAATGGTATGGTGCCCACCACAGCCTTAGGAGAGGACATCGCAGCCAAGGCTGATACTGAAGAAGACTGTAAAGAAGATGCTGGTCCTAAGCCGGAAATTATTCGCAAGTCGAATCTTTTAAACTTGGCCTATCGCCAAGGCCCAGAGATGCCGACCTTAAAATACGGTTATGCAGATTCCCATTTTATCTGCTTCCCTTACGAAACTCGCCGAACTGGTATTTATGCCGCTGGTAGTGTTAGAGCTCCGATGGATGAGTTATCTTCGGTTGAAGATGCTGCAGGAGCAGCGTTAAAGGCTATCCAATGTATGGAATCAAGCGCGCAAGGTGTTGCAGTACATCCTCGTGTCGGGGATATGTCTTTCCCAGACTTTGCAATGTCGAGATGTACACAATGTAAACGTTGTACAGTGGAATGTCCCTTCGGTGCTATTAACGAAGATGATAAATTCAATCCGTTGCCAAATCCTACACGTTGTCGCAGATGTGGAATTTGCATGGGCGCTTGTCCTGAACGGATTATTACATTTAAAAACTACTCAGTCCCGATGATTGGCAACCTTATTAAATCTATCGAAGTTCCTGATGAAGATGAAGAAAAACCAAGAATCCTCGTCTTCGCTTGTGAAAATGACGCTTACCCTGCTTTGGATATGGCGGGTATTAATCGACTCAAATATAATGCTTGGGTTCGTGTTATCCCTCTAAGATGTCTGGGTTCATTGAGCTTAGTTTGGATTGCCGATTCAATGTCAGCCGGAATCGATGGAATCTTCCTCCTGGGATGTAAGCATGGCGATGATTATCAGTGCCACTTCATCAAAGGAAGTGAGCTGGCCGAAATCAGGCTATCAAAAGTGTCGGAAACCTTAGACAGGCTGGATCTGGACTCTGATCGAGTGCGGATGGATCAAGTCTCCATTACGGATTATGACAAGATACCGGCTCTATTGGATGACTTTGCCAAGAGACTGGATGAACTGGGCCCTAACCCCTACAAAGGGTTCTAAGTGATCTAAGGTCACCTCCTAGTGATGAGTTAGGCTCCGGGCAGGAGGTATGTCCCCATTAGATAGCAAAGGAGCATTATGATGGATGAAATAAAAGAAGTATCTCTGGAGATGAGAGAATATATTATTTCTTCAGGCGCCGATACGCTCAACTGGTGTATGCAGTGCGGTCTCTGCACCAATCTATGTCCTTACAGACAGGTACCAGGCGAGCTGAGCGAAGTATTTAACATTCGAAAAATGCAACGTCAAGGCCAACTCGGCTTAGAAGGATTCGATGATGAAGAAGTTCTTTTTGCCTGTGTTACCTGTGGTATGTGTCAATCAAACTGTCCAAGAAGTGTAGAAATCATAAAAAATGTACGTTCCATGCGTAATACGATAGTTGGAGCCGGCATCTTGCCTGGACATTTACGGCCTGTTGCAGGAAGTCTTCATGCTAATGGCAACCCATGGACTGGACCTCAAGAGAAGAGAGCCGATTGGTTAGAAGGCTTAAATGTTCCGGCTTATACCGAAGATATGGAATATCTGCTCTATGTCTGCTGTACTTCGTGTTATGACACTCGCAGTCAAAAGATTGCCAAAAGCGTTGTAAAACTCTTACAACAAGCTGGAGTTAGTTTTGGAGTCTTAACGGCTGAAGAGAACTGCTGTGGTGAGACGATTCGTAAAATCGGGGATGAGGATCTCTTCACAAAACTGGCAGAATCAAATATTAAGCTGTTCAACGGAAAAGGCGTCAAGAAAATTATTACAACCTCACCTCATTGCCTGTATGCCTTCAAAACAGACTACCCAGAACTGGGCGGAGAGTATGAAGTAATGCATTATTCGGAACTTCTTGGTAATCTTTTGAAAGATGGCAAGCTTTCTTTACCGGGAGAACAAGCTAAAAAAGTCACCTTCCATGATCCTTGCTATTTAGGAAGACACAATTTAGTTTATGATGCACCAAGAGAACTTCTCCAAGCTGTTCCGGGGGCGGAATTTGTTGAATTGGATCGTGCTAAGAATAAGAGCCTTTGTTGCTCAGGCGGAGGCGGACGGATTTGGGCTGAAGTACCTTTTGGGGAGCGCTTTGGTGAATTGCGAATCAATGATGCCGTTAAGCAAAATGCAGATGTTATAGTCACTGCTTGTCCTTACTGCATAACAATGCTTGATGACGCCTGTGCAGGGTTAGAAAAGGGCGATGTATTAAAAGTCATGGAAATGTCTGAATTCCTTTGTGAATCGCTTGAGAAATAGACCTTGACACAGTTATCTGTTATTTAGATGTTCAGCTAACCTCATAATCAATAGTTTGCTGCGGAGTTATGAGGTTAGCTAACTGATATGGTGAAAAAGGTTACAAACTATAAGTGAAAGGGGGGATGCCAGAAACTCTGTTTTAACGGTGCCTCTTCAGACGGAATTACTTATGACTGTAGGCATCTTAAACACTTGTTTCTGCAGTAGACTCACATTCATTATAAAATTAATTGAAGGAGGATAAGACGATGTCGAAACTAGTACCACCACATGGTGGAAAGTTAACACCGGTATTACTCCCTGAATCACAAAGAGCAGATGCTTTAGCAAAAGCTAAAACATTGCCAGTGATTCGCATGACTTCCAGAGAAACCTCGGACCTATTAATGATTGGAATGGGTGCATTCAGCCCATTAACAGGGTTCATGGACAAAGCTAATTATGAGAGTGTTGTTGAAACAAAACACTTAACTAATGGCTTGGCATGGCCTCTTCCGATCACTTTGTCCGTTACTCCTGAACAGGCTGAAACTCTCAAAGTGGGTATGGAAGTCGCTTTAGTAGATGATGAAACCGATACCTATTGCGGTATTCTTACGGTTAGCGATAAATATGAGTATGACAAAGTCAAAGAGTGCAAGGCAGTTTTCTTCACAGATGACGCTGCACACGACGGTGTTGTAAAAGTTATGGCTCAAGGAAGCATCAATATCGGCGGTGAGTTAGTAACATTCAGCCAACTCGGCTACGCTTCCAAATATGGTGATTACTATGCTACACCAGCGCAAACCAGAGCATTATTCGATGAAAAGGGCTGGGCAACCGTTGCAGCTTTCCAAACACGGAATCCGTTACATCGCTCCCATGAATTCCTCTGCAAGATGGGAAATGAAATTTGTGATGGACTGTTTATTCACCCAATCGTCGGAAAACTCAAAGAGGGGGATATTCCGGCTGAGACACGTCTGGAATGCTATGAAGTTCTCTTAAAGAATTATTTCAATGAAAAGAATGCCGTGATGAAAGTTTATCCTATGGAAATGCGTTATGCTGGACCTAGCGAAGCTATTCTTCACTCCATCTTCCGCCAAAACTTTGGTTGCAGCCACATTTTAGTGGGTCGTGACCACGCAGGTGTAGGCGACTATTATTCCGCTTATCAGGCCCAAGAAATCTTTGACTTATTCAAACCAGGTGAACTTCTTTGTCAGCCTATCAAAGTTACTGCAGCTATGTATTGCACAAAATGCGATGGTATGACTACAGAAAAAACTTGCCCTCACGGTAAAGAAGATCATCTCAAAATCAGTGGAACAAAGTTAAGAGCAATGCTGGCAGCTGGAGAGCTTCCACCAGGCAATTTCAGTCGTCCGGAAGTCTTAAAAATTCTACTCAAATACTACGCTTCAAAGAAGTAACCCTTGGTTGAAAACTAAACAAGAGAAAAAATTCTCTTGTTTAGTTTCAAAAAATATATGAATGATGGAGGTTAAACGAATGCCAAGTTTTGTAATTGCAGAAAAATGTGACGGATGTAAAGGGCAAGACAAAACAGCTTGCATGTATGCATGCCCAAATGACCTGATGATGTTAAACAAAGATGTAATGAAGGCTACAAACCTGGATCCTAGCCAATGCTGGGAGTGTCTCTGCTGTGTTAAGGCTTGCCCTCAACAAGCAATGGACGTCCGCGGCTATGCTGACTTTGTTCCACTAGGTGCTTCAGTTACACCTCTTCGTAGCTCTGACAGCATCATGTGGACTGTTAAATTCCGTAATGGCATGACCAAGCGCTTCAAATTCCCTATTCGTACAACCGAAGAAGGATCAGCTGTTCCGGATGCGGGTTATGAAATTACCACTGACATCAACAGCCACGAACTGTATACCGAACCAGCTTCAATGCATATGCCAGTATGGACTTATAAAAAGTAAGCTCTTATTAATAAGGGAATAAATAGGGAGGTTTAAATCAATGCCAATGAACTTTGAAACAGTAGAAGTAACAACCGACCTTCTCATCATTGGAGGCGGAATGGGGTCCTGTGGTGCAGCTGTTGAAGCAGCCTATTGGGGCAAAAAACATGGACTTAAAGTAACCTTAGTTGACAAAGCATCAATGCCACGTTCCGGTGCCGTTGGAATGGGATTGTCCGCTATTAACTTATATGTTGGACTTGCTGAAGGCAATAACACTGTTCAAGACTATGTCAGATACGTAAAAAATGACATGATGGGGGTAGCCCGTGATGACTTAGTCGCTAACATTGCCCGTCACGTTGACAGCTCCGTTCATATGTTTGAAAAATGGGGTCTTCCTTTATGGAAAGATGAAAATGGCGGATATGTACACGAGGGTAAATGGCAACTTATGATCAGCGGTGAATCTTATAAAGTCATCGTTGCTGAAGCAGCAAAGAATGCTTTAGGTGAAGAGAATATCTATGAGAGAGTTTTCATTACTGAGCCACTGTTGAAAGATGGCAAATGCGTAGGAGCTGTAGGATTTAGTGTTCGTGAGAACAAAATCTATGTCTTCAAAGCTAAAGCTACTTTATGTGCTATGGGTGGTACTGTTGGAGTATTCAAACCTAAATCCACTGGTGAAGGCGCTGGCCGTTCTTGGTACCCTCCGTTCTCCACAGGCTCTTCCGCATACTTCACCATGAAGGCCGGAGCAGAAATGACCTGTCAAGAAGTTCGTTTCGTGCCAATCCGTTTTAAAGATGCTTATGGTCCGGTTGGAGCTTGGTTCTTACTCTTTAAATCTCGCGCAACCAATGCATTGGGCGAAAACTATATGGAAACCCGTTTAGATGAGTTGAAAAACTGGGGCAAATACGGATCAGCTAAGCCAATCCCAGCCAATTTGCGTAACCACCTGGGCTTGTTAGACATCAAAGAAGGTAAAGGACCTCTCTACATGCGTACAGAGGAAGCTATCGCTAACCTTGCCAAAAAATATGAAGATGATGCTAAAGCCTTCAAGAAAAAAATGAAAGAGCTCGAGAATGAAGCATGGGAAGATTTCCTCGATATGACAATAGCTCAAGCTTTACTATGGGCTGCTACCAATGTCGAGCCAGAAGTTAGATCTTCTGAAATCGCTGCTACAGAGCCATACTTTATCAGTTCTCACTCTGGATCATCAGGAGCTTGGGTATCTGGCCCAGAAGACCTTTCCGCTGGAACAGACTATTTCTGGGGTTATGCTCAAATGACCACAGTACCTGCACTCTTCGCTGCTGGAGACGCTACCGGAGCTTGCCCGCACAAGTTCTCATCAGGAACTCATGCTGAAGGTCGTATCGCAGCTAAATCAGCTATCAAATATATCTTAGAGAATAACACTCTGACAGAAGCAGATCCTGCAGTTATTGAAGCTGTTAAAGCAGAGATCGTTAAGCCTCTCGAAATCTTCGAAGCACACAGCGGCTTCAGCACAGACCCAGAAGTTAACCCTAACTACATTATGCCTAAGCAGTTCATGTATCGCTTACAAAAGCTCATGGACGAGTATGTTGGCGGAGCTAACGTATTCTTCAACATGAACGAAGCTTCCCTGACTCGCGCAGCTGAATTATTCGAGTTCATTAAAGAGGACTCCGAAAAACTAGCCGCCAGAGATCTTTATGAACTGTTGAGAGCTTGGGAAAATAAACACAGATTATGGCAAGCTGAATCTCATCTTCGCGCCGTAACCTTCCGTGAAGAAACTCGTTGGCCCGGATACTACTTCAGAACAGACAAGCCAACTCTTGACGAAGAGAACTGGCACTGCTTTGTTAACATGAAGTGGGATCCTAATACAAACGAATGGTCAGTCTTCAAGAAGCCGGTTATTGATATGTTTGGCGTTGAGTAAGACTAAATTAGGTCAGTTGGTATAATAGATCAGATCTCAAATTATGATCTATTCCAAAACTGATTACAAGAGGGGATGGGTGCAAATTTTCGTAATATCTCGGAATTTGTATTCATCCTCCATTTATTTAGTACAAATCTTAATTCTTCCTTTAAGATTTTGTGGTAATCAGTTATAATTTATAAGCTAAGAACTTATTTTGTTGAACTAATTTAAAGGAGGAAATATGATATGGATCAAGTAGAAGAACTTATGCAAAAGAGCATTGAACTAGGTAAAGCTATTGCTCAAACAGATGTGTACAAGGAATTTAAGAAGGCTGAGTATGATCTTTTTCAAAATGGAGAAGCACGAAAGTTAGTAGAAGATCTGCAAAAAATGAAGCAAGAACATCGTGGTAAGATGATGGCCGGTATTGTGTTGACTGAAGCAGAACAGGAAGAACTAAAAGAATTAGAACAAACATGTATACGCAATCGTCAAGTGTTGTCTTCGAACGAGGCTAACACAAGGTTCCAGGAGTTTATGGAGCAGATATCCAGCAATATAAAAAATGGGATTAAAAGCGTCGATAAATAAATGACGATAAAGATAATAATTCATTTCCAGCGTACCAACCCCCATTTTGGTTAGATAGAGCGATGACCACAGGGGAATTAAAAGTCCGTGAATATTACACCTGATGAACCAATGTTGGAGAGGGCACACTAGAAACCTTAATTGATCAAGGAGATATTTGGTTTTTTGGTGTACTTTGAATCCATCCATGGGTAAAACCTGGTGAAAAATAAATATCATTTGTAAACAAAAATGGCAGCACATAAACGCGTGACATAAGTCTCTAGCGTTACATGTTTGCCATTTTTTGCCGTTATAAAGTTAATAAATTAATATCTGGATTGCAATAGGATATACTGATTGCGGTAATATTGACTTGATATACTATCAATGCTAATCTACTCTTGATAGATATTTTGAGTTAATAGCAGAATAGCTTGTGCAAAATATTACGTTTATTCTATATTCAACCATACAGGTATTAAAATAAGTATGTAATATATGAAGTTGTTGCACTGGAGGTGGAATGAAAGGACTTACTCCCACAAGGACTTCCCAGGAACACAGCGGTCTAGATAAATCAAGGTGGGATGAGTTGTTTTTACGAGGTAGTAGAATTATTTAATAATTAGTGAAAAAAATCTTTTACAATTAGCTAATAAATCATGAACCATTTCTGAAAAGTGTTTGGTGCTCTTATGATATCTTCATTAAAAGCGTGGTTGATTAAATTAGATACACCCTTTCAAGAGAGGATGGAGGGTATTTTTTATCCCCAAAAAAATCTTTGGTATTAGTAATTATAATGATGATTAAAAGATATATGAATGATGAAAGCATCCAAAAGTTATGTAGATCAGGTGGAAAATATTCGTACTGAAAGGTGGAATTCACTTGTACTTAACACGATTTAAATATATTCCTTTAATTGGAACGATTGGAAACTACAAAAAGGAATATTTTAGTAAGGATTTAGTTGCTGCTTTGACGGTAGCTGTAGTAGTTATTCCACAGTCTATGGCCTATGCATTGATTGCGGGTGTTAATCCGGTTTACGGTCTGTATACGGCTATTGTATCGACTATTATTGCTTCAGCTTTTGGAAGCTCTAATCACATCATTGCTGGACCGACAAATGCAATTGCGCTGCTCGTGGCAGGAACTCTTGGCAGCTATATGGGACAAGAAAATGTCTATCAAATGCTTTTTTTGATGACTTTTATGGTGGGAATCTTACAGATACTTTTTGGTGTCATTAAACTAGGTAAAGTAATCAATTTTGTCTCTCATTCTGTAGTTATCGGTTTTACTGCCGGTGCGGGTGTATTAATCGGACTCGGCCAGCTGAGCACACTGTTAAGTATATCTATTAAAGATTCAGCTCATATGTCGACCATTCAAAAATTTTATTATGTTATAACTCACCTAAGTGAAACTAATTTATATGCCCTTGGACTTGGTGTTATGACCATGGCGATTATTATAATTTGTAAAAAGATTAATAAGAAACTCCCTGGTGCTTTAATCGGAATTGTAATCCCAATCATTTTTATCGTTATTTTTGCTTTAGATCAGAAGGGTGTAAAACTAACTGGCGTTATTCCATCTTCTTTGCCACCATTCAAAATGATCCAATTCGACATTACTGCTATGCAGAATCTTTTCGGAGGGGCAATAGCGATAGCCATTATCGGATTAGTTGAAGCCATAGCAATTGCTAAATCCATTGCGACTACCTCCCGACAAAAAATTGATGCCAACCAAGAATTTATAGCACAAGGTTTAGCAAATGCCGGTGCTTCATTCTTTCAGTGTTTTGCTGGTTCAGGTTCATTCACACGTTCTGCAATCAATTACCAAAGTGGTGCAGTTACCAGAATCGCCGGCATGCTGTCAGGTGTGATAGTAGCCATAGTCCTTGTGTTTTTTGCTCGATTTGCCCAGTTTATTCCCAATCCATGTCTCGCAGGAGTGATTTTAGTTATCGCCTATAACATGGTGGATAAAAAGGAAATAAAGCATATAGTCAAAGCAGGCAGATTCAAATCTGATTCACTTGCAATGTGGGCAACCTGTATCGCAACAATTCTGATGCCTCATCTTGATGTTGCAATCTATACGGGCATAGCACTTTCCATCGCTTTGTACCTGAAAGATACGAACAAAGCCCCCTTGAAAATCCTCGTTCCATCGCAAGAGAAA
The DNA here is from genome assembly GCF_020595055.1 of Desulfosporosinus shakirovi. GTDB lineage: Bacteria > Bacillota > Desulfitobacteriia > Desulfitobacteriales > Desulfitobacteriaceae > Desulfosporosinus > Desulfosporosinus shakirovi. The sequence continues at coordinate 26,609 of NZ_JAJDOO010000009.1, read as the reverse complement.
AATGGGTATATCATTGAAAAAGAAGTAAGAGCTCTTAAAGAAAAAATTGATATTGTAATTATTCAGCCGGAAGGAAATCTCTTCTTTGGCTCGGCGGAAGACCTTCAGACCAAACTGGATGACTTAGTTGATAAATCTAAGGTGTTTATCTTAAGGATGAAGTATGTTGCAACAATTGACCTGACAGCCTTAGGCGCTTTGAAGGTATTTATTAGGACTGTCAAAGAATCAGGTGGAATTGTTATCTTTAGTGGTGTGAAAACGGAGTTCAATTCATTACTGACGAATTCGAATGTTACTTCGGATATAGGAGAAGACAACATTTTTATGTCAGAAAATGAAATTTTTGCCTCTTCAACTAATGCCTTAGAGAGGGCCAGAACTGTTTTAAGTTGTGAAGTTAGTGATGATAAAGAAAAATCAGCAGCATGCACTCTGCTGGAATCTGAAACTGCTGCTAATTCGGGTCCAAGTGTTATAAATAAGAACACAGCTTCCTTATGAACAAGAAAGCTGTGGAAATGTGAAGGAGGTTTTTGGCATGAGTGATTCAAAGTTTAATGTACTTCTTTATTCTGATGGGTCTCAACAGGCTTTTTCAGCGGCTGTTTATTCTGCCAACCTACTAAAAAAAATGCCGAATATGCAATTGACGATCGTACAGGTTCAAGAAAGTGATGAAGGTTCCATGGGAGTTGAGTATAGTTGGATTGATACTTGGCCAGTTAGTCCTACCTCGGAATGGATGAAACGCGTTATCGAATCTGATACGAATGTTAGAAATCTGTATAATGATATACTCACTACAACTGATGGAATATTTACAGAAAGAGTCAAGGACGTCAATCATCATGTAATATACTGTAATCCGAGTATTACAGATACTGTTGATGCTCTTCTCGAGTATGCAGAAAAGAAACATTTTAAATTAATCATCATGGGTACACGAGGACTTACTACGTTAAAAGGATTGATTTTTGGTTGTATTGCGCACAACGTCCTTAACAGATCTCCCATACCTGTGTTATTGATTAAGAAGTTACCTCAAGACTTTATTGACAGCTATTGCTCAGACACCTGATTTTGCAGTCTGAAGAGTATTTATCAATTATAAGAGTTAGCTTTGTGTGTGCAAATTCGTCTTGTGATTAGTCTGTCCGCAAAACAATTGGCCCCGCAGAGAAGTTGTCTCTCTGCGGGGCTTTAAATGTCTTATCAACACATCTGCTTATTCCATCTTAAATTATATAATTCACATATTTAATTTTAACCATTGATTTAGAAACAAAGTTTAGGTGAATAATATATTTAAATTGTAAAATTTCTCATGTAAACATTTGTAACCTGTTTATAGGTTAGGTGCTTAGTTGCTATCACATTCATCGAGCCATTTCGTATGTTGTAGTAATCCTTTAAACAGAAAGGTGGGATCGGGTTGTCCGGTATAACACTTAATGAAGATATGCCTTTGGTTGATAAGGTGAAGAGGGAGTCAGGTGAAAGAACCTATCCAATTTGGCTATTATTTAATCCGAAACATCCGGCTGTTCGCCACTATATTTGGACACCCGTATTAGCAGAAATACAGGACAAAGTATATAGAGAGCTGCGTACAAGGATAGATGCCTCAAGAATATACATTAGGAGCGCTGTTAACGATAGTAGCATAGTTCCCAATACTCTAAATTGGTGGGATACCAAAGTAGCTACAGAGATACAACAGTTTAGAGATATAGCTCTTAAGTATGAACCAAAGGTCCTTATTTCCTTTGGGGCCTTTCCATTTGAATTTGTAAGACGTGTTTACGAGATAAAACCTGAAAAAGGACCTAAGTCTTGGGGAACAACTAACTTAGGGGATGAATTTGGAAAATCAATGGAAAACTTTGATATAAATAGAACTAATATAATTCCATTGCTACGCAGAGTAGTTTTAAGTGATAAGTTTATAGAAGATCCCAGTTATTCCGAGAATTACTTTCATTATGTTGGAACAAAGATAGCGGATAAGATTATTGAGAACAAAGAAAGTCTTAAAATATGGATGGACTAAATCTAAGAGGTGATTTAAAATTTAACGAAATTTTAGCTCCGTATAATTAGTATTTTGTCGGGGCTTTTTTATTTTCTCATAAATACCTTATAATCAAAATAAAATAAATGGATTATGAAGAAATGGTTTTGAGGTGGATAAAACTAACATAATGAATATATGTAATTACCGGACAAGGAGATTTATAACTATACATGTAAATGTGTAGAATCTAAGTATGGTCTGGGTGAGTTAAGGAGATATTTTTCGAGAAATAGGTTAGATTTGAAAAATTCGCTTATGCTTAGGGGCATATATACTTGATACTTGTTGTCCAAATTTTTATAGAACAAAGCTATAAGATCAATAATTTTGAGTTTGATATTAAGTATATTAATTATGAGCATATTGTTTTCCACTAGACACAAATGTGTCATAATGATAATCTCTAATTGTGAGAAAAAACACAATATGAGAAAGGAGTTGGGATAATTTAGTACTGAATAGATCATCAAGGGTACCTCTTACGATATAATTATAAAGCCGCCTTGAAAGGCCGCTAAGAAATTTGATCGTAGTATTGAAATCTAAACAGTGAAAATTTACGATCGTTCTCAGTAAACCTGACTAAACAGGGAGCGAATTCTTTCGCTGGCTGTGGCAGTACAGAAAATGAAAGGTGGGGGTTGATTTGTCCTGCTTAACTTTAAATGACTCTCAGTCTGATGGTGAGAATACGAAAAGAGAATTAGGGGAAAGGGCTTATCCCATATGGCTGTTAATCAATCCGAAATACCCTGCAGTTCGCCATGATATCTGGAGGCCTGTATTAGATGAGATACAGGACAGAGTATTTAGGGAATTGCATACAAGAATAGATACCTCGAATATTTATATCAGGAGTGCTGTAAGCGACGGAGGAATAGTTCCTAATACCCTAAATTGGTGGGGCAAAGAAGTAGCGAAAGAAATCGAGTTTTACAGAGAGATTGCTCATATTCACAAGCCAAAAATGCTCATCTCTTTTGGTGCATTTCCATTTGAATTTGCAAGGCGCGTCTACGAAGTCAAACCGGAAAAAGGCCCTAAGGCTTGGAGCTCATCTATATTAAAAGATGAATTTGAAAATTCAATGGATAACTTTGATATAAATCAAACTAACAGGATTCCTTTACTGCGCAGAGTCATTGCTACGGATAAATTCATAGAAACAAGCAATTGTTTATCTCAGACAGACAGGGAGACTTACTTTCAACACGTTGGTTCAAAAATTGCTGAAAAGATAATTGCGAACAAGGATTATCTTGATATTTGGATTAAGTAAACTTCAACAGCAAAATGCTGAACAAAGGAATTTTATTACAATCGACGGGAATCAAATGTCTGGAGGTTAAAGTGACAGTCCGGATTTGTAACTCATTTTTAAGTTAATTGAAGGAGGTGTTTTTATTGAATAAGATCCTTATCATTGATGATGAAGAGCATCTATGTTGGGCTCTCGAGAAAGGCCTCCGTCAAGAAGGATATCAGGTAATAACTTCCACGCGAGGGAAAGAAGGCCTGGAACTAATTCAGAATGAAACACCTTCCTTGGTCATTCTTGATCTCAAAATGCCTGAAATGGATGGGTTAGAGGTATTGGTTAAGGCCAAAGACCTCATCCCAAAGCTTCCGGTAATTATGATAACTGCTCACGGCTCAATAGACACTGCTATCGAAGCTATGAAGTTGGGGGCAATTGACTATATTGCCAAACCATTTGACCTAGACGAACTCAAGATAGTCGTGAAGAAGGCCCTAATGGTAAGCCATTTACGGGAGGAAGTTGTTTTTTTACGCTCTGAACTGAACAAAAATCACCCTCGGATTTTAGGCAACAGTCCAGCGATTCAAGAAGTTAACACTCTTGTAGAAAGAGTCGCTGACAGTAATGCTACAGTATTTATTACAGGAGAAAGCGGGACTGGCAAAGAGGTAACTGCGCTTTCGATTCACAACCTAAGCTATCGCCGGGAAAAATCATATGTGCCTATTAACTGTGCTGCACTGCCAGAGTCTTTACTGGAAAGTGAATTGTTTGGCCATGAAAAGGGTGCCTTTACAGGTGCAGTGGTCAGAAAATTAGGCCGTTTTGAACTGGCTGATAAAGGAACGCTGTTCTTAGATGAGGTTACTGAAATGCCTCTGTCTATGCAAGTGAAACTGCTAAGAGTTCTTCAGGAAAGACAGTTTGAAAGGGTTGGAGGAACAGAAAGCATAAAAATAGATGTAAGAGTTATTGCAGCAACTAATCGTGACCCTTTAGACTGTGTTAAACGAGGCACTTTTCGGGAGGATCTGTACTACCGATTAAATGTATTGCCGATTCACATTCCTCCCTTAAGACAAAGATCAGAAGATATATCCCTATTGACTATGCACTTTCTTCAAAGATTTAACCCTGCTCAAGAACAAATGATCTCTTCAGATGCGATGGGATTATTAATGAACTATGAGTGGCCTGGGAACATCCGAGAGTTACAAAACGTCATCGAAAGGTCGGTTATTCTCTCTCAGGGTAGTGAGATTAAGGTGCAGCATTTACCAAAGGAAATTCAAAAAGCTGATTTAAGAAAAAACGAGTTAGATAAAGGTTTGATTCTAAATTTCCCGGACAAGGGGATATCCTTTGATGAGGTTGAAAGAGAACTGATTCTGAAGGCTCTTGAGAAAAGCAGGGGAAATCAAACTAAAGCGGCTCAACTTCTAGGCCTTACTCGGTCGGCCCTTCTATATAGAGCTCAAAAGTACCAAGTTAGGTTATAACGCATCACGGTATTCTAGAAGTAATACAAAGTTGCTTTGCAGAAAATTAAACGTTGACGAATTATATCTTACAAGGGAGGGATATAATATCATGAACGACACCTCTAAGTGTACCCAATGTATTAATATGGAGTTATGCCATATTCGCTCTAATCTTAACAGGATAATTCAGGAAGTCATTAAAAAATCAGAAGCAGATATACAACAATTGTCACCCAAAGAGATAGACTATATGATCTTTACAGACATTTCGATAATCCCAACCCGGTGCGAATATTATAAATGCCGTCATGAGTCAGCTGAAAAACGTGGGCGTTTATTCACATTTAGGAGAATGATGGCAACTGCTGCTGTATGATGGGTTCTTTGTTTCGCTTCCATGTCATTCAATTATGTACGAAGCGAGGAGAGTATTATTAATAATTCGTTATTTCAAACATTCCCCCTTAGAGATAAACTATCTTTGAGGGGGAATGTTTGATTACCACACATAGTTAATAAAACGACGTCTTAATATGCTTGAACAGATCTCTTTTCAGTCTTATAACTCACGTTTCGGACAAACGAACTTGCTTCGTCCAGAGCCTTCCCGGATGTGGCAAATACCTCATCGTCTTCCATAAAGATATTCTCCTTCCCGACATGATTGACAATATGCATTTTATCTAACATACGTAATATTTTAGGAGTGACTCCGGCTAGAATAACTCTCTTTTCTTCCTCTAAAGCACGGTTAATAAATCCCTCGATAACTTCCAATGCAGTAATATCGATTATTAATACACTTTTGAAACGAATCAAGAAAACTTTAGAGTTGGAGTAAGCGTCACTCAACTTCTTGTCCAGATCGGCCGCGGAACCAAAATATAAAGTTCCTTCAAGTTGAAGAATTGAGATAAATGCGTCTTGCCCATTGCCGATTTGCTCTACAAATTGCCCATTATTCCCTCTGACCGGTTCAAGGGTTCTGACAGTTGCCACACCGGAATCTTTAAGATAGAGCAATAATGAAATTGCAACTCCTGCATAAATAGCTTGTTCTAAATGAGGTGCGAAGACGGTAGTCAACATGGTTACGAGCAATACTGCTGCATCATTGCGGTTAGTGGTTAATACTTTTGCTAAAGCTTTTTTATCAATCATGGAGTAGGCAACCAGCATGATAACCCCGGCTAAACTCGCATTTGGGATATACCTGGCAAAGGGTGCGAAAAAAACTAAAACTATAAGTATTATCAGGCCTACAAGTACCCCGGTGACTCTGGTTTTCCCCCCATTTTGATAGGTAATAGCCGAACGAGTAAAGGAACCGGAACCTGCTATGCTGCTAAAAAAGGAGCCTCCTAAATTTGCCATTCCCTGACCTATAAATTCTTGATTTGGATCTATTTTTTGATGTGTTTTAGATCCTATGGCTTTGGAGATCGATACTGCTTCAACCAGACCGATAATAGCTATAACAACTGCGCCTGTTCCTAAATCAGCGATAGCGGAGAGAGTGAAATTAGGCATACTTAGAGGCGGGATGGCTTGAGGTATTTGCCCCACAACTTTTACTCCGTATTTTTCCAATTCTAAAATCATTACTAAAAGTACTGAGAAGATAACCCCTAATAAAGCTCCGGGCAAATTTTTATTGATTCTTTTAAGTACTATTATTACTGCTATAGTAAAGACTCCGATACCGAAGGCGTGATAATTAATTTTATCAATACTTTGAAAACATGCTATAACCTTGCCAATACTCGAAAGGTGTCCACTTGTCAACGTAATACCCATTAAGTTATTAAGTTGACCCATAGCGATGATAATACCCGCCCCGGCGGTAAAGCCAACGATTACTGCGTGGGAAACGTAGTTGACTAAAGAACCTAGTCTGAGAACACCCATTGTAAGCTGAATGGCTCCCACTAAAAATGTTAGAAGAAATAAGTTGCCAAAAAAGTTTTCACCCCCGACAAAGGGTATCATGTAGGACGCTATTAAGAGACAGATGGCGTTAGTAGGCCCCGTGGCTAACTGATTGGAACTGCCAAAGGAAGATGCGATGATTGTTAGCACAATACCGGAGTAGAGGCCGTAAGCCGGGTGAACACCTGCGATTATTGCATAAGCCATAGTTTGTGGTAAAGCAACGACGGCAACTGTTAGCGCAGCAATCAAATCAAATCTCAAATTTCTTTTATCATAATTGATTAAGGTATCTAGAATCGGTATAAATTTAACAATGTTCATAATTATTGCCCCCCCAACAAAAGTCTTGTGAAACATAGTGCGTTTTGAGGCGATTCTCTGACGTCCAAGAACTACCTTCCTTTTTCTAATTATCTAAGTGCACTCAGTTGGTTATTGATGCAATTATCATGCCAGTAATATTACTTTAATTCATCCGGATGTTTGTGTTTTTTTAGACATATAAATCTGTTGGCAAGTCAATATCTAGGGTTCAAAAGAACTGAGGAACCTGTAATTTCCCGAATTATTGCTCTTTACAACAGGAATTCTTCATCTGTTTGTTTTTAAACAGTTACAATTGGATTGCCTGAATTCAGGCTGGGGCCAAGTATTTTATCAAAGAAGACGACTCAAATTTAAGAAAAAAATTTGAATCGCCTTCTTTGACATAACATCATAGTCAATTCAGCATTTGTCTAATGTTTGATCATCATGCCAGAGCCAATCACCGAAGAAAGCCAAAAAACCCCAAATAAATTTCAAAGCATCCATATTTATCATCCTTTCTTTTCTTCATGACCATTTGGTCCTCTGATAAGTGTCGCTTATCAAATCCATATTTTTAGACTGTCTTTGTTTTCAATGAACAGATCGGCAATCTTTGTTGCAATGTCATGATAGTGACCTTTGCCTTCTTCCCAATCCTTAATGTTAGTAGCGGCTCTCATTGTTCGACGATTTAAAGGAAGCCAATTTGTTTGGGTTGTGTCAAAGTTTGCAATAGATCGTTCAAATTCATCTCCTAAGTTACTGGTACTCCAATAATTAGGTCCTTTTTCAGGTCTTATATCGAAGACACGCCTCACAAACTCAGTTGTAATGGTTCCGAAAGTAATTATAAGTTTAGGTTGATATTCTGAGACACTTTTCTTTAACAGTGCAATGTTATTATCTGCTTCCGTCGCATTTGAGGTGTTAGAAACTCTTCCAATATTGCTTACAGCATTCTTAATATAGATATTTCGACTGTTAATTCTTGCATGAAGTTTGCGGTATACTTTGTCCTGAATCTCATACATTATAGGATTCCAAATATTAAGAACGTCAGTGGGGTATTTGGGATTAACTAAGAGCCAAATCGGAAAAGATCTATCTCCGGATTCTTTTATCATTCTATCAACAGAAATTGAATAATTATGGAGTAATAAGCTGGGCAAACGAATCCCGCCTTTCGGTGAATTATATTGAAACTTGATGCTTTACATAGAGTATATTGATTATGAATTTTTTGGTTTGCTATAGACTCAATAATTCCATATGTTATGCTTTGATTATGTGGGGAAGAGGTTGTCTTTAATAAGCTAATTTCTAACGCATAGTTGATCTGTTGTTGCCTGCTCTTGAATCTTATCTTGATTTAGAGAGCGGAATTTCCGCATCACTTCCACAATAAGCTTGCTCGTTTCAATCTCATTATGAATATTGCAAGTATCGAACAAGTCTTGAACCCACACTGTGAATTGATTTGTAGTCATGAGAATTACCTCCTAAAAAGAAATGTATTAAAAAGCACCGCTAATTGGTCGGTATATCAGCACAAATACAATACATATTTACCTTTCATTTCATTTTTCTGAGTGCGACGACTTAGTAATTACTCATGCAATTATGGTGCCAGCCATTTTACTCGTTTTCCGGATGAGTTTTGTATGTTTTCAGACATGTGAATTTACAGTATTGCAAACACTTAGAGTTTCAATGCACTTAAAGAACTTTTAATGCTTCTTATCCTGTTCTTTATCACCTAGCATTCTCATTTTGTTTGTTTTTAAACAGTCGCAAGTGAATTGTCTGAATTCAGGCTAAGGGGGCGTTTGCTTGTTAAGACTAAAAAATAAATCCTTCGCTTCTCAAATAATGTTCACTGTTTCGGCCATTTTGCTGATCCCCATACTGGTGATGACGTATGATATCTTTTTTTCTGGGGCCAAAGATGAAATGCTATTAAAAACCAAGGAAGAGCGATTAGGGACTATGGTTAATGCCACCGTTCAGAGTTTAACTGAAGTTTTGGACCGTTCGAATCTTGAGTACGATTCCCCTCTCTCTAAAAAGAATATAAATATAATCGCCAATGCCTTTGAAATAATTGCCAAACCATTGTCAGACGGGAATCCGGGAGTACGCTTGGGTTTGTACATTCCAGAAACTAATGATCTGTTCGTCTATGGTTTTCTCCATCAATATCGGCCTCAAACCCCTGAGGAAATAAAGGCACGAGAGTATCGAATTTTAGATGAAGCTTCCTCAGGGCTAGTAGCTGTTAATGCGACGAAAGAACCGCTTTCCCGTATCGCAGGTTCTCAAGGGAATCAAGCCTTTGAATATTTAATGCCAGTGATGCAACAAGGAAAACTGATTGCTATAGCCTGGGCAGACGAGCAGGTTCATCCGGTTTTTGCCCAGAGCAGACAATTCAGTCTGATCACCCGATACATGACGCTTTTGGGACTGATATTTGGCCTGGGAACGGCTCTTTATGTTATTCACAACTTGGCCGCTGAGGTGCAAGTGATTAAAAATGGAATCTTGAGTATGCAGGAAGACAGTGAAAAAAGACTGCCTGCGATGCCTGGGGAAATCGGGGAAGTTGTCCAAGCCATTAATAACATGGCTGATAACTTAAAGGAAAAGAAACGACTAGAAGAAGAATTGAGGCGGTCGGAAAGACTGGTAGCATTGGGCCGACTTGTTACAGGAGTAGCACATGAGTTGAGAAATCCCTTGGCGATTGTTAAAGCCACTGTCCAAGTTATGGAGGGAGAGTTCAAAAAGCAACAAGGGTTGAGGGAATATACGAAGGTGATTTGTGATCAAGTTGATCGAGGAAATCTCGTTATTAAAGAATTGCTGGACTTTGGTCGTCCTTGTAAACCTATCGTTAGTCCAACCGAGTTGAACCGTTTACTGGAATCAGTTCTTATCTTTACCTACCCCATGCTAAGACAAAATAAAATTGAGTTAGAGAAAAATTTTGAACCAAACCTTCCTTTAGTAAACATCGATATGGATAGGATGAAACAGGTTTTTGTCAATTTAATTATTAATGCTATTCAAGCAATGGAGGGCGGAGGTAAACTGATCATCGAATCGATCGTCAAGGAAGAGACCATTGAGGTGAATTTTGCCGATTCGGGTACTGGGATTGAGCCTAATGATCTTTCACGTGTTTTTGATCCGTTTTACACGACTAGGGATGATGGGACTGGGTTAGGACTGTCCATCAGTTATCAAATTATTCACATGCACAGGGGGAGAATTTGGGTTTCTGAAACTTCCCCTAAAGGAACTACTATGGCTGTGAGTATACCGAAATCGAACCGGTTTACTATAAAAGATGATTTGAGCAATTAGACATGGGATTGAAGATTGCAACCTATTGTTTATAAAAAAACTCCTGGGAGAAAAAATTTCTCCTAGGAGTTTTTTTGATAATAGACCTGATTAATTATGAACGATTTGGACGGGGATATTCACAGCACATATTAATTGAGATAGAAAAGATTTGGAAGGAGACACTTAACTTGTAGCCCCTTATTAGTTTGAAAAAGAGGCTATGGAACTTAGATATTAATAAGTTCAGATAATTCCACTGGAATATCTGACGAAGTGCCGATTTGGCAATAGGGTAAAACGATTAAGGGCATTTTGATTTGCTATAGACGCAATACTATCACAATGATACTCTTTACTTGTGAGTATAGTCACATAAAAGAAGGGAGGATGGATCATAATCATAAGGCTGCTAAAGAAATTTCTAACCTTTTGAGGATGTATAGGCCTTTAGTGATTGGGAGGGATGAATGAACAAAACAAGGTATGAAAGTCTAATAGCTAATAGCTAAAAGTGTTTTAGAAAATAAAAAAAGCAGCCTCAAAGGCCGCTAAGAAATTTAATCGTAGGATCATTATAACACAAAATCCGGATAATGTGAGAATCGTTTATAAATTTTTGTAGGTGGTTGTTAATGAACGCAGGTATGAATAAATAAGCACCTTAAAAAATGAAAGAGGGTGTAGGTTAATGAACAGTAATAATGCAAAACGAATCTTCTTTATTTTGCTAGGAATAGGAGTTTTTTTAGCCTTTTTTTATGCTCCTCAGTTTGGACCGGCGGTAGATCCTTCAGGAAAATCCTTTGAACTAAGTCAACAAGGGAAAGCGGCAATTGGTCTATTTTTCTTAGCCAGTATTTGGTGGGTGTTCGAGGTAACTCCTATTGGTGTTACCAGTCTCATGATAGGAGTCGCTCAAGCCTTATTCCTAATCCGTCCGGCGAAGGAAGCTTTCCGGGATTTTATGGATCCCACGGTAATGTTTATTCTGGGATCACTGCTCATAGGGCTAGCGTTTACTAAGTCAGGGATTACTAAAAGAATAGCCTATAAGATGCTTGATGTGGTGGGCGAAGATACAAGAAAGATATTATTAGGGGTATTTATTGTAACTGCATTATTAACCCATATTATGGCTCATACAGCCGTAGCAGCCACAATGTTTCCGATTTTAGTAACTATTTTAGCCCTATATAATGGTGACAACTCTGATGGTAAACCCACGAAGTTTGGTAAGGCTTTGTTCATTGGAATGGCCTACACTGCTGGTGCAGGAAGCATTTGTACTCTTTTGGGCGGTGCCCGTAATCCCGCTGCTGTGGGATTCTATACAGAGTTTACAGGTAAAGAAGTTTCTTTTGTTGACTTTTCCATCCATTTGGCTCCCTTTGGTTGGGCTAGTGTATTTCTCATTTGGGCATTATTAATGATCATTTACAAACCGGAAAAAACCAAGATTCCCGGCCTGCGCGATAAGGCCAGATCAGAGTATGAAAAACTTGGCCCAATTAACAGCAAGGAAATATTTGTTAGTGTTGTTGTCGCTTCAGCTCTTGTCATGCTCGTTTTGCAAGCAGTTATCCCGGCTTTAAAGACCATGGACCGTTCTGTTCCATTGCTGCTCGCCGGAATACTGTTCTTCCTCTCTAATGTCTTGACAGTAGACGATTTAGAGAAGAAAATTCCTTGGAATATTGTGTTGCTGTTTTCGGGGGCCATGAGCATTGGTTTCTGCTTATGGCAAACAGGTGCTGCTCAGTGGATCGCTATTAAGTGGTTAGCTATGATAGCAGGTGCACACTGGTTAGTGTTCTTATTAGCAGTTTGCTTCCTGGTGTTAATTATGACGAACTTCATTATGAATGTTGCAGCCATAGCCATTACACTTCCGGTTGCCCTCGTAATGGCACAGTATTTGGGGGTAAACCCAGAGCTTGTTATGTACGGTGCAGTTGCAATGGCCGGAATGCCCTTTTTGCTATTAATTGGTGCGGCCCCTAACGCTATGGCTTATGAATCTAAGCAGTTTACTACGGGGGAATTTTTCGTAAGCGGTATCCCTGCCAGTGCAGTTATCATGGGCCTATTAGTGATAATGACCTTTACCTACTGGCCTATAGTTGGAATGCCAGCAATTTTAAAGTAGTAAATCTAAAAATGGATATGCCGGGATCATTGATCTTGGCATATCCACTAACATGAGCAATTACTGTTATGTTCTTAAAAACGCTTTTGAGCGGCTCAAATGTAAACAAAAATGAGAAAGGAGAGATTCGTTGTCGGCTTAGCAAGAGATAAATATATACCTTTAGTCGAAAGGGATTCAGGAGATATAAACTATCCAATCTGGCTTGTAATTAATCCAAAATACCCTGCTGTTGTGAATGACATTTGGAGGCATGTCTTAGATGAAATCCAGGACAAAGTTTTCAGGGAAATACACTCTAGAATTGACACTAGTAATATTTATATTAGGAGTGCAGTCAGTGATTGCGGAATAGTTCCTAATTCTTTAAATTGGTGGGGTAATGAGGTCGCATCGGAAATAAAGTTGTTAAGGAAGATTATTCTTGAATACAATCCAAAAATATTGATTTCCTTTGGTGGGTTTCCATTTGAATTTTTGAGACGAGTCTTTGAGGTTAAACCTCAAAAAGGACCTAAGTATTGGGGCTCTTCAATTTTACGGGGTGAATTTGATAAATCAATTAAAAATTTCGATTTGAACCATACCAATATTATTCCCTTGCTTCGTCGAGTGGTTCCTAATGAAAAGTCCGTAGATGCACCTGTTTATTTCAATCGTTATGACTCTGAGCAATACTTTCATTATGCAGGAGCTAAGATATCAGAAAAAATTATTCAGAACAAGAATAGTTTAAAGATATGGATAAAATAAGGATATCCCGTAATTTCATTAAAAGTACTGCCCCAGAAAAGTGCCTGCTTGTTTCAACTGGTAAGGATCTCCGCCGTCGTTCAAAAATTGCTCATAGTGATAAACCCAATTGTCGATTTCTGGAATAACAGCTTTCCATGAATTATCGCCTAAAATTCTATAATACCAATACATCATCTGAGAATTCGCTAACTTTGATGAGTTGCAGTACTTTTTTTCAAATTCTAAAAGGAATTCTAAAGATTCGCTTGCGTTTTTCATGCATCTTTTCCCCCTATCCAAGATGTCTAGTTGGGCCCAGTTTCCCCGATTTTGAAGAGATTATTACGGATTCGAATTATTGATATCACATTAATTAATTATGGGCATTTTATTTTGCTATATACGTGATTTGAATCTAATGGTAATCTTTGATTGTAAGTATTTATGACAAGATTTTGAAGGAGGAAAGAATTCAAACTTGTACAGTCTCATAGCAAAGTTAAACCTATTAATATTATATTTTAAAAATACTATAAAAAGCTGCCTACAAAGGTTGCTAAGAAATTTAATCGGTTTCATGACAGTTAACAGTTCACTCCATGTTGAAGGAGGGGTTAATTATGGGAGAGGAATCTCTTGATTATGGGGTAAGGTTTACTAGAGGAAAGTTTTTAAATGTTGTCCCAGTGTATCAATCTAAGGATGATAGAAATTTTAAGTTTGAACTCTATAATAATCGAGTCAGGGCTAAACGACCTGTAGCAACTCTTGTTACAAGTGTAGGTACAATAATACGAGAAGGTATGTTTAAACGATCATTTCATGCTACTTTGGAGATCAGACCGGATGTACCATTTAGCCAAGAGGAATTAAGTGATTTACCATCTGACATTGCCATGCTGATGTTTCGGGAGTTAGGAGGTAACCCTTCAGAAGAAGAGTTTATCATTAAGGTAACTTGCCCTATTCGAAATGATTCAGACGAAGAGAAAGATAAAGTGATTTCAGAATTGTGGATGAGTGGAGTAATTGATTGTAATCAGTATAATATTTTTTCTAACAATGCTTTAGCGATGTCTTCAGGGTATTAGAGATGAATGAATCTAAGTTTAAGGTGCTTCTTTATTTGGATGAGTCTCAGTTTGCTTTTTTTGGAGTCATATATTCAGCCATTCTAATGGTGAATATGCCGAATATGCATTTAACCATTGTGAAGCTGAAAGAAAGCAATAACGGCTCAATGGAAAGTGAAAATAACTGGCTAAATTCTGGGCCGGTCTATCCAAACTTGGACTGGATGCAGGATGTTATGGATATATTTAAAATCAGAGCAGTGGATGTTCATCACCAGGTAATCTATTGTAATCCGAATATTCCTGATACGGTAGAAGCACTTATCGAGTATGCAAGAAAGAAGTCAATTGAGCTAATAGTCATGGGTACAGGAGAACTTAGAACTATAAGAAGTTTGATTTTTGGAAGTTTAGCGAGTTCATTACAAGACAGGTCTCCAATACCAGTATTGATGGTGAAGAGTCTTCCTCAAGATCTTCTTGATATTTACAGATCAACACCAATTCTGAAGATTGCGCAGAAATGAAATAATACAGAAATTTGAGCTTTACAGAAGTGTGGCAGTGCTGCACTTCTGTTTTTGCGTAAGAAGAATTATGTAACGAATTAATAAAGGACATAATTCTCACTATAAGAAATCATATCACAAGTAAGTGACCTCATTCAGCTAAAACTGAACATCGAGACTTCGGCGATGTAAGTCTTCAGTACGATAGTCTCTGGTGGAGATTATCGTCGATAGCGCACTGCCCGTAACGAATACATCGCGCCCTAGGATGGAGACTATCGTCAGCGAAGTAATAAGGAACACCACAAGAAGTGGGTGTTTCAGAATTGATAAAGAGAAGGTAATGAACGAAACTACTTGATTTGGTTAATTATCTTTGAAATTTGTATAAGGTTTATATTGGGGATTTTTATTATAATGGATTGTTTTCTGTATTTAATAAACCAGTGTATGAAATATTCTGCTTTATCAATAGTCGGACTTCTAATTCTATTATGTAAAAAGTCATTGGGATATTAACTATGTGCCTGACGTGGCGTATTTTGTTATGCTTTAGACATTAAGGTCTAACTCACTGGAAGAACTTTGATAGGGGGAAGGCATAAAAACTCATAAGGAAATAGTATTAATTTTTCTATTATCAAAATCTCAATTAAATAGTAATTGAGATCGTCAAATAGTAACTGAGCTTGTCTGAATTATAGAAAGAGCTCGATTCCCAACATCTTTAGAAGTATCAAGCAGTCTGGATATAAGAATGACTGATTATAGGGATATGGATACGCTATAGACACCTTTCGGACGCAGTGCTACTCTTTACTTGTGAAAGCAATCTAAAAGAAAGGAGAGGTTAGTAAACAGCTTTTAGATTTGGGATTATCAATATAATTGAAGAGGATCGGATAACATTGTCTTCATTTCGCAGCGGGTAATACTAGGTATTGTTCCGAAAATAGAAAATGGCAAGTGACTATCGGTCAGTCCTGCTACGAAGTAAAGCGGTACCTTTTCAAGAAAAAAAGCAGCCAATAAAAGGCCGCAAAAGAAAATTTCTCATTAATCATTATATCACAAATTTCGAAAAAGTGAGGGTGAATAATCACGGTATTCTAGCTCCGATCGAAAGTGAAGATCTATGGAGGAGGAAACGACTATGAAAAATTTATACAACTCATTTATGTACGCAGCCAGGGCTCATGCCCAGTGGGAAATTGAGACTTCATTTAACATTGTAAAAAACCGGAAGAAGCTACTGATATTGTTCGTAATGGCTCTGCCCTTACTCATTCCGGCGATGGCTCATGCGGCAGCAACACTGCCTGCCTTTATCGGAGGGAAAGCAGCTTTCGGTCCCTCCTACTTTTCACCTGCTACGTTTTATGGCTCCATAGCCGTGGGCGTTATAGCAGGACTTATTACCGGGTGCATAGGAGCAGGTGGCGGCTTTGTTATTACTCCGGCACTGATGAGTTTGGGTGTAAAGGGGATATTGGCCGTAGGGACTGATATGTTTCACATCTTTGCGAAGGCTATCATGGGAACAACCCTGCATAAGAAGATGGGTAATGTTCACGCTGGTCTAGCAATCGCCTTTCTGATTGGTTCTGGTTTAGGGGTCACAGGCGGAGGTAAGATAAATCGTGCATTATATAATTTCAACCCTATAATGAGCGACTTTGTAATAAGTTCTATCTACGTGGTTCTATTAGGATTCCTAGGGATCTTTGCGATGAGCGAGTATCTGAGTATGAGAAAAAATGCACCTAAAGACGGCGGAGATGCACATGGCGGCCCAGAAAAGATGACGGCCCTTGGAGCAAAGCTCCAAGCCATTAACCTAGCTCCCATGATTAAGTTTGATGATCACGTAGTCCCAGGCGGGCGAAGGATTTCTGGCTTCTTTGTAGCAGCATGCGGAGCTGTGACTGGCCTTTTAGCTTCGATACTGGGTGTTGGCGGCGGTTTTGTAACCTTTCCAATGTTTGTATACGGACTGGGTATCTCCACCGCAACCACTGTAGGGACAGATATATTTCAAATAATTTTCACAGCTGGTTATGGCTCTATTGCACAGTACGCTATCTATGGATATGTATTCTATACCTTAGCAATGGGAATGCTGCTGGGTTCCTTATTCGGCATCCAGATCGGGGCTATTACTACTAAAGTAGTCCCTGGGACACAGATCAAGGCCTTCTATGCATTAGCTATATTGGCGGGCTTTGTCAACAGACTTTTCGCACTGCCGGAAAAATTAACCCAGATGGGGTATATCACTCTGTCTGCCGCCTCGGGTGCTTTAATTACCAAGATTGGAGTATGGTTATTCTTCGGCCTAGTTTCGATCTTTGCTTTCTGGATTATTAGCACATTTATCAGAAATATTCCCAAACTTCGGGCTGAGGCTGCTGAAGAGTATGATACTAACGTCACCCAAGGAGGTGTTTCTCAATGAGTATAGTTCGAAACAAAAAGACTTTTGTGATCGGTGTTTCAATGCTTCTAACTTTTGTACTATGTTATGTAGGAATGATGTCTCCAAACTTTGGTAACGGCAGGAATGGACTGCAATACGCGGATGATATGTTTAACTCCTTGTCTAAGGGTTCAGCCTATTTTATCGATGAGTCTCAAAAAGTTGCTGATGGTCATATCGGAAAAAACATCAACCTGACAATTAAAGCTTCATCGCCTGAAGATGCTGTAAAATGGGGTAAGTTGTACACTGCTGCAGGTGCCGATGTGACAATTAAGGATTCTTCGCTGACCATCAATGGGGATTATGGTAAAATTCTGGGGGCCGTGGTGGCTGACAGCGATTTCATGTATCACAATGATAGTCAACCATTGGGAAAAAAATATGGATACGACGGTCGCGAAGCAACCTATAACTGGAACAACTCTCTGAAGAAAATTGACGCAGCCCTAAAAGCCAAATCACAATTTCAAGAAGAATTTGACTTGGTTAAAGTGCAGCAAAAGGCCCTTGAACCTGCCTACAACTATTACGGAGTCGAAATTAAGAAGGTTAGTGAGAATAAATTCAGTCTCGCCTTTTTGCTCAGTTTCTACCTTATATATACCGTGTGGTATGGCTTTGGCCTCTATTATCTCTTTGATGGTCTTGGAATTGTCGTAGCTAAAGCGAAGAAGAAAACTGCATAGAATCAAGCGCATTACCAGGATGAATTGTCGTTCTACGGCGATTATTAGACCCGATATTTTAAACTCAATAATACAATGAGACTTAACCTTTTGCTGCAATTAGTGGCACAATTAGAGACTTGTTAGTTGCAGCAAAAGGTTTTACTTTTCTAGTATAAAGGCATTTCATATCCCGTTGTTTTTGATAGCCTTACTCTGTTGATGAGGGGATTGAGAAATGATGAAGAGAGATTCGGGGGAAAGAAGTTATCCCATTTGGGTATTAATTAATCCCAAACACCCTATAAGCCACGACAATTGGACACCTGTATTAGATGAAATTCAGGACAAAGTTTATAGAGAAATGAATACAAGAATTGAAACTGCGAATATTTATTTCAGAAATGCTGTTTGCGACAGCAGAATAGTTCCGAATACCCTAAATTGGTGGGGACCTGAAGTAGATAAAGAAATTGAGTTATTCAGGGATATTGCCTTTGAATATAAACCAAAAATCCTAATTTCTTTAGGTGCTTTTGCCTATGAATTCTTGAGGCGTGTCTATGAGATCAAGCCTGAAAAGGGGCCTAAGGCTTGGAGTACCGCTAACCTAGGAGAAGAATTTGAAAGATCCATTGAGAACTTTGACATTAAGAAAACTAATATAATTCCCTTACTTCACCGAGTTGGAGCAAGTGCTAACTTTATTGACACTTACAATTATTTCTGCAGGAAAGACGGCGAAAATTACTATCATTATGTTGGTATAAAATTGGCTGAAAAGATTATTGAGAACAAGGATCGACTAAATATTTGGATTAATAATGTCAGTTTCTAGTAATGCCACCTGCATGATGCCATGTGCCATCTTTAGTGAGGAGGTGACTGATTTGAATCATCCAAAGTTTAATGTGCTCCTCTATTTTGATGACTCACAGCAATCTTTTTACGCGGTCGTTCATACGGCAACACTTTTGAGAAATATGCCCAATATGCATTTGACCGTTGTCCAGGCACGAGAAGGGTGTGAAGATTCAAAGATTACGGAATATAGTTGGATCGATACAAAGGATCTAGTAACATGGGCCCTGGCAAGAGGTAATGTTAAAGGGACTGAATATCAATGGCCAATAAGCTCAACCTCTGATTGGATAAATCGTATTTTTGGAAGATCCGGTTCTTCGATTCAAAACAAATATAATGAGATTCTTTCCAAAACTAACGAAGTGTTTACGGAAAGAGCCGAGGATGTCAGTTATGTTGTGATATATTGCAATCCGGGTATTTCAGATACCTTAGAGGCACTTTATGATTATGCAGCAAAAAACTCTTATAATTTGATTATTATGGGTACACGGGGACTTAACACTTTGAAGGTTTTGCTTTTCGGGTGTTTAGTTAATAGTTCCCCTATACCTATGATGTTAGTTAATAAGCTTCCCCAGAGCTATATGAAGTACTAGCAGTTGTCTGCAATCACTAAGTATAAAGCAGAATTAAAAAACACATGTCCAATGGAAATCCAAAGGCGTGTGTTTTTTAGGTCTGTCCTTTGATTTGTAAACAAGCATTTATCATTAATTTGCTATTATATCATATATTAAATTATGATATAATAGAGCTTAAATCGTTTTAAAGGTGGAATTGTCATGATTGACTCGAAATCTCTTAAGGTACTTCTTTACGCGGATGGTTCACCGCATTCTTTTTCGGCAACTGTATACGCTGCCAGTTTATTTTCTAGTTTATCCAATATGCAATTAACAATATTGCATATACATGAAAGTGTTCAAGGGTCTATTGAAGGAGATTACAATTTGTTGGAAACTTGGTCTTCTAACCCTAACACAGATTGGGTAGAACACTTAATAGATGAAAATTCAGATCAGGCAAGGGAGTACTCTGAAATTCTTGCAACAACCAATAATATTTTTTCTAAACAAGGTCAAAATGTCAATCGTCAGGTTATTTATTCAAATTACAATATACCAGATATCAGTGAGGCAATTCTCAGTTACGCAACAAAAAAGAACTTCGAGTTAATAATAATGGGAACGCGAGGACTTAATAGTTTAAAGGGTCTGATTTACGGAAGTCTGGCTCACAGTGTGCTTAACAAGTCAGATATACCGGTCTTATTAATTAAGAAACTCCCTCAAGAATTTATTGATAATTATCGCTCTATCGATGATAAGTAACGAATGTTGCTAATCTTAAAAAATATATAGTTTAATAGTAGTATCAGATAACTTATATATGATTTGTCAATAATCCCAGTAGAGATAGCTTATCTCTACTGGGATTATTTGATTACGCCATGACATTTCCGAGAAGTTCAAGAGACCACTCTTAATACATGTCCGTTAATATTTCATGATAAAATACACATCCGAAAAATATAAGAGAATAATATGACGGTTTATTCAGGCACAGAGGGGCTTTGCGTCGAAGTTTGCTTGTGCTTGGCTTAATATGGTAAAATGCATTTATTCGAAGGGTTTATTTAATGGCGACTCTACAGACAGAGATTTATTATGCAAGTTCAGGCACTACTGGTATGAATAGAAAGGTGGAAAAGCAATGGCAGTGAGACTCAGCAAGGGGCAAAAAGTAGACCTTACAAAAAGCAATCCGAACTTAAAGGAAATAATTGTCGGGCTAGGTTGGGCTTCAAATCCGTCAGCTAGCAGTTATAGTTTTGATTTAGATGCATCGGCTTTTTTGATTGGATCTAATGGTAAGGTAAAGGATGAAAGTGACTTTGTCTTCTATAATAATCCCTTTGGCGGCCAAGGTTCCGTAAATCACAGCGGGGATAATAAGAAGGGTTCAGGGGAGGGGGATGACGAGCAGATACGCATCAATCTGTCAGGAGTGCCTGCGTATATCGAGAGAATTTCTTTTACTATTACTATTAATGACGCGCAAATGAAACGGCAAAGTTTTGGAGATATCAAGAATGCTTATGTAAGGATTCTAAATGCCAGTACGAACGAATTATTGCTCAAATATGAACTTGGCGAGGAATTCTCCGTGGAAACGGCTATTGTTGCCGCTGAAATTTACCGCCATGCCGGGGAGTGGAAATTCAATGCTATTGGAAGTGGATTTCAAGGGGGGTTAGCTGCTCTTTGCAATAATTTTGGGTTGGAGGTTGAAGAAGAACAAAAATCCTCTATAGGTGCTAATCCTTCAGTTAACTCTGGTTATGGAAATACTGGAAATGCTAACTTTGGAAATCAGGGAACAGGAAGCTCTGCTGTTCCTTACGGCAGTCCCCAAAACAACCAATATAATTCTCAGGGACAAAACAGTCCTCAATCATATGGCCAGAATAATTCACAATCCTACGTACAAGCTCAGAATGCCGGCCATCAAGGTGGAATGGTCTGTCCCCGTTGCCATTCGAATCAGGTAACTGCGGGAAAGAAAGGGTTTGGTCTTGGCAAGGCTGCAATTGGCGGTGTTTTGTTGGGGCCAGTAGGGTTGTTGGCTGGGTTTATTGGAAGCAAAAATGTGGAATTTGTCTGTTTAAGCTGCAAGGAACGCTGGAATTCGGGCAGTAATACAAATACCGCAGAGTGGTTGCAAAAGCAAACTGAAAATGCTAAAAGCATTGTGAACAAATATATGGGGAAAGATCTCACAGAAGCTTTGGTTGCCGGCAGCGCATTGGTTGCTATAGCGGACGGGGTGCTCGAACCTTCTGAAAGGGAAAAGCTTATTGATTATTTCCGTACTAGTCAGGAAATGCGTGGAATTAATATTAATGAAGTAGATTCTCGTTTTAATTACTATGTACAACGAATTCAGAGTGATCGTATGTTAGGTAAGGCTGAAGCCTTGAGAGCGATCGGGAAATTAGCGAGTAAACCTGAAGCGGCACGTTTGGTGGTCCGGTTGTGCTGTGCTATTGGTTTTGCTGATGGGGAATTTGCTCCAGTGGAAAAGAAAACGGTGGAAGAGATTTGCTACGAGGTTCACTTAGACCCTAGGGAGTTTATATTTTAATCAATTCCGAGACTCCCGCTTCGTCAAGTGGGTGTTACTTATTCTACTTCGGTGACGATAGTCTCCGGTGGAGAGTATCGCCGACGCCCTGGTCCCAATAGGGATAATAGCAAAAAAATGCCCCCGCTCTCCATAAGGGCCAGGGGCATTTTAATGCTATTTTATCCAGTAAAGCCTTATTTTCTCATATATAAAGGAATTAGATATATTACTGTAGAATAATCAGAGAGATGAAGTATACTTATAATGAATATTGCCATAATCTAATTAGAGAATTGAATTGAGGAGTTAGACGAACTGAGAATGAATATTCAAATATTTGGAGTCAAGAAATGTTTTGACACTAAGAAAGCTGAACGTTATTTTAAAGAGAGAAAGATAAACTATCAATTTGTTGATTTGACAATGAAAGGCTTGAGTAAAGGAGAATTACAAAGTGTCAAAACCGCTGTTGGATTAAAGAATTTGATTAATTTTAACGCTAAGGATTACAAAAGGTTAAATATGGATCACATTATTTCGGAGGCTGGCAGAGAGGAAATGATCTTGAATAATCCCAGTCTTTATAATACTCCTATCGTACGCAATGGAAAACAAGCGACAGTAGGTTATGTACCGAGTATTTGGGAGTCGTGGCAAGAATAAAGGAGTGAGAAGAAACGGAGACAAGTAAGGAAACTAGAACTGTCTTAAAACAATCCAATGATATTTTTAAAGATATACTGTCTCCTTTAACAGAAAGGGGTTCACAACCCTATGTTTATTTCTATCGTATTGTTGGATGTAATGACGAGAAAGAGTACCTCTCTGAGATAATTAGTTTAGATGAAGAACTAAAGTTAACGGGCAACTACATTTTGTTTGAAAAATCAATTCCTGTCAGTACTGATTCTAAGATAATCGACCGTGCGAGAAAGATATTTGAGCCAGTCCCGCTTAAGGATTTTAGCAATGGAGCACTTTTAAATCTGTTAGATTCAAAGGGCTATTTTTCATTAAGCTCAGATAGCCAAGTTAATCGAAAGATAAAAAATGCATTTGGCATAATTCTTAATCTTTATATAACAAATGAGAAAGTGATTAATTTAAGTATTGCTGTAAACTTTGGTACTAAAATCTTGCTCTGGTTTGGAGATTATGGTAAACAAATTCGCCAGAAATCACCCTTTAATCCTAAGGTAGTTTACTGGGGAAGTCCCAAAAAACATGAAATCTATTTCCTTATCCTAATGTCCCTTATAGGGTGTGATGTTCTTGTACTAAATACCTCTTTAAGAGATAAGTTCGATAATATAGATAAATACAATGAATTTTCCATGATTATTAAATATCCCAATGAACTTCCGATCGGAGCCTTTCCCGCACAAAACACTGTAGAACACGGGAAGATTGAGACTGCCCAGCCTAAATCGGAGAAGAAGAAAACTGAACAATCAACCCAACAAAACAAACTGGATAATAGCTTCTTGAGTGATCCGGCAGCAGTGGTAAAACTTAAGAGAACTGAGACGATTTTTGAGGAGATACTTGTTCCTTTAAGCAAACGAAGCGGCTATATTGGTAAACCATACCCCATACTTCCGGTATATTTTGTTCGTTATATTGGGGTGCCTGGCTCTTCAGATGATTGGGAGGCTGAATATTACAATAGTCTCTATAATTTGGATAGATCATTGCAGATGTCGGGCTGTTATCTTAAATTCATGGAAGGCATTGCTGCTCCGAGTGCAGAGGAAAGTGATATGATCCCCAATAGGCTTATAGGTTATCAGTTCCAAAATCGATTTGAGATTGTTGAAGAAATCCTTATGGCTAAGATGCTTCCTCAAACCGACGATGAGCTTTTGGATAATACAATCAGAAGTACCTTTGTTGAGATAGTAAATCTTTTTGCAGAGAAGAACAAAAATGTTAACATCTCTATAGTTTTAAATTTCTCGTTGAAAATAATGAGCTGGTTTAATCGATATCTTCCCCAACTATTTCCAAAGAGGAATCTAAACAAAAACTCTGGGATCGAGGCCTTTAATTATGAACATAACCCAAAAATCTTGTTCTATGGACATATCAAAGCTCATGAAATTTTTCTGCTAACCGCTTTTCACAGGTTAGGATGCGATGTGCTTTTTATGCATTCTGATGAAGATGGAGACAGGCCGTTTCAAATCTTTGATGAGGAGAATACGTTGACCCATCTTATTAGGAATAAGCATAATTTGCCATTGGACTCCTTTCCAAAAGGGGAGAGATTGATTCGCAAAAGCACAATTGCCTATAGTGCTTCTAAAGAGATTGAGGAAGTGATTTATAGTGAAGAGGTGGGGCTATTTAAACCGTGGCAGTTTGAAAATTACGTGACACAGCCTATTACCCTTAAAACCACCTATGACGAACTCAAAATACTTTGGAGAGAACCATCTAAACTTCGTCCGGAGTTTAAAATTCAGAATAAAAAAGTGTATGTACCTAATTTATTTGCAAAAATCAATGGAGTTAGCGAGGAGCTAAATGCTTATTGGCAAGACCTAAAAGAACTTTCCACAGCTCCTAATACCAGGCTCATGGAAAATGTTCCGTTTACGAAGATCAATTACACCAAACAAGAACTATATCACTCAAATTATTTATTGGACGAACAGGGTCTTTTGGATGAGCTCAAGGCAGTAAAGAGCAGTCATTACAAGTTTGGATATCTTAAAGCACCGCTACAGCATTTTCTAATTATGAAAATCAATGAATTATTTTGTTCAGAATTGTTTTTAACATCGGTAGATGAAAAATTTAAACTAAAAATAATCATGACAATTTTAACGTTGGATGATGAAATGCTCAAACTCATTGAAGTATTTGATTATCCTCAAGAAATACCTAAAATCATTATCTATGATAATAAAAAAGAATCTTTCACTGAAAACGATTCCATTCTGCTTGCCTATTTTAATCTTATCGGCCTTGATATTCTCATCTTTACCCCAACGAATTACAGGACTATTGAGCATTTCATTAAGCCGAGTCTTTTCGATCTGTATCAGCTTCCACAAGTAAAATATGACTTAGTACTTCCGGACTTAAACAACCTTCCGACGGCTCTCAGCCAGAAACCCGGGCTTTTATCTAGATTTTTTAAACTTCGGTGATCAATACTTTTGCTATATTATTAATAGGCAGGATTTTGGACAGACCATTGCTTAATTCAACAGCTTTGTACGAATCTTTCAGCCATTAGACTTAGCAAGATGACAGCAATTTAATTAAAGGGGGAGAGTAAATGGAGATTCAAGGTTTTACAACGAAACTAACTGAGGATAAAAGCTTAGTTCCGGCACTCATTCCAGAATTTGATCTTGAAAAGAAGAAAAACGAAGTTATGGCTAAAGTTATGGAAAGCCCGGAGGTTCGCAGTATTGTACGTCAAATTAAGATAGAAGATGTAAATTCTATCATGACGTTTGGTAAAAACACTGCAGAAGAGGTGTCCAGATTTTCAGATGCAATTCTTCATTCTATGCAGTCGACTAAAGTCGAAGACTCGGGGGAACTGTTAATTCAACTCAATAAGATCATGGAAAAGTTTGATATTAAGGATTTTGAGGACAAACCTCCCGGATTTTTAGAAAAAATATTTTCTAAAGCTAAGAATTCAGTGGATGCGCTCTTTAAGAAATACAACTCAATGGGTGACGAAGTTGATAAAGTTTTTGTCACTCTGAAAAAATACGAAGCGGAAATTGGCGTTGCTAACAAACAGTTAGAAGATATGTTCAACAAAAATAGTGATTATTACGAGCAATTAGGGCAATACATATACGCCGGTCAAGTCGTTCTAGCTGAGCTTAAGAATAATATTATCCCTACTGCCCAAGCCAAGGCTGATCAGACTGGGGAGAGGCTGGACCAAATTGCGGTTAATAACCTCGTGCAGGTGCAAGAGATTATGGAACAACGAATTTACGATCTGCAACTTGCGGAAAATGTGGCCGTCCAAAGTATGCCCACCATTAAGGCCATTGAATATGGTAATTATAACTTGGTACGCAAGATTAATTCTGCTTTTGTGATCACAATGCCAATCTTTAAGCAATGCTTGGTACAAGCTATCATGTTAAAACGCCAATCTGTTCAAGCAAAAGCGATGAGTGCCTTAGATGAGAAGACCAATGAACTTTTACTAAGAAATGCTGAAAATACCGCGTTGCAATCAAAGATGGTTGCTAAGCTGGCTACTGGAAGTTCTGTAAGCATTGAAACCCTTGAAAAATCTTGGCAGACCATCGTCAACGGTATCGAGGAAACAAAAGCGATCCAAGAAGAAATGAGACAAAAACGTCTGGATGGAACAAAAAGATTAGAGGTGTTAAAACAAGACTTTGTTAATCGCGGGATTGTAAGATAGCGAAGTCGCCTGAGGGCCTGATTAGGAATAAAAACGTGGTAATCACAATATTTATAAAATGGACCATGTGTCAAGGACAATTTAAAAAAGGCTAAAATAAGAATACCCTCATGTCAAATAATGATGTGAGGGTATGATAGTGTCAATAAATGTTCGCAAAAACCATCCGAATTCCTAAAGGCAGATCAGC
>NZ_JAJDOO010000085.1 GCF_020595055.1 Desulfosporosinus shakirovi | reverse complement strand
CAGTAGCCCCTGTTGCTCCTGTTGCTCCTGCACCAGTAGCCCCTGTTGCTCCTGTTGCTCCTATTATTTCAACCGACCCTATTGGATCAAGCTCAGCTGGTAGAACCCGATGGGCTGCTACTAAATCCCCATCGGCTCCTTTTCCCCAACCGGAGATTTCCACAGCATCAGAACTTGTAATAAATTGAAATTCAAATTGGTCTAACTGAGCAAAATAAACCCTTGATGCGACATCTCCCGCTGCCAAAGAAAATACCTCTTGGATATATAGGACCTTCATAGTCCCTGTTACAAAAAAACCCAAAACTTCAATGTCAGCAGTAGTTGTATCATCGTTGGTTATTTTAACAGTAAAAGTTACCGTTGGTCTTACTTCAGCGACTGGCGTATTTTCGATTATCCCGGTAGTTAATTCAGCCATTATCTCCCTCTTCTCCTTACTAACAATAATAATTTTTCTTAAGTGGCTTACCACTCATAGTTTGTATTCTTAAGTTCAGTTCGCCAATTTTTGCTTTTTACTATTCTATTGTACTTGTTATAATTTGTTAACCTAACCAATGATTCTTTCTCTATCAGAAGCAAGGAGGAGGTGTCTCATAAAATATCATTTATACATTTATGAGATACCTCCCCCAATATAGATTCGGCTTATTAATTCAAAACAATCGCAAGTAAATCATCATTATGATCTTGTAACGCCAGCGCCAGCATAACCAACTACAAATTTATAAGCGACAAACCTATAGCCGTGACGGAGAATACCATTAATAATCTCGTTTGCTCCATTACCAGTATTGCTAATCCAGTTAAAATATCAATACTTATTGCGCCTATAGCAACTACTCCCGTCAAAATTAGAGCTAATGGCAGTAAGTGTAGGAAGCCTAATATGAGATTACTCTTCCTCCAGTCCAAATCTTCTCGCTAGCTTCCTCTTATTTCTACTACGAGGCCCTTGCTTTGAGCAATAGCAGCAGGACACTTTAAGCCAAATTTATTAGTCTAATAATAATACGGTCATTTGAGCTCCTACAGCCGGCGCTAAACTCATAGTGAATGGAATGGCCGAGTCATTTCTAAGGGTTAAGACATCTCCAGCTGCAAGTGTTAATATTGCCTGACCAGTAACTTGACCAGTAGTAATTAGTGTTGTTATTGGCGTCGATCCATCTACTACACCGTTCACCGCAATAGCTATTGCTGAACCAATGCCTGCCGTTATACTCACACTATAGTCAATCTGATAATTTCCAGCAGTAGTAACAGTTACAGTGGTAGTGCCTGCCGTGTGGGTTATATTTGAAAGTGGGCCATTATTACTAAAAGGTACATCTGCGCCACCAACTACAGTTGCATCGAGTACGGTTGCAAGTTCGTATACATAACCGAATGCCGCCAACCCTGCTCCTGTTGCTCCTGTTGCTCCTGCTGTGCCTGTTGCTCCTGTTGCTCCTGCTGCTCCTGTTGCGCCTGTTGCTCCTGTTGCTCCTGTTGCTCCTGCTGCTCCTGCTGTGCCTGTTGCTCCTGCTGCTCCTGCTGCTCCTGTTGCTCCTGTTGCTCCTGTTGCTCCTG
>NZ_JAJDOO010000084.1 GCF_020595055.1 Desulfosporosinus shakirovi | reverse complement strand
TCTGGTACATTATCTTTTTAATTATTTTTGTCTTTACATCCGAGCCACTATATACCGATATCTGAGATGTATGATATTATTAGGAAAAACCCTTCTAAATATTATGCTGCTTATACTGTTCCAGGGGATAATATTTATATAGGTGGACAAATTTCTTATGCTACGGCAGTTGAGAGAGTTATGTCGATGCGTAATGGTACTCCTTATTGGGATTCTTTTACTGCGAATAGAACGAATGCAGCTAAAGTGGCTAGAGCTGCATCAAATGGAAAGGATCCAGCACCGTGGCCTGATGGAGAAATTGGTAGTAGTGATGAGGGAGAGCAATATTGGCATTATCATACAAATGGGAGAAAAACTAAAGGTCATAGTTTCTTTATTCTTTTTAAATAGATCTTTCAATCAAGAATACCCTTAAGCTCTTAAGGGTATTCTTGATAAGCATTAACTGGAGATGATATAATGTATATAGCCTCTGATCCTAAGGGTAAAGTCTACCTAGATTTAATTGAGTTTTCTTTTACTGTGTGTGATGAGTTCATATTAGTTATTAGACCTGATATGACTGTTTCAAAGTATGCTAAAACTGTGTTAGATAGATTATCTCTTTTTTTAAAAGAAAGGCGAGATCAGTTAGAATGGCCAGGGACGAGACTTGGTGTAGGATCAAAACCAGTTTCAGTATATTATTATAGGACTGATGAAGAAGCCCTAAAGATTCTTTTCGAGGTATCAGAATCATTGCACTCTTGGCAACACCCTAGACTCCCTGAAGACTTATGCTTTCTAAAAAACCATAAGCCATGGTTAATTAATTCAGCACATGAAAGTGAATCATATTTTGATACAGATGATAAAGATGAAATTGAACAAATTATGAATATAGAAAATTTAGAAGTAAGAACACTTAAAAGTTTAAAATGTAATTTTCCGAAAGTATTTAGTGATAACAGTTTAAATATGCAATGTATTTTTTGCAAAGGAAATTTTCATGAAGGAGATATTGTACCTGAGAAATGGTTTGTTTGCTTGAAATGTATAAATAATGGTCTACTGATTTGCGAAGAAGATAGGAAAATTTTCAATGAACAGTCAGTAAATAGAGATACTCTCATAATTGACATTATTCAAATACTAAAAGTAGCAGATTTTGATTTGCTTGAATCTATTACAGAAGAATTTAACAGTTCCTGTGAAAAAGTAGTATGTAGTAAAAGATGTTTTAATTTATTATATATAAATGATTGTATTAGACATTTGCAAACTTGTTTAGCGATGATTCTCAATAAGGAATCATCGGAATTAATAGATATGATTAAAGATAATGAAAATATTGAAGATATATTAATGAATAAAATTGATGAATTAGAAGGTTGTAAGCAAAAAATACCTAACATTTCTTTCTAGATCCACAAGAAATTACAAATTCATTGTTGAGTTGGCTTAACACTAATCTGCGACGTATACCGGTTAATTTATTTGGATCAATCGACTATTAAAAAGAAATAGCTGACATTGTTGTTGACGTGTCTCAAATCTGAAGGTAAGAAACTTACTATTATTTTATAGTGGCTGTATCTTTTGACAAGGATAGGCCTTCTATCACAGTCATAGATATAGACCGACTAAAACAAGTCAATCAACACATCGTAAAAAGGGCAGCTGAGAAACAATACAAACAGCATAGAAAATTTGAGCTATTACGAGCTTTCGGCAGATGATAGTTTAGTTGAAAACACGTATAACGCCAAATATAAAAACGTCAAAATTGGCCCTAAAGCCTGATTTTGACGTTTTTTGAGGTTTAGATATGCTATGCTAATAACTTTACATAGGCACTCTTATGGGACCCAGATGTCAAAATAAAGATAAGGTGATAGAGTACAATTAAGTTCGCAAAATTAAAAAAGGGAAAACCATCGGTTACTC
>NZ_JAJDOO010000083.1 GCF_020595055.1 Desulfosporosinus shakirovi | reverse complement strand
CCGATCTCCAGAATCTTACGCGCGTAAGATTCTGGGACAAGCCCGGCCGGGTCTGACGTTAACATTTGGTTTACGCTACATCGTTTTTAACCCCATGGGCACGGTTTTTGACGCCAAAGGCAGTTTTTCATGTACATATATTACCCAAAACTACCCGTAAACCCATGCAAAAGATTGACTTTTCGATAGATTATCAAGCCTTAGTTAGCTGCAGAAACCTCCTTGATCCCAATGAGCAATATATAGTTTGCATAATGATCGAAGTCGGGAAATTTAATCCATCATTACAGTTGTGTATAGCTATATGCAAGACGTTAGGTAAAACATTAAATGATATTTTTTGGGAGGTATAAAAGCATGCAAGATGAAAGAATTGAACAAGCAAAAAATAAAATCAGAAGTGAAATGGCAGTTATAGTAGTTTTAGGTGTTGTCGCTTCATTTTTTTAGTAAAGACTATGATATTCAACATGGAGTTGCAGGAATGTATTACAGAATATGTAATTATGATATTTTTCCCGCTGTATCAGTTTATAAGAATGCATACCATGAAGATAAGTATTTACGGTGAGCGCAGGAAGAAACAAGCTGTAATGAATTTGATGATAATAGTTTCAATCATAGTGGTTCTATCAGCAGTTTCCATCTTTAATTCGATGTCAGAGTCAGCAATGTATGTCTGGCCAAACGCAGTAGCTGGCGTAGCCGCATTTTTGGTTTATTCACAGCAATTTTTTTCATTGCCAGTAAATTTAATCAGCACAGAGGGCATAAGTACGAAGAGGAATTTGATGATGACAAATAAAGCATAAATATAGAGTGATCGTTGTTTGAGAGTACTTTGTATCATAATCCTAGAGGTTACTAAAAGCAAGGCGGCGAAAGTCGCCTTGCTTTGTCAATTTATCACGTTGAAACCGTGACCCAAATCACATAAAGGCACCATTTATAATGATAATATTAGCTCATCGGATAAAGAAACCAAGGCGCTGGGAAAACCCAAGGACGCCAAATATAAATGAAGGAGTTGTTATCTATTGTTTTGTTATCAATGTCAGGAAACAGCTAAAGGAACTGGTTGCACGATTAAAGGGGTTTGCGGGAAAACGGAAAATGTCTCTAATTTGCAGGATCTTCTAATTTACACATTAAAAGGGATCGCCACTTATGCAGTTCAAGCACGTGAACTAAGTATTGTTCGACCGGATATTGATAAATTCATCATGGAAAGCCTCTTCAGCACGATTACAAATGCCAATTTTGACAGAAGCTGTTTTGTCGAACGAATCCAAGAGGGTCTAATCCTCCGTGAAGGACTCAAGCAAGACATTCTCAAAACCGGCGGTACTATTCCGGCAGGCTTGCATGATGCAGCCACTTGGACAGCGACTGCAGATCAATTTGAAGCAAAAGCGGTTGCCGTCGGCATTTTAGCCACGGAAAACGAAGATGTCCGTTCTCTCAGAGAGTTACTCACTTATGGATTAAAAGGGATAGCCGCTTATGCAGAGCATGCCTATACCCTTGAGTATCAAGAAAGCGGTATTTTTGCCTTCGTCGAAAAAGCCTTGGCAGCAACCCTCGATGATACATTGGCAGTCGGTGATTTGGTGGCCCTTGTCTTGGAAGCAGGGAAATACGGTGTGGATGTTATGGCCCTTTTAGATCAAGCCAACACCACGACTTACGGAAACCCGGAACTCACCAAAGTTAACATCGGAGTCAGAAACAATCCGGCTATTCTCATCAGCGGCCACGACCTGAAAGACCTTGAGGAATTACTCGTTCAAACCCAGGGAACAGGCGTAGATGTCTATACTCATGGAGAAATGCTCCCAGCCCATTACTACCCGGCCTTCAAGAAGTATGACAATTTTGTCGGCAACTACGGCAACGCCTGGCATAAACAAGATAAAGAATTTGACTCCTTTAACGGCCCGGTTTTCCTAACCACCAACTGCCTCGTTCCTCCGAAGGAAT
>NZ_JAJDOO010000008.1:129741-184374 GCF_020595055.1 Desulfosporosinus shakirovi | reverse complement strand
AACTGATTTATGAATGTCTGTACGAAGAAGGGATATGCCGATTTAATGAGTTATCCAATGGAGAATTCAAGAAATTGATACGGAAGAAGTATAACTATATCAAAAAAATTGCTAGCGAAGGATTTTATTAAAAACAGTTCTACGCCGTATCGGTGGAGCTGTTTTTATGCAATACGGTAGGTGATCCATCGCTTACAGAAAATACCTTCAATAGACTCTAGATTGGAGGTATTCCAAACGTGACTTAGCAAGAACAGCGGGCTGCACTCGTGGCAGAATGCAGGGCCAGCGGATTGACAGCTAAGGCGTGGTGCGAAGCTAAGGATATTAACTATCAACGGTATGTTACCTGGGCATCAAAACTTAACAAGGAAGGTCAACATAAACCTCAGCAGTGGGCTGATGTAAAGATGGAAAGAGAGGAGCGCGCCACAAGTGGCTAAACTGCGGTAAATGGACAATTTGTGTGGAAACCGGGTTCAGTCTCTCACTGCTTGCAGACGTACTTAAGGTCTTGGATGTCGTATGCTAAAGGATATCACGAACTACGACGGTATTACTTGGCTTGTGGAGTTACAGATCTGAGACGAGCGGTCGACGGCCTAGCTATCAACGTCAAACAGGAATTCAAGATGGATCCGTTTGAAAACTATCTTTTTCTGTTCTGTAATCGGGCCCGCAATCGCCCAAAAGCCCTTAGCAGGATAAGAAAGGTTTTGTCCTGAACTACAAGAGACTAGACGGGGCGGGAGCACACTTTAAATGGACAAAAAAACCAAGTACGGCAAACTCGTGTAAAGGGGTATATCATGTTTTTTGGATTAGAGTTCAAAGATAAGAAAACAGTAAAAGAGCTAATGAAAAATCGAAACCTTACGGCTAAGGAATTAGCGGACAAACTTAAATTAGATACTGTGGACATCCTGAAGATAGGTGACCTGAGTCTGAGAGATATATCAGAACCGCTGAGAGGCAAGCTCACCCCTATTCTAAGGGGAGATTACATGGACAATATGACTTGGCTTTAATTCATGTAAACATTTGCAAATGAGCATTGGTTTATATAAGAGAAAATATTAAAGAATATTCCAGTAGTAAAATGATCAAGGATATGAGAGAATAGTAATATCGCTTATAAATATTGGAGGATTAAATTATGATATTGAATTTCCCAAAAGTCTTTAAAGGTAAGGAATCGGATTCTGAGTTTTCAGAGCAAGACATCCTTGAATCGAACTCATTGGAACAGAATTCTGAAGAACTGTCTGATCCCTCCGTTACTGAAGGACGAGTTACCATTGATTTTACAAGCGCTTCGTCTACTGGTGGGGAACTATTAGTAGGTTTTTTTGTTACCAATGGATATAGTCAGAAAGTAAAGTTTAAGAATGTGCCATTAGTCTTATTAGATTCTGATAAACGAATTCTAGCTCAGCAATCGTTTAGCGGAGAGACCATAGGTGAAGTTCTTGGTGGTTCGGCAAAGGCCTGTGTTGTTCGCTTTCAATCGGGTAATGTCTATACTAAAGATATTCCTGCAGATTGTCAGGTGTGTTTTGACGTTCGACCTAAACGTTCCAAGAGCATTAAAATTCAATACCAGGCCTTGCCTGAGAGTATCTCAGTAGGCCAAAAGCAGGAACTGGAACAGGCATTAGCAAAACTTCCGCCAATGAAGCCAGGAGAAGTGAATCTCTCGCCACTATGCGCAAAGATTACAACACAAAATGATCTTCTAGCTACTGTCATAATCCGAAATGCCACGGCCAAGCCAATAGAATTGAAGCAAGTTCCCTTAGTTATATTTGACGCTCATCAAGAGGAGTTAGCACGTGGGCTATTTGATGTCAAGAATATAACAATCGAACCGTATAAGGCAATATTGTGGACCTTTAACTTTGAGAATGTTATAAAAGATCAGGACATTGATTTATCAAGTTGGCATATTGATGTTCTACAAAAAGACAAGCCCAAACTTGTCATACATTAGACGATGCATATATAAAATCTAATGGGATAGGTGGAGAAAAGGAGGAAATAAAACATTGTCTAAGCATAAATGGTTAACAATTATTGGTGTATTAACAATGTTTCTTTTGATAACAGGATGTTCAGATTCAAAATCAACTCCAGACAATACAAAAGTGCAAGACCCAACGAATCAAGAAACAGAATCAAAAGGAGATAATCCTCCGACTACGACTAAATTAGAGAGTGATGTGAGCTTGGAAGATCAGTTAGAGGCCGAAAAGGGTATAGAAAGTGTCATGGTTCAAGTGATAGAAGGAGAACAACCTGCCGTGAACGTTGATATTACAATTAATAATGAGCAGGCGCTGTCCGCTGACCAAGTCGTGGAGAAATATAGTCAGGTTATTAAAGAAAAATATCCTAACCGTACTATAGATATCATTGTGATCCAGGATGGGAAAATGTTAAAGCAGGCTACATTTAAATAAAGTACTCTGAGGGCAGGGCCTTAGCAGTCCTGTCCTCAGAATATCCCGTCACCATGAATATTCCGACAATTTTATTAGCGCTAATTACAATTTGACATCTGAAAAATTGTAAATTACAATTAGTTCATAGGTATCATGAAAGGAAGTTTACATATGAAGAAACTATTTGGAGTATCATTAATGTCGGCCATGTTAATTTTTGGACAACCTTTTATGGCTTTAGCTGACACAACAGGCCCTAGAACAATAAATTTTGAGGATATTGAAAGTATTATTGCTGAACAGAATATTAACGTACAGATTAATCAGAACGAACGACTAAAGGGTAAGGTTAGCAGCGCAGATCTTAAGAGAACGATTAAAGAATTAGAGGATGATCTTGAAGATATTAAGGATGAAAGAGGGGAAGCTAGTGACCTTTCTGAAATCATAACCTTAAATGCGGAAAAACGTGGATTACTAGAGGCCCTAAAGCAAGTCGAGAGAGGTATAGTTGATCTGCCGACTGCCTTGGCTATTATTGATCTTCAAGCTTCGATGAGTGATGATTATCAGACGCTTTCCGCAGAAAGCAATTTTATTAAGTATAACCAGTCTAATTTAGATTTAGAAGATATTGCCAGGAGTATTGACAGCACTCAAGACCAGCTGACCAACCTGCAATTACAAGAGAGTCTGGGTATGGTGTCCAGTAATAATTTGAATGCTATTCGGACTATGTTAGTTGACTTGCAAACGAAGCTTGAAAGTACTAAATTGGTCCAAGATTCTTATGAACGTCAATTAAAAGATTTGCTCAATGAGCAGGAGAATTCCTTGGTAATCGGCAGTATCCCTTCAGTTGATGAAGATTTTATTGTTAAGGATACAGATGCCGATCTGAAAGCTGCATTGGAGAATAATTATAATATCAAAATTCAGGAACAACAAATTGTGATGCTACAGTCTGCTCTTGAATCAGCGAAAAAAGATCATGGAATGTCATCACAAGAGTACAAAGAGGCAGATTATGATTTAGCTAATGCGAACTTAAAGCTTACCCAGGCAAAGGAAAGCTTGAAAACAAGTTATTACACTATGATTGATGATATTTCTAAATTACAGAGTGCACTTAAACTGGCAGATCAGAATCTTGAAGATCAAAAAGTGGCACTTTCTGAAGCTCAAATCAGAATGGGTTTAGGAATGATTTCAAAGTTGGAAATGGATGATGCGAACAATATTTATCAGGTCAAAGAAAATGCGGTAAAGGCAATGCGGATTAATTTATTTAATGCAAAATGCAATTACGAGTGGTTTTTAAAAGGACTCAGCTAAAAAACATCCACATATCCACAATCTAGGAGTAAATCTGTGGATTTATCTTGACTTTCGCATACATTAGTGCTAATTTTATTTTGTAAGTCAGTTAGACCCATTTGAACCAAATGACTTGCGCAATTGGGACCTCCGGACGCGGAGGTCCTTTAGTATGTCTTGGATTAGATTTTTTTGGATTTATATTTTCATGCGCTTTCTATTAATGGATAACTATGGTATAATATATAGTTGGTGCCATAAAGCGTCTATTTCTCTCGTTGGCGAAACTCACGCGCTATCGCGAATATTCTGTTTCGGCGGTTAATTGATAGATAAGATATTTTTTCTTCGCAGTCATAGTTCGCAGTTATAGATAAGGACGCAATTGGAAAACTTAAAGAATATAACACACAAAAAGGAGAATGAAAGTATTGGCTACATTTACAGACTTAGAATTAAGTGAACCGGTTATGAGATCGATTATCAACATGGGGTTTGAAGAGACGACCCCTATTCAAGAACAGACCATCCCTTCGGCGATGCAGGGCAAGGATCTAATCGGTCAGGCCCAAACCGGAACAGGCAAGACAGCGGCTTACGGGATACCTTTGGTTGAGAGAATTATGGCTCAAGCCGAACATATTCAAGGGATTGTTCTGGCACCTACTCGGGAATTAGCGGTCCAAGTAGCTGAGGAGCTAAACAAGATTGGGCAGTTTAAAAGAATTAATGCCCTACCCATTTATGGCGGACAAGGAATCGATTGGCAAATAAGAGCTCTTAAGAAGAGACCGCATATTATTGTGGCGACTCCGGGACGTTTGATGGACCACATGAGAAGGAAAACGATTCGCCTTCATGAAATCAAAATCGTTGTTCTGGACGAAGCGGATGAGATGCTGAATATGGGCTTTTTGGATGATATCGAAACCATCCTCAAGGAAATCCCTGAAGAGCGCCAGACATTGCTCTTCTCGGCTACGATGCCCAGACAGATTCAAAATATCGCCCAGCGGTTTATGAAGAACCCAGAGTTGATTAGTATTAAAGCGACCGGTGTCACAGTCTCTGATATTGAGCAACATTATGTGGAAGTCACGGAGCGTTTAAAGTTCGATGTCTTATCACGTATCTTAGATATTCAATCCCCGGATTTGTCGATTGTGTTCGCCAGAACTAAGCGGCGCGTTGATGAGCTTTCCGAGGCCTTGAGCAAGCGTGGGTATTCAGCTGAAGGCATTCACGGCGACTTGACTCAGAGCAAGAGAGACAGCGTCCTGAGACAGTTTAAAGATGGGACAATTGAGGTTTTGGTTGCTACTGATGTAGCTGCCCGGGGGCTCGATATCAGCGGAGTGACTCACGTCTTTAATTTTGATATCCCTCAAGACCCGGAGAGTTATGTCCATCGTGTCGGACGTACGGGTCGGGCAGGGAAATCCGGTCTGGCGATTACCTTAGTCACTCCACGGGAGATAGGTATGCTTCGCCTGATAGAATCTGTAATCAAGCGAAGGATTATACGTAAACCTATACCAACCATTGTAGAAGCAGTCCAAGGTCAGCAACGCCTGACTATGACTGAGATCTTGCGTGTCATCGCAGAAGAGGATATCGAGAAATATAAAGGAGTCGCTGAAGATTTACTGGCTGAAAACGATTCAGTAACACTTTTGTCCGCAGCGCTCAAGATTATTACCAAGGAACCTGACAATGTTGAAGTTCGCTTAACCGAAGCCGCACCGGCTCGGGGCAGAAGTATGGGTGGCAGAAACATGGGGAATGCCAGACCTCAGCAAGGAAACTTCCATCGAGATGGCTACGGTCAAAAGGTGGATACCTGGTCGAGGAGAAAAGGTGCCGATTTTCGCGGAGGCACTGCCGGACCTCAAAGAGGCAGGGACAATAAGCGGAACGGCTAATAGGTTTTTATATGCAGGAAAAGGTTGTTAGTGACCTTTTCCTTTTTTTGAGCACAATTTATCTTGTTGGAGGAACTTAAGAATGGTATAATTTTGAAAGATAGGTGGTGAAACAATGGAGAATGAGATTAAAGGGATGCTTGGGCTTATACTCAATAAACTGGATGGGTTAGAGTCAAAAGTGGATAAGTTAGAGTCAAAAGTAGATAAGTTAGAGTCAAAAGTAGATAAGTTAGAGTCGACAATGGAATTAAGAATGGACACCTTAGAGTCGAAAATGGAATTAAGAATGGATAACTTAGAGTCTCGACAAGATGAGATATATTTGATTGTGAAGGCTATAGAGCATAACAATCAAGTTCATAGGGCAGAGATCGACAATCTAAAATATACGGTAAGCAATATGGAAGGTACGATAAACACTATAGGTGATGTAATTACAAAACGAAAGGCGATATAAATGAAATATTTTGAGGTTCAATTCAGAGAATAAAAATGCTCTCTTTAGTGAGGTAACTATAGAGGGCATTTTTATATGCTTTGCAAGAACTTTTTACATTAAAAGAACTTTTGGCGTTGGTCGAAGGTAATTCCATTAACGTGTCGAATCTATAATCCATAGTGAGGTCTGGAACTTCGGAGAGGAGATTATTAAAATATGCCAGCAAGATTTTTGAGGAAGAAAGCAGTCGGTCACAGTCTATTAAGCATTATGCTCGTACTACTGTTAACAGTGAGTAATTCAACGATGGTCTTGGCTTCCGACGCAGGAGTCTTGACTGAAATTCGTTCTCTTATTAAAACTCAGTATGTCGAGTCGGTTTCAAACAATGTATTAAACGCTCCAACCGTGGAAGAGACACTGAAAAGACTGGGAGACCCGCACACCATGTATTTCACGCCGGAGCAATACCAGGAATTCGTCGGAAGTATTGATATGAGCTTTACGGGGATTGGGATTTATATTGAGATCGTACCTGAAGGAGTAGAGGTATTGAGTGTCATTTCAAGCTCCCCGGCAGAAGAGGTTGGCTTAGAAGCCGGAGATGTTATTATTCGTGCCGCAGGGGAATCCTTAGCGGGGCTTAATTCGGAAGAGGCTGTGAACTTAATTCGGGGCCTTGAAGGAAGTAAGGTTCAACTCAAGGTAAAGCAAGGCACAGTGACCCGAGATCTGAAGGTTGAGCGCCGAGCGATTTCTGAGCCCACTGTGACAGGGGAGATATTGGACGGACATATAGGCTATTTGGATGTGAATTCCTTTGGGAGTTCTACACCTGAGGAATTCGAGACTGCTGCTAAGCTGTTAAAAGATCAAAATGCAGATAGTTGGATTGTAGATTTGAGAAATAACGGAGGCGGATATCTGAGTTCGGCTCTTGAACTGGCGGGCTATTTTATCGGATCGGATATTGCGGTACGCGTACAGGATCGGACCAGTACTCTTTCTCCCATTGAGGCAAGGGATCCCGGTTGGAAAATTGATGAACGCATCATCTTTCTAATCAATGAAAACAGTGCCAGCGCTTCAGAGGTTCTGGCTGCCGCGGTCAAGGATTATGGCAAGGCGACTCTTGTCGGAACTACCTCCTATGGCAAAGGATCGGTTCAGAGCATGTTTCCTTTGGAGAATGGAGGAGTTCTTAAAATGACGGTGGATCACTTTTATTCTCCGCTGGGGAATCAGATCGATAATGTAGGGGTCAGCCCTAATGTCGTGATCCAGCAGGCAGACTCACTCAAAGCAGCGGAACTTATGTTAACCGATACAACCGCAGCACTTGCTTTAGCTCGAACGAATGATTATTGGGAAGCTTGGGGTGAACTGTCTGGCGTCGTTGAAAATAATTCCCAACAACCGTCGTTAAATTATCTCCATTACTATTCAAACTATAGTCAAGTTGCTCAGTTATCAGATATTCCGCTGGACAAGAAATTCACAGTGAATTTTTCAGGGGAGATAGATTGGCGGAGTGTAAATAACTCCAGCATCGAGCTGATTAACAGCTTCACAGGGGAGAGGACGCTTTCGACCTTTGAACCGCTGGGGACTTCCGGTGTGCAAGTGATTCCTCAGGTTGAGTTAACTTCGGATACGACCTACTGGCTGGTCATTCATCCGACAGTCCTGGGGACCTCCGGTCAGTCCGTGCAAGAGGGTGGCCTGGCGATTGCGCACACCATCACCGGGGGGGAAGAAGTCGGAGGCACTTCTAAGATTCAATCCTTTAAGGCGAAGGTAAGGATTAGTGAGAGGAACGTGATAACTCCTTATGATCCGGACTATGGCGCTGCTATTAAGGATTTGAGCGAAAGATAATAGGGATAGGATGACAGAGTGGAGGATGAGCTATGGTTTTTGAAGTGTGTGCTCTTGTTGCTACCATCATTTTCGGAGTGATCGGCGTTGAATTAATGCTTTGGATACGCTCTGCCCGGAAACTAACGGATGAAGCTAAGCAGACAGTACAGGATATTAATGCTCATTTGCCTTATCTGCTATCGGATGTTCAGGCGGTTACCTCCATAGTGAGACAAACAAGCGAGCAAGTGGGTGGAACGGTGAATGAGGTGGCGGTGAGTCTGGAGGAAATGAGAAAGAATCCACTGCGCTTTATTGCTGTTTTCATAGAGGGCATAAAACAACTAATGGCCTTATGGCAGGACATTCGAGGGCGTAAAAAGGAAGCTTCAGACAGATGAGTAAATAATTAGCAGCCCATCAGTTTAACTGGTGGGTTACTCTTATTTTTCAGCAGATTATTTAGTAAAAAGGCTTGATTTCCAAGGGTATTCAAGGTATAACTAAGAAGTGACCGAACAGTCGGTTTTGAAGATCAGAGATAATATATGGGTAAAAGTGGAGGAGATTGGCATTGGAAAAGAAAACTTGGAAAAAGGGAAAGGTCCGGATACTGCTCGTGGCGCTGTTGGCATTTGGCTTGCTGACAGGGTGCAGTGGAAGTGAGCCCGCTGCCGTCGTCGAGGAAAAATACATACCGGTAGAAGTGGAAATGGTCGGAAATAAAGCCCTCGTTAATACTGCCATTTTGAGTGGAAAGGTTTCATCTGAGACGGATGTGGCTGTCATTCCAAAGGTTCAGGGCAAGGTTGAGTCTGTCAATGTGAAGGTAGGAGATACAGTTCATGCGGGAGAGGTTCTCTTAACTATCGACACAACTGATTTAAATAATGCCTATCAGTTAGCTGAAGCTCAATATCAAAACAGCAAAGAACAGTGGGAGTCTGCAAAAACCTCCCTGGAAAGAACAAAAGCTCTTGCTTCAGAAAAGATTGCCGATGCCAGACTGACCCTAGCAAATACAAAGGCCCTTTATGATGCCGGTGCAGCTTCAAAGTCTCAACTCGACCAAGCAGAGTTAGGACTTAAGGAGCTGGAATCCTCTTATGCCGGACAGATTGAACAATTAAGTGTGCAAGCCTCAGACAGCAGTTTGAAGTTGGTTGAAGTTCAACTTACCCAAGCACGCGAATCTCTGGATAATGCAACCGTAACTGCCCCTGTAGATGGGATCGTCTCTCAGGTCAATGTAACGGTAGGAAATACGGCAACGAGTGCCCAAGCCGCTCTGAGTCTCACGAGTGCCAATAGTCTATATAGTACTATTAGTGTTCCGGAGAATTTGGTGAACAGACTGGATAAGAATCGCGAAGTAAAGGTTACGGTGCCGTCGGTGTCCGAGAAGAACTTTGCAGGGAAGATTGATAATATTAGTCCGTCAGCTGACCCGAAGACTCAGCTCTATCCACTTAAAGTTCTGATTGAGAATATGGATGGTTTAATTAAACCAGGCATGTTTGCTAAAGTCGAACTGGTTACAGATGAGAAGGCAGACGTAATGGCCATTAAAAGTGAGGCCGTCGTTCTTAAAAATGAAAAAACAATTGTTTGGGTAGTTCAAGAAGATAAAGCCCTCGCTAAAGAGGTTGTCACAGGCCTGGATACGGGGGTGGATATAGAAATCCTCGAAGGGTTGAACCAGGGAGACACGGTGATCGTTAAAGGGCAAACCCTAGTTGACGAAGGCCACAAGGTGAAGATTGTGGGAGGGGAAGAGTCTTGAAGTTAGTAGAAGTTTCGGTTAAGCGCCCAGTCACAATCATCATGGCGATGCTGGTTATCATTCTTCTGGGTGGTATTTCTCTGACTCGCCTGCCGATTGATCTTTTGCCGAACATAGAAATTCCTGTTTCGATCGTAGTGACACAATATACTGGGGTAGGTCCTCAAGAAATTGAGAAGCTTATTACTAATCCTCTGGAAGGAGCCGTTTCCACCGTTGAAAATATTGATACGGTTACTTCGACAACGACTGAGGGGAGCTCAATCGTTATAGCACAGTTTAAGAACGGAACGGACATGGATTTTGCGACCCTTCAAATGAGGGAGAAGGTTGACCAGATTAAGAGCAGTTTGCCTTCTGAGGCAGGGGCCCCGATGGTCATGAAGCTGGATTTAGATGCGATGCCTGTAGTTACACTGACTCTGAGCGGACACGATGCTGACTTGGCTAAGCTGCAGTCTATTGCGGAAGATAAGCTTAAACCACAACTTGAACGTGTGTCAGGGGCTGCTTCAGTCTCTGTCGTCGGAGGGTATGAGGAGCAGGTTAAGATCAAAACCCATCTGGAGAAAATGAATGGGTACGGCCTAACCATTAATTCCTTAGCGCAACTCATTGGCGCAGAAAACCTTAACTCCCCGGGAGGTGAGGTTCAAAAGGGAAACCAGGATCTTACAATTCGGACAACAGGTGAGTTCGAATCTGTGGAGGAAATTAAAGATCTTCTGATTCCGCTCCCCGGCGGAGGGCAGATTAGATTAAAAGATATAGCGGATGTTGGCATAGAGCATAAGGAAGTCACCGCAATCTCCAAATCAAATGGAGAAAAGAGTGTTAGTGTCTCTGTTCAAAAACAATCAGGGACGAATACAGTTCAAGTGGCAGATGAGGTAAATGCTACCGTTGAAGCCTTTGCCAAAGAGTACCCTGATTTGACAGTTAATATAGTCTTGGACCAGTCTATTGATATCAAGCAATCCATAAAAACGGTTGAAAATGAAGCTATTATGGGTGGTATCTTAGCCATTATAGTAGTTTTCCTGTTCTTCCATAATATCAGAACCACCTTTATTACAGCGACGGCGATTCCTATCGCCATGATGGCGACCTTTGCAGTCCTTTATTTTGCTGGAATCACCATTAACATGATGACTCTGGGGGGGTTAACCCTGGCCATGGGACGTCTGGTGGATGATAATATCGTAGCCTTGGAAAACATTCATCGACATCGCCAGGAAGGATACTCCAAATACGAGGCTGCTGTTAAAGGGGTATCTGAGGTCGGGATGGCTGTTTTCGCCTCCACCTTGACCACAGTTGCGGTCTTTCTCCCCATCGTCTTTGTTGAGGGGACTGTGTCCATAATTTTCAGGGAATTGGCCATGACCTTTGCTATATCTCTGATGGCCTCACTCCTGGTTTCCCTAACCTTAGTTCCGACGCTTTCTGCTAAGCTCATGAAAACCGGGGCTATTCCAGAGGGACGTACGGGAATTAAAGGGCTTATCGACGGATTTAGTCGCGGGTTTGACAAGATCTTTGGGCGAATTGAAGCTGTCTACAAGAAGTTTCTGCACTATGCTTTGCATCATCGAAAGACTGTAATGGCGGCTGCAACGGTACTTTTTGTCCTCTCAGCCGCATCCGCTTTCAGCTTGGGGGCAGAATTCATGCCTGAGTCAGACGTTGGACAATTAAGAATCAGCGCGACTATGCCGGATGGAGCCCAGGTGGAGGACACTGAAGACACGGTTACGCAAATTGAGGAGAAGCTGGAAGGTATTTCTGAGATTGAAACAATCTTTACCCAAATCGGAACCAGCGGTGGCTTGTCTTTTGGAGGAGATACGGCCAATACCGGATCAGTCAGTATTCAGTTAGTGGATTTGGACGCTAGAACCCGGAGCGTCGTAGAGGTGAGCGATGAGATTCGTTCTTTGACAAAAGACATCCCCGGTGCTGAAATTCAAGTGACAGTATCAGATAATATGCAAATGGGAGGATCAACAACTCCCATTGACATTGCAATCAAAGGGGAGGAACTTGATGATCTTAAGAAGATAGGAACGGAGATACAAACGATCGTCGCGTCGGTAGATGGAACCCGTGAAGTTAAGACAAGTATGACGGACGGGGTCCCGGAGGTCGTTGTTAAAGTCAATCGTCCCAATGCCGCCCAATTTGGTTTATCGGCTGCTCAGATTTCCCAGGCTGTCAAGGGGACTATTTCCGGAACCACTGCCACAACTTATCG
This sequence comes from Desulfosporosinus shakirovi, assembly GCF_020595055.1. GTDB lineage: Bacteria > Bacillota > Desulfitobacteriia > Desulfitobacteriales > Desulfitobacteriaceae > Desulfosporosinus > Desulfosporosinus shakirovi. Next base: position 172,355 of record NZ_JAJDOO010000008.1, on the reverse strand, counting down.
CTATGAAGGATCGGAAATTGATGTCGTACTTTCTGGAGATGAGACTTTTAAGACCAGTCTTGAAAACCTGGGGCAGACTCCCATCCCCACACCTTCGGGGATTACCATTCCTCTTAGTCAAGTCGCTGAAGTTGAGATAGGGCGTGGTCCGGTGCAAATTGAGCGCACGGGACAGACCCGGGTGGTTCATGTTACGAGTCAGATCATTGAACGGGATTTGAGGAGTGTCACGACAGATATTGAAGCAAAGTTAAAAGAGTATCCGCTTCCGGATGGGTATACGTATGAAGTATTGGGTGAGAATGAAGAACTGATGGAATCCTTTGCAGATTTGGGGATGGCCTTAGTACTGGCAATCCTGCTCGTCTACATGATTTTAGCATCTCAGTTCGAATCCTTGTTGCACCCATTCACGATTATTCTATCCTTGCCCATGGGATTCTCCGGCGGGATGTTGGGACTGTTTATTACCCGAACAACCTTAAGCGTGCCCTCGTTTATTGGATTGATTCTCCTGGTAGGTATTGCCGTGAGTAATGCCATCGTCTTGGTGGATTATATTATAAAACGCAGAGAGCGGGGAGAAGAACGAGAAGAGGCTATCGAAAATGCCGGGCCGATTCGTTTGCGGCCGATTATGATGACCACACTTGCAACGATCCTTGGTCTGTTACCGATGGCTTTAGGGATTGGAGAAGGTTCAGAAACCATGGCTCCGATGGCGATCGTCGTAATTTTCGGGCTTGCACTCTCGACAGTCTCAACCCTGTTGCTTGTCCCGGTTATTTATACGATTTTTGAGGATATTCGAGATTCAAGAAAACGTAAAAAGGAAAAGAAAAAGCAAAAGCAAAAGCAAAAGCAAAGCACTGCACCTCAGACAACGCACTCAGTTTAATGGCTGGTTTCGATGCTCGATGGATGATCGAGGTTCATCTAAGAGCGTCGATCATCGCCTCAGTTTAAAGGAGATGGTACCCACGGCGTCGCGAGAAGAAAAACAGACAGAAATAATTAAAGCTGCTATCCGGGTTTTTTCTAAATACGGCTTCGACGGCGCAAAGATGGAGTATATTGCCAAAGAGGCGGGAATCGGAAAAGGAACAGTGTACGAGTACTTTGAAAGCAAGGATGGCTTATTTGAAGAAATACTCAAATTTAGTGTGGAGAAATTTAGAATTGGGCTTAAAGAGAGTATGGATAAGGGAGAGACTATTGAGCAAAAGATTATGAACTGCTCAAGTTTTACCGCTCAATTTATGAACGATCATATGGAGTTTGTGCACATTGCTATGCAGGTTAAAATCCTATCGGAAGATATTCGTGTTCATTACATGGCGGTTCAGTCGGTTATTATCGAATATTACAAAGAGATGGTCAAGGGCGCTAAAGAAAAAGGGGAATTGAGATCCGACCTTGATGTGGAATTGGCTACCTGTTGTATTATTGGAACACTGGATCAGTTTTGTAAACAAAGGGTTTTTATCGGTCCAAGACCTACAGGGGAGGTAGATCATCCGGCAATTGTGGATGTGATATTGAGAGGGCTTAGATAACAAACAAATATTAAAGAGCTCCGCCGATTCGGCGGAGCTCTTTATGACTGATAAGGATTTGGGGAATTCAATGGGGGAGTAACTAATTTCGTTGGGGGGTTTTCAATGCGATTTAGTAGGGAGCCATAGAAGGCGTGGTTTCGGCAATTCTTCTCCAGTGTAGAGGATAACGCTTTGGCGGCCGATGGCAAAAAGTAAGAATTATCGTTTATACCGAGCATCAAACGATAGCGTTTATTAAGAATCCCATATTGGGTCTCAACTAGCAACAGTTCAAGTACAGCAATATCCACATATTCCGGGTCTGCATAATCCAGGCGGTTCCAGGCATGTTCCATTTTTTCTCTAGTCTCTTCGATTTCCATTAGCAGGCGTTCTTCCTCGCTGAGCGGGGCTTCTTCGGGGGGAGAAAACGACAATAACAGGTTTTTAATAAAAGCCTTCATAGTTGTCAGCCTCACCTCACTTACCAAGCTTGACGAAACAAAAGATGAGACTAATCTACCTTTGCTTAGTCATTATAATATATGTTTGCTTTAGTAGCTTATGACAAATAAGTGTCAAGCATTCTGCTACAATTAAGCATTTAATTTAGCGTTGTTATAAAACTCACCTCAAATGGGAAAGACTAGAAATAGTCTAATAATCAAGAGGTGATTTTTATTTTATTACCACACCGACGATGTCGGAAATCCTTGGCGATAGTCCTATGTGGGATAATGTGCTTGTTTTTATGGCAAGCCAATATTTATCCTGTGCTGGGGCTAGGGAGCGAAACCACAACCAATGCAAATAACGGGCTCAATACTAATTCAATAGCCACGATGAAAATCGTAGTTCAGCGTGGAGAAACCCTTTGGGATTTAGCTCAAAGGTATCAAACAACCGTCGACCAACTTGTAAAGCTTAACCGTGTAAAAAGCCCGGATCAAATCAGAGAAGGGCAATCATTATGGGTTCCGGCTTCAGTAACTAAGAAGAGATCTGAAGATCTCAAGCCGATGGATGTAAAAGAATATACCGATAAAATCTTGGTAACTTCTCCGCAAGCAAAAGTAAATACTGCTGAGAAGGAACAAGTTGCTGAAGAAGATGATGAAGCCTATACACCTTGGTGGGTAAGTGTCTTAAGGAGTATTCCGATTTTTGCCAAAAACCATCAAGAAGATTATACCACTGCAGATTCAAGCAACTTATTTCCATCAACCGAGTCCGAGATCAAAACCTACGAAATATTCGTAAACAAAGACATTCAATTACCTGAGAAATTAACCATAAGCCAGCTCCCGCCAACTAAAAACGACAGTCAGACACCAGAGAATCCAAAAGCCGTTCCAGCTGTCTCCTCTGAAAGCCAGATTCATTCACGAGGACTGGGGCGCTTAGTCTCCGAACAGGAGATCGAACTGCTGAGCCGTGTCATCTATGGAGAAGCCAGAGGGGAAGATTTCATAGGACAAGTCGCTGTCGGAGCAGTTGTACTTAATCGCCTGAAGGATCCTCGTTTTCCGAAAACAATACAAGGAATCGTATACCAATCCGGAGCCTTTACTGCGGTAAATGATCGACAAATTCATCTAGACCCAAATGATCAGGCCTATAAGGCAGCGGAAGCAGCTCTATCCGGTCTGGATCCAACCAATGGAGCAATCTTTTACTACAACCCAAAAACCGCAACAGACCAATGGATTAAGAGCCGTACCGTTATCAAACGCATCGGCAACCATACGTTCAGCATTTAGAGGTAAAGGCCCACTCAGGGCGAAAGCCCCACAACAATCGATGTTGTGGGGCTTTCACTATTCGAGCGTGTAATTTAGCCAGCCTCATCTTATTAGGCGGATTGGACCAATAAGCTAATTCGGGGTTAACTGAAAAGTTCTGAGAACCGTCCCCAAAGATACACTCAGAAGGAGCACATGAAATGTGCCTTCTCCCAAGCAACGTCCCCCTTGACCTAAGACCAGGGACGCAGTGAGACACAAGCGCGACGTCTTTACGTAAGCAGAAAAGCAAACTTCCGTTTAAGCGACCGACCCGAAACGCGGGGCAGTGTACAAGTATGTACACTGCCGCCAGTGAGCCAGGGACGGCTCATCTGGCACGATAGTCTCCAGTGGAGATTATCGCCGTAGGCGGATTCTTCAAAATAATACTATCGCCGAAGGATGAACCCCGCTCCCCAAAGCCAGTCGCTTAAACGGTTAGTTTGCTCTGCGTCGTAAGCACCGAGCGCTGTGTCATACAAGTCCCTCGCTAAGTAGTCCGAAGCCCCGGCTCCCCATTCCCCTTACGCAAGGTGAAAAAAGCAATCTCGGGAGGGACATTAAAACGCAAAGGGATCATGCTTTCTCCAATACCCGTATTGATATACAAGGGAACTCCATTGATGACATGGTAACCTTCATAAAACCCCAGGTCCCCTAAATAAGTATTGGTGATCAGAGGCCCGAATCCCGGCAGGCGGATTTGTCCGCCATGGGTATGCCCCGTGAGAAGAAGATCAGCTCCGTTTTTTGCTACGTCGTCCAGACAATCTGTGGAATGAGCTAAGACGAGGCGAAAGGGAGGATCGGTTTCAAGTCGCTGAGAAGAGAATACTTTTTGGTAAGCTAAATCTACTTCATCATGAGCCGTCGCCGGGTCGTCGATTCCGATGACCCAAAGGTTTAGGTTCGGGAGGAAAGCGGCATCGTTTAATAAGGGAGTCCATCCAATGCTGTTTAATTCTTGGAGATAGCGTTTAAAAAGAGTGCGGGAGAGGTGACTGTAATCGTTGTTTCCCAAGACGACAAAATTACCGTAAGGAGCAGTTAATCCACCCAAATAGGGGGCTAATTTATCCAGATCCGTGCGGGTAGATATGATATCTCCTGTGATCACGAGGAGGTCAGGTTTTCCAGCCATTACCTTTTCGCAGATATTTTCTGGGGAAATTCGTAAGGTCTCAAGATGTAAATCGCTTAGTTGGCAGATGGTTTTTCCCTCTAAGGCTGCCGGCAGGTTCGGATAATATAAATCCCAATTTTGGCGTTTTAGTGTAAGAGTGTCGTATTCTGCCCAGCCGAGGACTCCTGCTCCGGCAAGGGGGATTGAAGAAAGAAGCCAATGATTTGCTATGAAACTGCCGATTCCACGGAAGAAATTACGGCGAGATACTTTTTTGGCAAGAGGGTGAGTCAATTTATTGGGCAAGCAGTATTTACCTCCTTTCAGAACCCTTCTGTGAGCACTATCATATCATGATATAAAGTTACATTGAAAGTGAATAAAGGAGGGAGCATAGTGAGGTTCGTTGGGGATAAGCCGAATAATCCTTATGAGTCCATCGGACCGCAGGGCTTCTCTGGTCAATTACCCAATGGTCAATTTGGCTCGGGATACTCTCCGGGTTCGATTCGCAATACACTTGGTTCAGGACTGAAGGCCAGTGGAGTCTTCCAAAAGGATGGACAAATCCAAAATATGAGGGGAGGCTTTATTGGAGCTAAGCACCCACCGGGTCAGGGAAACCAGTGGCAGGGGCCGCCTCCGGTACAGGGTGGACCTAATCCTGGTATGGGATATGTGCCGGAACAAGGGTATCAGCAAGGTATCCCCTATAACCCGGGTCAGGCGCGCCAGCTTATCTTACAAGCTGCCCAAGAAGGGATTAATGGCAATGGGGTGGCGACCATTTCCCCGGACAATAGTTTTCTTCTGATTGCCAATCTTCCGGCACCGCAAACTTTTCTCGGACTGGGGCAATCGGGGGTATATGCTGCTTATTTGGTGGATGATAAAGGAAAGACGGGGTTCTTAGTCGGAACTCTGCGTCAAGTTGGTCATGGAGTTTATCGTGCTCATTTCCAAAGCCCGGTTCCGCTGCATCATTACGACCGTGTGGTAGTTTCCGCAGAAAATCCCGCACAGCTGGGGCAAGCTCCGAGTGGTCCCTTGATTCTGAAAGTCAAAGATCCGATGGGTGTGATGACGTTTCTACGCCCCATGAAGACAACTGCAACATCTATTTGGGGTAAGATTACAGGCTTCATGAATGGCAGGAAAAAGGCACCGATCGTTCCGGAAGAAGTACCGATGAATCCAGAGTTACTGCAATCGTTAAATCAGATGGGTGTAAGTCCGGAAAATCCTGTCCCTGCGCTTCCGCCGACCATTCCACCGCTGGGAGGCCCCAATCAGTTATAGAATGATCTTGACCCTTTGACAAATAATAAAAACCTATTTCAATCCGATGTAAGGGCTGAACAAAACTTATTTGAAGTTTTGTTCAGCCTTAATTTGTTTTAGAACTCTGCTAAATTCTATAATAAAGCCCACTTTGTCAGTTATAATTCTTTAAAGGAGAGCCATTGCCTTACTCATAATAATATCTGAATAAATATGATCAATATCAGGAGGCTGAATGTGGTTATTGTTACGACGATTCCTAATGTCATCGAGGTTATATTGACTAAGATGGGATCTGAAAGAAAGGCAGTGAAGAAGAAGAAGGTACAGGCCAGAAGGCCGACTCCAACAGTTGGATATTCCAGAAGGGGTATAAGGCGCTTAAAGGTGTAATTCCAAGAATCTGAAGTCCTGGAATTTAAGGGTGGTCTTGAACGAGGGGCAGAAGAGGGCGGACAACAATCGGGATAGGATGGGGACTTAAAAGGCATTGACATACAGGATCCCTCCCTCAGCTCGTCTTATGGCAGCCTTCCCATTTGAGTTCTTGTCCCCATTTCCGACTCCCGCTCGTTCGATGAAAAACTGGGCGATGAGTATACTTACAGCGATAATTAGGTTGCCGGGGACACCAGGGACTTCGAATAATGGGACATTAAATGATGTGTCTGGGCTGCCGTCGAAGGGTGCAAATGGAGCCGAAATGATCAAGGAGACACTCAGATTATCTGGGAAAAGCGGTTCATCCAGTCCTACGGGACCAAAGCCTTGACCAGGAACAGATCTCTGTGATGAAGAAAGAGGGATTTCCCCATTAAGAGCTGAGCGTATCAGTTGATTTAGCTGCGGCATGGTCAGGGTCACAGGGTATTGTTCAGGGGCAGGGCGGGAGAGGTCTGGAGGATGAGCTAAAGAACGTTTAAAGAGAAAGGCTATAAAGATATCTAAGCCGGCAACAATCATAGAAGCAAATTGGATTCTTGTTTTAGCCAAAGGAAATATGATGGAACTGACGGGACAGTACAATAGGTTTCGGCGGATAGGGCTTGTCACTAAGATAGAAAAGGAAAAAGGAGTCGCCGGTAACGGGGCGATACAGTCATGTTTGTTGATCACGGCGTTCCCCCTTCCTGCTAGTCATCAGAACCAAGCGCGTATAGTCACCCACCCCCCCAATACGATGACCATAAGAAAGGCAATTAAAGTCAGAGGATGTGAGATGTCGTTTATAAAATGTGCTCCCTGATAACCGGCGGGTCTCATTACTCAATCACACCTTCTATGACTAGAGATTGGGAGGGAGTTTAATGCCTTTTAACATGTCAGGCGAGATTTGCATTTTCTCCATAGCATTTCCACCACTGATTTTGTCGAGAATTTGCTGGGCCATGCCTTTAAACTCTTCCGGAATGGGCAGGTCACTGGCAGATGGCATTCCATGCATCGCTGTAGTCAGGGTCAAATTAACCATAGCCATTAGTTTCTCATAGTTTTGCTGTTGAACAAAATAGGCTTTAATTAGAGGGTGTTTGTTCATTAAGCGAACTTTTAGATCGAGAAGGGCTAGAGTGTCCTTTTCCGGAACAATTTTACTGAGCATTTGAGTGGTTACAAGCCCGCGTTCTTTTTCTTGATATTGAACGAATGCCTCTTTACTCATAGGATCGGTCATGATAGAAGCCTCGGCAGTTTTTAATGCTTGAACTTCCGGAGTTTGGGACAAGGCTTCTCCTAATTCGCGGGCTTTGATAATGTAATTCATAAGGCAACCTCCTTTTTTCCTTATACCAAAATATGCGCCAAAGTGTATACTGGTGTATGATGCGTTCACAGGATCAGTCAGAAGGAATGTAGAATGCAGAATGTAGAATGAAGAAGGAAAGTGGTCAAGGATGTAGAATATTTGATAAAGGAAGGAGGAATTTTTATGCGAACATATCGGCTGGAGATACGCTTGATTCAAGTAGCCGTTGGTCTGGCCCTTATCGTCTTGATTGCGGGTTTTGCAGGATTTTGGGGTCAAGGTGGAAAGACGCCTGTTGTCCCCGTGGATCCTGATTCGACAACAGCGAATCCATCACTAAGCAACCCGAAGATTGTTGCCTTAGGAGATTCTTTTACTCTCGGCTATCCTTTAGACCCAGAATATTCTTGGACCGTGCGCATGGCTGAGGTTCTTCAGGTCCCTGTGATCAATAAGGGGAAATCAAGGCAAACTGCGAAAGACTTGCTGGATCGCTTTGACACGGATGTGGTTGCAGAGAAACCCGGCAGGGTTATCATCTTTGCCGGAATTGGGGATGCGCTTCAAGATGTGCCCCTTGCCGAAGTCCAGACAAATATTACAGCTATCGTGGAAAAAGCTAAATCTAATCACATTATCCCTATTCTTGCCTTGCCGATCGAGTATCCCGGAGAGCGTGAAAGTATTAATGAGACTCGAGAATGGGAATGGGGTTACGCTCAGCAGGAGGAAATCTTAACTTTAGATTTTTCCAAAGCATTGTTTGATACTGAGGGGAAATATTTAACCGGGTTAACCATTAATGATAAGTATCCCAATGCCAAAGGATATAAAGCCATGGGAGACTATGCGGCTCAGGTGCTTAAGTAACGTGGGAGTTATTAGTTTTGTTTAAGTTTAGAGGATTTAGAAAAGTTAACAAATTGACTAAACGATTGCCGTATGATTATAAATAATCATTACCTAAAAGCAGGGACGTAACGAAGAATTAATTTCGTTACGTCCCTGCTAATCTTTGAGAGATAGTTATGTGATAAACACTTTTTTTAGCTCCGGCTAAAGGGTCCTTAGGCTGGAAGCAACAGACTGATCGAGGCAAATATGATGAATCCGATAGTACCACCGAGCAAGGCGTAGCGGGGGTGCCGTTCGCGGGAAAGGGGCATCAACTCAGCAAAAACGAGTAAGGTCATGGCCCCGGCTGCAAAGGCCAGAAAGAAGGCGAGGGAATCTTTTACTCCCTCCAGGGCGAGGAGACCGAGCAAGGCACCAAGGGGCGTGAAAAAAGCAATTCCAATGTTAAGCAGAAGGATTTTCCACCAACGGATTTGGGCCATTTTTAAGGGAGCTGTCGTTGCCATTCCTTCAGGAAGATTATGTAACGTAATTCCAAAGGCAATCAGAAATCCCAGACCGGGAGCGGCTTCCTGACTGACTGCAATGGCCATCCCCTCGGGGATATCGTGTAAGGCAATACCGGCGGCGACAAGCAGGCCGGTTTTTTTAAGTCGTTGTCGTCGTGACAGAGGGAGCGTGTCATGGGAGACATTGAGGCGCATGTCTGCCAGATACATGAAAAGCAGTCCGAGGACAAACCCTAAGCATACTTGAATGGGTGGCCCGACCTCCCAAGCCTCCGGGAGCAAATCAACGCTCACAACTGCTAACATAACTCCTCCGGCACCGGCTAAAAGGGAGGCAAGGATACGCTCTTTTGGTTTGCCAAACATGAGGACAAGCAGGCTGCCAAGTGTAGTAGCCAGTCCGGCTATCATACTGATCCAGACGATCTCGAAGATGTCGTGCATGAGAAGCTCCTTTCTATGAAAATCACGATACCCATATTTATGGCTAAGAGGCATGCTTTATACGAGAAAGGTGTTGTCCCTCGAGAATATTATTGTTTAGAGTTGCTACTTTGTTTAAACCTTCACATTCCTGGACAGGCTTGTATTAGAGAGAAATGTTTCGGAAGAGGGGTTTAGGCATGAGAGCTCGAGTTATTATCAGTGCAATTATTATAAGTATGCTAGGGATTTTGACATTTGGGGCCTTTGAGGGGCCTATTGCGGTGGGAAGAGGGAAGGTAGAAACATCACCGGCGCAAACACCGGATCAATTAATTCGTTTTCACGTCCTCGCCAATTCAGATAGTGACGAAGACCAAGCCTTGAAGCGGGCGGTTAGAGATGCAATCTTAAAAGATGTTGCACCACAGTTGGCCGCTGCTCAGTCTTTAGAAGAATCACGGCAAATTGTTAAGCAGATTCAGCCGAATATGGAGAGGATTGCACTCTCTGTAATTCAAGCTTGGAATAAGAATTATACCGTTCACACGGAATATGGGCATTTTCCTTTCCCGACTAAATCCTATGGGACCTTAGTGTTACCAGCCGGGGAATATGAAGCATTGCGAGTGGTAATCGGAGAGGGACAAGGATCAAATTGGTGGTGTGTTCTTTTTCCTGCACTTTGCTTTGTGGACATCGAGCATTCCACCGCGGTTCAAGTAGATGGAAAAAGTCAGACAGACTACGCTCTGACAAGCAAGCCAAAGGTTCGTTTTTTCTTTTGGGAGAAGATCAAAGGGCTCTTTTTATAGTAAGAACCTGTACTATTTTTTTGGACAAAGCATAGGTTAGAAAAGAGGGTATAAAAACTTCTGCAAGCAGAGTTTAAACACCTTATAAAAGCCGAAAATTTGTCTGAGGAAGGGGCAAAAAGTATGAAAGTACGGGTGCGAAATTGTATTCTTATGGGGGTTATTTTCCTCAGCTTAATTCTCATGACAGGCTGTGGGACATTGGAGACATTAGTGAAAAAGGATGGAGCCTCGACTCCATTAGCGGACTGGATAGGGGCGAACGAAGATAAGCAGACCGCTCTTCCTGCATCGACAACTCCTGGAGAAGGAATTGTGATTGCACTTTATTTCCCGGATACCAGTGGCAAATACTTACTAAAGGAAGAACGGACCTTACAAAAGACTGTGAGCATGGCTAGAGAGACGGTCAATCAGTGGTTAAAAGGGCCGATTATGACAGATACCATGCAGAGCTCCGTTTCCACGGTCACCACCCTGCTGGATATCGCGATTAAAGATAACGTGGTTATTGTAGATTTAAGTAAAGAGTTTTTGCAACCTAACTCCAAAGTTTCCCCTGAAGCGGCCTTATATGGACTCGTCAATACATTGACTCAGTTTTCCACAATCAAGCAAGTCCAGATTCGAATTGAAGGGGCTCCTATCACTAAATATGGGACCGTTGCTGCAACAAATCTAGTATACAAGGCAAGCTTAGTTAAGTCGGCAGTTACTGCAAACCCAGTTGTCCCCAATACCGGAACCGGAAACGCGGGCTTAGGAGTAGTCGTACCAAGCAGCGGTACTAACAACAATAGCAATAATACTAATAATACCAATAGCAATACTAACAACAGCAGCAGTCAAAATAATAACAAGGCCCTGCCTAATTCTCCAAGCTCAATTAACCTTTTCAATTATCCTCCCAGTTCCACCTAAGTCGGAAAGCTCGTGACGCCAGCCCTGTCGCGGGATCGCTGTCAGGACTGGCAGGAAGACGTTACGGGACATGGGGTCTGTATCAAAACTTGTTTTCCAGTTTGTTACAGACCCTTTTGTTCGAGATTGCCGATATTTTCGAGGATTATACACCACTTTACAGGTGTATAATCCTCTTTTTTGGGGATAGCGCACACCACCCGTAAAATTTCTCAAGCTTTGTTACGCCCCCTTTTTTCTCAGGCAATTTCTGTTCGTCTTGTTTCATTTTGGTGGACAAGACTTTAATTTATGATAATATAGAATTGCTATAATATTTAGGAAATGAGGGTGGGAATGGCGGTACTAAACGGAGAATTAACAAAAGGCTTAGAGCAATTTTTGAGACGTGCTAATATTATTTTATTTGAACGTGGTCGAGGGGTTCTACAAGACTTGGAAATCTCTGAACTTCAGTTCAATGCCCTTATAAGCATTCAAGAATATGGGCCTCAAACCATGGGCGAATTATGTAAGAGCTTGTTTGTGGCTTGCAGTACAGCAACTGATCTAGCAGACAGAATGGAACTGGTTGAGCTTGTCGAACGTGTTCGAGACGACAAGGACCGAAGGATAGTCAGACTGCATTTATTAGCTAAGGGGAAGGCAGCCCTGGAAGCAGTGATTGCCGAACGACATAAATTTTTAAGTGAAGTGCTCAGAGGGTACACAGATCGGGAACACGACGAATTGTCATACAGTTTGGAACTCCTGACTGAACGAATGGAATTAATGCAGTAATCGATACCCTCGTTTAAGAAAGCTTAAGCGAGGGTATCGTATTTATAATCGACCTAAAACGTTCCCCCGTCCCTATCCTAGTCGACCAGAAAGCAAGGGGACAATTGCCAAGAGAACACATCAGAGGGAGTTCACGATAAAGCGAGTGCCGATGATGAAGGCATATTTCGCCGAGGTTCACATCTAGCGCCACCCAGAGGTTGGCGAAATACCTTCATCATCCAATAGCCAGTGAACGGGAACTTGTGTGAACGGGCAAGTGTTCCCTGACTTTCAAAGACCCCAAATCTTCATAAAATCTTCAAATCTTCCCTAGATACAACTGAAATATAAACGTTATACTTATATTCAACAGATAAAAGCGGAAAAGTGGTGGTATGAAAATGAAAATCATTTTAGTCGATGATGAACCGGAAATTCTCACACTCGTTAGAGATTACCTCTCACGGGAAGGATATAGTGTCTTAACAGCAATCAATGGACTTGAGGGGATGGAGCTAATCGAGCGCGAGAAACCAGACATCGTTTTGTTGGATTGGATGCTTCCGGGAATAAGTGGTCTGGAAATGTGTAAACGTTTGCGGGAGACAAGTACAATTCCTATAATCATGCTCACTGCAAAATCCGAGGAAATCGATCGCGTGCTGGGCTTAGAGTTTGGAGCGGATGATTATATTGTCAAGCCCTTTAGCCTTCGAGAATTGGCAGCTCGAATTAAAACTGTTCTTCGGCGCTCGGCCGGAGTGTCGCAGGAAAGTGCCTCTTCTGTCATAATTCGAGGGGAGATAAGCTTGGACGTCTCAAGCCACAAAGTCTTAAAACGAGGGCAGGAGGTCCTTTTGACCCCGACGGAATTCAACATTTTACATTTGCTCGCAACACGCCCGGGTACTGTATATAGTCGTCTGCAGCTCTTGCGTCAAGCGATGGGGGAGGAATATCTCTACTATGAGCGCTCTATTGACACCCACGTCTCAAACTTGCGCAAGAAAATTGAGGACAATCCCAGTGAACCAAAGTATGTAGAAACTGTGTTTGGCGTAGGGTATCGGTTCGGTGAGGGCTTGTGACCTTACGACGTAAATTTATCATAGGGCTTATAGGCATGGTTTTTTTTATGGCCATTTTCTTCACAGGGATTGCCCTTACCTCGACCCAAGCGTTGCTCGGACATGCAGAAACCTATGTACAACAAGCTTATGGAGAGAGTTGGAAGCGGCTTTTGAGTGGCTACTATGAAGTCCGTGGCAGCTGGGATGGAGCCCAAGGCTACGTCACGAAGATTAATGAGGCAGAGCGAAGGTTTGGGGCTATAACTGAAGGAAACGAGACAGAAAGAAAACTGGTAACCTTTATCGACGGAATTCCCGTCGTGCGGGCTATGCCTGAGTCGGATCTGAAATTTAGCAGGCCTCGCCGAGATGGCCCGCCTTTTTGGGTATTTGACTTGGAAGACAAGGTTGTAGTCGACTCGCGCAATGAAGATTTCGGCAAACCCCTCTCTCAGTTGCCTTCAAGTACCAAAATCATGAAACAACGGGAAGAAATCAAGGTGAAAGACCAAACAGTGGGCTATTACTGGCAGGAAAACCCTCTGATTGCTAATAATAAAGTTGCCAAAACAATTGGAACTTCAATTATCAAAGCTATGCTTATCGGATTGACTCTCACATCTATAATAGCCTTACTCTTAGGAATGTTATTGACCCGACATTTCACTAAGCCTCTGAACCATCTGATGGAAGCCGTTCGAAATGTAGGAAAAGGAGATTTGTCTTCGCGGGTTCATGTGAAGGGGAAGGGTGATATCGCGATCTTGGCTCAGGACTTTAACCGAATGACTGAACAATTGGCTCGCAATGAGGAAGTGAGACGTAACATGGTGGCAGATATTGCCCATGAATTGCGAACCCCGCTTTCTGTTATCCTTGGAAAACTGGAATCGATCCAAGAAGGAGTGCTGCCTTCAACTCCGGAAACGATTCTTCCCATTCAGGATGAAACTTTGAGATTGATTCGCTTAGTCCGGGATCTCCAACAGCTAAATCTTGCGGAAGCCGGAAAATTACCTATGGTCCTAAAACCTGTAAATCTAAGAAAATTAGTGGAACGGATTACAGAGCAATTCGCGATTGAATTCGAGGAGCGGGAGTTGCATGCTGAAATTTTGGGAGAGGTATCTGAAATTATTGGCGACCCGGACCGTTTAACTCAGGTTTTTGTCAACTTGATAGGGAATGCTCTTTTACATACTCCGCCCGGTGGAACTCTTCGCTTGGTCTTGACAGAGCAAGAAAAGCTTGCGGAAGACGGGGTGGGTGCCGACGGGGCTCATCGGTTACGAGATGTCTTCCGTCGTAAAGGGGAAAAGATAGACAAGCTCGAAAAATCGGAGGAAGCCAAAGATTCCGGAGAACCAAAAGAAGTGAAACCGAGAGTTTTTCAAAAGAAGGATGATTTGAAGTTTAATAGTTGGGTACAAGTGACGGTTGAAGATTCAGGAGAAGGAATTCCGGAAGAAGAACTTGAGCATATTTTTGACCGTTTTTATCGAGTAGATAAAGCTCGAGAGCGGGAAAGCGGTGGAACCGGATTAGGGCTGGCAATTGCCAAAGAATTTATCCATGCTCATGGCGGCTCAATTCAAGTGAAAAGTAAGCTTGGTGCAGGAAGCTGTTTTAGAATTCTATTGCCCATAAACCAGAATGTGAAAACTCAGCAGATATTCAGCTAATCCTGACAAGATCTTAAGAAGTTTATCGTTGTTTGAACATAATACTGTGATATCCTGATTAGGAATTTTAATCGGTAAGTAACCGCCAGACATCTCTGCCGGAGTGCCCCTGAGAATAGTTAAGTTAAAACTCAGTTGAGTAGAAACCACTGTTTAAGTACATAAAAAGGAGAGAGAGCATGAACAAAAAATGGGTGTCCATAGGGGTTTTAAGCGTTTTGGTCTTGGGAGGAGGGTATTGGGGTTATAAGAAGTTTACGGCTAAGCCGGTAGTGGCTGCTAACATCACAGCAAAAGCAAAAATCGGAGATGTAAGCAAGGTGATTACTGCAACCGGAACGGTTAATTACCCTCAGTCGATACCGTTACAGTTCTCCAACAGTGGAGATGTGACCAGGGGACAGGTGGTTGAGCTGAATTTCAAGGTCGGTGATACAGTAAAAAAAGGCCAAGTTCTTGCTAAGATTGATGAAACAAACCTTAAAGCTGATGTCGTGCAGCAGCAAGCCAACGTAGCGGCCGCTGAGGCTAAGCTTCAATCCCTTTATGATGGATATAATGAACAAACGAAAGCTCAGGCTCGGTCGGAACTTGCAAAAGCACAGAAGAGTTTAACAGCATCACAGCAGGATGCGGATCCGGCCTATTTGGGAAACCAAGTCACATTGGCTGATGAGAAAGTTAAACAGGCTAGTGATATTTTAGCTAAGGCGCAGCAGAGCGGAGACACGTCGTCTATACAATCTGCTCAAAGCACATTAAACGATGCATTATCTGACTTAACAACAGCCCAAAATGCGCAAAATGGAGGCGCGGCAAAGTCTTTAGAAGCTGCGCAAGCGGATGTTACGGCTGCTCAATATAAAGTGAAACAGCAAGAGGCCGGCCCGACAGTTGCAGACATAGCTTCGGCTCAGGCCAGTATTACACAAGCACATGCACAACTTGACAGCACGGAGGCAAAATTGTCAGGAGCTACCATAGTTGCGCCTACGGATGCCATCGTTATCGACTCCAATTTACAACTTTACCAATATACAACAGATGATTCCAAAATCACGATCACGCCTTCAGGGACCACTGGGAGTAGTCTTGAAGTGGATGCGTCAATTGATCAGGCCGATATTGCTCAGGTCAAAGTAGGACAGAAAGTGGATATTACTCTTGATGCCTACTCAGATGACCATAGCAGCGGGGTGGTGAGCTTAGTTGCTCCTCAAGGAACAACTACTTCAAATGTTACAACCTTTGAAGTTACGGTGACAGTAGAAAAAGCCAGTGATAAGCTTCGGTCGGGAATGAATGCTAATATTGACATCATTGTAGAAGATGCCAAGAATGTTCTAACCGTACCTAGTGAGGCGGTCAAAACTAGAGGGGATGAAAAAGGTGTTATGGTTCCCATGGGTGAAAAAGATGATCTTGCGGGACAAGAAGACTCGTCATCTCAGTCTGAAACTCAACCTAAGGTTGTCCAAAAATCTGGCAGCGAACAGACCGGAGCCGAAGTACAATTCATCCCAGTGGAATTTGGCTTAGATGATGGAACAAATGTAGAGGTCAAGAGTGGTTTGACAGAAGGGCAAGAGGTCATTACCATTGTTGGTACGTCTGTAACAACAAAGGATTCTGCCGGAGGATTCTTAGGTGGCGGTGGCGGAGCCAGACCAGCGGGTGCAACTGGTGCGGTAAGAGTCAGATAGAGACTTATTAATGAGCAATTCAATAGAGATTAGTTAAGGGACCTCGTTGAACGTGCTTTTAGCGGATACTTCAGGAGGGATGTTATGATAAATCTTAAAGGAATCAAAAAAATCTATGCTAACGGTGATATCAAAGTTGCGGCGTTAGGTGGAGTAGATTTGCATGTAGGAGAGGGTGAGTTTGTAGCCATTATGGGGCCTTCCGGTTCCGGCAAGTCAACCATGATGAATATTTTGGGATGCTTGGATACACCAACTGAGGGAGAGTATTTTCTCGATGGAACGGATGTTGCAAAGGCCACCGGTGATGATTTATCCGTAATTCGCAATCGCAAGATAGGCTTTATTTTTCAGGGTTTCAATCTCCTTCCTCGAACCATGGCTGTAGAAAATGTAGAACTTCCTATGCTTTATGCGGGAATGGGAGGGAAAGAAAGGCGAACTCGGGCCATTGCGGCCTTGGAATCTGTCGGTCTTGGCGAACGAATTCATCATCGCCCTAAAGAATTATCCGGCGGGCAACAGCAGCGGGTAGCCATCGCACGGGCGCTCGTCACAAACCCTTCGATTATTTTAGCGGATGAGCCTACGGGGAACTTGGACAGTCGGTCCAGTGAAGAGGTTATGGCGATCTTCCAGCGCCTCCATGCCCAGGGAAATACGATTATCATCGTAACCCATGAACCGGATATTGCAGAATTTACCGAGCGGATTGTCCGTTTCCGAGACGGTCATATTGAAGGGGACGAACCAGTAAAAAATCCACGTAAGGCTCAAGCGCAAGTCGTCGAGGGGGAAGGAGGAGCAGAGTGAACTTTTTAGAAAGTATCCGAGTCTCTCTCAGGGCTTTACGAGCAAATAAACTCAGGTCATCCTTGACGATGCTGGGGATTATTATCGGAGTGGCGGCTGTCATTGCCATGGTCGGAATCGGCAATGGAGCAACTGCTTCGATTACTTCCCAGATTCAGGGCATGGGCTCGAACCTGCTTACAATTAGTTCGGCACAATCCTTTTCCGGAGGGGTTAGTGGGGGTGCAGGGAGCTCAGCGAGCTTAAGCATGACAGATGTTTCCAAGTTAGAAGTAGGGAGGGCTATCAAAGCGGTTGCACCGGTTGCGAGCACAAGTGCTCAAGTGGTCTTGGCCTCAGGAAACACTTCCACGAGTATTACCGGCACGACTGAGGACTATGCAACTATTAGAAATGTCACGATTGCACGCGGACGTTATATTACTGAGCAAGACGTGAACAGCAGTGCCAGAGTCGCAGTACTCGGCCCAACCGTCGTGGAAAACTTGATGGGTGATGTGAATGCTGATATCATTGGGAAGAATATTAAGATTAACAATGTACCGTTTCAAGTCATCGGAGTGACTACAGCAACAGGATCAACCGGAATGTCAAGCAGTGATGATATGATCACCGCACCTATCACTACCATCCAAGCGCGCTTAATCGGAAAGAAAACGGTACGCAATATTCTGGTCTCAGCGACATCCGAGGACCTTATGCAAATAGCACAAGATGATATTACGGCAACCTTGCGAAAAGCCCATAAAATCCAAGAAGGTAAAGATGACGACTTCAGGGTTCAGAATCAGGCTGACATGTTGGAAGCTATGCAAAGTGTAACTCAAACCTTGACCATGCTCCTGGGCGGAATTGCAGGTATTTCCCTGCTGGTCGGGGGAATTGGAATCATGAATATCATGCTCGTTTCAGTTACCGAACGAACTCGGGAGATTGGGATACGGAAAGCGATCGGAGCTAAAGGAATGGATATTCTGCTGCAGTTCCTTATTGAGGCTGTCGTACTTAGTATCTTGGGAGGCGGTATAGGCATCGCCCTCGGTTATGGAGGATCGTCCTTGGCGGGGAAGGCCTTGTCAATGGATACCAGTATTTCCTTGACTTCAGTGGTGATGGCTTTCGGCTTCTCGGCCGCCATCGGCATTATCTTCGGCGTCTTCCCGGCACGTAAAGCTGCTGCCATGGATCCAATAGACGCATTAAGGTTTGAGTAAGGGGTCGTGTGAAAGATAGGGGAAATTGCCCGTTCACCCACGTTCTCGTTCACTGGCTCGTTGGATGCTGAAGGAATTTCGCCAACCTCTGGGAGGCGCAGGATGTGAACCAGGGCGAAATTGGCCCTTCAGCATCGGCACTCGCTTTAACGTGAACTCCCACGAATGGGTTCACTTGGCAATTGTCCCCTTTCTTTCAGGTCGACGGGGCTGGGAACGGGAGGGACGGTTGGGGACGTTGGGGACGGTTCTTGAGTTCGTCTGTGGGGTTTGTGAAAGTCAGGGGGAATTGCCCGTCTTACACATTCCCGTTCCATAGGAATTCTTGGATGCTAAAGCTACGTAAGAAAGGAAGAAATTTCGTGATAAAAAAGAAACGGACTCAAAAAGTTTTAAGTATCCTGATGATGTCTTTTTTGCTGATCGGTATGTTGCCGGGGATGTTGCTTGCTGCTGAGAGTGGTACTGATAGTAGTGGTGAGAATTACACGACCTTAAGAGGGCTGACGTTTGTGTCTGAGGAAGAATCGAGCGTGGTTATTGGGGAGCCGACGGATGTTGAGTTTAAATTAAATCGTATTCCCACCAGTAAACTCTTTACTGGATCGGTCAATGCGACTCTCACAGATCCGGAGGGTAACGTGACCTACTATTCCGTATCCGGAGGTGGCGGTTATTACAATCTTTCCGATCTTACCTTATATACGCCCGGAGAATATACGCTCAAAGTTAGTGCTGTTTCTCCAAACAAGGGCTCGGCAACAGGGACGATAAAGGTTGTAGATGCAGTAGTAACGGTAGAGGGTTCCCTTGTGATTAATGCCGAAAACTTGGTTAGTGTAAAGCTGACGGATTCGGAAGGGAATGTTTTGGACCAAAGGTCAGTGACCGTGGATGGAACGGCCGTGGATGCCAGCCCGGCAACCCAGAGTTATACCACCTTAAGTGATGGAACCTTTCTTCTTAACATAACTCCGGAAGAAGCAGGCAATGTAGATATTATCTTTGGTGGAAAGATTATCAGTTCAATACCCGTTGCTTCGGCTTTTGAAGCGGGTAGCCGTATCGGTTCCAATGCTCCTGATAATGTAGCCCTTGCGGTTGAAATAGCCAAACAAGGCTGGACGAGTGCTTCAAATGTAATCTTGGCAAGAGATGATCAGTTTTCGGATTCTCTCGCCGCGGCTCCGCTTTCGAAAAAGCTGGATGCTCCGATTCTTATGACGGGTTCTTCGACCTTAGATGATCGGACGTTGGCTGGACTTCGTGAGTTAGGTGCCAGGAACATATATATTGTTGGCGGAACAGTCGCTATTGCTCAGGAAATCGAAGATAGTTTAAGTAAGGACTATACGGTTACTCGGATCGCCGGATTACAAGGATATGATACGGCAGCCCTGATCTCCGCCCAAGTGGGGATCGATTCCACTCAGACTGTATATCTTGCTAATGGGTCCGCTATACCTGATGCCATCGCGATTAGCGCTTTTGCAGGGGCGCAAGGAAATCCAATCTTACTTACTGATAAAGATGTCTTGCCACCTTCTACCCTTCAAGCTTTAACAAATCTTAATGCGACAAATGTTGTCCTCCTCGGAGGAACTGCAGTTATCAGTAATGCGGTGGAAAACCAACTAAGCTCCGGGTTTTTAGTCAAACGCTGGGGAGGTTATGATCGTTACGATACCCAAAGCATTATCTTTCAAAATCTCCTCAACAAAGAAGCCCCCCAGTCCCCCCTTTATTTTACATCAGGTTTGGTTCGCCAAGATGATGTCAGTTGGGGAAAGCCCTATGCAGATGCCTTGTTAACGGCTGCTTTAGCGGCTAAAAACGGGGGAATTGTGGCAATGACTGAACCGAATACCATCCCTTCGGGTCTAAACTTTTTCTTGCTGTTCAATAAAGGGTATATTCCGAAGTCAGTTGTTGTAGGTAATAATAGCGGGGTCTCTTATAATATGGAGCAACAGCTTCAACAAATGCTGAACCACTAGTCAGTCGGAAAGCTTCCAATATAAAAACCAGTAGCCTCAAAGCTACTGGTTTTTTACGTGATTTTCAGGGCTGGTTTGAGAAAATTCTCTAAAGATTGCGGTTAAAATTAAAGGATAATAATGGGATGCATGGAATATATATTGTGTAGTGTGAGCAGTGAAATAAAGAATTTATAGTTTGTTAATAGAAGGAGGCAGTATTAAAGGGTTATGAAAGTTTAAAGAATAGCTGGGTAAGAAAGGGTGGATGGAAATTGTTAAGGAAGATTCGCCATTTGAACATTGTGATTGTGTGTATGCTTTTAATACAAATGCTGGTTTATCCAGTCAATGCTCTAGGAAGCGAAAAATCGATTATCACGGTTGAGCAGGCAGTCCAGACGGTCAAAGATAACTTTAGTATCCCTGAGAATTATACGCAACTTAATACCGGATATAATGAGTATAACAACCGTGCCACCTATTCATTAAATTGGCATACAGCCGAACAACCGGGTGGGAGTTTTAATGCAGAGGTTGATGCAATCAGCGGAGAGATTTTAAACATTAGTCAATGGAACGAAGAGCTCAAGCCTTCTTTTAAGCTCCCTGTCTTGTCATCAGAAGATACTTTAAAAATAGCCACTGACCTGGTTGCGAAATTGATTGGTAAGCATCAATCAGAAATGCAACTTGTAACAGATAAGCAACAAGTCTTCCTATTAAATAACTCTCAACCCTTTACGTACAATTACCGCTGGATTCGAATCGTTAACGGTGTTCCCTTCCCTGAAAACGGGGTAAACGTGAGTGTTAGTGGAGAAGACGGGCGGGTTATAAACTATAACTATAATTGGACACAGGATCTTATCTTTCCCGTCGCCTCAAATATCGTTTCTCCTGAAAAAGCACGTCAAGTTTTTACAGATACGCCGATGCTCGAACTGCAGTATTTTTTGCCTCCGGTCATGAATCCCCAGACAAGAGAACCCCAACGGATACTCCTCGTTTATCAGTTAACCAAAAAATACTACGGAGGAGCTGTTGATGCCCTGACTGGGAAGCCTGTAACCCTTAATAAACCGGTGCTCGTGTATAAACCTGCGAACTCAGCAGGCGGTATCTCGGCATCAGTTGCAGTATCAACCGCATCAGCAGCAAAGATACTGACAACTAAGAGCGCTTATGTAGTTACAGAGCCCTTAGACAACCAGGATACGCTAGAGGACTCCCAACAAATCAGTCAAAGTGAAGCAGTTGAGATCGTTAAGAAAATGGTCACAATCCCCAAGAATTTTGTGCTTAGGAATTCCAGTTTAAATCCTGACTGGCAAAATCCCACTGAACAAGTCTGGGATTTACAGTGGAATACTGAATCCTCCGATACGGGAGAACAACGTTATCTTAGTGCTCGCGTAAATGCTAGAACGGGGGACTTGGTTGGTTTTAATCGATCCTATGGATCAAACCAAGATAATAAATCGAAGCCTCTGAACCGAAAAGATTCCCAAAAAATAGCGGATGACTTTCTTAAATCTACCCAGCCTGAGCGCTTTGAGCTAGTCAAAGTGGAATCGGAAGACTTTTATGGAGGAAAAATGCCTCCCAATATTCAGATATTTAACTATGTTAGGTTTGTCAACGGGATTCCCGTTTCCCGTAACGGAATGTACTTGTTAGTAGATACAGTTGCTAAGCAGGTTGTCAATTATGAAATGAATTGGAATAACCAAGAATTTCCCGATTCCTTGAACGCTCTGTCTCTCAATGAGATAACAGAACGGTTCTTAAAAATAAGTCCCTTGGCTTTGAGATATTCTTTGATCTTCTATCCCGATGGGCAAGCGGAAATCCGCTTGGTTTATCAACCGAAGTTAGACTATGACATGTATGTTCCCACTGTCCTTGATGCCAAAACCGGTGATCCTATGGATTGGTATGGAAGACCTCAATCTCAGTGGTCTCGGGCCATTACCTATCTGGATATTCAAGGTAATTATGCGGAAAAGGAAATAGGCATAATGGGTCTGACAGGAGCCTTTGGAGAATACGGAGAACATTTCCGTCCGGAGGAGAAAATCACCGTGGGTTCACTTTTGCGGGCGATGCTTACTGCGGAAGGGAATTATCGAGATCGGGTTTTGAGCGATGGGGAAGTTTTAGAAATTGCCGAAGATCGGGGCTGGCTGGCTGAGGACGTAAAGCTGGAGTCTGAGTTAAGTCGAGAGGGTCTATTTGAAATAATGATTCGTTTCATTAATATGGAACCATCAGCGAAGGTTAAAGGCATATATTCTGTACCCTTTATAGACGCAGATACGATTAATCAGGACTCACTTGGATATATTGCACTTGCCTGGGGGCTGGGTATTCTAAAAGTTGAGGAGAATACTCTGCACCCCAATCAAGCCGCAACAAGAGCTGAAGCCGCCTATGCTTTAGTCCATGCCTATACAGTGGAGCGACCAGTAATTAATTACATGAGATAGAAGGAAAAGAAAAGAGCGAGCAAAAAGAAGTAAGGATTAAAAGGGGAAATATAAATAATATTATATAGAAATGTTTGCCTGTCATGAATGTGACAGGTTTTTTCTATTGGCCAGTCCATATTCATTCAACTTATCCAAACCATAGTAAATGCGATTGCGGGCAAAGTTCTACCCCAAAAAGAACAAAAAAAATAGGCCCCTGGAGGGGCCTAAAACTAGGCTGAGGCTAGGTCGAATTTATTTATTCTACTCTTTTGACGTTTGTTTTGCTTCTAGAGCAGATTTAACGGACTCTAGAGCATTTTCAATACTGATTAAGGGAGTAATCTCTGTCTCAAGAAAAGGAACTATAGGAGATTGGGATATTAATATATGGAGTTCCTCGACGGATTCAACATCCCAAATAACACAACCACCTTTTCTACCAGCAAACATTCCTTGTGCCAAAATCTTCCCCTGTTTCTGATAGTTTATAACTTTTTCCCATCCTTCTACCATAATTTCTTTGACCTGTTGAGGTGGGAACGGAGGCAATTGTGTCAATTCGCTTTTAACAAGAAATAACATACTTAACCCTTCTTTCCATTTGATTTTGGCTGTTCATTTAGACACGACAGCCCTTTACCTGCCTCACCCTAGTCAGCAAAAATTCGAGTTGACGGACTGGAATTTCCCCAGTTTCAACCCGAAATAAAGAAAAAGAGCAACCGACCTCTTTAATAAGGTCCATTGCTCTTTTCATATATTTCGGATGGAATTATTTTTTATTATAGTAATAATAAAAGAATCGGACAGAAACCGATTCTAAATTATACAGATGCCTTTTGAACTTTTCCCAATCCTACGTTAACCTTATAATATCTTTAAGTGTAAATTTTGTCAATAGAATCATATAGAATATTGGTGTTGTTTATAGGACCCAAGGAGCTAAATAATGGAAAATTAGTTATAGCTGGCGAATTCACGAAAATGCCCTCTAAGTAGATGATTTATTAAATAAGAAAGCCGAACTGACTTTCTTGTGGCACAATGAAATTTTTACTCACCTGAAGGACACTGTTTGGAGCATAATGGGTAGCACAACTCAGTTTTCAGACTATATGATTAAGTTGCGACGTGAGCTAATCGAACTGCTTGGGCCAGAGGATGCTGATACGTTAATATCGGGTTTGAGCAGCAGTTCGAATGTCAGAGACGGCTCAGGCTCAGAACTTTTAGCAAGTCTAGGACCTGTTCTTGGAATAGCAAAAGTGGCGCGCCGAGAAATCGACCGTACTGAATATATAGATCAATATGGCCATCGGGGACCCAATGAGTTTGAGCTGTCTGTTCCTGGTCCAGCTGAGGACCCGGGTTGGCTCGATCAGCAGTCGGCACAGTTTGAAAAATCACCCATAGATGTAGAAGCTTTGCTTATAAAACAGCGCGATGAGTTCGTTATTGCCTGGAATCGCTTTGAAACAAGCCATCCACGGAAGGTGCGATCTATGAAACGTCGTATAAATAAAGTAGCTCCAAAGGCTCGCGTGCGCGAAGCAGTTCGTTCTGAATACGTGCGTGATCGTTGGGTTGACCGCAATTTCGCTCTTCGCGCTGGGCAATTGACAGGTCTAGGCGATGACGTTTTTTTTCTGACAATCGAAGAGGTATTGAATGTCCTGTCTGGAGATGAGGCAGTAGTAAAATTTATCCCTGCAAGGAAGGACATCCGGCAACGCAACCATGCGTTTGCGGACCGGTGACCGCGTACTTGTTGACGGCGGGCAAGGTGTAAGACAGAAGGTAAATTATGTATTGCTGGCGAATGATTTTGATATAAAGATAAAAGAAATTTATAAGAACAATTTCGCGTGTGTGGGAGGGTTAAAAGTATGAAAAATAATGATTATACTTGTAGAGGAAAAGTTAGACGGAGTAATGATAATTACTATATTCCACGAGAACGACCGGAAACTACCATTGGAATGACAGAAAAAGTTAAAATTGGCTGTGGCACAATATTTATTACGGTAAATTATGATGAAGACGGCATATGTGAAGTATTTACGAATTTAGGTCGTGCAGGTGGATGCCCTTCACAATCTGAGGCTACTGCAAGAGTAGTATCAATAGCTTTAAGGTCAGGAGTAAGTGTACAGTCAATTATTGACCAATTAAAGGGCATAAGGTGTCTTTCAACTGTTCGAAAAAAGGGTTTACAAGTTCTTTCTTGCCCGGACGCGATTGGCAAAGTTCTTGAAAAAGTTTATAAGTCACAGTGTACAATTGACAGTAATTACGAAATCCAAGAAGAAGTCAAAGAATGAGATGGATTATCTCCCTAACCCCCGCGAAAAGTAGGTCGGTGGGTCTGTAACGTTTCCAGTAAAGTCTGAGCATTACTGAAATCAACACTTGTGGAATGCGGACTACTGGTGCTATTGTCATTAGATAATCATCGTATGGCTTTGAATTGTGGCTAGAAATGATTAAATAGATAGGGAGTGCACTTCAACTATGGGAAATAAGAAAAGTGGAACCGCTCTTGTAGCGGCATCGTGCAGACTAATTGAACAGTATCAACCAAATCGACTGTTTAGTGACCCCATAATCAAAGAGTTTTTTAATAAACCAGTGCGACTATTGATGCAATTCAGAAGTATAAGAAATTGGGTGATAGGAAAGTGTGATAGCAGAACTAGAGGAATTTATGGATTATTCGTTTGCCGAACAAGATATATTGATGATGTCCTTCAAGCAGCAGTAGTGAAAGGAATTCAACAGGTTGTTATATTAGGTGCGGGTTTAGACACCCGCCCGTATAGAATATTGGGTATAGAAGTAATAAGAGTGTTTGAAGTAGATTTGCCTTCCACGCAAGATTCTAAAAAGGAAAAATTACAACGAACGTTTGGCTCAATACCAAAGGGTGTTAGTTTTATTCCTATCGATTTCAATGTTCAGAAACTCAGTGAAGTATTAACTTCAAAGGGGTTTAACTTTGCAAAACCTGCCTTCTTTATTTGGGAAGGTGTTACTCAATATATTTCTCAGGATGCTGTCACCAATACGCTTACATTTATTTCCGAAACAGCACCAGGAAGTGAGATTGTATTTACGTATATTTTAAAAAGTGTAATTGAAAAAGAATCAGATATTGAAGGTGCCGATGATTTCGTTAACTACATTAATAAATCTAAAAATCGATTTAAAGAACATTATGAAACCTGGGGTTTCGGACTTGAACCGTCCCAGTTAGAGGTTTCTTTAAGACCCTTTAATCTAACGTTAGTTGAAGATGTCGGGGCTTCTTATTATCAAGAAAAGTATTTGGAGCCTATAGGCAGGAGCTTAGATGTTTCGGAAATTGAGAGAATTGCCTATGCGAGGGTTATCTGAGTCAATCAAATCTAACAGATGCGTCCGAATGCTGGTGCCATTGTCATAACATTTAGAGATTTATGAGGTTCGTAGATAGAGAAACGGGGCCGTATCGAACTAAGTTTCGCCACGGCCCCGTTTTGTGTCTATCTTTATCTTTTAGTTTGCATTGAAGATCGATACTACTTTTTATCCAATCATCACTGCCATCCTTCAGTGAGGGAAGGCAGGCCCTTTGATCAATTACCTAACCTGATACATACTAATTAAAAAAATAAATTTTCTATTAGACTATATAAAGCAGGGAATAGCTAAGGGAATGGAGAAATAAATCAAAATTGGACTAGTCAACCAGGCCAAAAAGGATTAAACCTGACATAAGATAGATAGATTGAGTAGGCTTGTGGCTTGTTAAGGTTTAGAAAGGTGATTTTTGATGGAGCTAGATCGAAAAAGCGGTGTGCCTTATTACATTCAGCTTAAAGAGCAGATTCGGCGGCGAATTACCCAAGGGATTTGGCCGGCAGGGACAAAGCTCCCACCGGAACGGGAGTTAGCTAAAAGCATAGCTGTCAGCCGAAATACTGTGAGCCAAGCTTATAAGGAATTGGAGAGTGAAGGGATTCTATGCTCGACACGGGGTAAAGGGACCTTTGTTGAGGATACAGCCTTGATCATGCAGCAGGAAAGTCGCAAAGAGAAAGTTTTGCGGATCGTTGATTTAGCCATGGAGGAAGCGGTAGGACTGGGATTCTCTATTGATGATTTTGTGTCCTTCGTGCACGTGCGGGGGATGGAGAAGAAAGATCTGCTTTCGCGCATGAAAGTGGCATTTTTAGTGAGTAACCCTGAGCAACTGACAGATGTCAATTGGAACCTTGGTCCGGGTGTGAGCCTTGTGCCCTTACTTCTATCTGAACTTCAGGAATCCCCCCGAGCTCAGGAGTGCTTAGCAGGAATGGATATGGCTGTCACAGGGGCAGCCCATCTGGCTGAAGTGAAGATTCTTTTAGGCAAACTTCACATCCCTATTTTAGGGATTTCTCTCCAACCAAAGCTTGACACAATCGTGCGCATTGCAAAATTGACCATGGGCCGTGAATTGGCTCTGGTTTGTGAAAGTAACCAGTATGCTGAAAAAATAAAAATCGCTCTCAGACAAGCAGGATTGTACCCGGCTTTTAAAACCCTGATTCAACCGAATGAAGCAAGTCTGCGTGAAATTTTACCGGAATGCGGGGCTGTAATCTTAGCTCCAAGGCTTCGGTTCGGAGTTGAAAAAGTTCTTCCGGAGAATATGGAGTGTATAGAGTTTCGTTTTGAACCGGATGCAGGGAGTCTTAATTTACTTAAAGGGGCTTTGTTGGACCTGAAGGGGGAGGAGTTTTGAAGAAACAACGGGTAATTGGCATGTTTGACTCCGGAGTGGGTGGACTTACAGTCATGAAAGAGATTTTGGAGCAACTGCTGGATGTTAGAATCGTTTATTTTGGAGATACGGCCAGGGTTCCCTACGGAAATCGATCTCGTGAAGAGCTCATTCGTTTTGGGGAGGAAATTGCCACCTTTTTGATTGGGCAAGGGGCTGAGGTGATTGTCGTAGCCTGTAATACCAGTTCCGCTACAGCGCTGCCTGTTTTAAGAGAGCGGTTTGATGTCCCAATGATTGGCATGGTTGAACCGGGTGCCCGTTTGGCCGTTGAAAAAACCATCGCGGGAAGGATTGGACTAATTGCCACTGAAACCACCGTGCGCAGTAAAGCGTATTCGACGGCTGTGAGTCGGGCCTTGGCCAAAGGCTGCTTACCTGAAGATCCGACGCTTCGGGAGTCCTGGCAACATGGAGAACAGCCTATTACCTTGACTAAAGCCCAGGGATGTCCTCTTTTTGTCCCTCTGATTGAAGCCGGTCTGTCCAATTCCGCAGAAGCAAGAGGGATTGCCAAAACTTATCTTACTCCCTTGCATGCAGCCGGTATAGACACCTTGATTTTAGGATGCACTCATTATCCTTTTCTTGAACCCGTCCTGAAAGAGATCTTAGGAAAAGATGTACTTATTGTAGATCCGGCTCGGGCGGTTGTAAAAGAACTTGAAATATTGCTTCAGCATTTGGATGAGTGGGAACAATCCGGACCGGTTGAATCACAGCCTGCTCTTGGGAAAAAACCATGGCGGGCTCGCTACTATGTCAGTGGAGATCCGGAGCTTTTTAAACAAGTAGGAAATACTCTTCTCCAAGAACCCATCGGCCAGGTAGAGCAAGTTATATTAGGCGAGTGAGTTTTGGGATTTCATAGGATCTTTCTTAGAATTTAAAGTAGATTAACTTGACGAAGGTTAAGGAATGACCAGGAGGAATTGATCGATGGAGCAAAAAACAGTGGTATTAGGGGTCATCGGATCAGATGTGCATGCTGTAGGCAATCGAATCTTAGACTATGCCTTTACCCAAGCAGGTTTCAAAGTGATCAACATTGGGGTACTGGCAACACAAGAGGAGTTCATTCATTCAGCCATTGAAACGAATGCGGAGGCTTTATTGGTTTCGTCCTTGTATGGACATGGAGAAATGGATTGCCGGGGGTTGCGTGAGAAGTGTCAGGAAACAGGCATTGGCAAGATTATAATGTATGTAGGCGGGAATTTGGTCGTAGGGAAACAGGATTTTGAATCCGTTAAAGAGCGGTTCTTGGCCATGGGCTTTGACCGTGTTTATCCCCCGGGAACTCTTCCGGATACTCCCATTGAAGATCTGCGTAAGGACTTAGGCATGACGATAGATTAAAAGGGGGAATGTACCTTGCAAGCAGTCCTTCTCATTGATTTTGGCAGTACGTATACTAAAGTGACAATCGTAGACTTAGAGAGTGAGAATATCGTCGGGACAGCTCGGGCGGGCACAACAATTGAGACAAACATAATGGACGGAATGAACTCAGCTTTAGCTCAAATTCCCGAGCCTGGGGGAGGATGGAATTTTATCCGTAAGCTCGCCTGCAGCAGTGCGGCCGGCGGTTTAAAAATGATTGCCAGCGGGTTGGTAAAAGAACTTACTGCAGAGGCGGCAAGGCGTGCAGCCTTGGGTGCCGGTGCTCGTGTCCTGGAAGTCTTCAGCTATGAGTTAACTCAGAAAGATTTAGATAGAATTATCGTTTCAAAACCGGATATTCTTCTGTTAGCCGGAGGAACTGATGGCGGTAATAGGGAAGTAATCCTCAAAAATGCGGAAATGCTCAGTACACTCCCTGTCGGCCTCCCTGTGGTGATTGCGGGAAACAAGGCAGTGTCCGATCAAGCCGCAGATATCCTCAGGAAGAGACACACCCCCGTAGTCATCGCAGATAATGTGATGCCGGAACTGGGTGTTTTGTCAGTAGAATCAGCTCGTTTAGCAATTCGAGAGGTTTATTTAACCCACATTATCCAGGCCAAAGGGTTAGACAAAGCGGAAGAATTCCTGGAGAGGATCATGATGCCAACACCGTCAGCGGTGCTTTCAGCGGCAGAACTTTTAGCTCAGGGATACGGTTCCGAACCGGGAATGGGAGAACTGATCATTGTGGATGTTGGCGGTGCCACGACAGATGTCCATTCCATTGCTAAAGGTGATCCGAGCAAACCCAGTGTTATGCTGAAAGGCTTGCCCGAACCTTATGTCAAACGGACAGTCGAAGGGGACCTTGGGATGCGCTACAGTTCAGAAGCTTTAGTGGAAACTGCCGGAAAACCTTTGATGGACAATCTTGGTTGGACAAATGATCAAGTTTTAGACCAACTGAGTTTATATAAAGAGGATCCCTGGCGAATCCCTCAAACGGCGGAAGAAGCGAAGTTTGATGTGGCTATGGGCCTAATGGCCGTAGGTCTGGCAGTGGATCGCCATGTGGGAAGGATAGAAGTGGTCTATACTCCTTTCGGAGCAAGTTATGTCCAGAACGGCAAGGACTTAACGCCCTTAGCGGTGGTCATTGGAACGGGGGGAGTGCTTCTCCATCATTCAGATCCTTTGGAAATTTTACGAGGTGCGGTCTTTAATCCGCAGGAACCTACGATTCTTAAACCACAAGATCCCAGTTTCTACTTGGATAAAGAGTATATTTTAGCAGCCATGGGCTTACTGCGAGAAGTGTCGCCACAGGTTGCGCTTCGGATCATGAAGAAATACATGGTAAAACTTTAGGAGGTTTAGTATATGGATCTGACAGTCCGACAAATGGACGCCGAGGAGTTTCAGCGCCAGCGGCAGGAAGTATTGGGACAATGGCAGACAGGTAAGGATGTCTTTTTTGAAGAAGCCGTCGCGTATCAGAAATCTCTGCCTAAGAGTAAAGTATTTGCAGAGAAACTCGCCGAAGGAAAAGAAAAAGGGATTACCTATGCTCAACCGCGGGCGGGTGTAGCCCTCATCAGTGAGCATATTGAATTGTTACGATTCCTTCAAGATGAAGGGGGGGCTGATTTCCTACCTTCCACCATTGATTCATATACCCGCCAAAACCGTTATACGGAAGCTCAAGCGGGGATAGAAGAAAGTGCTATGATTGGTCGTTCTATGCTTAACGGGTTTCCGGCGGTAAACCATGGAGTCGCGGCCTGTCGCCAGGTAGTGGAAAGTGTTCAAGTGCCGGTTCAAGTTCGCCACGGGACCCCGGACGCTCGCTTACTGGCGGAGATTACCATTGCCGGCGGATTTACAGATTATGAGGGCGGCGGAATTTCTTATAACATTCCTTATTCTAAAGATGTTTCTATTGAAAGTACCATAAAATATTGGCAGTACGTGGATCGCCTTATCGGTCTGTACGAAGAACAAGGGGTAAAAATCAACCGTGAGCCCTTTGGTCCGTTGACAGGGACGCTAGTTCCACCTGCTATTTCTCATGCGGTTGCTGTTATAGAAGGGATTCTCGCAGTGGCTCAGGGGGTTCGCAGTTTGACCCTCGGTTATGGACAATGCGGTAATCTCCTCCAAGATGTTGCGGCACTGCATACCTTGCCGGTTCTTGCAGAAGAGTATTTAGCAAAACTAGGCTTGCCGAAAGTGATGATCACCACGGTCTTTCACCAATGGATGGGCGGATTTCCCCAGGATGAGGCGAAAGCCTTTGGGGTCATTTCCTGGGGGGCAGTGACTGCGGCTTTGGGTAAAGCCTCGAAGGTCATCGTAAAAACTCCTCATGAAGCCCTGGGGATTCCTACTAAAGAGGCCAATGCGGCAGGCATACGAACCACAAAACAAATATTAACTATGTTAAAGGATCAGTCCTTGCCTATGACTTCGGAGCTTGCCCTGGAAGAAGAGATGATCTTAGCTGAAACAAGGGCGATCCTTGATCGAGTCCTCGAACTGGGAGAAGGAGATGCTGCGGTGGGCACAGTTCGGGCGTTTCAAGCGGGAGTCATTGATGTTCCCTTCGCACCCAGTCGCTATAATGCCGGAAAGATTCTCCCCGCTCGCGACACCACAGGTGCTGTACGGTTATTGGACTTTGGCAATATTCCCTTTGATGAGAGGGTTAAGGAGTTTCATCGTGAACGCATAGCCAAGCGCGGTCGGGATGAGGATAGGGATCCCTCCTTCCAGATGGTGATTGATGATATTTATGCCATTGGTAAAGGGATGCTTGTTGGGCGGCCAAGGGGATAGCAGCCTGGGTCGTGTCTGGGGAATGGGGAGGTCTGGGGTTGACGTTGCTTGAGACCCGTTCACGACCGGCGCTCGCAGGCCAAACTAACACTCAAGCTTCCCTGCAAACAGGGTACCCGGCCAAAGCGACGTCCGTGTCGCATGGCCAGCTTCGCACATCCCTGTGCTCAGCCCTGTTTTCCGGGTCGCTTTCGTGAAGTTTGGTGGGCTGCTCGCTTTAGTCGTTCACTATGTCTCAAGCAACGTCTATCCTGCGTGGACGATTTGGGTATGCCCGAAAGCCGGGGTAGTTAGCTAAGCTCCTTAGGGGAATTAGACTTGGGTTTGGGGATGACATAGATGGTTATTAAAGGAGGATACTCTTAATGAAGATTATTGATGTTATTGCTTCACCTGGGCTTACGGGTTTTTATTTTGATGATCAACTGGCGATTAAATCTGGAGTGGAGCATGATGGTTTTACTTATTTGGGGGAGCCGAAGACGCCTGGTTTTAAGGCGGTTCGTCAACGGGGTGAGTCTATTTCTGTGATGCTTATTTTGGAAGATGGGCAAGTTGCTTCAGGGGATTGTGCGGCTGTACAGTATTCGGGGGCCGGGGGAAGGGATCCGCTGTTTTTGGCTGAGGATTTTATTCCTATTATTCTGGGAGAGATTGCCCCTAAGCTTGTGGGTCAGGAGTTAGATTCTTTCCGCAAATTGGTGGATCTTGTTGAAAACTCTCAACGCGAGAATGGAGAACCTTATCATACTGCGATTCGGTACGGTGTGAGTCAAGCTATTTTGGATGGGGTGGCTAAAGCTCAGAGGAAAACAATGACCGAAGTAATTCTTGAAGAATACGAGCTTCCGATGGTTCTTGAACCTGTCCCTATCTTTACTCAAACCGGGGATGATCGCTATGAAAATGCAGATAAGGCGATTATAAAACGTGCCGGAGTTTTACCACACGCCTTGATCAATAATGTACAGACAAAGCTGGGTAAAGATGGGGAACTGCTCCTGGATTATGTGAATTGGCTTCGAAATCGGATTATGACACTTGGCAGTGATGATTATCGTCCCGTCTTACACATTGATGTTTATGGTACCATAGGTCTTGCTTTTGAGGATAATGTGGAGCGGATGGTGGATTACTTTATACAGTTGGAAAAAGCTGCTGATCCCTTGCAATTGCGGATTGAAGGACCTATGGATGCCGGAAGCCTGGAAGGGCAGATAGAACAACTGAAGGGTTTGCGAGTGGCCTTGAAGGCTCAGGGAGTTAAAGTGGAAATTGTGGCAGATGAATGGTGCAATACTTACGAAGATATTGTCAAGTTTGTGGATGCTCAAGCCGCGGATATGGTTCAGATTAAAACTCCGGATCTGGGGGGGATTCAAAACACGATTGAAGCGGTTATCTATGCCAAAAAATACGGAGTGGGCGCTTATGTAGGTGGGTCCTGCAATGAAACAGATTCCGGCGGGAGGACTGCGGTGCATGTATCCCTGGCTGCTCGTCCGGACCAAATGCTTGCAAAACCCGGTATGGGAGTAGATGAAGGGTATATGATCGTGCACAATGAGATGAACAGGACGCTGGCTGTGTTAAAGAGGGTTCGCGAGATAAGCTCTCATCGTGTAAACTCTTAATAAGTGATGTACTTTTGAACCAAAGGAGCAGAGACAATTAATGAGTAAAATCGGTTTAACAACGACGGTGCCTGTTGAAATTATTTTTGCGGCAGGGGATAGGCCGGTTGATTTGAACAATATTTTTATTACCAGTTCTGAAGCTATGCAATATTTAGAGGAAGCGGAGCTCGCGGGTTATCCACGGAATGTGTGCGGCTGGATTAAAGGATTGTATTCCACAGCCTTGCATAATCCGGATATTCGACAGATAGTTGCTGTTACACAAGGGGATTGCAGTAATACTCATGCCTTGATGGAGACTTGGGAAGTCGAGGGGATCGAGATTATTCCCTTTGCATTTCCTTATGATCGAGATCCTGACATGCTTCGCCTTCAAATGGATAAGCTAGTCAATGTGTTGGGAACCACCTGGGAGGACGTGAACCTGCAAAAGAAGCGGCTTGATCAGGTTCGGGCATTAGCCTGGGAGATTGATCGCTTGACCTGGGAAGAGAACAGGGTGAGTGGATTCGAAAATCACCTCTACCTTGTCTCATGTTCAGATTTTAATGGTAATCCCGAGGGTTTTGCTCATGAGATGCAAGAATTCATTCAAAGCGCGGGTGGGCGGAAGCCTTTGTCAGAACGTTCTCGTTCTGGGTTGGGCAGGAAAAAGCGGGAAATTCGCCTCGGATTCATCGGGGTCCCGCCTATCTTTCCGGAACTGTACGATTTCCTGGAAGAACACGGCGCCAGGGTTGTTTTTAACGAAGTTCAGAGGCAATTTTCCATGCCTTTTAAGACAGATGACATTGTTGAACAATATCGTTTGTACACGTATCCATATAAAGTATTTCTACGTTTAGAGGATATCGCCAGAGAAGCAGAGCGTCGTCAACTCGATGGAATTATCCACTATACCCAAAGCTTTTGTTATCGTCAGATTGAAGATCAGATAATCAGAAAAAAGCTGGATTACCCGATTTTAACTTTGGAAGGAGAAAATCCAACAGGGTTAGATGCACGCAGTAAAATGAGATTAGAGTCTTTTTTAAGTATGATCGAAGACTAGATGTATCGGGGGGAAGGATGAAGAACGATATGTCAGGACAACATACCATTTGTGGAATTGATCTGGGGAGTCGGAGTGTTAAGATTGCCCTTATGGCATATAAGCCTGAAGAGGAAGGTTTGGAGATCCTTCGACTGGAAAGTTTGGACACGATTCGTTTTTACCGGGAGTACGGACGGAAACAGGGGGATAAATTGTCCGTGAACTTTGAGGCTTTAGGATTGCCTGCGGTGGATCATTTAGTTTCCACAGGATACGGGCGGAATACCCTGGAACTTGCCGGAGGCGAAGCAATTCCTGAGCTTAAAGCCCATGTGCTGGGAGCAATTTATCAGACAGGTCTTAAGGATTTTACGTTGGTTGATTTGGGTGGACAAGACAGCAAAATCATTCAGGTCCAAAAAGGGAAGATGGTTGATTTCTTGACCAATGACAAGTGTGCCGCCTCTTCCGGACGTTATTTAGAGAATATGGCGACTATACTCGACCTGACTCTCGAAGAGCTGGGGGAATATACCGATGCTCCTGTGGAGCTGAATTCCACTTGCGCGGTGTTCGGCGAAAGTGAGCTGATCGGTAAGATTGTCGAAGGATTTCCCCTGACCGAACTGGCGGCAGGAGTAAATACTACGATAGTTAAACGCATTTTGCCTCTTTTGCGATCCTTTCGCGGGGAGATAATTGTTTTCACCGGAGGGGTAGCGCATAATCTGGCAGTAGGCAAGCTTTTGGAGGGGGGGGCTGGCCGTAAGATTGTGATACCCCAAGAGCCCCAATATAATGGAGCTATGGGATGTTGTGTCTATGCAAATCAACCATAGTATAAATTAATGTAATGTATATTGATTGAAGTATGATAGATTCGGTGATAAATTACCAAGAAGAAGGAGAAACTACTGATAGGGCTCATCACAATAAATATACTGAATAATAAGGCAATTCAATAATGGGATTGCCTTAATAAAAAAACATAATAAAAACATAATAAAGGCCTCCAATTTTTAGTAAAAAGGCCTTATAATTAAGTTAGTGCAAGAAGTTACAAATCACTGTTTGGAATTATTATTGTATCTACTGTATCTAATTGTTTGGGCCAAAGAACTAAAGAATAATTATTTGGAGGTCGACTTATGCAAAGAATGTTAGAAGGGCTGATTAAATTTAGACAAAAGGACTTCGAAGAGCATAAGAATTTATTCGATAAGTTGAAACGACGTCAAGAACCCCATACTCTGTTTATTGCCTGCTCTGATTCACGTGTAATGCCGGAGATGATAACAAAATCATTACCGGGAGAATTGTTCGTTGTTCGAAATATTGCCAACATAGTCCCGCCCTATAAAGAAACACATCAGGACTATGTGGCAACTACTTCGGCAATTGAATACGCTGTAAAGTCTCTAAAAGTAGAAAATATTGTTGTCTGTGGTCACTCTAATTGTGGAGGGTGTGCTTCGATCTATTTGCCCGATGAGATACTTAATAATTTGCCGGATACTAAAAAATGGCTGGAATTGGCCCAAAATGTTAAGAAGAGGGTCATGGTACACCTGGAAGACAAAGACGACGAATACATGAAAGAATGGTTAACCGAGCAAATAAACATATTAGAGCAGATTAAACATCTATTAACCTATCCTTATATTAAAGAAAAGTATCTTAATAAAGAGATAAATATTTACGGTTTCTATTATATGATTGAAACTGGTGAGGTTTTCATTTTTAACTATGAAAACGGAGTCTTCGAATTATCAAACTAAATTTATATAGAAGAGTTGCATTGGGTTCAACGCTATTCCGAACACCTGTCATTTGATATAATGACAAGTGTTCGGAATGTGTATTTTTGGGGCAGATTAAAGGTTAATCAGCAGGATGTTTTTAGGATTGAGGTGAGTAAGGTGAAAATAACGAAAGTGGCCAAAGCGGGGACCTTGGAGTCCAATGATATTTTGATAATGGTTAAACCTAATGAATTAGGAAAAACAGAGCTCGAACTGGAAAGTATTGTTATGCAACAATTCGGAGAGGTCATCGAACAAGTGATTTTACATAAAGTACAGGAAATGGGCATCGAAGGCATATCGATTAAGGCTCAAGACAAGGGAGCTTTAGATTACACCATTGCAGCAAGAGTAGAAACTGCTATTAGCAGGGCAATTTAATGAAAGTCACGAGAGTATCCTAATTTAAGGTGGGTTAACATGGAAAAATTGAGAAGAACGATGTTGTTTATGCCGGGGAATAACCCTGGTATGCTTCAAGACGCAGCGATACTGGGAGCAGACTCGATTATCTTAGATTTAGAGGATGCGGTTAGCTTAACAGAAAAAGACAGTGCCAGGATTTTAGTCAGAGAAGCGATTAAAACCATTGATTACTCCCAGGTGGAAGTGGTAGTCAGAGTAAATCCCCTGGATACGGAGTTCGGGCCACAAGATGTGGATATGATTGCTCGCGTAAAACCTGATACATTGTTGATCCCTAAAGCGAATGAAGAAGAAATAAAGCTTGTGGATATATTACTGGATAAAATTGAAAAGGAAGAGGGATATCCCCCCGGAAGCATTAAGATTATCGCCCTCATAGAAACTGCCCTTGGACTTGAAAATGTCTATAATGTGGTCCAGGCCTCTACTCGAACGGTTGGAGTGTTGTTGGGAGGGGAAGATTTGACAGCAGATTTAGGCATAGAACGGACAAAAGAGGGAGAAGAAATCTTTTATGCCCGAAATAAGGTGGCAACTGTGTGCCGAGCTTTAAAGGTCGATGCAATAGATACTCCATTCACAGATATCAACGATTATGAGGGGCTTGAAAAGGATACGGCTAAAGCAAAAGGTTTAGGGCTAACCGGAAAATCAGCTATTAATCCAAGGCAGATTGAAACGATTCATTCCGTTTTCGCACCGACAGAGGATGAACTAAAACGAGCTTTAAGGATTTTGGATGCTATGGAGGAAGCGGAAAAAGAAGGCAAAGGATGTTGCTCATTAGATGGTAAAATGATCGATGCTCCTGTCATCAATCGAGCGGCATGCACAGTGGATCAAGGCATAAGGCTGGGACTTATTAGCGGCGAGGGTGGAGCAAGATGAAAACTATACTGGGCAGAGAAATTCCTGACTACATAGAAGGATATGGGCAGGTTAGGCCTTTTCAAGGGGCCTTTAGTAAGGTAGGAGTAAAAAACAGAACCGCCGTCAAACTGACAAGTGTGATCCCTAATGAGCATAAGGTATTGCCAAGCTTAGAGGATGCCTTAGACAAGTTAGAGATCGCCGATGGTATGACTATCTCCTTTCACCATCACTTAAGAAATGGAGATTATGTTTTAAATATAGTCATGGAGAGATTGGCCGCAAGAGGGGTTAAGGATCTGACCGTTGCGGCGAGTTCTATTTTCCCAATCCATGCCCCCCTTGTCGAGCATATTGAAAGCGGAGTGGTAAGCGGTCTGGTAGCAAATTACATATCCGGCCCGGTGGCGGAAGCGGTTTCGAGGGGTGAATTGAAGAAACCTGCGATTATGCAAACCCACGGCGGACGGGCTAGGGCCATAGAAAGCGGAGATTTGCATATCGATGTTGCCTTCCTGGCAGCCCCTACGGCGGACAACTATGGAAATATTAATGGAGTTTATGGTAATGCAGCTTGTGGTTCATTAGGGTATGCCGTTGCAGATGCGGAGTATGCCGATAAAACCATCGCCATAACGGATCATTTAGTGCCTTACCCTGCCTATCCCATTGAAATCAGCCAAGTATTTATAGACTACATCGTTAAAATTGATTCCATCGGAGATCCTAAGGGCATCGTTTCCGGTACGACGAGAATTACGAAGGACCCTGTGGCCCTTATTATTGCTAAAAGAGCGACTGAAGTGATTAAGGCCTCCGGTTTAGTTCGGGAGGGCATGTCCTTTCAAACGGGAGCAGGCGGTACTTCACTGGCCGTTGCCGCGGAATTGAAAAAGATCATGCAACATGAAGGGGTGGTTGGAAGTTTCGCTTCCGGGGGAATTACCGGGTATCTCGTAGAAATGTTGGAGGAAGGTCTTTTTAGAAGCCTCTTTGATGTTCAATGCTTTGATCTGAAAGCCATAGAGTCTTATAGAGACAACCCCACCCATCAATTTATGTCCGCTTCCATGTATGGCAATCCCCATACTAAAGGAGCCGTAGTTAATAATCTGGATATTATGATTTTGGGAGCGACAGAAATTGACACGGACTTTAATGTTAATGTTACCACAGGGTCCAGCGGAATGATTATGGGCGGTTCAGGTGGACATAGTGATACGGCAGCCGGATCAAAACTTGCTATTGTGGTAACAAATCTGATGAAGGCCCGACTCCCCATAATCAAGGACAAGGTGATAACCGTCACTACACCTGGGGAAAGCATTGATGTTGTGGTCACGGAGCGAGGAATTGCGGTTAATCCTAAAAGAGTGGATCTGCTTGAAAAACTAAGGATGACCAATCTCCCTCTCATGACCATAGAAGAATTAAAATTGCTGGCCGAAAAAATTACAGGAGTCCCTAAGGGTGTTGAAACATCGGAGAAAATCGTTGCTGTCGTAGAGTATAGGGACGGCAGTGTTATCGACATCGTTAGGAAAGTGGACTTAGTGTCATAGCATCCTGCGGCGCTATATTACTTGTCAAAAGGCTCTGCGCCTTCGGCGATAGTCATCTCTAGGCGGTTTGTACTCTATGGGGCATTCGCCTTCGGCGATACTGTCCACTGGACACTATCGTGTTCCTTCGTGGAATAAGTAAGTTTGGAAGGAGAAAACTAGTATGTACGGAGTTCACATCGAAACGGTAAATCTCAAGAATAAGGTGGAACGAGATGAGGTAGAAACCTTCCTCGAAGATTTTGACCTAGTCTTAGATGGGGATGTGGACTATACGCTGGTTATAAGGGCCGGGGAGCAGACGACCGGGGCAAAGGGGACTCCCATGGTTGCGACTTGTTCAAAGGCAAAAAATGTCTTGAAGTGTTTTGCGGTTATTGATGAACTCAGGGGAGAGGGAATAACATCGACTTTAGTCTCCGCCTTAATTGATCAACTCTTTAGTCAAGGTATCTATCATTATTTTGTTTTTACAAAGCCTTCTCAGGCACATATTTTTTCAGCCTTGAATTTCAAACTTATCCATCACAATTCTGAGGTTGCTCTCTTAGAAAATGGGATTTATAATATCAGTCAAAAATTAAAGGAAATTAAAAAGAACTACAACATGGGAGATTTGGAAAAAGCGGCTTTGGTTATGAATTGCAATCCCTTCACCCTGGGACACCAATTCTTAATTGAAGAAGCTTCTAAAAATAACAGTGAGGTCCTCGTGTTTATTGTTGAAGAGGATAAATCTCTGTTTCCTTTCGAAACAAGAATCGAGCTGGTTCGTCAGGGGATGGGTCATTTAAGAAATGTCAAAGTAATACCCAGTGGGGAGTATATTATCTCAGCGGCTACCTTTCCCTTCTACTTTTTAAGGGAGGAAGGAGAAAGACTCAGAGCCTATACTGACTTAGATTCCTCGATTTTTGGGAAGTATTTTTGCCATGTTTTTAAGATTAAGAAAAGATATGTGGGAGAAGAACCGTATTGTACGGTTACAAAAACATATAATGAGACTTTAAAGAATGTGCTGCCTATTTACGGGGTTGAACTGCATGAAATCAAGAGGAAGGCATTTGGGAACGAGGCGATCAGTGCTTCAAGGGTTAGAAGCCTGTTAAAATCGGACGATATTCAGGAGCTTAGTAACCTCCTGCCTGAAGTTACCTTG
Source organism: Desulfosporosinus shakirovi (assembly GCF_020595055.1). Lineage (GTDB taxonomy): Bacteria > Bacillota > Desulfitobacteriia > Desulfitobacteriales > Desulfitobacteriaceae > Desulfosporosinus > Desulfosporosinus shakirovi. The sequence goes on along the minus strand of NZ_JAJDOO010000008.1, from coordinate 132,154 downwards.
GAGTTTCTGAGTACAAGCCGCGGAAGGGAGATCGTGGAGAATATAAAGAGATCTGACTCTCCGCACTGAATTATGGAAAGATATACGGTTAAGGATTTGCTTGAAGCAAGGGAGAGAAGGGTTGAGTTTATTGACAGCCTTCTAAAACGTTATCAAACTCCGATACTGGTTATGAGAGTAAACTATCCCGGCCTCCGGAAGACAAATGATCTCACTTTGACTATTATCCAGGAGATGAGTACTTTAATTTGCACTATGTTAAGGGAAAAGGTATGTTATAAAACGTGGCAGCCGGGGGCAGAAGGTCCGATTTTCTTGGCTGCAGTTAAAGAAGAGGCTATGGCTTTAAAGAGGATAACGATTAATCTGGAAGAAGAGCATGTTCTCGGACGGTGTTTAGACCTTGATGTCTATGATAGCTTGGGTAGAGGCATAAGCAGACGGGAACTGGGATATCCCAGAAGAAAATGTTATGTGTGTGAGGAGTATGCCCAACATTGCGTAAGATCAAGGCGGCATGGAGAGCATGAGGTTATAGAATTCATCGAAGACCGGTTTGAAAGATATAGGAAATGGGGATCTAGCAACCCTGTTGACGCGGAGAAAATGGGGAAATTAAATGTACATAGCAGGGAAGAATAATAGCATAGATGACCAGGCAATTGCCATTGCGAGTTTAGCGGTACAGGCAATCCTTTATGAGGTTGCTTGTCATCCATCCCCAGGGTTGGTTTCTGAAGTTTCTAATGGTGCCCATAGTGACATGGATTATTTCACCTTTCTGGATAGTGCCGCTGCTCTGATTGACCCTCTGATTCATTGCGCGAAAGCGGGGTTTTCGTCTGACAGCCCCAAAGAGATATTTAAGACTATCAGGCAAATCGGGCAGTTGGGTGAAGGGAGAATGTTTCATAAAACACGAGGGGTTAATACACATAAAGGAACACTTTTTTTAATGGGAATCTGCTGTGCCGCCGGAGGTAAGGCCTTATACTCAGGAGCCGGCTTCTTTGCACTGCAGAAGATTATTCAAGATATGACCGAAGGTGTAGTGGAAAGGGAGTTAAGTTCCAGAGTCAGTGAGTTGGAAAACACCCATCCCTCAAGGTTGACCCATGGGGAAAGACTCTTTTTAACCCACAAAGTTCAAGGCATCCGGGGAGAAGTCCAAAGAGGATTACCCACAGTTTTTGACATTGCCCTGGATGTTTATCGGGAAAATCATTACTTAAGCCAAAACTCAAGGCTGGTTCACACGCTGTTAGCTATTATGCAATTTAACGAAGATACTAATATTTTGCATAGACACTCTATCGAAACTTTAAAAGAGGTTCAGGAAAGGGCTAAGAAGATTATTGCGCTTGGGGGTATGAAAACGGCTGCAGGAATTAAAGCAATCGAAGAAATGGATGAAGATTTCTGCAAACGGAAGATAGGTCCGGGCGGGAGTGCGGATCTGTTAGGGGTTACTGTTTTTCTGGCTCTTTTAGAGGACTTTATGGACGGGAAATCAAATTCGTGATTGGTAAAACAAGGCTGAAAGAATATTTTCAGCCTTGTTTTACTTTAATGGGTTTAGCTTTGAAAGAAAATGTTTCTTCTAAAGGGAGGATTATGGAGATAAAACAAGAATAAAGTGTATAGGTGCTTCTATAATTTTTTTGTCAATTGATTCTTCACAAAGTGATAATTACTGCTGATTAAGCTTATAGAACGGCCCGCCCGATTGGCACGGTAAAGGAGTTGAACGCTGGAATGTAAACGAAGGTTATATGTAACTGTGAAAAAAGGGACTTTGAAAAATTAGAGTTTCTTGTGGGACCATAGTCAATGTTAGATAAAAGTCTGAGGAGATCATGAGAAAAAACTCTTAAAATAATGGAGGTAAAAAATGAAAAATAGCAGTTTCAAATTAATGACCTTATTTCTTTGCTTGGTATTCTCAGTTTTGATATTTCCGAAAGACACTTTAGCCTTAAGTTCACCATCAGCCCCAACAGATCTGACAGCCAGTGCCAAAAGCTCCAGTGAAATATACTTGGATTGGGATGCTGAAAGTGGCGCTACATCTTATTATGTTTATAGATCTAAAACCTCGTCAGGTACGTACACAAAAATCGCAACCACAACCTCTTCCCAGTATACAGATAGCGATTTGTCGGAGGATACCGCCTATTATTATAAAGTTGTCTCGGTAAACAGTGCCGGCACAAGCACCTATTCTGCTAAGACCTATGCAACAACAGATGAGGACGATGATGACGATTCCGATTTGTCAGCGCCAAAAGATCTGACGGCTACGGCTGAAGGCTCGGATGAAATAGAGCTGGATTGGGATTCTGTAAGTGGTGCAAAATCCTATGAAGTATACCGATCTACCTCGTCATCGGGAACGTACACCAAAATAGGAACG
>NZ_JAJDOO010000008.1:0-129646 GCF_020595055.1 Desulfosporosinus shakirovi | reverse complement strand
ATGAAATAGAGCTGGATTGGGATTCAGTAAGTGGTGCAGAATCCTATGAAGTATACCGATCTACCTCGTCATCGGGAACGTACACCAAAATAGGAACAACGAAATCCTCGAGTTATACGGATGATGAGGATTTAGAGGAGGATACTACCTATTATTACAAAGTTAGGGCAGTAGACGGTTCTGACAAAAGTGCTTATTCCTCTAAAGAACATGCTACTACGGATGAGTCAGATGACTCTGATATTTCGGCACCTGAAAATCTGAAAGCTATCGTTGAAAGTTCCAGTGCAATCTACTTAGATTGGGATTCGGTAAGTGACGCAACATCCTATTATGTATACACATCGACTTCGTCATCGGGAACGTATTCCAAAATTGCCTCAACGACAACCTCAAGTTACAGAGACACCAATTTATCAAGGAATACCACCTATTATTACAAAGTTGTGGCCGTGAACAGCTCGGACAGTAGCTCCTATTCCTCTAAAGCTTATGCGACTACTGCCGGTTCAGACGACGATGTTCCAACGAACCCTTCAACCCAAATCCAGTCGGATCGAATAGCGGGGGAGGATATGTATGGAACTTCTGCGGAGGTTGCTAAAGCAGGATGGAATACTTCTTATTATGCCATTGTAGTAAGCGGAGAAAGCTTTTCTGATGCATTGTGCAGTGCTCCCCTGGCCAAAAAATATAACGCACCATTACTGCTTACGACAAAGGACAGCTTGAATGAACAAGCCAGGAGTCAGCTGGCACGTTTGGAAGTAAAAAGAGTTATCATGGTAGGCGGAACCGATATTATTTCTTCCGGTGTTGAACAAAGCATAAAAACTATGGGAATAGGTGTTCTGAGGATTGTCGGAACGGATCGCTATGACACATCTATTAAAATTGCCCAAGCCATGGGGGAATTCGACCAAGCAGTCATTGCCAGCGGTGAAACTTTTCCGGATGCTTTATCAATTGCTCCCATTGCTGCGATGAAGGGAATGCCGATTCTGCTTACCCCCAGGGATAAACTGCCTGCCAGCATAGAAGCCTATTTATTAAAGAATGCACAAAGTACCTATGTGGTCGGGGGAACAGGCGTAATAAGTGACAATGTGCTTAAGCAGCTTCCATCTCCAAAACGCCTAAGCGGGATAACCAGGTACGATACAAACATCAGTATTATTAAGGAATTCGAAGACGAACTTGATTTCAGCACTTGTTACGTATCGACGGGTGAAAAGTTCGCAGATGCTTTATCCGGTTCAGCCTTAGCTTCATTATTTCATTCCCCGCTTATTCTGGTTAGTGATCCTGTCGAACAGACAACAATAGATTACATCAGCACTAAGATTAGCAGTATTAAGAAAGAAGTTGTTTTTGGAGGTATAGCCATTGTACCTAACAGCATTTTAATTAATATTGAGCAGAATACCGATGTTTATCATACACCATCGGCACCAAAAGAGTTAACTGCAACAACTGAAAGTTCCAGTCAAATAAACCTTAAATGGGATTCTGTAAGTGGAGCAACATCTTATCGGGTTTACGGGGCAATTTCCGCTACCGGAACCTATACTCATATTGCAACGGTAACTACTACAAGTTATATAAATTTCGGTCTGTGGGCAGATACTACCTATTATTACAAAGTTCAGGCCGTAAATAATGCCGGGTCAAGCTCATTTTCATCGGTAGATCATGCAAAAACTTCTTTGTCTGATGACTAAATGTAAAAATCACAAAGCGAACTTCGAATGCCATTTGCGGCATTCGAAGTTCTTGTCATGTAATGAGGCTTGCTTTTATTTAGCATAGGAGTAAAATAAAGGCAAGGGAATGGGAATATTCGGAAGAGTCTATTATTTTACCTTTAATGAGTGAGTTTACTGAAATTATTATTGCCATAAAAGAAGACATTGAAGGAGGGATAGAGAAATGAAGGAAATATTTGTGGAAGAGATTATTTCCGCCGTTGAAAATCTTTGCATTGAAGCAAATTATAACTTGGGATCGGACATCATGACTGGGTTTAATCAAGCTTTAAAGGATGAGCGCTCTCCCCTAGGCCGAGAGGTGCTGGAGCGTCTCATTGAGAATGCAGAAATAGCGAAAGCGGAAAGAGTCCCCATGTGTCAAGACACGGGGATGGCTGTAATTTTTGTGAGTATCGGACAGGACCTGCATGTGGTCGGCGGCGGCCTTACTGAGGCTATCAATGAAGGGGTGCGCCGAGGGTATGACAAAGGATATCTAAGGAAATCTGTGGTGAAGGATCCCTTTGAGCGTGTCAATACCGGGGATAACACTCCGGCAGTTATTCATTATGATATTGTCCCCGGGGATGAACTGCACCTAATTGCAGCTCCTAAGGGGTTTGGCAGTGAAAACATGGGCGGCTTAAAAATGTGCAAGCCTTCTGAGGGCCTCGAGGGTGCGATGCAATTTGTTGTAGATACAGTTGATCGAGCAGGCGGAAACCCTTGTCCCCCAATTATTGTGGGGGTGGGCGTGGGTGGAACGATGGAAAAGGCTACTTTCTTAGCCAAAAAGGGTCTTTTGCGTGAAGTGGGAAAACATAACCCTGAGGAGCGTCTGGCTGATATCGAGAAAGAGTTGTTAAATCGTGTTAATCGTTTAGGAATCGGTCCTCAAGGCTTTGGAGGAGTTACAACGGCTCTTGCCGTCAACTTAGAAGTATATCCCACACATATTGCAGGAATGCCTGTTGCCGTAAACATAGGGTGCCACGCCACTCGTCATAAGGAAATTACCTTGCAAGGGAGGGCTTGCCAATGAGTGAAATAATCCGCATTGAGACTCCCCTTACTCAAGAAAAACTTAAATCCCTTAAAGTTGGGGACAATGTCTTAATAAGTGGTGCGATTTATACCGGACGTGATGCGGCTCATAAGAAAATGGTTGAAGCCCTCGAGGGAGGAGAAGATCTCCCCTTTGCTATGAAGGATCAAATTATTTATTTTGTGGGTCCGACGCCGGCAAAAGAAGGACAAGTGATCGGTTCAGCAGGGCCAACGACGAGTGGACGAATGGATGCCTATTCGCCAAAGTTGATCGCGAGAGGATTGACTGGAATGATTGGCAAAGGACTTCGTTCCCCGGATGTGATTGAAGCCATGAAAAAACACGGCGCTGTCTACTTTGGAGCGATTGGCGGGGCGGGCGCCCTCATCGCAAAGCGTATTGTTTCTGCTGAGGTCATTGCTTATCCCGAGCTGGGGCCGGAAGCAGTACGCCGTTTAGTTGTGGAAGATTTCCCTGTCATGGTGATCATTGACCACGAGGGGAATAATCTTTATGAAATTGGCAAGGCACAATACAGAAGGGCATGAAAAGCTAGGTCATTTTCTAAGGTTATAAATATGTCACCTTAGAATTAAGTATAAAATCCCGGGATGTACTTAGTCGGCATTATCAAAGGTCATTCTAAATGTTGTATATAAAATAAAAACAGAGGTCGGTGAATCGCGCACAGCGCAGCGATTTTCCTGTCTCTGTTTTTATCAATTTACATAAGACTCCCAGTTCAATAAGTAGGTGTTCCTTATTGGCGTCAAAAATCGTGTACATGGAGTTAAAAACGATGTTGCGTAAGCCGAAGAGTTAGCGTCAGTCGGCCTGGCTTGTGCTCAAAATCGTAGGCGCGTAGGATTTTTTAGAACAAGCTGAGGAGAAGGCACTAACCCTTGTCGGGATTGCCTGAATTTATATGTGATATTGAGGGGTTGCAATTCCTCCAGAATTCCTACAACCTTTTTGAAGGATAAGGTGTTTATAAGGAAAGTAAAAAAGACACAAGTTTTAATCCAAATAGACACAAAAGCTTCACAATTTCTTAAGCAAAATAATTGGGTTCTGCGGTATAATAAGGTATTCATAAAAACCCTTGATAGGAGTTGAGGTGCAATGAATTGCCCGCTATGTGAAGCGCGTGATGTCGGCCGAATTGGCCGTGAACGTTATTACTGCAGAGAGTGTTGCCATGAATGGACGAAGGGTGATGGAGTAGTTAAGATTTATGAGGTATTGTCAGATGGTTCGGTAGAACGCTTAGAGACCAAGTCGGACCCATTTCCTCGTGTGTTACAAGCCCATCCGGTTGTCCGCAGGCGTGCTGGATAGAGTAAACGTTGAAAAGGCGCGATTAAACCATGTTTTGTATGAGAAAACATAGTAATCCCTGAATAATGAGTAAGGTACTTAAAAGAGAGAGCCATTTAGGCTCTCTTTTTAATTGATAGATATAATTTACCGATTGGTGCAGGATTTCGTCGACTCATATAGAAATGTAGGAGGATGTAATAATTACTCTAAATTGTATAGAGGAGAGGTTTTCATGACTGAACTTCAACGGGACAGTAACTATCAGTGGACAGGTGAGGCGGTGGAATGTACCAGTGGAATCCAGTGGGCGATCGCGGAACAGGCCAATGGTACTGTAGCTATTATCGTTAATTCGCCAGGAGGGATTCTGACTGGCAAACAAGTGCGTGTTTTAGCTGAGATTGTCGGAGAAGATGGGGTCATTAAAAATACACGCCGGATGACTTCCCTTCTTCTTATTCCAAAAGAAAAAGTTGCTGCCGCTTTGGAGCAACTCCGGGAAGTAGGTCTTCGGGTAGCAAATTTGCATAAGAGCATTCGAAATGTTGCAGCATGTCCGGGTAAAGGGTTTTCCCCTAATTCTCGTGGAGATACCTTAGAATTAGCCAGAATGCTTGATGAAGAGTTTTACGGAACGATTCTGCCCTGGGACTTTAAGATGGGAATTTCCGGATGTCCACGTAATTGCACCGGAGTGCAGTGTCAAGATCTGGGGCTGATGGCCGAGCCCCGCGGAAAATATTCACTTTGGATTGGCGGGACAGAGTCGGGAATGAGCCCTAAACATGGAATGCTGGTACTCAAGGGGATTCCTCGTGACCAAATTATCCCTGTCGTAGGAAGCATTTTGGAAACGTATATATCGGGAGCAGAAGAGTTTAAGGAAGAGCTAGGCAACCGGGCTCGTCTTTATCGAGTCATAGAAAAAACGGGATTTGAGCGATTTAAGAAGGCAGTTGAAGAACTCCTGAGCAATGGGGCCGTAAGTAAGTAAATATAGGCTTCAATTTAGCGGATGTAAGAGAGGAGCAGGGATATGGCGACTCAAGGATTTAGTAAGCTTAGTGCCTATAAGGCCTTTTCAAAGATGGACAGATCTTGTTCACAGGGATGTAAATGTTCAGCGCTGTGTCAATTGTTCATGGCAAAAGAATTTCTCAGTTTGTCTGCTCAGACGGGGGAGAAGTTCTCCGACAAGATACCGGATGACATTCTTGATATGTTCCGAAGTGTTCCTTTAATCTCGGAACGGTATAAAAGTATGGAACTTCAGGAGGCTTTTGTTGAGGTACAGAGTATCTGTGATAATTGTGCAACTGATGAGCATGATTCTTATTGTACGGTGAACGTGGTCCTTACTGCCCTGGGAATCATATTGGAAGGCAAAGACTATATTACGGACAAAGATAAGGAAATCCAGTCTTAGGTACATGCAGTCGGGCAAGACCCCTGTTACGGATAGTTATTTATGAAAAAAGATTTTGTTGAAATGTTGAAGGGATTAGAAAGGATGAATATTGTTGGTACAATTACATCAGTTTAGCTTAAATGAGGCTGTTCAATTACTGAGGATGGATGCTGAACAGTTGGCCCTTCTTAAAGAGGTTCGACTGGTTGTTGAGCGGGATTCTGACGATATTATCCGTAATTTTTATGCCCATGTGACTTCGTTTCCGGATCTAAAAGCAATTATTGACCGATTTTCCTCGGTGGAAAAGCTAAAAATTACTATGAAAAAGTATTTGTTTAGTCTCTTCCCCGATAAGATTGATGAAGAGTTTATGCAGTGGCGGGTTACAATTGGGCAGGTTCATAATCGGATTAATTTACCGCCTTTTTACTATTTAAGTGCCAATCAATATTTTTGCGATGAAATTATTCCGCGGATTTTTAAACACTATCGCAAAAAGACTGATCAGGCCGTTCGTGCCAGTTTAGCCTTCCAGAGACTCTTAAGCTTTGACCAGCAAGTTGTTATGGCCAGTTATATCCAGTCCTATATGACGGAAATAGATAAGAAGGCTGAATTAGAGAAAGCCTTAAGTGAAATTGACAGCTTGCAACGCAGTGTCAGCGAGGCCAGCCAAGCATTGGCGGCAACCTCAGAAGAAACAGCAGCTTCTGCTGCAGAGATGAATGAAGCCACCTCTCAAATATCCGGTAATGCCTCTGAGGCTGCAGAGTTTTCCCGTCAGGTGGATGCTTTGGCTCAAGAAGGTGTCCGAAAGATTCAAGCGATATCTGAGACGATTTTACGGTTAGCAGGCATGACATCAGAGATGCAAGAGAAAATGACCGAACTCGATAAAAGCTCTGCACGTATTGCCTCTGTCACGGATGTAATTAAAGAGATCGCTTCCCAAACTAATCTCTTAGCCTTAAATGCGGCTATTGAAGCGGCTCGTGCGGGAGACAGCGGCAGAGGTTTCGGAGTTGTGGCGGAAGAAGTGAAGAAGCTCGCCAATCATTCGGAACAGTCGGTTAAAGAGATTAGCGCCTTGATTACCCTTACAAAACAAAATACAGTCGCGGTAAACCACTCTATTGCCCAGACCTCTGATGCTATGCAGGGCGCGGCAACAGAGGCAGGGGAAGTAGTGAACCGTTTTGGGGAGATAATGTCTGCTATTAATGCAAGCATCCAACAAGTTCAGGGGATTGCCCGTCAGATTGATGCCTTGTCGTTGACAGCCGGCCAGATTGGAGCAGCTTCTGAGGATGTAGCTAATTCAGCTACCTCTTTGGCGCAAATGGGGTTAAGGGATTAAGGGGGCTGTGTGACCCAGCGCTCGGTCATAGGACGCAGAGCAAACTAACTGTTTAAGCGACTGGCTTTGGGGAGCGGGGTTCATCCTTCGGCGATAGTATCATTTTGGGGCGATAATCATCCTACGCCGGTAGGTATCGTTTGGAGAATAGCGGCTTCGGCGATACTCTCCACCGGAGACTATCGTGCCAGATGAGCCGGCAGTGTGCTATGCCATCCCTGGCGCACCCTGCACTAGGCACGTCCCATGCCGTCGTCCGACGACTATGGATGGTCTAGTGCCCTTGTAGCCCACGAAAATACTGTTTTCGCAAGGATTAGCCTTCTTGCAGGATGGCGGGAGAGGACTCTGTACACAGCCCCGCCTCTGGGGTCGGTCGCTAAATGGTAGTTTGCTTTTTTGCTTGCGCAAAGAAGTCGCGCTCGTGTCACACTGCGTCCCTGGGTTAAGGGGACAGTCGTTAGAATGGCCTAACGAAGCAGTGAAGTATAGAGCGTGTAGTATGTAGGTCTAATTGGGGGTGGCGGAATGTTTGAAGATGCTTTCTATATCCGGCAGATGTGGAGCTTTTCCCGTGCGCTTGATCTTGCTTTAGTTGATGAAGAGGTCGAAAGGGGCCTGCAGATTTCACTTGGGGAACGGCACGGAGAACGGGTTGCTTATATCGCCATGCGTGTGGGTCGTATCTTAGGACTCAATAAAGAATCCCTTGTTCATGTTACAGTAGCAGGATTGTTGCATGACATCGGTGCGGTAGGCTATATGGGTGAGGAGTATAATGGGGACCAACATATTTTCGAAAGACATTGTCTTACAGGGGCATCGATTGTTGAGCGCTTTCCTGCCGGAAGAATTCTGGCCCAAGCTATCAAATATCACCATGAGACTCCGGATCCTTTATACTGTGCTTTGAGGGCACCAGTTGAAGATGTTACGTTAATGGCTCGAATTTTATCTCTAGCGGACCGGGTTGACCTTCGGTTGAAGCGTAGGCTTTCAAGCCGTCGGGAGAGAGACGGGATTATAGAATGGGTTACCAAGGAAACGGGGATATTGTTTTACCCGGAAGTGGCGGATGCCTTTAAACAGGTCGCTCAAAAGGAAGCATTTTGGTTGGACATTGAACAGCCGGATCTGCTCCAGATTGCTTTAGGGCTGTTGTATGGACAGTGGCAAATGCCGGCGACGCGGGAATTAGAGATTGGTTTTACCGATGACTTGGCAGCGACCTTTGCGGATCTGATTGACCAGAAAAGTAAGTTTACAGCTCGTCACTCGCGGTCAGTGGCGGAAACGGTTAAACGTTTGGCTCGGGGAAAGGGATGGGGAGACGATGGGTTACATGAAATCTATGTGGCGGGTTTACTTCATGACTTGGGTAAACTCTCTATACCCAGGAAAATTCTAGATAAGCCGGGACCTCTTGACCCTGCTGAATTTGAAATAATTCGCACGCATACATATTATACCCACCGCTTGTTGAGCGAGGCCGGTTTTCCGACTCGTATGGTTGAATGGGCTGCTCATCATCACGAGTGCCTTGATGGTAAAGGATATCCCTTCGCCTTGGGAGAGAAAGATCTCGATGAGGGTGCTCGTTTAATGGCAATAGCCGATATTTTTGCGGCGTTAACTGAGGATCGCCCTTATCGGCTGGCTATGAGCTCCGGTGAAGCTCTAGCTCTGATTGAACGTGGGGCGGGGACAAAATTAGATAAGAGTTTATTTGATTTGGCAAAACGGGTACTTGGTTAAAAAAGAGCGGGTTTTTATTTCCCGCTCATTATTTGTTTTATTAGTTATTTAATCCTATACTTCTTGATAGGTGATATAGAATCAGTTGGTTGAGACTGACATATCCTCCTTCTTCAGCAGAATATAGCGAGTAATTGTACGGTAATCCCATGTAATAATCAAGCGTCTTGTTCATCGTTAATCACTCCTTCCAGAGGTCAATGGCTCGTTTAACATATACAACCTTGACGTGAAGTTGATGAAATGGTACGGATATAATCTTATCGTCCTTTGTGTATATGTAATGACTTGAACCGCATGATGGTTGCTTTTAAGTTTGCTCAACAAATTCGCCCCTTGATATAATGGTACTATTATATCAAGGGGATTGTAATAAAAAGGATGTGAATATTAATTGCTTTACAAAAGGCAACGGCATTGACAGACCATCAAGCGATTAAACAACTATAAAAAGGGCATACTTTTTTATGCTTTTTAAGCGTTTTTAAATCTTTTGTGGTAAAGTGGAAGAAAAACTGAAATATCGGTAATCTGACGGATTAGAAAGGGAGATGACCTTGTTTTACCCCTTTGAAATGGAGCGGTACCTGGAAACCTTATTGGGTGAACGGGATCCGCTGTTGTGTGAAATGGAAGAGCAGGCTTTAAAAGAAACTATTCCGGTTGTGACGCCCATGGTTGGGAATTTTCTCAACTTACTCGTACATACTTGTAAAGCGCAGACTATCTTGGAAATCGGGACAGCCATCGGATATTCGACGATCTGGTTGGCCCGGGCTGCAGAAGAGACAGGTGGGCAGGTTACCACAATTGATATGAATAAAGATCGTCTGGCTCGTGCACGGGTATACCTTGAACGTGCGGGGCTGGGTAATCAAGTTACGGCTTTAGAAGGGGATGCCCGTATAATTCTAAGGAACCTGGATACGATGTTTGATTTTGTCTTTATCGATGCCGCAAAAGGAGAATATTTAGAGTACTTAAGTTTGATTTACCCCTTAATTGCTCCGGGGGGGTTGCTGGTGGTGGACAATGTGCTTTTCCGTGGGTGGGTAGTTCCGGAAAGTACCTTTGCTCCGAAGTATGAGCGCATGGTGGGTGGCTTGCGGCAATTTTTAGAGGATCTTGCCCGGAATCCGAACTTTTCCACTACTGTATTACCATTTGGAGATGGAGTGTCGGTTAGTCGGCGGATAGTACTATGACCTCTAGTGAGCGCTATGGAGAGATTGACCTGTTAAGGGCTATAGCGATTGTGTTAATGGTTTTATTCCATATTGTCTATGATTTAAGGGAGTTTGCCGGGATAAATATTAATTACCAGGACCCGGTTTGGTTTCTGGTAGGAAAAACTGCAGCCTTGCTCTTCATCTTTATATCGGGGCTTGCCAGCGGGTTTAGCCGATCCCCGGTGAGACGGGGATTTAAGGTATTGCTTTATGGAATGGCAATCACAGTTGCGACCTATCTAGTGATGAGGGATAATTATGTTCGTTTCGGAATTCTTCATTTTTTAGGGGTTACGATGATTTTATCCACCTTCCTACACTCCCTGTCTTCGCGAATGCTGTGGGCTCTTGCCGGTGTTACTGCTTTGCTGGGGTTTTGGTTTAAAGAGCTGGTGATAGAAACAAGCCTCTTCCTTCCCTTTGGCCTTATGTATAAGGGGTTTGGGTCCATGGATTATTATCCCCTTTTTCCCTATATAAGTGTAACTTTCCTGGGGATACTTGCTTATCGACATTGGTATGAACAGAGGCCTAAGCCCTTATGGGCATTTCAGCTCGATTCCAAGCCGATTCTGTGGCTGAGCCGAAATTCTTTAATGATATATTTAGTTCATCAGCCCCTAATTCTTCTCGTTATTTTTAGTATGAGACTTTTATAAACGTTTTTGACTATACCCTAATAGCTTTTGGACAAGACTCCTAACATTTCATGTGGAGATTTGCAGGTTGAGGGTATTTTTGTAAGTGCTGATGTGAAAAATAAGGAAGGGGGCCACAGCTTTGGCAATGTTTGTTCATGAACATTTGATGCAGGCCGTTTATTTCGCCCCACGCGGGAAGAAACGTCTTCTATTTTTGGGAGCAAATATTTCTCAACGTTATTTAAGCCCTGAGGATAAGCTGATCGGGTTTGTGGGTGATGCCGGAGCTGGGAAGTCCTTGCTTATTCGCGGTATGTTCCCGGGATTAGAGCTGACGAATGATGATGATGGAATCAATATTCGACCGTTGCCCTTAATGGAGGATGCGGATAGTGGTAATTTTCGACATCATACCTATCATTTAGACGTCCGCTTTGAGTCTGCCTTTACACAGTCTTGGAAAATAGCTGAGGCAATTCAAAAAGTCATAGCCAAGGGACGGCGAGTGGTGGTTGAACACTTTGATCTCGTGTACTCTCAGTTTGGAGTTAATGCTGAAGTCTTGATAGGAGTGGGGGAAGAGGTAATTGTAACTCGTCCAACAGTGTTTGGACCGGAACCTCAAAGTATCGCAGATATTGTTTTTGATTCCATAAAGTATCGGCGCATGGCCCATAGTGCGGAGGACATCACCTCTATGATCCTGGAAGAAATGGGCTTGCCGAAGCCTGAAGTACACAGTGATATTAAACATGGCTTTGTCTTGGAACTCTCCGAGAAACCCGATATTGATTTAGATTTGGTGGAGCAACGGGTGCTTGATTTAATCGATGCAGATTTGCCCATATGTTTTGCTGATGATGAGCACATTCGGGTGGGGAAAATGCTTTACCCTTGCACAGGTCCTCGTATTCACATTCGTCGATCCAGTGATATTAAAGGGTTTCACCTGCTTAAGGAATTTAGGTTCGACCCCATCGCCCAGCTTTATACTATCGCTGGTATCGTAGGAGAGGAAATGACGCCTGCCCGTTCACTCGATTTATTTGGAGCAAGGAGAACCAATATTTAACAAAAATTCTTGGGGAAGATTGGCGTTTCCGTCGTGATTCTGATAAACTAAAACTCAGCAATAAGATTTGCCAAAGAAAGGTAAGGTTATAATATGCAACGTTCCAATGGTCGGGCAAATGATGAATTACGTCCTGTGAAAATTTCGCGTCAATTTACTAACATACCTGAGGGCTCTGTTCTCATCGAGATTGGAGAAACGAGGGTTTTATGTACAGCCAGCGTTGAAGAAAAGGTACCCCATTTTCAAAAAGGAACAGGGAAAGGGTGGGTTACTGCGGAATACGCCATGATTCCACGAGCGACCCAAACTCGGACCCAGCGTGAGGCTAGTAAGGGGAAGCTCACCGGCCGTACCATGGAGATTCAACGATTAATCGGCCGTGCCTTACGCTCAGTTATTGATCTAAAGAAACTGGGTGAACGAACAATCTGGTTGGATTGCGATGTGCTTCAAGCGGATGGTGGAACACGCACAGCGGCCATTACAGGAGCTTACGTAGCCATGACCGATGCGGTTCAATACTTGATGGAGAAGAAACTTATTCGAACAAATCCGGTTCAAGATACCTTAGCCGCAATTTCCGTTGGTAAAGTTCAGGGAAATGTAGTTTTGGATCTGGAATATGAAGAAGATTCGAAGGCAGAAGTCGACATGAACATCGTCATGACAGGCGCAGGGAAGTTTGTAGAAATCCAAGGGACCGCTGAAGATATTCCCTTTGATCGTACAGACCTGTATAATTTCTTGGAACTTGCCGAAAAGGGCATTCGTACTTTAATGGAAGTGCAGAAATCTGCGGTGGAAACAACTGCATGAAGATAATACTTGCAACTCAAAACATAGGAAAAATTCGAGAGCTTCAAGAACTTCTGGCAGATGAAGAGATTGAGGTTCTTTCGTTACAAGATATTAAGGATTGGGAAGACGTAGAGGAGAATGGAGAAACCTTCGCAGACAATGCTTCTCTCAAAGCTAAAGCAGCCGTTAAGAAAACAGGGTTAATTGCCTTGGCTGATGACTCAGGGCTGGAAGTCGACGCCTTAGATGGGGCACCGGGGGTTTATTCTGCACGTTTTGCCGGAGAACCGAAGGATGATGAACGAAATAATGACAAACTCCTTCAACTATTAGAAACCGTGGCAGATGACCAAAGGCAGGCGCGGTTCCGGTGTGCCTTAGTTGTGGCAACTCCTGAAGGGGAGGAATTTCTGACTGAGGGTACAGTCGAAGGGCAAATATTAACTCAACGTCGCGGAACGGATGGATTTGGTTACGACCCTCTCTTTTTTGTGCCTGAGTACGCACTGACCATGGCTGAATTAACACTGGCTGAAAAAAATAAGCTAAGTCATCGAGCTCAAGCATTTCGAAAAGCGATCCCCATCCTCCAAGCCCTCAAAATCAAAGGTTAGATTCAGACCATAAACCGCGCTGATTTCTCAACCGGACATAGGGTCTGGGGTGATATTTCTATAGGTTATTTGTGGTGTTCTATGCATGAGGGTTTAGATTTTGCCTTAAGAAAAGGATGGGAAATAGCTTAAGAAATAGGCTGAGAAATTCTGGTGAAATTCTCCGATATTTTTTCGCTCTTTTGCTTGACGAATACTTAAAGATGAGCTATACTGATCAAGTCACCAAATCGGGGTATAGCGCAGCTTGGTAGCGCGCCTGCCTTGGGAGCAGGAGGCCGGGGGTTCAAATCCCTCTGCCCCGACCATTAAATTCCCAGTTTTCCTTTTAGTTGAAGTGGTAACTTGGGTTGACAAATCGTATCCTTGAAACTGCGCCTGTAGCTCAGTTGGATAGAGCATCTGCCTTCTAAGCAGGTTGTCGGGGGTTCGAATCTCTCCAGGCGCACCAATTAAACAAATTCTTATGGTGGGTGTGGCGAAGTGGTTAACGCACCGGGTTGTGGTTCCGGCATTCGTGGGTTCAAGCCCCATCACCCACCCCATAATACAAAGATTTCACCGAGAATTTATTCTCGGTGTTTTTGTGCTGGTCAGGTTATCAAAGTGCATTCCATGGGGATGGGAATAGAAGGGATAAAATATTTTTGAACCCTATATAATGCGTGTTATACTTACTTCGTGAGAAACCTTGTGAAGATGAGGGGGAAGACAATGAGCAAGGCGAAGCCGAGTCCTGATGATCTGCGCCGCTTGATCGGATACACGATGATTACATTTTTGAGTGTATTTTTGTTTCTCCCATTGTTATGGTTTGTCCATTTATTTTCGCCTGATCAAGAACTTTATGTACCCTGGGGCATCTGTTCTGCTTTCTTAGTCATATTCAATAGCTTGTTTTATTACTGGAAGTACCCCGAAAATTGGCTTCGGAATTTACTGGCTTTAGTTGGAGTTAATCTGCTGATTTTAATCTTTGAATATTTTTGGTTAATGCAGAGCATGGGCTGATCTTGGGAATTGAAGTCACCGATTTATCTTCAAAACTCCGCAGTGTTTAAGTGGGGGAGCGTTCAACACAAGGAGCATTGTAACCAGAACATTTCAGAAATAGTTGCGTCTAATATTACATTGCGGGTGATTGATTATAAACCAAAAATTACCCCATGGGATACTTTTTAGCTGTAGGAGATACGAATGTTTTTAGGAGAGCGCTATTCAAATCTCAAATATATCTCCTAAGTGTATAGGCCATGTTATAGAAGTAAAAGTTGTTAAAACCTAACACTTGTCATACCCTAAAAATTATGGTAGAATTCTCTTTGTTGCAATAATTATCTTGCGAGAGTGGCGGAACTGGCAGACGCACTGGATTTAGGTTCCAGCGGGTAAACCGTGCAGGTTCAAGTCCTGTCTCTCGCACCAATTAAGCTGGTTAAAGGCAGTTGACCTATAAAGGGTTAACTGCCTTTTGTGGTTCGCCCTGCGTAAGCACAGTCATAGTTTAAGGGGAAGTCCCTGACACACCCTGATAGTGGGAAGTGTATAGCCAAAACCAAGGGTGTCCATCATGAGAATGTAATTCGTTCCACTTCTCCAGAAAAAAGCATAATTGGATTTTTCACGCCTGAAATTTTCTACTGTGATACTCCAACCGAAATATGGCAAAGAACTTATATACATTCAGGTTTATCGAAGCAAGAATATGATTTATATACAAATAATGCCCAATTGGTAACTGCAATAAAAATTAGAGAAATAATTCAATTTGATAAACCTATAAATCCTTATATTACTGCATTTAAGCCACCACAATCTTTTTATTATCTTTAGTATAGGGAGTATTGATTAATGAGTGAAAGTTTTGCCATTTGGTACGAACCGACTGTGGGGAATAAAGAGCTAGATGTAGATTTACATGTTAACCTTTGGAAGTTACCGGAATCTAATACAAATATATCAAGAAAAACATTTGGCAGATTTGTTGATTTTGGTATACGTACCACAGAAGCTCAATATATTAAAAGTCTTTTTATTGGAATTCCGTTAGAGTATGATGTTTCTAAAGAAAAAAAGAATATGAAAAAGAAAATGATGAAAATGATATAAAACTATGGTAACTAAAGGATTAGGAATAGGTCGTGACTTGATGAGTCAGTGCTTGTATACGCTCGACTGCCCTAAACTGATAAATACTATTTCGGCTAATAGGATGAAAGAGTTCAAAACCCTAATAAAAGAATTTGACTTTAAACTATTTGAAGATACTGTAAATGGGTTAGATGAGTACTCGTTTAATGGGTTACTAACAGATAGTGAGATAAAACAGTCATTTGAAGCTATTTAATATTTATAATTTAACGGGGGTGACTGATACCGAAGAAGAACAATTATTATTTTAGAAGCTTTAGAAGGAAATAACCCAATCCTTTCTGATTTAGAAATAGACAAAATTTAGAGAAGATGAGAATACATTGGAGAGAAGTGCGAATCTAATAATAGGATTTGCCCTTCTTTTTGTCTTTGTTGAAATTTCTTTTTTGCACCTAAACATAGACCTTAGGTTTTAGGAGACATAGGTCGTTTTTTTATCAAAATATAGATCAAAGAATATTCTTTAAAGTAAATCTTTCCTTGTCATAAAGGTTTTCAAATAAAAATTTTAAGTTTGACACTTCTGCAAGGGAAAGTGTGACATCTTGCCTGGCAAGGTGGCTTCCTAAGCGACTCAGGCTGATATCAATCGTATCTATTTCTTCATGATCGAGAAGGATGCTCCACCAGGTATTGTTTTTGTCCCAATTTTGTTGAACAGTGCTCAATTCCTTTTGGGCCCCCTCCCATTTTTCAAAGGAGATGGATTGTTCGAGAAGCTCAAGATGCTCCCCTGCTGTGTAAGTCGTGGTTTGAATATACTGATAGGAAGTAAAAGAACCTCCTAATAATAGCATGACAATGACAAGGATGGTTAAAAGGGTGCGCAACGGGTTTCACCTCACACTATGTTTTGATGGGTTTGATTTTTTCGTTGCCTTAGCTTGCACGTAGAGTTTTCCGGAGGAATCAAGGCTGGCAATGAGGACATCTTCGATCTGAGAAATCTTTTGTTTTTCGAGTTCGCTTTTTAACCAGGCCAGATCTTTCTTGCTTTGCTCTAAGTAATTCTTTTTTAGTTTGCCGTCCATGATAATTGTAAGCGGCAGTCCTTCGTAGGGTGGCTTTATGCCGAAATCATCTGGGATAGCCGGTCTTTTTTGTGCCTTAGGAAAAACGCTTACTTGTCCGTTATTTTCTAAAATAGCAAACTCTACGTCGGCGATGTTCGGGACGTTATTTAAGCGAAGTTCTTCCAGCAGATCACTGATGTTATAACAGTTTCTAGTTAGTTCCTTCTCCGAAATCTTTCCGTGATCAATGAGGATACTAGGTCTGCCGCAAATTATGTCTCTAGCCCTTTCGCTCTTTAAAGAAATGTAGGCTAAGGTTTGGCTTGCAGTGAGGAGAACCAGAATGGGTATAATGCCACTGAGGAGTGGAACCCCAATGTTTTCACTTGGCACGGCAGCTAACTCGGAAATCATGAGAATAACAACTAACTCAAAAGGCTGCAATTGGCCGATTTCCCTTTTTCCCATTAGGCGCAGAGCTATGATGACCACAATGTATAAAATAAGGGTTCTGACTACAACAATAAGCATGTTGTTCTCCTTTCTTTCATGCTGCGGTGTTAATGTTATAAAGATTATTTTACCCTGAATAGTTAGAGTTATCCGTGACGACGCATGGCTCAAGATTGATCATTTGATTAGAAGAAGTAAGTCTGGTATAATTGACTAGTGAATTTTATAGATGTATTTGGCTTAAGCGGGGGTTTGTAGTCTTAAAAAAACGGCAAGACTAACGAAGTATCCACAGCTGCCTTGCACATATATTAAACAGTGTTTAAGGGGGAGAACATATGTCAGTCTCAGTAGAAAAGTTAGAAAAAAATGTTGTAGCTTTGGAAGTTACTGTTGAAGCCGAAAAATTTGTCAGTGCGGTGAATCAAGCAGCCAAAGTATTAGCTAAAAAAGTGAATGTTCCAGGGTTTCGCAAAGGTAAAGCTCCACGTCGCATGGTCGAACAACACGTTGGAAAAGAAGCCCTTTATGATGAAGCGTTAGATCATTTGGTTGGACCAGCCTATGCTGAAGCAGTTATCGAAAGCGGTATCGATCCCGTAGATCGTCCGAGTGTGGATTTAGTTCAAATCGAAGAGGGTAAAGACCTGATTTTTAAAGCAAAAGTCATGGTCAAGCCGGAAGTTGAACTTGGAGACTATAAAGGACTTGAGGTCGAACAAGGGGCAGCTGTTGTCACTGAAGAAGAAGTAATGGAAGCGCTGAAAAGCAAGCAGGAACAGCACGCTCGCCTTATCACCCTCGAAGAGGGCAAAGTGGAAAATGATGACACTGTCACCTTAGACTTTGAAGGGTTTACTGACGGAGTTGCCTTTATTGGCGGTAAAGCAGAGAATTATGAACTTGTCATCGGATCCGGAACCTTTATTCCGGGCTTTGAAGAGGGTTTAATTGGTACTGAAATAGGACAACCTGTTGATGTCAACGTTACCTTCCCCGGTGAATATCATAGTTCAGAGCTTGCAGGAAAAGAAGCTGTCTTTAAAACAGTCATCAAAAAAATTCAGCGCAAAGAACTTTCAGCACTAGATGATGAATTTGCAAAAGATGTCAGCGAATTTGAGACTCTGGATGAATTGAAAACCGATTTGCGGAATAAGTTAATGAAGACCACCGAAGTAAGAGTTAAAGACGAACATGCAAAAGCCATCGTCGCTAAAGTGGTAGACAATGCCAGCGTCGAAATTCCTGAAGTTATGATTACTGAACGAATCAGAGTAATGTTGGATGATTTAAGCCGCAATCTTGCCCAGCAAGGCATGACTCTTGAGCAGTATTATCAGTATACGAACTCAACCGAGGAGGTTATGCAGGAGCAAGTACGCCCTCAAGCTGCGGAAAGCGTCAAAATGGATTTAGTTTTAGAAACTATTGCTAAAGCAGAAGGAATTGAGGTCACGGAAGACGAAGTAGACGAAGAGATCAAGAAAGTAAGTGAGCGTCACGGTCAAGACGCTGCATTGCTCAAACAGACCCTTATAGCGCGTGGGGAGCTCCCGTTCTATAAACAAAGCATGACTAGTCAGAAGACTGTCAGCTTCTTAGTAGAACAGAACACCTAAAACCCGACGCCTTGGGGGGAATTCTGAGGTATAGAGGTGAGAGGATGGCAAAGTACACCGAAGACAAAAATCAACTCAAGTGTTCATTTTGCGGCAAGACCCAGGAACAAGTCAAAAAATTAGTTGCTGGTCCGGGCGTTTATATTTGTGATGAATGCATTGAACTTTGTAATGAGATTATCGAGGAAGAGCTTACGGATGATTTGGGCGTTGAGATTGGAGACATTCTTAAACCTAAAGAAATTCGGGCGGTCATTGACCAATATGTTATTGGTCAAGAACAAGCGAAAAAGGCACTTTCAGTCGCAGTCTACAATCACTACAAGCGAATAAACTTGGGCATGAAAATTGATGATGTTGAATTACAAAAATCAAATATTATCATGTTGGGACCCACGGGTTCAGGAAAAACGTTGTTGGCCTCGACGCTGGCTAAGGTTCTTAATGTTCCCTTTGCCATCGCAGATGCTACGTCACTGACGGAGGCAGGCTATGTAGGTGAGGATGTTGAGAATATCCTCTTGAAATTAATTCAAGCTGCTGACTACGATGTGGAAAAAGCAGAAAAGGGTATTGTTTACATCGACGAGATTGATAAGATTGCCCGCAAATCTGAAAATCCCTCCATTACCCGAGATGTCTCCGGCGAAGGAGTTCAGCAAGCCTTGCTGAAGATTCTTGAAGGAACGGTTGCCAGTGTACCTCCGCAAGGCGGTCGCAAACATCCCCACCAAGAATTTATTCAGTTAGACACCACGAATATTTTATTTATTGTCGGTGGAGCTTTTGACGGGATTGAAAAAATCATTCAAAACCGAGCCGGACAAAAAACCATGGGTTTTGGCGCTACGATTCCCAACAAGGTCAATTTGAATGTAGGTGAAACTCTGAAAGGAATACTGCCCATTGACCTTCAAAAGTTTGGATTGATTCCTGAATTTGTTGGGCGTTTACCTGTCATTGTAACCCTTGAGGCTCTGGATGAAGCAGCCTTGGTTCGAATACTGACGGAGCCCAAGAATGCTCTCATTAAGCAGTATCAAAAGTTAATGGAGCTTGATGGGGTAACCCTGGAGTTCAAAGATGCAACCCTCACCTCCATCGCTGCCGAAGCGATTCGCAGGAACACGGGAGCACGAGGACTTAGGTCAATTCTTGAGGATCTCATGCTCAACGTCATGTATGATTTGCCTTCGCGTAATGACGTTTCTAAATGTGTCGTTACACCGGAAGTGGTCATGAAGAAAGAAGAGCCCCTTTTAGTGATGACGGATAAGGTTAAAAAGGGTAAAAAAGAAGAATCGGCTTAAGTAAAGTGTGAGTATACAGTTTTTAAGGCTTCACATTTACTGAAGGTTAGTTACGTGTGTCGAAGTTGTATATCGACATTGCACATTGAATATTTTGCCTGGTAAGTTTACTGGGCATCTAATAAAGTTCAGTTGAAAAATACTAAACACCGGGTTGCTTAATATAAGCATCCCCGGTGTTTTTTTGCTTGTCCTCCTTTCTAAGGGTTTTTTCCCTACTTTATGGCAATACTAAAATAAGAGAGATTGCTAGGAGGGAAATTTGTGCATGAATGGACTCAGCGGAATAGTCATGATGGTTCAGTTAATATTTGCCGTTGTGATTGGGCTTTACTTTTGGGGAATGCTCAAGTCTCAACAGGGAAATAAAGTCTCCGTAGAACGAGAATCACGCAAAGAACTGGAAAAACTGCAAACCATGCGAAAGATTGCTTTAACCACCCCTTTATCAGAGAAGACTCGACCCGTACATTTTGAGGAAATCATTGGGCAAAAAGAGGGAATTAAAGCCTTGCGAGCTGCCTTATGCGGCCCGAATCCACAGCATGTACTCATCTATGGGCCTCCCGGTGTCGGCAAAACGGCTGCTGCTCGGTTAATCTTAGAAGAGGCTAAGAACAATACTCTGTCTCCCTTTAAAGGAAGTGCCCATTTTACTGAAATTGATGGTGCAACTGCACGTTTTGATGAGAGGGGAATTGCAGACCCTTTGATAGGCTCGGTTCATGACCCCATTTATCAGGGGGCTGGTGCCATGGGTTTAGCGGGAATTCCCCAGCCTAAACAGGGAGCCGTCACCAAAGCACATGGCGGAATTTTATTTATCGACGAAATTGGGGAGCTTCATCCCATTCAAATCAACAAGCTTTTAAAGGTTTTAGAAGATCGTAAAGTAACCCTGGAAAGCGCCTATTACAGCTCGGAAGACTTAAATATTCCACAACATATTCATGATATATTTCAAAACGGTCTGCCGGCGGATTTTAGACTTGTGGGGGCAACCACTCGGAGCCCGGATCAAATTCCGCCTGCCATCCGCTCCCGGTGTATGGAGGTTTACTTCCGGGGATTGCTTCCGGATGAAATAGCAGAAATCGCTCAGGTAGCTGCAGCCAAGATGGAAATGCCCATTACCCCGGAGGCTGTTGATGTCATCAAACAGTTTGCCAGTAATGGCCGCGAAACCGTAAATATGGTTCAGCTTGCCGCAGGAGTGGCCCTCACCGATGAATTGTCGGAAATCAATGTAGAAATTGCAGAATGGGTTGTAGCAACCGGCCAATACGCTCCCCGGCCGGATAAAAAGGTGCCGACAGAGCCATGTGTCGGGGTAGTGAACGGTCTGGCCGTCTATGGTCCCAATATGGGAAGACTTCTGGAGTTAGAAGTCACGGCTCTTCCTGTAACTCCGGGCACCGGCGAACTATTAGTGACGGGGATTGTGGAGGAAGAAGAACAAGGGGATTCAGAGAAGAAGTTTCGACGTAAAAGTATGGCTCGAAGTTCGGTGGAAAATGTTTTGACTGTTCTGAGACGGCAAATGGGAGTGGAGCCTAAAAATTTTGATATCCACGTCAACTTTCCGGGGGGAGGTCCGGTAGACGGTCCCTCTGCGGGAATTGCCATTGCAACCGCTACAGTGTCCGCTATACGCCAAGAAAAAGTTGACAATTATTTGGCTATGACCGGGGAACTCTCCATTCGTGGGCGGGTTAACCCTATAGGGGGTGTTGCGGCTAAGATTGAGGCTGCCAAACAGGCCGGGTGCAAACGAGTTTTGATTCCTAAAGAGAATTATCAAGAACGTTTTTCGGAGTTTAAGAAGGAGATAGAAATTATTTCCGTGGAAGAACTCTCAGAAGTTCTGAATCTTGCGCTGACCTCAACAATTAAGCTGGAGAAAGTCGAGACCAGGCCTCCCCTTGAAGAGGTTTTAAGCAGATTGGATTTTGGAGTGGTTAATAAGGCAGTTACAAACATAGTCGCTAATTTGCCTGATCAAGGCAAAACATGTTAGAATAGTTCAAGATAAGTTTGGCACACTAAGCTGTAGTGTGTCTTTTTTTCAAGATTTTTTCAAAATGGGGGGATATTTTTTGATAAAAGAACGTGAATTACCATTACTCCCGTTACGTGGGATTCTTGTTTTCCCTTATATGGTCATTCATCTGGACGTAGGCAGAGAACGGTCTATGGCCGCGATTGAAAAAGCCATGCTCGATGATCGAATTATACTTTTAACGTCCCAAAAAGAGACGGAGATTGATTCACCAAATCCGGATGATTTGTATGAGATGGGCACGATTGCTGAAATAAAGCAACTCTTAAAACTTCCGGGAGGCACTATGAGGGTCTTAGTTGAAGGGATTTCCCGAGGCCGAATTCTGGAATTCCTTGAGGAAGACGAGCATTTTAGAGTGCGCATTGAGGAATTAGAAGAAGAAAAGAAATCTTTGACGCCGGAGTTAGAGACTCTTGTACGAGGGATGACCCATCAGTTTGAAGAATATGCCAAACTGGGTAAACGGGTTCCCCTAGAAACCATCGGAACCGTGTTAGCCGTTGAGGAACCAGGTCGATTAGCGGATATTGTGGCATCCCATCTTAACCTGAAGGTACCGGATAAACAAACTATTTTAGAAGCGATGTCAGTCGAGCTGCGCGTGGAACGGTTAACTGAACTTATTATGCGTGAGATTGAACTGCTGGAATTGGAACGGCGCATCGGGCAAAGAGTTCGCAAGCAAATGGATAAAGCGCAAAAGGAATACTATTTGCGGGAACAAATGAAGGCAATCCAGAAAGAGCTGGGAGATAAAGATGAGCGTCAAGCTGAGGCGGAAGAATACCGAGAGAAAGTCGCCAAGGCTAAATGTCCCAAAGAAGTTGAAGAAAAAGCACTTAAGGAAATTGAACGGTTAGAGAAAATGCCTCCTTCTTCAGCAGAGGGCACGGTGGTTCGTACTTATTTAGATTGGCTTTTAGTCCTGCCCTGGAACAAGTCTTCCAGAGATAAAATCGATTTGAATCGGGCAGAAGAAATTCTGAACGAGGATCATTACGGTCTGGAGAAAATCAAAGAGCGAATTTTAGAGTTCTTGGCAATTCGTAAACTAACACCGAAAATGAAAAGTCCGATTCTTTGCCTGGTGGGACCTCCGGGAGTGGGGAAGACCTCCTTGGCCAAATCCATTTCCAGATCACTGAATCGCAAATTTGTGCGCATGTCATTGGGCGGATTGCGTGATGAGGCTGAGATCAGGGGGCATCGACGCACGTATATCGGGGCATTGCCTGGACGAATCATTCAAGGGTTACGTACCGCCGGAACCCGTAATTCTGTCTTTCTTCTGGATGAAATCGACAAAATGTCGTCGGATTTCCGTGGCGACCCTGCTTCTGCTCTGTTAGAGGTGCTGGACCCGGAACAAAACAGTACTTTCACAGATCACTATTTAGAAGTCCCTTTTGACCTCTCCCAAACTCTGTTTGTGTTGACGGCTAATACTTTACACACGATTCCTCGACCGCTCCTGGATCGGATGGAAGTGATTACTCTAAGTGGGTATACAGAGGATGAGAAGGTCAATATCGCTAACCGTTATCTCGTTCCTAAACAATTAGAAGCCCACGGACTTACCAAAGAAGTCTTTACTTTGGAGGAGGATGTCCTGCTCAAAATAGTTCAAGGGTATACCAGAGAATCCGGAGTACGGGGTCTTGAGCGACAAGTAGCCAACCTTTGTCGAAAAATAGCTGTGCGCTGGGTGAAGAAGGAATGGGAACCTCATACCTTAACAGTTGAAGATTTACAATCCACCCTGGGAGTTCCCCGTTATCATTTTCAAGTAGCCGCGAAGGCACCTGAAATCGGAGCAGTAACGGGACTTGCCTACACGGAAGTTGGCGGTGTGGTTCTCACAGTAGAAGTAACCCCTCTGCCGGGCAAAGGAAGGTTAACCTTAACCGGCCAACTGGGGGATGTCATGAAGGAATCGGCTCAGGCGGCCTGGACTTTTATTCGGGCATATGCCCTGCAACTGGATATTGAAGAAGACTTTTATGACAGAACCGATCTGCATATCCACGTTCCGGAAGGTGCAACCCCTAAAGACGGTCCTTCTGCGGGGATTACCATGGCCACGGCAATGGCATCTGCCATAGCAAAGCGATCCGTTCGCTCGGATCTGGCTATGACCGGTGAAATAACCTTGCGCGGCAACGTATTGCCTATCGGGGGTGTAAAGGAAAAGGTTTTGGCAGCCCACAGGGCAGGAATTAAAGTGGTACTTCTTCCTGAGGAAAATCGCAAGGATCTGGAAGATGTTCCGGAGAATGTCCGCAAAGTCATGGAATTTCACTTTGTCAGCCGAATTGAGGAAGTGTTGAAGCTGGCGCTTTTGCCGCTGGCTCATTCTGATAAAGTTCAGAAGGATATGCCGGTTCATTCTGTGTATGGACAGGGCGGAATACCGGATACGGTGCCGAGATCAGAGGAGAGGCCGACGACCTGCTAGAGAGGGTCGCGAGACGCTGGGGACGGTTTAGGGTCTTTTCTGGGGAGAGGGTCGCGTCACACTTGTTCAGCCGTGCGGTCGTCGTGCCAAACTAGGGCTTTAATCCGGATGCGGGAGAGCAGGGTTCCCGGCCAATGCGACGTCCGCCGGCCATGGATGGCCAAGTGTCCCTGTAGCCCGAAGACACTGTCTTCGCACGAATTAGCCTTCTTGCAGGAGGGCGGGAGGTGACCCTGTCGCATGGCCGGCGGAAAACGTCCTTGTTTTCCGCCCTGCTTGATGAAAGCGGATTAAAGCCGAGTTTGGCTACGACTCACGCAAAGGCATTCACGCCGTGTGATCGCGATCCTCTTGGGTTGATGACGAAGGCACGGGGGACGGTTTTAGGGTCCTTTCTGGGGAGAGGGTGGCGACACACTTGTTCAGCCGTGTGCTCGTCGTGCCAAAATGAAGCCAGGGGAAAAGGAATGTAAGTTAGAGTGCAAGTCAAGAAAACTTGCACGAAAGGAAGAGGTATCTTGATAGTCATTAAGAAGGCAGAGTATGTAGCTTCTGCTGTAAAATATGAGCAATATCCTGTTGATGGATTGCCGGAGATAGCGATGGCTGGGCGGTCAAATGTTGGTAAGTCATCGTTGATTAACAGTTTTTTAGGACGGCGTAACCTTGCGCGGACAGGGAATACACCGGGGAAAACTCAAACCTTGAATTTCTATAGAGTCAATGATGGTTGGTTTTTAGTTGACTTGCCCGGCTATGGCTATGCCAAGGTCGCCAAGGCTGTAAATGCCCAATGGGGTCCTATGATGGAGCATTATCTCAAAAAGCGTGAGCCTTTGCGTGCGGTCATTCAAATTGTCGATATTCGCCATGCTCCGAGCGTTGAAGATATCGAAATGCAGCAATGGTTGCGAACTATGCAGGTTCCAACCATGATCGTGGCAACCAAAGTCGATAAAATTGCACGTGGTCAGTGGGCTAAGCACTTGAAGGTTATCGCCAAAGCGTTAGATATCCAAGATGTGTCGTTGATCCTGCCCTTTTCGGCACAGTCAGGGGTTGGTAAAACCGAGCTGAATGAGGCTATTGAAGAGATCCTGGGCTTAAACCAGGAAAGTGCAGAAAAATCCGCAGCGGAAGCCGCGATGAGCGATTCTTAAGGAACTTACTTATTAGTAGCGATTAAGGGGTTAGAGGGAAAACCAAAATATCATTGGAAATTCGTCGGGTCCTTGATGAAATTTAGTAAAATTAATTGTAGACGGTTTTAGCTATGCCAATCTATAGTTATTAGTGGACTAAAACCAAGCTAAACTCTGGTAAACAGACAAACGTTTGAGTTTAGTAAATGTACTAAAATGTACTTAAAAAAGACACGCTTAGATGTTGCTAAGCGTGTCTTTTAGTCCGCGAATGTTTGATTGTTTGAGAACTATAAAATCGAAACCTATTTATGTCAAAAAATAACGTAAAACAGAGAAGAATAATTTTAGATTTAGCAGTTACTTTAGATGGTTTTATTGAAGGGAAAAATGGAGAAGTTGTTTTATATGGTCGATAAAGCTACGATTTATGGGGACAATATATTCCAAAAACTAAAGACTCTGATACAAAAGCTCAGTTACCGCCTTTAGTGCAATTGGATTTACAGAGCGCGTTTCTAGGTTACATAGAAAAACTAACTATTATTATCGGAAATATAGAACTCTGCTAAATTAGAACGAAGCTTAACGAGTAAAACACCTCACCAAGAGATATCGGGTACCAATCTCCAGCCCAAAATATGGTTTTCTTTGCTTCATTATAGCTTTGGGCATACTCAATGCCAAATGTTGATAAATTTCATTAAAATGTTTATACTTTGTATAAATTAAATAAAAAGAATGAGGTGACACACTATGGAGGCAATGGCCCGGAAATGGGGAAATAGCATTGGTATAAGAATACCGGCTTCAATGGCTAATTCGATAAAAATTAATGACGGGACCCCAATTGATATCGAACTTGATGGAGATAAGATCATTGTCACTCGAAAAAAATACGATTTAAAAGAATTACTTGCCCAAATCCCTGATAAATATGAACCGGAAGAAATAGATTGGGGAGAGCCGGTTGGAGGGGAAAAATGGTGAATAAGTATGTGCCGGAACGTGGTGATATAGTATGGATTCATTTGAATCCACAGGCCGGGCATGAACAGAAAGGGACCAGACCTGCTTTGGTTATATCCGTAAAGGAATATAATAGCAAGACCGGGATGGGTATTTTTTGCCCGATTACCAGCCGGGTAAAAGAATTTCCGTTCGAAGTTAAACTTCCAGAGGAATTAGAAATCAGAGGCGTTGTGTTAGCGGATCAAATTAAATCTCTAGACTGGAGAGTTAGAAACGTGAGTTTTATATGCAAAGTGCCGGAAGAAACGATTGATGAGGTTATTCTTAAATTAGAAGCGATCATAAAGTAAGTTGTGATTCGGCTAGGAGTTGGTTAGTTCCCCAATTCCTGGCCTTATTAACACTTGTTTTCGTTGCGTCTTCCAAATGTGCCAAATATCAACTATTTGATGTGGCAGATCCTTTTTTTAGTCCATCACATAGTTTCCCACAAATACCATCAACTCTATAGCGAGGCGTTTTATACTGAAGTACTGTGGGTTTTAAGAATAGCACTAAACCGCTGGCGCGGTGGTTTACGCCCCAATACAATAATTATGGTAATAAATTTTAGTAACCTTCTCCTTAAACCCAGGGCAACTTTCTTGAGTTTAAAATGAACAGGAATGTATTCAAACGACAGAATTGCAATCAACAAATACCCATCAACAGGAAAGATGGCGCTGAAATTCAGGCTCTTTTTGATGCCTGAGATAAGATGACTTAAGAGAATAAATGCATTCATTTACATATCAAGCCGTTTCAAGTGTTCCTTTACTATATTCGTACGTTCTTCTACAGTCTTGTCGCCTTCTATTTTTAAAATTGGACAGGGTAATTTCGAAAGCCAAAGATCATGTAAAGCCTTACTTCTCATGTCAGGTCCAGCTTCATCATATTTCGAAGCCCACTCTACAAATTCTTTATGCATTTGATACATCTTCCCACTTTGTTCTATTTCCATTCCATACCTTTGTCTATCCCTCTCAATTAGTCTTTTTATCCGAATTTCCTTTGGTAGTGACAAATAGACTACTAAATCGAAGTACGGGATGAAAATATCCCCCCAACCACATAACGAACCTGACAAAATCCATTTAGATGTACTATTCAAATCTTTTCTTAAAAGTTCTTGACGCTCTTCTATTTTTCTCTTTTGTGTAAATGGTACATCAGTGGAGGTCCAAAAATAATCATCCGTGTCAAAATGACAATAACCTATTTCCTTTGATAAATCCTTCGCAAGAGTTGTTGTCCCTGAAGCAGATGCACCTAAAATATGAATTCTTTTTATCATTGTTATTTCCCTCCGTCTCAATTCTTTGTCATCGGGGGATTTACCATCGAGGACGTGTAGGTTCAACAACATGTAAAGATAAAAATTATGCTGATACTGATGGTTTTAAGAATTATGCGAAATAAATCATCTTCTTTATATATAGCTGAGAGTAAATTTAACTGCCTTTTTTGTTATCTCTTCACATAAATGCGGTGGATTGTCTGGCTTGAACCCTTGGGGGCGAAGGTCTCTACAATTTAAACTTCCGAACTCTTTCTCAAATCCTTTGGCAAAGTCATTACACATAATTACTATTTCCTTATGTTGTAATCCTTTTTCCTTTCCTTTAATTCCGATAAACATTAATGCACTTGCAACCAATCCACACTGTGCTCCATATCTTCCCGCACCAGGTATTCCTGTTACTGCGTCAAGAATTTGAGAACTTAATTTTGTCTGAAATATCTCAGAAAGAGTTAGTAACGAGGTAGTTGCACAATTTAAGTCATTATCCCAATAATACCTGTGTACTTCTTCGTCTATAAACTGATGATATTGCATAGATTCCTCCAGTTACTCAAAATAATTATATTGCAAGTTTGTATAACGAGACAGTTCTTCCTTTTATGTTTGATGGAACTTCCCTTATATATTCCGTCCCTAATTTACCATAAAAGCCTTTGGAATTGGGGTCTGAAAGTATATTCAAAGAACTGATATTTTTCTTCATACATAATACCTTAGCAAATGATACAAGTTCAGAACCTACATTTTTACCTATATAATTGGGGTGAATGAAAATATGGTCAAGCCCATAACCCTTTTTGATTGTCAATTCCCCCGCTTGGAAATCCTCCTCAACTTCGACTATTGAAATAAATCCAATCGCCTTTCCATCGGTCTTTGCCACATAAACTTGATTCTGATTTATATACTCATGCGTTATTGTCAATTCTTCCTTCTAAATTTCAAAATATGCTTCGGGATATTTCCAATATCGTTTTGAAGCGAATGAAATCGAGGTAAGAATCTCGCTTTCATTTTCGTCTGCACTCGAAATCATTAAATTCATATACGATACCCCATTCCTATCACTTAAAGATAAATTCTACTTTATTTCCCTAAATCCTACGAATGCCGTCCAACTACATAGAGGTTGGACAGCATTTATATTACTGGGTTTAAGAATAACTGGAAGCTGGCATTACTGCCAATACGACGCATCATAAGAAGAATCGTATTAGTAGTATGACAAGTTAGAGCCGATTATAATGGGTTGTGAGATACGGAAAGTTTGTCCAACAGAGTCCTTAATTCTGGTTGTTCAACAATTAGTTTATGGGATACATTATTCTTTATTTGAGCGATTTGAACCTGGCCTTGTCCGACGCCAGTAAATTCAGTTCTATTGCCATCTAACAAGTACATAACAATTTTATTTCCATCATAATTTATTTTGTCTACCACCTCGGCATCGGCATCTACTGGTTTAATAGACATAATTAACCTCCGAACTTCTACTTCTACTTCATCTTCAGTCGTGGCCAGTTTCCCTTCTTCAGAAATGCCAATACCGAAAAACTTTATGTGAGAAAGGTTATCGAGGTCATTAATATTTTTCTCCCCCTTGACTCATCTTCAATCTCAACCTATCGGGCTATTTTTTACTTTGTTGGCACACAAATACTAACGATTAGTAATATTTAAAGTGAAACCTCTAATTCTCGGGTTTAATTTAAGCTTATTCTTGATTTTCGGCAATAAAATAAGGGATTCCTTGTAACCACCTATTTAGGAGATATATATACTTTTCTTTTGCCACCACTTTTATCAATAAGGGAAACGTATACGCCATTATTGTTCTCTTCTTTAATTGCTTTGGCATACTCAGATGTTTGGATACCCTTGTCAGTTCCAGCATATTTATCTTGTGAATTATCATAGGTATACTTAATAATGCCATTATTATATTCCAACGTTGTAAAGGTTGGGTCACCTTCATCGGTAGTTTGCCTTATTTGAAGATTTGCTTGTTTCCCGTTGTTGACAGCCTCTAAGAATTCCCCCAAATCCTTAATATCTGAAGCTTCATTATTTCGACTAACGAAGATATTACCTTGTACGACTTTCGCTTCTTGTGGCTGTACTTGTTGAGTTTCTTCTGAGTTAGAACAGCCAGACACCACCAATCCAAGGACGAACGTTGTGAAAACGATTCTTAACTTTTTCACGCTATCACTCCTATATTTATTATAGACCTAATACTAAGCATATTCTGACGGCTTATGCAACCATGAATTCTGCTAAACGCGATGACCTGTATGTTTCCCTCATCTGATAAAGACAGGAAGTATAAAGCCTTTGGAATCCAAGAAACGAAACCATGCCAAATAATTATCTTGGTACTTCTGGCAACCCCATTAAAATGTGCCAACCAATTTTTAAGACGTTTATGATAGTTATACGTTCTGGATATGGTAGATGCCCTTTTTAACATGTGTATATAGGTTTTGATGGCTACATTCCAAATGAGGAACTTTTAACTGAGGCAATAAGAGGCCTAATGGTTGGTATACTCGGATTTACACATCCATTGGGTCCCTCATTGTTCCAAAAGGCAACTTATCCAACGGATACCACCCCTCAGCTATTAATTGAACCATCAGAAGTCGTTATACAAGCTACTTGTAATGCTTTTGCAAGATATATTATAAGCCTATATATTTTTGAGAAATAAAATCAATTACCAAGAAACATTGATCGAAGAAAGAGGTTGATTGTGCGAATATCACATTAACCTCTTTCTTTCTGTTAAACAATGCTCTAATGATGATGCGAAATTGACTGGTAATCCACGTGTAAATATACTGTGATTTGTGTTACGCTTATATAAATAGATTAAAAAGGAGCTATAGATATGTTTGAACCATTAGTAATGCTTGTAGTGGTATATCCAATCTTAGTTTTTATAATATCTTTAATAGCACAGCTTATAATAAAGAAAAAGGCAATCATTTTATATATTTGTTTTGCAGGATGGTTTATTATAAGTTGGACTATATTTAAATCAGGTTTTTTAATTGTTCTTCCTTATACATTTATCTCTTTAATTGGAACACTTATTGGAGATTTGATCATTAAATTTAAAGGCTGAGTAAAAAACTCTTGGGACCTGCAACTTATAAATTCCCGATACCGTCCCTCTTCATGCTGAAAATAATCATTAGCATTATTAGTAGAATAGATACTGCTATATAACTCATTGTTACTGAATTGCTTTTATCTAATTTTCACCTGTAATTCGGTCAAGCATAAATGAGCGACGTTAGCATGTTTCCTGTCCTAGTTTCTTTATTAATTACAGTAGTAATTCCATCATTCACTAAACTCCCATTTAGTGACCTTCCAGTTATCCTGCTAATAAGTATAAATTAGGTTAATATAATTTCCTATTATAGACACAATGTCTTTCCCTAACCAGCCTCACTATAGCCTTAGGGCGTTTAGACGATACTGACACTGAGTAGTGCTATGACGGGATTTCCCGCACTGAGCTGTGTCGCAACGGAGATTTCTGACACTGAGAGTAGTGTCGCAACAAAGATTACTGACAATGAATAGCAGAATATGTTGAATACAATACTAAAAGAAGGGGGGAACCCTTCTTTTTTTGCTTACGAGTGGGGCATGGTCTACAAATCCGTTATTGTACTAATTACTAGTATCATTAAATCTTCTTAGGTTTTACATACTTCTAATTGTCGGTGAGTATCCTACGAAACCCTATAAGCTTCTGAATCGTATCTATTGATCTATTGTGTCTTTCTGAGTTAGCCAATAAAAATTGTGTTTTTTAGTCTCAGTCATGATCTTTAATAACAGATTCAGCGTTTTTCAAGACTTCATATAGGAGTGTTTCTATAAAAATCGGTCTTGAGAATGCTTCCTTTGACATTATTATCGGAACAATTAGGACATCGAATTCTAAGTTAGCTTCGAACGCGACATCCAAAATGGTATCACGTGTGATGCTATCATCATCTTTTACTAATAAAAATAGATCAATATCGGATTCTTCAGTGTCCGTTCCACTCGCGACTGAACCAAAAAGTCTAATATCAATCAAATTGGTACTCAGCCTTTCAAGCAACTGGGTACAAAAATATCTTATCGATAATAGATTTTGTTCCTCCATTTTCAACCCCTCTTCCAAAACTGAAATCAAAAAGTCTCTTTCTTGACGTAATTCTAACTCATATGGTCGATTTGGTTTATTCTTCAGCGTTTCTTCTATAAGCTGTAGTCTATGTTGTAAAAGTACTTTATTTTTGTATTCAAATCCATCCCTTTAGGTTCTTCCATATTATGTATAATAATATCTAGGTCTTCTTCCAAAACAACCTCTTGAGAATGTTCTTGTGCATTGTATTTTTCTATTCTCTGATAATGTATTGCGTAATCTAATTAATCTGGAGTATACTATGTTTAGCAGAAGAAACAAATAGAAGAGGCGATAAAATGAGAAACCCCGACATGACTTACTATGATATCTTAGCAAGAGATATTGAACTATATGTAAACCTAGAAGATGAAGAGTGCCACAAGCTAGAAGCAGTAACAGGAATTGATGGTGAACAAAGATATGATATCAAAATCTGGGCAAAGGAGGACTAGGGTAATGGGGTTTGTGCGTGAGTAAAGGCGGTATACGAGAGGGAGCAGGACGTAAACCTCGCACCCATGTAAAAGCATCTAATAGAACGGTCAGATTCACAGACGATGAATGGGACATAGTAAAGTTTAAAGCAGTTTCTGCTAATAAAACTGTTTCAGATTATATCAGGGCCATGGTTCTTGTGGAGGAGGAAAAAAATAGTTAGCCACCTGTTATGCGATTGATTCGCTAACCAAAAGATAGAAGGAAATTGCCATAGATGAATTCAAGAAAGCACTAAATGGAGCAATTGATACTTAGATAAAGTTGAGTAAAAAATGGGACATGATTGATGAGACACATTCTGATAAGCTTTCAGAGAAATATCCGTTTGACAAAGATTTGAGGAAGTAATATCTGATCTATTGGATTGGAAAGAAAGTCTTAAATAGTTGACTATGAATAAAAAGTATCGCCCTTGCCGTGCGTAAGCAAGTGCCGATACTTTTTATTATAAAAACTTATAGATTAAATATACAAAAATTTGGTCTATATCATCTCGCAAAGTTTCACTGGTAGAAGAATGGTTTAGCATTTCGGCGATTCGGTTGATATCAACACCTGATTTATAAAGATGGTATCCAAAACTTATTGCTGCAATTTCTATTCATATGCTTTATAATAGGGGTATGATTTTATTTTGGAGGTGATAAATATGATATTTAAGAAAGGCGAATTTTTCAACGGTCCAGGAGGCATAGCTCTTGGAGCAAAAATGGCTAAGGTAGTGGATAAAGATGGTATTGAATATCGTATTGAGCATCAGTGGTCAAATGAAATCGACGAATCTGCATGTCAAACGTATATTCATAATATTTGCCCAGATCGGCCTGAATCTGTAATTAACAAAGATGTGCGTAAATTAGACATAGAAAAAGATTTGGATGAAATTGATGCTTTCACATTCGGCTTTCCATGTAATGATTACAGTATTGTAGGCGAGAAAAAAGGCTTAGAAGGCAACTATGGACAGTTGTATGAATATGGAGTCAAAGTGCTTAGAAAATTTCATCCTAAGTGGTTTATTGCAGAAAATGTATCAGGCTTGAAAAGCTCCAATGATGGACAAGCCTTTATTAGGATTCTCCGAGATTTAAAAGAATCAGGATATAATATTACCCCTCATCTGTATAAGTTTGAAGAATACGGTATCCCTCAAGCTCGTCATCGAATTATCATCGTAGGAATAAGGGATGACATTAAAAAAGAGTTTAAAGTTCCTGCTCCAACGCATGGAGAAGGGAAATTACCATACAAAACATCCAAAGAAGCGATAAATGAACCCATTATTTCGGTAGATGCACCTAATCATGAATACACGAAGCACTTAGACAAAGTTGTTGAATTTTTAAAGTATATTCCTCCAGGTGAAAACGCTTGGTGCGAGAATATTCCAGAGCATCTAAGGCTTAACGTAAAAAATACGAAAATGAGTCAGATATACAAACGCCTAAACCCACAACTACCTGCTTACACTGTTACAGGAAGTGGGGGCGGAGGTACCCACATGTACCATTGGAAAGAACATCGTGCATTAACAAATAGGGAACGTGCCCGTCTTCAGACGTTTCCTGATGATTTTGTCTTTTTTGGTGGAAAAGAAAAAGTCCGACAGCAGATAGGAATGGCTGTCCCTCCTGATGGGGCAAAGATAATTTTGGAAGCGATATTAAAGACCTTCGCCAATGTGGAATATGACAGTATTGAATCTAAATGGAATATCGATGATCTTCTATTGAAGAACCAATTAGAATTGGTAGGTAAATAACCACCGTAAAAGGAGCTATAAAAAGCTCCTTTTTGGATTCTCATATAACTACCTTTAATCATACTTTTGATCAGATAATATCATCTTACAATTAGGGCATTCTACTGTACATTTTCGTTCATATTCCAACTCATCTGCCGACGATAAGCCATCTGGGTACTTTTCAATTTCATAAACAAGCATAACTCCACCGCAAGAACATAGGAACATTATTGTATCATCCTTACGTTATGTAGTTATTTTTGTTTGACGTAAGAACTCCCCAATTGAAGAATATGCTCGATTGTCAATAACTTGTAAGAACAGTTCAATTCGATCCATTTTGGATAACTGATTATCAATGCAGTAATCTAAAAAACCAAGCAAGACGTTGGCACTTAACATGATACCTTTTATGTCCCGATCGAGTATCACACGCTTTGCTAATTCACTGATCTTTTCCAGATTCTTCTCACCGCTCCAACCTGCCGCAGTAACGTAACCAAAGAAAGACACTTTCCTGTCTTTATAGCCTTCATAATTCGGAATATATTCAGAACTCATATGGGAGGCAAGCGATGCTGACAAAGCAAATTTCACTCTGTAGTTTTTGGCATCAATGATACCGCAGAGTTTATCGCCATATTTCAGCAGAATCTCGATTTCTGTGGTAACATTGGCATTTGGTTTTGGTCGCATCTCAACCTCAAATCCAATAGCTTTAAAGATTTCACCTGTTTTGTCTTCGAACAGAAGATTATTTTGTTCATTGAGATAGCCTTCAACAAAATCATTGTTAAGAGTTTGATAAACTGTTTGTGATAATTCGTCAGCGTATTTTTCGGCTTCCTTTTGAGAAAACTCGTTTAGAAATATGCTTGTTAGTTCATCACAAGATAGTCCTCCAGGATTAGGATAGTCCATTAATAATTCTCTGATCTTGTTCTCCGTCTTGCCTTTGTTTGTGGCAGGTTTGACAGAACCATAATTACTAGCTTTGTAACTATCAACATCTAGTCCATTATTTTCTGCCATACGTTGTAACGAAATCATGTATCTCGAATTATAGGGATATCTCTGATCAAAACGATCAATTTCCTCCGAAACCCTCTTGCTATCTACAGGATCAATCCTAAGTGCTTTTCCACGAAAATATTCAACAAGACCTGTGTACTCAGCGATAAGCATGAAGGTATGAGCAACATCCCCATGTGCGATTTCATAACTTCTTGCCGAATTGTCTAAGCGTTCCCGATGGTCATATCTCTCTGCAATCTCAATCTTTCTTAGTGCCTTTTCGAATGTATCTCCTTGCCTAAACTTGCGTATGTTGGTTACAACTGCGGGAAGTTCATCATCAGTTTTGGCTGTTAGTGCGAAAAATGTTATCTCTTCCTTGGTTAAAAAATAACTAAGTGAGGGTTGGTTTGTTAGTTTAATTAAGAATCTTGCAGGTCTAATGCGAAATCCACTTTCAAATGGAGGACGAAAGCCTGATTCAAGAAAATAAGCATTAGGTATCTGTAGAGTGAGTATCTGTTTAGCAACATTTTCTCTTACCTTTTTACCATCCATAACCGCCTTGCCAACCTTAGTCAGTTTAAGAAAACCCACTTCGTCAGTATAGACGTAAGCAAAGGTTTTTAACATTGCCGCCCATGTTCGTCCACCAGAACCATCGTTGCTCACGTGTTCACGCTTGATTCTCTGTTCGTTTAGTTTCCTTTCGAAGTTAAGATGAGCTTCTCTATTCCCTGACCATTTAATACTAAGTCCGTCCGTAGCATCACATAATGCAAGGAGTGCATCACGATGGAATTTCGGATCACGTTCTGGTCGCGTAATGAACCAAATCTTTCTAGAAGCCATTATTATTCCTCCCGTCATGACTTACTCGTTCTAAGACTCTGTAGTATGCATCCGTCTCATTAGGAGTTACTACATCACGAAGACCTTTCAATGCTTCAACGTATACCTTTAATCCAAAAAAGAAATCATATAAATCTTTATCAGAAGAAAGCAAATCATCAATATTGTCTATTATGGATAGATCAAGTGATACTGAAGTAATTCTAAATAATTCTTCATCAAATACAGAGGTAATTTCAACATCGTTATGTTTACTCTCGTTTCCCGATATCTTCAAGACAGCTACATAAGCCTTTATAAAAGTCGATAACCTCATATCTTCTAGTCCATTGAATATCTTGTTAAACCAGTTGCCACTTCGTCCAGTATTTCCACTTAATTCGGCATGAGTAATATTTCGGTCTTTAATAACTTTATCCATGTTCCTTGTAATACGATAGAGGATAATTTTGTTCAGTAGACTTTGTAGTAATTCAGTATCGTTGGGTTCATTGTTGGACACATTCTCGCCTCCTACCAAAAACCTTACGGTCTCACTTTACATTACATCTGGTTGACTCATATCACCTCATGAGGTTATTATGTTAAACCATTGTGAAATTATTAGTTGAAATTGTGATTGTTTTTTTCGCTTTGTAGTAATGGTAAGGAATATGATGAACCTCTTTGTCATATAAGCCTATGTCCTTAAATATATCCTTTGGAGCAATACAGTTGGGAGTTTGCAAGTACATATGATGAGAGAAAGATTTGGACTGGGAATCTTGGTTATTATTGTTGGCAACTTGATTTGGAGATTAGTTTGTGAGACTGCAATTATTTTTTTTAGGATGAATAAGCAGTTGGGGATGATTAATCAGGAGTTGAAGAGAGGTCTCAAGTGAAATGGGGTTTTGGCAGCCATTGATGCCTCAGAGAGCTCGGAACATCTTCAAAGGCATGCGAATCCTCACTTGTGTATCTAGAAGACCTTATGGGGCAATTTTGAGCCTGCTGGTGCATAATCCTGTTAGTTATAGACTCTCAAGTTAAATATCCTTTGAGAAGATGGAATACAGTTAGAAAAAATCCTCACCAAAGAAAGGCGAGGATTTTTTTTAACTGTACTGTTGCTTAACTTTGAAAGAGAGGTTATCTCCTCCTTTTGTAAGCACAAACAACAAGCCAAGGTTAATATAGATAGGTATATGATGCAGGTATATGATGTTTTGCTCGTCCATTCGAAATCTTGGCATATTAACAACTCCTAACAATTCAAGATAAAGAAGGAACCCAGTTTTGGATTCCTTCTTAACTGTTCAAGTTTTAGTGTTCCAAGTTCTTACTCCTAGCCCCCGTAAACCCTGGAGCTTAGCCCTCTCCTATGCCTTCCCTAAAAAGACCTCTATTTCTCCAAC
The DNA here is from genome assembly GCF_020595055.1 of Desulfosporosinus shakirovi. Taxonomy (GTDB): domain Bacteria; phylum Bacillota; class Desulfitobacteriia; order Desulfitobacteriales; family Desulfitobacteriaceae; genus Desulfosporosinus; species Desulfosporosinus shakirovi. The sequence continues at coordinate 92,422 of NZ_JAJDOO010000008.1, read as the reverse complement.
AACCGTCAAAATTTCTGCTCCTGATGTAAACCTTTTCGGTTCACTCCAATCCGCTGATATAATTTTCTCAAACAGTTTAATGATTAAATCTTTAATTTGCGTAGTAGCAAAAATATGATTTATACAAAAATCGCTCTTTACTATCACGTCTATAATTTCATCGAAATCATCAGTCTCATTTTGATTGGAAAGTTCTAGGAGCTCAGCGATGTTGAAATCAAGAGCTTTTGCAATATTTTGCATAATTGGATAGGACGGATTCTTTCTTTCATTCAGTTCCAATCTGTTTAAATATGACTCACTAATTCCAGTCATTTCCTTCAGTTCTTTCAGACTATACCCTTTTTGTTCTCTCCTCAGTTTTATGATTTGTCCAAACTTCGGGTCGACTGACCTTTCTTCTTTTTCCTTGTTCATATGCTTTTTCAAGCTCCCTTCTGATTTTAAATTCTTTGTATTATAGTAAAATATAAGGTTTATTATCACTTCATAGAACGGAAAAGTAATGAAGTAATAGTGAAATCTTAAATCTCTTTTTTATGTGTTATATAGTAGCGTGAACCATTCATCTATAGACTCTTGAAATCATTGTATATACAATGATTTCAAGGTTATTATTTCTAAATCCAACTTAGAAAAAAGAAATGCTAATGTCCAAAAATTTGTAAAGTCATAGGATACCATGTTTGCCCAGTTAATGGAGAAAAAGAACGAACGTAAAGACTCTGATAGACACATGAAGAACAATTAGTGCTAGCAACTCATTGGCGATAAAAAAAGCCCCTTAGGGGAGGCTGTTATTTTGCGAATTTTTCAGATAGAGGGGTAAGCTCCTCTATTTTTTGTTCATCTAGTTACTTGTTCAAGCATATACCGACTGTGTGTCTGCGAAAATCGTTATTCGACTCCATAAGGATATTTCATTGATTAACACAAATCCATCCTCAAGCCCTTAAAACTGCATATAGTAGCATTCTGTGGCTCTGCGACCCAATTCCTCATATTTAGGTCTTCGAACGCTCAGAGAGCCTTCTGATGCACAATAACTATCGACGAGGGCCTTGTAAGTTATGACAACTGTCTAAAGCCCACTTACTAGTAACTAGGTTCGACATAGGTTCGACATAAACGCTATATTCATCTCTTGCATTATTTGTTATTCTTTGTTCATCAAGTCGAAAGGAACGGTGCGAATGAGTAATTAAGAAATTGTGGAATGAAATCAAACAGGTGGGAACCGTTATGGTTCTATAAAATAATCTACATGGAAAGGGAATTTTCGAAATCTGCCTAAAGCTGTCAAGGGACAGATACTATTAACTCTTTTACTATTCATATAAAAAAGCTTTAAAAATAAAGGAGGACTTTATAGATGATTACAAAAGAAACTCTAACATTAACGATACCACAAGTCGCCGAAATACTTGGCATTAGCCGTGGATTAGCTTATCAGTTAGCTCGTAGTGGGCAATTACCCGTGCTACGACTAGGGAATAGAATGCTCATGTCTCGTATAAGATTAGATGAATTCATTAAAAATGGTGTGTAAATATACAAGAAGAGAGGAAATATTGGATTTTATGAGTAAAAATGAAACATTAAGCCACGGTAATTCCAATGATAATGAAACGAGGCCCAAAACGTCTAATGGTGAAGGTAGCGTTCGGTTTAAAACTGATAATTTAGTAGAAGGACGGGCAATGTTCAATGGTAAAAACATATATGTATATCTTAAAACTAAGGCTTGCAATGATGAAGAATCTCGGAAAAAAGCTATGGCTAAAACTAGGAAAAAGCTGAAGAAAGCGATATTTGAAGCTGAGCAAACGGGTGTTGTTCCCAGCTATATAAAGCTTTATGATTGGGTGAAAAAGTGGGTTAACGATAAAAATAACAAAAATAAGCTTAAGCCTAAAACATACGGCGACTATATAAGTCTTATTGAAACCCATTTAAAAGATTCACAGGTTGGGAAAACCGAAATTCAGAAGCTTGGTGTAGAGGATTTGGAAAAGTTTTATGTCGAAAAAAAGAAATATGGTCGTATACCAAAATTGCAAAAACAAACAGAGGGAATAGCTAAAACACTAGAACGGACGTCATTATCGATAGGGACGATTAGAAAAATGCATTCCATTATCCACTCCTCACTGAAAGATGCAGTAAAAAAGACCAAAATTACAAGAAACGTCGCACAGCTAGTGGAACTACCCAAAGAAGAGGAAAAGAAGAATGCATTTGGTGAAGTTGTTGATGAAGATGATTATTGTGCGTTTTCCCCTGATGAGCGGGTGGCATTTCTAGACAGAGCAAGGAAAAGTTCAAGTTTTCTCACTCTTTTAGTAATGCTTTACACGGGAATGCGGGTTGGTGAGGCGTTGGCATTGAAATGGCGAAACGTTGATTTAGAACGCGGAGAGATACGTATTCGCGAAAATTTTCAAAGAGTGAAAACTCCAAATGGTCCCAAGAAGACAGAATTAGTTGTAGGTCCGCCCAAAACGCGAGCAGGCCGAAGAGTTATACCACTACCGCAATTCATAGTTAATGAACTGATAAAACTTAAGGAAAAACAAGAGAAAGCAAAGGAAGATTGGGATGATGCCTACATTGACAAGGATTTGGTTTTCTGTATCGAAAACGGAAATTACCGTGAACCGAGAAATTTTACCCGTTCCTTTTACAATATCAGGGATAAAGCTGGCGTCAGTCCAATTAATTTGCATGGACTTCGCCATACCTATGCCACGATGCTATTTGAAAAAGGAGTACCTGCTAAAACCGTCAGTGTTCTCTTAGGTCATACCGATGTTTCTGTGACACTTAACATATACAGCCATGTCTTTCCAGAAATTAAAGCGTCTGCTATAGCAGAATTACCTGATTATGCTTCAGCGAAGGTAAAAGATGCTTTTGCGGAGAATAATACGGTTTTTGGTCCAAATTTGGTCATAGAGTGATTTAATAGTTTAACAAGAAAACCAAAAACCCCGCAATCGCTTGCGGGGTCTAAGTTTCCTATGGAGCCGATGGTCGGAATCGAACCGACGACCTGCTCATTACGAGTGAGCTGCTCTACCTCTGAGCCACATCGGCATTTTACGGACGATAGTAATCTTACTTTATTTTACTCGTTTCGTCAATATTATTTTCACTTTAATTTACTAAAAATTGAGTTTAATCTTCTCTTTTTGGAAATAATACCCTTCCAAGGAGGATTAAACATGTTAAGCCGACGTGACTTTCTAAAATTAGTAGTCAAAGGTGCTATATTAGGAAATTTTTATCAGCTTATCTCTCCTCCTCTAGCAGAAGCCGTAGCAGCTGGTGAGGTAAAAAAACTTCCTGTGGTCATGATTGAGACTGGCACTTGTACCGGTGACAGTATCTCTCTTGATAATATCTGGACACCAACTTTCTCTGATATTCTCACTAACATACTCGATTGGCGCTATGATTGGACTATGAATCAAGTACAAGGTGAAGCCGCCTACAGAATTCTTCAAGATACCTATGAAAATATGCCTAACGAGTATATTCTTATCGTTCAGGGATCTATGATTCAACGAGATGCCGGACATTATAACCATGTTGCATATGAAAATGGAAAGCTAATTACAGGTATCGAGCTTGTTCGCCGCATAGGGCTCAAAGCAAAATACGTCGTTGCCATCGGCAGTTGTGCTACCTATGGCGGCCCGGTTTCTGGTTATCCAAATCCCACCCAATCAACGGGTGTACAAAATATTCTTCCTGAACGAAGAGTCATTAACGTTTCTGGCTGTCCTGCTCATCCAGACTGGATCATGGGCACCTTACTCCATTTGGCTTTATATGGTGAACCTGAGCTTGAAAAATTTGGACGGCCAAAGCTTTTTTACGGTGAAACCGTACATAATCGCTGCCCTCGCAGGAAGGATTATGACCAAGGAATCTTTGCCACAGAAATAGGCCAGAAAGAATGCCTTTTTCGGGTCGGATGTAAAGGGCCAGTTACCTATGCGGACTGCCCGATTCGGCGCTGGAACGATCGGTTCAATTGGCCGATTGGATGTAACACGCCATGTATTGGGTGCACAGAACCTGGTTATCCAGATTTGATGTCACCTTTTACCGCTCACTTACCTGACATTCCCTTCCCTGGAGGGACAAAAGTTAATACTGACGCCATCGGTCTTGGAGTTTTAGGATTAACCTCTATAGCTATTACCGGTCATATCACGACATCTCTCTTTAAGGGGCGCATCCAAAAGAATTTACTTAAGACCTCTGTCAAAGCTCAACATCGTCCTGCCCTTAAAAAGGTTAAGACCTTTCATCAGTATTGGCCCAAAAAATCTTGAAAAAATTGGAGTGACCATTCTGGATAAAAGAACCATCTTTCCGATGAGCCGAATTCATAATCCCATGTTACTGGAAGCTTGGCTCGAAAACGGAGAAATAAAAGACGCCTATATCTCTGATACACTTTATCGAGGATTTGAACAAATTCTCATTGGTCGATCCGCTTTAGATATGCCTTATTATACCCAGCGCGTCTGTGGTATTTGTTCTTCAGCTCACGCTATAACCTCGGCACTGGCTGTGGAACAGGCTCTAGGGATGCACATTCCAACCAATGGGTTGTTAATACGCAATCTTATTCTGGTCAGTGATTTAATCCAGAACCATCTTCGTCACATCTACCTGTATACCCTGCCTGATTACTTCCGTGGACCAGATATTGCTCCATTTATTCCTCATTCAGAGTTCGACCTAAGATTATCCACAAAAGAAAATACTACATTAACAGAACACTATTTCAAATCCTTTGAAATAGCGCGAATTGCCCATTCAGCCTTTGCGGTTTTTGGAGGTAAGGCCCCTCATGGTCATGGGATTGTTCCCGGTGGTGCTAGTATGGAAGTTAATGTCGATAACGTAAGCCGTTATCGGGGATATATGATGGAGATCCTCGGATTTATCGACGACGTTCTGATTCCTGATATTACTCTGATTAAGGAGCGTTACCCTGAGTACATTATACTTGGCCAAGGGGTTGGTAACTATCTGTCAGTCGGCGGCTTTCCCAGTCCAGAGGGAAGCACACTTTTCTCTCAAGGGGTTATTCTTCAAGGCAAGCGGGAGAACTTTAATGAAAAACATGTCACAGAAGATGTTACAAACGCATGGTATAAACCCCATGGTCCTCTACATCCTATGGAAGAGGATACGGTTCCCGACCGTAGCCAAGCTAAAGGATACACCTGGGTTAAATCTCCTCGTTACCGCGGCCAACCCGTAGAAGTGGGACCCTTGGCCCGAGCCATTGTCAATAAGGAAGAAATTATCGGCACTGGAACCCTGGGTCGGATATGGGCGCGTGCACTTGAACTCAAAAAGCTGGCTAAAGCCACTCTAGAATGGCTTAACCGTCTCGAACCTGGGGCAGAAACCCTAAATCTTAAAATGGAGCAGGATTCTGGGGTAGGAATCGGACTTCATGAAGTCATGCGAGGTACCTTAGGACATTGGGTGTCTGTAAAAAACAAACGCGTCAAACATTATCAAATTGTTACGCCTTCTGCCCTTAACTTTGGTGCACGTGATGCAACAGGAACACGCAGTGTCGGAGAATCATCGTTACTCGGATTAAAAATTGGGTCTGAAGATCTTAAGGAAGCAGGCCGTGTTATACGTGCCTTCGACCCTTGCTTTTCTTGTAGCGTCCATATTATCGACGGAGAACAAATACGCACCTTGAAAATCCGAGTCTGAACCGAATGACTAATGTCTCCTCCACCGCGAAGTTTTTCTTTTGGTATTGAAATCGCTCATTCAAACAAATGTATGTTATAAGGGCAAGGTAGTAGTATGAAACACCATATCAAACTAAGAAAACCTCTTATGAAACAGCTTAAGAAAAGTAACGTAAAAGGAACAATTGTCCAATCTCAGCCCCTTTGGGTTAGAATTTTTCATTGGGGATTCACCGCAAGTCTAACTATAGTAATTTTATCTGGCCTCCAGTTACATAAACCCGCGAGCTTTTTAGCCTTAAATTTCAGTAAAGTTTTGACTGCCCATATAGTTTTTGGCTGGTTTTCATTGGGATTTCTAGCAATACGTATTGCGGACTCTTTTATCCGTCGGGACGATTCTTTGATCCCTAAAATCCAGGATCTCAGGCATTTCCCCCAACTTATGTCCTATTGTTTTTTCCTGCGTTCTTCTCCGCCGCCAGCCAGAAAGTATAATAGCGGACAACTATTGATCTATTTCTCATGGTTCGTATTGTTTCTATTGTCAAGTTTTCTAGGACTAGTGTCTTATTGGCAAGGAGAACACCTTATATGGGTTTGGCGGCTAATAGGAGGTTTTCAGGTACTCCGATGGACTAAGTTTATTACCACAATCTATTTTCTAGCGACAATACCTATCCACATTTATCTAAGTCTAACTGAGGATATTAGCCGTCTTCAAGCCATGGTCACTGGTTATGAACGAAAATCCCCGCCAAACAACCGTTAGTAAAAATTTTCCTCAAATAAAATGATACTTTTTGCTTAAAGTTTGGGTATAATGGGGGGTAGAGTTTTATACATGAAAGGGACGATTCGCCTTGGCATTACATATTCATTTTGTTGGTATAAAAGGGACCGGGATGAGCGCCTTAGCTCAAATCAGCACTCAGATTGACGGGGCAACTATTACCGGGTCAGATGTAGAAGAAAGTTTTTATACAGATAGTGTCTTAAAACGTGCTAATATTCCTGTTTTGGGTTTTTCTCCGACCAACGTAGAAAACGCTGATTTGGTGGTCACCTCTGCTGCTTACACCAATCAGCATCCAGAAATCGCCCGGGCTTTGGATTTAAATATCCCCGTCTTGAGTTATCCACAATATCTTGGGCATTTACTTGCCAAAAAACGCGGAATTTGTGTTACCGGAACGCATGGAAAAACTACAACAACAGCCATGATGGGCCTTGTTATGTTGAAAGCCGGATTCGATCCAACGATTGTTGTCGGCAGTGATGTCCCCAGCATCGGTGGAAATGCACATACTGGAAAAGGGGAATTTTTCTTAGCAGAATCCTGTGAGTATCGACGCCATTTCCTTAATTACTCTCCAGAACATTTAATCATTACGAACATAGAATTTGATCATCCCGATTACTTTAAGGATCTCGAGGATGTCATCTCTGCATTTGCCGAACTGGCTGTAAAGGTACCTGAACACGGTCATATCTACGTATGGGATGAAGATCCAAACCGAAAATCCCTTAAATCAGATGCGCCTGTCACGACTTTTGGTTTGTCTGAATCTGCAGATATACGAGCAACGGAAATCCTGTTCAAAGACGAGAAAAGCTCTATGAAAATCATTATAAAAGGCCAATATATGGGGAATCTGGATCTCCATGTCGCGGGAAGACACAACATTGTAAATGCCTTGGCAACAATTGCCCTATGCTATGAAATTGGCATACCGATTAAAGAAATCTTATCTAGTCTGCGCCAATTCAATGGGACGAAACGCCGTTTTGAACATGTCGGCAGCAATACCAATGGGGCCCTAATCGTTGATGACTATGCCCATCACCCAACAGAAATTCGCACGACTTTAGAGGGGGCTCGCCTTTCTTTCCCTGATCGTCGCATCCGTGCTATTTTCCAACCTCATACTTTTAGTCGAACGGAAAAACTCTTGCTTGAGTTTTCGCAAGCTTTTCAGGGAGCAGACGAAGTTGTTATTGCAGATATCTTTGCCTCAGCCCGAGAACTTGATCATTACACTGTTTCTGCCCCAAATCTGGCCGAAATGATCTTAAAGCAAGGTATTGAGGCCCGCTACATCGGAACGTTGGATGACATTAAGCTTTATCTTAATGAAACTCTCGCGCCCGAGGATCTTGTCCTTACTTTAGGAGCTGGGGATATCTACAAAGTTGGATTAGAAATCGTTAGTTAATATTAGATTTAATAAAGTCAAGGCCTTTCACACACTCTAAAATAAAGTGAGGAAAGGCCCTTTAAACGTTAGGAATTTTTCGGGCAGAGTTCTTGTATGCCCATAATTATTTCCTCCCAACTATGGCAACGGGTAATACCTGGAGGAAGCTCTTGTTGATTATAACTTGCATTTAATAGAAACACTGGCACCCCGCATTCCGCTATTAATTTAGCATTTACTTGGTAATCTTCGATAAAGGCCTCGATTCCCCATTCTTTAACGAAGTCCACCTTACTGCCAAACCCTGTGAAGAGCACATGCTTATGATGGATTTCTCTTAACGCAAACCAGCGCACTGTGAGATCCTTTTGTTCAGGGGTTCGGGCTGTGATATAAATTATTTCATGTCCTTCCTGAAGAAGAGTTTCTATCCCTTTTTTTGCGCCCGGTACAGGTTCTGGCATCATAAGCAAACGTTCTATATTAGTCTCGAAAAAGTCGTTCATATCCTCAGTTGTTACATCAAAAGCTACATGCATATTATAATCATCGATAAACGGTATATTCTTACCGTAGTGGCGATTTAACTCCTGTAACCAAATTGGATAGCTATCGGAAATTACTCCGTCAATGTCTACTCCTATACGCACGTTAATCTAACCTCTCAAGTTTCGGAAGCTCAAGGCTTGGCGGCATATTACGTTTATGTTCACTCTGACGATGGAGAGACTCAATACGTTCTTGAACTTCAGGCGAGACTTCTTCCCCCAGCAGATAGCGATCTATCTGATCATAGGTAATTCCTAGTTCAGATTCATCTGTCTGACCCGGCCACAACCCCGCAGTCGGTACACGGGTAGCGATTCTCATTGGCAATCCCAACATCCTCGCCCAAGCGCGCACTTCTGTCTTTGTAAGTGAACTGATCGGTAAGAGATCGACACCACCGTCACCATATTTTGTAAAATATCCGGTGTAACTTTCAGGGGCATTATCCGTTCCTACTACCATATAGTTCATGGCATTAGCCACGGCATACAGTGTTGACATACGCAAACGAGCCTTCAAATTACCTTGGCTCATCTTTTCAGCCACTAAATTACAGCTTATACTTTCCAAGCCCTTCTTGACCTGCCCCATGACCTGTGTATGGGCACCGCTCAGGTTTACCTCTATTGTTCTTATTTCAAAGCCCTCTGCAATCCATAGTGCATCTTCTGTATCATCTGGATTAGAGTGACTGGGCATAACTACTCCAATGCAATTTTCCGGAAATGCTCGACTACAGAGCCCCGCAACTACAGCAGAGTCTACCCCCCCAGAGATTCCCACCACTACTCCCTTAGCGTTGGCTTCGGTTACTTTTTCTTGCAACCATTCCACTGTTTGATCAATTCGTGCCGATAATTCATTATCTGTCCACATTCTTACTCCACTCCTTGTTCGTTTCTTTAATATCATTGTGAATCGTCAAAAGTAACTGGTGTTTTAACTCAAAGAGATTGGTCGACAGATCTACAATATAGCGGTGCGGATTCGTCAATCGTTTCACTTCATCCCAGAAAGAGTCTAATTCTTTTCGAGCATAAAGTTGAATTTCCTTGAGATTCGGTAAATCATACACTCGTTTTCCATCTCTAAAAACAGGCTTCAAGAGTTCTTTTGTTCGGAAATTTTTTAATGTCTTCCTTTTCCACGTCTGAATGGGATCGAAAATTGTCAGCGGTTTATCTTCCTCAAAGACTTCATCTTCCAGGGCAATAAGATCTGCCATAGCTTTGCCTGCCCTATCGTAAAAGCGCACAACTTTCTTAATTCCAGGATTAGTGATCTTAGTAATGTTTTCCGAGACCTTCAAACGAGGATGGAAATTACCCGGTTCTCCTTCAGCGGCCAGTTTGTAGACTCCGCCTAAAGAAGGGTTATCCTTGGCTGTAATGAGATTCGTTCCAACACCCCAGGAATTAATTGCTGCCCCTTGGGCTCGAATGGCGAAGATAGTTTCCTCATCTAAATCATTCGATGCAACAATGATAGCATTCTTAAGTCCTGCTTCATCAAGCATGCGACGGGCTTCTTTAGACAAATACGTTAAATCTCCACTGTCCAGACGAATACCTAGGAAATGATGCCCTTCTGCCTCAAGCTCAAGCCCTACTTTAATCGCGTTAGGTACTCCAGATTTGAGGACATTATATGTATCTACTAGCAACAAACATAGATCCGGAAAAGTATGGGCATAGGCTCGAAATGCTTCCAGTTCTGTTGGAAAACATTGAATCCAACTGTGAGCCTGGGTTCCTGCCACAGGTATACCATAACGCATCCCTGCTAAGACATTGGAGGTGGATTGACATCCACCGATAAAAGCTGCCCTTGCGCCTAAGACCCCTGCGTCTGGGCCTTGGGCTCTCCGCAAGCCAAACTCCATCACTGGGCCTCCATCTGCAGCCGTAACCACACGGGAGGCTTTTGTAGCAATGAGAGTTTCAAAATTAACTAAGTTAAGAATAGTAGTCTCCAACAACTGAGTTTCAAAAATACGCCCTTTAACACGCAATAGCGGCTCATACGGAAAGACTGGAGTCCCCTCTGGAATCGCATCAATGTCCCCCGTGAAGCGGAAGTTACTCAGCTCACTAATAAACTCCTCGTTAAATAAGTTTAGGCTTCTCAGATACTTCAAATCCTCTTCCCCAAAGGTGAGGTTCTCTATATATTCAACGACTTGTTCAAGCCCTGCCGCCAAAGCATATCCCCCTTTAAACGGCAACGAGCGAAAGTAAACATCAAATACTGCCTCTTTATTCTGACAACCATTAACTAAATAACCCTGCATCATAGTTAATTGATAAAGATCTGTGAGCATTGTTCGGTTTTCCATTGATTATGCCTCTCTTCCTACTCTCAAACATAGTTCGATTCATTTCTATCTAACTATAGGATGCAATATCTTTTTAAAATCATGCGTGAGAATTTCGACCTCTATTCAGGATTTTCCTGCTTTACGCTAAAAATAAAGAAATTTGAAACGTTTTATGCCGACAAAAAAGGACCGCCAGTGCTAATCCAAGTTACATCTATCCTAGCAAAAAAAGTGATATTTTCCAGACTGTTAACAGTAAACTTTTACTTTATGCTAGATATAAAAGGAAACCTAAAGACCTTGCTTTAGGCTATTCTGTTTTTATGTCGGATTTTTGCGTACAAGAAAAATAGTTATCCACAAGAAAAGTCTAATTGTCCACTTTCCATCCCATGCTTATCCACCATAAATACATTGAATTTCGATCTTATCCACAGGTTTATCCACGCTGTACACAGTTATTATCCTCATTCTGTTGAAAAGCATGGGTCTATATTCTTTGATGGTGCATCGTGCAGACTTTTCTAAAACCTCATACCGGTATGAATACTCCTTTTAAGTACACAATTCCAAGTTAAGACTTATTTTCCGCATATCCTCTATAACAATTATTTAGTTTTTTGGGTTCGAATATTCGTTTAGTACAAGACCTAGTAACCTAAGTCATTACCCCCCTACCAAAGCAAGTTTTCTAAAGCTTTACGACTAACCTTGATAGCCTCAGCAACTGTTTCTGGTGAAGGGCCGCCTGTAATCTTTCGAGCACGAACGCAATATTCTATTCTAATCGATCTAAACAGATCCTCTTCAAAAATTGGGGAGAGTTCCTGGTAGTCTCTTAAACTTAAGTCTTCCAAGCCAATTCTCTTTTTGCTGCACTGTAAAACTATGCGCCCGACTAACTCATGAGCTTCCCGGAAGGGTACCCCTTTCTTAGCCATGTAATCTGCTAAATCTGTGGCATTCGTAAACCCGCCTTTTGCCCCAAAGGCCATCGTGTCTCGATTTACCTGCATAGTCCTTATCATTGGTTCTACAACCAATAAGCATTTTTGAATTGTATCCACTGCATCAAAGACCTGTTCTTTATCTTCTTGCATATCTTTGTTATAAGCGAGAGGAAGACCTTTCATAACGGTTAAGAGGGCCACCAAATCACCATACACGCGTCCAGTTTTTCCTCTTACTAATTCTGCGACATCCGGGTTCTTTTTTTGCGGCATGATACTAGACCCTGTCGAATATCCATCATCCATCGAGATAAACTGAAATTCCCCGCTGGACCAAATGACGAGTTCTTCACACAGTCGGCTCAAATGCATCATGAGGATCGACGCGCTTGCTAAAAATTCCAGCGCAAAATCCCGATCGCTCACTCCATCGAGACTGTTTAAGGTGACTCCATCTAATCCCAGTTCTATGGCCACTTGCTCTCGGTCAAGTGGAAACGTCGTTCCAGCCATAGCACCTGAACCCAGTGGGGATATATTTAACCGTTTCCGTGTATCTTTAAGTCGACCCAAGTCACGTAAAAACATTTGCACGTAGGCCATCAGATGATGCGCCAGCGTAATAGGCTGTGCCTTTTGCAAATGAGTATACCCAGGCATCCATGTTTCAAGATGCTCTTCTGATAATATGAGAAGCGTTTGAATTAGCTGTTCTGCCAGGTTCTTAGTTTGGTCGATTTCACTTTTCAAAAAGAGTCTTAAGTCTAAAGCAACCTGATCATTTCTACTGCGTCCCGTGTGCAGTTTTTTTCCTACGGGCCCAATCCGCTCGGTTAAAAGCTTCTCGACATTCATATGAATGTCTTCTGCCTCAATCTCAAACTCCACTTTTCCCGCTTGAATTTCTTCTAGTATTTCAGTCAACCCCTGTATCAATCGGTTTGCTTCCACTTCAGAGATAACTCCGACATTCCCAAGCATTCTTGCATGGGCTATACTTCCTTGAATATCTTGTTTGTACAGGCGTTGATCGAAACGAATTGAGGAATGAAAGTCTTCCACCAATCCCTCTGTACTTTTTTCAAAACGTCCGCCCCAAAGCTTCACGTTACATCTCCCTTTCATCTATTGTATTCTCCATTTAGTACTAAAAAGAAAGCGCCGGGTTCCGGCGCTACTCTTTCACTCTCTTATTTACGCAACCCTGATTCTTTCTCCATTAAAGCTCTTACTTTAAGTGGCAACCCGAAGAGGTTAATAAAGCCTCCCGCATCTTTTTGATCATATACACCATCTTCTCCAAAGGTTGCATATGCCTCATTATAGAGAGAATAAGGGGATTTTACACCTGCTAAAGTGCAATTTCCTTTGTATAATTTTACTCGTACTGTCCCTGTAGCATTTTTCTGAGTCACATTAACAAAGGCATCCAAGGCTTCGCGCAACGGAGAATACCACACTCCATCATACACGATTTCAGCATATTTCAAAGCAATTTGTTCTTTATAATGGAGCGTTAAACGATCAAGCGTGAGACGTTCCAGCGCTTGGTGAGCCATATAAAGAATCGTTCCGCCTGGAGTCTCATAGACACCGCGCGATTTCATGCCCACAAGCCGATTTTCAACCATATCAATGATTCCGACCCCATTTTTACCGCCAAGTTCGTTGAGGGTTTCCAATAAAGCTACAGGGGTGATTTTCTGACCATCCAAAGATTTAGGAACCCCTTGTTCAAATCCCAGTTCGAGATAGGTTGCCTCATCTGGTGCATCCTCGGGAGAAACTCCTAATAAATACAAGTCACGTTTGGGTTCATTCCAAGGATCTTCCAAATCCCCTCCCTCGTGGCTTAAATGCCAAAGGTTGCGGTCCATGCTATACGGACGGTCCTTAGTCACCGGAACAGGAATTCCACGTGCTTGGGCATAGTCAATGCAATCCTCACGAGACTTGAGATCCCAAATCCGCCATGGTGCAATGATCTCCAATTCTGGATTAAGAGCTTTGACACTTAGTTCAAAACGGACTTGGTCATTCCCCTTGCCTGTTGCTCCATGGGCAATCGCCACCGCGCCTTCCTTTGCCGCAATTTCTACTAAACGACGAGCAATCAACGGACGAGCAAAGGAGGTCCCTAAGAGATAGCTTCCTTCATAAACTGCTCCAGCCTTTAGCGTTGGAAAAATAAATTCCGTGAGAAATTCCTCTCTCAGATCTTCTATATACAGTTTGCTTGCACCGCTTTTAATCGCCTTTTCCTGAAGGGGAGCCAGCTCTTCTCCTTGCCCAAGATCAGCGGCCATAGCAATCACTTCATACCCATATGTCTCCTTAAGCCAAGGAATAATAATGGAAGTATCTAATCCGCCAGAATACGCTAAAACAACTTTTTTCATTTCTAATCTCCCTCTTTATTAAAAAAAATGTCCAAGTATTGTGTATAGTATACTACTATACTTTTCAGATTACACGCAAGTCATCGAGAAATCAAAAGTTAATGAGAAATACATTAAGCCATAACTAACGCCATGACTGCTTTTTGAGCGTGCAGACGGTTTTCTGCCTCGTCAAAGACGACGGATTGGGCTCCTTCAATTACATCCTCCGTAATCTCCTCACCACGGTGAGCAGGGAGACAATGCAACACAATAGCAGATTGATTGGCCCGTTTCAGCGAATCTGAATTAATCTGATAGCCTTTAAAAGCCTCCATACGTTCCTTTGCCTCAGCTTCTTGACCCATACTTGCCCAAACATCCGTATAAAGCACATCGGCCCCTTTTACCGCTTCTGAGGGATCATCTACAACTTCTACTAAACCACCGTTATCCTTGGCATCAGCTTGAGCCTTGGCAATAATTAGTGGATCGGGCTTATAACCCTGAGGGGAAGCGATGACAACATGCAATCCCATCTTGGCGCCGCCAAACATTAGAGAATGAGCCATATTGTTTCCATCCCCCACGTAGGCCAGCTTCAGGCCCTCTAAGCGCCCTTTATGCTCCTGTATTGTCATGAGATCTGCCAAGACTTGACAAGGGTGAAGCAGGTCTGTAAGTCCATTAATAATCGGAATCGTAGAGAACTCTGCCAACTCTAAGACCTCTTGATGACTAAAGGTTCGAATCATAATTCCGTCGACCATCCTGGAAAGAACACGTGCTGTATCAGAAATAGGCTCTCCTCTGCCTAGTTGGATATCCCGTCCACTTAGAAAAAGTGCATGTCCCCCAAGTTGATACATACCAACCTCAAAAGAAACGCGAGTTCGCGTTGATGACTTCGTGAACACCATTCCCAGCGTTTTTCCTTGAAGAATCGGATGAGGGCGTCCAGCTCTTTGCTCTGCCTTAAGATCTTTAGCTACTTCTAATATAAAACTTAATTCATCTTGGTTAAAATCATGAAAGGAAATAAAGTCCCGTCCTTTAAATAGTGATCTATCGATTGTTTTCATCATTGCACCCACTCCTTTAATATGAATTATTATACAAGAATATGCATAATAATTCAATAGCTAAATCTTTTTTCCTTACTCTTATTATCGTAATAATGGTTGGTTGGATTGCCTTTTAGGCGTGTTGTGAATTTATAAGTTATAAGCTTATCGTTCTTCAAAAAAGCAGTTATTTCAGACTGGCAAAAGTCAGTTTATACTGACTAAGACTAAAAAGCTCCTACACGAACTCTATTAGGAGCTTTGCGACATGCTCGAGGGATATTGCTATATTATTTCAAACCTTTAACCACTTATAACTATCTCTAACGAATTAAGCAATAGCCTTGTTTTTTAATTCTGACACCATTTCTCTCATGTAGCTAACGAAATTGTGACAAAATCATTTTTTATCATTTCATTTTAAGAAAGACATACGGATATACCGGTTTTCTACAGTTATTTGACTTGAGATAGGCTTCACCCATGTTATTTAGGTAAAATTATAATTTAATCATTAAATGTTGACAGGAAAATCAGAATTGTATAGGCTAATGACAGGAGTAATGAATAAAATACTTATATAATTAAGCCTAGCTAAATCGACAATCAAAGACCTTAAAAAATGCCTATTTTATATGAAATTACTGCCTTCCCTTTTGTTAGACTAATGATGGAGGTTGACAACATGAAATTAATTAAAGAAATAGATTTACCGGGAATTGGCAAGAAGTTTCAGCTCCAAACCCGCAGCGGAGAAAAGATCGTTATTGTGGTACATGATGACGGACGCAGGGAAATTTATCATTTTTATCGTGAGGACCCGGATGATTCTATCTCGATGGTAACTTTAGATGACGAAGAATCGCGTAATATAGCCGCTATACTCGGAGGGATGAGTTATCGCCCTAAAGCATTAGAGACTGTGGATGTTGCCTTAGGCGATATGCTTATAGAATGGTACAAAATTGAGCCTGATGCTTATGCTATAGGAAAAACCATCGGGAATATGCGTATCCGAAAGGATACTGGCGGGACAGTTATTGCAATAGTAGAACATGATCAGAGCAAAATAGTCAATCCCGGTCCCGAGGCAACCTTTCAAAGCGGCGCTACAGTTGTAATTCTTGGTGAAAAGCACCAGGTTAAGGCGTGTAAAAAGTTATTATTTCACGGATGTGTTCAATAATGGAACACCTGATACTGGAAATAGGGCTTGCACTGGCTTTAATTGCGGGTGCAGGAATTCTGGCTGGTAAACTCAGGATTTCTATTGTGCCAATTCTAATTCTGACTGGCATGGTAGTTGGTCCACAGGCACCTCACATAAGCGTCTTTGACTTTAGATTCATTCAGAGCGCCCCGTTAATTGACTTCATGGGACGTTTAGGGGTGCTGTTTCTCCTGTTTTCCTTAGGGTTGGAGTTCTCGATTAAACGTCTTTTGAGTGCGGGGCCATCCATAATCAGAACCGGGATAATTTATATGGTTATTAACTTATCCATAGCTATTATATTTCCTTTACTGTTGGGTTGGCCGGTGAAGGAAATACTTGTTGTGGCAGGGATTATGACTATTTCCTCCAGCGCAATCGTAGCGAAAGTAATTGTTGATTTAAAGAGAGCAGCTAATGATGAAACTGAGATCATTTTGGGTTTGATGATGTTTCAAGATGTCTTCGTTGCTATTTATTTCTCGGTTGTTTCCGGCCTGGTTCTTGCCGGTTCAACCTCCGTTTCAGAGATAGTAACAAGCGCACTAATGGCCCTTTTATTTATCGGCGGGTTTTTGTTTTTGGGGCATAAGTTGGTTCCAGAACTAGACCGTTGGTTGGATATCCCTTCCGACGAAACCTTTATGCTTGTAATTTTTGCTATCTTGGTTTTGGTAGCGGGTTTTTCCGAAACTTTGCACATTGCTGAAGCCATCGGAGCTTTATTAATTGGTCTGGTACTGGCAGAAACAGATCATTCCGAACGCATAGAACATTTAATTGTTTCCTTTAGAGATTTTTTTGGTTCCCTTTTCTTCTTTAGTTTTGGTCTAAGCATCGACCCCTTTGCCTTAGGCGGGGCTGTTTGGCCTGCCGTAGCTGCTGTCATTTTAACCCTTTTAGGCAATGTTGTGTCAGGTGTTTGGGCTGGGCGAAAGGCTCGTCTCTCCTACAAAGCCTCACTCAATATTGGTCTGACTATTATTTCGAGGGGTGAGTTTTCTATCATTTTAGCCACTCTTGCGAAAGCAGGCGGATTATTGACTTCGTTGCAACCATTTGCCGCCTTGTATGTTCTTATTCTCGCCATTCTGGGACCCCTCTTGACGAAGGAATCACGTTGGGTCTATAACCGATTAAGGCCATTCCTGAAATGGCCGCAGATTCCAGATAGAAGAAAGTTAAGAAAAAATGCAGGTCAATGAGTTCACACTCAATTTGACCTGCACTTTTCATAAAAATACGCCGAGCTAAAAGCCTCTTGTATCCATTAACTATATTTCCCCTACATAACCAAATACTCCTGTAAAGAAAGCACCTGAGGAGCGGTGTCACTCCGTATCTCTTGAAACGCTCGAACAACTGCTTTCGCAGTATCCATTGAGGAGAAACAGGGCACCCCGTGTTCAGCCGCTAACCTCCTCAACAGATAACCCGTTCTCTCCGGGGTTCCTTTAGTGGACGTACTGAGGATGAAGGAGAATTCTCGTTGCCTGATGGCTTCTTGAAGGGCTTCACTTTCTTCACTTACAACTTCGACTCCTACCCCGCACAGGGCCAAAGCCTTGGCAGTGTCTCCGGTTCCTTTGACGCCGAACCCTAACTGAGCCAACTGTCGAGCCAAAGTAATAGCTTCTGGGCGATCCTTTTCTGCTACAGATACTAAAATATTCCCATCATTAGGTAACGGAATACGGGAGGCCGCAAAAGCTTTTGCCAACGCATGCCCAAATTGTGTGTCCATCCCTAAGACCTCACCCGTTGATTTCATTTCAGGTCCCAAGGAGGTTTCGACCTTAGTCAACTTCTCGAAGGAAAAGACAGGGGCCTTTACCACGACGAACGGTACTTCAGGAGCAAGACCATGAGCATAGCCCATTCCCTTTAAGGTTTTGCCAAGGGCAACTTGAACCGCCAAGTTGACTAAGGGAATCCCAGTGACTTTAGAAAGAATCGGCACTGTACGGCTTGCACGAGGGTTCACTTCTAAAACATACACTTTACCTCGCACGACCACAAATTGAATATTGATAAGCCCCCTAATCCCAATTCCTTCTGCCAAACGACATGTGAAGTCCTCAATTTGTTCAATTTCAGCGGGAGTTAAACTCTGGGGAGGATAAACTGCCAGACTGTCCCCCGAGTGGACGCCGGCGCGTTCGATATGCTCCATGATGCCTGCTATTACAGTTGTCTCTCCGTCTGAAACTGCATCAACTTCAACTTCTTTTCCGTCCAAATACCGATCCACCAAGATTGGATGTTCTTGAGACAAGTTGATCGCGCGCCTTAAATAATCTTCCAGTTGACCTAAGTTCTCTACCACTTGCATGGCGCGACCTCCGATCACATAGGATGGGCGGACGATCACTGGAAATTCAAGCTCCTCAGAAATTTTCTTGGCCTGATCAACTGAAATAACGCTTCGTCCTTCAGATTGAGGGATTCCAAGACGACTTAATAAATCAGCAAAACGCTCTCGATCCTCAGCCATATCAATCGCATCAACCGGGGTTCCTAATACTTGAACGCCGGCAAGCTTCAGGCGGCCCGCTAAATTTATGGCCGTCTGTCCTCCAAATTGGACCAAGACTCCATCCGCTTTTTCTTTATTCAAGACATGAAGCACGTCTTCAATGGTCAATGGCTCAAAGTACAGTTTATCTGCGATATCAAAATCTGTGGATACCGTTTCTGGATTATTATTGATCATAATGGCTTCTACACCTGCTTCTTGCAAAGCTGTAAGCGCATGTACAGAGCAATAATCAAACTCAATTCCTTGCCCAATTCGAATAGGGCCTGAACCTAAAACTACTACTTTGGGACCAGTACTTACCTTGCCCTCATCTTCTTCCTCGTAGCTGGAATAGTAATAAGGGGTTGCCGAAGCAAACTCTGCTGCACACGTATCAACCGTTTTATAAACCGGAATAATCCCGCAGTCCATACGCATGGCACGAACCGTCTCTTCCGAGCGTCCCGTAAGCTTAGCAATCGCTAAATCAGAGAACCCTAGAACCTTTGCCAGGCGCAGTAACTCAGTGGTTAATGGTTTATTTTGTAAGTGCTGTTCCAGTAAAACGAGTTCTTTAATTTTATACAAATAGAAGGGATCAATCTGGGTGAGCATCTGTACTTCAAGTATAGTCCAATCTCGGCGAAACGCTTCGGGAATCGCAAAAAAACGTTCATGATCTGCCGTAGTAAGTTTGTCTTCAATCTCCATCTCTGTCCAGCCCCCGGAAGCCTTAATCCGAAGACCAACAGTACCAACTTCCAAAGATCGAGTCGCTTTTAGGAGGGCCGCTTCCAACGTCCGCTCCATCGCCATCACCTCTCCGGTCGCTTTCATTTGTGTACCCAGACGATGATCAGCGGCAGGAAATTTATCGAAAGGCCATCTGGGGAATTTAACGACCACATAGTCAAGGGCCGGCTCAAAACAAGCACTGGTGTGCCCTGTCACAGGGTTCGTCAATTCTGGAAGAGTAAAGCCGACGGACAAAAGAGCAGCCATCTTGGCTATTGGATATCCGGTCGCTTTAGAGGCGAGTGCGCTTGAGCGACTGACCCGAGGATTTACTTCAATAACAACATACTCTTTATTTAGCGGATTCAAGGCAAATTGAACATTACACCCTCCGTTAACTCCCAGAGCCCGAATAATCTTTAAGGATGAGGCACGCAACATCTGATATTCAACATCACTTAAGGTTTGCGACGGGGCAACTACGATACTGTCCCCAGTGTGTATCCCTACCGGGTCGATATTTTCCATATTGCAAATCGTAATACAGTTATCTGCCGCGTCTCGCATGACTTCATACTCAATTTCCTTCCAGCCGGCCACACTCCGCTCTACAAGGCATTGCCCAATGGGGCTGGCTTGCAGACCTTTCTGCAAAATTTCCTCCAATTGTTTGGCGTTTTTGACAATCCCGCCGCCTGTTCCTCCAAGAGTATAAGCTGGGCGGACAATTAGTGGAAAACCTTGCTTACTAGCGAACTCCTCCCCTTCTTCGCGGGTCGTTACAATTACACTTTCAGCCACTGGTTCTCCCAGCGTGAGCATTGTTTCCTTGAATGCATCTCGATCTTCTGCTTTGTAAATGGTTTCCGAGTCACAGCCTATGAGGTCCACGTTATAATGTTTTAAAAGCCCGTCGCGCTCCAATTCCATAGCTAGGTTCAGACCGGTTTGACCACCTAATGTAGGGAGTAAAGCATCTGGGCGTTCTTTGCTGATAATCCGTTCCAAAATTTCTGGCAACAGGGGTTCGATATAGGTAATATCTGCTGTTTGCACATCCGTCATGATGGTTGCTGGATTACTGTTAACCAGTACTACTTCCACCCCTACCTCACGAAGAGCTCTGCACGCTTGGGTCCCTGCATAATCAAATTCTGCGGCTTGCCCAATCACTATCGGCCCAGACCCAATGACAAGGACCTTCTTCCACGACGGATTAAGAGGCATAACCAGCCCTCCATTCCTGCATTAATCGTGCAAACTCATCAAAAAGATAAAGGGATTCACTCGGTCCAGGCCCTGCTTCCGGATGATATTGAACCGAAAAAACAGGTAAATCCCGATGCTTGACGCCTTCCACACTTTGATCATTTAGATTGCGATGGGTTACGTAAAGAGGAGTCTGTCCCAGACTTTCCTCTGAGATGGCATAGCCATGATTTTGCGAAGTAATCGTCACTCGTTTGGACTCTAGATCTTGTACGGGTTGATTTCCGCCCCGATGCCCAAACTTCATCTTATAGGTGTCTCCCCCTAAAGCGAGGGATAAAAGTTGATGTCCCAGGCAAATCCCAAAAATAGGGCGTTTGCCCATCAGCCCTTGAATCGTTTGTATCCCCGTTATGACCTCCTTAGGGTCCCCTGGTCCATTGGATAGAAAGACTCCATCTGGTTGGAGATTAAGGATCTGCTCTGTAGGGGTTGTATGCGGAACAACTGTCAGACGAAACCCGTTTTCTTGCATAGCCTGCAAAATATTCTTCTTAATCCCAAAATCCATGACTACGACATGAAATAATTCCTTCTCGGTTCCGACAGCTGGTAAGGTGTATTGCTTTGGAGTACTGACCTTAGCCACAACATCGGTTGGAACAGACCACGTTTTCAAGCGGGGGGCCCATTCATTTAAACCCTCTGCCTCGGTGGTAATAACACCGCGCAATACGCCATGCTCTCGAATAATCCGCGTTAAGGCACGGGTATCTATCCCCTTTATCCCTACAACTCCGGATTGCGCCAAGGTCCTGGAAAGATTCTTTTCCATCTGCCAATGACTGGGATTACGCGCGGCCTCTTTTACAATGAACCCTTGGACCTGTGGTTTATCCGATTGGTCATCCACTTTGTTGATCCCGTAGTTCCCGATGAGTGGATACGTCATACACACCATTTGTCCAGCATATGACGGATCGGTTAACACCTCTTGATAACCGGTCATTCCAGTGTTAAAGACCACTTCTCCAAAAGCCTCTCCCGTCGCCCCAAAAGACTCCCCTAATAAAATTTTCCCAGTTTCAAGTATGAGTGCTGCTTTCATTCCATCCCTCCTCGGATATAGAAAACTTGGCGATTGCCTTAGTTGCACTTATGCTTACATAAGCTCACGTGTCCTCTGATTCTCTGGCTTCTGACCTCCGATTTCTGGTTTACCAAATCTTCGAAAGGATTTCGTCTAAAATCCCCAAAGCTTTATCCATTTCTTGCTTTTCAACAGTAAGCGGGGGGAGGAATCGTAATATCTTTCCTCCAACACAGTTGATCAAAAGCCCATTTTTCAAGCAGGCCTCGACTATCTCGGGACCCAACTTGGAGACGGGCCACCCCACAATAAATCCTTGTCCTCGGACCGGACCGCCCGTCTGATATTTTTGTGCTAAGCGCTCTAATCCTTGTTGGAAATATGCAGCACGCTCTCGAACTCCCTCAAAAAATCCGTCTGCAAGCATTACATCTAAAACAGCACACCCTGCCGCAGTGGCTAGAGGATTTCCTCCAAAGGTTGATGCATGATCTCCCGGCTGAAAAGCTTTGGCAACTTTATTTGTGGCTAGCATTGCTCCAATCGGCACTCCTCCGCCCAAAGCTTTTGCTAAAGTCATAATATCTGGGACCACACCGCTCGACTCATAGGCAAAGAGCTTTCCGGTCCGGCCAACTCCGCACTGCACCTCATCAAAAATCAACAAAGCTCCATGTTGGTCACATAGCTCACGCGCTGCCTGGAGAAACTCTATCGAAGCAGGGATTACCCCTCCCTCTCCTTGAATGGGTTCGACAAAGACTGCTGCCGTATTGTCACCGATCTTTGCTCGTAAACCCTCAATATCATTTAGGGCAGCGTAAGTCACGCCGACAGGAAGTGGATCAAACCCTTCCTGATATTTTGTCTG
This sequence comes from Desulfosporosinus shakirovi, assembly GCF_020595055.1. Classification (GTDB taxonomy): domain Bacteria; phylum Bacillota; class Desulfitobacteriia; order Desulfitobacteriales; family Desulfitobacteriaceae; genus Desulfosporosinus; species Desulfosporosinus shakirovi. The sequence goes on along the minus strand of NZ_JAJDOO010000008.1, from coordinate 69,595 downwards.
TCCAGTTAGTGTAAGGGTGGCTAAGGTTCGCCCATGAAATGAGTTTTCAAGCGAAATCACCTCATATTTATGCTCACCGTAATTCTTCCTGGCGTACTTACGAGCGAGCTTGAAGGCTGCTTCATTAGCTTCTGCACCACTGTTGCAAAAGAATACTTTATCCGCAAAGGAATGCTTCACTAAACGCTCAGCGAGAGCAACTTGATTCGGTATCCAGTAGATGTTTGAGGTGTGCAGAATTTCTTTAGCCTGTTCCTCAATAGCACGGACAATCGCAGGATGGCTATGTCCCAAGGAATTAACTGCTAGTCCCGTTACGAAATCTAAATATTGCTTTCCGTCAGAATCCCAAACCCATGCCCCGTCCCCTTTGACCATCGTCATAGGCAATCGTCCATAGGTATTCATTACCACATTTTTTCCGCGCTCAATAATCGCTTCACTTGTTAAGCCTTCTAACATTTCATTTCATCCCCCTATCTATCAAATACAGGAAACTTACTTCAGTGGAGTTCCACTCCACCTGGAGTTTAGTTGAACCTATCCAGGGACTTACCTCCACTTATCTCTAATTATACTGAGAGTCTAGTGGAGGTTAGTCATCGGATGAACATTGTGCCAATCCCGCCATCTGTAAATAATTCCAGTAGAATTGCATGGCTTAGTCGTCCATCAAGGATATGCACACTGCCAACCCCGGCGTCTAAGGCAGAGACTGCACATTCTACCTTAGGCAGCATTCCGCCGCTTAATGTTCCTTGTTTCTTGAGGGTAGCGACTTCCCCTCCCGAAATCGTAGAAATAAGTGATCCAGGATCAGAAACATCACTCAGTATTCCTCGTACATCTGTTAAAAGAAGCAACTTATCTGCCTTTAGAGCCTCAGCTATTTTCCCCGCAGCTGTATCTGCATTGACATTGTAAGTTTCCCCTTCTTCGCCGCTGGCAACCGGAGAGATAACGGGAATATATCCCTGTCCCAATAACGTGTTCAATATATCGGGAGTAACCGTTTGGATTTCTCCCACAAGCCCTAGATCAACATCTTCCATTTTCCCTAGACTATTTGGCATCTGCATCGGCTTCTTAACGGCCATGAGCAACTTAGCATCTTTCCCTGATAATCCAACACCTTTCCCCCCAAAGCGATTGAGGAGAGAAACCATTTCAGTATTCAACTTCCCTAATAAGACCATTTGAGCGATCTCCATAGTTTGGGCGTCCGTGACTCTCAAACCCTGTATAAATTGACTTTCTATTCCGACCTTCTTCAACATAGAGTTAATCTCTGGTCCACCGCCGTGAACGAGCACCGGACGAATTCCTACAGAATGCAAAAGAAGAATATCTAACATGACCGATTCTTTTAGAACTGGATCAACCATTGCGTGTCCGCCATACTTAATCACGACGGTCTTTCCTGCGAATTTCTGGATATACGGAAGGGCCTCCACTAATACCCGTGCTTTCCCTAATCCTTGTTCCATCGGGGTCATCTCTTCTACCTCCAATTTCAACACTTGACTTCTTGACTTAAGATCTTAGTTTTATAACCTTAGAACTACTCCTCAGTCTTCAGTCTTAATCACAGCTTATGAACCTCAAGATCAAGTCCTATAACTCCCATTGATCGTGACGTACTCATGGGTCAGATCACACCCCCATGCAGTTGCTTGTTCTTCCCCGCTGTGAAGATTTAAACTTATATGAACCTCTTTAAGCGCTAGAATCACTTTAGCTTCTTCTTCCGAAAAAGTGACACCTTTTCCCGCTTGAGCAACAATTAATTTCCCTAAAAAGACGTCGACTTTGTTGGGATTGAACTCAGCTCCTGAATATCCTGCTGCGGTCAAAATACGCCCCCAGTTCGCATCTTCTCCAAAGAGTGCAGCTTTAACCAAGCTGGAGCCACAAATACTCCGAGCAATTTTACGAGCATCCTCTTTGGTTTTAGCTCCAGAAACTGATACTTCCATTAACTTAGTAGCACCTTCTCCATCCCGAGCAATATCTTTTGCCAGCTCAATGCACATTGATTTAACCATTTCTTCAAAATTCGTTCGGTCTTCCACGCTCAGAGTTATTCCAGAGGCCCCATTTGCCATTAAGATAACCATATCATTAGTACTCGTATCTCCATCGACGGTCACCATATTAAAGCTTTCTTCCACCGCTTCACGCAGGATACGTTGTAAATCTTCTGACGGCAGAAACGCGTCTGTCGTCAAGAAACCTAACATGGTACCCATATTAGGGTGAATCATTCCAGACCCTTTCGCGATCGCACCCAGATGAATCACGCCTCCCTCTGAGCAGGAAAGCTCATAGGCATATTCCTTAACCATCGTATCCGTCGTCATAATTGCCAGGGCTGCTCGATGCGCCCCTTCATCGGCCTCTTCCTTCTGACCGCGAATGCCTTTGACCACATCATTAAGAAGCAACGAGCTCGCCACCCGAATACCATTCAGGACTTTATCAAGCGGCATTTCGACCCCGATTACGCCTGTGGAAGCCACCAGAACATCCTCGGGCGGTACTGCCAAAAACGTACCTGCTACTTCAGCCATGGCAAATGCCGCTTGGTCGCCAAACTCGCCAACACAAGCATTGGCATTGCCGCTATTTATGACAATAGCACGTGCCAGACCGTTTTCTAGATGGCGTTGGGTTAAATATAGTGGGTGGGCTTTAACTAAATTTCTAGTGTATACTGCAACTGCCTGTGCTTGCACCTCGGAAAAAATTAGTGCTACATCATATTGATCCATATATTTAATACCCGCTTGGACACCAGTTGCATAAAACCCTTTAGGGACTGCTATACCGCCGTTAATTAACTTCCAAGCCTTTTTAGAATTATCCACTTACTTCACACGCTCCTTCACTTAGTCCGTCAAAAATCGTTGCTTGTTCTAAGAACCGGCCCCCAATATGATGTATTATGGCCATAGTGCTGTTGCCTTTAGCCCTTGCGCCTCGGGCCAACCCATAGCGAGATTCATATTCTGAACAGCCTGCCCTGCTGCACCCTTTAATAGATTGTCGATTGTAGCAACAATGACCGCATTCCCGGTTCTTTTATCTAACGTCAATTGTAAAAAAGCATGGTTGCTCCCACTGGAGAATTTTGTCTGGGGCCAAGTCCCCGGCGGCAAAAGATTAATAAATTCCTCTTCCTTATACTGGTCTAACCAACAGCTTCGCAGGTCTTCTTCTTGAACCCCCTCTGATACTTTAGCATAAATTGTCACCAGCATCCCGCGCGTCATAGGGACCAAATGTGGCGTAAAGTTGATAGTTAGAGGCAACCCTGCAGCGCGAGACAGCTCTTGTTCTATTTCTGGCGTATGACGATGGCTTGCAACCCCGTACGCTTTAAAGTTCTCGTTTACCTCGCCATAGTGCGTACCTAACGAGACCCCTCGTCCTGCTCCTGATACACCGGATTTGGCATCAATGATCAAATAGCCTGTTTGAAGTAATTGCTTACGCAACAAGGGAACGAGCGCCAGCAAAGTTGCCGTTGGATAGCAACCTGGATTGGCAATTAAAGACTGTCCCTGAATTTTCTCACGATAAAGCTCTGGTAATCCATATACTGCGTCTTTGAGTAACTCTGAAGCTGGATGTTTTATTTTGTACCATTCCTCGTAAATCTCTGCTGAATTCAAACGAAAATCGGCACCCAGATCAATTACCTTAATTCCGCGCGCCAAGAATGCGCTTGTTCTTTCTGCCGTCAACCCATGAGGAAGAGCACAAAAGAGAACATCCATATCAGGTATGTTTTCGTCTTGCAAAATCCCTATATTTTGACCTAGCCAATGTGGGTAGACTGTTTCATAATCCTCTCCTGCTACACTGGACGAGCCCAGATATAATTCTTTCACCTCTTCATGGCGATGTAATAGCCGCACCAATTCCTGTCCTGCATATCCTGTAGCGCCAAGAATACCAACTTTCATATCTTGAACACCCTCTCTAATCATTTCTATTTTAATAATTATACATATAATTGCATAAACATTCAACCATTATCGTAAAAAAGAAAGGGCCATCCCCTTTCTTAATCACTTTTTTTATTTTATTTATAATTCCTATTTATTTACTATTTATGCTCTCTCATTCTTTAGTCAATAACAGAAACTCACGTTTGATCTGTTGCAACAGCTTATTATTGCTTAAAACATCCCAGCCTGTAAAGGCTAGCACCTGCATAGCCAACAAAACTAATCTTTCTCCGTCTGGTGACAGCGATACCTGGGCAAAGTCTCGAGTATGAGGAATCTCAGTGCCTGTTCCTAATGTTAAATAGGGATGGATTGACGGAACAGCACGACTGACATTTCCCATATCTACTGACCCCATAGCCGTTTGAGGAGAAGCTATCTGATGGATACCCATCTCCCCCAGATTTCTAGTAAAGCATTCAGCCAAAGCTAGATTAGTATGCATTTCATCATAAGAAAATTCGAACTTATGCCAAGTCATTTTTGCAGAAACCATGGAAGCAGCCCCTTCGGCACAACGTATTACTTGCTCTCTCCATTCATCCAATTCTTTACGTTTTCGAGCACGCAGATAAAACTGTGCCACCGCACGTTCCGGGATAATATTCGGGGCTGTCCCCCCCTCTGTAATAATCCCATTGATTTTCACATCCTGTGAAACCTGCTTTTTGAGTGCATTGATTCCCACAAAAAAGTTAATCATGGCATCTAAAGCATTAATTCCAAAACCAGACGCTGCTACAGCATGTGCAGAACGTCCGTGAAATGTAAACTCCAAAGCATCTAAAGCCAGGCTGGAAATGACAGGGACGTTTTGACTGCCTGGATGAAACATCATCGCTACATCGACGTCCTTAAAAATTCCTTTCTCAACCAACGTTACTTTTGCCCCACTGGTCTCTTCTGCTGGAGCTCCGATTACTAAAACCTCACCTGCTAACTCTAAACTCTTACTTAAAATAACCGCTGCTCCCGCGCTGGCCGCTCCTATCAAGTTGTGCCCACAGCCATGCCCTATAACCGGCAAGGCATCATATTCTGCCAAATATGCGATTGTCGGCCCTGGACGCGGACCCTTAAACCTTGCTAAAAAAGCGGTCTCCATCCCAGCAATCCCACGATCCACTGTAAACCCATGCTTCTGCAAAAAACTGCATAGGCTATTGGACGCAAAGTATTCCTTATATCCAAGCTCAGGACGCTCCCCTATCTGGCGGGCAACTTCCCATACTTCTTTGCGTAAATGCAGGGCCTGATCTCTAAAAAAAGCCTTAATTGCATCCATGGGTAATCCATCTCTTTTCTCAAATTCTATCTCTAGTAACTTAGCTCTATCAATCATTCATATTCATTTAATAATTATGCTTCTTTGATTGTAGAATCTTCGTAAATAGAATGAGGGTTTCTAAAAACAACTATTATACACAGAACCCCCAGTAATGGCCAAGCAACAACACCCCAGAGAAGATCTATCCCGATCTTTAGCTCTTTAAATAATATGAGGCTTTTTAGAATTCGCTGTCCAAATTGCTGAAGCTCAGAAACATAAGGGAACTCTGCGAACATAACCAGCAATGAATTCAGCCCTTGATATAGTATTTCGCTTCCGAACCATAAAACTGTCCCAAGCAATAATCCTGTAAACATCAAGCTAAAAGCTAACCCTAACCCCCACTTTCGCCGCGCAGCCAAGCGGCTTTCTGCTCCGAAATCAACAGGTTGTGCTGCAATTTGAGCCATGAGCTGAGCTTGGAAATTTTCCAGAGCTGCTTTGGGAATAGGTTCATCTCTAAACAGTTTAATCCATTGCAGGTTGTCCTTCTCCTCCATGAGTCTCCCTCCTTTCCAGGTTCTGGCGAAGCTTTTCTTTTCCTCGATGAATATATGTTTTGACTCGACTTACAGGAACCTCCAGCACTACGGCTATTTCTTTGTACGAAAGTTCTTGATGATAACGCAAATAGAGTGCTTGAGTGTAATGTTCAGGAAGTTCATGTAAAACCTCAGATAAAAGGGTTGCCTGCTCTTTAGCCAACAATATTTCCTCAGGGCCAGGTTGATGATCAACTGTGTTTTCATCTGAAGTTATTAAAACTTCTTTACGCCTCTTACGCAAAAGATCAAGCGCCCTATTGCGAGCAATGGCATATAGCCAGGCCCGAAACGGATATTCTTTTGAGTACCGATTCAGATTTCGATAGGCTGCCAGGAAAGCATCCTGAGCGCAGTCAAAAACATCCTCTTCTGAACCAAGGATTCGGCACAAGAAATGAATCAAGGGCTCCTGGTAACGTTGGACAAGGACAGCGTATTGTTGGTGATGACCTGCTAGTACTTGCCGAATGACCTCGGCATCTTCCATTAACTTAGGCTCCTATCCTGAGTACTTTTAAACTCAAATTATCCTCTCACCCTTAATACGTTTTAATAGTTAAAAAGTTTCAAGGGGATTTGAGCAAAATACTATAACCATTTTAACCTACAACCTGTTTTATTCGCAATGAACAATTTAAAAGATACTCTATATTTAAATATCTCAATTGCGATTTTACTTCACCCCTTAGAAAATTTGTTCTCCAAAAGCTGAACATATTAGCCCTACGGCTAGCTTAGCTGTTTTATTATGATTATCTAAAATCGGATTCACTTCTACGACATCCATACTTGAAATACGTCCTGAGTCAGCCAAGAGTTCCATCGCTAGATGTGCCTCCCGATATGTAATTCCTCCTGCTACCGGCGTTCCGACACCTGGGGCCTCCTCAGGATCAATCACATCCAAATCAAAACTAATATGAATCCCATCCGTCCCTTGTGAAGCAATATTAATCCCTTGTTTGACCACTTCCGTCATTCCTACTTGATCGATATCTCGCATCGTAAAAACAGTTATTTTCGACTTCCGAAGCAGTTCCTTTTCTTGAGGATCCATTTCACGCGCTCCAATAATCACGGTATTTTCCTCACGCAATTTTTTCTTTGCCCCGCCAATGGAGGTTAATTCCGGAGCACCGATCCCATTAGCTACTGCCAAGGGCATACCATGAATATTACCGCTTTCAGTCGTATCAAGGGAATTATAATCACCATGTGTATCAAACCAAATTAATCCAAACGATTTTTCACTTAAAGCCAATCCTGCTAGAGCCCCAATTCCTAAACTATGGTCTCCACCAAGGATTAAGGGGACCACCCCTTCCTTTATTGCCTCAGAAACTATGAGATGAAGACGTTCATTAATCGTGACAATTTCCTCCAGATACTTAAGACGCTTGTCCTTGATCTCACGCGTCTCAGGAACCGGAACCTCCAGATTGCCGTAATCCTCAACCTTCCAACCCAACCCCTTTAATCTGGCATTTAAACCAGCATATCGAATAGCACTTGGACCCATGTCCACTCCACGACGATCTGCACCCAAATCAATAGGTACTCCAATAATCCTAATGACTTTTTTTTGCATAGCTTTTATACTCCCTGCTTTTAATTTTCTACTCCGAGTGATTCGAGGCAAGATACCAAGCCCCTTGGTTCAAAATATTGCCCATTTTATCGATACATATTAATGTTCCCCAAAAAGAAAAAAGCTTGCAAACAATTTGCAAGCATATATTCAATTCCAGATCACGACCACCCCGGCTTGCACACGTTCTACACAAAACCAAGCTGGAAGGCGCACATAAAATGTGCCTTCTCCCAAAGCAACGCTCCCCTCGTCCTTCGTCCCAAGACCCAGGACGCAGTGTGACACGAGCGCGACCTCTTTACGAAAGGCAGAAATAGTAACCTTCCGTTTAAGCTCCGACCCCAGAGGCAGGCAGCGTACAGTGTCCCCTCCCGCCATCCTTGGCTCCGGGGACACTAGTCCATCCTTGGACGTCGGATGTACACTGCCGCCAGTGAGCCACACGGTCCCTTCTCGCCGTCCATGTCTACAGGGACACTTGGCCATCCATGGCCTGCGGACGGCTCATCTGGCGAGAACCCCGCTCTCCATAGCCAGGAGCTTAAACGGTTAGTTTGCTCTGCGTGGTAAGCACCGAGCGCTGTGTCACACAAGTCCTCTACTTTAGCAACCTAAAAATCACTTCTTCCTCACTAAGACCAACTAACAATTTAAAAGTTCCTGCTCTAAAACGCCGCTCTGCTCTCATTTGACGAGTAAGCGCTAAGAACGCCTCTTTATCCTTAATAAATTCTTGAGCAAACAACAAATCAGCTATTCGTTCAGCACTGGCTCCCTTTGGGATTACAAAATCTCGATCAATTTGGGGCGAAACTTGGGGGTCAGGCGGCAAACTCTCTTTTGGATCAGATTCGGCGGGCTGAACGGGCGGCGCAGGATCAGGTTCTTTTGTCTCCTCAGTTATTGGAAGCGATGTTTGCGGATTTAATTGACCATCTGAGGGCCTCTGCTGAGGAGAGAAGAACAGAGACAGCATAGCACTCAAAATAAGTCCTGAACCTAACCCAAGCCAAAAGGATCGTGTCACTTTCAACTGTTCTTACCTCCATCTGCTTGCATTCTCAATACCATCCTTACCGCATCTTGGCTTAAAAACAAGCGTTGAGCAATTTCCGGTATACGTTGCCCGTTTGCGGCAAGTTCCAATACTTCTTGGTATTTTGGTGAGAGATGGGGGTGGGATTCAACTTCACTATGCATTATCTCTTCTTGCGTTTTAAACAAACTAAAATCATGATTTTCTTTAGCTTGTATTTCTCCAACTTCAAGTTCCGCAGGGCTAGGTTCCTCCGCATTGGATTCTTGTTCTATAGATATAATTTCTCTGTTTTCAACTTCTTGAATATCTTTCACCCTAGCTTCTAACAGTTTACTTTCGAGCTCATAAACCTGATCTTGTACCCGAATAACTTCTCTCTTCAAATACGCTAACCCTTTCAAGGCTGTCAAGGCTTCTTCGCTGGGTGGATTCTGCCAACGCCAACCCAAAAACAAGAAACAAACGCCAAGAAGAAATAATATAATGGGCAGAATATCCACAAATGTTCCCTACTTTCACAGATATGTTTATTTGATTACACATTCGCGAAAAGAAAATGATTTCCCTGCAAAACTAATATTATTCAACAAAATTCCCCAATTTATCTTGAACCTTTATTACCAGCTTGTTTACTAAAATAGGTACTTACCCCTTGAAAGATTGCAATTGCTAACCTTTGTTGATATTCGGGAGTGGTCAATAACTGTTCTTCTTGAAGGTTTGAAAGAAAGCCTAGTTCGACAGTCACGGCTGCCTGATTTGCCTTCTTTAAGACATAAATATCTTGATTTCCTTTAGCAACTCTTTTGGTATCTGTCATACTGTTTAGCTCTTGCTGAATCGATTGAGCTAAGAGCTTTCCTTCCGGAGAATCTGAATGATAAAACGTTTGCGCTCCTGTAAGTTTTGCATCGGGAAAACTATTGGCATGAATACTTAAATATACTTCAGCTTGAGAGTCCATCGCCAATTGGATGCGTTGGGCTAAATCCTCTCTCTTCCGCCTCAAATGTCCTTGAGAAGTACCTAAGTCTCGGTCATCTTCGCGAACCATAATTGTCTTAGCTCCACTTTGCTGAACCAGCGCTTGCAAGCGTTTGGATACAGCCAAGGTAATATCTTTTTCTAATACTTTGCTTATTCCAACTGCACCGGGGTCCACACCTCCGTGACCTGCGTCAATTACCATGACTCGATCTCCCAAGGTCCAACTCCATATTTCTTTGTCCTGTCCACTAAATCCAGCTACAAGAGCTAACGTCAAAAAAAGTGTAAGCACAATTCCTAAAAATATCTTACGTCGTTTCACACTTATAACCCAAATCGGTTTCATTCCTATCCCTCCCCTAGTCTATTCCGTCTTACCTTATGGGGGAGACCCTCAGAATATTCGTTTGGCTTGTCACAAAAAGTTTTACCAACCCAGTTCAAACTATTATCTTTTCGGATAAAAGAATATTAGCATGCCGACATTGGGCCTATTTTTTAACATTTAAGTATCCAATCTACAAGTGAAAGGATAACTCTATTGTGAGCAAATATATGTTTCCTAATACAAAAAGGAAGGGATAAATCCCTTCCTTTGAATTGCACTGTATTAACGTTTCGAAAATTGTGGAGCTTTACGAGCTTTCTTCAAGCCGTATTTGCGACGCTCTTTCATACGTGGGTCACGTGTAAGAAAGCCAGCTCTCTTAAGACTTGGACGGAGACTAATATCTGCCTTTAACAAAGCGCGAGCAATCCCTAAACGAATCGCACCAGCTTGGCCAGTAGTTCCCCCCCCATGAGCGAGAGCAATAACATCATATTTAGCAAGTGTATCTGTAATATTAAATGGTTGTTGAACAATCATTTCCAGAGTTTTCTTACCAAAATACTCCGCTAATTCACGCTTATTAATGATGAATTTTCCTTCACCGGGAATAAGACGAACACGAGCAATTGCATTTTTGCGTCGTCCAGTCGCTGCGTATTGTAATTGAGTTGCCATGTTTTACTTCCTCCTTCCTACTGAATTGTCCAAATTTCAGGTTGTTGAGCTTGATGGGGGTGTGTATCTCCCTTGTACACTTTTAACTTAGTGTACATTTGGGCGCCCAACTTGTTATGAGGAAGCATTCCCTTCACAGCATGTTCCATAGCTCGTTCTGGCATGATTTGCATTAACTTTTTGTAAGGAACTTCTTTTAACCCGCCAGGATATCCTGAGTGACGACGATACATTTTATCGTTTAGTTTGTTACCTGTTAAAACTAATTTTGCAGCATTAATAATAATGACATGATCCCCCGTGTCAACATTAGGGGTGAATGTCGGTTTATGTTTACCTCTCAGGAGACGTGCTGCTTCAGTAGCAATACGACCCAAGGGGATTCCCTCAGCGTCAATAATATACCATTTACGCTCCTGTTCTTGTGCTTTCGCAAAAAACGTGGACATGACTTTCCCTCCAATTTAGAAGTTTTGCTGTTTTTCCTCACTCGCATGGGGCTCAATCATGCTTGCGTATGCCAGGGGCATGGGGCTCAATCATATCCAAGGCATAAAAACTCATATTGATATATTATTTGAAATTGAACCTAATGTCAAGCTTTATTTGAAAAGCACTTTAAAAACCTCAAATGGACTTTCATCCGTATAATTTACATGGACTAGGGTTAAGCCGTGTGCAGGTGCAATCACGCGAGCGCGCTTCCGATCATGACTGGCAATAATTTCGGGAATCTCTCCAGGGAGAGTACGTCCCTTACCTACCTCCATGAGTGTTCCAACAATAATGCGGACCATGTGGTATAGAAACCCATCTCCCACGCAGGATACTCTAATTAATCGGTTGTCTTCTTCTCTTACTTGACACCTATAAATCGTTCGTTCAAACCTCTTACTATCACCACCTGCAGCTGCAAAGGTTTTAAAATTATGTCGTCCTTCCAGAAAGGCAGCCGCTTGTTGCATGTGGTCAGTATTTAAGGGTATGGGCATATGGGATGCATAAAGACGCTTAAATATATCCGGTATACGCTTATTATCAATCAGATAATCATAGCGCTTCCATTTTGCTGACCATCGGGCATTAAAGTCGTCCGCAACACACTCCGCCTCAAGTATGCGAATGTCCCTTGGAAGCAGACTGTTAAATGCCTTAGGAATTTTTTCCTCGGGAATTCTGGCGGCAGTCATGAAATTCACAATTTGACCGGAGGCGTGCACCCCCGCATCCGTCCGACCTGCCATAGCTAGAGTTATCTTTTCCTCGACGAGTCTTGCCCATACAGCTTCCAAGGTTCCCTGAACTGTGGGCCCATGGGCTTCATCCTGTCGTTGGAATCCGTGATAGTTTGTTCCGTCATAGGCTAGTTTTAGACGAATGTTTCGCATGATAAGCATAGCCTCCGCTACTTACTAAGGGTGTACCGCAAAGGCTGGGCATGCTTAACCTTGTAAGCAAACCCAGCCCTTAAGTACCGCATTAAACGAGTTCGATGATTACCATTGTGGCAGCATCTCCTCGACGTAAGCCGAGTCTCATGATCCGAGTATAGCCGCCTTGACGGTCAGCATATTTCGGCGCGATAGTATCAAATAACTTCGTAACAACATCTTCATCCATCAGATAAGCCATTGTTAAACGACGGGCAGCCAAATCTCCTTGCTTGCCAAGTGATATCATCTTTTCAGCAATAGCATTCAGTTCCTTGGCGCGTGCTTCTGTCGTTTGAATACGCTCATGTCTTAACAGGGAAGTGACAATGTTACGCAACATTGCCCCGCGATGACCAGTGTTTTTTCCTAACTTGCGGTAAGCCAATTACATTCCCCTCCTTTTGCACCGAATTAGTCTTCAGCAGGTCGGAAAGATAAACCTAAGTCTTTAAGTTTAAATTCCACTTCTTCTAAAGACTTGCGACCAAGGTTACGTACTTTAATCATGTCTTCTTCCGTTTTTTGGGTCAACTCTTCAACAGAGTTAATCCCTGCCCGTTTCAGGCAGTTGTAAGAACGAACAGACAGATCTAATTCCTCAATCGTCATCTCGAGGATTTTATCTTTGGCTTCCTCTTCTTTTTCCACCAAAACCTCAATACTATTGAGTTTATCAGTGAGTCCCATGAAAAGGCGCAGATGATCACTTAGGATTTTGGCTGCCGAACTGGTAGCTTCTTCCGGTGAAATACTGCCATTAGACCATGCTTCAAGGGTTAACTTGTCATAGTCCGTGATCTGACCAACCCGGGTATCCTCTACCGTGTAGTTGACCTTGTAAATCGGGGCAAAGATGGAGTCAATGGGGATAACTCCGATGACATGATCTGGCTTCTTATTTTTGTCAGCAGGAACGTAGCCACGGCCGCGTTCTACCGTCATTTCCATAAATAGCCGACCATCTTTATCTAATGTCGCAATCTTCAAGTCATTGTTTAAAATCTCAATATCTGGGTCAGTTATAATATCTCCTGCCAAGACAACACCTTCACCCTGGGCTTCAATACGTATAACCCTAGACTCATCCGTATAGCCCTTCAAAGCAAGAGACTTCAAATTGAGAATAATGTCTGTAACGTCTTCCAAAACACCCGGAATCGTTGAGAACTCGTGTAGTACTCCTTCGATTTTGACTGATGTTACCGCTGATCCCTCGAGAGAGGACAGGAGAATCCGCCTTAAAGAATTTCCTAAGGTGATCCCATATCCTCGCTCAAGAGGTTCAACAATGAATTTTGCATAGGAGTTATCTTCAGAACGCTCGATACACTCGATTCTGGGCTTCTCGATTTCTAACATCGGAATGCACCTTCTTTCTCGAGAACTTGATATACAAACCATCCGACCCAAATGGGTTGAACGTCAACATTAACGGGAGTATTTCTCCACGATGAGGTGTTCTTGGATAGGCAGTTGAATATCTTCACGAGTAGGCAGTGCAACTACAGTTCCAGCAGCAGTATTGGCATCCAAGCTCAACCAACCGGGGACTGTTCGGGAACCCAGGTTTTCGAGGAGTTGTTTAATACGTGGCGAGCTCTTACTGCCTTCTTTGACAGCAATGACTTCACCAGCACGTACCGAATAGGAAGCGATATCAACTTTTTTACCATTTACGGTAAAATGACCGTGATTAACGAGTTGACGAGCTTCTGGGCGCGATGATGCAAAACCCAAATGGAAAACGACATTATCAAGTCGACGTTCCAGCAGAACCAACAAGTTTTCACCGGTTACCCCTTTACGACGGGCAGCCTCGTCAAAATAACTACGGAATTGTTTTTCCATGACGCCGTACATGCGGCGTGCTTTTTGTTTTTCTCGCAACTGAAGACCATACTCAGTGGGCTTCTTTGCACGGGCTTGGCCGTGTTGGCCAGGGGCGTAAGCACGACGGTCGATCGCGCACTTACCAGTATAACAGCGTTCTCCTTTAAGGAATAACTTTATTCCTTCACGACGACATAAGCGACAGACTGGTCCAGTATATCTAGCCATGATTACACACCTCCTATACCCTTCTGCGTTTCGGTGGCCGACAGCCATTGTGTGGAATCGGTGTCACGTCTTTAATTAAATTAACTTCTAAACCTGCAGCTTGCAGGGCTCGAATAGCAGCTTCTCGTCCAGCTCCAGGTCCTTTTACATAGCATTCAACATCTTTTAAGCCATGTTCCATTGCAACTTTAGCACAGGTTTCGGCAGCCATTTGGGCTGCAAAAGGTGTACTCTTACGAGAACCCTTAAATCCAAGAGAACCTGCACTGGACCAGGAGAGTGCGTTCCCGCTGGTATCCGTAATGGTCACCATGGTATTGTTGAAAGTAGATTTGATATGAGCAATTCCACTTTCAATATTCTTGCGTTCCCGGCGTTTTGTCCGGACAACTTTACGTGCCATCTCGGTTATCCCCCCTTATTACTTTTTACGTTTTGCTCCAACGGTCTTAGCCGGGCCCTTACGGGTTCGGGCATTGGTTTTCGTGCGTTGCCCTCGAACCGGAAGTCCGCGACGATGGCGCAGCCCGCGATAAGAACCAATTTCCATAAGACGTTTGATATTGAGGGAAACTTCGCGACGCAAGTCGCCTTCAATTTTAATCTCTTTATCAATAAATTCCCGAAGCTTGCTGACTTCATCTTCTGACAAGTCACGCACTCGGACATCCGGGCTTACACCCGTTTTAGCGAGAATCTTATGTGAAGTTGGTAGCCCTATCCCAAAAATATAGGTCAAAGCTATCTCTAAACGTTTCTCGCGCGGTAAGTCAACTCCAGCGATACGTGCCATCTAAAATTTACACCTCCACTATTTCAGTTCTGGAAACAATATAAAATCGGTGCATTGGAGATTTTCCCCAATCAGCCGCGCAACCGAAACTTTTTAGCCTTGTCGTTGCTTGTGTTTCGGATTTTCACAAATGATCATGACTTTACCATGGCGACGAATAATTTTACATTTTTCACAGATCTTTTTAACAGAAGGCTTTACTTTCACTGTAATCCCTCCCTTTGGTCATTACTTAAACCTGTATGTGATTCTTCCTCGAGACAGATCATAAGGGGAAAGCTCCACAGTGACCCGATCTCCCGGCAGAATTCTAATAAAATTCATGCGGATTTTTCCAGAGACATGCGCTAATACCTTGTGTCCATTTGCCAACTCAACTTGGAACATGGCATTTGGCAACGGCTCTAAAACTTTACCTTCAACTTCAATCACGTCTTCTTTTGACATAATTATTTACCCCTCCTCTGGCATTCCCTACGCCTCGCACCTAACATCGAGTTAGAATTTCTAGGCCATTTTCCGTAATTGCAACTGTGTGCTCGAAATGGGCCGATGGCCGGTTATCTTTCGTAACCACAGTCCAGCGATCCTTTAGCGTCTGCACTTCATACGTACCCATGTTCACCATGGGCTCAATAGCCAAGGCCATACCAACCTCGAGTCGTGGCCCCCGGCCTGGTTTGCCAAAATTCGGGATCTGAGGATCCTCATGCATGGCTTTTCCAATCCCGTGCCCAACATAATCGCGCACTACTGAAAACCCATTTGCTTCAACATGCGTTTGAACCGCATTAGAGACGTCATAAAGGCGATTGCCTACTTTAGCTTGTGCAATACCCTGCATCAAGGACTCTTCAGTCACTCTCAAAAGTTTTTGGAGGTCTTCACCAACTTCTCCAATTGGTAAAGTCACAGCCGCATCTCCAAAGTAACCCTCAATGAGTGCACCGCAATCTATACTTATAATATCTCCAGATTCTAGAATCCTTAAACCGGGTATTCCATGAACTACTTGTTCATTTACAGAGGTACACAGCGTTGCGGGAAAACCATTATATCCTTTAAACGCTGGTATGGCACCCTGCGCACGAATATATTTCTCAGCTATGCGATCCAGTTCCAGTGTTGTAACACCGGGCTTAGCGTGCTCACGGATAAGGGCAAGTGTCTCAGCCACGATCCGCCCTGCATTACGCATTAGAACTAATTGGTTCGCATTTTTCAGCTCAATCATGCTGATTAGCCCAAAGCTTTCAGAATATCCTGAAACACTTGGTCAATTGGTTGATCCCCGTTAATACGCTTCAACAGTCCCTTTTCCTCGTAAAAAGCTATCAAAGGTTCTGTTTGCGTATTATAAACATTTAAGCGATTCTTAGCTGTTTCAACAGTGTCATCAGAACGCTGATAAAGCTCTCCTCCACATTGACCGCAAACTCCTTCTTGCTTAGGAGCGTTGAAGATCATATGGTAAGAAGATCCGCATTTCCGGCATACACGTCGTCCAGTTAATCTGGGAATTAACACCTCTTCGTCAACTTCAATGTTGATAACACCATCGAGCTTCATGCCAAGGCGCTCTAAAATACCAGCTAAAGCACTGCCTTGAGCAAGTGTCCGTGGAAATCCATCAAGAAGAAATCCGTCCGCACAATCAGGCAGTGCTAACCGCTCCTCAACAATCCCAATTGTCACTTCATCAGGAACCAAGCCGCCTGCATCCATGAAGGATTTAGCCTTAAGGCCTAAGGCAGTTCCCTCTTTAATAGCTGCTCTAAACATGTCCCCTGTTGAAATATGTGGGAAATGGAAACGTTCCACGAGCGGATTTGCCTGCGTTCCCTTACCTGCACCTGGGCCACCCATTAATATTATCTTCATTGCTCTTCCTCCTCTTACTTCATAAATCCTTGATAATGCCTCGACATAAGTTGGGATTCAATTTGTTTCATCGTATCGAGCGCAACCCCAACCACGATCAGAAGGGATGTTCCACCAAAATAGATGTTCTTGAGTCCTGTAAGTCCAATAACTAGTGTCGGTAGGACTGCAATCAAAGCTAGAAATAAACCACCTGCGAGAGTTATACGGTTTAATACTTTAGACAAATATTCTGCCGTTGGTCGCCCAGGTCGAAGGCCGGGAATGAATCCCCCATACTTCTTCAGATTATCAGCTACATCAATTGGGTTAAAGGTGATAGAAGTGTA
Source organism: Desulfosporosinus shakirovi (assembly GCF_020595055.1). GTDB lineage: Bacteria > Bacillota > Desulfitobacteriia > Desulfitobacteriales > Desulfitobacteriaceae > Desulfosporosinus > Desulfosporosinus shakirovi. The sequence continues at coordinate 52,590 of NZ_JAJDOO010000008.1, read as the reverse complement.
GAAGTACGTGAAGAATAATATGAGCGCACCGTAGAGCAGTAGGTATGGGATTGAGGTAATGCTGCCATTCATAGTAAACCATGTGTTGACAAATCTTGCGAAACCTGATGTCGGCGTCCAAGACGCAATCGTCTGTGGAAAAGCAAGCAAGGACATTGCGAAAATTACTGGGATAACCCCTGCTTGGTTAACCTTGAGCGGAATATGGCTGCTTTGGCCTCCATACACTCGACGACCGACTACTCTCTTCGCATATTGAACTGTTACACGGCGTTGCCCTTCTTGAACATAAATAACGCCCGCTGTGATAAAGGCAACGATGAGCAACAATCCGATAAGTGAGAGAGCATTGATTTCCCCTACCCTTAACATCTCAAACAAGGATGTAATTGCTGATGGGACTCTTGAAACAATTCCTGCAAAGATGATGAGTGAGATACCGTTTCCAATCCCCTTCTCGGTGATTGCCTCTCCGAGCCACATTAGAAAGGCGGTTCCAGCTGTTAGAACAAGTGCTATCAGCAGGAATGTCGGCCATTTCATAGCTGGACTGGGGATATTAACTGCAGCCCTGATCCCGTAGGTAAGTCCAAATGCTTGAATGAATCCCAGAGCAACGGTACTATATCGCGTATACTGTGTTATCTTCTTACGCCCATAGTCGCCCTCTTTAGAAAGCCGTTCAAGCGAGGGAATGACAATCGTCAGAAGCTGAAGAATGATGGATGCGGTAATATAGGGGGTAATACTCAAAGCAAATACAGATAAACTTTTAAAGGATCCTCCAGAAATCGTGTCCATGAAATTCATCATGGCACCCGAACCAAACATTTGGTTCAGCATTTCTCGATCAATAAAGGGAGTTGGAATATGTGCTCCGATACGAAAAATCAAGAACATCAGCAAAGTATAACCGATTTTCTTCCTGAGATCCGCTACATTCCATGCATTCTTCAGGGAATCGACAGCCATCCTACTCCACCTCTACTTTTCCACCCGCCGCAACTATCTTCTTTGCCGCTGCTGGGCTGACTTTGTCAATTTTGACGGTCAGTGCTTTGGTCAAGTCCCCTGTTGCCAGAATCTTAACGCCATCTTTAGCGGCTTTGATCAAACCAATTTCAAAGAGGCTTTCAATCGTAACTTCGGTACCATCTTCAAAACGTTCTAAGTCACGAACATTCAATGCAACAATTTCTTTTCTGGAAATATTATTAAAGCCACGCTTTGGCGCTCTGCGAAACAGAGGATTTTGTCCACCTTCAAAACCCGGACGTACTCCACCGCCTGCTCGCGAATTTTGCCCCTTGTGTCCTTTGCCGGAAGTTTTACCATGTCCGGAACCAATGCCGCGACCCAAGCGCTTAGGTGCATGTGTTGATCCTTCAGCAGGCTTTAGTTCATGCAATTTCATGCTGGCCTACACCTCCTTCTATTGAGCTAGTGTTTCTACCGTTACCAAATGCATGCATTTATGAACCATTCCCAGAATCCCAGGACTGTCTTCATGAACTGCACTTGATCCAACTTTTCCCAAGCCAAGTGCTTGTAACACTTTGTGCTGTGCTTTAGAATATCCGATTGGGCTCTTTGTTAGTGTCACTTTAATTTTCATGACCAACCCTCCTTAACCTAGAACTTCTGCTACGGTCTTGCCTCGGAGTTTGGCAATCTCTTCTGGACGTTTGAGAGATTTTAAGGCTGTCATCGTCGCATTAACCATATTATGCGGGTTTGCTGAACCCAATGACTTCGTTAGAATGTCATGAACTCCGGCAACCTCGAGAACTGCACGAACAGCTCCTCCAGCAATAACTCCAGTTCCTTTGGAAGCCGGCTTTAACAGCACGTGTCCCGCACCAAATATTCCATTGATGGGATGAGTAATAGTGGTTCCGTGCATAGGAACGCTTATGAGATTCTTTTTAGCATCTTCGATTCCTTTACGAATTGCTTCAGGAACTTCTCCAGCTTTTCCCAGTCCAGCACCAACACGTCCGTTGCCGTCTCCGACCACAACCAGAGCGCTAAAGCTAAAGCGGCGTCCACCTTTAACAACCTTGGCCACACGGGCAATATGAACAACCTTTTCAATCATGTCTGATTTATTAGCTTCGAACTTCGCCAATTTGAAAATTCCTCCTTTACCCAAGCTTAGAAGCTGAGTCCAGCTTCTCGCGCTGATTCCGCCAATGCTGAGATTCGGCCGTGATAGATATTTCCTCCACGATCGAATACTACTTGCGTAATTCCTTTTTCAAGGGCTTTCTTCGCAACCAGTTCGCCAACCTTTTGAGCGCCAGCGGTGTTACCACCTGACAATTCTGCTGCTTTGAACTCTGGATCGAGAGAAGAAGCCGCAACAAGTGTTACTCCGAGCTCGTCATTGATAACCTGAGCATAAATATGATTCAAGCTCCGAAACACTGCTAAGCGAGGACGCTCGGCAACTCCGATAACATTCTTGCGGATACTTTTATGCTTTTTCAAGCGAATAGCCTTACGATCAATGCGCTTAATCAAAGGGAACACACTCCTTTCACGTTGGCAAGAGATTTTGCCCTTGCCTAATTTGTATTACTTCTTGGCACCTTTTTTGCCACCTGTCTTACCTACTTTACGACGGATGACTTCCCCTTCGTATTTAATACCTTTGCCTTTATAGGGTTCAGGCAGTCGTTCGGATCGAACAACAGCGGCAAAAGCACCAACGAGTTCTTTATCCATTCCTTTAACCAAAATTTTATTGGGTGCAGGAACTTCAAAGTCAATCCCCTCAAAGGGAGTAAGTTCAACTGGGTGTGATTTTCCAACCGTTAAAACCAACTTGTTTCCTTGCTTCGCAGCACGATATCCAACCCCAACCATATCCAGACCCTTGGTAAACCCATTCGTAACGCCCTCTACCATGTTGGCGATTAACGTGCGAGTCAGTCCATGCAGAGAACGGCTTAAAGGTTGATCATCTGGCCGTGTAACAATGATTTGTGAGTCTTCTACGGCAATGTTCATTAATGAATGAATCTCTCTTGTTAAGGTGCCTTTTGGACCCTTAACGGTAACAACGTTACTCTCTATTTTGAAGTCCACACCACTGGGTATTCCAATGGGGCGCTTGCCAATTCTGGACATTCATTGCACCTCCGCCTTAGAAAATTACCAAATGTAGGAGATTACTTCTCCACCAAGGCCCTCTTTTCGGGCTTTCTTATCTGTCATTATCCCCTTGGATGTTGAAATAACTGCGACTCCAAGTCCACCAAGGACTTTCGGAATTTCATCCTTTTTCGCATAAACACGCAGTCCCGGACGGCTTATCCGCTTCAGCCCGGTAATAACACGCTCACGGTTTGGACCGTATTTCAAATACATCCGAATCACGCCTTGTTTGTCGTCGGCAATGAATTCTACATCCTTGATGTACCCTTCTGATTTAAGCAATTCCGCAAGCTCTCTTTTAATACGAGATGCTGGCACCTCAACTTTATCGTGATAAACCATTCCCGCGTTGCGGATACGAGTTAAAAAATCTGCTATCGGATCTGACATTGACACTTCAGTCGTCCCCCTTCCTTACAATGTTTTACCAACTGGCCTTCGTGATTCCAGGAAGTTCCCCTTTGTGAGCCAACTCCCGGAAGCAAATCCGGCAAATTCCGAATTTCCGCATGTAAGCATGGGGACGTCCACAAAGCTTGCAACGGTTATGCGAACGTACTGCGAATTTTTGTCCACGATTTTGGCGGACAACCATTGATGTCTTAGCCACGTTCTTGAACCTCCTTTTCTCTAATCACGGTATGGCATTCCGAATCCGCGAAGCAACTCTCGCGCTTCCTCATCGGTTTTTGCCGTTGTTACAAAGACTACATCCATCCCACGAAGCTTGTCGATCTTATCGTACTCCATTTCAGGGAAGATCAGTTGCTCCTTGATTCCCAACGTGTAATTTCCACGTCCGTCAAACGCCTTTGCTGAAATACCGCGGAAGTCTCGAACACGAGGCAACGCCACGTTTAAGAGTCGATCCATGAATTCATACATACGTTGACCACGTAAAGTGACTTTGCAACCAATGGGCATTCCTTCGCGAAGTTTAAATGCCGCAATAGATTTCTTAGCTCGTGTGACAATCGGCTTTTGTCCAGCAATCTTCATAAGATCGCCAACCGCAGAATCAATCGCTTTGGAGTTTTGAACCGCTTCACCAACACCCATATTGATAACGATTTTATCAACTTTAGGAATTTGCATCACATTTTTATAAGCAAACTTCTGCTGTAAGGCAGGAGCTATTTCGGTTAAATATTTATCATGCAGACGAGCCACTAAGGTCCCTCCTTTCGCGATTAGTGTTTATCCGGTAGATTCACACCGCACTTTTTACAGACGCGGAATTTACCGTCTTCCATTACCTTATAACTGACACGAGTCACGGATTTACACTCTTGGCAATATAACATTACATTCGAGCTGGCCATTGGAGCTTCTTTTTGAACGATGCCGCCTTGAGGCATGCTTTGAGAAGGTTTTGTATGACGCTTGATCATGTTGGCCTTCTCAACCACTATACGGCCCTTCTTAAGAATCACATCAATGACTTTGCCTTTTTTGCCGGCATCCTTGCCGCTGATTACCATGACATAGTCGCCTTTTCTAACGTGTATCTTGCTAGGTTGTACCTTATGCTTAGTAGCAGCCACTTTCTTCACCTCCACCCATCATGGGTCTTAGATAACTTCCGGTGCTAAGGAAATAATTTTCATGTAGTTATCACGCAACTCGCGCGCTACTGGTCCAAAGATACGGGTGCCGCGAGGACTTTTGTCATCCTTGATGAGGACTGCCGCGTTTTCGCTAAACCGTATATAAGATCCGTCGGTACGCCGAATTTCTTTCTTCGTTCGTACTACTACAGCCTTAACAACGTCTCCCTTTTTGACAACGCCCCCTGGCGTTGCTTGTTTAACAGAAGCAACAATAATATCTCCAATCGTTGCATATCGGCGCATTGAACCGCCTAGCACACGAATACACATCAACTCTTTAGCGCCTGAGTTGTCACCAACTCTAAGCCTAGTTTGTACTTGGATCATTCCATTGACCCCCTTCCGAACTAAATATCAAAGATTTAGAGAGCAATTGATCTCTGAGTTATCTCAACTACGCGCCAGCACTTATCCTTACTTAAGAGGCGTGTTTCCATGATCGTGACAGTATCCCCGATGCGGGCTTCATTGTTCTCGTCATGAGCCTTATAGTTCTTTGTGCGTGTGATTGATTTTTTATAAATCGGATGACTCTCCGTGATCTCAACTGACACAACGACAGTTTTGTTCATCTTGTCACTGACAACTTTGCCAGATCGAACCTTACGTTGGGCTCTTTCCACGTTAAAATGCCTCCTTTCTCACCTTAGGCACGTTCAATCTTTAACTCGCGCTCACGAAGAATCGTTTTACCGCGGGCTATTCCTTTGCGGACTTCACGAATTCGCATCGGGTTATCTAATTGTCCCGTTGCCAATTGGAAACGCAAATTAAACAGTTCTGTTTTGAACTCGTCGATTTCCTTTAATACTTCTTCATTAGTTAGATCTCGGAAATCCTTAGTTTTCATTTGCGTCACCTCCTTCTTGATCTGCACGGGTAACGAACTTGCACTTGATCGGGAGTTTATGCATTGCAAGACGTAATGCCTCGCGTGCTTGTTCCTCCGTTACGCCGTTTAATTCAAACATTACACGGCCTGGCTTTACTACAGCTACCCAATATTCCGGGGACCCTTTACCACTACCCATGCGTGTTTCAGCCGGTTTAGCTGTAATAGGCTTGTCCGGAAAGATTTTAATCCAAACTTGACCGCCACGTTTAATGTAACGGGTCATAGCAATACGAGCAGCCTCAATTTGACGATTCGTAATCCAGCCTGCTTCCATAGCCATAAGGCCAAATTCACCAAACGTGATTTTATTACCGCGTGTAGCCTTACCTGATAAGCGTCCACGATGTTGTTTCCGATGTTTCACTCTGGCTGGGACTAGCATCTAGTTTCCTCCTTCCACCTGAGCGACGGCCTTTTTGGCGGGTAGAACCTCACCTTTATAAATCCAAACCTTGATACCAATTTTTCCGTACGTGGTATTGGCTTCGGCAAATCCGTAATCAATATCTGCACGCAGGGTATGAAGGGGTACTTTTCCTTCATGATACCATTCGGTTCGGGCAATTTCGGCTCCAGCCAAACGACCGCTGCATTGAATTTTAATACCTTGAGCACCCTGCCTCATTGTCCGTCCAACTGTTTGCTTCATGGCCCGACGAAAGGATACGCGTTTTTCAAGTTGTAGGGCAATGTTTTCTGAAACCAATTGGGCGTCAAGCTCAGGCTTCTTAATTTCTACGATATTCACTGCTACTTGCTTGCCTGTTATGGCTTCAAGTTGTTTGCGCAGATTTTCGACTTCAGTGCCACCACGTCCGATAACAATACCAGGCTTCGCAGCATAGACAGATACTTTAACACGACTGGCTGCCCGCTCAATTTCGACTTTAGGGCATCCCGCTTGTTTAAGTTTATTCTTTACGAACTCACGAATCTTCAAATCTTCATGAAGAAGTTCCATGTAGTTCTTATCTGCATACCAACGGCTTTCCCAGTCCCGGATAATTCCGACGCGGAGGCCTTTGGGATTAACCTTTTGACCCACAGTTTAGCCCTCCTTCTTCTCGCCTACAACCACAGTAATGTGACTCGTCCGTTTCCGGATTTGGTCAGCACGTCCCATAGCTCGAGGCTTGATACGTTTTAAAGTCGGTCCTTGATCCACACATATTTCAGTAATATACAGATCATCAACATTCATGTCATAATTATGCCCTGCATTTGCGACTGCAGACTTCAGTACCTTGGTCACATCATCAGTGGATCCATTAGGAGTAAACTGAAGGATTGCGAACGCATCACTGATCTTTTTGCCACGAATCAAATTAACAACTTGGCGTACCTTACGAGGAGAGATACGTACATATTTTGCCACTGCTTTTGCTTGCATGTGCCTTAACCTCCTCTCGAATTATCGTAAGCCGCTGGATTTTTCGCTACCAGCATGGCCCTTATAGGTGCGCGTGGGCGAAAACTCTCCGAGTTTATGCCCAACCATGTCTTCTGTAACATAGATAGGAACATGTTTTCGTCCATCGTGAACCGCAATGGTGAGTCCGACCATTTGCGGGAAAATTGTTGAGCGTCTGGACCACGTCTTAATAACGCGTTTTTCACCTGATTCGTTCATCGCTTCTACACGTTCGAGTAAACGAGATTCGACGAAAGGTCCTTTTTTCAGAGATCTGCTCATTCATGGGCCTCCTTTCGACTACTTACTGCGCCGCTTCACAATAAAGCGATTCGACGGATTCTTCTTCTTGCGGGTTTTTGCACCCAGAGCTGGTTTTCCCCAAGGAGTACATGGGTTGCGACCTATTGAGTTACGACCTTCACCACCACCGTGCGGGTGATCCACAGGGTTCATTACAGATCCGCGGACTGTAGGACGAATGCCCATCCAGCGTGATCTACCAGCTTTACCGATATTAATGTTCTCATGGTCAAGATTTCCTACTTCACCGATGGTTGCTCGGCACTCAATACGGATCATTCGCATCTCGCCCGATGGAAGTCTTAAGGTTGCATAAGATCCTTCTTTAGCCATAAGTTGAGCTGATCCACCAGCTGAGCGAACCATTTGTCCACCCTTGCCAGGTTTCATTTCGATGTTGTGTAACAAAGTACCGACCGGAATGTTCTGAAGCGGCAAACAGTTGCCCACTTTAATGTCAGAGTCCGGACCGGAAACAACCATCTGATCAACGCTCAAACCATTGGGAGCTAAAATATAGGTTTTAAAGCCATCCTGATAAAACAACAATGCAATGTTAGCTGAACGATTTGGATCATATTCAATACTCGCAACACGAGCAGGAATTCCATCTTTATTGCGCTTAAAGTCAATGATACGAAGCTTTCGCTTATGTCCGCCGCCTTTATGGCGAACACTCAAGCGACCGTCGTTATTACGACCCGCTTTCTTAGTCAAGGGTTTGACTAAAGAGCGCTCAGGTTCAGTTCTGGTAATCTCTTCATACGTCGAACCAGTCATATTCCGACGGCTTGGAGAGGTAGGTTTATAAGTCTTTATTGCCATAGGTCTTCATTATCCTCCTTTGCTTCAAGCTGCTTACAGGCCCGCGAAGTTTTCAATCTTATCTCCAGCTTTAAGCGTAGCAATCGCTTTTTTACGGTTCGATGTTTTACCAAGATATTTTCCAACCCGCTTCATTTTACCTTTTACGGATAATGTACGAATTTCCACTACGGATACTTTAAACATCTTTTCCACCGCAGCTTTTATTTCAATCTTGTTCGCAGCTGGATTTACCCAGAAGGTGTATTTATTCTCTTCAACAAGTCCTACGGACTTCTCAGATATCACCGGACTTTTGAGGACATCTCGTGCGTCGCGCATTACGCCAACACCTCCTCTGCTTTAGTTACTGCCGCTTTGGTCATCACTAGAACGTCATAATGAAGCAGGTCGAAAACATTCATTCCAGCTACATCCATTGCTTTTACACCCTCGATATTACGGGCTGAACGGAATACTGCCTCATCAGCATTATCCATCACAATCATAGCCTTCTTAGCAATATTAAGAGCTTTGAGCACTTGAACGATCTCTCGCGTTTTTGCCTCATTTATGCTTAAATCATCAAGGACAATCAGCTGTTGCTCTAAGACTTTCGAAGAGAGAGCCGAGTACAAAGCTAATCGGCGTACTTTTTTAGGTAACTTAAAACCATATTTACGTGGTTTAGGAGCGAAGATTACACCGCCGCCCCTCCACAATGGAGAGCGCGTACTTCCAGAACGTGCACGGCCCGTTCCTTTTTGACGCCACGGTTTTCGTCCACCTCCGCGAACTTCACCGCGTAACAAAGCAGACTGAGTTCCCCGTCTTTCTCCTGCTAATTGCGAGACAACTGCTGAGTGAAGAACGTGGACATTCGGAGTAATTCCAAACACATTTTCACTGAGTTCAATTTCTCCGACAGCTGCGCCTTGCATATTTACTACTTGAACTTTCGGCATTGCTTATTCCTCCTTTCCCAGTGTTACTTCGCCTTGACAGAAGGCTTCAGAATGAGCAACGACTTATTCGCTCCAGGGAGAGCCCCTTTAATCAAGATCAAGTTTTTATCCATATCAACCCGGATAACTTCCAGGTTTTGTACCGTTACACGTTCGCCGCCCATACGTCCTGGCAACTCACGACCTTTAAATACTCGAGCCGGGCCTTTCGCGCCAAGGGAACCTGAACGACGATGATACTTGGATCCATGTGCCATCGGTCCGCGACTTGCGTTATGACGCTTGATCATACCGGCAAACCCTTTCCCTTTCGAAGTACCTACAACATCAACTTTGTCGCCAACTGTGAACAGATCTACAGTCACTTCTTGCCCAATCTCATAGCTCTCGACATCAGCGACTCTGAACTCACGAACATATCTCATAGGCTTAAGAGAAGCCTTTTGAAAATGTCCTTTTCGAGGCTTATTGCTCAAGCCATCACGAAGGATAGAAAAACCCACTTGGATAGCGTTGTAGCCATCTGTTGCAATCGTTTTCTTCTGCACTACCGGGCAAGGACCCGCTTCAACCACAGTAACCGGAATCACACGTCCTTCAGCTGTAAAAACCTGAGTCATACCAATTTTTTTACCTAAAATTCCTTTTGACACGAATGCCACCTCCTAAACGCTTTGAAGTGCGCTAGATTCCTCTAGAGCACGAGAGCGCTATTTTATTTATATTATGCCAGCCACCCGGCAGCAACTCCACGCTACCGGGTGTTTCGCACAACAAACATAACGATAGTATATCACAAAGTTAAGTGATTTGCTACTCTAATTTTAGCCAATTACAACTTAATTTCGATATCCACACCGGCCGGCAGATCTAAACGCATGAGCGCATCCACCGTCTTAGGCGTCGGTTCAAGAATATCAATTAGGCGTTTATGAGTGCGCATCTCAAATTGTTCCCGTGAATCTTTATTGACATGTGGCGAGCGCAAAATGGTGTAGATGCTTTTCTCTGTTGGAAGAGGAATTGGTCCACTAACCTGTGCGCCCGTACGTTTTGCAGTTTCAACTATGCGTTCTGCTGATTGGTCAAGTGTTTTGTGATCAAATGCTTTAAGCCGAATTCTGATCTTTTGGCTCATAAGTTACAACCTCCTCATAATTCCCGTTATACGGGTTTCGAGCGTAAAAATTCCCTGACCAAGCGGAGTCACTCGTCCAGCAACCTTTTACGCCATTCCTGGTGTCAGAGGCCAGATGCCGGAAGTCGGATAAGTGTGTTTCTCGTTTAATCCAACCTTCCGTCAGCTGGCGACTGCTGACGGGATTTTAATGATGAGAGGAAAAGTGACTTTTTCTCTCATCATTAAGCCTAAAAAATATTTCTTAGCTGTTAATTTTTGCAACGATACCTGAACCAACAGTACGGCCACCTTCACGGATAGCAAAGCGAAGTCCTTCTTCCATAGCGATTGGAGTGATAAGTTCAACTTCAATCGTTACACGGTCGCCAGGCATAACCATTTCGGTACCCTCTGGAAGAGTGATTACTCCTGTTACATCTGTTGTGCGGAAGTAAAATTGCGGGCGATAATTATGGAAGAACGGGGTATGACGACCACCTTCTTCTTTATTAAGAACGTATACTTCACCAGAGAACTTGGTGTGAGGCTTGATTGATCCGGCTTTAGCCAAAACCTGTCCGCGTTCAATATCTTTACGCTCAACTCCACGAAGCAGAGCTCCAATGTTATCTCCAGCTTGAGCTGAATCAAGGAGCTTACGGAACATCTCTACGCCTGTTACGACAGTCTTACGGGCAGTGTCCGTCAAACCGACAATTTCAACCTCGTCACCGACTTTAACTCTACCACGGTCAACACGACCTGTAGCAACCGTTCCACGTCCAGTAATTGTGAAGACATCCTCGACAGGCATTAAGAAAGGCTTGTCAGTGTCACGCTCAGGCGTTGGGATATAAGAATCAACAGCATCCATGAGATTCCAGATCTTGCCGCACCATTCGCAATCACGTTTTCCGCAACCGCACTGAAGGGCTTTTAGACCAGAACCAGGAATGATAGGAACATTGTCACCATCATACTCCTGGGCAGTTAAGAGTTCGCGAAGTTCCATTTCAACGAGCTCGATTAATTCTTCATCATCAACCATGTCTACCTTGTTAAGCCAAACTACAATACTAGGAACACCTACTTGGCGAGCCAAGAGAATATGTTCACGGGTTTGTGGCATAGGGCCGTCAGCTGCAGAAACACAGAGGATCGCTCCGTCCATTTGAGCAGCACCAGTGATCATGTTTTTAACATAGTCAGCGTGTCCTGGGCAGTCCACGTGTGCATAGTGACGATTGTCAGTCTCATACTCAACGTGTGCAGTGGAAATGGTGATTCCACGTTCGCGTTCCTCAGGAGCCTTGTCGATTTGGTCAAACGCTGTAGCTACAGCGCCGCCGTGTTTTGAAAGAACAACGGTGATTGCCGCTGTCGTAGTAGTTTTACCATGGTCAACGTGACCAATGGTTCCTACATTAACATGTGGTTTTGTACGTTCGTATTTAGCTTTTCCCATTTTTATCACTCCTTTAATATACTATAAAGTTATATGATTCAGGGAGGTTACGAAGCCCGAACAAAAGCTCGTGCTTCGAGCCTCAAACTTCGCCTATGACCCTTGGCGCTTAGCAATAATACCATCCGCAATGCCTTTTGGGACTTCTTCATAGTGATCGAACTGCATCACATAGACTCCACGGCCTTGAGTTGCCGAGCGTAAGTCGGTTGAATATCCGAACATTTCGGAAAGCGGAACAAATCCACGTACAACTTGAGTATTGCCACGCGCTTCCATTCCTTCAATCCGACCCCGACGCGAGCTTATATCTCCAATGACATCTCCCATATATTCTTCAGGAACTGTCACTTCGATTTTCTCGATCGGTTCGATGATTGCAGGATCAGCTTTGAGGGCACCGGCTTTAAATGCCATAGATCCGGCAATCTTAAAGGCCATTTCTGAAGAGTCAACATCATGATAAGAACCGTCATACACTGTTGCACGCATGTCAAGCAGCGGATAGCCAGCAAGAATACCATTTTGCATCGCTTCTTCGATACCGGCTCCAATCGGATTAATGTATTCCCGAGGGATAACTCCTCCGACTACCTTGTTAACGAATTCGAAACCGCTACCAGGTTCAAGAGGTTCCAACTCGATCCAACAGTGGCCGTATTGACCGCGTCCACCAGACTGGCGAACAAATTTCCCTTCGGACTTAACAGTCTTCCGAATGGTTTCTTTATAAGCAACTTGTGGACGACCGACATCACATTGTACTTTGAACTCCCGCTGTAAGCGGTCAACGATAATCTCGAGGTGAAGTTCACCCATTCCTTCGATAATCGTCTGCCCAGTTTCTGTATCGGTGTGCATTCTAAAGGTCGGATCTTCCTCAGCCAAACGGCCGAGCGCCCCGCCCATTTTTTCTTGGTCGGCTTTAGTCTTAGGCTCAATCGACACAGAGATAACAGGTTCCGGGAATACCATTTTCTCTAGAATGATTGGAGTCTTCTCGTCGCATAAGGTATCCCCTGTCGAGGTATCCTTTAAGCCGACGGCTGCAGCGATATCACCTGAACGCACTTCTTGTATATCTTCGCGGTGGTTGGCATGCATTTGAAGGATCCGTCCGATGCGTTCGCGCTTGCCCTTAGTTGAGTTGAAGACATAAGAACCAGCACCTAATACTCCAGAATAAACCCGGAAGAATGCAAGTTTACCCACGAACGGGTCAGCCATAATTTTAAAAGCCAAAGCGGAGAAAGGTTCAGTGTCCGAGGCTGTACGCTGATCTTCTGCACCTGTATCAGGATGTACTCCGTTAATTGGTGGTACATCTAATGGAGATGGCATATAATCAACTACAGCATCCAGCAAAGGTTGAACACCTTTGTTCTTGAATGCAGAACCACAAATGACCGGGATAAATTTGTTCCCGATGACTCCGCGGCGTATGCCGTCGCGAATTTCTTGTTCTGTGAGTGCTTCCCCTTCAAGATACTTCATCATGAGCTCTTCGCTTGTTTCAGAAACCGCTTCAATTAACTTTTCACGGTATTCACTCGCTAATTCAGCTAGGTCTTCTGGGATCGCACTATGCTCTTCAGTCGTACCTAGGTCGTCAGTATAGATTGTCGATGTCATTGTCACTAAGTCGACGATTCCTTTGAAGTTTTCCTCAACACCAATCGGCAGTTGGATGGGTACAGGATTAGCACCCAATCGGTCAGTTATCATGGAAACTCCGCGGAAGAAATCCGCGCCCAATCGATCCATTTTGTTAATAAAAGCGATCCGCGGAACTTTGTATTTATCCGCTTGACGCCAAACTGTCTCCGATTGAGGCTCCACGCCGCCGACTGAACAAAACACTGCTACAGCACCGTCTAGTACACGCAAGGAGCGTTCAACTTCCACAGTGAAGTCCACGTGCCCTGGTGTATCAATGATATTAATCCGGTTGTTTTTCCATTGGCATGTTGTAGCCGCAGAGGTAATAGTAATACCGCGTTCTTGCTCCTGAACCATCCAATCCATCGTCGCAGCGCCATCATGAACTTCCCCGATTTTATGCACACGTCCGGTATAAAAAAGGATACGTTCAGTTGTTGTCGTTTTTCCTGCGTCAATATGAGCCATAATTCCTATATTACGTGTATTTTCTAGTGAAAATTGTCTTGCCATTGAGAATCCCCCTTTCTGTCAAAATCAGTGTGTCTCAAATTACCATTTGTAATGCGCAAATGCCTTATTTGCTTCAGCCATTTTGTGCATATCATCTTTTTTCTTTACTGAACCCCCTGTATTGTTAGAGGCATCAAGTAACTCTCCGGCAATCTTCTCTTGCATTGTCTTCTCGCCTCTTTTACGAGCCATAGCGACAAGCCAACGCAGAGCTAGTGTAGTACGACGCTCAGCACGTACTTCGATAGGGACTTGATAGTTTGCTCCCCCAACACGGCGTGCCTTTACTTCCAATATCGGCATAACATTTTTTAGCGCAGTACTGAAGACTTCTAGGGGATCTTTGCCAGACTTTTCCTGAATCATATTAAATGCACCGTAGCAAATTGCTTCAGCCGTTCCCTTTTTACCATCTAACATAATTTGATTGATAAACTTGGTTAGAGTTTGATTCTTGTAAATCGGATCTGGCAGAACATCGCGTTTGGCAACATATCCTTTACGTGGCATTTGGTAACCTCCTTTGTATCATAATATTAACAATTTGAGACAATTCAAGAGTCCTTATTAGGCTTTCTTAGGACGTTTTGCACCATACTTCGAACGACCTTGTGAGCGTTTTTGAACAGCAGTTGTGTCCAAAGCACCACGAATAACGTGATAACGCACACCAGGAATGTCCTTAACACGACCGCCACGAATAAGAACCACGGAGTGTTCTTGTAAGTTGTGTCCGATTCCAGGAATATAGGTGGTTACCTCAAGCCCATTAGTTAAACGCACACGAGCAACCTTCCGGAGTGCTGAGTTAGGTTTTTTAGGAGTAGTAGTATAAACCCTAGTACAAACTCCTCGCTTTTGAGGGGATCCTCCTGAGGGATATTGCTTACGTTTAAGTGAGTTATAACCCCACTGTAAAGCCGGAGCTGTTGATTTTTGTTCGATTGTGGCACGTCCCTTACGGATAAGTTGATTAATTGTCGGCATGTCTCCGCCTCCTTTCTAATGAAATCAATATACAAGGAATTGCTTGCTGCAGCATTTAACAAGCAATTCCAAACTCAGCTTTATTGGGTAGCCATACGGGCGTTACTCTTGCAATAAGGCTGCTATTGCTGTACCTACTTCAATCCCGCACGCTTTCCCTAATTCCTTCATAGTGGGTACTTCAACGCACTCCACGCTATGACTCTCGCACCATTCAAGAATAGGACGACGAACATGCGTTTCGGCATCTTTGGCCATATAAACGCGCCGAACGCGCCCTTTTTCAAGGGCTCGTTGGGTTTGCTTTAACCCAACTGTTTTTTGTTTGGCGTGTTTGAAGGTTTCATCAAGCATCAAAATGCTTTCCCCCTTAATCACACTATAGTAGTTTAGCATTTGAGTTCTAGCGTGTCAATAATTCGGTCGGATTTGTTTCCAAAGATTTTACATTTTGATATCTTAACATACCTGTACCGGCAGGAATCAACTTTCCGATAATGACATTTTCTTTTAATCCAAGCAAAGGATCTACTTTTCCTTTTATAGCCGCTTCAGTTAGAACACGAGTCGTTTCTTGAAAAGAAGCCGCTGAAAGGAATGAGTCCGTAGCCAATGAGGCTTTGGTAATTCCTAAAAGTACTGGGTGCGCAACCGCTGGTTCTCCGCCTTCAGCAATAGCTCGTGCGTTCTCATCTTGGAAATCAAAAACGTCTATCAGTCCACCAGGAAGCAGACTTGTATCCCCAGCATCGTCGATTTTTACCTTGCGTAACATCTGACGTACCATTACTTCAATATGCTTGTCGTTAATATCTACCCCTTGGAGTCGGTAAACTCGTTGAACTTCTCCCAGAAGATAGACTTGAACACCACGCTGACCCTTAACTTTCAGCATATCATGGGGATTAATACTTCCTTCAGTCAACTCGTCTCCAGCTTCGACCATCTGGCCTTCCTTGACACAAAGGCGCGAACCGTAAGGAATCGTATAGACTATGTGTTCTTCAGTTTCAGTCAGGAGATCCACTTCACGTCTCCCTTTAACTTCGCTGATTGACACTTTTCCAACTGCTTCTGAGATGATCGCTTGCCCTTTAGGTTTACGTGCCTCAAAAAGTTCTTCTACCCTCGGAAGACCTTGGGTTATATCGTCTCCCGCAACCCCTCCGGTGTGGAACGTACGCATGGTCAGCTGAGTACCAGGTTCTCCAATGGATTGGGCAGCAATAATCCCTACTGCCTCTCCCATTTCTACTGGACGTCCTGTAGCCAGGTTGCGACCATAGCATCTCTTGCAGACTCCGTACCGTGATTTGCAGGTTAGGACTGAACGAATTATGGCTGTATCAAAGCATTTAGCAATTTCTGCAGCCTGTTCTTCTGTCATTTCAGTATCCGGTACAGCAAGCACTTCTCCCGTTTCCGGGTGGAGTAACTCCTCTAATACAAAGCGGCCGACAAGACGATCTACTAAAGGTTCAATTATTTCCGGACCGTCCTTAATATCCTCAACCATAATGCCGTTTAATGTTCCACAATCTTCTTCACGCACTATCACGTCTTGAGAGACATCTACCAATCGACGGGTCAGATAACCTGAGTCAGCTGTTCTCAAAGCAGTATCTGCCAGGCCTTTACGTGCACCGTGAGAAGAAATAAAGTACTCTAAAACTGTGAGCCCCTCGCGGAAATTAGCCTTAATAGGCAACTCAATGGTCCGTCCAGACGGATCTGCCATAAGTCCCCGCATTCCTGCTAATTGTCTCAACTGTTGAATATTTCCTCTCGCGCCTGAGGTCGCCATCATATAAACCGGGTTAAACACATCTAAAGTGTCCATCAAAGCTTGTGTTACGGTTTTGGTTGCTTTAGCCCACGTATCAATGACCAGATTATAACGTTCTTCATTCGTGATCAAACCGCGTCTATATTGCAGTTCGGTTTTGGCAACCGCAATGTCAGCTTTGCCAAGAATCTCGGTTTTCTCTTTGGGAACGGTAATGTCAGTCAACCCGACAGTCATCCCAGCTCTGGTGGAGAATTTAAACCCTTGACTCTTTAGCCCGTCTAACAAGTTAGCAGTCGCTTCATATCCCGCCTTGCGATAGGTTTTAGCTACAATGTCGGCAAGTCCCTTTTTACCAACTACTTCATTGAAATAACCAATTTGTGAAGGAATGACGGAATTGAAGATCAATCGACCAACGGTTGTTTCCAAGAGTTCTCCGTCCCGGCGAACTTTAATACTAGCCTGCAAGTGAACTGCTTTAGAATCATAAGCTAAAACAGCTTCATCATAGTCTTTAAATATTTTCCCTTCTCCAAAAGCGCCCGGACGTTCCATAGTTAAATAATACGATCCTAAAACCATATCTTGAGTGGGAGTGGCCACCGGTCGTCCGTCTTTTGGGTTAAGGATATTATGCGCGGATAACATAAGCAATCTTGCTTCAGACTGAGCCTCTGCTGATAACGGAACATGTACAGCCATTTGGTCACCATCAAAGTCTGCATTGTACGCTGTACAAACTAACGGATGGATCTGTAAAGCTCTGCCTTCAACCAGGATTGGCTCGAATGCCTGGATACCCAAGCGGTGAAGAGTTGGTGCACGATTCAAGAGAACTGGATGATCCGTGATTACTTCTTCGAGAACATCCCACACCTCAGGACGCACCCGCTCAACCATGCGTTTAGCGCTTTTTATATTGTGTGCATGGCCCTCATTGACAAGCTTTTTCATCACGAAGGGTTTGAAGAGCTCTAAGGCCATTTCCTTGGGCAGACCACATTGATGGAGCTTAAGATTTGGACCAACAACGATAACGGAACGTCCAGAATAATCAACACGTTTCCCTAAGAGATTTTGTCGAAAACGGCCTTGTTTTCCTTTTAACATATCGCTGAGGGACTTAAGCGGTCTGTTTCCCGGCCCAGTCACAGGACGTCCGCGACGGCCATTGTCAATCAATGCGTCGACCGCTTCCTGGAGCATCCGTTTCTCGTTTCTCACGATAATATCCGGTGCACCAAGATCCAAGAGACGCTTTAAGCGGTTGTTCCTATTAATCACTCGTCGATAAAGATCATTGAGGTCCGACGTTGCAAAACGACCCCCATCCAACTGGACCATTGGTCTCAGTTCGGGAGGAATCACAGGAACAACATCCATAATCATCCAATCCGGGCGGTTTCCTGAAGATTTAAAGGCTTCCACAACCTCGAGACGGCGAATGGCACGGATTTTCCGCTGTCCGGATACTTCTTTTAGTTCTACTCGCAGTTCTTCATTTAATTTGTCTAAATCCATCTCGGCGAGTAATTGTTTAACCGCTTCCGCTCCCATGCTGGCTTGAAAACGATCCCCATATTTATCACGATATTCCCTGTACTCTGTTTCTGTCAGAAGCTGTTTCTTCATTAAAGACGTATCACCAGAGTCTGTCACGATATAAGAGACAAAATAAAGGACTTTTTCCAAAGCGCGAGGAGACATGTCCAAAAGCAGCCCCATCCGGCTTGGAATTCCCTTGAAATACCAGATATGAGATACCGGTGCAGCAAGTACTATGTGTCCCATACGCTCACGGCGAACTTTTGAACGGGTTACTTCAACACCGCAACGGTCACAGACTATCCCTTTATAACGAACCCGTTTATATTTTCCGCAATGACACTCCCAATCTCGAGTAGGGCCAAAGATTTTTTCACAAAACAGACCTTCACGTTCCGGCTTTAAGGTCCGATAGTTAATGGTTTCAGGTTTCTTTACTTCTCCAAATGACCACTCACGAATCATATCCGGGGAAGCCAAACCGATACGCATACGGTCGAAGTTATTGACGTCTAGCAATCCTTATCGCTCCTTTCGTCCGGGGACTATTTGAGATCGCCTAGATCTATATCTTCTTCCTCAAGGACTTCAACATTTAATTCATCGAGAGGATCTTCCTCGTCGACCATGGTGTCTTCCTCATCCTTCGCCCCAACTATTCGGGTTGAAGGAAGCGGTAGTTCCTCATGCAGATCAATGCCAAGTTCCTTTGCGGTTTCCGTTATATCCTCATCGGTATCATGAATCTCAATTTCCCTGTCATCTGCTGACAAGACTCTAACATCAAGTCCCAAACTCTGCATTTCTTTTATCAAAACCTTAAACGATTCGGGGATTCCTGGTTCAGGAATATTCTCTCCTTTAACAATCGCTTCGTATGTTTTTACACGTCCAACGACATCGTCTGACTTAACCGTTAGGATTTCTTGTAAAGTATAAGCTGCTCCATAAGCCTCCAACGCCCAAACTTCCATTTCTCCAAAGCGTTGCCCACCGAATTGAGCTTTACCGCCCAAGGGTTGCTGGGTTACGAGGGAATATGGACCTGTGGAACGGGCATGAATCTTATCGTCAACTAAATGGTGAAGTTTGAGAACATACATATAGCCAACAGTGATTTTGCTGTCAAAGGGATCTCCTGTCCGTCCATCATACAACATCGTCTTCCCATCTCTTGAGATGCCGGCCTTCTCTAACGTTTCAAAAATATCATCCTCAGTAGCACCGTCAAAGACCGGGGTTGCAATACGTATCCCTAAGGCCCTTGCCGCCATGCCTAAGTGAGTCTCAAGCACCTGCCCAATGTTCATCCGAGAAGGAACGCCCAATGGATTAAGGACTACTTCAATCGGCGTTCCATCCGGCATAAACGGCATATCCTCTTGACGCATAATGCGAGAAATTACCCCTTTGTTACCGTGGCGTCCTGCTACCTTATCGCCCACAGATATTTTTCGTTTTTGGGCGATATAGACACGAACAAGTTGATTAACACCAGGGGATAATTCATCCCCGTTTTCGCGGGTAAACACTTTGACATCGACAATTTTTCCAGCTTCCCCATGGGGTACACGTAAAGAAGTATCGCGCACCTCACGTGCTTTCTCCCCGAAAATAGCTCGAAGTAAACGTTCTTCTGCCGTTAGCTCCGTCTCACCCTTCGGTGTCACTTTACCAACTAAGATATCTCCCGGACGAACTTCAGCTCCGATACGAATAATTCCACGCTCATCAAGATCTTTCAGAACATCTTCCCCAACATTCGGAATGTCACGAGTGATTTCTTCTGGTCCAAGCTTAGTATCACGGGCATCTGATTCGTATTCTTCAATATGAATGGATGTATAATAATCCTCTCGAACAAGCTTTTCGCTTATCAAGATAGCATCCTCGTAGTTGTACCCTTCCCATGTCATAAAGGCTACTAAAACGTTACGGCCTAAAGCAAGTTCTCCATGGTCAGTTGATGGACCATCGGCAATAATTTGGCTGGCCTCTACCCGCTCCCCCTTCATAACAATGGGTCGCTGGTTAATGCAGGTTCCTTGGTTGGAACGAGAATATTTAAGCAGTTTATGCTTTTCTGTCATCCCGTCATCACCCAGGACAATGATCTCGTCAGCGGTCGCCCGCTCAACTACCCCAGCTCGTTTAGTAATTGCACAAACACCGGAGTCCTTAGCAGTCTTATATTCCATACCAGTCCCCACATAAGGCGAATCCGTTCGCAATAGCGGTACTGCTTGCCGTTGCATGTTTGAACCCATTAAAGCCCTGTTTGCATCATCATGCTCTAGGAAGGGGATAAGTGCTGTAGCGATGGATACCATTTGCTTTGGAGAGACGTCCATATAGTCAACCTGGTTCGGAGACACATGCACAAAATCCGGTCCATGACGACCATCAATTTTCTCCCCTAGAAAATTGCCATCCTTATCAAGTGGCGCATTAGCCTGTGCTACAACATATTTTTCTTCTTCGTCAGCCGTTAAATAATGAATTTCATCAGTAACGCTTCCGCTCTCCTTATTTGCCTTGCGGTAAGGGGCTTCAATGAAGCCATAAGGATTAATGCGTCCGAATGTACTTAAGGATCCAATCAGACCAATGTTTGGTCCTTCCGGCGTCTCCACTGGACACATTCTGCCATAGTGAGAATGATGGACGTCACGAACTTCAAAACCGGCACGTTCTCTGCTCAATCCTCCAGGTCCTAAAGCACTTAAGCGCCGCTTATGCGTTAGCTCTGCCAGCGGATTTGTTTGATCCATAAATTGAGATAACTGACTGCTACCAAAGAATTCCTTAATGGCAGCCACAACAGGTCGGATGTTAATTAATACTTGAGGAGTAATCACTTCAACATCTTGAATCGTCATTCGCTCGCGTACTACGCGTTCCATACGAGATAATCCAATTCGGAATTGATTTTGAAGCAACTCTCCTACAGAGCGCAACCTCCGATTGCCTAAATGGTCAATATCATCTTTATGCCCTTCACCCTCCATCAAGGCGAGCATTCGCTGAACACTGGCTACGATATCTCCGCGAGTTAGATGTCGTACATCCATCGGGATATCTAGGCCTAGCTTCTTATTGAGTTTATATCGGCCAACCTTAGCAAGATCATAACGTTTAGCATCGAAAAACAATGCTTCTAATAATGAGCGTGCACTGTCAACCGTCGGCGGTTCACCTGGTCTTAATCTTTTATAGATTTCAACCAAAGCTTCTTCTGTCGACTCTGAGTTATCCCTTTCCAAAGTAGCGCGGATATATTCATTATCGTTAAATAACTCCAAGATCTGACCGTTGCTGGCATATCCTAAGGCGCGAATTAAAACAGTGCCCGGAAGCTTACGAGTTCGGTCAACCCTTACAAAGATATTATCGTTAACATCCGTCTCAAACTCTAGCCAAGCCCCACGATTTGGAATAACTGTAGCTCCATAGAGCTTTTTCCCGCTGGGATCGATTTGTTCGGCATAATAAACCCCCGGCGATCGAACAAGTTGGCTGACAATAACACGTTCGGCTCCATTAATAATGAAGGTACCTTTGTCTGTCATCAACGGGAAATCCCCCATAAAGACTTCCTGTTCCTTCACTTCTCCAGTTTCTTTGTTGATCAGGCGAACCTTTACGCGGAGTGGCGCGGCATATGTAACATCGCGTTCTTTACACTCCTCCACTTGATATTTAGCCTCTCCCAGGCTATAATCAACAAATTCTAGAACGAGATTGCCTGTGAAATCTTGAATCGGTGAAATATCGCGAAACATGTCGCGTAACCCTTCATCAAGAAACCATCGATAGGAGTTTTGCTGGATTTCAATTAAATTTGGCATGTCGAGAACTTCACGGATTCTGGAGTAACTCCAGCGCTCTCGCGTCCCAACCTTAACAGGATAGAACATTTACGTTTCACCCCTCAGTGTGGTTTTCTCTCATTGAGGTCTAATAATATATTGACATATACAGCCAAAAGCAAGGCCTTTAAAAGAACCTCGCTTAACTGTTTATGATGTTCCGCTATCATTCCGACAATTTCAAAGATAATATCTCCTTATTATCTAATGCTTTTAACTTATTACCATAGCATGAATAGATTAAGTAATAAATTCCATTTACATATAGTAACATTTATAAAGTATAACAAAACGGAACCCCTCTGTCAAGAAAACATTTTAGTTTTTAGGCTTGAATTCAGTATTTTACTATTCTATTCTAAAAGTGCAAATTTGTTCAAATTTACTGCCTATCCAAAATAAAGAAGGTACTCTCTACAAGAGAGTACCTTCTGCTATAAACTCTTACTTAACTTCGACGGTTGCACCGGCTTCAGTTAACTTAGCTTTTAAAGCTTCAGCTTCGTCTTTTGAGACTTTTTCTTTAACTGGTTTTGGTGCATTGTCTACGAGGTCTTTTGCTTCTTTAAGCCCAAGGCCGGTTGCTTCACGAACTACTTTAATAACGCCAATTTTGGAAGCTCCGCAGTTCATAAGCATAACATCAAACTCGGTTTTTTCTTCAGCTGCATCTGCTGCAGGAGCTGCAGATGCTACGCCTGCAACCGCTACTGGAGCAGCAGCGCTTACGCCGAATTCCTCTTCAAAAGCCTTTACAAGTTCAGCCAATTCGAGAACAGTTAAGCCTTTTACGGCTTCGAGAATTTCATTTACTTTAGACATTTTTAATTTCCCCCTTAAAATTATAAAACATTATTGTTATCTAGATAATAAAACTATTGAGCAGCCTTAAGTTTACGTACTTCTTCCAACGCATACCCCATTTTACGGATCGGTCCTTGAAGAACATTAACCATACCTGTAAGAGGAGCTTGCATACCTCTTAGAACCATAGTGAGCAAGACTTCGCGAGAAGGCAGATCAGCAAGAGCTTTAACGCCCTCAGCTCCGATAACTTTCCCCTCTAATACTCCAGCTTTAATCTGGAACTTTTTGAGCTTGTTTGCTTTAGCAAAGTCCATTAATATTTTGGCCGGAGCAACAGGATCTGCACTAAAGGCGAGTGCTGTCGGTCCTTTAAGATAGGAATCAAGCCCCTCTACCCCTAACTCATCAGCGGCGCGACGTACGAGGGTGTTTTTCAAAACCCGATACTCGACTCCAGCATTACGCAGTTGAGAACGCAATTGCGTTACTTGGGCCACAGTTAAACCGCGGTAATCGGCTAAAACTATACCTGAAGACTGTTGAAACTTTTCTTTAATCTCCGAGACTACCAGACTTTTTTCTTCGATGTTAGGCATTCTGTGTACCTCCTTCCCTATAGATAAACCCAGCAAAAAACCTCCGCGCTTGCAGAGGTTAAGAATGCCAAATGAATATCTTTCGGCGTAATCTTCCAACCTCGGCAGGACATTAAGCCTTTCGGCACCTGCTTTCTACAGCGGACATATTAAATTCCTGATAAGTTTATCCCATTTATAGAACACTGTCAAGCATACCTGTGTTTAGACTGCTTTTGCAGGGTTAATGCGTACGCCCGGTCCCATTGTAGAGGACACTGTGACACTCCGCATGTATTGACCTTTGGCAGCTGC
The DNA here is from genome assembly GCF_020595055.1 of Desulfosporosinus shakirovi. Lineage (GTDB taxonomy): Bacteria > Bacillota > Desulfitobacteriia > Desulfitobacteriales > Desulfitobacteriaceae > Desulfosporosinus > Desulfosporosinus shakirovi. The sequence goes on along the minus strand of NZ_JAJDOO010000008.1, from coordinate 28,799 downwards.
AGGCTTCGCTTTAAGCAAAGTTTCTCCTAACACGCGATAGTTTTCCAGTAGTTGTTCCACACCGAATGAGGCTTTACCGATTGGTGCATGTATAATGCCAGCCTTATCTGCACGGTATTCAATCTTACCAGCCTTAATCTCTTTGATCGCACGAGTTACATCAAGGGTAACCGTTCCAGTTTTCGGGTTTGGCATAAGGCCTTTAGGTCCGAGTACTCGACCTAATTTACCAACCATTCCCATCATGTCTGGTGTTGCTACCACTACTTCAAAACCGAACCAACCTTGTTCGATCTTAGCAATCATATCCTCGGCTCCAACAAAATCTGCTCCTGCCAATTCTGCTTCTTTGGCCTTTTCCCCTTTAGCAAACACCAACACGGAGCGGGTTTTACCTGTTCCGTTCGGAAGAACAATGGCACCCCGAATTTGTTGATCTGCATGACGGGTATCAATGCCTAATTTGAAAGCAACTTCCACAGTCTCATCAAACTTAGCTTTAGCGTTAGTCTTTACAATTGATAAAGCCTCTGTTGGTTCGTAGAGTGCAATACGATCAAACGATTTTACAGCCTCTTGATATTTTTTCCCTACTTTAGCCATTCTATTAACCTCCTTGTGGTTATGCGGGCTTAGCCCTCCCACAAAATTTCACTTAACCTTCGACTACGTCGATTCCCATGCTCCGCGCTGTTCCTTCGATCATGCGCATTGCCGCTTCAATGCTTGCTGCGTTTAAGTCCTTCATCTTAATGTCCGCTATTTCGCGTATCTTCGATTTAGGAACAGCTGCAACTTTTTTGCGATTCGGTTCAGAAGACCCCGAATTAATATTAGCAGCTTTCTTAAGCAACACTGCTGCTGGTGGAGTTTTGGTAATAAAGGTAAAGGAACGATCTTCGTATACTGTAATTTCTACCGGAATAATAAGCCCAGCTTGATCTTTAGTACGTTCATTGTACTCTTTGCAAAAGCCCATAATATTAACGCCGTGCTGACCCAAAGCTGGACCAACCGGAGGTGCCGGTGTTGCCTTTCCTGCATTGATCGCTAATTTTACCAACCCAATTACTTTCTTTGCCATTGTCATTTACACCCCCTTGTTAGGATAACATTTATTAGTCTAATTTTTGAACCTGTGCGAACTCAAGTTCAACGGGTGTCTCTCTTCCAAACATAGATACCTCAACCCGAAGCTTTCCTTTGTCAGCAAGGATTTCTCGAACCACCCCAACAAAATCCTTGAACGGACCAGCAATAACCTGGACGCTTTGATTAATATCAAAATCAATCCGAGTTTGAATTTCATCCATCCCCATTTGTTGTAAAATGGTTACAACCTCACTGTCAAGCAACGGAATAGGCTTAGTCCCAGAGCCAACAAACCCTGTCACTCCCGGAGTATTACGAACAACATACCATGAGTCATCCGTCATTTCCATCTCGACAAGGACGTAACCCGGATATACCTTGCGCTTTGTAATCTTTTGTTTGCCATTTTTGAACTCAATTTCATCTTCCATGGGAACAAGCACTCGAAAAATCTTTTCTTCCATGTTCATAGATTCAACACGTTTTTCTAGATTCATCTTAACCTTGTTCTCATAGCCAGAATAGGTATGAATCACAAACCAATCTTTTGCCATTTCTCAGGGACCTCCTCAGACACTGCCGTTGAAACTTATGTTTAGGGCAGCAGCTTGGTCAAGGCCGCACTTAAACCGCTATCAACAATCCACATCAGAATGGATACAATTGCTACCGCAAAAAACACAACTACTGTGTAGGTAAGCAACTGCCTGCGGCTTGGCCAATGAACTTTCTTGAGTTCGCTCAAAACCCCGCGGAAATACTCCATCGCCTTATCTTTTTGTCGCAGAGTATTGGCCGGTTTCTTCAACTCGCCCATCACTTCACATCCTTACAGACATCCATATCATCGACTCCGTGACAACGCCTCCTGGCGTACACAAACCTTTGCAAAAAAAAATTACTTTGTTTCCTTATGCAGAGTGTGGCTCTTGCAAAACTTGCAAAACTTTTGAGTTTCCAAGCGATCTGGGTTATTTTTCTTATTTTTCATAGTAGCATAGTTACGGTGCTTGCAATCCGTACACGCTAAAATAATGCCAACACGCATTCACGAACACCTCCCGGACAACGGTAGGACGCTGTATTTTTTCCATTACTCAAAATACTTTATCATAAGATAATTTTACTGTCAAGAAAAAACATCTTGTGAAGAAAACTTGGCTGGCGCTGGCTTGACTCGCTCAGGACGGACGAGTGCCCCTGTAGTCAAGACTCAACCAAGTAACGGTTGAGATTAAGCACCACCATGACTCACCCAATGTAGTTGAGATTTGAACACCGCCATGAATGGCAAAGTACCGGGATGGCGATTTGTTATACTTCTAACCCAGTATAACAAAAAAGACAGCTTCGCTGTCTAAATCAGACTTGGTTGCGGGGGCCGGATTTGAACCAACGACCTTCGGGTTATGAGCCCGACGAGCTACCACTGCTCCACCCCGCGACGTACCGCTTTAGTTCTCCTGTGTGATCACTACACTTGTCAGCCTTTGTGAAGTTACCATGCAGTTATAAATGTTTATTGCTAAACTATGTCATGCAATCCTCATTAAGTCATGGAGCCGATGGCAGGACTCGAACCTGTAACCTGCTGATTACAAATCAGCTGCTCTACCAATTGAGCTACATCGGCACTAATTCCCGTGTGCGACAATCATCACCCCAAGGCACTTACGTAGTTTACCATTTCTTTATTGATAATGCAAGTCTTTTTATCAATAAAGAAATATGTAACTTTAACCATCTCGCCGCTCAAGATATCGTTCAAGCTTTCTCTTAACCCGTTGCAACGCGTTATCGATTGATTTCACATGTCTTCTCAGGTCTACAGCAATCTCTTGATAAGATTTGCCTTCCAAGTATGACATAAGTACTTTCCACTCTAAAGAACTAAGGATTTCGCCCATTTTTTCTTCAATGTCGTCAAATTCTTCCCGACTGATGATTAGTTCTTCAGGATCTGTGATTCGGGTTCCCGAGATTACATCGAGCAGAGTCCTGTCCGAATCTTCGTCATAAATGGGTTTGTTCAAGGAAACATATGAGTTTAACGGAATATGTTTTTGCCTTGTCGCAGTTTTGATCGCAGTAATTATCTGTCGTGTGATACATAATTCAGCAAAGGCTCTAAAGGAAGAGAGTTTGTCCCCGCGAAAATCTCGTATTGCCTTATAGAGTCCAATCATACCCTCTTGGATAATATCTTCACGATCAGCGCCAATAAGAAAGTAAGAACGTGCTTTAGCTCTAACAAAGTTTTTATATTTGTTAATTAGATACTCCAGTGCTGCAGCGTCGCCTTCCTTGGCAAGCTCAACCACCTCTTCATCCACGATAACGTCGATGATTTCGCACTCCGGTAGTTCTGGTTGGGCTTGAAGAGTCAAGTTGATCCCCCCTACAATGTCGTCACGAAGAAGACGCAATCTCAGCTAGCCCTCGTCCACGAGAACACCCTCATTATACTCGACCCTAAAGAAAAGCGTCAAGGCGAAGTTTTGGTTGTTCTGTCGCTATTCGTGAGGTCCTAGATCGAGATACGAATTCAAGGTTCCAAATTATGTGAAAAATAGAGCTTCTGGATATGGCAAATAGCGCGGAAGAACACAATAAATTCACATTTGCCATATCTCCTTGGGAAAGTTCAGCTAACTCATATTTTGGTAATTCAAGCAATAATAACTTCTAATTGGAGTGGATTCTCTGTCTGAGAACTTCATAAAGCATGACAGATCCAGCAACGCTAGCGTTTAAGGAAGTGATCGTTCCTTTCATGGGCAGGCTTACAATCTCATCACAATTTTCTCGAAGTAAACGGCTTATCCCTTTACCTTCACTGCCAATTACGATTACCCGCGGACCTGTGAGATCTGCCTTGAAAGCATCTTTTCCTCCTGCTTCAGCGCCAGAAACCCAACATCCCTTTTTCTTTAAATCGTTTAAAGTTTGAACCAAATTACTAACGCGGGCTACCCTGACATGTTCAACAGCCCCAGCGGATGTCTTGGCTACCGTTCCTGTTAAGGCTACGCTTCTCCGCTTGGGGATAATAACCCCGTGGGCTCCTACAGCGTCTACAGTCCTTAATAACGCCCCCAGATTATGAGGGTCTTCGATCTCATCAAGCATCAAGATAAACGGGGCCTCTTGCCGCTCCTCAGCTAAGGCCAGAATGTCCTCTATACTTGCATACTCCCTCGCTGCAACATAGGCCAGCATTCCCTGGTGCCGTTCACGATTTGTTAAACGGTCAAGAGTCTGACGATCCACAAATTGGTAAGGAATATTTCGTTCATGCAATAACGAGATAATTTCTTGATTTCGGCTACCCGCACCTTCCGTGACAAGAAGAACTTTATTAACGGGTTTCCCGCTTTTCAGAAGTTCCACCACAGGATTCTTCCCATAAACCATTTCTTCGTTCAAGTAGTCCACTTCTTTCTATTCGAGGGTTTTCATTTTTCCACAACTACAGACGCCTTGTCGACAAACTCCAGTTTCTTCACCAAACTGTATTTAGCCAACTAATGCATATTTTACAAACTTATAACCAATGTTTTCATGGTTTTGCAAATTGGTGGCAGATACTAATTTCCACGCCTTATTCTTATCTAAATTAACGAAATATTTATCTGCTACATATTTTTCCTCAATTTTAGTTACATACGCTTCAGTACAAGATGCTAAAAGCTGAGAATAAACCGATTCCCCGCCCACGACAAAAACATCGTCCGTATCATACTTTTCCAGTTCAGAGTACAGTTCATCCAGAGAACGACATAATATTACCCTTTCGTTGTCAAAGCGCTCGCTCTTACTTAGAACAATATTAACTCTGTCTTTCAGAGGTTCTTGTCCCGGCAATGACTCAAATGTCTCTCTTCCCATAATCACGACTTTACCTAAAGTCATTTGCTTAAAAAACTTCATGTCGTCGGGAATTCGTTTTAACAAATTTCCTCTGTACCCAATTCCCCAATTCAAATCTACGGCTGCAATAGCTTTCATAAACTCTCCTTTTTAAATCGCAACGGGAATATTTTTAATTTGTAGACCGCTTTGGTAACCTTCTAACACAAAATCCCCAACTTTAAAGTCATAAAAGTCTTTTATATCTTTGTTAATTAATAACTTGGGTGCTGGAAATGGGGCCCTTTGAATCAAATCTGTAATTAACGGTATATGCCTGTCGTATATGTGGGCATCAGCAATAACATGTACAAATTCTCCAACCTCCAGGTTACTAACTTGAGCCAACATATGTACAAGAATCGCATACTGACATACGTTCCAGTTATTCGCAACCAGTATGTCTTGAGATCGTTGATTTAATATGGCGTTAAGCTTCCTTCCAGTAACATTTAGGGTCATGCTGTAAGCACAAGGATATAAGTTCATTTCATGCAGATCATTGTGATTGTACATATTAACCATAATTCTTCTGCTATACGGATTATGTCTCAAGTCATACAGTACCCTGTCGACCTGATCAAACTCCCCTTCACTGTACTGATGTTTGACACCCAATTGATATCCGTATGCTTTTCCTATTGACCCATCTTCATCAGCCCAACTATTCCAAATATCGCTGTTCAGATCTTTGATATTATTGGATTTCTTCTGCCAAATCCATAGTAACTCATCAATCGCTGCCACTAAGTTTGTGGGTCTCAATGTAAGAATTGGAAACTCTTCCGAAAGATCGTATCTATTAATTACGGCAAATCTCTTAACAGTATTAGCCAGTGTGCCATCATCCCATTTGGCTCTGACAACCTCACCCTCAGAAGAAATCCCGTTTTCAAGGATATTAGTACACATCGCAATAAAAATATTATCCGCCTTACTCACTATAGACCCCTCACTCATACGTAATAATTATATTTGCACGCCAACCCTTCCCGATCATCTTCCTAACTAAATCCCTTTATCCAGCTTACTCCATCAGGAATACTCCCATAGATTGTTTAGGTTTAGGCAATTCTTCATGACGAAGCAATTTCGTCCACTTTATCAAACGCCCAACGCATTCGATCAGTTTGTCCGCTTAATTGCCAATAACCCACTAGGCTTTCAAACCCTGTTGCATGTCGATAGGTTACAACATCTACATTTTTAGGATGCCCGCTCTTGGTATTCCGCCCGCGCATAACAACCTGCTGTTCAACCTCATTAAGGTCGGGCAGAAGCACATGCAAAACCTGGGCTTGAGTACCGGCCCGAACATAGCTGATCGCCTGTTCATGAAGTTCCTTGACCTTTTCATGCCCTAATTCCAACAAATGTGTACGAACCCAAAGTTCATAGACCGCATCTCCCAAATAAGCTAGAGTTAAGGCATTCATTTCCTGCCAATTTCGCATAAGTCACCTTTCAATTATTTCTTTTATTTGCCACCTTGCACCTTGCGGTGTATCCTCAATAATAATTCCTTTTTCTTTCAGAACATCGCGAATAAAATCAGCCATTTCCCAATCCTTTTTCTGGCGTGATATTGAACGGATTTGCAAGACGGCATCCATAACCTGGGTTAATATCTCATCGTTTTCAATATGAACTTGGGCCGGATGAAGCAAGTCAAAACCTAAAACATCTCCAAGCTCCACTAAAGTCCCTTGGGCTTCCGCCAGTTCTTCCGAAGGTACAGGATTCTCATGAACATACCCATTCATCGTTTTGGCCAGATCAAAGAGTGCTGCATAAGCTAGTGCTGAATTAAAATCATCATCCATTGCCTTTTCAAACGCTTCACGCGCCTCTTTAGAAGCCTTTAACAGCTCAGCTTGGCTCTGCTGGTTTTTGGCAGAGCCTTCTCTGCCCAGAGCCTCTTGAGCCAAACGGACACTGGTTTGCAAACGTTCCAATCCCTTTTGGGCCATAATTAAGTTTTGGTCGTTAAAATCCAGGGGACTGCGATAATGAGTTCCCAGTAAATAAAAACGAATGACTTCTCCCGGAGAATTCACTAATAACTCGCGAATAGTGAAAAAATTGCCCAAGGACTTAGACATCTTTTCTTGATTAATAGTAAGAAACGCATTATGCATCCAATACCGAGCGAAGGTCTTTCCTTTCAAATAACCTTCCGTTTGGGCAATCTCATTTTCATGATGTGGGAATGCGAGGTCCTCCCCCCCACCATGAATGTCAAATCCTGCCCCTAAATATTTTAACGACATAGCTGTACACTCGATGTGCCAGCCCGGACGCCCCTCACCCCATGGACTTTCCCAAAAAGGCTCTCCGGGTTTAGCCTTTTTCCAAAGTGCAAAATCCATCGGGTGTCGTTTGCGCTCATCGACTTCAACTCTTGCTCCTGCCTTCATATCTTCAAGCGTTCTGCCAGACAGCTTCCCGTAATTAGGAAAATGATCTACCGCAAAGTAAACATCCCCTTCCACTTCATAACCTAGGCCCGAATCAATAAGACCTTGAATAATCTCGATCATTTCAGGAATATGTTCTGTAGCCTTGGGATGAACGGTTGCTGGTAACAGGTTCAGTGCTTTGGCATCTTTAAAGTACTCCTCAATATATTTTTGGCCCAAGGCCAAAGGGTCCATCCCTTCAATGTTACCTCGTTGAATAATTTTATCATCCACGTCCGTAAAATTCTGGACATAACGAACATCATGTCTTTTATATAAAAAATAACGCCTAATCATGTCAAATACAACAAACATTCGTGCATTTCCCGCATGGAAGTAATTATAGGTTGTCGGACCGCATACATACATCGCAACTTTTCCGCTCTCTCTGGGCTTAAACTCCTCTTTTTGCCGGGTCATGGTGTTGTATAATTTCAAAGACATTGTATCGACTCTCCTCTTCCTTTAACCTTTGTTCCAAATATTCCACACGTTGCATTAGGCATCTCAGCATCTCATTGACTGGATCCGGAAGATCATCGTGTCTTAAATCAGGATCTTTTATCGGCACCCCATGGTGGAGGACAATCCGCCCCGGTACACCTACCACTGTAGTATCACTGGGAACAGGCTTATTAACAACTGACCCAGCTCCAATTTTTACATTATCTCCAACTTTAAAGGAACCTAATACCCTGGCCCCCGCTCCAATAACTACATTATTCCCTATAGTCGGATGCCTTTTCCCTTTTTCTTTGCCTGTCCCGCCTAAAGTAACTCCTTGATACAGGGTAACATTGTCCCCGACCTCCGCAGTTTCGCCGATGACCACCCCCGTTCCATGGTCAATGAAAAGCCCTTGGCCTATCTTTGCACCCGGATGGATTTCTATTCCTGTTAAAAAGCGGGAACACTGAGAGATCATGCGCGGGATGAGGATCAGATTACGAAGGTACAGCCAATGAGCCATTCTGTGGAAAAGCACAGCATGAAACCCAGGATAACAAAATACAACCTCCCAAATACTTCTTGCTGCAGGATCTCGTTCAAAAATTACTTTTATATCACGTTTCATCTGTCCAAACATCTTAGCTTCACCCTTTTCCCTTTAGAATATATTACCATACTTCAACTTGACTTCATAATGGAGCTAAATCAACACAAAAAAGCGGAACCTTTTCGTCCAGAGACGAAAGGTTCCGCGGTCCCACTCTGTTTGAACGACATGTCGTTCCAGCTCAAAGCTTTAACGCAGCCAATACGGATTGAAATACTTCAATTTTCTTCCAATCAACTCCGAGACGCACTTCCAAATACTCCTTGCAAATGGCTTCCACTATCCCATTCTCGCTAGTCGCAATTCCTCTTTGTACTCTTTCTCATCATCGTCCTAAATCATAATTGAGTTATAAAACTATAGTTTGTATCCCATTATAAGGCAGTCTGCAAACTCTGTCAATCACTGCGTTGGCCGTTCTAACTTAAATATCTCGCCTCTGTAACCGTAATTCGGCCCAGGACATTCTTAAGCCCCAACAACGGGATGATATCATAGAGCTCCGGTCCGTGCATTTGCCCGGTCAAAGCTACCCGAACAGGCATGTAGACAAATTTACCCCCAAGTTTTAATTCCTTTGTCATTTGCTTCAATAGCACTTTTACAGTTTCTCCAGAGAGCAACTCTGTTCCCTGCACTTTCTCCCTAAATAGGGTCAAAACACTAGGAACTTGTTCTCCTTTTAACACTTCTAAAGCTTCACCTTCAGGCTTTAGGGGAATATCACCATGGAAATAATGGATAAAATCCTTTACTTCGGACAGATGAGATATTTTCTCGGAAATAGCATTAATAAAGCTAATTAACCACTGCTGTTGTTCTGCTGACCGCTCCTCATAGGGAAGAATGCCTAATTCATCTATATAAGGCAGAGCCAGTTCTGCTAAGCGTTCAGCTGAGGACTCCTTAATGTAATGCGTGTTAATATAATCCAGCTTAGGCCGATCAAAAACGGCAGGACTCTTAGAAACCCGATCCAATGAAAAAACGTCTGCCAATTCATCAAGGGTATAAAACTCTTCTTCTCCTGATGGCGCCCAACCAAGCAGGGCAATAAAATTAACAATGGCTTCTGGAAGATACCCTTTTTGTTGATAGTCTATAACCGCAGTATCCCCATCCCGCTTGCTCATTTTTCCTCCCTCCGTATTTAGAATGAGAGAAATATGAGCAAATTGAGGGGCAGGAGACCCTAGCGCTTCATAAACGAGAACCTGTCGAGGGGTATTAGAAAGGTGTTCTTCTCCCCGAATCACATGCGTAATAGCCATAGAAATATCGTCAACAACGACTGCAAAATTATAGGTGGGAATTCCATCTGATTTAACAATAACGTAATCCCCAATCCCGTTACTTTCGAATACAACATCCCCACGAACCTGATCGGGGATATGGATTGCCTGTCCGTCCGGAACAAGGAAGCGTACCACAGGCTTTCGCCCTTCAAGCTCTAAGGCAGCTCGTTGTTCTGCGGATAATTGACGGCACTTACCCAAATATCGAGGAGTCTCCCCCTTGGCAGTTAATGCTTGCCTCTCTTGTTCCAGCTCTTCTTCCGTACAGTAACAATAGTAAGCGTGCCCACTGGCAAGCAATCTATCTGTATACTCCCTGTAAAGTCCTAAGCGATCCGTTTGACGATAAGGACCATGCTCACCGCCAACTTCAATCCCTTCATCCCATTGAATATTCAGCCATCGAAGCGCTTCCAAAATGTTATGTTCAGATTCTCTGCTTGAGCGTTCTAAATCAGTGTCCTCACTCCGAACAATAAATGTCCCCTTGTTTTTGCGAGCCCATAAATAATTAAATAAAGCCGATCTTGCTCCTCCGATGTGAAGTGGACCTGTTGGACTGGGTGCAAATCGAACACGAATTTTCATCATTCTTCCTCCACCTTTTTTAAGCTAACAATCGCTTGGGCAGCAATTCCTTCTTCTCTTCCCACAAATCCCAACCGCTCTGTAGTTGTCGCTTTCACTGAAACACACGCTTCTTCGATATGCATAGTACGTGAAAGATTAAACCGCATTTTAGAGATAAACGGGGCAAGCTTAGGGCGCTCTGCCATAACGATACTATCTAAATTTCCGACGCGATAACCCTGTGACTCAATAAGTTTCATGACATGCTCCAATAATGCAAGACTTGAAATGCCTCGATACTTTGGATCATGATCTGGAAAATAAACTCCAATATCTCCCAAGGCCAAAGCGCCTAAAAGCGCATCCATAATCGCATGAACCAACACGTCCGCATCCGAGTGTCCCAATAACCCACGTTCATGCGGAATTTCCACTCCACCAAGAATCAATGACCGCTCCGCCACCAGAGCATGAACATCATAACCGATTCCTACTTTAATACTTAACCACCCCCTTCTCTATACTTGCGGTTTGCAGTTCGACTGCCTAGCCGATGCGGCAATTCACCGTCCCTTTTCTATAGCAAGCTTACTTTGCAACTCGCATATCATGTCGTACCTCACACTCTGAATATCTAACATCTAATATATCGAGTTGCGCTATCGCCTTTGCATAAGTATCCGTTCAGCTAACAACAAGTCTTCCGGTGTAGTCACCTTAATATTCTCCTGCATACCTTCTACCATCTGTACAGGATGCCCCATCCATTCTAACAAAGATGCATCATCTGTACCATAGTATCCTACGGAAGCCGCTTGCTGATGTGCTTCTTCCAATATTTCTCGGTCAAAAATTTGGGGGGTTTGGACGGCACGCAAATAATCTCGCGGCAAAGTATCAAGGACTTTTCCTGATATGTCAACTCGCTTTACCGTATCTTTAATAGGGACCCCCATAATGGCGGCAGAGTACTCTCGTGTTTCTTCAATAAATTTATGAAATGCTTGTAATGTTAAAAGGGGCCTCGCCCCATCATGCACCACTATCCGTTGAATAGTAGGACTTAGAGCTCGAACCCCTGCACGAACGGAATCTTGTCGCAGCACTCCACCTGTACAGACCGCCGCAACTTTGTGAAACTCCTGATAATAAACAAGTTCTTTAATAACCGAGATGTCACCTTCTGCCCCAACAATTACAATTTCCGAGACAAAATCAGATTCTTCAAAGAGCCTTACCGTATGTGCTAAAATTGGTTTCTCCATCAACATCAAGAATTGCTTGTTGTATCCGGCCCCCATCCGTTTACCTTGACCGGCTGCCGGAATGACGATCCCAATATTAGCCAATCGCATTCACCTCATCCGTCGAACGAAGGCCCATCGGCTTTTTTTCCAAGGTAGCTTTTGGCTTGGCAAAAATCATGCGCCCGGCTGCCGTTTGAAGAACACTTGTCACTAAAACAACAACGTTTTGCCCCATGAACCTCCGCCCCATATCCACAACGATCATCGTTCCGTCATCAAGATAAGCTACACCCTGACCAGGCTCTTTTCCTTCTTTCATGACTTGAACCAACATTTCTTCCCCTGGTAATACAATGGGTTTAAGCGCATTGGCTAATTCGTTAATATTTAAAACCTTAACTCCCTGAAGTTCGGCCACTTTGTTAAGATTATAATCGTTTGTCAACAGAGGCGACCCTAATACTTGCCCTAACCGGACGAGTTTGCTGTCAACTTCATTTATATCATCAAAATCTTGTTCATGAATATGCACTTTGATGACAGTTTCCTTGGAAATCTGATTAAGAATATCAAGCCCTCTGCGCCCTCGATTTCGTTTTAGTAAGTCTGAAGAATCCGCAATATGTCGAAGCTCCTCGAGCACAAAACTTGGGATTAACAAAACTCCTTCTAAAAATCCAGTCTTAACGATATCTGCGATCCGTCCATCAATAATTACGCTGGTATCAAGAATTTTGTAGCTTACCGACTCTTGGGAACGGCCAGCCTTTCCGTCCTTGTTTTTGTCCCCTTTATCTGCCTTGTCTCCTCGATCACGAAATCTAGGGAAAAAATTAAGAAAACTTAGGACATCTTCTTTCCGTTTCATTCCAATTGTCAAACCCAGATAACCTAGAAACAGACTCAGCAGGACTGCCAAAAGCGGTCCGAAGAATTTGATACTGACAAATGAATTTCCAAATAAACTTGCAATAATAAGTCCAATGATCCCCCCGATGGCCCCACCCATAAGATCATTTGTAGGAACTCTAGTTAACCTCGCATCCATCCACCGCATTAAAGCAAGAAAAGATCGGATACTAAAAGGAGCAACTAAAAATCCGATAATACCAAATAAAATACTCATTATGGCGTATGTCCATACAGGCGACCCATCCCATCCAAGGGTTTTTAAAAAGCCGAGGCTAAAAAGAATATAGTTCAGATAAAATCCTACTGCCCCTAATAACAGAGTGATGATCCCGCGTATCAAATTGCGAATCATCTTTTCACCTCCTTTTAACCTATTTTGACTAAAAGTCTTTCCAATTATACTTTGGATTTCATTATTTTTCAACCAAAGGCAATTTAACCCTTTTTAAGCGATTCTTTTGCTCGACATTAAATCTATTTTCCTTGCGAACTCTTGCCAATACGACACCTGCCATCCATGCCGGTGTTTTAATCTCAACCATCTCTGATGAGTCCTGGCGGTGTTCTAAGTTCCAGCTCATTTGATTTAGTAATACGTGGTTGATGGCGACGCTTAACTCATGAACGTCCAGTTTAAGTCATGGCAGTTATCTTACAACAAATCCTTGTTTAAGTGCGGCGCTTTCATCGAATCTTAATTCGAGTCGTGCAACGAAATACTTTTCAGCCATGACCTCAATAAGACGCCAATAATTCAATCAAAAAAAATCTAAGCCAAAATCAAAGCAGATGAAAGCCATTGTCTGACAGCTTCTTCTTCTGATCCCTCTGTCAAAACGAGTTCACTAATAAGAATTTGACAAGCATTTTCATACATCTTTTTTTCCCCAGTAGAAAGTCCTTTTTCATTGTCCCTTTGAGCAAGGCTTCGAACAACATTGGCAACTTCGAAAATGTTTCCACTCTTGATCTTCTCTAAGTTTGCCCGATAGCGCCGATTCCAAGCTAAGGTAGCTGCCGTATCTTTGGTCCTAAGTACCTCTAATACGTCTTGGACCATAGTGGGAGAAATAACTTGCCTTAAGCCAAGGTTCTCCACATTGTTCAAGGGAATAAACAACTTCATATTCCCTACTGGTAAGTGCATGACATAATATTGGCTTTTTTCTCCAAGAACTTCCCGTTCTTCGATTGACTCAATAATTCCGGCACCGTGCATCGGATAGACAACTTTGTCACCAACCTTAAACATTCGGCCACCCCCTTATCTATTATTATAGCAAGGAACGTAGCCCGGGTCAAAATTTTAAAATTATATCATACAAGTCTTTAGCCTGTCAATTTACCTTTTTTAGCCTTGTTACTGTTGAAAATTGACAACTGACCAGCCACCTCGGTATAATAGAGATGGCAGAAAGGAGTGAGGATAGCACACATGGAGCAACTCACTGACCAATTCCAAGACACGGTAAAATCCCTCTTAATCCGGCATCAAAGCATTCTGGATATCTTGTCCAAAGGACAAGAAACTTCAGCGCGTGTTAACCGAGCCGTCGTCAAATCTGTGACTAGTTGTGGTTGCCACGCAGTAAATGCACGCAAAAAACCCATCCCCCCTGATGCAAGCCTCGCTGACTTAAAGGAGCTCTTGGACAGCCAACTCGAAGGATTCGTTTGTGATAACTGCCAAGATATAATTGCTGCAGAATTGGGAAAACAACTGTTTTACATAGCGGCTTTAGCTAACGCCCTAGATATTTCTCTAAGCGACGTCCTTGACCAAGAACTTAAAAAGTTGCAAACTCTAACGATTTTCAATCTGACTTAAGACTTTACCCCGTTATGTAAAATACCTTTATGTAATTTAGCTCCTGCATTGCAGGAGCTTTAATATTTTCAAAAACAACAAATTTCCTTCTGTCCTAAATTTTATTTCACCCTTAAAACCAAAAGCAGTCAGCTTCTACCGACTGCTTTTAGCAGAGAGAGTATCTCCCGCCATGAATAATCAAGATAAAACCGCCTGTAATTAATGGAGGATTTGAGGTACCATAAGCTTAATCTGGTGAATCGAATTATTTCCGTACCCTTTGGCATTCCAAGGAGCCGCCTTAGGTTGAACATTTCCGTAACTGTCAAAAGCTCTGGCTAATAAGGAATAATGACCCGGAGCAGTAATATTCCATGAATATTCCCATAAGGTCCAAGTATATTGCTCATGTTCCGAGCTCTTTAACTGTGCAGAATTCCAAGTCATACCGTTGTCTAAACTTACTTCTACTTTATCAATAGTCCCTTTTCCCGTCCAAGCAAGCCCCCTGACGGTATGTTGCCCTAGATGAATCTTTTCCCCTTTGGAGGTATTGGTTCGTCATTTATTTTCAAGGCCAAAATACACTCAGCCATCAACGATCTGTCTAACGGCAAGCTTCGCTCATAGTTGACCGGAGTATCCATATCGGGGCGAATTCCAGTTTCTTCCCCTGTAAAAATAAGCTCTACGGCTGAATCCTTAAGTTTCGCCTGATCTAGGAGATAAGTTAGGGGCACCCTGTCCATTTGACATTGCCTACTGCGCCGATCCAGGGACTGGCGGTTCCATAAAAGCACGTTTATTGCCTGAGCATTCCGTCGTTACAAATTTGCTAACCGAAGGCATTTTTTTCAGATCCTCATAAGTAAAACTAAACGGTTTTCCACTTCACCGCCCAGACCTAAAGCCCAAGATTGCATCTGTATCGTCGGATAGAGATGGTTCCGAAGCGTAATACATTTCGGTAGGCGTAATCCAACTCAGGATGTTGTTTATCAGGGATTCCAGATTTTCCGGCATCACTTGCCTAGGTATTAGGCCCGGTTTGTCATTCATTCCTCTGGGTAAATCTTGGTTTTGCATTTTGCCTCCCTCTGCTTTCAAGAACTTATTTTGCTCCAATACATACCAAATCACTGCCTGACAATACATAAAGCAGGCACGATTGCACTCAACACAATCAATAATATATGTTTTACAATCCACTTTCTTTTATACATTTATACCATACGATGGAAATACAGAAATCTGTCAGCTTAATTCCTTATAACTGCGAACGCAAAAAAGGTACTCGTTTAATACAACAAGTACCTGCAAGCACTAAAATCATTAATTTAAGCGCTTGGTCCTTAAAACCAACCAATCTTAATCTATTTACACAGGTTTAAACATCTTTTTACCAGCCCCGCATAATGGACATCTCCAAGTATCCGGCAAATCCTCAAAAGGAACATCTTTAGGTATTTTACTTTTCTTACACCCTTTATCTGGATTATAAATATATCCACAACTTGAGATTTGGCATTGCCACATTTTATTATCTTCACTCATTTCTCCACTCACCCCTTGTCTGATTTTATCATTAATTAGTATGGATTCCAATTAAAGAGTGATAATTCTTATTGCAATAATACCTATTGAAAAGAAAATCCTTTGAACAAACTCATTTTCCAGTTTGTTCAAAGGATTGTATAACATATGTAAACTCTTTGTCTGCAGAGGACTCAATAATTCCAATCTTTACTTAGGCGCATACAACTACTGCTTACTGGCAGAATGATATTAGTGAACCTCTATTTTTCGAACTAAGACATTTACAAATAGAAACAATCCTAATACACTGGCGTCCGCCATATCCGATGGTAAATCAAAACTTATAAAAGCACTATATCCTATTCCTGATAAAGCAATCCCAATCGCAATTCCGGCATTGGGGTGAAAGAACATTGAGGCTTGCTGCCATAGCCGCAAATTCCTGGGGCACACTTTGCATAGGATTCTTATCCCCATTCCACCTCTCTTGTGGTAGAACGAGAACCCTAAGAATTTTAATTTCCACGGTCTATCTACTGCACTCTTTTCTTTATTGACTTTTAGCTTTAGCCTTTCTTCAATAAAGTGAGTGATGCTTTGCCCTTAGCTAACGGTTGGCACTATCAACCCCCGTATCGGACTTGCACCGACTAGTAAGCGTCCATGCTGGGCGTACTAGGAAACAGCTACTATTGAAAGGGCCATAGTAGCCAGAAACATGCCTGAGTAGGCGGAAGAGTACCCAAAAACATTATGAAAATAGAAAGGTAAAACGACTGAAACTGCCATCATAATGGCGAAGATCAATCCAGACTGCATATTTGCCTGGCGAAAGTTTTTTAGGTCCCAGATCTTTGGGTTTAGGACAGGATTCGAATTTCCTCTTTGACTGTTTCTGAAAAAATAAAATAGAGCAACAGCCCCTGCTAAAGCAACAAGAGCGAGCAATGGATACCTGCTCTTCACAAGATAAAAACAGCTAAAAAAGGCGAATACACCGAGAATACTCAAAACTGACCCTATTAAATCAAAGGATTTTATTGGTTTTTGATCCTCTTTGTCTAATAGTTTGAGAGCCATCACCCCAGCTAAAGCACCCATCGGGGTTATTGAGAAAAAAATTGCACGCCAACCCCAGATTTTGGCAATAGCCCCTCCTGCAACTGGACCTATAATACTGGCAACAGATGTGGCAGTAAAGATAATCCCAAACGCTCTTCCCTTCACCTCGTTACTGAAATGGGAGTTTATCAAGGCCATACCGTTGGCCATGAACATAGCAGCACCCATCCCCTGAATTATCCTAAAGAGAATAAGCATAAAAATATTAGGAGAAAAGGCCGCGGCCAAGCTCCCCAGTGAAAACAAAGTAGTCCCTGTACTAAAAACGTATTTTCTGCCATTGGATGCTGAGAGATAGCAAAAAACAACAATAAACTGCAAATAGCGAATACATAAGAAGATGACACAAATTGGACCGTACCCAGATCTGTTTCAAATTCCTTGGCTAATAGGGGCAGACAGATATTTAAGACATTGTTGTCCAAGGCTGCAGAAAAAGCGCCGAGAGCCATTGGCAGAATCGCAACGGATAGCTTATCCTTCATTCGTTCACGCCTTTGCCAAAATACCTATGGAGGACCTTAACGAACTCAGGTATTTCTTTTTGCAGACTTAGTAGCTTGGCTTGTTTTTCATAGTCCTCCTCAACCTTAAGGCAATCAACAGAATACCTGATCAGATCGTTGGCCACAAGCTTACGTCCTGTTTTAGCCTGAAACAAGACCGCAAGCAGGTCCATGGCCTCACGACTTTCTATAATCGCAAATGAGGTAAAAAGACAAATGCCCAGATTGCCTAAGGTCAGCATATTGGCATATAGATATTGTTTGTCCTCTAAATCCTCACACCCTGCAACTTTAAAATTTAATTTTATATTAAAGTTATGTTCCTCAGCAATGGAGGGCCGGGTGACCATCGGCAACAACTTGGTGTGATCATGATATAGCTGATATAATCCTTCCGTCCTGGAAGCCAGAATTCTGCCCAAATCGGTTAGCTCTTTCACTTCATTGAGAGCCGCTAATAATTCATCTTTACCTGCCTTGATATCCTTGATTTTGTAATATAAGGTGCAACAAAATAGAAATTCAACTGAATCAATCCCTTGTTCAAAGGCTATTCTATTAAACTTCGAGGCAAATGTAGCGTCTTCTATACCAAAATCCTCCAGGGCTGCCGAAACCTCACTCTCAGCTGGGGATGCCAACAGGGTTTCATTGCCGCGGGCATGACGGTTTAGACAGCCCACAACACATAACGGGGCACAAGTGCGGTTGATTCTGGGGCTACCCACTTTAGGCCGATCAACCCTCTGGTTCTCTGCTATGATCTTACTCTGAGGAGTCTCTTTGATCGAACTAAGATTTAACTTGTTACTCTTCATCATTTTCATTAAAGTAATTGAACCATAAGCAGGCAGAGCTCCCCCACATACCGGATGATCGATAATGATTCTGGCCAGCCTTTTAGATGCTCTTTCCATTTCAGTGACATTAACGACCTTGCTGGTAAAGTTAGCTTTCGTCGTGACTGCCACTGCCTTTAAGCCTTTGGAGCCAAAAACATCTCCCATTCCGCCCCTGGCACAGTTAAAGAGGGGATTACCTTCGGGATAGGTAGTGAACACAGAAGCAATCGGCAATAAATGTTCCCCTGCAGAACCAATCCCGATGACCGCTGTGTCCTTTCCCCTTCCGATATTATTCCGAATATAGCTGATGGTCTCAGATATTTCTCTTTCCTTTAAACAAGTGACCTTTAGGATCTGCCCCCCACCTTCGTCGAAGCTTATAACAGCTGGAATAGCTTCTAGATTTTTACCCGTAATCACAATGGCCACAATGCCCAAACAAGCCATCTTTTGTGAAAAAGGCCCCGCTAAGTTCAGGTATTGTATTCCGGAATCCTGAGCTTTCTTTGCTGCAATACTCAATCTCCCAGTACTTGGCGCAAAGGTTCCCGATAGAAGCCCCGGCACTAAAATAAGACAATTTTCCGCACTATGTCTCCCTACATGTGGAGGCACATTTTCTTTAACAAGGTAGGAAGTCAGCCCTCTGCCATAATATTGACTGATTGCATCATTACATTCCCGTTCTTCCAAGGTTTCAGCCGTAAGATTTACGTACATTACTTTGCTCAACGTCAGTTCTCCCTTCAATATTTAACATGCACTCCAAATATTGACGCGTATATTCCGCTTGGGGTGAGGTCAAGACCTTTTCTTTCAGCCCTGCTTCTACGATTTTCCCTTGATAAAGGACAAGTATGAAGGTGCATAAATCAAACAATATCTTTTTGTTATGAGTCACGATAATAAAGCTAATCCCCAGCAGTTTATTTACTCTGCTAAAAATCGAACTCATTTCCTGCGCAGAACCTTCGTCAAGCATAGACGTGCTTTCATCCGCAATAATAATTTGAGGACGTGTAATCAAGGCACGGGCTATGGCGATTTTTTGCCTTTGCCCGCCACTAAGGCTCTTTATTTTCCGGTCCATAAATTCTTCCCCAGAAAGCCCTGCTAAAACAAGTGCTTCCTCAGGTTCCAAGTAATCTCGATGATTTCGTTTACAGAGTCTTGCCGGCTCAGACAGGGTGCTAATAACCGTTGCTTCATCCGCCATGGAGGCGTAAGGATCCTGGAAGACATACTGAATAGACGCACATTCTGCAAAACTGCGCTTTCTAAGTCCTCCTACCTCTTTTCCCTGCAAAAATACACTGCCTGAATCTGCTGTTTCCAAACCCATCAAGATTCTGCAAAGCGTGGTTTTGCCCCCGCCACTCTCCCCGATTAGGGCAATAATACTCCCTTCCTCTAGCTTCAGGTTTATTCCGTTCAGGATCACCGCTCTCCCAAAAGGAGTGTCAAAGGATTTGCTCAGGTTCCTCCCTTTTAACAGTTCAGACATTTTAACCTCCTGATAGAGTTCAGCTCTACTCAATTTCCATTGGTTAGAGAGTATGCTACAGCTCAATCACCTTGTCAGCGATACTCGTTGCAAACCCTAAATGATGGGACACAACAATTAGGCCCGCTCCCTCATGTTTTCGCTTTTTAAGAAAATCCATGGTCTTAGATAAGGTCATAAAATCTAAGGCAGAGGAAGGTTCATCCAAGATAAAGAGCTGAGGCTGTTTGATAAATCCCATTAAAATGATCACTCTTTGCTTCATTCCCCCACTAATCTGAAAAGGGTATAAACGACTGATCTCTTTCTCTAAGCCTAGATCTTGAAAAAATAAGTCCAGCCTTGAGTCAGGTACCTTGCAGCTTCTTTTAACCAGCTCAATTTGTTCTCCGATGGTTAATGTCGGGTTTAAGCCGTTTTGGGCATATTGGGGCATATAACTGATGGCTTGATACCGCTCCCTCCCCCAGACCCGCAGATCCTTCCCCATTAGTTCAGCAAGGTCGTATTCCACCATGCCTGTGAAAGAATGACTAAAAAGGGCATTTAACAAGGTGGTCTTACCACACCCGGTTTTGCCCATGATCGCCAAACACATACCCTTCCTCAGTTCAAGTTTTGGATAACTCCACCAGGAAAAATTACTAGAATACCTTGCTTTAAACTTACTAACCTTCAAAATCATTATGTTTCACTTCTAACTTCTAATTTCATCAACGTTATAGGCAACCCTAGAAATAGCCAACACGAAAATCAAAATACAAAGGAGCGGCGGCAGAAGATACCATAAATAGGTATTGCCACTAAAAATCCCTTCATAATCTAAAGCATTCCGCATAATCTGCCCCCAGGATTTGGCCAGAGGGTCTCCTATCCCGAAAAAGGCCAAGGTGGATTCATACACAGCCGCTTTCCCACACAGGAAAACAAACATCGTGGCAACTGCAGGATACAATTCTCGCCACATTTTTAGAGTAATATCAAAGATGTTGCCTTTCAAAAGCAGGGTGTATTGAACCTTTTCCAGCTCAATAACACTGAGAGCTTTGGCTCGGATAATCCTAGTGATTTTACTCCAGGAAAAAAAAACAATCGCCAGAATGCTGTTATAAACCGTTGGCTTGGCAATCGCCGTAATAAAAAGCAAGACCACAATTTCCGGGACAAGAATAAACACTTCCGTCATCCTCACAATCATCCGATCGACTAAGCCTTTATAGTAAGCGGCTATGATCGCTAGGACTGTCCCGATTAACGTGGCTAATACTGATGCAGCTATTGCAATTCCGATCGATACCCTGAAGCCGACGAGGAGCATGGATAAAATATCATGGCCCATTTCATCGGTTCCCAAAAAATGATCGAAAGATGGGGACACTAAGGAATCAAAACTAAAATCACCGGCCTCGTAGGGAGAAATCAACGGGTAGGTTAATCCTATCAGAGCCATGACCAGTATAATAATCCAGGATCCTTTATTTGAACGAAAAATTATCATGCCTGTACCCTCGGGTTTAACCTTTTGATGATTAGTTCAAAGATTAAATTAATCACAATTCCGTAAATACCCGTGACCAGCAGAATTCCCTGCAAGAGTGGGTAGTCCCTGCTGTAGGCGGCGGTCTTGAGCAGGGTTCCGATACCCGGATACGAAAATACCACTTCGACAAATAAGACTCCCGAGATAGCGTAGAGAAACTGAATATTTATCTTGCTCAGAATCTCGGGTAAGGTGTTCTTCAAGATGTACTTAAAATTTATAACGTGCTCTTGAATATTAAGATACTGGGCCATTTCCACAAAGGGTTGGTTCTTGGTTCTAGAACAGGTATTATAAGTCAAGATAAAAATTGGAGGCAGTTCAGCCAAAACAAGTACCCATAAAGGTAAAATAGCATGCCCTATTACATCCAGTATCCAACCAGGGTCACTAACGCTGATTCCCGGAGTGTATGCTCCACTCGAAGGAAACAGGTCAAACTTATAACTTAACAACATTTGTATAAGGATAGCTATTACAATAACCGGCACAGAGTTTAGCCCAGTAAAAACGTTCAGCCAAACTGCCCTTTTTCCACCCTTCCTAACCGCATAAAATAAGCCTAAAGGTATTCCTATACCGGATGAAATTCCAATGGATACAAAGGATAAGAAAATTGTCCAACCCAAGCACCCCGTCAATAACTCAGCAACAGGCAGTTTATAATAGAAGGACCTCCCCAGATCAAACTTCAAGAGATCTTTGAGATACACCAAAAACTGCTCTGGTACAGGTTTGTCTGGGTGATAGTATTGGACAAAGGAGTTAAAGCTATCTTCCGGCATCATGGTATTGAGCACATACATATCCGAATGGAAAAAAAAGAAAGGACTACCCGGGATTAACCTGGGCAGTAAAAAACTTATGGAAGCTACCAGAACTACATAAATAATCGTCTTCTTTAGAATCTTCATCATTGATCCCCGTACTATTTCCACTGTCCCTTAATATAGACCAGCTTGTTTTGTGTCGTGGGCACAGCGATAGCGACCCCGTCTTTCGTGAAGAACCAACCGTCAAATTTATTCTGATTGTAGGCAAAGGTAATTTTCTTATAATATAAGGTTAACGTCGGCAGTTCCTCGGCAATAATTTTTTGCAGTTCGGCAACCTTTTGGTAGCGCTTAGAGTGATCATTTTCCCGTAACTGCTCAGTAAAGAGTTGATCAAATTCATCATTAGACCAACCTTTTCCGCCCTGAGTTGTTATTTTGGGCGTAGACCCTTGAGTAACTTTTTCCGAAGCAAACCTGGCAAGTAACACCGGATCTCCACCAAAGGAACCATGCCCATTGAGGGCTAACTGAAATTTCCCTTCCTTCATTAAGGAATCTAGGCTCTGCCCATCCATGGCTTTAACATTTATTTTAATCCCTACTGCAGAACAATAATTTTTAATCATTTCTGCTTCATTAACCCGATCATCCGTGACGATGAATTCGTACTCCATGGATTTACCCAGGAAATCCCTCGTGCCATCTTGATTGACGTCCTTCATTCCCGCTACATCCAAGAGTTGTTTCGCTTTATCAGAATTAAATTCATACTGCTTTACATCTTTAGAATACCATTCAGAATCGGGATGAATATGCCCAGGATTGCCCGCTATGGCACTATTCTTAGACGCTTTTTCGACCAACTCTTGACGGTTGATGGCGTAATATAAAGCCTGTCTCAGCTCACGTTGGTTAAACTCTGGTACTCCAAAGTTAAAATACATCCTGCCAACCCACAGACCCGGTCCTTCGATAACTTTAAACTTTCCCTCCTTTTGAAGCTGGATGGCCTCACCGTATTTCGTTCTCTGGGCAACATCGAGTTCGCCTTTTTTAAGAGCCTCTTTCGGATTTTGGCTAAGACTAAAAATGAGCTTATCGACAACAGGCTCACCATAGAAATAATCTTTATTCGCTTGATAGATATAAGTCCCTGCCGTTTTGTCGTAACTCGCTAGCGTGAAAGGTCCTGAACCGATCACCGCTTCCGGGGTATCAAAGTTTTGAGGTTCTTTGATATCCTGCCAAATATGCTTTGGTATAATGGGGACGTTTCCAGCCACATCCGTAATAAAGGGTGCATAGATCTGATTAAGACTGATTTGGATCGTGTATTCGTCGATCACCTTGACTTCGTCAAGCATGTTTAGATAGACCCAAGGGTGAGGGTGTTGTTTTATGTAGTCAAAGGAAAACTTAACATCTTCAGCAGTGAGTGGCCTACCATCCGTAAACTTGGCATTTTTAACAAGCTGGAAGGTCCACGTTTTCTGATCAGGCGTCACCTCCCACTTTTCTGCCAACAGTGGGATAACTCCCTTTTCATCTTTCCAAGTCAAAGTGTCAAAAATAAAGCTCATCATTAAATACCCTCTGCCCCGTGAAGATACAGTGTATACAGAGGGATAACCCAAGTTTTCCTCGTCCATACGCAGGACTTTTTCTTCTGTTGATTTAGGTTGAGATTGGTTTTGAACCGTGTTTGTTGAACAAGCCATTGAAGACAAGGATAATAATATAATAATAAGTACAGCTGTAAAGTGACGAAAATCTTTTCTCATATTGAGCTACTCTCCCATCCTACGATTACTCTCCGTAAGTTCTATCTAGGTATATCTCCTCTAGATTATGTACATTTTTATCTAAGGCATTTGGCATTTTCCTCCTTTCCTTCATCTTTCTTGAATTATATTATACATTATTATAAGTGTAAACATATGCATTTTAATAATTAGATAGTTATGTATTTGGTGGAGTCAAACGAGAAATAGGACTTTACCCATTTCGGAAAATCTGCTCAGCACGTTCAAGCCGTAATATAAGCGTAATAAAAGAGAGCCCGAAATCGAGCTCTCTTTCCCTGTAATACTCAATCCAACCGGGGAAGAGGTGGTGCGCAATATTAGATTTTTCCCTAATAGGTGCAGTTTTCCAACACCTTCTGTCCGTGGGATTATCCATGTCTAGCACTACTCCCTGGTCCGCCACCTCCACTTTCAGGGCATCCATTGCATAATTACTCAGCAGCACCCTTAACCCTCCCGGCTGATTCCAAGCAAGTATACTTTTTATATACCTAGCAGAGATGAGCGGTGGGTGTCCCCGCAATCCTTTGAAACATGGATATATAATCCCCGCCTTACTCTCCTTATAGAACTTAATTAGCTCCAAGATAGTCTGTGGTTTAACATGCGGGTTATCCCCGGGCAGGAGAAAAACCGCCTGCACCTCAGGTTCAAACTTCTTACCCCGGCCGTTATCGACGAGTACATTCCACTGGAATAACAATCATTAATGATGCTTTTTACTCCCAGGCGGTCCAATAGGGGATAACCTCATCAGCCCGGTGACCAACAACCACTCTTATATCTTGAATACCTGCTACCAGAAAACTGCTAACCGCCTTTTCAATAACCGTGGTCTCCCCAAAGGCAATAAAGGTTTAAACGCTCCCATCCTGGACGAATAGCCCGCGGCTAAAACCCACCATCCACAATGCTGCTACCGGTCGTTCCAATGGACCGTTGAGCGGAACGCTGATGGCATTTACTCCCCGTATATACTCTTCAAAATCAGTGGCAAAACCTTTTTCGCGTACCATTAGCAACTCTTTAAAATAATCATCTTTGTTGGTGATGGAATTTTCGGTAAATTTGGGCAAGGTGTCTTCCTTAATGACTTCCCTGATCACCAGTTCCTGTAATCCAGAAAGAAAAACTTTTCCTGTCGCCCCAGCAAATAAGGGGATCCTTGCACCTACCTGTGCTGTAATTTTAAATTCTACTGGACTTTCGGCCTTTTCGATAATGGTGATGCCCTGTTCATCAAAAGCGCCCAAAAGTATTGTTTCCTGATATTTTCTGCAAAGTTCATTCATAAATGGGCAGGTAATTGTTCTTAAATCCAACCCCAACTTGACCTGGTAACCCAACCGGGCCAGGGCAGAACCCAGCCTAAATTTTTTGTTCGTATTCTGGTGTAGCGCCCTAACTTTGGTTAAGGCTTGAGTAATCCCTAGAACAGTACTCTTGTGGATATTTAGCCTGCGGGATAGGTCACTAATGCCCAGCTCGTTATCTGAATTAGCGATTTCTTCTAAAATGAGAAAAGTTTTATATACAACCGGTGCATTGTAGGTTTTGTTTAATCATAATTCTCCGTCCCAACTGACAAGTTTTATTCAATGCTTGCTCTTAATACGGGGGCGAATTACCGCCCCCACAAATTATTTCTCCTCACTATTGCAACAGCAGGATTCCAATGGCATCAAAGATAGCGTTGGATATACAACCAAGCGTCGGAGTAGTAGCTCCCTCTCCAACCTCTTTTACTCCCCAAGGGGCATTAGGGTCCACAGTATCGACCAGTTCCGAGGCTACCGGAGGCATATCCAGCGCCGTAGGCAATCTGTATTCAGCAAGGTTCCCGTTTAAGAGCTTCCCATTCTTATCAAAAAGGACTTCTTCCCAAATGGATTCACCTATGCCCATATAAAAGGCACCATGTACCTGCCCGTGCAACAGCGCCGGATTAATTACCATCCCGCTGTCATGAACGTCCCAGGCCCCTATGACTTCCACTTCTCCGCTCTCCTCATCGATCTCAACCTCTGCAATCTGAGTAGCGCAACTATATGCCGGGGACGTCCCCACTGCAGAACCTTTATGAACTCCCCCAAGCTTTGGCGGTTTGTACGAACCTTGTCCTATGAGCTGGCCCGTAGTTGCAAAATATTTCTGTGCTACCTCGGCAAAGGTTTTTGTAACTTCGGGATTTTCCTTAACAAACACAATCGCTTCCCTGCAGTCCAGTTCCTCGGGCTTAACTTCCATCATACCCGCGGCAGTTTCCAAAATAAGCTTTTTAATTTCGTCCCCTGCCCGCTTTACGGCCCAGCCGCTCATCAGGGTCTGCCTGCTGGCGTAGGCTCCCAAGTCGTGGGCCGCCAAGTCTGTATCAGCAGCCACAACTTTCATACACTCATAGGGGTAGCCCATGGCCTCGGCTGCCATTTGAGCAAGCACCGTATCACTACCCTGTCCTATTTCAACAGCCCCAATGTATAGAATCGCTGAAGTTCCGTCATCATTACCTTAATCATAGCCATTGAGTGAGGTTTGTCTGTCCGGTAGATGGCATAACCTGCTCCTGAAACAAAACCGCCATTTCCTATCCCCATGCCCCGGCACCAGGGCAACTTGCCCTTTTTCTCCCGCCAGCCTGAAATGTCACGGGCTTTTTCCAGGCATTCCTTCAAACCGTAGGAATCCACTTTAAAACCGTTTACTGTTACCGTGCCGGGACGGCGGGCATTTCTGAAGCGTATTTCTATGGGGTCAATCCCCAGTTCTTTGGCTATATTATCCAGATGGCTTTCGAAAGCATACCTGGGCTGCGGCTGCCCATGACCGCGCTGGGCACCGTTTGGCGGAAGGTTGGTTACAACCCTCAGCATATCAAATTTATAATTATCAAAATCGTATAAAACTGTGAGCAATGTCCCTGCATAATAGGCGGAAACGACTCCAAGACCCGTATAAGCCCCTCCTTCCATGACAAAATTGCAATGCACCCCTAATAGTTTACCTTCTTTGGTCACCCCGCTCTTAACTTCCATAAATATGGGGTGACGGCCACGGTTATTAAAAAACATATCTTCCCTGTCAAAAAACATTTTTACCGGCCGACCGGTCTTCTTGGCAAGAGCCACCGCGGCAAAATCAAGGCCGGATGGATCCATTTTAGCTCCAAAGCCACCGCCAATATTTGTTTTGAGTACCCGCACATCTCCCTCTTTCAGATCAAATATCTTAGCTAGATAATGTTGGAGATAATGAACCGTTTGAGTACTCGCATACACGATTATACCGTTCCCCATTGTCAAGACACGATTTTCGAAATTTAAGTTATCTCCTTTCCAATTAAATTTTATCGAGTTTGACTAAGGGACGTTTGAGGTTAGATTTCGAGAATAGACCTCTGGGGTTAGGCTTGACATGGGACCCTACGTCGGATGCTTATATGGGTCGAGGAATGAGGCTCATAATGATGTATTCCTTTGGGGTTGCCCCATTCCCTGATTAAGGGTAGCATCCGCCGCCCCCATGTAAAGCCTTGATTTTGGGTCAAGAGACGACGAAATTTAGGCAACTTCTGTTGATGACTTTCCATAATAAACATTTACCGGAATTTCACCTCCAAGAGAATCATGTGGACGATAAGTGTTATACATAACTATGTACTCGTTAATGCCCTTTCGCAGCTCTCTTGGGTTGAGATAGTCGTTGATATAGATATCATCATACTTGATACTGCGAAAGAACCGTTCTGTCCTGACATTGTCCAAGGCCTGGCCTTTGCCATCCATCGAGATTCTGATTCCGTTATCCTCAAGAAGCTTGATATAATCCGGATTGGTAAAATGACTACCCTGATCGCTATTCATGATTTCTGGCCTGGTTCGACTAAAGGCTCGTTTTAGACAGGTCATAACGAACCCCTTCTCCAGAGTGCTCGACAGCTCATAATCCACAATCAGCCTACTGTACCAATCAATAATTATAAAAAGATACATAAATCCTTTTTCCATCTTTACGTACGTTAGATCCACGCCCCAAACCTGGTTCGGTCGTACTATCTTAAGATTTCTCAACAGATAGGGTTTAACATATTGGGCATGGTAACGTTTGCTGAGATTGGGTTTCGGATAAATTGTAATAATATCCATTGCTTTCATTAACCGACGTACACTCTTACGATTGATTATCGCATCCTTACAAAGGATATCCGTAATTTTGCGATACCCAAACGTGGGATGGGCGGTATGGATCGCATCAATCTTGTGCATTATTCCAATGGTTTCCTCATCCGGACCGGTAACCTTCGGTTTCCTGTAAGTGCTACTACGATTAACCGATAATAGTTCACACTGACGCTTCACCGTCAAATGCTCGTGATGGTGTTCAACAAGTTCCATACGCTTACTATCTGCCCCGTAATTCTCTAGATTTTTTTTCATCCAATCAACTTCGATCGTTAATTGGCCTACTTTTCGCTCAAGTTCTGCAATTTGATCTTCCTTCTCTACAAGGACCTGCTCGGCGTCAGAGGGGCCTTTCTTAAACACTTCAAACGCTCGTTCCTGAAACTGAGTCTTCCAGCGACCAATTACGACGGGACTGATCTGATGCGTGGCAGCTAGCTCATTAACCGTAGTTTCCTCCCGCAGTAATTGAAGAACAACTTGGGCTTTAAATTCTAGGGTAAAGGTTTTTCTCGTTTTACTCATGTTACCAGTATAACCTAATTCTTCAATTTACTGTCTCGCCTATGGGGTTCAGTATACCCTTCTTTGAGTAACTGTGAATAAAATGGGCTGCAGGAGTGGCCTCTAAATAGC
>NZ_JAJDOO010000082.1 GCF_020595055.1 Desulfosporosinus shakirovi | reverse complement strand
GTTTCTTCCTTGGGCATGAAAACAATCAAGAGCATGGCCACGATCGGTGCTAGCAGCGTGAAGGGCAGAAGCATTGACATGGAACCTACGGTTGGTAGTGCCGACATTATTTCACACCTCCTAGCGTCGCTAAGGGGTTTAGAGCCGCCAGCTGACCTTCTCCAAAGGCGAAGACCATGAATAGGACGACCACTGCGAAAAAGAACACCATAGCGTACGTTTGTAGTTGTCCTGTATGGGTTCGACGGAGGACTTTACCGCTGCCTCGCGTGATTAAGGCGAGTCCGTTGACTATCCCGTCCACGATATAGATATCAACCCAGTACAGGATCTTACCCAGACCATCCATGATGTTATGAATTAACCAGAGATAGAGCTCATCGATATAGTATTTATTTTTGAGCAGTTTGTACACGAATGGAAAGCGCGCAACCACATCGTCAGCCGAGATCGCTTTTTTGACGTAGGTGGCATAAGCTAATCCAATCCCCAAAAGTCCCGCAACCACGGAAATTCCGGCTAAGCCCCAGGCAATCGCTTCATGATGGAATTCTCCATAGTGAACATAGTAGGAAAAGTTATGCTCCGGTAACGCCACAAAGCCTCCGAAAACGCTGAAGAAAGCCAGAATCATCAAGGGAATGGTCATACTCCAAGGTGATTCCTTAGGATGGTTTTCTTTCTTTTCCGGCCCCATAAAGACCACAAAGAACAATCGGCTCATATAAAAGGCTGTTAAGAAGGCCGTAAACAGTCCGACGGCATAAATGACAGGATGGCCGTTGTGCAGGGCATTGGCTAAAATTTCATCTTTAGACCAGAATCCTGCAAAGGGTGGAACTCCGGAAATGGCCAAGACTCCGATGAAAAAGGTCGTTCCTGTGATCGGCATCCTTTTCCAAAGTCCACCCATCTCCCAAATATCTTGTTTATGATGCAAGGCATAAATCACGGAACCGGCACCCAAGAACATTAACGCCTTGAAGAACGCATGAGTCATGAGATGGAACATGGATCCCGAGAAGGAACCTACCCCGAGGGCAAACATCATATAGCCCAGTTGGCTTAAGGTCGAATAGGCCAGGATTCGTTTAATGTCATCTTGGACAATCGCAATCGAAGCCGCAAAGATCGCTGTGAACGCCCCTAAGCCGCCAATAAACTGCAGGGCCTCCGGGGAGGCAACATCAAAGAGAAAGTACATACGAGCCACTAAATAGACTCCGGCAACAACCATAGTTGCGGCATGAATCAAAGCACTGACAGGCGTCGGACCTTCCATAGCGTCCGGAAGCCAAACGTGAAGGGGAAACTGTCCGGATTTCCCGATGGGTCCCATAAAGATCAAGAACGCCGTGACCGTCACATAGCCTGCGGTTCCAAGCACTAAGACATCTTGGAAACTTGTGTTCAGGGCTGCAGAAAGCGCCACAAAATCAAGGGTTCCAAACTTCGTATAGAGGAAAAGCATCCCGAGCAACAATCCGAAGTCCCCGACACGAGTGGTCATGAACGCTTTCTTAGCAGCCTCCCGTGCCGACACTTTAAAGAACCAAAAACCAATCAGCAAATAGGAACAGAGTCCCACTAATTCCCAGAAAATAAAGAGCTGTAAGAGGTTCGTCGCCAGTACCATACCGAGCATGGACGAGGCAAATAAGGACTGGTAGCAATAATAACGCGAAAAGCCCTCGTCTCCCTGCATATATCCTAACGAATAGATCTGCACCATCGAAGCTACCAACGTAACAACAAACAACATCATGGCACTTAAGGGATCAACAATCGTCCCAAAATTGATCTTTAACCCCACAATATTAAGCCAATTCACATTTACGATCGCAGGATGTTCCACAATTTCCGCACCCGCCTGAATAACGCCTAGGCCGATAGCTATAGCCAAGCTTAATGAGGTGAGAATAGCGAGAATTGACACTGTGGAAGACAGTCGTTTGGATCGTTTCGTGATAAAGGCGATGATTAGGAACGACAAGAAGGGCAAAGCAGGAATTAACCACGCCCACTGAAAGAGATCATGCATTTCCTTGAACACCTACCTTCTCCATAGTCTCTCTTACCACTTCAACCAAGTTAATTCGTCGACGTTGGTGGATTGACGATTACGATAAAT
>NZ_JAJDOO010000081.1 GCF_020595055.1 Desulfosporosinus shakirovi | reverse complement strand
ACTGATGTACCATTTACACAAAAGAGAAAAATAGAAGAGCGTCAAGAACTTTTAAAAAAAAATGTGAATAGTACATCTGATTGGATTTTGTCAGGTTCGTTATGTGGTTGGGGGGATATTTTTATCCCGTACTTCGATTTAGTTGTCTATTTGTCACTACCAAAGGAAATTCGGATAAAAAGACTAATTGAGAGGGAAAGACAAAGGTATGGAATGGAAATAGAAGAAAATGGGAACATGCATCAAATGCACAAAGAATTTGTAGAGTGGGCTTCGAAATATGATGAAGCTGGACCTGACATGAGAAGTAAGGCCTTACATGATATTTGGCTTTCGAAATTACCCTGTCCAATTTTAAAAATAGAGGGCGACAAGACTGTAGAAGAACGTACGAATATAGTAAAGGAACACTTGAAACGGCTTGATAAGGTCTAGAACCTTAAACTTCCAGTTATTCTTAGTATGTGAAGTAAATGCCTTACTGAGGGGAAAACGGCACAGCAGTCCGTGGCGAAGCTCTAGTTTTGACCGCTTTAGGTCATAGCTATCAACTATTACATCTTTATACCCTTTAATTACAATTCGTACGTCATTGCTCTCTACAGCAAGGACGTATTTTTTTATTGATATTCATATAAATATTGGTTACAATAAGAATGGTTGTTCTGATAAAATAGAATATATGTACTAAGAGACGAATGAAATGACAGATTCATGTGTTGATTGCAATCGAAAGACTTATTGCCTTGAGCCGTGTGAACAGTAGTTAATCCAACATGATAAATGCCCAGTGTGCCAAAACAAACTCATCCGATCAGGAGGATGTACCGAGTGCATTACTGTGATTGGGCAAAGTATAGTTAGTATGGCGATGCTATTTGCTGTTGTTCCAATATCAAGTTTTTTTTGTAAAACTAATGTTTTTAGAATAGGGTGAGGGTATGAGTCAACGAATTATATTTCATATTGATGTGAATTCTGCGTATTTGTCATGGGAGGCTGTTCACAGGCTTCAGCATGGTGAACCCTTAGATCTAAGAACTGTACCCTCTGTGGTTGGTGGAGACCCAGTGACTAGGCATGGCATAGTATTAACTAAGTCGATTCCTGCCAAGAAATTCGATATTAAAACGGGTGAGAGTATTTTCAGTGCCAGTGCAAAATGCCCTGACCTGATTATCGTTCGCCCAAATTATTCTTTGTATATGCAGTGCAGTAAAGCATTCGGTGACATTCTCCGTGAGTATTCCCCTTTAATCGAACAGTACAGCATAGACGAATATTTTGTAGATTTCAGTAACATGAGTTTACTATATAAAGACCCAGTTGAAACGGCATACATGATTAAAGATCGAATTAAAAATGAGCTAGGCTTTACAGTAAACATAGGTATAAGCACGAACAAAATCCTAGCAAAGATGGCGTCAGAATTAAAAAAACCAGATAAAGTACATACAATTTTTCCTGACGAGATCTCATCGAAAATGTGGGTTCTTCCTATTGAGGAGTTATTTATGGTTGGTCGGGCAACTGCAAAGAAGTTGAGGAGCAGGGCAATTAATACAATAGGCGATCTAGCTCACTATGATCCTAAGATCATTAAGCTATTTCTGAAGAGTCACGGCATGTTGGTCTGGAATTATGCTAATGGAATCGAAGGCAGTCCAGTTAGAGAAAATCGCAGACCAATGATTAAAGGCATCGGCAATTCGACAACAATTGCTTTTGATGTTGAGGATAAAGGGACTGCACATTTGGTCTTGATGTCATTGACTGAGACAGTAGCCACTAGGTTACGGCAAGCAGGTTATTGTGCTAGGTTGGTATCTGTTTCATTAAGAACGAATGAGTTTTATAATTGTTCACACCAGAGGAAGATCTTCTCTGCAATTGATTGTACTGACGCAATACATGAAGTGGCTTGCGAATTGTTTGATGAGCTTTGGAAGGGTGAACCTGTCCGACATCTTGGAGTTCGTGTTTCTGAGTTATGTCAGAATGATTTCCATCAGCTAACTCTATTTGAGAAGGATTATGTTAAGCAACGTACCATGGATAAGGTAGTTGATTCAATACGTGAGAGGTATGGGAATGGTTCAGTGTTTAGATCATCATTTCTGAATAGCGGAGTTCGCTTCAGCAGTGGAGGGACATTGGATGATGAGGAATATCCGATGATGTCTAGTCAATTGTAAATGAGTCGCTAACAACGAACCACAGACTTTGTGTACTGTCGAGGATCAAATCTGCCCCATCAAGATTTACAAACCTTAAATTCGCTACAAAAAGATAACCATAATTTTGGTAGTCTTTCGTACTACTTTCCTACTTTTCATGATTGACACAATCTAATTATAGTAATACAAGCCCTGATAACCTTAGAAAGATTTGGCTGTCACTACCTATTAGCGACAACTAGATCAGAACGGGTGATGTTCAACGACCATTATACCTGTGCTAAATGAGAACGCAAAAATCTGACAATAATTCAATACAAGAAGCTGTAGAAACATTACGGGGACAAAATAGATTATACTATACATAACTCTTCTTCAACTATCTAAATGGGATTTAGACTTTTCTTTAAGGCACTTGCTTACCTCTTGCTGATTCAATATATTAAACGTACTATGAACGGTTTTAATTCAAAGTGTTGACCCTGCAAGGAAAAAGTTCTTAAATAATTGCTTTAGTTCGGAATGAGCTGGTACATTAATATGAAACTAACTCCGTAGAGAGCGGACATAAATCAGGAACGTCCAAAGATAAATACATGGACGTTCCTGATTATTTATAAGAAATAGGGGTAGAGCAGAGATAGAGTACAATTAAGTTCGCAAAATTAAAAAAGGGAAAACCATCGGTTACTC
>NZ_JAJDOO010000080.1 GCF_020595055.1 Desulfosporosinus shakirovi | reverse complement strand
CCTTGTTGTTTAGTTTTCAAAGATCAGGATATTTTCTCTGGCTGTTTAGGCCGGAATCGTATCTTAGCATTTTCAACTTATGTTGTCAATAACTAATCTCTTAACCTTTAGTCAGATGCAAAGAGTAGTAACTCTTCCCTTTCTGATTAACCAAGTGCGTTTGAGGCACCCAGTCATAATACCATTTTCAAGATATGCTGTCAACGCCTATTTTAATCCTATTCCTCTCAAACATTCACCTCAATGGAGCAAGGTTTATCATAATATTAAGATACTTACGTGCCGTCAATATGGTGTTTCAAGATGAAAAAACCCATCTAGGTCTTTTCATTTCAAGGGGTTTGGATACCGTACTATACGGTAGCATTTGCATTTATATCATTTTTATACTCTGAATAAATTCCGCATTAATAAGTTCGTTACCTTTTTTCGTTTCTACTTCAAGCCAATTTTCATTGACACCTATTATTATTCCCTTGACAGTAGTGCCAAAAGTCCCTGTGGATATCAGACATTTCTTGCTGATGTACTTTTTGATGAGCTCGTTAGTCATTATATCTACACCTTCCCTCTTCCTGATTTTTAACAGTACCGCCTTATGCACCGCACGTTGCTGTGGCAAAATGATAAAAAATATAATGAACAATGGCAAGTAGATCGCAATCCATGACCCTGAGTTCAATAGACCTCATCCTTCACATTAAATAGAATAATAATAGATTAAATGCCTTCGACCCAACTAACCAAATACTCGGTATCTGGTGGTGTACTGATGCTTCCTATATCACTGATTTGCCATTTTCCACTGATACCTTGTTCTTTGGCAGTCAGTTCAAAATGACACATGGCAATACCCATATCAACTCTTTGTAAATCGTGAGCCATAAATTTAGCATAGCCCTTAGTGTGTTGGAGAAAGAAATGACTCTTATTAGTATCCTTCACAATCCTCCACGGTTGCTTATTGGAAGCTGAGGGTGCAAGTCGCAGCATTTCCAGTGGGGTTTCGTATTTCCCGGCCGCCGACTTAGACAAATGATGCCCAAAATCACTATTGAAGAAAAGCTCGCCCCATCCTTTTCTGTTTTTTGATCCGGCAGTAAATCTCATAGCAGAATCGATCAAACTCTTTCTGTTGCTGGAATAACCAATCGGCGAGATACAAGGCAAAATCTCATGATCTTTTTGCTCAATCGCTTTAGCAAATTCACTTTTCTTAAAAGTTCCGCCAAGCCAACAAGTACCCAACCCCAAGGATGTAGCATATAAAACAACCTTCTCAAAGGAATATCCAAAATCCTCTAAATCTCTGTCAGCCTTTTCAACCACGGCAACAACATAGGTCGATGCACCTTTTATCACCCCATAAGTCCCTAGCTTTGCGCTTGATTCTTTACGAGCAAGATCACTTTCAATGAGCTCAAATCTTACATTTCCTCCAAATGGACCCCTGAAAGTTGAAAAAAATCCACGCAACGCATCTTGAATCTCGGGCGTTAATGGTTGCTCTAAATAAGTCCGGACAGAAATTCTTTTTTTAACTATTTCAGTGATCGATGATCCAAATAGTAGTTCATCCGACATACCAAAACCTCCAAGACTTTTATTTAACACTAACCACTATCTTTGTAAGCACCTGTTTACGATACCCATTTCTAGGTTGCAAACGAAATGCTTCTAGCACATATTATAGCAAATAATGGAGATTATAAAAACTTTTTACACAACCACCATTTTTTAAAATCTATCTTCTGGAAACTAAAATTCTTAAATACTTATAATATTTGGTTTATCAAAGTTGTAAGTTAATAAAAAAATAGACCCCAGCTTAATACCGAAGTCATCTAGAGAAGTATAATTACTATGAATTTTCGAGATTAGAACTAAGATACTGGAGGAGTAGCTTTCTTCTCAGACTTCTTCTTCATTTTCTCCTTGTTCCTAGGACTTTTGTCTCCCATGCAAAATACCTCCAATCACACATTAACCCTAGTATTGCAGGTAAAACATTTTTCCATACATAGTCTGTGCCCATTTCATCAACACCTTTACCCTCTGAGCATTGATGATTTGTCGCTGGTTTAATTATTCATCGTTTCTAGCTTGCCACTTAGTGAGTAAGCTAACAATACCTAATACAATAAATAATACGATTGAAAACACAAATAAAATCATCGCACCCTTATCCCCAGAGGAAATCGGTTTTTTCAAAGAATCCATGTTGAGATAAGCAACTGTTCCAGCCACGAATGCTGCCACCCCAAGAACAAGTGCAATTTTTCTACCTATATTTTTATTTCTATTTTTAGGTCTAGGTCCAACGTAGGAATTATTCCATATTATTCGAGTCAAATAATAAGTCATACACCCTAGCATAATAACGAAAACATTCATGGGATACTGCAGCCAGCGGAAACCAAACCCACTGAGACCAATGTCAATCAAAAGAAGGTAAAAGAGTAACATAAACGCTTGATTCCCAACCATGTTTCGTTTTTGAACTTGCATTTCATCTAAGTTAATTCTACTCATCTTCCTCTTCCTCCCAAAATAGTTGATCGAGAGTTTTCCCTAATACTTTGCAGATAGAAACACACAACTTAATAGATGGATTATAATCCCCTTTTTCAATGGCATTAATGGTCTGCCGAGTTACTCCCGTGGCATCTGCCAGATCTTTTTGTGACATGTCTTTAGCCGCTCTTGAAGATTTCAACTTCAAATTTTTGCTCATTCCAACACCTCAAGTATAATAGTAATATGCATTCATCTTTTTGTCAATTATATCATACATTTTGTATTATTAATTTTCCACAACAAAAAGCAAAAACTTACTTGAAAGACGAGAGGCCACTTTGTAAACCAAGAAGCATTTTTTGTAAC
>NZ_JAJDOO010000079.1 GCF_020595055.1 Desulfosporosinus shakirovi | reverse complement strand
TTTCAAGTACGCAAATAATGATGACATAATTAAGCAATTGTATGGACTGGTATAAAATGCCGATAAAATAATCGTAGGCATTGGAAAAATCCAGTGTCTACGACGCTTGAAATTTATATATCGGAATAACTTTTTTATCGGAATAATCCGTCGTCAGATATCCACTGTACCCTGAGAGAAACTCCTTGGATGATAGCCACCCCGTGTGGGTTCATAGTTGAATAAGATGACCGGAGGCACATCGCATAGTTCTCCAGAACGGTAAACCCACATCTAGCTTTTAGCGGTTGCATTACGATTTTCTTCATATAAAACTTGAACACGAGTTTCATCGGCGTGAAGGGTACCGCAGGAAAGCATATGTTTTTTCATCTCATTGTACAACAAGGATAGGTATTCCTCGCTGCAACGGATCATCCAGTTGGCCATCGTCTGCCTAGACAGATTCACTCCATAACGCTGAAACTCACTTTCGTGACGAGCCAAGGGGACCGAGTTAACATACTTTCCATTCATAATAGCCGCCACGATAGAGGGGGTAGCTATACTACCACGAAGCAACGATGGATCTTTTTTAGCACGAAGGATATTCCCACAGCTACTGTCTTCACACCCATAAACGGATACCACATGCTCTTCTCGTTCAAAATGAGCGGGCACAAAGCGTAGATAGCTGGTTTTTTCTTCGGTGATGATTTTTAAGGCCTTTCCACAGTGACAGACACATTCTTCAGCAGAAAGTTTATGTTCTATATGTACCACGGGAAAATCCGCGAGATCTGCTTCTCGTTTACCTTTTTGCTTCTTACGCTTATAAGGCTTAGGAACGACTTCCTCATATTGAGGTTCAGTCGCAGAACTATCCGAAATAGCCTCAGCTTCATTAAAACACAAAGAGATTTGCTCATATCCTTCGGGGATTTGATCCTTTTCGCTGGAAGAACCAAAGCGACGATGGTTAGAGAGCGCAATTTGCTGGGTTAAATAATCCAATTTGAGTACTAATTTTCTTATTGTGCTCCATGAGAAGCTTGCATAAGGAAAGGAGTTCTTCTTTGGAACAGTCATTCAATTTTCGGTCTGTAAAGGGGATGTTATTGCTCGTTTTCATGGGAAAATTATATCATTTTTGGAGCTGAATTTCCATAGTAGAAGTGCCGGAAACGCCCATTTTATGCGGGTCTTTTAGCATTTTCGCCTTCAATTTATCATTAAATTACGATGCTTGGGTGACGCTCTTTGAAGGCGCTTTTTTGCTCAATGGAAAGGCCCTCGAGCAACCAGCGTAATTCTTTAATGGACACTTGTTTGACCTCTTTAGCCTTCATAGGCCAACGAAAACTCCCTTTATCTAATTATCTAAGCGTTTCATGAAAAGCCAAAAACCTGATCCATTCCATTGGAGTATTTTGATGAGACTTTGACTACGGTTACAAAAGACAAACATGGCACGGGAATAGGGATCTAGATTGAATTGAAGTTTTACGATCATGGCTAATCCGTTAATACTTCGCCTCAAGTCAGTGACACCACATGCCAGATATACCTGGGAGCCGAAAGTAAAGTCAAGCATAGACATTCAGAATTTCTAAGACATTACGCAGTGTGTCGGGATGACAACTCTCAAAAACCTCAATCGATAGGTTTTGATATCGAATCACTATGGGAGCCGATGAGCTCATCGATAGTCCCACTTGAGTGATTGGGACAAACTCATGGTTAAAACAGCTATCCAACTCAAGGGATTCTTTGTTCAATTTATTGATCCAGTAATGCAAGCTGGAAAGGGTGAGTTTGTTTTGTCGACACCAGGCTTGAGCGTTCAGCCCACTGCTTCGATAATTACAAATACGATCTTGCCATAGTTCGCGTTTCAATCCTCTAGTCATAAGTACCTCCAAAAATTTAATTTAAAGGCATTATCTCATGTCTATAAGGTGGTTTGATAGATACAGCCGGTTTGACGCTTGCGTTCAACTTTTGTTGAACAAGTTAAACTAACTTAGGTTTCCTGAATTTCGTAATCTAATGCCAATTCCCCATCACTTAAGAATTTGAACTATTAATAATTGTTAAGAAAAAAACTATTGACTAAACTGTTATTATCATGCTTACTAAGCATATATAACAGAATATTTTAAGATTTCAAAACTTGATTATAAAGGAACGTAAGGGGGATTAAATAGTGCCATATATAGATATTTTGGGAAAGGGAACATATTATATTCAAAGTTGCAAATCTCAAGAGGATCTACCTACTGTAGTATTTGTCCACGGTGCGGGAGGAACCAGCGAAAATTGGGTCTGTCAGTTAGCCGGAATCGAAGGCTACAATTTGATTGCCCTTGATCTTCCGGGACATGGCCGTTCAGAAGGTTCGGCAATTGAAAGTATAACCGGGTATCGGGAATTTGTTTGGGGTTTTGCGCAAGCGTTAGAGTTAAGACTGTTTTATATTGTTGGGCATTCTATGGGCGGGGCAATAGCCTTAGATCTGGGTTTAGAACATTCGGAAGCGCTGATAGGATTAATTATTATCGGCAGTGGGGCAAGACTGCCAGTAAGCTTTTCGTTTTTAGAGTTACTATCTATGGGTAAACATCCTCTCCAAATTGTTAAATACAGCTATGCAAGTACTATTTCCACTGATATTCTTAATAAAGCAACTCGAGAAATGAAAAGTGTTCCAATCGGAGTTTATCAGGCTGATTTACAAGCTTGTAATGAATTTAATATAATGGGTCGTATCAAGGATATCATCAACCCAACCTTAGTCATTTGTGGGCAAGATGATCAAATGACTCCCCCTAAATACTCTAAACACCTTTGCAAAGAATTACCTCATTCAACCATAACTCTTATAACCGAAGCTGGTCATATGGTTATGCTAGAGCAACCGGATCAGGTTAATGAAGCTATTACTAACTTTTTGTACTCGAACTGATTAGTTACCTAAAATGAAAACACAAAGAGACATGTTACTTGAAATACTCTAACATGTCTCTTATGTATTTTGAATTTAATTAATAGGGATAAATGTTTTACACTATAGGTGTAAATTCATATTTTAGAAGTAATCTCTGAAGTTTCGCACCCAATAATTTAGAGCAAATCAAGGCCAAATAAGTTCGAAAG
>NZ_JAJDOO010000078.1 GCF_020595055.1 Desulfosporosinus shakirovi | reverse complement strand
TGAAATGCGGCATCATCATGAGTGATGAGACTACCTGGCAGGTCAACCATGAGCCTGGGAAGAAAGCTTCAAGCAAATCATATATCTG
Organism: Desulfosporosinus shakirovi; assembly: GCF_020595055.1. Taxonomy (GTDB): domain Bacteria; phylum Bacillota; class Desulfitobacteriia; order Desulfitobacteriales; family Desulfitobacteriaceae; genus Desulfosporosinus; species Desulfosporosinus shakirovi. The sequence goes on along the minus strand of NZ_JAJDOO010000078.1, from coordinate 3,210 downwards.
GATCCATCGAAGTGGTAGTTGCGAAGGGCCGCCCGTCATACTTTATGAATACACTCGAACCCGTTCGGGTGACCACGCCAAGAAATTTCTCGAAGGATTCCGCGGATTTCACGTGAGTGATTATTCCGATAAAAAAGTTATTCCGATTTTTTATGAATTTAGAATATTGAGCTGCGGTTTAGCAGCTTAAAAATCGGCATTTCTTGTTATGATTGATTTATCAAATCATAAGGAGGAATTGCTATGTCATGGACAATTGTAAACGTAGTTGATGGAATGATTCGACAGATGCAGGAATACGGTACCCAAGAAAGCACTGTGAATCAGTACTATCGGGGGTTTTGTAAGCCGATAATCAAATTTTTTGAAGAAAGGAATGGCGGATTATACTCTAAATCTCTTCTGGTAGAATATCAGAAATTATCTAGGCAAGGTTTTGAGGCTGGGCAGTTTAAACAACGCCACTTTAATTGTATTAAGAGGTGCGTTCGGCTTTTGACTACATTTGCAGAAACTGGTCATGCAGATTTTTCACTTCCGAAACAACACAAAAAATACAAGCCTTTTGCTGAAAATCTCGAAATAATTGAAAAGATACTGGCGAAAACTACATATGAAATTGGTTTTAAGTATAGACTTCACTGCTGTATGCGTCATTTCTTTTGTTTCATTGAACAGGCGGGGGTTACTACAGATGAAATATCGGATAGTACTTTGTTTGAGTTTCTCAACGCAGTATCAGAGACCAACAAGGGGAGTATGGATTACATTATTATTGCTATTAAGCTCATTTCAAATTTTTTAAAAATAGAACGGAAACTATGCATTAAGACTGATTTTTCAAAACTTCGTTTGAAGTACCCTCCACAAAGGCTGATTTCTCCCTACACAGAGGAAGAAATTAAAAAGGTTTTATCGGTTATTGATAACACTTCCGCTATAGGTAAAAGGGATACGGCGATTCTAATGCTGGCATTCAATACAGGACTAAGGGCAATCGATATTACAAGACTGTGTTTGGAGGATATTGACTGGAAGTCAGGTGAGATACACATTGTTCAGAGTAAAACAAAACGCCCTCTATCATTACCATTTCATGCTTCCGTGATGAATGCTGTTGCCGATTACATTCTGAAAGCAAGGCCGAAAAGTACTTCAAAAGAAGTTTTCTTAAGAGCTCTGTCACCATATAGGCCTTTAAATGGTGCAAATGCTTTAGATGGTGTAATCGAAAAATACTGCAAACATGCAGATATCAAGAAAAAACCTTACAGATCGTTTCACAGCTTACGGCGTGCTTTTGCAACAGAATTATCCGCAGCAGAAGTACCTCTGCCAACTATCTCACAAATGCTGGGGCACACCTGCATAAACTCAGATTACCCATATCTAAGCTATAACAGGCAACAGACCTCTCAATGTACGATAGGATTTGAAAAAATTCCGATTGTATCTGGTTTTTATTCGGATTCTTACGTCCCGTCGCTTAAAAACCGATCGACTATTACCTTGGAGCAACTGAAAACAACGATTATAAAGCTTCCGGCTATGGACTTTCGCGAGGTACCTTTGGAAGGAGGTGCTTACGCATGAGCATGAAGGAACTATTGTCGGTAGACCTGCCCAGGTTCATCCAGGCTCGGAAGGCACTAGGTTATGAGACTGATAATAGCAGTTATTATCTGAAGCCTTTTCTTGAGTATTGTTCTGAACACCATTCTCTTGCTGAAACTATTTCAAAGGAGATGGTAGATAAATGGCTCTTACAGCGGTCTTTCAGAACCAATGCGACAAAATCCCACGCCATTGGGGATTTAAGGGTTTTTTCAAGATTCCAGAATGCCATTGGAAGACATGACTACATACCTGATGAGGAATACAGCATTAAGGTCGAAAGATATAAACCCTATATTTTTACGGATGAGGAACTGCAGACATTATTCCATGCCATTGATTCTGTTCCAGCAAATTTTGAGGCTCCGAATAAAGAACTGATAGTTCCGGTGCTGTTTCGGATGATGTTCTGCTGTGGTATGCGTCCGAGCGAACCTTTGCATCTAAAAAGAGAGGATGTGGATCTCGCTTCAGGCGATATTTTCGTCCGTGAATCAAAACGGAAAAAAGACAGGCATATCACGATGTCGAACGATCTCCTGCATTTATGTAGGAAGTATGATTCACTTATCGGAGCACGTGACTGGTTCTTTCCCAAATGGGATGGTAAACCCTTACCGACATACTGGATGACAAATCAGTTCCGTATCTGTTGGAGAAACAGCGGACTATTAAAAAGATGCAATCCAAGACCTTATGACCTTCGCCATAACTTCGCTACCCGTACCCTGATGCACTGGGTGGATGAAGGGAAGGATGTGATGGCCCTTCTGCCATATCTTTCTACCTACATGGGCCATAAGCACTTTACGCATACACTGTATTATATCCACCTGCTTCCGGAGCGACTGCGTTCAACCGCCGGCATTGACTGGAAAAAGTTAGATTCCATTTACGGGGAGGTTGAAAAGGATGAAGACAATTAAGAATCCGGACCTCTTTCAAAAAATTCGGGAGTTTCTAGTGAATTATCTGCCGATCATACGCTCTAAGAGTGTTAATACGGTTTCAGCATATAAAGCAACGATTAACCTATACCTTCTATTCCTTCAAACATCTCAAACGAAAGGTCTCTCTGATGTTGAAAAGAAAGACTTTAACCAGATAAATATCATTGCATTTTTAGCATGGTTAAAAGAAAAAAGAGGCAATGGTACTGCAACACGCAACCAGCGTCTGGTGCATATACGACAATTCTGCAAATACCTGATGTCGTCTGACATGATAGCATATGCGGAATACTGTTTGATCCAGCAGATTGCAAAGGAAGCGGATCCGAAGAAAGATGAATTGGATTATCTATCGGTTGAGGAGATGAAACTTGTATTGGAGCAACCGGATATTAAGAAGAAATCCGGTATACGTGATAAATTTTATCTGGCATTACTCTATGACAGTGGATGTAGAAACCAGGAAATTCTGGCTTTAAAAATAAAGGACTTTGTCATTACAGGCGCTGGTGCTGAATTACATATAGTTGGAAAAGGGCGAAAGTACAGAGTGACACCGATTTCCAAAGAAGTTATAAAACTGTTTCAAGGATATTGCAATATCTATCATCCTGATAGAAAGATGAATGATTGGATTTTCTTAACC
>NZ_JAJDOO010000077.1 GCF_020595055.1 Desulfosporosinus shakirovi | reverse complement strand
ACTGGCCCAAGTATCGATTCGAATGTTGCGATATTATGATGAAACAGGATTATTAAAACCTGCTGAAATCGATAAATTTACAAATTACAGGTTATACTCCATAGAGCAAATTCCTGTTTTGAATAAAATCATCTTTTTACGGGATTTAGGGTTTAATGTTTCTGAAATTGCGGTTGCTCTAAACCATTGGGAGGATGAATTTATAGCAAATCAACTTGACCATAAACGTCTGGAAATTGAGAACGGAATTAAAGCCGGGCAGGAAAAACTAGCTAAAATTGAACTGGCTAAGAGGGATATCCGGCAGGAAAAGATTAGGATACATTACAATGTTTCTCTTAAATCCATACCCAGTTATCAGGTGTTTTCTCTAAGGCGGGTTGTCTGTAATTATTATGCCGAGGGCCAACTGTGGAAGGAAATGTCGGCTTTTGCAGGTCAAAATAATATTCCCATTTCCAACAACACCTTTACCATTTATCACGACACGGATTATCGGGAAACAGATGTCGATATGGAAATATGTGCTCCCGTGGCCCGCATAGGCAAGGATAGGTGTGGTTTTACCTATCGGAATACGGAATCTGTACCCATTATGGCCTGTTCCATGGTTTATGGTTCTTTTGAAAACATTGCCGATGCCTACCTTGCCTTTGCAAACTGGCTGCAAGGGCATAGTCAATATAAAATGAGCGGGCAGAGCAGGCAAATTGTTCATCGCGGGCCGTGGAATGAGAAAAACCCTGACAAGTACTTAACAGAACTTCAAATACCGTTGGAAAAGATATAAGGAAAAGCGTTTTGCAGATTGCAAGACGCTTTTTAAGCTATCCTATCGGATTCTTGACTCTCACATGATGAGAGGGTCTACACTGAATTTTGAGATCAATCAAGTATTAATGGAGGTATGCACTATGCAGAATTTTGAGATCACTCCTATCGGCAAAATCAATCTAAACGACGACGGAATGTTCATTGAGCTTGAGCCGAGGTATATCCCGGCGTTACAAGGATTAGACGGATTTAGCCATATCAATGTTATCTGGTGGTTCAGTGACTTTGATAATGAGGAAACCAGAAACATACTTGAAACGCACCAACCCTATAAAAACGCTCCGCCTGTAATGGGTATTTTTGCCACAAGGTCACCAATTCGTCCAAACCCCCTGGCTTTAACTACGGCGCAGGTTATTGGCATTGACTACGCAAAAGGCATTCTGCAAATTGCCTATATTGACGCTAATAATGGAACACCGGTACTTGACATAAAGCCGTATACCCCGAGCCTTGACAGGGCGGAAACCCCGAGTGTACCCCAATGGTGCAGCCATTGGCCTAAAAGTTTAGATGAATCGGAAGATTTTAATTGGGAAAATGAATTTAATTTTTAAAATCAAACAGATGTCACATAACAATAAAGTGTGGCATCTGTTTCATTTCTATCCATTGCAATGCCCGGAAGAAAGGATTATATTATCCAAGATAAGGTGAGGTTTAAGACCATGACTGGGAGATGAATTAATGTTTAACATTTTGGTCGTCGAAGATGACGTAAATTCGCAGAAGCTGATCTGCGCTGTCCTAAAACGGGGAGGGTACAATGCCTTATGGGGCAAACCGGTGCTGCGTATTGAGGACATCCAGGAGCTGGCTGAGGCTTATGCTGAAGCAGCTGAAAGGGCTAAAACTGCAGGTTTTGATGGCATTCAAATTCACTCGGCCCATGGTTATCTTCTAAGTCAATTCCTGTCTCCTGCTTTTAATCAGCGCCAGGATGAATATGGAGGAAGCATCTATAATCGTTCTAGAATACATCTCGATATTATTCAAGGGATACGAGGTTCTACGTCAAAGAAGGAGTTTCAGGCAAATATGGGGAATTGGGCTTTATATCTTGAAAATTTCCATTGCTGAAAAAGATGACAAAAGATTGATGAAGAAAGGGGGTCACGTAGTTTGAATGGCTATAAATCCAATCTAAGAGGAATTATAGTGGGCATCATACTCTCAATGATTATGATGCCTACTATTTGGTCTTACTCCTATGGCCCAGTATACCTAAAATACAAAAGAGGCACTCATTAACGTCTATAGAGCTATCACTTAAGAAAATCATCATTGTGACTTCGTTCGCCAAATTTTGAGTAAACGTTATGTCATAATGAAAGAGTATAACTAGATAAAGTTTCTTCATTAGCACGGAACGTGACTGTAAATTGAAACCAAGTACCTTATATAGGATTCAGCCAATGCAAAATAAAATTAAGGAGTTGCGAATAAGTAAAAATATGACTCAACAACAATTGGCTGACTTGGTTTCCGTCTCAAATAGAACTATTATTTCACTTGAAAAAGAGCAGTACAATCCATCTATAATGTTGGCATATAGAATCTCTTAGTTTTTAATACTACCATTGAAAACTTATATAACTTGGAGGAAAATCTAAAAAATGAAAATCTATAATAAAAAAGGCTTTTGGAGTGGTATATTCTTTCTGCTAGTAGCAGTTGCCTATATTATACTTTTGATAAATGATCCCCATGATATGAATACTGTAAGCAATGTTAAAAGCATCTTCTTCGCTATTTTATGTGTATTATTTGGTGTTAGTCAGGTATATAGAGGTTTAGATAGTAAGCGTACTAAAGAAGATGAACAAAATGACGATGAAAGAAAGAAATTAGTCACACTCAAGGCCGAAAGCACTGCTTTTAGAATCACCTTTAATATATTTCTTGTCCTAACTGCGCTATTAATACTTGCCATAGGAGTTACAAAATATAATGGCTTAATGGATGTAACGATATATAATAGCCTACTAGGGATTTTTGTAGGAGTGGCAATTGTGCCATCAATTATGGTTATTGCTATTATAGGCGCTAATATTTATCATGATAAACGCACTTAACAATATATCAATGTATTAATCGAGTAAATGCCGGAAACGAATGACATTTAGAAACAAGTGAGGCGATAATATCATTACCAAAAAGGTCATAACGGATATAATTCTGTTACTGCTATTAGGTCTTGGAATTATTGCATATTTATTATTCAATACTAGTATTCCTAAAGAAGCACCAGTTCCAATCGTTAAATATAATAATTTAACGATTTCGACCGTGGAGTCTATGTACAATTGGTTTGATGAAAAAAAGGGCGGAAATAGCCATCTAAACCCCCCTCCCGAAGAAACAACAAAGAATATTGACGCTATTGCAGTTGAACCGAATAGTAACATAACGATCAGATTTGATACTAAATATCAACCAAAACAGATAGAAATAATCCACTGGAACCAAGGAGAAATTGAGTCGAAAGTAATTCTAAATAATGAAAAATTTAGTGCGCCTACTATACCAGGTATATATGTTTACGAAGTTATAGGTAGATGGGATGAAACCCATGACTCTGCACATGCATTTCGGATAGAAGTTAAGTAAAATAGAAGAAGAAATGTGGTTAATGTATTCAGTCTAGTCGCTTATCTAATAGGATAAGGGGTAGGTTGAGGGACAGTCCTAGGAAGGCCTGGGACTTTATTTTTTGAATTCAACTAATCTTTCCCCTGGGAGAGGATTATTTAGGAAGATGTGGAATGTATGTGGAGCTGTATGCGGATTGGGTTAAAGGTAACATATAAAGTCACTATGCGTCAGGTGAACAGTGGTTGACCGCTAATTCTCAGTTAAAATCACAATGCAATTCACAAGGGATAAATTGAACAAAAAAACAGGTGGCTCACAGCTTCAAATCGCTGTAGCCACCTGTCTTACGCTTCGTATTGTACTGTTACTCGTTACTTATTAGAAGATACTAAAATTCGACTTGGGTTGCCGGTTTTATCAATTAGATTATAAACAATATTCTTGCCATCCTCTTTTTTAACCAATCGTACATACTCACCTGTTTTAGTACCCGGTCCTTTGTTAGCCGCTCTCATCTTATCTTGAGAGTCGTCAATGGTGAGCTTAATAAGGTTTTTATCATAATATAGTGTTTGAAAAATTGGGTCCCCTTCTTCAGTGAATTTTTTGATTTGAAGATTAGCTACTTCGCCTTGACTAACGGACGCTAGGAAATTATCTACTACATTAACATCGGAAATCGTGCCACTCTGATCAACTACAATATTCCCCTGAAAAGTTTTAGATTCCTGTGGTTGGATTTGTGGAGATACTTTTCTATCTGAGCAACCAGTAATCGTGAGTGCTAAGACTAATGCTGCTAAAACAAAACTAAATCTCTGCATGTGATCACTCCTCGTATAAATGTACCAACAAGTCTATAGATGCATGTCTAGCCCAAATCTGACGTAACGGGTTTTCCCCTTTGCATTAGTTGTTAGTTTGATTATTACAAACTCAACATGCTAACTCAAAGAGTGTCTAATATACTCTCAATAGAAACATCAAATCGGGTAGCAATAATATACAAGGAATCACCGGATCTAACTAGGGCTTGCTAGCCAAACCCCGATTTTCATGTCAATTTACCGAAATAACATTTT
>NZ_JAJDOO010000076.1 GCF_020595055.1 Desulfosporosinus shakirovi | reverse complement strand
TTTCAAAGACCATCATTTTCTTTGGCTGTTTAGGCCGGAACTGTATCTTAGCATTCTCAACGATTGTTGTCAATAGCTAATTTACATTGTTCGATTGAACAGTTCGGATTCCTACTATATTTTAACCGCCGCGCATCGTTTAGGCGCTTTGTCAGAATACCTCATTTATCTCGTACTGTCAACTGTTTTTTATTTTGTTATTACATCTATTCACTCTATTTACTCTCTACTTACTACTCCTCTACTACAACATACTTTAATTTGCATGAAAACTGTATTAATTCCCTTTTTTTAGTCTGGCAGTATAAGTCATATAAATAGCTAACTAACCGCTGAATGAGTTGCACACAGCAGTTCAATCAGCGGTTAACATGGTTAACAATCAAAGTCTAAGCATTATTTTTCTCTTTTGAAACACATGAACCAGTCAAGACAATAAGTATCATCCTCTTGTTTTTCCATTCTTTCTTTTGCAGTGCCACAAGATCCTGCTGTTGGAACAACAACGTCATCTCCAGGTCTCCAGTCTGCAGGAGTTGCAACTCCATCTTTATCTGCCTTTTGAAGCGCAAGAATTATTCGCTTAATTTCATCAAAATTTCTACCAGTAGAAAGGGGATAGTAAAGGATGCAACGTATTTTAGCTTTCGGATCCATAACAAATACTGCTCTTACTGCCTGTGTATCGGATTGCCCTGGCTGAATCATACCAAACTTATTTGCAACATCCATTTTTATATCTTCTATCAATGGGAATGTAACCTCTACATTTTTCATACCTTTATACTCAAGCTCTTGAATCTTTCTAAGCCAAGCAATATGTGCATATAAGGAATCTACTGAAAGTCCTATCAGTTCAGTATTAAGCTCTTTGAACTCATCAATCATCGTTGCAAATGTCATAAACTCAGTCGTGCAGACTGGTGTAAAATCCGCAGGATGGGAAAATAAAATTACCCATTTTCCCTTATAATCTTCCGGAAAGTTAATATCCCCCTGGGTTGTTCTTGCCTTAAAAGACGGTGCTTCGTCTCCTATCAAAGGCATCCTGTTAAAATTCTCATTTTCCACACTAAAAACCTCCTCATATTTTTTCTTTAAACACTAGGTAGATTCAAAATTAATAACTATTTATTAATAATAATTATTAATTTATTATTAATATAATTTATTATAGACTTGTAGTAAATAATTGTCAATATTTTTTTCCTTAATTTCCAAAATAATTTTGAAAAAGTAATTTATCCGATTTCCTTCAATCTGTATACTTTTCCAGGCCCAGTAAAGAAATTAGATAACCACAATCCATTTGATTCCATTATATCTTCCTCATAGGTTTTACTCTAAATGAACATTATAATAAGTGAAATATGTATACTCTCAGAAAGGAACTAAACTATGGACATTTCTCTAGAAGACATTATAAAGGCAAAAGCAACACTCCGAGGAATTTCCTATAAAACAGCGTTAGTCCACAATCCCATCTTGAGTAGTCTTAGCGGTAATCAAGTCCACGTAAAGATGGAAAACCTTCAACGCACCGGTTCCTTTAAGATCAGAGGAGCTTACAACAAAATAGCTAATTTAACTGACAAGGAAAAAAAATATGGGGTAATTGCCTCTTCTGCAGGTAATCACGCCCAAGGTGTTGCTGTAGCTGCAACTATTTATGGGATCGAGTCAACCATTGTCATGCCTTTGCATGCTCCTCTCTCCAAAGTAACTGCAACACGCAAGTATGGTGCAGAAGTCATTCTTTACGGTGAAGTCTATGACGAAGCTTATAATGAGGCCCGACGCATTCAGTCAGAAACCCAAGCAACGTTTATTCATCCCTTTAATGATCCACTGGTAATTGCAGGTCAGGGAACCATTGCTTTAGAGATCCTTGATGAGCTACCCGACGTTGAAGTCGTCGTCTTACCCATTGGCGGAGGTGGCTTGATTTCAGGCGTAGCCTTAGCACTAAAAACTTTAAATCCTTCAATAAAAATAATAGGGGTACAGAGTAAAAATAATCCTTCAATGTTAGAATCGATAGCCAATCATCGCGTAATGACAATCGATGGCATTCCAAGTATTGCTGATGGTATTGCCGTGAAAACACCCGGTGATCTAACTTTTAAACTTGTAAACCAATATGTTGACGATATCGTAACCGTCGACGATGATGAAATAGCTAGCACAATGCTTCTGTTCTTAGAAAGCGCTAAAGTGGTTGCGGAAGGTGCTGGTGCTACTGCAGTCGCAGGGATTATACATAGTCTAACTCATTACAAAAATCGTAAAGTAGTTGCGGTTTTGAGTGGAGGAAACGTCGATGTTAACGTCCTTGCGCGCACGATCGACAAAGGACTTATTAAGAATGGGCGAAAGTGTTTTCTTACGACTGTCATTAACGATCGACCTGGCGCTCTTGCGCAACTTTTACAGTTAATTGCAAGCAAGGGGGCCAATGTCCTGGCAGTTACACACCGAAGGGAAACCTTGGATGTACCAATCAGTTATGCCAAGGTAGAGCTCGAGTTAGAAACTATCAATCCAGACCAAGTACAAACAATCAAAGACTTGCTCGAAGAAAATTATTACCGAGTTATAATACAGTAAATTTCCACCCCTTACAGATATCCAGATCATTATTATGTATTGTGTGATATGCACTTAGGTCCGCTATCTATGGATACTATAAAGGAATATCTCTTAAACCAGATAGCATCCACTCCTAGTCTTTAATTCTCATTCCGATTGGGATCGTGTCCAGGGCAATTGTGTTTTCGAGAGTGCAGAGGGTTATTGGGCATAAAAGCAAAAACGAACTTTTTGGACGTAGTGCAAGTGAATTCAGAGGATTTTAAAAAAATACTCGATAAACACCTTTGAGGACTGGAAATCTAGGTCTGTCACAAAGCCAATTATCCTGCTTTTGCTATCCCTTTTCCTTTTTCTACAATGAATTCTCAATATATTTCTTTGTATTTTTCTTACTATATAAAGTAATAAGCAACTATCGCTATGCCTGAATTGGGGCGAAACTTCGCTTCCCATCTAAGAGTGAGTGAAACACATCTATTCTAGCCCTATCATAAGAGGCAAAAATCAACTTAGCCTTTTCGGGATTATGATATACTTTCCAGTAGCTATTTAGCAAGCAACCTTTAGCTCCATTTTGAATAAAGCCAACAACATCTTCCAGTGGAATACCCAGAAAAATTCCAACTTCGTGCGGACAAGACATTTCGAATCGCCTTTGAAGCAAAGATAGGTACTCATTCAAAACTAACTCATTCGGATATCCTAAGGCTTTGAGAAAATTTGTGTTTTTTTCTTTCAATAAAGTTTGTTTTAACAGTAACCTATTAAAGAAGATAACAAGAACCCTTCTGGGGCATTTTCTAATCTCAATGTATTCTAGCTGTAGCTTAGCAGCTATTTCTTCTTTATTGGCTTCCCAAAGATTGTAAAGATCACGGCAATTATGCGAGAAAGAAAGCAGATTGGACGGTTTTCTCCCTGCAATGGTTGGTGCCGTCCAGTAAGCTATGGTCGAGCATAAATAATCCTCGTCATCCTGAATATTTTGGAGACTCACGATATTCACTTTCTCATCAACTTTTACATTATTATTCATTCGAATTACCCTTATTGTTCATAATCAAACCCTCAGGCTGCACTACCACACCAAAAGCCTTCATTCTTTCTTCCCAGTAACTTAACCACTGTCCATCACCCCAAATATCTTCTGAGCTAACCGAAACGAAACCTCTATTCCCTGCAGTCGCCTGTAAATCATAAATCCTAGAGATTTTGCCTACCTCGCCCTTTTGTAAATTACCATATATTTTGTTAGCCCCTTGAGCTACCTCTTCATCAATCGCTTTTCTATCACATGTATCGCTCCAATATTTTATATCTTTCGCTGTCACCCTCACTGAAACAACAATCCTTTCATATTTTATTATTGAGCATCTCGATAACAATTATCAACTAAAGACTGAACTTCTTTTACTTTTTTATAAGTTCCGCCGCGCTTGGAAAAAATTTATTATCCTTATTATATAAGGCAATATAAGATGTTAAAAGGTCAAAAACACCTATACTTTGCATGATCAACGACTAATTATGTTGCATTAAAATCCTGATAAGCTTTCTTTGAACCACGTTACTCTTCATATTTTACTACATTTATTTTGCCATGTAAATGATAATTGTTATCATTCAATTCACCTCTATACTCTTACCAGTTTGAATCGAACAGAGGACCCGAGGTTTATTCAGCAATAAAAGGAGCTAATACTCTGTTCTTAGAATATTAGCTCCTTTTACCTTGGGACATGTTATGTGTTCATGTTGTATATAGTGTCTGCAATGTGACATATACACAGAAAAACTACCTCATTAAAGGTAGTTTTTCGCATGTTTACCTAGCGATACGAAAAGCGGATGAGCTTTTCTCCACACTGCGACTCATAACGCATTCTCCTGCAGTGTGGATCGAACGGGTGGAACCCCGGACCCAAGTATCTTAAGTTACAGTATAACTACACACAGAGAGACTACCTCGTTAGAGATAGTCTCTCTCTTGTTTACCTGGCGATGACCTACTTTCCCAGGAGCTATGCTCCAAGTATCCTTGGCCCTGGAGGTCTTAACTTCCGTGTTCGATATGGGAACGGGTGGAACCCCTCCGGCATGATCACCAGATGCAATTCGTGGTTCGATAGTCGTCGTTCGAACTCGAATTGTTTTCTTCGAAAACAAGAAATAAAGAAGTTATCCTTATATAGCTGTTCTCTCAAAACTGCACAGAGTCTTCTTCTAGTAGTGTCGTTAGAATTTGAGCCACTCACCCAGTTGTAACAATCCTGAAATCGTCTGTCTTTCACCTGACCTCATCTCTGACCTCCGGCTTCTGACCTCTGACCTCTTGTTTTAGGTCAAGCCCTCGACCGATTAGTACCCGTCAGCTCCACACG
>NZ_JAJDOO010000007.1:147258-191619 GCF_020595055.1 Desulfosporosinus shakirovi | reverse complement strand
CCAACCCCTCTCGCTCAGATGGCGATTGCGGCAGCTCAGAGTTTATTTTGAGTTAAATGATTTTAGTTGGGACTATGTCGAAAAGAGATTCTCAGTTATTAACTGAGAATCTCTTTTGTAAAGCAGGAAAAGCCCACACAGTGTGTCGCTGAAGGGATATATCAGATAGGCCAATTATAAAAATGGACCTATCTGATATATCCTGAGGTTTAGGTTATAATCGGGCAAAGGAGCTGTCTAATTTTTGTGGAGAATAAACAATCTCTAGGTAAATCCGGCGAAGAATTAGCAGTACGTTTAGCAGTAGAATCTGGTTTGAATATTGTTGCACGAAATTATCGATGTCCCAAAGGGGAAATGGATATTATTGCTCGTGATGGAGAAGTACTAGTATTTATAGAGGTACGCACCCGCCGATCAGCTTATAGAGGGTGGGGCGAAGAAAGCATTACGCATCATAAGGCACAACGATTACAAGCGATTGCATCTTATTATGTAATGCAACAGGGATATTTGAACTGGCCAAGCCTAAGGTTTGATGTAATTGCAATTCGTTGGGTTGGAAAGCAACCAGAAGTGAATTGGATTAAAGCTGCTTTATAAATCATAGTTTAATCACACAATATTCACGAATAGATGTTAAACTTTAATATAAAGACAATGAATTATAATTGTTAATCGGTAGCCCCAAAAGGAGCGTTTGTAAATTGGATCCGATTTTAATCGTTGATGATGAAGAGAAAATTAGAAGTTTGGTAAGGTTATATCTTGAACGAGAAGGCTTTACTGTTGAAGAGGCAGAGGACGGTCGCGTCGCGTTGGAAAAGTTTCGAGCAGGCCAATTTTCATTATTAATTGTAGACCTTATGATGCCAGATATTGACGGATGGCGTGTTTGCCGTGAAGTTCGGGAGATTTCTGCACTCCCCATCATCATGCTGACTGCTCGCGGGGAAGAGTTTGACCGTGTCCTAGGCCTTGAACTGGGTGCAGATGATTATCTGGTTAAGCCATTTAGCACTAAAGAATTGGTTGCAAGGGTCAAAGCCCTCTTGCGTCGATCTAGAGGTCAACTCCAGCCTGTGTCTTCAGAAATAACGGTGGGTTTGCTAAGTATTAACAAAGAACGCCATAAGGTTAGCATTGGCGAGGACTCTATTAATCTAACCCCTCTAGAATTTGATTTGCTTTATTTCTTAGCGAAAAATCGAGGGCGGGTTTTCTCACGTGAACAGCTTATGGAGACCGTATGGGGATATGATTTCTATGGAGATGCCCGTACAGTTGATACTCATGTCAAAAAACTGAGAGAGAAGCTGTCCCATCCCAGTGTAAAAGGGATGTTAGTTACAGTATGGGGTGTGGGATATAAATTTGATCCTGATCAGGTACATTAAATGGTAATAAAAACACAACGTTCATGGTCGATTTCTATGAAACTTTGGTTTGCTATGACTATTCTAATCCTTGCAGTTTTAGGGGGATTAGGGTTTACACTTACATGGCTTTTTGGGGATTTTTACCTGCAACAGAAGTTGAATTCCCTTCGATCTGAAGCCATTGAGATTTCTGCGCAACTAGCCACTGAGCCTAGCTGGAGTGGACGATTAAACCTGTTAGAATCCCTGAAATTAACTTCTGGAGCGCAATTGGTATTGCTAGATCCACAAGGCAATCTGGTGGTCATGGCAGGATCGATTACCCAGCAAGGGTCACAAAATAGTATAGAATGGTTTCCTAAAGGATTATCAGGCAGCTCAATAAGCGGATGGTCTCGAGATTTACAACCTTCTGATTTTTTTACCGAGGGATATTTAGAACAGGTTTTGTCCGGTCAAACTATTTCAATCAAGGCCTTGCCGGTTAATGGAGGGGCACAAGCAATGTTGCTGGCAGCTACCCCAGTAGGTATAAACCCTGTAAGAGGAGTTGTGTTATTGGGGAGTTCTCCAATCCCAATTCAGGAGAGCATTGCGACCTTTCGTCGCTTAATCCTCTATGCTTCTTTGATTGCTGTTTTCTTGGCCACAGTTATTAGTCTTATTTTTGCGCAGCATGTAACTCGTCCTCTTGGCTTGATGCAGCGGGGAGCAACGCGAATGGCTAAAGGCGACTTTTTGCCCATTCAAGGTGTGACCAGCAAAGATGAAATCGGAAAACTAGCTGAGGTCTTGAATTCGATGGGTGAAAGCTTAAAGAACCATATGGCGTGGCTTTCCCAAGAAAAAAACTTACTTCAAGGAATTGTCGAAAGTATTAGTGATGCAGTAGTTATGATGAGTTGCAATGGCTCAATTCTCTATGCAAATGACTCAGCTAAAGCCTTATGGCAAGAAAATGACATAGAGGTTACCGAACGCAAGACCCAAATTGTAACCATCCTTCAAACTATGGCCCAACGGGAAGATCAGGCCGAAAATTTTGAAATGGCTACTATAGGAATTCAAGTGTTGCAGATCGTTATGGCTCCAATGGCAGAGAACGATGGAATACGCGGGCATGTAGCTGTTTTGCGTGATGTCACTGCTTCTTTGCGGGCTGAAAAGTCTCGACGTGAGTTCTTGGCCAGCGTTACACATGAACTTAGGACTCCACTGCATTTAATCCAAGGGTATTTGGAGGCAATCCAAGATGAAGTTATACCAAAAGACCAGAACGAAGAATATATTGACTTAGTCTTGGAAGAAGCCAAACGTCTGGCCCGCTTAGTGCAAGAGTTACAAGAAATTAACTGGCTCGAACGGGGACAGGTTATTCAACCTGTTGCTATCGATCTGGAGAATTTTATGGTAGATATTGACCAGCGCTTTCAAGGCAGGGCGCAAGAGTTGGGCGTGAATCTGGAAATTTGTAAGGGCTCTGGACAACTGTTAGCAGACCCTGATCGTCTCCTACAAGTATTTATTAATCTTTTAGACAATGCTTTGGGTCATACCCCACGTGGAAAGACGGTTAGGGTATTAATGGTGGAGGAGGAGCAAAATGAGATATCTTTGGCAGTTCAGGATGAAGGGGAAGGAATCCCCAAAGAAGCTTTACCCTATATCTTTGATCGCTTCTTTAGAGTGAATAAAGCACGGTCCCGAAAAGATGGAGGTATGGGATTAGGACTAGCGATTGTGCGCCAAATTGTGGAAGCACATGGAGGTAATGTCCGTGTAGAAAGTGACATGGGAAAAGGAACGACCTTTTGGATTTCCCTTCCGCGGTAGTAACTTATTATAAAAGGTTCATCGTCCCCTTCTACTTTAAAATTGTGGGAGGGGACTTTTTCATTTAATAAACGAGAGAATGTTCAAAATAACTAACAATCTTTGATTAATATGGAAGGAATAAATAAAACTAACGAGAACTTTCTATCTTTAAGGAGGGATCGCATGTTCGCTGCAGTATATGGAATGACTGTCCTCGGCTTGCAAGCGCACTTAATTCGAGTGGAAGTTGACGTGGCAAATGGATTGCCAAGTTTTGACATAGTTGGCCTTGCAACTACGTCTGTAAGAGAGGCACGAGATCGAGTAAGATCAGCAATACGAAATTCAGGCTATCAGTTCCCTTTACAAAGGGTCACGGTAAACTTAGCTCCTGCAGATTTACGTAAAGAAGGATCAGGTCTAGATCTGCCGATAGCGATAGGGATACTTGCTGCAACAGGACAATGCTTGTCATCATCACTTGAACAATATGTTTTTTCTGGCGAATTGTCTTTGGAAGGTACACTTCGTCCAGTTCCAGGGATACTTACAATGGCTATTTCATTAGAGCGAGAAAACCAATCCTTTATTCTAATCGTCCCACCGGAAAATTTAGCGGAAGCTCGTTTGGTGGCAGATTTAGAAACCCATAGTTCAGCTTCTCTGGATCAGATTATTAAGGCAATTTCTAAGATGGGTGACTTCGAAGATGCTATTTTATCTAGAGTAACTCAACCTGAATTAAGCGGGACTAAGGTTGACTGGTCAGATATTCATGGGCAACAACAGGCAAAACGGGCTTTAGAGATTGCTGCAGCAGGTGGGCATAATGTAGTGTTGCAAGGGCCTCCAGGGTCTGGGAAAACTCTTCTGGCAAAAGCTTATTCGGGGATACTTCCCTTATTGAGTGATCAAGAAAGCATTGAGGTCACACAACTTTACAGTGTTTCAGGGATGCTAAGTTACAACGGATCGTTAGTGCAAGAACGCCCCTTTCGAAATCCTCATCATACCGTGACCAAGGTCGGAATGATTGGCGGGGGGAGGAATTTACGCCCGGGTGAGCTTAGCTTTGCAAATCACGGTGTTCTATTCTTAGATGAATTTCCGGAGTTTGCACGCGAAGTCTTGGAGTGTTTGCGGCAACCACTGGAAGATCGAGAGTTGACAATTACGCGGCAGGCAGGGAGTATCACCTATCCTGCCCAAGTAAGTGTTATAGCCAGTATGAATCCCTGTCCCTGCGGTTATTATGGTGATCAAGGCCGCGTGTGTTCGTGTACACCGATGCAAATCCAAAATTATCGCGGGAGGCTCTCCGGGCCCCTGTTGGACAGGTTTGACATGCATGTTGAAGTACCAAGGCTGAATTACTCTGAATTAAAGAATAACATTGATAATGAGTCTTCGATTGTGGTTAGGGAGCGAGTGATGGCAGTCCGTCAAATACAATGGGTCCGTCTGGGGTCTGTAAAAACCAATGCGGAGATGACGGCAAAGGAAACTAAAGAATTCGGCAAGTTGACTCCGAGTGGGGAGTCTCTCTTACAAAAGGTTTTCGACAGTCAACATCTAAGTGCCCGCGCTCATGATCGGATTTTAAGGGTTGCTCGCACGATTGCTGACCTAGGTGGATCTTCAAATATTCTTCCGGAACATTTAGCTGAGGCAATACAGTTTCGTGCTTTATAAACAGTCATGAACATGGAATTCATCTACTTGATACAATAGCGCTTGGCCTTGTCTATTAATTCTCAACCTAGTTGAGTAAATGCGAAAGCCATATCTCTCTAATCTAACCAAATTAAGCAGTGCACTAAGTTATATGGTTTTATAGTATTATGAAGTTGTAATAGTCGCTTTTCATCATTGTCTAAGTATGTTTTTTAGCGAGCTTTATTTTTCTGGAAGTCTTTGAAGGTGCCGGGATTGCTCACCATGGGAATGAAATTTTCGGGATGAACGGTTTTAGTAAAAAATTTCACTTGTAGATAAGGAGAAGTTTATGATAAACTTATTGGTAATAGTTGGCTATATAAAAGATGGAATATAGTGGAGGAGGAAAAATCATGATTGCTGAAGTAGACAAAGAAGAGTGCATTGGGTGTGAATCATGCCCTGAATTCTGCCCTGAGGTATTTAAGATGGAGGCCGATGGCCTAGCGGTAGCTTATACAAATCCTGTTCCCACTGAGTTTGAGGAAGCCGCTAAAGAAGCTGCCGAGGGTTGCCCGGCACATTGTATCAGCCTTACGTAAATGATCGGATAGCTTAAAAATGCAAGAAGAGGACGTAACGAGAGTTTTTCGTTACGTCCTCTTCTTGCATTTTTAGTGGATAACAGGTTTATACCAAATTGTAAGAACCCACTCGATAATGGGAGTGCGCTTCATAGTAGGAGACAGCTATGCATTGTGATTATTTGTATAAATGATCAAATTATTGATTTTAAGGCGAAATATAAAGAAATATCTTGTCTAAGTTAGAGGTGAAAAGAAGGATATGTTGAATAAGCTAACTGATAAAGTGATAAGTGTTTTTGTTGGAGTGAAGAAACAAGCTTCCTGCAAATGCAATAAGCTTATGAAAATGGAGTAAACATCTCAAAATTACCACATTAATAAGGAATGGAGATTGTTTTCAAGTTGAAGTAAGCTCTTTAAATTTTGAAACTATAAATTATTACGCGTTACATAGAGACGCTGGGGGGAGATGAATTTGTCATCCTTCTCCCAAAGACTAATAACGAAGACGTCGAAGGGAATTGTAAAAAGAATAAGAGAACAATTTTCCAATATCGTAGTAAATACTATTCGTGTCAGCATATCATTTGGGTGGGAGACAAAAACAGATGAGGACATAATAAAAGTTCTCAAAAGTGCTGAAGATGCTGTACCAACATAAAATGATTGAGAACGAAGGTATAAGGGATAATACTATTAATACCATTATTAATACCTTGCATGAAAAAATCCGAGGGAAGAACAACGCTCAAAGAGAGAGTTAGCCAAATATGTCAGGACATAGGAAGTGCGATAGGTTTACTCGAAATTGAAGTAAACTTGTAGGTTTGTTGCATAATATGGGAAAAATCGGCTATTGCAGAACATATACAAGCTTTGCAAGAGACACTAAAAGGTTCTGGTACACAGTTCGATCCTACAATTGCAAGAGTTTTTACAGAAAAGCTGTTAGAGAAATGATGAGGTAAAATAAAGAGAGCGAATCCAACTAGAATGTTTTTGGATAGTTGCTTTTTTTCTTTGCTTAATGGGTTTTTATATGTCCGAATAGCTATGGTAAAGCTAACTTAAAAATATTTGCATTTCACAGAATTGAACATGTCCAAATCTGTTGTCGTTTCATATATTAATAGTGAGAGTGAAGCTTAAATATTTGTAACTCTACTCTAACTTAATTGAGGAGGATGAAAATGGCTCTCTTAAACTACAACAGAAGTATTCTAACAAATCAAACGAACACGTCCGCTATTGTGCTTACTGGGATAGATCAACTAATTTTGGAATTCGGTCTGTTTGTATCTCAAGCACTAAACTTTGTAGAATTGCTAACAACGGTCGGTTGGACAGTGACAGACCCAAGTCCTTTGGAACCGGATCAACCAATTATTGAGCTTACGATTCAACAAGATGGTGTTGTAGTTGCATCAATCAACCAAGAGTCGATTGAAAATGGATCAGATACGCCACTAGAGAATTTGTCTACGTTCCAAGCTGTACTGACCAATGTTCCTGCTGGTCATCACGTTTATCAATTATTTGCTCGCAACCTTCAGACTGTTCAAGGGACTATAACTATCATTGGGCCAGCCAATATTTCTGGTAAAGTAATCAGTTAACCCAAACTATAAGAAGCAAGGAGATTCGCTCTTGCTTCTTATAATATATAGAATGAATACCAAAACAATTTCTAAGACATGGGATATTGAAGAGATCTAGTCTTAAGGATTAAATGATGATGCATCAATCGTACTTAGCAGGGATAATCCATAATCGAACAGCGTATCCTAAGCAGTAAACAAACAAAGAGGTGATAGGAATGTCATTAATCTCTAATGAGCCATACCGCATGTTAGATCCTTTTTGGAATGAGATGGATCGGGTTTTAAAGCGTGGAAAAGAAAGCTTTACGGATGGGTTGTATCGTATAGATATAGAAGAAACTCAGAAAAAGGTTATCGTGACAGCAGAAATTCCGGGCATCGAAAAACCTGAAGATCTCAGAATTACCTTAAACGAAAATCAACTGATGATTCAAGGCGAAATTCGAAAAATAACACACGAAGAGGATGATGAAAGCGTCTCGCGTCATTCTGAAAGGTATTTCGGGAAATTCTCAAGAGTGCTGACACTCCCTGCTTTGGTTAAAACTAATGGAGCTCACGCAAGTTACCGGAATGGCCTGTTAAAACTTAGCTTTTTAAAAGACGCTCATCCAGCGGCACGTCGTATAGAAGTTGATTTTCACTAATCGTTTCTAGAATCAGGGGTTACTTAATCTTTAGTAAAGACTCCAGTTTATAAAAAGTAGAGCCGAGCATTAAATGCTCGGCTCCGGGTATTACTAATTTTGAACTGACAAAAGAATGGAGTTTCTAATTATTAAGTCATGTTCTTTCCGGGCAGATTACGTTCGGCCATTTCAATAGCCATTTTCACCATATTGCCGCAATTCCTTGAAGAAACTCCTCCAAATCCCTCTTGGTGAAGGGTTCCCGCAAAACCTAACTCTTGAGAAATTTGTTCTTTCAATGCGTCAGACATGATGCTACTACGTCGTCTTGACATAAAGGAAACCTCCTTTCAAATTGGGGTCAGTTTCTTTCAACAACGATATGATGAAAGTATTATTAGTATAGCTTTTTTTCAAGACAGTATGTAGTTAACTCTTGAATCTTATTGGGAATTTAGGAATGAATTTGCATTTTGCTTCTTGCGAGTTCATTGGCTTTTTAGTAGAAAAAGGATATAATGTGAGAAAAAATAGCAATGGAGTGAACCTTATTGCCATTATTGTTTGGAACCGCTGGTGTCCCGCTTTCCTCGAAGGATCGTTCCAGTGAAGGAGGGGTACGCCGTATACGGGAGTTAAATCTCGGAGCCTTAGAAATAGAGTTTGTCCAAGGCGTTCGAATGGGTGAAGAGAAAGCAAGAAAAGTTGGTATAGTTGCCAAAGAGGATAACATCGTTTTAAGTTGTCATGCCCCTTACTATATAAATCTCAACTCCCGTGAGCCAGAGAAAATTACTGCAAGCAGGGATCGAATAATACATACCGCACGTATTTCGCAGATTCTTGGTGTTCGGAGCGTAGTTTTTCATCCAGCCTTTAATCATGACAATCCGTCCGAGGTGGTCTTAGAACGGGTGGTCAGAGAACTTTTACTTGTACGGGAAACCCTCGATGCAGAGGGGAACGATGTCGTCCTTCGTCCAGAAACAACAGGTAAAGGGACTCAATTCGGGGATCTTATCGAAACTGTCAAAATTGCTAAAGAAGTTCCAGGGGTATTGCCCTGTATCGACTTTAGCCATCTTCACGCGCGAACTAATGGAAGGTACAATTCATATGATGAATTTTGTGAGATATTAGATGTGACTGCAGAGAGTCTAGGGGATCAATGGGTGAAAAATGTTCATTTTCATATATCAGGAATCGAATATGGACTCAAAGGTGAGAAACGCCACCTTGTTTTGAAGGAATCTGATTTGCGCTTTGAAGAATTGATGAAAGCGTGTCATAGTTTTGGGGTGGAAGGATTAGCAATTTGCGAAAGCCCGAACTTGGAAAAAGATGCATTGCTCTTACAGCAGACCTATCGGGCACTTGGGTAGAATAGTAAAAAGTTCTGTTTGTCAAAGTATCGGTCTTTTGTTGTAGCTTAGTGACTGCAAAATAAAACCTCATAAGAAGGGGTTAGGAGTAAAGGAGTAGGAGGAGATAGGATGAATTATTCTGCAGCTCATGAGGTGGCGCTTGAAAAGTTTCGTGCTTGTTCCTTAGAAGATATGGCACGTTGCTCTGGCTATTCTATTGAGGATGATGCCTTAATTATTGAATTCTTGGGACACCATTTTAAGATTGACTATCCCAGCGGGAACTTTGTGCCTATTCAAGCTTCAGACGGTGAATTGCCGATTGCTACTCAAATATTGATTCTGCATTACATTACAAATCTCGGTAAGCCCTTCGAAGTGGGGACACTCATTTCTTATAAAGAATTACCGGGGGGAGCAATTTATATAAAACCTTTTAACGGTCGGGCCATTGATCCGCTTGTCCGAACTTTTGGTTCTGATCCGGATAGCCTGCTTAAAGTAGTATCACATTTGGGCGGGAAATCTAATGGGCTTGGGGATGTAGGGGTCACATATCGAGTGTTCCCGCGCATTCCTTTAGCCTTGATTCTCTGGAGAGCTGATGATGAATTTCCTGCGTCTGGCAATATTCTGTTCGATGCCTCTGCCCCTTCAATTCTGCCTACTGAGGATTTTGCAGTCTTAGCCAGTATGGTTGTTTTTGGACTTAAGAGGATTAAAGCGACGTTATCGGAGGGCATAGCCTAAGAGACTTCCCCCTAACGATTATTTAAATCTATTGCTAATATTATTTGCATACGGAAACTTAGAAACCCCCTAAAATCCGAGCAAGATTTTAGGGGGTTTTTCTCCCAGATTATAAAATTATACTCTATTGAGATTGGGAGGCATGTCATGGATAAGATTGTTTTGGACAACGTCAAAGAAACATTATTTATTTGACTAGCAATTCACTTTACACTGTAGGGGCTTCCATGCCAAATTGGCCCCAATCTTCTCGAGATGGTCCCATAATTCCAGGTACCCTAAGTCCCGCCTGTCTCATAAGGACAGTCATTTGCCCCCGATGATGGATCTGATGATTAATAAGGACATTTAATGTAGTTCCGATAGTCCATGATTCTCCGTACATATCCCGTTCTTCTAAAAGAGTCTGATCATTCCAATGCGTTTTAATTTCCGTAAGCATGGCCTTATTGACTTCTCTGTATGAAAAGGCAATTGTTTTTGCAGTATTTGGTACTGGGGCATTCTCTTTAATATCTCCAAATACTAGACCAGTTTTCTCGAGCATTTCAGGGATTGTTGTCACAATATGCCAAGCGATGCGTCCTAATGTACGATCGTCTATGGTAACAGATTGATTAAGGGAGTCGTCGGTTAAACTATCTAGAATTTTTGAGGTTGATTCCGATTCCTTTTCCCAACTAAGCAGAAAAGTGGCTAAAGAGGTAAACATATACATATTCCTCCTAAATTAAATTACCTTAATATTACCAGTATCCACCTAATGCGTCAATAAATTTAAGACTGTGTAATGACAACAGGGCTAATAGTATCATAATTGTCCGAACTTACAAATGAAGAGTAACGATCTTGGCGAATAGAACTCTTCGAGAAAGTTTCGCGAGGAGTGAATTGGAATTGAATAACGAGAGATTTTATCGCAGATCACTGCTTTGCATGATTTCAGGGTTGGTCAGGAAAAAGTAAATTAAGAGGTTAAGGAAGAATTATTGAATTTGAATAAAATTGGGAAAAATTCAGATGGAAACAGCTCACCTTAGAATAGTAAAGAAAAACTAAGTTCGATTTTGAACTTTGTCTATATGAGACAAAGTTTTTTTGATTAATATAAATTTTTTTAAAAGAGTTTTTTGCTGCTCTTTTAAATAGCAATCTTTTTACTACGTGATTGCATTATTACTTCCTCAGATGTTCACACTAAGTCAGGGAGGAATGTTATATGCATACATTATGGAAAGGATCCATTAGTTTCGGCTTAGTTAATGTTCCTGTAAAAATGCATGCAGCTACAGAATCACAAGAGTTTAAGTTTAATTATCTGCATGAAGACTGTAAGAGTCGCATACGCTCGATCAAAAAATGCCCTGCCTGTGATATAGAGGTTAGTACAGGTGATTTGGTAAAAGGATTTGAATATGAAAAGGATCGGTATGTTGTTTTAAGCGAGAATGACGTGGCATCGTTGGAACAACCTATGAGTCGTTCGATCGATATTCTAGATTTTATTAACCTTACGGAGATTGATCCGATTTATTATCAAAAATCGTATTATCTTTCACCAGAAGAGACTGCCATGAAAGCCTATAAATTACTGTGTCAATCAATGGAGGAAAGCGGGAAGGTCGCGTTAGCTCGGGTAACTATGCGTTCCAAACAGCATTTAGCCTGTCTGCGGGTTTTTGAAAAAGGTCTTGTTATGGAAACAATGCATTACCCGAAGGAAATTCGTCATATGGACGTTGTTTGGGACAGTGTGGTCCCGACAGAAGCAGAATTGACCATGGCAAGACAATTAATCGAGAACCTGGTGCGTCCGTTTGAACCCGAGAAATATCATGATGAATTGCATGAACAAATGGTTGAGCTAATTGAAAGCAAAATAGTCGGAGAAACCTATCAAGTAGATATGCCGGCTAAGGGTGGAAAAGTTGTCGATCTTATGGAGGCTTTGCGAGCAAGCATTGATCTTACAGAAAATGGAAATGATCAATTAAAGGCCGCGGACAACGAAGAAGAGCCTGTTGAACCTCTTAAGTCTAAAAAACGGGTTCAGGCTGAAAAACCAATAAAAGCAGTTGAATCCAAAGAGTTAGCTGCATGTGTAGAAAAAGGTGAAGAATCAGAGATTGAAAAACTAACAGATCAAGATAAATCCACAAAAAAGCCAAAATCTACGTTGACCCCGCGAAAAAGAACAACTCGACGTGCGAAGGAAGCATAGAAATGGTCAAACCAATAGGTAAATCAAACAAAGTGAAAGAGGTCCCGTTCGAAGATGGCCTAGACATAAATGAACAAAAGGATATTCTGGAATTCCCGTTAAAGTAATGGAACCAAAGCGTGTTGAGGCTATGCCACCAGGGGATTTTATATATCAGTTAAATGGAATGAGATGGATTGTTTATAAAATCTAAAAAAGAAACTCTGTTTCAGATGGTGATTAATGATGAATTGCATTATGTAGGCTCGGTTTCGAGCGGGGTAAGCTGCATATTGTGCAGTGAGGTTGAAGAATCAATGCAAGAAAGGGCATCTAGCTGGATTAAACATGGGCTTGGTCCTTTCTGTCCGAGATGAAACAATTCGCTGGGTTGAGCCTACCCTGCTTCTTAAAAAGCGGTTTTTAGAATGGACCGATGAAGGGAAATTGCGATATGCCCAAATTACTGATTATTTTGCATAAAGATGGAAGATGCGACAATATTCTGCGCAGGAGAAGTATTCCCTTGTCCCGAAAAGGAGGCTAAGGAGGATACACGTACTATGGGGATAGAAAAGGAAAAAACAGTTAGAGCAGCATTTCGTGCAATTAATGGCGTTGGAAGCCAGCGATTGAGACACCTTATAGCCTGCTTTGGCAGTGCGGTTAAGGCTTGGGAGGCTTCCGCGAGTAAATATCTTCAATTGCCTAATCAGGAAAAATGGATTAAAGAAGTATTGAAGGCAAGGCTGTCAATCGATCCTCAGAGGATTGGAGAAACACTGCTAAAACAGGGGATTTTGATTATTACCCCAAATGAGCCTGATTATCCATGCTTACTAGCGGAGTTGGCTGATGCTCCGCCGCTTCTGTATTATCGTGGGCACCTAAGAGGAAATATGGAAGGCCTGGCGATTGTAGGATCTCGAAAAGCAACCGCTTATGGTAAAGCAGTTGCTAAGATGCTTGCCCGGGATGCTGCTTCTAAAGGTATGGTCGTTGCCAGCGGACTGGCTAGGGGAATTGATACTGCTGCGCATCAAGGGACCCTGGAAGCAGAAGGGATAACTTGGGCCTTTCTTGGATGCGGTCTTGACCAAATATATCCGCAAGAAAATAAGAGACTAGCGGAAGAAATATTAAAAAAGGGTGCATTAATAAGTGAATTTGCACCTGGCTCTCCACCGATTGCAGCTCATTTTCCGGCTCGTAATCGCTTAATCAGCGGATGTTCCCGAGGGGTTGTGGTCGTGGAAGCAGCGGAAAGAAGCGGGGCCCTGATTACAGTTGATTTTGCGCTGGAACAAGGAAGAGAAGTATTTGCAGTTCCGGGACCGATTTTTAGCGAGGTGAGTCGAGGGTCTCATCACCTAATTCGCCAAGGAGCAAAAATTGTTGAAGGGATCGAAGATATTTGTAATGAGCTGCCTGCATGGTCAAACTATGCGGGTCAAATTACGTTGTTCAAAGGAGCTTTGCCTCAGGGAGTTGAAAGTTCTGACGCTGGGGAAAGCGCTTCAGAACATGAGACAATCTTGAGGCAGTTAAGTGATGTGCCCCTTCATATTGACCAAATCACAATGAACTCTCCGCTGACGGTATCGGCCATTTCACTGGCCTTATTAGAGCTTCAATTAGCTGGAAAAGTCACACAATTGCCGGGTCAACATTATGTATTAGCTAGAGAACGCTAGACATACTACTAAAAAGGCGTTAAGATAGGGCTTAGTTTTACCAAATGTTCACCAAAGTACTGAGAATAATCCAATCTGGATATAAGTGAAGTATAAGAATAATTTAAATGGTCCTAATTCTAGAGTTATTATTTAAGAAAACAATTCGAGTTCGAACTTCCGCAGCTTGTTACGATTTTCGGAGAAATGATAATTAAGAGTTTTCTAAAGTTTATTTGAGGTGAAATAATGTCAAAAACGCTTGTAATTGTTGAGTCCCCCGCCAAGGCAAAGTCAATCAGCAAATTTTTAGGAAGCCGTTATACTGTCAAAGCCTCAATGGGGCATTTGCGTGATTTACCTAAAAGTCAGTTGGGTGTGGATTTAGAAAATGACTTTGAACCAAAATATATTGCTATACGCGGACGAGGCGATTTAATTAAAGATTTGCGTGCTGCGGCTAAAGGGGCAGATAAAGTCTTCTTAGCTTCTGACCCTGATCGCGAGGGGGAAGCGATTGCCTGGCATCTTTCTCATCTGTTGGGACTCAACCAAAGTGATAAAAATCGGATTGAGTTTCATGAAATTACTAAACAAGCTATACAGTCTGCAATTAAACATTCTCGTCAGATCGATCAAGATCGAGTGGATGCCCAGCAAGCCCGCCGGGTATTAGATCGCTTAGTAGGCTATCAATTAAGTCCTTTGCTTTGGCGGAAAATCAAGAAAGGATTAAGCGCCGGTCGGGTCCAATCCGTGGCGGTCCGTTTGGTTGATGATCGGGAAGAGGAAATACGGGCATTTGTATCGGAAGAGTACTGGAGTTTAATGGCAAATCTTCAATCTGCCGGAGGAAAATTTCTAGCAAAGCTGTTGAAGAAGTCGGGAAAAAAAATCTCTATTTCCAGCAAAGCTGAGATGGAGGCTATCTTAGCCGATTTAGCAAAGAAAGAGTTTCAAGTTTCCGATGTCCGTACGAGAGAAAAGAAAAGGCTTCCTGCGCCACCTTTTATTACGAGTAGCTTACAACAGGAAGCTCACCGTAAATTGGGCTTTTCACCAAAGCGTACGATGATGTTGGCACAGCAATTGTATGAGGGTCTTGACTTGGGCAAAGAAGGTACCGTTGGTTTGATTACATACATGCGTACAGACTCTGTCAAAATTGCTGAAGTAGCACAAGAAGAGGCAAAAGAATGGATTCTGACTAACTGTGGAAACGAGTATTATCCTCCGGAACCGCGTCAGTTCGCCAATAAGGGGCGGGCTCAAGAAGCACATGAAGCAATCCGTCCCACTTTGCCATTGCGTACTCCAGATTTGTTGAAGGGGATTTTATCAAGAGATCAATTGCGTCTGTACCGCTTGATCTGGGAACGTTTTATGGCAAGTCAGATGAGTGTGGCCATTGTGGACACATTGACTGT
Source organism: Desulfosporosinus shakirovi (assembly GCF_020595055.1). Lineage (GTDB taxonomy): Bacteria > Bacillota > Desulfitobacteriia > Desulfitobacteriales > Desulfitobacteriaceae > Desulfosporosinus > Desulfosporosinus shakirovi. The sequence goes on along the minus strand of NZ_JAJDOO010000007.1, from coordinate 176,538 downwards.
CGAATCCCTTGTGGATGAATACTTATTTCGTGCTAATGCATCTACCGTTCGTTTTCCCGGATTTCTAGCGATCTATGAAGAAGGCAAAGATGAAGACGAGACAATGGATGAAGAGCAAAACTCTTTGACCCTTTCTGTTTCTCCGGGAGAAAAACTAAAACTGATTAAACTTCAAGAAAAGCAGCATTTTACAGAACCGCCGCCGCGTTATACCGAAGCCTCTCTCGTCCGTAAGATGGAGGAGGAAGGGATCGGAAGACCAAGTACTTATGCACCAACCATTGAAACTATTCAGACACGGGGCTATGTTGTTAAAGAGGAAAAACAGCTCCTTCCTACGGAACTTGGGGACATCGTGATAACCTTATTAAAGGAACATTTCCCGGATATCTTAAATTTGGAGTTTACGGCTAACTTAGAAGAAAAGCTCGACCTTATCGAAGAAGGAAAAGCTCCTTGGAAAGCTGTGGTCAAAGACTATTACACCCCGTTTTCCGTGACCTTGGCTGAGGCTGAAGAGAAGATCGGCAAGGTGAAGATTGAGGATCAGGTCTCAGATGAGATTTGTGAGAATTGTGGTCGAAATATGGTGATCAAGATGGGGCGTTACGGCAAATTCTTAGCATGTCCTGGTTTTCCAGAGTGCCGGAATACTAAACCTCTCTTTGAAGAAGTGGGCGCTAATTGCCCAACCTGTGCTAAACCCCTGGTAGTTCGCCGTTCAAAGAAAGGGCGTAAGTTCTACGGTTGCCTTGGCTATCCAGAGTGCGATTTTGTTTCTTGGGAAATGCCGGCTCCCGACCCTTGTCCGGAGTGTCAGCAATTGATGGTGATTAAATCATCAAAACGCCAAAAGAAGCACGTATGCACCAATCCGGAATGTCGCCATACAATAGTGCTTGAAGAAAGCTAGTATTAGAATGTTTAAGAACGTATAGGAGCGAATAATTACATGCATAAGTCTATAACTGTCATCGGAGCAGGTCTTGCAGGTTCGGAGGCTGCCTGGCAACTTGCCGAACGAGGGGTTAGGGTTGATCTATTTGAAATGCGTCCGACCAAAATGACCCCCGCTCATCAAACGGATCAATTTGCGGAACTTGTCTGCAGTAATTCGCTTCGAGGGGCTGCAATCGAGAATGCGGTAGGGTTATTAAAAGAAGAAATGCGCCGTTTAGGGTCCTTGACCATGAGTTCGGCGGATCATAACGCGGTTCCCGCTGGCGGCGCTTTGGCTGTCGATCGGGAACTGTTTTCGAATGAAATTACTAAACGGTTGGAACAACATCCCAATGTAAGTATTCATCGTGAGGAAGTGCGTACGATTCCGCAAACTGGAATTACAGTAGTAGCCAGCGGCCCATTGACCTCAGATGACTTAGCAGAAGATATCCTAAGGCTGACAGGCGAGCAAGCCTTAGCCTTTTACGATGCCGCTGCGCCAATCGTTACCCTCGAATCCATTGATTTGGACAAGGCTTTTTGGGCTTCGCGTTATGATAAAGGAGAAGCGGACTACCTAAATTGTCCCATGGCCCGAGAAGAGTATGATTCCTTTTATAAGGCGTTAATAGAGGCAGAGATGGCTGAGGTTCAAGGATTTGAACAAGGTAAGGTCTTCGAAGGTTGTCTGCCGGTAGAAGTCATGGCTAAGCGCGGTCCCCAGACGCTGACGTTTGGCCCTTTAAAACCTGTGGGGTTGGTGGATCCGAGAACTGGAAAAAGGTCTTATGCCGTCGTCCAGTTGCGCAAAGAAAACCAAGCGGGAACCCTGTTTAATTTGGTTGGGTTTCAAACTCATTTAAAATGGGGAGAACAAAAGCGAGTGTTTTCTTTAATTCCCGGTTTAGAGAAGGCCGAGTTTGTGCGTTATGGTGTGATGCATCGCAATACCTTCCTCAATGCTCCAAAAGTTCTTAAGGCAGACTTTAGTCTGCATCTTAAACCGGATCTTTTCTTTGCCGGTCAAATGACTGGGGTCGAAGGATATGTAGAATCTGCTGCCAGCGGGTTTCTGGCAGGCCTTAATGCGTGGCGAAGGCTTAGTCAGATGAACACCTTGGTATTTCCGCCTGAAACGACTTTAGGGGGCTTAGCGCGTCATCTGGAGGGTTCTCCAAGTCAAAGTTTTCAGCCAATGAACATTAACTTTGGTCTATTACCTCCTTTAGCTGAACGGATAAGAGACAAGCGTGAAAAGAATACCAAGATTTCCGAACGGGCTTTGGAGGCTTTAGATGAGTTTTGTGCTCGAGAGGATATGGGGAGGCCAGTATGCTCGTTGATGAAGCTTTAAGTTTATTTGTGGGCCATCAATATTCACAGAATCGATCGGAGTATACCGTTGTTGCATATCAAACGGATCTGAACCAGTTTTTTAAGTTTGCAGCGCTTGAACTGGGTCAAGAGCCCGAAACCCTTACTGTGGACCAAGTGGATATCTATATTGTTCGCAGTTTTCTAGGTGCTTTGTCAGAACATGGATTGGCTAGAAAAAGCATGGCTCGCAAGCTCGCTGCGTTGCGCTCATTTTTCAAGTTCTTATGCTATAAGGAAATACTTCAAAATAATCCGGTACAGCGGGTGGCGAGTCCGAAATTAGGACGCAAACTCCCGCATTTTCTATATCTGGATCAGGTAGAGGGGCTCCTCGGTGCACCGGATGGGACAGATTTGTTGGGTTGTCGGGACAAAGTAATTCTTGAGCTTCTCTACGGTTCGGGACTAAGAGTAAGTGAACTGGTTGGTTTAGATCGAAATAATCTTGACCTGGACAGCGGATTGATTCGGGTTCTCGGAAAAGGAAGCAAGGAGAGAGTGGTTCCAGTAACCAACTACTCTATTGCGGCCATCAAAGCCTATTTAGGAATGCGCGCAGATCAAGATCAAGCGCTTTTGCTTAATTATCAAGGAACGCGTTTAACTGAGAGGTCTGTTCGCAGGATCTTGGATAAACTGGTCGCTAAGATCAGTTTGGAACAACACGTACACCCTCATATGCTTCGGCATTCCTTTGCTACCCATCTCTTAGATGGCGGGGCCGATCTAAGAAGTGTTCAAGAGTTACTCGGACACAAGAAACTCTCGTCTACCCAAATTTACACTCATTTAACCCGTGAACGACTCAAAGAAGTTTTTAGTCAAGCTCATCCCCGTGCAAAAGTACCGAATAAAGATAAAAAAACGTAAGTTTTCTCAAAAAAAAGTAAATTTACTACAATTCAACTTGACATGCTGAAATAGCCCTAGTAAACTTTATATAAGGGGGGGTTATTATGTTTCATGCAACAACTATTGTCGCTGTGAAGAAAGGGGAACACATAGCTATAGCGGGTGACGGTCAAGTAACTATGGGGCAGGCGACCATTATGAAACATACGGCCCGTAAAGTTCGTCGCTTATTTCATGGAAAAGTCATTGCAGGGTTTGCCGGATCCGTTGCGGATGCGTTTACTCTTTTTGATAAGTTTGAACAAAAACTTGAAGAATATCATGGAAATCTTCAACGTTCAGCTGTAGAGTTGGCGAAGGAATGGCGAACAGACAAAATGCTGAGGAATCTTGAAGCCTTGCTTATAGTTGCCGACACGCAAAACCTTTTGATTGTGTCTGGTTCGGGTGAAGTAATTGAACCGGATGATGGAATCGCGGCCATCGGATCCGGTGGAAACTATGCTTTAGCAGCGGCGCGTGCCTTAACCAAGCACTCGGATCTATCAACATCAGAGACTGTACGGGAAGCAATGCTGGTAGCTGCCTCAATATGTGTCTATACAAATGAGCAAATTATTGTCGAAGAGTTATAGGGGGTGTGATTATGGATCACTTGACTCCGCGTCAAATTGTCCTTGAATTGGATCAGTACATTATCGGACAAAATACAGCAAAGCGGGCTGTTGCGGTTGCTTTACGCAATCGGTATCGACGTTCTTGTTTACCGGAACAGTTGCAAGAAGAGGTTATACCTAAAAACATTTTGATGATAGGTCCAACAGGTGTAGGTAAAACAGAGATAGCACGACGACTGGCAAAGCTCGTACGAGCCCCCTTTATTAAGATCGAAGCAACAAAGTTTACTGAAGTTGGCTACGTAGGGCGGGATGTGGAATCAATTATTCGCGATTTAATTGAAATATCCTTGCGCATGGTAAAGGCAGAGCGTATGGACCAATTTCAAGCTCAGGCTGCGGTCAATGCCGAAAAACGTTTACTTGAATTGCTCGTTCCAGAAAAACGCACAGAGAGTTCATCCAACAACCCCTTTCAAATGTTATTCGGACAGTCATCAAATCAAGAAAAAGAACCTGACGTAAATCCTGAAATCGAAAAAGAGCGTAAGCTTGTAAGAGAACACTTGCAATGTGGAGAGCTAGAAGAGAAGGTTATTGATATTTCAGTTGAAGAAAGTATGCCTCTTTCCGATATGCTGGGCAACAATAACATGATGGAAATGGGTTTAAATATTCAGGATATGATGTCTGGTATGCTCCCGAAACGCCACAAAAAGAGAAAAGTCACTGTACGCGAAGCTCGAAAGATCTTGATCCAGGAAGAAGCTCAGAACTTGATTGATCATGACGAAGCTGTGCAGGAAGCAATTCGGAGAACTGAACAAGAAGGAATTGTATTCTTAGATGAGATCGATAAAATTGCTGGGCGTGAAGGTACAAGCGGTGCGGATGTTTCCAGAGGAGGAGTCCAACGTGACATTCTGCCGATTGTTGAAGGATCAACTGTTGTAACGAAGTACGGCCCGGTTAAAACTGACCACATCTTATTTATTGCTGCGGGAGCCTTCCATGTTAGTAAGCCATCCGATCTTATCCCAGAACTTCAAGGCAGGTTCCCGATTCGGGTAGAACTCGAGTCGTTAAGCGTCGCTGATTTTAAACGCATTCTAACAGAACCTCAATCCTCGCTTATTAAACAATACAGCGCTTTATTAGGAACTGAAGGGATAAACGTAGATTTTACAGAGAATGCTATTGATGAATTAGCAGAAGTAGCTTACAAAGTTAATTCTACGACGGAAAACATTGGAGCTCGCCGACTTCATACAATTGTCGAAAAAGTGCTTGAAGAATTATCATTTGAAGCTTCTGAACTGCCGGAAGACTACACAGTGACCATTAATAAGGAGTATGTTGAACACCGCTTGGGTAATGTGGTAAGAAACCAAGACTTAGCACGCTATATATTGTAGAAACACGTAAATAAAAACTAAGAGGTACTAAGAGGTAAATTAAAGGAGGATATACTTATGGAAACAACATTATTAGAAAAAACAAGAACCATAAATAAGTTAATTCAACGGGCTGCCGGTAATCCTGTAGATTTTGAGGAGATGGCGAAAGTTCTCCGACAAGCAGTAACTGCTAACTGTTACATTGTTGGACGACGTGGGAAAATCCTGGGGTACAGTTTTATGGAGGGTTTTGCTTGCGGAATTATGGAAGACATTGTTGTGCACACCGAGCGGTTTCCGGAAAGTTATAATGAGGGTCTGATGAAAGTTACCGGAACTACTACGAATACGACACAAGTTGCCAATGGCTGTATCTTTAATAGTACCGAGCCCTGTGGATTCACTAATAAACTGACAACCACTGTACCTATTTTAGGTGGAGGAGAACGAGTTGGGACCCTTGTGCTCGCTAAGTATGATGTGGAATTTAATGAGGATGATCTTGTGCTTGCCGAATATGGTGCAACTGTTGTAGGTATGGAAATTTTGCGTGTTAAGGCAGAACGTGCAGAAGAAGAAGCTCGTAAAAAAGCTGCAGTTCAAATTGCGGTAGGAACTCTATCGTACTCTGAACTCGAAGCTGTTGAGCATATCTTTGCCGAGTTGGGCGGCGGGGAAGGACTTTTGGTTGCCAGCAAAATTGCTGATCGAGTGGGAATCACTCGTTCCGTGATCGTCAATGCTTTGAGGAAATTTGAGTCTGCTGGAGTGATCGAGTCAAAGTCATTAGGGATGAAAGGTACTTATATCCGAGTCCTGAACGATTATTTGCTCGATGAACTGGAAAAGCATACTAAACACATGAAATAGGCCTTTTAAAGAGGAGGTATTTCGATGGAAGAACATGATTATGTTTACCAAATGAGACCCCTTATCATTCCAGGCCTCGTGTTTCTTATTCTATACCCCCTGATTATTGGGGGAGTGCATGTTTTCAGCAAGTTGCCAACCTTGGAACTAAGGGTACTCATAGGAATCTATGTAATTTCCGGACTTGGAATAATCACCTTGTGGGTCGTTGGAAAGAGCAAACGTATTATTATGGATGGCGGGCAAATTGTCTTTAGTTCGTTACTGGGCGTGCACATTCTTGAGCCGAAAGATATTCGACGGGTTGCCTTTTATTTCGATGATAAAGGGCAGGAGATCGCCCAGATTCGGACGAGCCAAGAGTTATACTATGTAAGTGAATTCTATTTCCCTTTTCCTGAGCTTATGAGTGATTTGGAGATCTTTATTCAACAGTACGACATACGTTCAAATCTCACGAGGTTTGCTAATTAAGCATAGCACTTTGAGGTGAATTTCGTTGCAAAGCCAATAAGAATATGCTAATCTAGTAACAGTGTGATTTAATGACACACGCAGTGGGATCAAGGTGCCAGTTCCTTGTCGGGAGTCAAGGGGTACTTTGAGATGAACCTGCGGTGGAAAAAACAAAAAGAGAGTAGGTTATATCAATGGCAGTGATTTCTATGAAACAATTACTTGAAGCGGGTGTTCACTTTGGACATCAAACACGTCGGTGGAACCCAAAAATGGCGCGCTATATTTTTACGGAGCGCAATGGAATCTATATTATTGATTTGCAAAAGACCGTCAAAAAGGTAGATGAGGCCTATAACTTTGTTCGGAATCTTGCTACTGAAGGAGGTACCATGCTGTTTGTTGGTACCAAGAAGCAAGCGCAAGAATCAGTCAAAGACGAAGCTGCAAGATGCGGCATGTACTTTGTCAATGAGCGTTGGCTCGGAGGAATGCTGACCAACTTCCAAACAATCCAAAAACGTGTTGATCGTTTGCGTGTTTTGGAACGCATGGAGGCTGAAGGCGTTTTTGAAGTGCTTACAAAAAAAGAAGTTTCTGCACTGCGTCATGAGATGGAAAAACTGGAGCGCTTCTTGGGTGGTATTAAAAACATGAAAAAACTTCCGGATGCTCTGTTTATCGTTGATCCGCGCAAAGAGCGCATTGCTGTTGCAGAAGCACGTCGTTTGCATATTCCGATTGTTGCAATCGTAGATACTAACTGCGATCCAGATGAAATTGATGTTGTTATTCCGGCTAATGATGATGCCATTCGTGCTGTCAAGTTGTTAACTGCGAAAATGGCTGATGCTATTATCGAAGGCCAACAAGGTAACGAGGAAGAAGCTGAGGAAGCCGGAGAAGCAGTCGAAGCGTAAACGAAAAGGTAAAAAGCGAAGCGCGAGGTTCGAATTTCGAACCTCGCACGTTTCGTAACTTACTATTACTAATAAATACTTATAACAAATTCACTTATGGTTTATCTTTTACTCATCACATATTGATACTATGTGTCGAACCTTGGCGCATTATGTATCGCTTTTATGACATCGAATAGGAGGGTTTAACATGGCAGAGGTTACTGCAGCTCTAGTTAAAGAGCTTAGAGAGCGAACCGGAGCAGGCATGATGGATTGCAAAAAGGCACTTACGGAATGCGGTTGTGAAATGGAGAAGGCCTGTGATTATCTCCGTGAGAAAGGACTGGCTGCTGCTGCGAAAAAGGGTGCGCGTGTTGCTGCAGAAGGGCTGATAGAGGCCTATATTCACGGTGGCGGACGGATCGGTGTCCTGATTGAAGTGAACTGTGAAACAGACTTTGTTGCACGTGGGGATGAATTTAAAACATTGGTTCGTGATCTTGGTCTGCATATTGCAGCGGCAAATCCACAATATTTGAACAAGGAAGAAGTTCCTGCCGATGTACTCCAACATGAGAGAGATATTTTGAAGGCGCAAGCCCTTAATGAAGGAAAACCTGAAAAAATCATCGAAAAGATGGTAGAAGGTAGGATTGAGAAATTCTATAAAGAAGTATGTTTATTAGAACAAGCTTTTGTTAAAGATCCTGATAAGAGTATTAGTGAGCTTGTTCTAGACAAGGTAGCTAAAATTGGTGAACGCATCGTCATTCGTCGCTTCACTCGTTACGAGTTAGGTGCTGGTATTGAAAAACGACAAGATGATTTTGCTGCAGAGGTTATGAAAGAACTAAATCGATAAGTGACCTGACAATCAATCTAGAGAACACCCAGGTGTTCTCTTTTTGAAATGTGAAAGGTTTCCTCTCAAACGAATACAATTAAATTGATGGGGGTTAATCCATGGAAAAGCCACGGTATAAACGAGTTGTCCTTAAGATAAGTGGGGAAGCCCTTGCAGGTAATCAAGGTTTTGGCCTTCAACATGATATGCTGGTTTCCGTTGCGGAGCAAGTGGCTGAAATTCGAGATATGGGGGTTGAAGTTAGCCTGGTTGTTGGTGGGGGGAACTTATGGCGTGGTATTACGGGTAGTGCTCAAGGAATGGATCGTTCTCAAGCCGATTATATGGGCATGTTAGCTACCGTGATGAATGCTTTGGCTTTACAGGATGCTTTGGAAAAAGCAGGGTCCGACACTAGGGTCTTATCAGCAATCGAAATGCGACAAGTTGCAGAACCTTATATTCGTCGGCGGGCCATCCGCCACATGGAAAAAGGGCGGATTGTAATTTTTGCTGCTGGAACCGGTAACCCTTACTTCTCTACGGATACTACGGCAGCTTTAAGGGCAGCGGAAATCGAAGCGGAAGTTATCTTAATGGCTAAACGGGTGGATGGGGTATATGATTCAGATCCGTTTGTTAATCCTTCAGCCCAGAGATTTGATCGTTTAAGCTATCTGGATGTCCTTAGTCGAGGTCTAGGAGTAATGGATTCCACAGCAACTTCACTTTGTATGGATAATAATATTCCGGTAATAGTTTTTGACCTTACGAAACAGGGTAATATTCGGCGTGTACTTATGGGAGAATCGATTGGAACTTATGTTGGGAGGGATAATCAATGATTTCAGAAGTGATTAAAGATGCGGATGAGCGTATGCATAAGGGAGTTGATGCATTGCGCAGAGAATACTCTACGATTCGCGCGGGTCGTGCCAATCCGAGTGTTCTGGACAAGGTCATGGTTGAATATTATGGATCGCCTACCCCTATTAATCAACTGGCTAATGTTTCTGCTCCTGAGGCTAGAATGTTGCTCATTCAGCCCTGGGATAGAACCGTTCTTCCTTCTATTGAAAAGGCAATCATGAAATCGGATCTAGGGCTTAATCCGTCAAGTGATGGAAATGTAATACGTCTCATGATTCCGCAACTCACGTCAGAGCGCAGAACGGAATTAGTAAAGACGGTTAAAAAGAAGGCTGAAGAAGCACGTGTTGCGGTACGTAACGTGCGTCGAGACGTCAATGATCAGTTGAAGAAGCTGGAGAAAGATCACGACGCTTCTGAAGACGAAGTTAAAAGAGCCCAAGAAGAAGTACAAAAAATGACGGATAAGATAATCAAAGAAATTGAACGTGTAATGGAAACCAAGGAAAGCGAAATCATAGAAGTATGATTCAGGCATGGATCGGACGCGATTGGAATCGGGTTAAGCCTGAAATTGAAAGGTTGGATAAACCTTACGCTTTCCAAACCACACGTCCTCATGGTAATATAGAATCGTGGGGAAACTGCCGGGTTGTTCGCGTCAGAGAGTTTGCTGACCGTGTGGAAATTATATTGGCGCACGAAAATTTTTCGCAGAAACAGACATTGACCCCCTAACTTATAAGGGGGTCAATGTCGTAATTTGAAGTCAATACTCGATGTTCGTAGTTGATATTCGTGGTTTGAAACAACGAACTACGAATATGCCCACTGGCAGCGATCTAAGTGGTTGGGAGTAAAACGTAGTATAAATATGGATATTCTAAGAATCGAACCACGAACATCGAATCGGGGGTATAATGATGTGGCCTAAGGCTTGGAAACTAAATAAGGTGGATTCAAAGGATCAGATTGCGCTGGAACGCCTTCCTCGCCATATTGCCATTATCATGGATGGGAATGGGCGATGGGCTAAAAAGCGAGCACTTCCCCGTTCAATGGGACATCGGGCAGGAGTTGAGGCGCTGCGAAAAGTAGTTAAGACCTGTTCTGATTTAGGGATTGAGGTCTTAACAGTGTATGCGTTTTCCACGGAAAACTGGAGCAGGCCTAAGGACGAAGTGGGTGTGCTCATGACTTTGCTTACGGAGTACTTGAGAAAAGAACTTCAAGAACTTCATGAAAACAATGTAGTCATTCGTGCTATAGGCGGAATTAATGATCTGCCTCAAGAAGCCCAGCGAGAATTGGACAATTCGATAAAACGTACTCGAAATAATACAGGCCTTATTCTTAACATTGCTTTAAATTATGGTGGGCGATCCGAGATTGTTGACGCTGTCAAGAAAATAAGTAAAGATGTTTTGAATGGGAAACAGCAAATCGAAGATATTGATGAAGGACGCTTTAGTAATGCGCTCTCTACAAGAGGGTTGCCGGATCCCGACTTAATGATTCGAACCTCAGGAGAGATGAGGCTAAGCAACTTTTTGCTCTGGCAACTAGCGTATACTGAAATTGTTGTAATTGAAGAATTGTGGCCTGATTTTGGGGAAAAGGCTTTACTTGCTGCGATTATAACGTACCAGAAACGGGATCGCCGATTTGGTGGAATACATACAGATTGAGGATAGCACATGTTTATAAGAACATTGAGTGCACTGATTGGTGCCCCAATTTTACTGACATTAATCTATTTAGGGGGACCTTATACGGCTTTCTTGGTCGCTATATTAACCTTGCTGGCCTTGCGAGAATTTTTACTAATTGGGGTTCGAATGGGTGTGAATCCTTGGTATATACAAACTACGGTAGCCACCGCCGTTTGGTTGACTAGTTTGTTCACTGGTAGGGAAGAATGGATAATGGCGGCTCTTCTTTTCTGGTTTTTGATATGTCTTGGTCGTCTCGCCCTGACATATCCTAAATCGCCGCTTTCGGAAGCTAACTTTAATTTATTGGCTGTTGTTTACTCAGTGGTCTTGCTTTCCCATCTTTATTTACTTCGGCAGATTCCGCGAGGAATCGAGTGGACTTTCCTTACAATCTTTTTGGTATGGGCAACGGATACCGGCGCATATCTTATAGGGAGACAATTTGGACGCCGTCCTTTGGCACCTAACGTGAGTCCAAAGAAAACGGTGGAAGGTTCTGCAGGTGGATTGCTATTCTGTATCGTTGTAGCCATTGGGGCCTGGGGCCTCATCGGTGGAGCTTCTTTGATCATATATCTCGGTTTGGGAGTAATTATCGGAATCAGCGCTCAAGTTGGGGATCTATTTGAGTCGGCGTTGAAACGAGGCGCAGGAGTTAAAGATTCTGGAAACCTCATTCCAGGGCATGGTGGGATTTTAGACCGCTTTGATAGTCTGATATTTGCCCTGCCATTGGTATACTATGGAATAATTTTATTATCTTGAGGTGAAGATATTGAGTATCCAGAAACACCCTCTGTGGGCAAATATCAACAGGCTGGCAATTGTGACAAGTCTCCTTGTAATTCTGAAAGTTTTTACATACTTTTTTCAAGAATTTTTGCCGGTTTTCGGTGAAGTTATTAGCAAGCTGTTTAGCGCTTTTTTACCCTTTATAATTGCTCTTGTTATTGCCTTTTTACTCGAACCGCTCCTTGTTAGGTTAATGCGAGGTATACGAATTCGTCGGCCATATGCAGCGGTTCTTTCTTTATTATTGACGGTTGCAGGATTAAGCCTTTTTGTTTTTGTAATTGTTGCCCGTCTTTATACAGAATTATCCGAGTTGGCCATTAATCTACCTAATTATGGGTATCTGGTGGATCTTGTTTCAAAGCAAGTAGAGACTGCGGAAAGGTTTGTTGAGGTAAACCCCCAAATTCAAGACACCTTGTTTACGGCGACACAAACTCTGGCCAGCACTCTTCAAGCATGGGCTAAATCGGCAAGTTCATTCTTACTTTCTTTTCTGACCGCTCTGCCACGTGTATTCATTATTTTGGTCGTGTCTATTGTGGCAACATTACTGATAAGTTCAAGTTATCCAAATGTAAAACAATTTATTTCAAACTTGTTTCCCAGCCGTTGGCATTTAAGAGCTCAGGCGATTAGTGAGGATTTGGGTGTAGCTGTTGAAGGGTATTTGCGGTCACAAGCAATCTTAGTTTCTGTAACTTCGCTGGCAACCATAGGCGGTTTACTGTTGATGGGAAACCGCTATGCGGTTACGCTTGGAGTTATGGCTGGACTGTTGGATATTGTCCCAATTGTAGGGACAGGAATGTTATTTGTACCTTGGGCTGTCGCACTTTTTATTATGGGATCCTTCGGAGAAGGGCTAAAGTTATTGCTGATGTGGATTGCTATCATGGTTGTTCGGCAGTTTCTAGAGCCAAAAGTTTTATCCAAAGCAATTGGAATTCACCCACTTCCAACGCTTATTTCAATGTATGTTGGACTACAATTAATAGGTGGCTTCGGTCTTATTGTAGGACCCGCATTCGTAATATGTTATGAAGCTGTGCGGAGAGTCAGCGTTTTTGGACCTCCAAAAGTGTAGATGATTAGTTGCTGGGATGAATTTACTATGAATAATAAGCTATTATTAAGCAGGAAGAGATGATTCTCGTTGAAAACGCTTACTATATTGGGATCAACAGGGTCAATTGGACGCCAAACTCTAGATGTTGTCAGTCATGCCGAAGGACGCCTTAAGATTCATGCCTTGGTGGCTGAAAAAAGTGTCCAGCTTATGGAAGAGCAGGCCCGTTTATATCGCCCTGAAGTGATCGTGATGATGGAAGAGACTGCCGCGCGTGAACTTCGTGGAAGGTTGAAAGATTTACCAATCAGAGTAGATCAGGGAATGGAGGGGATTATCAACTCTGTCACCGCTCAACAGGTTGATACAGTGGTTACCGCTCTGTCTGGGAGGGTTGGTTTGGAACCTACCCTAGCTGCTATTGAAGCTGGTAAAATGATTGCTTTAGCAAATAAAGAAACCCTGGTGGCAGGCGGAGACTTAGTAATGTCTTCGGCTCGGAAAGTGAATTGCAAAATTCTTCCCGTGGATAGTGAACATTCTGCCATTTTTCAGTGTTTAGAGGAAAGTTCAGAAACCATTGAGAAAATTATTTTAACCGCATCTGGGGGACCTTTCTTTGGCTGGAACAAGGAGAAGTTGGCGACTGTCACTTTGGAGAAAGCGCTCTGCCATCCCAACTGGGATATGGGGGCTAAGATCACGATTGATTCTTCAACAATGATGAACAAGGGGCTTGAAGTGATCGAGGCGCATTATTTGTTTAATATGGAGTATGATGGGATAGAGGTGCTGATTCATCCCCAGAGTGTAATTCACTCTATGGTGGAATATCATGACGGCTCAGTGCTTGCTCAGTTAGGCAGGCCTGATATGCGCTTACCAATACAATATGCCTTAAGTTATCCAACGCGTTGGAAGAATCCATTTGAACGGCTTAATCTTCGAGGAAAAACTTTAACGTTCCATCAACCTGATTTAGATACATTCCCTGCCTTAGCCTTAGCTTACCATGTTGGACGACGAGGAGGAACTCTCCCCGCCGTTATGAATGCTGCTAACGAAATTGCTGTTTCAGCATTCCTGCATGAGCAGGTCTCGTATCTGGGAATTCAAGAAATTGTTGAAAAAGTATGCTCTGAGCACCATGTTTTAGATAACATGGATTTGGGAAGTATACTCGATGCAGATACTTGGGCACGTCGGCGGGCGGAAGAACTAATTTCGATCTCGATGCCCGGGTCACGATGTTTGAGTCTTAGAAGGACCATTAAGCATTAACCAAGAAGTATGAAATCAAAACAGTTGATGATATAGTACTCTTAGTCAGCATTAAGTATTAGATATTTGTATATGATGTTCGAACCACAAACTGCGAACCACGAACATCGCTAAAGGGGGGGGTAAAGTGTTAACGACACTCGCCATCGTTTTTGTTTTTGGAAGCATGGTCATGATTCATGAATTTGGACACTATATTGTCGCGAAATGGATTGGAGTCAAAGTAATTGAGTTCAGCTTCGGTTTTGGTCCGAAAATTGTGGGTTATCAAGGGAAAGAAACGCTTTACGCTCTGCGCGTTGTTCCTCTAGGGGGGTTCGTCAAACTTCATGGTATGGATGCAGAAATCGATGAAAAAGGCCAAGCGGTTATAGCCTCGAACAAAGATGCAAGAAGTTTTATGAATAAGCCCGTTTGGCAACGTATGGCTGTAATTGCGGCCGGACCTTTAATGAATTTTGTTCTGGCGATTATCATGTTTGTAAGTGTCTTTGCTTATATGGGGATTCCAGCACCAGACAGCAGTAATATGATTGGCACGTTGGTTAAAGATAAACCTGCTGCTGCTTCAGGGATTCTACCGGGTGACAGAATTATTGCAGTGAACCAAGAACTAACGCCGGATTGGGCTAGTTTGACAGAAGCCATTCATTCTAAGCCGGATCAAATGTTAAGCTTAACGATAGAACGAGGCGCAGATGAGGAACGTCGAACTATATCTGTAAAGACGGATAAGGATGCACAATCAGGGTTCTGGATTATTGGGATTGGACCGGAGGTAACTTATGTGCACGCTTCAATTATCGAGTCAACCCGCGTGGGGATTGAACGGTCAGTAGATTTTACAAAGCTGATTATCGTGACCTTAACGCAAATGATCACAGGGAAGATTCCGGCAGACGTAGGCGGCCCGGTTATGATTGCTCAAGTCATTGGAGAAGGAGCTAAAGAAGGTTTTTCTAACTTATTAGGGTTGACGGGAATATTAAGCATCCAATTGGGCCTTATTAACTTATTCCCTATCCCTGCCTTGGATGGAAGCAGGCTTGTATTCCTTTTAATTGAAGGATTAAGAGGTAAACCTCTTAATCCAGAAAAGGAAAATATGATACACTTGGTTGGCTTTGTGTTACTCATGGGATTAATGCTTGCCGTAACTTACAAGGATGTCTTGCGCCTATTTGTCAAAGCCGGCTAATATACAGGGGGAACTGAGTCATGATACAGAGAAAAATGACCAAACCGGTACAGGTTGGGTCTGTGACAATCGGCGGTGGGAGTTCGATTGTCGTACAATCAATGACCAATACGGATACCCGTGATATTTCCAGCACCTTGGCACAGATTTACACCTTAGCTGAAGCCGGGTGTGAAATTGTGCGTCTTGCTGTTTTGGATGCAGATGCGGCGAAGGCATTAAAAGTAATCGCCGCAACAAGTCCACTCCCTGTAATTGCAGATATTCACTTCGATTACCGTCTGGCTATTCAGGCAGTTGAACAAGGGATTCATGGATTAAGATTAAATCCTGGCAACATAGGTGCCCGCTGGAAGGTACAAGAGGTAGTGCGTTCAGTGAGGGAACAACAGATCCCTATCCGTATCGGGGTTAACGCTGGATCACTGGAAAAGGAATTTCTAGAAAAGTATGGAGGACCTACTGCGGAAGGGATGGTCGAAAGTGCTTTAGGGCATATTCGGTTGCTTGAGGATGAAGGTTATAATAAACTAAAAGTTTCTCTCAAAGCCTCTTCTGTCCCCCTAATGCTTGAGGCTTATCGCAAGATACATGAGGTTATTGATTACCCCTTACATTTAGGGGTCACCGAAGCAGGAACTGTACGCTCAGGGGTAGTGAAATCAGCCATAGGAATTGGGACACTGCTTGCCGAAGGGATCGGGGATACGATTCGAGTGTCTCTAACCGGAGACCCCGCGCGAGAAATTCCGGTGGCCTTAGAAATTTTGCGTGTCCTAGACCTGCGCCAGCGCAGCGTGGAGTTAATCAGTTGTCCGACTTGTGGTCGGACACAAGTTGATCTAGCCGCCTTGGCAGAGAAAGTCGAGGAGCGGTTATTACTGCTTCCTTCGTTGGACAGGCCCTTAAAAGTTGCAGTTATGGGATGTGCAGTCAATGGGCCGGGAGAGGCTCGTGAAGCTGATTTCGGAATTGCCGGCGGAAAAGGTACGGGGCTTTTATTTCGCAAGGGAGAGATAGTAGCCCGTTTGCCGGAACAGGAATTGTTAGCGGCCCTGCTCCGCGAAATTGAGGATTATGTTAGAGATCATATGAAACTTCAGTAGTCGTACGTAGTTTTCTTTATAATTTATAGTCAATTGATCAATTAAAAGGTAATTAAGTTAGTATTAGATAAAATAGGAAACGTAGTAACATTAAGATGATTTTGGAAAGGAATGGACAACATGCTCGTCAGCCAACTATTAAATCCTACACTCCGCGAGGTTCCAGCTGAAGCTGAAGTCATCAGCCATCAATTGATGGTCAGAGCAGGTTTGATTCGCAAGTCTGCGTCTGGATTTTACACCTATTTGCCTTTGGGGTTAAGAGTATTGAGAAAGATTGAAACCATTATAAGAGAGGAAATGGATGCTAAAGGGGGACAAGAAGTCCTTATGCCTATTATGCAACCAGCTGAATTATGGAAAGAGAGCGGACGCTGGGATGTATATGGCGCAGAGTTGTTTCGTCTGAAGGATCGTCACAATCGTGAGTTTTGTCTTGGACCTACCCACGAAGAAATTATCACAGACCTTGTTCGGGGTGAAATTCGATCCTATAAGCAACTGCCGATGCTCCTATATCAAATTCAAAACAAATATCGCGATGAGCGGCGCCCTCGTTTCGGTTTAATGCGCGGTCGTGAATTTGTCATGAAAGACCTTTATTCGTTTGATCGTGATGAAGCAGGCCTTCATGAGAGTTATCAAAAAATGTACGATGCTTATTGCCGGATTTATTCCCGTTGCGGATTAACCTATCGTCCGGTTGAAGCGGACCCAGGTGCTATTGGAGGGACTGGTGGATCACATGAGTTTATGGTTTTGGCTGATTCTGGGGAAAATTCAGTGGTGTATTGTTCAGAGTGTGATTATGCCGCCAATACGGAAAAATCCGAGTGTCGTCCCCAAATTATCGAGGATGTATCCCCTGAAGGACAGCGGAAGTTAGTGCCAACACCGGGAGTCAAGACCATTGATGACATCAGTAAGTTTTTAGCTGTACCGAAAAGTACCTTAGTTAAGTCGTTACTTTATCAAGGGGACGAGAAGACATTTTTAGTGTTGATACGCGGAGACCGTACACTAAATGAAATAAAAGTAAATAATGCTTTAGGCGGGTTTGTATCCCTTCAACTGGCCTCTCCTGAGTCAGTAGAGAAGATTTTGGGTTGTGAGCCAGGTTCTGTAGGCCCTGTTGGAGTGCCTGATGGGCTTATGGTCATTGCAGACGAAGAGGTTCCCCTCATGAAAAAGATTGTGTGCGGAGCGAATAAGGCGGATCATCACTATGTGGATGTTGTCCCCGGTCAAGACTTCCGTATAGATCAAGTTCTTGATTTACGAATGGTTGAGCCGGGTGAAGCTTGTCTTAGATGCGGTGCTCTACTTAAAGAGGCCAGAGGAATTGAAGTAGGCCAAGTTTTCAAACTTGGAACCAAGTATAGCAAAGCATTAGGAGCAAACTTTTTAGATGAAAACGGTGTGGAGAAAAGTTGTGTGATGGGTTGTTACGGTGTTGGAGTAAGCAGAACGATTGCTGCTTCCATCGAACAAAATCATGATGACTTTGGAATTATCTGGCCCGTGCCGATTGCTCCTTACCAATGTATAATTGTACCAGCGAGTAGCAAAGACGCCTTAGTCGTTGAGACAGCTGATAAACTTTATCAAGAGCTCAAGGGTCTTGGAGTGGAAGTTGTTCTCGATGACCGAGATGAACGTGCTGGTGTGAAATTTAAAGATGCAGATTTGGTTGGATATCCCATAAGGGTGACCTTAGGAAGCAAAACCTTGGCCAATGGTCAGGTTGAACTCAGAGAGCGTAAATATGGTGAGACACATTTGGTGAAAATCGAAGACCTCACTCTAAAAGTGAAGGCAATTGTTGAGAAGGCTTTATTATATTAACAAAACAGAGAGACACCTACTTACATAGGCAGGTGTCTCGAACGTTAATTAATCTTGGAGGGTGAGATATGAACTGGCACTCCAGTTTAGCCATCTTTAGAACTTTTTGTTCTTCAGATTTCTCTTGTATAAAGTTATATATAAACCTATAATATTAATTAACTCCAGTGAACTCGTTCAGCTAAAGCTGAATATCGAGCTTTCGGTGACGATTATCTCTTGTGGAGAGTATCGCCGAATCCGCTGAATCCAAAATGTACACGCAGCGGCTAGAAACACCCAGTTGGAGAAGTGGGTGTCTCGGAATTGTTAAACTGAATATTGCTGGATGATATTTGCGGGAGAGTGGCTGATAGCCTGCCGAAGAGGTTGTACTTTCAGGAGCTTGAATTCAAGCGGGACCGTAAATGGACAGGACTCTGGAGAGACCTAAATGATGGGCGCCGAAGGGGCAACGCAATGATGCTTTGCTAATCTCTCAGGCAAAAGGACAGAGTATTTATGTATATTTAAAAAGACGCATTTTCAGGCGACTTCTTAAATATACTAATAATGCTAATAATATCCAGAGTCAAATCGCTAAGATTTGGCTTTTTTTATATAGAAAGTTGCAACTGTATAAGCTTCTGGGGATTAGAAAGATTAATTAAGGAGGAACAAAAAATGCAATCATTTCACAATGCTATTATCTGGTTGAACGATTATCTCTGGGGACCCCCAATGCTGGTCCTGCTTTTCGGTACGCACTTATTCCTAACCTTTCGTACTCGATTTATCCAAAGGCACATTTTCAAAGCCATCAAACTTTCTGTAACTAAGGATCCGACTGCTGAAGGGGATGTAAGTCAATTTGGTGCCCTCACTACTGCATTAGCAGCTACTATTGGTACAGGTAACATTGTTGGAGTATCTACGGCCATTGCCCTTGGCGGTCCAGGTGCAGTGCTTTGGTGCTGGCTAACCGGAGTATTCGGCATCTCAACAAAGTACTCTGAGGCTTTATTAGCCGTAAAATATCGGGTTAAGACCTCCAATGGTACAATGCTCGGAGGTCCAATGTATGCACTGGAAAACGGTTTAGGACAAAAGTGGTTAGCTGTGTTATTCTGTATCTTCACTGCGATTGCCGCTTTTGGTATTGGGAACACAGTTCAAGCTAATTCGATTTCCTCAATGGTAAATGAGACCTTTAACATCCCACATTATATCACCGGTTTCATTATGGCCGCTCTCACGGGTATTGTCATTATCGGCGGAGTAAAATCCATTGCTCGAGTGTGTGAGAAACTTGTACCTTTCATGGCAATTTTATACGTCATTGGTTGCATCGCTATCTTAGCTTTGAATTCTTCGTACGTATTACCTGCTATTTCCTTAATCTTTGAATCTGCCTTTACCCCACAGGCAGCTGGCGGTGGTTTCATTGGAGCGTCCATCATGATGGCAGCTCGTTATGGTATCGCACGCGGTTTGTTCTCCAACGAGTCGGGATTAGGATCTGCGCCAATCGTGGCAGCAGCGGCTCAAACTAGAAACCCTGTTCGTCAGGCCCTAGTTTCTGCCAGCGGAACTTTCTGGGATACTGTGGTAGTCTGCGCAATGACCGGTATCGTCGTAGTGAGCAGTATACTGAGCAACCCAGTTGCAGCGGAAGGGTTAAAAGGTGCTGCTTTAACCAAAATGGCCTTTGCTCAAATTCCAGTAATTGGTCCGATTGTTCTAACCTTTGGACTTTTAACCTTCGTATTTTCAACCATTTTAGGTTGGTCTTATTATGGGGAGAGAGCTATTGAGTACTTATTCGGAAAAATAGCAATCATTCCGTACCGTGTAGTCTGGGTGCTTGCCGTATTCTTTGGGTCCATAATGACTCTTCAACTTGTTTGGGATATGGCGGATGCTATGAATGCACTGATGGCCATTCCGAATCTTATCTCATTGCTTCTCTTAAGTGGAGTTATCGTAGCAGAAACGAAAAAGTATCTATGGGAAGACAATTTGGATTGCATCTCAACAGATCCAATTCCAACCATCAAAAAGTAAGTATTAAAACACAAAAAGACGGCCCTTTTATTAAGGGGTCGTCTTTTTTGTATCAAGTAAAGGCGCAATTCTATTACTTCCTTTTTTCCTTGTGAGATACTCTGTAAATGAATAGTGATGTAAATAACCATTATGAGAGGGAATAAGCATACCAAGAAATTCTCCGAAAATAAGCAGGTTGAGTCATTTAATGACTTAACCTGCCGAGGAAGGTCTGGGTTCGTTTTTCTTGGGGGTTACTAAAAATCTGAATAGGTGAGCCCTCTTCAACAATACGGCCTTCGTCTATGAAGATCACTCTGTCTGCTACTTCTTTGGCAAAGCCCATTTCATGAGTGACGACAACCATTGTCATTCCGTCCTCTGCCAATTGCTTCATTACGGTGAGAACTTCTCCAACCAGCTCAGGATCAAGAGCTGAAGTTGGCTCATCAAAGAGCATAATTTTCGGATGCATAGCCAATGCTCTGGCAATGGCTACTCTTTGGCCTTGTCCTCCAGACAGCGTCCCTGGGTAGCAGTTTTGTTTATCCAAAAGACCAACCTTCGTGAGCAGCTCCCGGGCGGTTTTGACAGCAAAATCTTTCTTCTGATTAAGCACGTGAACGGGGGCTTCGATGACATTCTCCAACACAGTCAGGTGAGGGAATAGATTGAATTGCTGGAATACCATTCCCACCTGACGGCGAATTCGCTTGAGACTGCTTGATTTACTTTCCAGAGGTACGCTGTCAATCAAGATTTCTCCCGCTGTAAGTGTTTCCAGTCCATTTAAACAGCGCAGAAAAGTGCTCTTCCCCGAACCACTCGCTCCGATCAGCACTACAACCTCACCAGCAGATACTGTCGCATCGATTCCATCGATAACTCGATTCTTGCCGAAATCTTTGACTAGCCCCTTAACATTAATCATCGACTTCTCCGGAAGACTAAGATTATCGACCTTTGATTTTTTCGGCATATATGCCAAATTCATATCAATTCCCCCTTGTCCGGATTTCTCTAGATAATCGCCACTCCAGGCTGCGTAAAAGCGCTGATATCACTGTGGTCATCAGTAAATAGAGTACGGCAGCGGCGGTGTAGAATTCCAATGAGGCGAACGTCCTACTGGCAAAGCGCTGGGACGTTTGAAGGAGATCCGACATGGTAATGACTGAACATAGCGATGAATCTTTTAAAGTAATGATAAACTGATTGCCTAATGACGGTATCGAAATCCGCAAAGCTTGGGGGAAGATAATCCTGCGCATGGTTAAGAATTTGCCCATGCCAAGAGAGAGGGAAGCTTCAGTTTGCCCTTCTGGAATTGCCTCAATTCCCCCCCGAAAGACTTCGGCAAGGTATGCCCCGCTGTTGATTCCCAGTCCAATTACAGAAGATGCAAAAGCACTTAATGTAATACCAAGCTGTGGTAAACCGAAATAAATTAGAAAGAGCTGAACAAGCAAAGGGGTTCCCCGAATCAGCCAAATGTAGAAATGGGCAATATAGCGCAGAGGTGTGTGAGATATCTTCATGAGAGCTGCAACGAGACCCAGAAGGATGCCGAATGCAATTCCCAGTACAGCAAGTTCTATAGTTAACCCCGCCCCTTGCAACAAAAAAGGCAGATATTTAGGGATGATACTAAAGTCAAGATTCAAAGCAACATACCTCCAGTCTGATCAGATCGGAAACCCCTTGCTGATTGACCTCGGCATTAACGAATATCCGCACTGAAATATTTTTCGCTAATTTTTTGATAGCTTCCGTCATCCATCATTTCAGCCAAAGCACTGTTCACAGCCTCCAGTAATTTAGGACTGTCTTTGCGAATCGCAATGCCCATCTTCTCTGCATATAACAAATCGCCCACCAGTTTATAAGGGTAATTATTCTCTTTAATTGCATTTAAACCTACAATCTTATCAGTAATAACGGCATCTAGTCTTTTGTTGGACATATCATTAAAGGCATCAGGGTCACCTTTATAAGTCTTTACAGTAGCCCCCAATTCACGAGCTTTCGTTTCAAATGTCGTCCCCAGAACAACCCCGACTGTCTTGCCTTTGAGATCGACCCCATCACTGATTGTCGAGTCCGAGGGCACAATAATTTGGGCCCCTGAACGGTAATATGGGGTGCTGAAATCTACCTTTTCCAATCTCTCGTCCGTTATTGCCATACTCCCTAAGATCATGTCGAATTTGCTAGTTGTCAAGCCGGCAATGAGTCCGTCCCATTCAGTTGCAATCGGTGTTGGGTTGACGTTAATTCTATTGGCAATCTCTTGGCCTATTTCAACATCAAATCCAGTAAGCTCGTTCTGCTCATTAAAATAGTTAAAGGGTGGGTACTGGCCACTCATAGCATATGTCAATTTTCCGTCGACCTTAATCCGGTCCAAGGTGGTTTTAGTGGGCGTGTCAGAATTGCTTTTTGATGTACCACAGCCGGCTATTATCAACAAGATTAGGGTAATGAGGATTAGAACATTAAATTTTTTCATTTTTCTTCTACCTCCTATGTACCTTTTTGTACCTTTTTTCGTTTGATAGAGCACGAGTTCAAACTTCTTCTATACAAGCATAGAACCGAACCACCTCCCAGAAACAAACAACTTCTGTATAAACAAAGAGTTGTTTGTAATTGAAGTATACCATATTTTTATACATAAGGCCATTATGTATCTCAACAATTTCCCATTTCGAGGGTTTTGATACTTTAATAAACGTATATAGAAAATTTATACAAATATATTTCTACAAAAGTTTTTGTTGACATATATTTACCAACAACTTATTATCTTAATAAAGGTTGTCAGTTACGTTAGGATATTTCTCACAAGGTTTTCTAAAGAAAGATAAAAGCTCGGGGCTATCCTGAAATAAGGGTAACTGACGAGGAGGTAACAAATGAATGAACAAAGACGACAAACCTTATGGCCTGATATAAATAATGAGCAATGGAATGATTGGCACTGGCAAATGTCTAACCGGATTACAAACCACAAAGAATTACTGCAGGCTATGTCTGTTCCCTCCGAGGAAGCTGATCAGATTGAGAGGTGCCTGGAAAATTTCCGAATGGCAATCACTCCATACTATTTTTCCCTGATGGATCCCCAGAATCTAGAGTGCCCTATTAGAAAACAGGCAATTCCTTCAATCCACGAATTGAGCAAATCCTCATGTGATTTAGAAGATCCACTGCATGAAGAAGCTGATTCTCCGGTGCCAGGATTGACACACCGTTATCCAGATCGAGTGTTACTCTTGGTAACTGATCAATGCTCAATGTACTGCAGACATTGCACCAGAAGGAGAATGGCTGGACAAACAGACAAAGCTTTACCATTGACTCAATTTAAGCTTGCCTTGGACTATATCCGTTCCAACCCTCAGATTCGTGACGTCCTTATCTCCGGCGGGGATCCGTTGACCCTATCTGATGATCGACTGGATTATGTTTTATCCAACCTTCGTTCAATTCCTAATGTTGAGATTATCCGCATCGGGACAAGAACCCCAGTAGTTTTGCCGATGCGAATTACGGATAAGCTAATTCAAGTTTTGCAAAAATACCATCCAATCTGGATCAACACCCACTTTAATCATCCCAAGGAATTTACGATTGAAGCACGCAATGCCCTAAACAAACTGGCTAATGCGGGTATTCCACTTGGAAACCAATCGGTTTTGCTTAGAGGAATCAATGACTGTCCTGTGATTATGAAAAAGCTGGTTCATGAACTCGTGAAGTGCAGAGTAAGGCCCTATTACTTATACCAATGCGACTTATCTAGTGGGATTGAGCACTTTCGGACTTCTGTCAGTACTGGTTTGGAAATCATTGAAATGCTTAGAGGACATACCTCTGGCTTTGCTGTGCCTGCCTTTGTTGTCGATGCCCCGGGAGGTGGAGGTAAAATTCCTCTTCAACCTAATTATTTGATTTCCCAATCAAATGACAAAGTAATCCTTCGTAATTATGAAGGAGTCATTAGCGTATATCAGGAACCCGAAGATAAAACAAGTCGTTGCAAGACATGTAAAAACACCTGCAGCAGTTCCAAAACTCGGAAAGTTGGTCTTGCTAAATTGCTGAAAGGTGGGCTGATTAGTCTAACACCCCAAGAAAACATGCGGCAGGAGAGGAGAAAAAAAGTATCCGGCGGTTGCGGGGGTGGAGCAAATGTTTAATACTAGGGGCGAAGTAAGTTCATCAAGTCTCATTTCTGTAGATGAGAGGAATAAACGCCTAGTCGTCAACGGATACACACAAGGAACTGAGCCTTCTCTATTTAGTCGGGAGCTTATTGATCTGGCAATAACAAATGAACTGGAGAAAATTTGGCTGTGGGCCTTGCCCGGAGATGTACCTGAATTTTCAAAATGCGGCTTTCATATTGAAGGAAACATCTTTCGTTATAACTATGAGGAATATGCAGTTAGCCTTGCCTATTACGTGGTTAAGACAAGAGGACTTTCAGATAAGATACAAACAGAGAATGATATTGTTTATACGGTTAGAATGGAACCAATTAAACAGTTACAAAGTTTGCCAATAGGAATGGAATTAAAGATTTTAGATGAAACCTTTGCTCGGCAAATATCGCAAGTATTAACAAAAGTCTTTGTAAGCTATCCATCTCCTGTGGAAAGTTCTCAGTATATCCGTTCATTGATGCATAATGGAAATATTTTTGCTGGAGCTTTTTCACAAGAAAAACTGATTGGGGTAGCAGCGGCTTACCCCGACTATCTTTTTAATCGTTGCGAAATGACGGATTGTGCAACGCTCGAAGAGTACCGTGGACATTCACTGTCCGAACGTTTACTAGGTATTTTAGAGCAGGAAGTTCAAAAGCATGGCTCATTTATACTCTATACATTAGCTCGTGCTCAGTCTTATGGGATGAATAGAGTATTTTATAAACTTGGATACAGATATCAAGGGCGACTGATTAATAATTGCCATATTGCAGGTTCCTTTGAAGACATGAATTTATGGGTTAGATAGGCCAAATTTCCATTCCATTGTGGAGCACAGATTTTCCTTTTTTAGGCTATGGTTGTGGAAACCATGATTAATAAGCAAATATCTTTACTGTAAAATGGTATAATCCGTGCCTCAAGGTATCAAGGCAATGGATATATGCCGTTTTACGTTATTGCCGTATGGACATCAAAAGTTACATAGAAGTGAGTTTAAACAACAGCACATTGACACTTCTCTATATCGTCGTATAATGGACATAGAGAAGTGTCAATGTATGTTACGCAATTTCAATCGCTGAGGTGAGAATTTTGAAAGAGGATTATGGGGTATACGCCATGTATTTGAAAGCCCTGTCAGATGAAACGAGGCTTAAAATATTTGACATGCTTTCCGATGGAGAACTGTGTGCATGCGATATTCTAGAGGAATTCAACATCACCCAGCCTACCCTTTCGTACCATATGAAAATATTAAGCGAAAGTGGTTTGGTAGACAGCAGGCGTGATGGAGTTTGGATGAAATACTCTATTAATATAAAGAGCCTTGAAGCATTAAAACAGTTATTTGATAACATTACACTAAACATGGATAGTACATCGTTGAGTCTTTCGTTTTCAGCAATAAAGTACTAGAAGAACAAGAAGAGCTAACACTAAGGTCATAACTGGATTCCTGAAAACGTGATAACCGCTCTTCTTGGACAAGATAAATGGTATTCTGTTTTGGTAGCAACATACATAGGAGTCCCTATGTATGCAGATATTTTCGGATATTGTCGATCGCCGAGGCTTTAGATGCAAATCGGTATTGGTACTGCCTTTACTTTCATGATGGGAGTAACGGCTCTTTCACTTCCATCAATGATATTGCTTAAAAAAGTGGTCAAGAGTAAGCTTCTCGTTGCTTTTGAATCACAACATTATTTAATTGGTCAAACTTAGAGCAGGTTGCACAGTTCTAACGAATATGCTATATTAGTATAAGGAAATTTGTAGTCTTGATGGTAAGGAGTGGGTTCTAGCCCGCTCCTTCGTTTGTCCAATTCGTAGCGTAAGTATAACTTGAGGACATCTTCGTAAGACTATGAGGAGAATGTCCCATACGTTACGTTTTAAAGGAGCGAATTCATATGAATGAAGCAATAGAACAACAGATCGCGTCTATGGTTGAACCACTGGTAAAAGAAAAAGGCCTCGAATTAGTCAATGTAGAGTACGTAAAGGAAGGTGCGCATTGGTATTTGCGCCTTTACATAGATAAAGACGGTGGCGTGGATATGGATGATTGTTCAACTATCAGCCACATTGTAAGTGAAATGGTTGATCAAAAAAATCCTATTCCGCAAGCCTATATGTTGGAAGTGTCTTCTCCTGGACTTGAACGTCCTCTCAAAAAGGAAGAGGACTTTGTTCGTTTTCAGGGAAGTTTAGTTAATGTTCACACCACTTCCCAGTTTCAAGGGTACAAGAAATTTTCTGGAAATCTTGTTGGACTAATCAACGATGAGATCGTTTTAGAATACAATGATGAGCGTGTCGCCATTCCACGCACGTTGGTAAAGAAAACTCATTTGGCACTGGATTTTTAGATTATTGTTTACAACAGAATAAGGAGGAAAAAGGAAAAATGAATATGGAGTTCATCGAGGCCCTTCACGAGTTAGAAAAAGGACGGGGAATTTCTGCAGAAATTCTATTTGAGGCGATTGAGGCTGCACTGATTTCCGCATACAAGAAGAATTTCGGGTCATTACAAAATGTACGAGTTCTTATTGATCGTTTAACCGGTGAGTTTAAAGTTTATGCCCGTAAAACCGTTGTCGATCTTGTGGAGGATGCTCGGACTCAGGTTAGCTTGGTGGAGGCGCGTAATCTTGACCCGAATTATCAACTTGAAGACATTGTGGAATACGAAGTAACTCCTCGTGAGTTTGGGCGAATTGCTGCGCAAACTGCGAAGCAAGTTGTCGTACAACGTATTAGAGAAGCAGAACGCGGCATGATTTATGACGAGTTTGTCAATCGTGAAGGGGATATCGTTACCGGAGTTGTACAGCGGTATGAACAGAAGAATGTCATTGTTGATTTAGGGAAAGTGGAAGCTGTACTTCCTGCACAGGAACAAATACCGGGAGAAGGATATCAATCGTTTGAGCGTATTAAAACCTATGTTGTAGAGGTTAAGAAAACGACGAAGGGCCCACAGATTATGCTTTCTCGAACACATCCGGGCTTAATAAAACGTTTATTTGAGCTTGAAGTTCCTGAGATACATGACGGGATCGTAGAAATAAAGGGAGTTTCTCGTGAAGCTGGAGCTCGCTCCAAAATCGCAGTTTATTCACGTGATCCAAACGTTGACCCTGTAGGAGCATGTGTTGGCCCCAAGGGAGTTCGCGTACAGACTATTGTCACAGAATTAAAAGGAGAAAAGATTGATATTGTAAACTTCTCAATCGATCCCCAGGAATTCGTAGCTAATTCCCTGTCTCCTGCCAAAGTCTTACAAGTATATCCGAAACTCAATGAAAAGGTTGCTATTGTTGTGGTTCCGGATTATCAGCTTTCTTTGGCGATTGGAAAAGAGGGACAAAACGCACGCTTAGCCGCCAAGCTTACGGGTTGGAAGATTGATATAAAAAGTGAATCTCAAGCCATCGCTCATAATATCATTCCCCAAGGACAAGAAGAGTATGAAAATTATGATGAATATGGCGAATATGAGGAATACTCTGAATATGATGAGTACGCAGAATCCGATGGCTATCAAGAGTATCAAGAAGACACGGTTACACAAGGGTTAAAGCTTACCGAAAACGCTGAATATAATGAGGATGAAACATATGTTGGATATGCAGAGGAGCTGGAGCTCCTTGAAAATGGTGTTGATCCGATAGTTACTGAAGCTGTCACGGATAAAATAGTCGAGGATTTATTACCTGGCATCAACGAGCGTCCTAAGGAGAAAAAAAAGAGAGGGAAGGGGTGATGGTATGAAGACACGAAAAGTCCCGATGCGGATGTGCTTAGGGTGCCAAGAAATGAAGCCCAAAAAAGAGCTTTTGCGAATCGTTAGAACCCCAGAAGGAATTGTAGAGTTGGATCCCACTGGAAAACGGAATGGTCGTGGCGCATACCTTTGCTCTAATTCTATCTGTTTTGAAACCGCCGTTAAAGAGCGTCGCTTCAGGAAAGCTTTTGGAGTTGATGTAGATCCAGCAGTTTTTTCTCACTTGGAAGGAAAAATATCTTTGTGAATACACGTACCCAATCTTTAATTGGAATTGCTCGGCGGGCCGGAAAAATCGCTTCTGGAGATGCTCAAATTGAGGCCATGGTTAAAAAGAGAAAAGGATTTCTTCTTATCATAGCGGAGGATGCTCACGGAGCACAAAAAAAGTATACTCTGTGGGCTAATGATATAAAATTACCGGTATATGTCACTGGTACAAAGCTAGAACTAGGACGTTCTATAGGACTTTCGCCGCGTTCAGCAGTGCTTATTTTGGATCAAGGGTTTGCTAAGGCTATATTACTAGCAAGGAGCTGATGCTTGGAGCGTAATGTGGGAGCCGATTATGTGGGGGTGGTTAAATGAGTATTCGTGTTCATGAATTAGCAAAAGAATTGAATTTTAGCAGTAAAGAAGTGATGACAAGACTCGTGGCTATGGGAACTGATGTGAAAAACCATTTAAGTACGGTCGATCAAAATGACGCAGATCGATTAAGGAACCAACTGAAAGGAAAGGAGATAAATTTGGAGCATTCTGAACACAAAAATACTGAGGAAAAAAGGCCAATAGTATCTGAATCAGCACAAGAAGGTAAACTGAAAGCAATAGAACGACAGTCACAAGGTCCTCGTCAGGGTACAGAAGAGCAGTCTCAAAATAATCCTGAATTAGAAGGACGTCCGCAAGGCCCACGACCAGGGTATCAAGGCCAGCCGCAAGGTCCGCGACCGGGGTATCAAGGTCAGCCGCAAGGCCCACGACCAGGGTACCAAGGTCAGCCGCAAGGTCCGCGACCAGGATATCAAGGCCAGCCGCAAGGTCCGCGACCAGGGTATCAAGGCCAGCCGCAAGGTCCGCGACCGGGATATCAAGGTCAACCGCAAGGC
>NZ_JAJDOO010000007.1:0-147161 GCF_020595055.1 Desulfosporosinus shakirovi | reverse complement strand
GGTCCGCGACCGGGATATCAAGGTCAACCGCAAGGCCCGCGACCAGGGTATCAAGGTCAGCCGCAAGGCCCTAGACCAGGGTACCAAGGTCAGCCGCAAGGTCCGCGACCAGGGTATCAAGGTCAGCCGCAAAGTCCGCGACCAGGATATCAAGGCCAGCCGCAAGGTCCGCGACCGGGATATCAGGGTCAACCGCAAGGTGCCCGTCCAGGATATCAAGGTCAATCGCAAGGTAATCGTCCAGGAATGGCTCCACGTGCTGGTGGAGGTGCCCCGCCGTCACCAATCATCGTAGAGCAAGCCAAAAGACAGATGCCTGCAAATAAGAAGGCTCAGGATAAGGCTTATGAACGGAAACGTGAAGTAGAAAAAGAAAGAGAAAATGCCATCCGGTCACCACATAGACGCTTTCAAAAACATCCCAAAAAAGAAGTTAGGGATACGACTCCAAAGCATATTGTGATACAAGGATCAATATCAGTCCAAGATTTAGCCTCTAAAATGAGCCGTAAAGCTGGAGAACTGATCAAACAGCTTATGACTCTGGGAGTTATGGCGACAATTAATCAAGAGTTAGACATTGAAACAGCCACCATCTTGGCAGGTGAAATGGGTGTTACGGTTGAGGTTAAAGCCGAGAAATCAATGGCTGTGATTGAAGAGATCCAAGATGATCCAAAAGACCTCGTTTTCCGTCCACCTGTTGTTACCGTAATGGGACATGTCGACCACGGGAAAACTTCCCTTCTTGATGCTATTCGAACGACACATGTAACGGCTTCGGAGGCAGGAGGAATTACTCAACACATCGGGGCTTATCAAGTTGAAATTAATGGTCAAAAGATTACCTTCTTGGATACACCAGGGCACGAAGCATTTACTTCTATGCGTGCTCGTGGTGCTCAAGTAACTGATATCGCTATATTGGTAGTAGCAGCTGATGATGGAATTATGCCACAAACCATTGAGGCTATAAATCATGCTAAAGCTGCTGACGTGCCTATCATTGTAGCTATTAATAAAATAGATAAAGAAAATGCAGTTCCTGAAAAAGTAAAACAGGAACTGACCGAATACGGTCTTGTCGTTGAAGAATGGGGCGGAGATACCATTGCCGTTCCTGTATCGGCAAAGAGTCATCTAAATATCGAACAACTTCTCGAAATGATTTTATTAGTCGCTGAAGTGCGTGATTTTAAAGCAAATCCCAATCGTTCGGCTGCTGGCACAGTCATCGAAGCCGAATTGGATAAGGGTAAAGGACCTGTCGCTACCGTTCTAATTTCCAAGGGTACGCTTAACATTGGAGATGTGGCTGTTGCCGGCTGTGCCTATGGTCGAATTAAGGCCATGTTGGATGAAAAAGGCAGACGTGTTAAAAAGGCCGGTCCCTCCATGCCCGTGGAAGTGCATGGCCTGTCCGAAGTGCCAGAAGCAGGGGAACCTTTCTATGTTGTATCAGATGAAAAATTGGCTCGTCAAATAACATCGGCACGTATTGCTGTACGAAAAGTAGCAGAGTCCAAGCAAAGCGTGGCAGTTAAAGTGAGCTTAGAAGACCTTTTTGATAAGATAAAAGAGGGCGAGATCAAGGACCTAAACATTATCATTAAGGCAGATGTACAAGGTTCAGTCGAAGCCTTAAAGCAGTCCTTACTTCGTCTTTCGACGAGTGAGGTACGCGTCAATCCAATTCATGGCGGGGTCGGCGCAATCAATAAAAATGACATTATGCTCGCGTCAGCTTCAAATGCAATTATTTTGGGCTTTAATGTCCGACCAGATGCCAACGCGAAGGCGACGGCAGAACTGGATAGCGTAGATGTGAGACTTTACAGAGTCATCTATGATGCCATTGAGGATGTTAAAGCTGCTATGACTGGCTTACTGGATCCTTCCTTCAAAGAGGTTGTCGTAGGTAAGGCTGAAGTGCGTATGGTCTTTAAAGTCCCTAAAGCGGGAACGGTCGCTGGTTGTATGGTGACAGAAGGAAAAATCATACGATCTGCAAAAGTGCGCATTATTCGCGATAGTATAGTGATCCATGAAGGCGTTATGGAATCTCTTAAGCGCTTTAAAGATGATGCAAAAGAAGTTGCTGAGGGTTACGAATGCGGAATTGGCATAGAAAAGTATAATGATGTCAAAGAGGGAGACACTATTGAGGCATTTGTTATGGAAGAAGTAAAGCGGACATTATAGCAGTAAATCAGCCCTGGAGGTATTAGGTATGTCAAAACATCGACCCAATCGATTAGCGGAAACACTTAAAGAGGAAATTTCTCAACTTATTCGAGTGGAGTTAAAGGATCCTCGTATCGGATTTGTTACTCTCACAAGTGTAGATGTTGCGGATGATTTATCACACGCAAAAGTGTTTATAAGTGTTTTGGGCACTGAGGATGAAAGGAATGCATCATTGGATGCCTTGAATCGTGCGGCAGGGTATGTTCGATCTGAAATCGGAAAACGGGTAAGACTCAGACATGTTCCATCGATCGTTTTCAAATACGATCCTTCCATTCAACATGGTGCACACATTGCGAAACTACTAAAAGATGTTGGGGTATCCGATGAAACAGTTAAGGAAGAATCCCATGAATGAAAACACCATTGTCCAAGAGTTCATTCAAGTCCTGAGAAAAGCGCCAAAGGTGGCGCTTTTCTCCCATGTATCTCCGGATGGCGACTGTTTAGGATCAATGTTGGCTATCGGTTTGGCGTTGGAAAAAGTGGGCAAAGAGGTGTCGTTTTATAACCCGAATCCGGTGCCAAGCAACTTAATGTTTTTGCCGGGTTCATCCCGTATAAGTCAGCAACTTCCTGATCCTCAACCAGAGACTCTTGTCTTCGTAGACTGTACAGATTTGGGACGAGTTAACCTTTTGACGTCAGATATCTCCAAAGTAAGTACAATACTTAACTTAGATCATCACATCTCGAATCAACACTTCGGACACATCAACTGGGTTGATGCCCATGCAAGTGCGGTTGGAGAGCTTGCCTTGACTCTCATTAACTTTTTAGGTGCAGAGATAGACAGTGATATTGCTACAAATCTCTATACAGCTATTGTGACGGATTCAGGGTGTTTTCAGTATGGTAATACTACAGCTCAGACTCATCGTCTGACTGCAGAACTATTGGATCTAGGGATAGATTTGGTTAGTATTCACCACGAAATTTTTGATCAAAAGCCATTTTCTCAAATCAAGTTACTTCAGTATGCCTTAAATGGATTGGAAATTCACGCTGAAGGGCAGTTGGCCCTTATGGCTTTAAGCTTAGAGGATTTTCAAAAAAGCGGCGCAGAACAAGAATTAAGTGAGGGTTTGGTTAATCACGCACGTAGTATTGCAGGCGTTGAGGCAGCTGTGTTACTTAAAGAGGCAGGACCTTTAGAAATTAAGGTGGGTTTGCGTTCGAATCTCTGGTTGGATGTTAACGCGATTGCAGCTAAGTTCGGCGGAGGAGGACACAATCGAGCTGCGGGTTGCACCTTCAGAGTCCCAATAGAGGATGCGAAGCAAAGCATAGTTGGTGCGATTGAGGAGGCGTTAAGGATTGGAAGGAATTATTAACGTCCTTAAACCGCCTGGAATGACTTCTTCTGATGTTGTTGTCTGGATAAGGAAAATTCTAAAAATAAAAAAAGTTGGACATACAGGAACACTTGACCCAGGGGTTGCTGGTGTGTTACCGATCTGTGTGGGCAAGGGAACTCGTTTAGCAGAGTATATAACAGAGCAAGGGAAGGCATATATTGCCGAAGTGACATTTGGCGTTACGACAGATACTCAGGATTCATATGGTAAAGTAATCTGCGAGACCTCCCCAATGCTCAACCGAAGTGAATTGGAACGAATTTTGCCCGATTTTACGGGTAAGATATCCCAAGTTCCTCCCATGTATTCCGCAGTTCGTAAAGAAGGTAAACATCTCTATGAATATGCTCGAAAAGGGATACCGATCGAGATAAATCCACGTGAAGTGACTATTTATGAATTGAACCTTGAAGAATGGTTTGATGGACAGTTTCCCAAAGCTATCTTGGACATTGAGTGTTCAAAAGGGACCTACATAAGGACAATTTGTCATGATCTTGGGCAAACATTAGGCTGTGGGGCACATATGTCCTATTTAGTACGAGTTCGTTCCGGGCCATTTAAGATCCAAGAAAGTTGGACGCTTGAAGAGATCGAAGAGGCAGTATGTGACGGTAAATTTTCCTTTATACTGCCGTTAACTGCTGGAATTGATCTGCCTAAGGTTTCCTTATCTGAATTGCGCTCAAATGCTTTCAGGAATGGGTTGCCAACTAAAAGAGAACAAGTTAAGATTTTAGACAATAAAATAGAGCCTTACGTACAAGTTATGGAGAGTGAAGAATTAATCGGAATAGGGGTTTGGCGTGAGGAAGCTCTTTACCCACATAAAGTTTTCAAATGACTAGTGAGAAAGTCGCTGACTAGTTCTGATATTTAGGAGGTCAAATCGGTGCAAGTTCGAACAAGTCTGCCTATGGAAAGAGAACCTTGTGTCTTAGCGTTAGGTAATTTTGATGGGGTACATCTGGGACATCGTCGATTGCTTGAGCATGGGCTTGAACAAGCCGCGCTTTTAGATGTGGGGCTTGATGTTTTGGTCTTTGAGCCTCATCCGCTAAAAGTATTATTTCCCGAAAGGGGAGTAAAACTATTGTCCACGACTCAAGAGAGATTACTTTATATGGAGGAGATTGGGGTCCGTACAGTCTACCATCTGCCCTTTACAATGGAGATGGCGAATACTTCTCCAGAACAGTTTGTTGAGAAGATTCTTTTACCTCTTGGAGTAATTCATGTTGTGGTTGGCTTTAATTATTCATTTGGTGCTCAAGGTAAAGGTAATTCCGAGTTGATTCAAGTCTTAGGGCAAAAGCATGGATTTGGAGTGAGTGTGCTTCAGGCTCAGACTTTAGGTGGACGTGTGATCTCTTCCAGTAGTATTCGTAAAGCATTACAACTAGGGGATATTCAATTGGCAAGCTCGCTGCTTGGACACCTTCCTTGCCTGCGTGGGACAGTTATACATGGGGAAGAGCGCGGACGGATGCTTGGTTACCCTACAGCCAATATTCTAACTTCAGACGATTTTTTGATTCCGAAGCGAGGTGTTTACGCAGTTTGGAGTACTATTGATGAAAAATGCGTATTAGGGATGATGAATATCGGAATGAAACCAACCTTTCATGAAGTGTATGATACTGTGGTGGAGGTCCATTTCTTTGATTTTGAAGGTGATCTGTATGGCAAGGAAATCACAGTGTGTATTGAAGAACGTTTGCGTGACGAACGAAAATTTAATGGGGTTAACGAGCTTTTGACTCAGTTAGAAAGAGATTGCTCAAATGCTAAGGGGGTATTAGACAAAATCCAGGATCGCCAAGACAGTAATGACGCTCTATCGCAGACTAACTTTACAAATCAATAATTAACATGTATACTATTTTAGAAACTATTAGGACCCGCTGACTCGGCTAAACGAAGTCTCCAACGTTAACCTGGGCAGTCGGGAATTATAAAAATTGGAGGAATTTTATCATGATGACACCTGAGAGAAAGCAAGAGATTATTTTAAAGCACGCACAACACGAAGGAGATACTGGTTCTCCGGAAGTGCAAATTGCGCTTCTCACTGAGCGAATTACGTATTTAACAGAACACTTTAAGACGCATAAGAAAGACCACCATTCCCGTCGTGGACTTTTGAAAATGGTTGGTTCTAGGCGTGCGTTATTAACTTATCTGAAGAACGTTGATTTTGATCGTTATCGTAATATTATTGGTGTACTTGGCTTGCGGAAATAATCTAGCTTAAAGGCAAGAAAGAAGCGGATCACATAGATCCGCTTCTTTCGCCTTTAAAAGACACTGAGCGAAGTTGAGGTCTAAGGGCGAGTTCTGAACTCATGATTTTAAATTGAAACTATGTTAGGGACATTAAATATTCTACATAAATATTCGCTCGGTTAGAGAAACCTAAGGAGTAAGGTTTCCTATAGGGGGATTAGGCTCCTTTCTACAATAAATGATAGTAAAAAGATAGTTTTTATGCAGTATAAGAGATATTATTGCTAACTTAGTTTTATTTCTGCAAATTGCAGGAAATAATAACAATATGTCGAAGAGAAAACAAGTTAAAAAGGATTTGAATAGATTTAAGGAGGTTCCATTGTGAAACAGGAAATACTAGAAAGGTCACTCTTGGTAGGTGGAAGAACTATGACTTTCCAAACCGGGAAACTTGGTAAGCAAGCGGGAGGTGCAATATTTCTCCGCTATGGAGATACTGTGGTGACTGCATTTGCTACATGCAGTACTGTGGCTCGAGAGGGCATTGATTTCTTTCCCTTGACTGTTGAGTTTGAAGAACGTATGTATGCTGCAGGCAAAATTCCAGGTGGATTTATTAAACGTGAAGGAAGAGCGAGTGAGAAGGCTACTCTGTCAGCACGTTTGATTGACCGTCCTATCCGCCCGTTGTTTCCGCAGGGATTTCGCAATGAAGTTCAAGTGGTTGCAGCAGTAATGTCAGTTGATCAAGACTGTGCAACAGATATTACCGCAATCAATGCTGCTTCTGCAGCGTTAAGCATATCCAACATTCCCTTTGAAGGTCCTATTGCGGCAGTTACGGTAGGACTTGTAGAAGATGAATACATCATTAATCCTACTATTGATCAAGGAGCAAAAAGTGAAATGCTTCTTACAGTAGCAGGAACTCAGGATGCTGTTATGATGGTAGAAGCCAGTGCTCATGAAGTGCCGGAGGATAAAATCCTAGAAGCTATTATATTTGGACATGAAGAAATCAAGAAAATAACCAAGTTTATTAAAGACTATCGTGAGGAAGCTTCTAAAATGGGCTTAGCAAAAGATAAACTTGAATTAAAGATTGCAGGCAATCCGGCTAATATTGTAGAAGCGGTTAATGCCTATGCTTACGACAGGTTAGATAAGGCTGTCCGCGTGGAAGAGAAAAAAGCTCGGGAGAGTGCGATTGACGAAGTAAAAGCTGAAACTTTGGCTCATTTCGAAGCTGAGTTCCCAGATGATTCAAGAGTCATAAAAAATGTTTTAGAGGACATTGTCCATCAAATTGTCCGCAAATTGATCACCCACGAGCAGATTAGACCGGATGGTCGGGCAGTTGATGAAGTTCGTCCAATAAGTGTCGAAGTAGGGATCTTACCTCGTACCCATGGGACGGGCCTCTTTACACGAGGGCAGACTCAGGTTTTAACAGTAGCGACTTTGGGCGCTGCAAGAGATGAACAGATCTTAGACGGTTTGGGTTTAGAAAGATCGAAACGTTATATACATCATTATAATTTCCCTCCATACAGTGTTGGAGAAACAAGGCCTATGCGTGGGCCGGGACGAAGAGAAATAGGCCATGGTGCTTTAGCAGAACGTGCCTTAATCCCGGTTTTACCAAACGAAGACGAATTTCCCTATACGATTCGCTTGGTGTCTGAGGTCTTGGAATCCAATGGATCCAGTTCGATGGCTTCCGTATGCGGTAGCACTCTTTCTCTAATGGATGCGGGCGTTCCTATTTTATCGCCAGTAGCAGGGATTGCGATGGGCCTTATTAAGGAAGAAGATCAAATTGCCATTCTTACAGATATTCAGGGTATGGAAGATCACTTTGGGGATATGGATTTTAAAGTGGCTGGAACTAGCAAAGGGGTAACCGCTTTGCAAATGGATATTAAAATCATGGGTGTATCCAGAGAGATTCTCTTAAAAGCTTTAACCCAAGCTAAAGCCGGTCGGCTTTTCATTTTAGATAAGATGTTGGCTGTGATGGACAAGCCTAGACCGCAACTTTCTTCCTATGCACCAAGAATTATCACCGCCACAATTCATCCGGATAAGATTCGTGATGTTATTGGACCTGGAGGAAAAACCATTAAGAAAATTGTAGAGGAAACTGATGTCAAAATTGATATCGAGGATGACGGACGTGTCTTCATATCTTCAGTTGGTGGCGACGGTGGAGAGAAGGCCTTGAAAATTATTCAGGCCCTGACTCAGGAAGTAGAAGTTGGCAAGATCTATCAAGGTAAGGTAACAAGAGTTATGGATTTTGGCGCTTTTGTTGAAGTCATCCCAGGGGTTCTGGGACTTACTGGTAAGGAAGGCCTTGTTCATATTTCTCAACTGGCTCACGAACGTGTAGAAAAAGTGGAAGATATTGTTAAAGTTGGGGATGAGATTACAGTTAAAGCAACTGCTATCGACAAACAAGGCAGGTTAAATCTGTCTCGAAAAGAGGCAATGCCCCGTAAGGAGAATCCAACGATTCCTAAATCTTAACGACTTTTCAAATAATCAACAAATGATCAGTCTGTGAGTCCTCCTATCCGCATAAATGTTAAGGAAGGGGGGACGCATATGTTCATTAACTTAAAAATCTCGCGACGAATACTCTCGTTTGGCGGGATTTTCTTTCTGTTACTCGCCGGTATTATGGCAGGGCGTTGGGTTACAACATCCAATACGCCTGTCTCTAAACCAATTGAGCAGATCAAGACGGATCAGAAAATCATGGCTTTAACGATTAATGTGGATTGGGGCGAAGAATATATCCCAGCGATCTTGGATGAATTGGAGAAGGGTAAAGCAGATGTAACTTTTTTTGTTACAGGACGTTGGGCTAAGAAAAATCCTGAATTACTTCAACAAATCCATAGCAGAGGCCACCAGATCGAAAATCATGGGTATTCACATCCCCATCCAGATCTGCTGTCCGTGGGGACCAATCGAGAAGAAATCAAAAAAACTGAGAGCATTATTGAAGGAATTATAGGGAAAAAGACACATTTGTATGCCCCTCCTTATGGTGAGAAGGGTATGCCAGGACTGCGAGCTGCCCATGAGCTAGGTTATCAGACCATTCTATGGACATTAGATACGGTTGACTGGAGACAGGAAAGCACGCCGGAAATCATTGCTAAACGAATTATTAATCCAGCGATACGGTTCGGAATTAAGCCAAATAAGTCTGGAGCCATAGTATTAATGCATCCTAAAGCAAATACAGTCAAAGCCTTGCCTGTGATTCTTAAACAACTAACTTTAGAGGGTTATATTTTCCAAACGCTTGATGAACTAATAACATATGACCAGAGCGGAGATACTACCTCATGATAAATGAAAAGTTGAGGTG
Source organism: Desulfosporosinus shakirovi (assembly GCF_020595055.1). Lineage (GTDB taxonomy): Bacteria > Bacillota > Desulfitobacteriia > Desulfitobacteriales > Desulfitobacteriaceae > Desulfosporosinus > Desulfosporosinus shakirovi. Next base: position 137,945 of record NZ_JAJDOO010000007.1, on the reverse strand, counting down.
GTTAAATGATCAGGCTAAAGTGGACGCAGGCTTGGGACTGCGTTATTCTTTGTGTTATAGTTATAAGCTTGTTACTGGTGAAACCCGTATATGGTGCCCCGGCTGAGAAGCTCGAAAATAAACCTGTGGTTGCAAAGGGTCCATCAGGGGTTACCGCAGATGCTGCTGTGCTGATGGATGTGGCAACAGGGGATATTCTTTTTAGTAAACAGGCGCATAAACGTCGTCCTCCCGCAAGTACCACTAAAATCATGACAGCACTTTTAGGGTTTGAGTTAGGTCGGCCCGATGAAGTTGTTACAGTCAGTGAAAAAGCGGCGGCTGTAGGGGAATCGACCATATATCTCGACCCGGGAGAAAAGATTACACTCTATGAACTTATAACGGGGGCATTGATCCGTTCCGGCAATGATGCTTGCGTTGCAATAGCAGAGCATATCGCCGGAAGTGAAGAACAGTTTGTCAAATTTATGAATCGTAAGGCCTTAGCGCTTGGTGCTCAAGATACAAATTTCGTAAATACTAATGGCTTACCCCGCAAGGAGCATTATTCCACAGCCTATGACCTTGCTGTAATGGCACGATATGGTTTGCAAATTCCTCAATTTCAATCAATTACCCGACAAAAGGAAACGGAAATTCATTTTATTGAACCGGACGTTTTTATGGATGTAAGAAATACAAATAAATTGCTTTGGAACTATCCTTATGCAGATGGTATAAAAACGGGGACGACGACCGCTGCCGGCAAATGCCTTGTGGCTTCTGCCACGAAGGAAGGACGTCAATTGTTAGTTGTTGTTCTCAATGCACCCGATCGATTCGGAGATGCTAAGAAACTCTTAGAGTGGGGCTTTCAAAACACTGAGACTGTTCGATTGGCAGATGTTGGACAGGTTATTGGAGAGTTTCCTCATATTACAAAGCCGGTCCAAGTCTTAACGACTGATCCCCTCGATGTTAGCATTCCGAAGGCTGACCGCGAGAAGCTGTTAACCCGTATCGAGTGGGAGAAAGCAAAGAATCTTCCTATTCGTGCCGGAGAACGGGTAGGTCGTTTCGAAGTTTGGCTGGGAGAAAAAAGGCTGAATAGCGTTCATCTGATAAGTGAAAATGAAGTCGCAGAAAAATCGTTCCTTAAAACGATAATTCCTTATGATTGAAGGAAGTACGAGGGAGTGAATTTATTGTATAAAAAGACGTTGTTGCCTAATGGAGTTAGAATTATTACAGAAGAAATTGACCATGTGCGTTCGGCTGCTTTAGGAATATGGGTAGGGGCAGGATCTCGAGATGAACGTGAAGGGTTTGAGGGTATTTCCCACTTTATTGAGCATATGTTTTTTAAAGGAACTGAGCATAGAAGTGCTCGCGCTTTAGCAGAATCACTTGAAGCGGTTGGGGGGCAGTTGAATGCCTTTACAACCAAAGAATACACTTGTTATTACGCTAAAGTACTTGATGAGGACTTGGATCTTGCGATTGATGTTTTAAGTGATATGTTTTTCAGTTCGCTTTTTGATGAAAAGGAAATTGAAAAAGAAAAGAACGTTGTGATTGAAGAGATCAAAATGTACGAAGATTCTCCGGATGAGTTAATCCACGATGTCTTTTCAGAGTATGTTTGGAATGATCATCCTCTGGGGAAACCGATATTAGGCACAGAAGAGAGTATAAGATCTCTAAGCAGAGAAAAAATCATGCAGTTTCTTACTGAACATTATGCTCCTGATAATGTGGTGATTTCTGTCGCTGGTAAAATAAAACATGAGGATGTCGTAGCTAAGCTTTCTCCTCATTTTGGCACATTCAAACGAGGCGGGCGAAGAGTACTCGAGGAGACGCCCAAAGGTTTGACGATAGAACATTATCAGAAGAAAGATACTGAACAAATGCATATCCTTTTGGGAGTGCCTGGGCTGGGTCAAGATGATGAAGATATCTACGCTATGCACATTTTTAATAATATTTTAGGTGGAGGATTAAGTTCTCGTTTGTTTCAGGAGATACGTGAACAGCGGGGATTGGCATACTCTGTTTATTCTTATCACTCTACTTACGTTGATACCGGGTTATTTGCGGTCTATGCGGGAACAAGTCCCAAAAATACCCAGGAAGTCGTCGTCTGTATTCTGGAAGAATTGATGGAGATGAAGACAAAGGGAATCAGTGTCGAAGAATTGGTGAGAACAAAAGCTCAAATTAAAGGCGGGTTATATCTCGGATTGGAAGCGGTTAGTAGTCGAATGAGCCGCTTAGGGAAGACGGAACTAACCTATAATCGCGTGCTTTCGCCAGAGGAAGTGGTAGAGAAACTCGAGAAAGTAACTCAAGAGGATGTTTTGCGTGTGATCGGGCGTCTTTGGCAAAAGGACAATATAAGTATTATGACCCTAGGTCCAGCCGGGCATGATGTGGTTATGCCCGACATGTTGAAACAAACAGGATGGTAAAGGCGAGGTTCGATACTCGAGGTGCGAAGTCCGAGGCCTAAATAGGATTTTTGTGGTTCGAATATTTGGACTAAGGTAGAAGTTTGAAATTTTGTGGTTTGATCGTGGAATTGTCGAACCACGAATATAGTGTTTGGGGGAATTTTTCAGTGCTTAACTCCATAAACGTAAAAATAAAAAAAGTGAGGAAAAATTTTTCAGTTCTGCCAAATTATGCAACTGTGGCTTCAGCTGGAGTTGACCTGTGTGCCGATTTGAAAGACACCTTGACCTTGAGTCCAGGAGAGAATGTTAAGATTCCTACAGGTCTGGCTATTGAACTTCCAGGACCGCATGTTGTTGCACTTGTCTTTGCACGCAGCGGTTTGGCTAGTCGTTACGGAATAGGCTTAACAAACGGTGTTGGAGTGATTGATTCAGATTATCGTGGGGAAATTCAAGTATTGATGCATAATTTGGGTGACCAGCCAATTACGGTCAATTCAGGAGACAGAATAGCTCAAATGATATTTATGCCTATTTTCAGGGCAGTCTTTGAAGAAGTCGCAGAACTTGAAGAAACTGCCAGAGGAACGGGCGGTTTTGGTTCGACAGGTGTGTAAAGAAATGCTTGGATAGCGCCAAGCTTAGGTAACTAATAAAATAGAGTACTTTGAAAACTTCCTTAGGAATCTAAAAACCTTCTGTTTTTTGTTCTAAGGAAGTTTGTCTATTCATACACTCCCCATGAGGGGGAGTGAAAATGCAAGCCCTTGGGGCAATATTTTTAGCAATCGGTATTGTAGTTTCAGTACGTGAACGAAAATATAAAATGATGTGGCGGTCATCTGAGCCGTCATCTAATATGCTTGCTTCGGCCTTAAGCCAATTGGTTGGGACCGCCGGGGGGATTTATCTGTCACTGGAACTTTTGTTTTCCTTCTTGAAGATACCGGAAGATTGGTGGAGCAACAACTCAATATACTTTGTAGAGCCGCTTGCAGTAATTTCTCTATTACTGGCTATATTACAACCATTTGTTCTAAAAGCTTGGATAAAATTGAGAAAATAGGGGAGAGGATAAAGATGCTTTTAAGTGATCTGGCAGGAAAAGAAATAATCAATCTCTATGATGGAGCAAAACTGGGATTGGTGGGAGATGCAGACCTTGAGATTTCCTTTAATGGATCTGTTGAAGCAATCATTCTTACTTCCCGAGGAGGTTTTTCAGGTTTTTGGGGTTCCAAAGGAGATCGAGAGCGTGAACAACTTGTCATACCTTGGCAAACGGTTAAAAAAGTCGGGTCTGAGGTCATTATCGTGGATTTACAGAACAGATCGGAAAGAATTCGCTGAAAATTCAATTTGACAGAGGACCTGATACCCAATAAAATGAATGGAAAAGCTTTAACCCCGCATTGCGTTTTGGCAACGGGGTTTTTACCTTATCATCGCAGGAGGGGTTTCGTTGAAGAAAATTCGTGTTTACGTGGCTGGAGCAAGTGGGAAGATGGGTCAAGAAGTGATCCGTACGATTTTGAAAGAAGATGATCTCCTTTTAGTAGGAGCTTCAGATACGCGACATCAAGGAATGGATGTTGGGTTTGTTGTTGGTGCTCCGAGGGTTGGTATTGATATTACTGGGCCACTGGAGATCGAGAATTTGCGTTCTTCGCGAGCCGACATCTTAGTTGATTTCACGAATCCCCAGTCAGTTTTAAAAAATTCGAAAACAGCTATAATGGCTGGAGTGGTTCCGATTATAGGAACCACCGGGTTAGATGAAGCTGAGATAGGTGAAATTCGTACACTCGTAGAAAAAGAAAAAACAGGTGCATTTTTGGCACCGAATTTCTCTATTGGGGCAATTTTGATGATGCGTTTTGCAAAGGAATCTGCAAAATATTTCCCTAATGTTGATATCATTGAAATGCACCATGATCAAAAACTAGATGCTCCATCGGGTACAGCCTTAAAAACGGCGGAAGGAATTTTAGAAGTCCGTGAACCTATGGTCCAAGGACACCCAAATGAATACGAGAAAATCCAAGGGGCCAGAGGCGCAGACATTGGTGGAATTCATATTCACTCTGTACGTTTGCCAGGTTTAATTGCTCACCAAGAAGTTATATTCGGAGGATTAGGTCAGGCACTGACCATTAGGCATGATGCATTTTCCAGAGAAACTTATATGCCTGGGGTCATGCTGAGTATACGTAAATCTTCTGAGCTGACAGAACTGGTAATAGGGCTCGATAATTTCCTTGATTAATGATTTTCGGCGTAACCGCAGCCTGCATACCCTCATATAATGGATAGTAGTCATAGGACACTGTCTCAAAGGGGGCATAAAAATGAGTGCGGGTTTGAAGGGAATTCGTTTTGCAGTAGTTGGAGGAGATGATCGGGAACTCTATTTAATTTCCGAACTACAAAAACAGGGGGCCTACATAGTCGGTGTCGGATTCGAAAAGGCTTCTCCCATTTCGGGAATGACTCTTGCGCCATCTCTGGAAGAAGCTGTTGAGCAAGTGGATGTGTTGCTTTTTCCGATGTTCGGCACCGATGAACGTGGGGTAGTCAAAGCTAAATACTCAGATTCACCCATTGTCTTAAACAAGAAGGTACTTGAATCTATTCCAGCGCGCGTACCACTGGTCATTGGCTTTGCGCGGCCAGCTTTAAAGTCAGCAGCAGATAATTTTGGAATTCAATTAGTAGAAACTGCAAAGCTGAATGAACTTGCCATCCTTAATTCCATACCTTCGGCCGAAGGTGCTATCCAAATGGCGATGGAAGCAACAACGATTACAATTCATGGCAGTCAAAGCTTCGTCATAGGATTAGGTCGCTGTGGTTGGACTCTGTCACGGATGTTACAAGGAATTGGAGCACATGTGACTGGAGTTGCTCGCAAGCCTTCGGATCTGGCACGCGCTACAGAAATGGGACTCCATCCAGTACATTTTACTGATCTAGAGGATGAGATTGGGCGTGCTGAAATTATTTTCAATACGGTACATCATCCAATATTAGATCGCATGATGTTAGAAAAGGTGGCTCGAGATGCCGTAATCGTGGATTTGGCCTCGATTCCAGGAGGGACTGATTTTGAATACGCACAGTTGTTGGGTATTAAAGCTCTCTTGGCTCCAGGCCTTCCTGGTATTGTAGCTCCTAAAACAGCCGGACGAATTCTTGCTCATATTTACCCGCAACTTATTCTTCGTCACTTGACCACAGTGAACACTACTTGTAAAGTGGAGGTGTAAGGGATGAAGTTTGATGGGTTGAGAATTGGTTTTGCTATAACAGGATCACACTGTACAATACATGAGGTTACCCAGGTAATGAAGCGATTAGTTGATGAGGGTGCAGAGGTGACACCGATTATCTCTTATTCTGTTGATAGTATGAACACACGATTTGGCAAAGCAGAGGATTGGAAGCATCAATTTCAAGAGATTACTCATAAGGAGCTCATTTCTACTATTCCTGATGCGGAGCCGATTGGGCCCAAGAAGATGTTCGATTGCGTAGTGATTGCTCCATGTACCGGAAATACTCTGGCAAAGCTTGCTAACGGAATTATTGACAGCCCGGTGCTCATGGCGGCTAAATCCCATCTTCGAAATCAGAGACCTTTAGTTTTAGCAATTTCCAGTAATGATGGACTGGGATTAAATGCCCGTAATATTGGAACCTTACTCATTACAAAAAATATTTACTTGGTGCCGTTTGGTCAAGATAATCCAGAAGTCAAGGCAAATTCTCTAGTGGCACATATGGATAAAATTCCGGATACCATTCTCATGGCTTGCGCCGGAAAGCAAATTCAACCGGTATTAGTGGATTATTTAGTAAAGTGATCATCGTCTGGCATAATAAGGTGCCTTGCGTGTAGTAAGGCACCCCCCACTGGTCAATTCCAGATAAAAAGTAAGGAGGAACATAGTTAATGTCAAATGTAGCAATTGTTGGAGCCACAGGTGCAGTAGGACAAGAGTTCCTTAAAATTCTTGCCGAGCGGAAGTTTCCAGTTGATGAACTGAGGTTGTTAGCGTCAAAACGTTCTGCCGGTAAACGTATTGCATGGCAGGGTCAAGAACTTGAGGTTCAGGAGACAACCCACGAGAGTTTTAAGGGGATAGATATTGCGCTCTTTGCAGGTGGATCAGCAAGCACTGAATATGCTCGATCTGCGGTTGACAGTGGGGCTGTGGTCATTGATAACAGTAGTGCTTTTAGACTTGACCCGGAAGTGCCGCTTGTAGTGCCCGAAGTTAATCCGGAAGATGTAAAATGGCATAAGGGAATAATTTCCAATCCTAATTGTTCGACGATTATTATGGCCGTAGCACTTAAGCCGATTTATGATTTAGCTGGAATTCGTCGCGTGGTAGTATCTACTTATCAAGCCGTTTCAGGTGCCGGGCGAGAAGGTATTGAAGAATTAGGTGCACAGGTGAAAGCTTGGTCTCAAGGGGAAGAACTTATTTCCAGCGTTTTCCCTCATCAGATTGCCTTTAACCTTGTTCCGCGCATTGATGTATTTCAAGAGGGCGACTATACCAAAGAAGAGTGGAAGATGGTTAAAGAAACCCAGAAAATCTTCCACGTACCTAGTATGGCAATTACCGCGACAACAGTTCGCGTACCTGTTTTTCGGAGTCACTCAGAATCTATTAATGTTGAAACAGACAGGCTGGTGAGTGTTTCAGAAATTCGGGAGGCCTTAAGCAAAGCGCCCGGTGTCGTAGTAATAGACGACCCTAGTAAGGATCACTATCCAATGCCATGGTTTAGCTCTGACAAAGACGAAGTCTATGTTGGGCGTTTGCGTAAGGACTACTCCATCGATCAGGGATTTAACATGTGGGTGGTAGGAGATCAAATTCGCAAAGGTGCGGCCACAAACGCTGTTCAAATCGCAGAGCTATTACTTTAATCGAGGATCGCAACTGGAGATTTTGTGTTCTAAAGTTCTATTGGTTAAAGATATAGTTTGGAGTTCGCGGTTCAATCCACGAGAAGGGGGGATAGGAATTGAATATCCTAGTACAGAAATTTGGCGGTACCTCCCTTGCTACAGAAGAGCGAAGGACTCAGGTGGCGTCTATAGTTTCAGAAGCAGTTCAGGATGGGTATTCTCCAGTTGTCGTGGTATCGGCTATTGGACGATCCGGGGACCCCTATGCAACGGATACGTTTCTGAATATGGTTAAAGAGATACATCCTGATTTACCCAAACGAGAGTTAGATTTACTGATGAGTTGTGGAGAAGTCATTTCAGGGACTGTCTTGGTAAGCACTTTAAATAGCCTGGGGTTGAGAGCGGTCCTCTTGACGGGAGGGCAGGCAGGAATTATTACTAATAATGATTTTGGAGATGCCCGGATTGTGCGAGTGGAGCCTGCAGAGATACTAAAGCAATTGGTAGAAGGGTATGTTGTCGTTGTGACCGGATTTCAAGGAGTTACAGAAGGTGGTCAGGTTACAACTCTTGGTCGAGGAGGAAGTGATACTACGGCTTCAGCACTTGGGGTTGCTCTTGCTGCTGAATTTATCGATATCTATACCGATGTTGAAGGGATCATGACTGCTGATCCTAGAATCGTTGAAAATGCTCGTATTTTAGATATTGTTACTTATAATGAAATATGTCAGATGGCTTATCAAGGAGCAAAAGTTATTCATCCACGCGCCGTGGAAATCGCGATGCAACGAAATATTCCGCTGAGGATAAAATCAACTTTTTCTAAAGCCCCAGGGACATTGGTAACCAATATGCATCCCAATCGGGAAGTCGGAACGGATATTACCACTGACCGCATGATTGCGGGAATCGCCCATACACCTAATGTCACTCAACTTCGGATATTAACCGCAGATGCTTCAAACAAACATCTTACAGATAAGCGGATTTTTAAAGCAATGGCACTTGCGGATATAAGTGTAGATTTTATAAGTGTGCAACCAGAAGCAGTGTTATATACTGTTTCAGATGAGGTTGCGACAAAAGCAATCCAAATGTTACGGGATATGGACTTTGAACCAGATGTTTTAACCAGTTGTGCAAAGGTATCCATAGTTGGGGCTGGAATTGCAGGCGTCCCAGGTGTTATGGCAGATATGGTCGAAGCACTCTCGGACGCTGGTGTGACTATCCTGCAATCGGCTGATTCACATACAACAATTTGGGTGCTGGTTCATCAGGGGGACATGGTGACTGCAGTACAAGCGTTGCACAAGAAGTTTGAGCTAGACATATAGTATGTAAAATGAATGTGGGAAGAAAGGATGAGAAAGATGTCTTTTGGTAGAATCTTGACTGCCATGGTAACTCCTATGAATGAAGCCCTGGAAGTGGATTATCAAGAAGCCGTACGCTTGGCTCAGTATTTGACAGACCACGGATCAGATGGGGTTGTTGTGTGTGGTACCACAGGAGAATCTCCTACTGTAACCGATCAAGAAAAAATTGAACTCTTTAAGGCGATTAAAGGGGCTTTGGGAACGAAGGCAAGGGTGATTGCAGGGATTGGATCAAATTCCACAAATTCCAGTGTTTCATTGGCCCGCATGGCGGCGACAACGGGTGTAGACGGTTTAATGGCAGTTGTGCCCTACTATAATAAACCTTCTCAAGAGGGAATGTTTCAGCACTTTAAGGCGATAGCAGAGGCGTCATCATTACCTTTAATGCTTTATAATGTACCTGGCAGAACGTCAGCTAATTTAATGCCAGAAACAGTTAAGAGATTGTCTGAAATCCCTAACATAGTTTCGTTAAAAGAAGCAGCAGGCTCCTTGGATCAGGTCAGTGAGCTAAAAAGACTGTTGCCGGTGGGATTTGAGGTGTACAGCGGAGATGACTCAATGACCTTGCCAATGTTGGCCTTAGGATGCAGCGGAATAATTAGCGTTGCCGCTCATGTCATTGGAGACGAAATGAAAGCCATGGTAGATGCGTGGTTTGCAGGGGATACAGCTCAAGCAACAAAATGGCATCTTGAACTGTTTCCGGTATTTAAAGGGATATTTGTAACCTCAAACCCTGTCCCGATTAAAGCACTTATGAATATGATTGGTATCAAAGCCGGTGGAGTTCGCTTGCCTTTAGTTGAGGCAACGAATGAGGAAATAAGCTGCTTACAAGATCTTATGAAAACTATAAAAAAGTTAACCCCTAAGAATAGAATTCAGGCACAAGTAATATCAGAATTAAAAGTTGCTTCCGAAAAGCCTGGACATTCAAGCGTCTAGACATTTAAATGAGCAAAACACGAAATAACCGAAGAGTATGCTTTGCGCGCTTTATATATTCTTATAAAGAAAATGAACCTCTGCTTACGTCTAACAGGGGTTCATTTTCCTTATAACTATTCATTACTAAGAGTAAACTTCCAACCGCAATAGAATTCTTCAGGGTGAGGGTCTGGGGGGCATGCTATGCAAACCGTCTTGATTCGCGAGTCAATTGTAGAAGCAAATAACGAATACTCGACTTCTCCCACCGGCTTACAAGGATGGTCGGGCATATTCTTTTGTTTTCGTTTAGACTGAACACGGCAATCTTTCATTTTAAAAATAAGGGTATGATCGTCAGGCCTGAAACATTCTTGTACATTGATGAAAGCATATAGTCGAAACCTTAGCGCTCTTTCTAATGCGTCAAGGCCTCCATCTTTAGGTAACCCAAGGAACTTCATAACGCGTTTAGCTTCTAAGACAGTAAACGTTCGCCAAGCCTTAATATCTAGTTCGACTGCTTCATCAATCCCTCGCATTTGCTCAATAGCTTGGAACCAAAGCCCATCATGTGCTAACCAGCGGACTGAAAAATCTTCTAACAGGGCTAATGCTTGCTCTCGGGTAAGATCATCTTTAGAGTTTAACATCTTTAACCTCCCTCGTTATAAAATAGTCCACAAAATATTTATAATATTTTGCATTTTGAATTAGTATTCTCTAGCACTATTGAAATTCCTGCCTGTTAAAAATAATATAAGTCACCACCCACCAAGGTGATGACTTATAGAAGAGATATAATAAGGGAATTAATAGATTATAGAGGATTTATTTATCTCCCGGTTCATAAAAAGCACATTCAGCTTCACGATCCATTATGCTGGAGGTGACACTTAATGTTTCGAGTTGACAGTGGCCATCCTCGTTATGATGGCATTTGGTTGCGCTGCAAACAACATTGGTCATGACTATTCCACCTTTCTAGTACTAGTCAGAAAGTACGACTTAAAGGTATAGTTCCCGAATTGTGGTGTTTAATACATGAACTACGTCAGAAATACAGTGATCAAGGTACTTTAAGAGAAAATGAACTGACTTGCAAGCCTACGTTTTTCGCGCTATAATGTAGTATCTTTATTGTGCGGCTAGTTTCATAGATGATTATCGAAGTACTGGCGAATACTGGGCGTCATTGTGTTCGTTATGTTATTTCGCGTCTTTTTGTTGCTTTATTTTGGGGCTTCGAAGAAACCACGGGGATCCCGTTAGCTTTTTAGGCACATGAGATATAAAGAAAAATTGGCTAGTGCCAAGCCGAAGGCGTAGGCGGTCGCCTAGTTGCCCTTATGCTTCATAAAGTATATAACGTTAAGTTAATACTTTATGGGTAGCGTAAAGAAAACTTGGCTAGAGTCAAGCCGAAGGCGGTTGCCCGTATACTAGTACAAAAAATAGGAGGTGGATTTGATTGCCAAAAGATCATAAATTGCAAATTATTCCTTTGGGCGGACTCGGAGAAATTGGAAAGAATATGACAGTAATACGCTATGATAACCAGATGGTGCTTGTTGATGCTGGATTAGCGTTTCCGGATGAAGATATGCTGGGGATTGATATTGTAATACCAGACTACACATATTTGATTGAACACAAAGAAATGCTTCTAGGTATATTACTAACCCATGGACATGAAGATCATATCGGTGCCTTGCCATATTTATTGAGAGATGTGGATGTGCCCGTTTTTGGAACGCGTTTGACTTTAGGGATCATACAATCTAAGATGAAAGAGAATAACTTAAATAATATCCAGGCAACGGTTGTACAGCCTCGTGATGTCATAAAGCTCGGAGTTTTTCGCATTGAATTTATTCGTGTCAATCACAGTATACCTGATTCAGTTTCGATCGCTATCCATTCTCCTTTAGGAACAGTTGTTGTAACGGGGGACTTTAAATTAGATCACACCCCTGTTTCGGGTGAGATATTAGACATTCATAAATTCTCTGAACTGGGAGACAAGGGAGTTTTATGTTTACTGTCAGACAGTACGAATGTAGAAAGAGCTGGATTTACGCCCTCTGAAAGTCATGTTGGGGAAATGATTGATGAAGCGTTTCGTAATGCTAAGGATCGTGTCATTCTTGCCAGCTTTGCTTCCAACGTATACCGACTCCAACAAGCGATTACTGCTGCAGTTAATACTAACCGCAAAGTAGCGGTTGTGGGACGAAGTATGGTAAATATAGTTGGAATTGCTGAAGAACTGGGGTATTTAGATATTCCAGAGGGAACCCTTATGGATATCGATGAAATCATCGGACTGCCGGGAAATCAGGCTTGTATTTTAACCACTGGGAGCCAAGGTGAGCCCATGTCAGCGTTAACCCGCATGGCTAACCACGATCATCGGCATGTAGCGATTCAACCGGGAGACACTGTGATCATTTCTGCGAGCCCAATTCCAGGCAATGAGAAATCTGTAGCTAAGACAGTCGACCAATTGTTTAAATTGGGAGCGAATGTGATTTACGAATCTGCAGAAGGAATGCACGTATCGGGTCATGCAAGTCAGGAAGAACAAAAATTAATGCTCAGCATGGTTCGACCGCAATATTTTATGCCTGTTCACGGGGAGTATCGCATGTTGATCAAACATGCCCAGTTAGCAGAACAACTTGGTATTCCCAGAGAAAATATTTTTATCACTGAGAACGGTGGGGTTGTTGAATTTACACGCCACGGGGCAGCTTTAGGCAGTAAGGTAATGGCTGGAAAAGTCTTGATAGACGGGTTAGGGATCGGAGACGTAGGCAACATCGTGTTACGAGATCGCAAACAACTTTCACAAGACGGTATTCTAATTGTCGTCATGACCATAAGTCGTTCAAGTGGAGCTATTGTATCGGGTCCGGATATTGTGACACGAGGATTTGTTTATGTACGTGAGTCAGAGACTATGTTAGAAGAAGCTAAACAAAAGGTTAGACAGACGATGGCGCGTTGTCGAGAGAATCGAGTTACGGAATGGGCTGTCTTTAAAAATCAAATCCGAGATACTTTAAGCAAACACTTTTATGAGAAAACACGCCGCAGACCTGTTATTTTGCCGATTATTCAAGAGGTTGAATAGTTATAAAGTTAAAAAAATTCTTACTTGACGGGGAAGAGTATTCGTGTTAAGTTTATAAAAAGTAAATATTTCGAGCAAGTAATTTTTCTTTATAAGAAAAATTAAACAGGGAAGCCGGTGTGAATCCGGTGCGGTCCCGCCACTGTAAATGGGGAGTTTTTGCCATATCCACTGAGGGAACTTGGGAAGGAGGCAATAAACGATGAACCTAAGCCAGGAGACCTGACTGCTCGTATGCTTTAACTCACGATGGATGAGTGGCAGGGATTTTTGTTAATTCGGCCCTCCATATCATGGAGGGCTTTATATATTATTTTGAGTACATAATAGGTTTCCCGAGGGAAACTATCTGCAGGTTAATGTCTTGTTCTAGCGGGATCTGCTTTCAAAAATGCGAACGCGACTTGAAAGCAGAAGAGAACGCATCGTTCGAGATAACCGGTACGTTGCTGTCTTCGGATTAGTGATGTAGGGTTATCTCTTTATTTTTCGATTAGAGAGGGGGATACGGGAGCAGTGCATAAAAGGTATCTTGTTAGTTAAATCAACAAACATTAGGTTTGATGATTAACGTAAAGAAGGAGTGTTAAAACTATGAGTCTTCGTAAAATAAAACATATCGGTTTATTAATAGCCTATGTCATGTCTATATACATCTTTATTCCTGATAATGTTTACGCGATGCACATCATGGAAGGCTTCTTACCCTTTAACTGGGCAGCCTTCTGGTGGATTGCCATGATTCCTTTTGTTATTGCTGGAGTGCGTTCAATTAAACAAACAGTTACACTCTACCCAAACTTAAAAATGTTATTAGGAATGGCGGGAGCCTTTGCATTTGTTCTGTCAGCTTTAAAAATTCCATCTGTCACCGGTAGTTGCTCGCATCCTACAGGTGTTGGCCTAGGTGCAATTTTATTTGGACCCGCAGCTATGACGGTTCTAGGAATGATTGTTTTAATTTTCCAAGCACTTTTGTTGGCTCACGGAGGAATAACAACCTTAGGTGCGAATACGTTTTCTATGGGAATTGTTGGACCTTTTGTCACATATGGTGTCTATAAAGGATTGAAAAAATTGGGGGCTCCCCAATGGCTCTCGATTTTCATGGCAGCAAGTTTAGGGAATTTGATGACCTATGTAACAACCTCCATTCAGTTAGGTCTCGCCTTTCCCGCAGCTTCAGGTGGAGTAAGCGCTGCCATACTTAAATTCATGGGTATTTTTGCAGTCACTCAGATTCCTTTAGCGATAAGTGAAGGACTACTTACAGTTATGGTATTTAATATTCTTACCGTTTATAGTCAAAGAGAGTTGCAAGTTTTAACCGCATTCACAGGTAAAGCGATAACTTCCATTAAACGGGGGGTGAAAGCATGAAACTCTTTACCAAGAACATGATAATTCTAGGATTTGTAGTATTATTAGCTGTTCTTCCTCTTTATATAGCGAGGGATGCCGAGTTTGGTGGTGCTGATGGTCAGGCTTCAGAAGCGATCATGGAACTCAATGCTGATTACACCCCTTGGTTTGAGTCGTTTTGGGAACCACCCAGCGGCGAGATTGAATCGTTACTGTTTGCTCTGCAGGCTGCTATCGGAAGTGGATTTGTTTTTTATTATCTAGGCTACTCGAAGGGCAAACATGCTGTTAATAAGAGTGATCAAGCGTGATTGCCATTGATGCTTATGCCTATAACAATAAACTAAAAAGCGTTCATCCCGCAGAAAAGTCTCTTTTTGCAATGCTTACAATGGGCATGTGTCTAACATCTTCAACGATGCTTACCCCATTCATCGTTTTAGTTTTAATGGCTGGAGGAATTGTCTTTAAAGCAGGTATTCCGACTCGAGTTCTAATCAGACTTTTAGCTATTCCAATGTCCTTCCTTTTAATCAGTGTATTAACGATAGCAATTTCAGTATCGACCGACTCTTCTGGATTTTGGCTGGCTCAAACAGTTAAGGGTTTTACTATAGGGATACACTACCCAGATCTACTGACAGCCGCTAACCTCTTTCTCAGATCGTTAGGGGCTGTATCCTGTCTCTATTTTCTAGCCTTGACAACACCAATCACTGAGCTGATCGCAGTCCTCCATACATTAAAAGTACCTTTCATTATTACTGAATTGATGGTACTCATATATCGCTTTATCTTTGTTTTTCTGGAAACGGCGACAATGATTCGGCGTGCGCAGTATTCTCGTTCCGGTTATGTTTCTCTAAAAAGTTCTTTTCGTTCTATGAGTAGGCTCTTTTCTGCTCTTCTAGGTAAAGTCTTTGTAAAATATCAAGATCTTTACAATACCATGGCCGCGCGAGGGTACAATGGAGAAATTAGAGTGCTTTCCCAGAAACGGCCGATTTCCCTTAGAAATTATTTTTTTATCGCTGGGATTGAGATACCTTTAATTATACTGAATTTGCTTTGGAGGTAATGAATTTGTCTGAGCTCATACTTGAAGCAGTTAATCTAGAATATTCTTATCCAGATGGGACAAGCGCTTTACGCAAAGTGAATTTGCAAGTTCAAAAGGGAGAAAGACTAGCTATTCTCGGATCAAACGGAGCGGGTAAATCTACTTTATTTATGCATTTTAACGGAATCTATCGTCCAAACTCGGGCTTTATTAAATATCAGGGACAAGATATTTCTTATAAAAAACAGGACTTAATCGAATTGCGCAAAAAAGTAGGAATTGTCTTTCAAGATCCAGATAGTCAGTTGTTTTCCGCTAGTGTGTGGCAAGATATCTCGTTTGGCCCGCTCAATCTCGGACTTTCAGAAGAAGTAGTAATAGAGAGAGTTAAGCAAGCCATGTTAGATACTGAAACCACTGACCTTGAAGATAAACCGACTCACCTGTTAAGTTATGGTCAGAAAAAACGGGTTTCTATCGCGGGAGTATTAGCAATGGAGCCGGAAGTCATTATATTTGATGAGCCAACCGCCGGAATGGATCCTCGTCATTCTCATGAGTTCATGCAAATCCTGGAGAAATTGAGCTTAGAGGGTAAAACAATTATTCTATCAACGCACGACGTCGATTTAGCGTATAGCTGGTCAGACAGATTAGCAATAATGTACCGTGGAGAAATCATCGCCCACGGATTACCTGGCGAGCTATTAACTCGGCCAGAGATTGTGAAACGTGCTGATTTGACTATTCCTTGGCTAATAGAAACACATACCGAGTTGGTGAAAAAAGGATGGCTTCCTTCGTCTGCTCCTTTACCAAAAACCAAAACAGATTTATTCCAGAACATTCCGGCTAAGAGCGGTCAACAAAGTGCTTAGAATGAACATCTCTATGGAGGTTAGCAAATGATATTACTTTTGGGAGAAACAGCTGCGGCGCGTGAGATTAGTGAATGTCTTAATAGCAGAAGGCTTGAGCTAATACGAACGCAAACGTGGAGCGAAAAGATGTGTCTGCATTCGCCGACATTAATCATTGATGCCAGCCCGCCTTCCAGTAGTGTAAAGTTTGCCCCTTTACGCCAATGGTGTGAACCGCGAGGTATTCCTTATCTTCGTTTAGAAAGACCTGAGACAATCATTCCTGTTAGCTCGTTAATCTATCCAGTAGATAATTGGGAGGAAGCGTTGCTCCAATTGGAGCGGCGCGTGGGTGCTTTGCATCAAGAGAAAGGGCGTCCTGTAACGATTTTTGTCACGACGGGAAGTCACCAATTAGAAAGCATAGTGCGAAGTCCGTTTGCCCGATTTGCCCGTATAGTTGTCCGGGTTCTGCCCGAGGGACGTTTAGTTCAGAAGTGTCAAGATATGGGCATTCCGCCAAGGAATATCGTTGCTATGCAAGGGCAATTTTCTAGAGATGTAAATCGAGTATTCTTTAAATTTTACGGGGCTGATATTCTTTTGACTCGAGACAGCGGGTTTGCTGGTGGGACTGATACGAAAATCTCTGCTGCTTTGGAATTGGGTTTAGAGATTGTGTTTATCAAAAGAAACAATCTGAATTTAGGATTGACGGTCAACAGTATTCATGAATTGCTGGATTGGGTAGACGCTAATGTTACTTTGCCAAAATGATATGAATATAATCACTTGAGACGAGGACGACTGATCCTCGTCTCTTTTTTCAGCCTATTAAAGTTCTCTCCTAGAATAAAAACCTAAGGACAGGAGAGTAGATTTGGAAAATTTTTTTCTCAGGGCTTGCAAAAATAATGAAGGGCGTTCAATATAATCTTAATGAGTATATAGTTTACATAAAATTAGAAAATTATTATCTAGGTTCAAATTTGACAGGGGGTAGAATTATGTTGGATCTTCTCTATAAACGCCGCAGTATTCGGAAGTACACATCTGAAAAGTTGGATGTTGACACAGTTCAATTGCTTTTAAAAGCTACATTATTAAGTCCCTCCTCGCGAGGGTTCCAACCGTGGCAATTTGTTGCTGTCGATGATTCTGAAGTATTAACTCAGTTAGCATCATGTAAAAAAGGTGCAGGGTTTCTAAAGGATGCTGCCATGGGCATTGTTATTTTAGCTGATCCTGCGAAAAGTGATGTATGGATAGAAGATGCATCCATTGCGGCAACGATTTTACATCTAACTTCAGCATCTTTAGGATTAGGATCATGCTGGATTCAAATTAGGGAACGCCAGTTTTTGGAATCCGAAACGGCCGAACAGTACGTACGAAAGATCTTGAGCATTCCAGAGAATCTTAAAGTTACTTCGATTATTTCTATCGGATACCCTGACGAATCTAAGTCGTCTCATTTGGAGGGAGATTTAGGGTTTGATAAGGTTCACGTGAATAAGTATGGGTCAAAATTCTAAGACATAGACGCCATACTGGTTGATCAATGGCAAAACACGAAACCGGGGGGGCGTAAGAAATGGCCGAAATCTTATTTATCGCACCATTACAAGAGCTGGCTAGTTTGGTTAAAGAAGTCAGTCGTTTGGAAGATGCTTCAGAGATCGATATTAAGGTCGCCCGAATGGAGGAAGGGGTGAAACTTGCCTTAGAAGCTGAGGGGCAGGGGTACCACGTGATTGTCAGCAGGGGAGTTACCGCTTGGATGATTAGAGAGTCTGGAGTTTCTCTACCTGTCATTGATGTACTTATTGGTGGATTAGATATCTTGGAAGCGTATTTACAGGCTAAAAGACTCGGGAGCGCCATCGGCATTGTTGATGTTAAAGAAATGATTCAAGAGATAGTTAGTTTCGAAGAGATTGTCGGAGAGAGTTTCGTAAAGTATGCCTTGGCAGACCAGAAGGAGGACATTCTTAAAGGGGTAGCTGCTCTGAAAGCAGCTGAAGTGCAAGTTGTGATCGGTAAAATCGCTATGGTAAATGCGGCGAAAAAACTGGGCATGCAGGCGGTGGTAATTAAGTCTGGCAGGGAAGCCGTCCAGCGCGCTTTTGCGGAAGCAAAGCGCGTCTTAGCAGTGCGTAAGTTAGAAAAACGTCGTGTTGAACAATTAAAAGCTATTTTAGACTTCACCTATGACGGGGTTATTGCTATGAATGAAGAAGGGAGAATTAGCGTTTATAATCCGGTTGCAGAGAAACTGACGGGATGGACTGCTGAAAAAGCTATTGGACAGCTGGTTATTGACGTGTTGCCTAAATCCCGCTGTCAAAATGTCTTAAAGACGGGTAAGGCAGAGGTTGGGGAGATTATGGAGATAAATCGAGTTAAAGTTGTGGCTAATAATATCCCTATTAAAGTGGACAATAAATTAGAGGGGGTAGTTACTACCTTTCAGTCCGTTGACCGGTTGCAAAGTCTAGAACATAAAGTGCGGCGTACCTTAGCCGACAGGGGACATGTTGCAAAGCATAGTTTTAGTCATATCATAGGGCAAAGTCAAGCGATTAACGATGCTGTAAAATGGGCGCGGGAATATGCCCAAGTTGATTCTACAGTCCTTTTGCATGGCAGGACCGGATCGGGAAAGGAACTTTTTGCTCAAGCAATTCACAATGCCAGTCCGCGACGGTGTGAATCTTTCGTGGCCATAAACTGTGCAGCTTTGCCAGAAAACCTTTTAGAAAGTGAACTATTTGGTTATGTTGAGGGTGCTTTCACAGGGGCTCGCAAAGGAGGCAAGGCCGGAGTATTTGAGATCGCCCATGGTGGAACCTTATTTCTGGACGAGGTTGGGGAGATGGCACCCTCGTTGCAAGCACGCCTACTTCGGGTATTGGAAGAGGGCGAGGTCATGCGTTTGGGGGATAACAGCATTTTGCCAGTGAACGTTCGGCTAGTGGCAGCGACACATCGAGACCTTAAAGAAATGGTCGAAAAGGCAAGCTTTCGAGAAGATCTGTTTTATCGCTTGAATGTTTTGTCCTTAGTGGTTCCAGAGCTTGCTGACCGTGGAAATGATATTCTACTAATTGCCCGTCATTTCTTGGAAAAATTTGGTCGAAAGATGAAACGGAGTACGGGTGGGCTTTCTGGAGAAGTAGAACAAATCCTCTTAGACTATCCATGGCCTGGAAACATACGCGAATTGCGCAATGCCATGGAACGTTTAGTCATGCTGACCGGGGAAAGGGAAATTTCCGAGGATGATACTGCTCGGGCGCTTGGCTTGGACCGAAAGCAGACTGTCATTATTCCTGAACGGGAAGAGAGGCTGCGTGGCGAAGTTGAGTTGGCGGAAATTCGTTCCATTCAGAAGGCCCTTAAGGAATGTGGCGGCAATAAAACTGAAACGGCCCGTCGTTTAGGAATTAGTCGGACTACCTTGTGGCGTAAGATGCAAGAAGCAGAGGATATGTCATAATTGCGATTTTGAGATTTCTAATAGTCATAGAGAAAGTATCGAGAGAGCTCGGCTTACTTTGTTGGAATGCAAGAAAAAGATAAAGTGTTCAGTATTTGAAACGGTTGCTTCAACTACTGAACACTTTATGTTGCTTATGTGAAACAGTAAACTAGGCCTCATGGAAAAGCTTTAGAATATACAACCTAATTAAGGGGACATATATTGGTGCCACAGGCTTAATGACAGAATATTTTTGTATTAGAAGAGCTTCGGCTCTTTTTGTCTTTTAATGGCATGCATATTGCATTATCTTGCTAGCAGGGAAAGCAAAATAGAAAGGAGGGAAAATCAGTGGTAAAAAATCTTCCGGTTGTCCCGACAGCGAAGGCAGGAAGCCTTGTCGAGACGCCAACAGGGATAACATGGCGTATTCAATATCCGGAAATTTTAGCGAACTGCAATATCTGTTTAGAATGCACCTTGTTTTGCCCAGATGGGGCTATAGTCCAACAAGAGGGTAAATTAGTTCTGACATTAAAGTTGTGTAAAGGGTGCGGAATTTGTGCGAATGAATGTGAAGAGAATGCCATACAAATGATCCCTGAGTATTCTGGGGTTAAGGGCGTTTTCCGTTAAGGGGGGAAATGAATGAGTACAACATTGTTAACAGGCAGTGAGGCAGCGGCCTATGGGGCAAGGTTAGCCCGTATTGAAGTTTTAGCGTATTACCCGATTACTCCGGCTTTTCCGGCAATGGAGAGGGTTAGTAAGTTTATTGATGATGGTGAGTTGAATACTCGTTTTGTACGAGTTGAGTCTGATCATAGTGCCTTAGCGGCGGCACTAGGGGCAAGTTTGGCAGGTAGCCGGACTTTTACAGTGACGAATTCTCAAGGATTGCTCTATATGACGGAAGTCGTCTATCATACGGCAGGATTACGTCAACCTGTTGTGATGGCAGTTGCAAATCGAGCTTTATCGGCACCGCATAGCCGTTTTCCAGAACAAGGCGATGCAATTTCTCAAGGAGCAAGTGGTTGGATTCAACTCTTTTGTGAAAATAATCAAGAAGTGCTTGATAATATGCTCCAGGCCTTTAAAATCGCTGAAACAATCCGTTTGCCGGTTATGGTGAATTATGAAGGGTACATCCAATCTCATACTTTAGAGGAAGTGGAAATACCTGATGAGGAAAAAATAGATCAATTTTTGCCTTTAAATCGAGTCCGGACCCTTGATGTCGAGCACCCACAAGGGGTAAATACCGTTGCTAGTCCTGAATTTTATATGGATTATAAGTTTCGTCAAAATGAAGCTATGGAGCAAGCGCTAACAGTCATTAACAATGTAGCCTCAGATTATGCCAAAGAATTTGGCCGGGATTGGTCAGGGTTAATCGAAGCTTATCAGATGGATGATGCAGAGCATGTCATTGTAGCTATGGGATCTATGGTTAGTGATGCCCGAATCGTAGTAGATGAACTGCGGAAGGCGGGTCGAAAAGTTGGGTTAGTAAAAGTAAGGGCTTGGCGGCCTTTCCCTGTGGAAGCACTTCGTGAGGCTCTTAAGAATGTGCAACTGATTACCGTGTGTGACAAAAATATCGTCTACGGTCTCGGAGGAGCGTTAGGAACCGAAGTTAAGTCAGCATTATACGGACAGTCCATACGTCTTAATAGTTATATTCTTGGGCTAGGAGGCAGGGATGTAACGACCGAAGAAATCAAGAAGGTACTTGAACTTTCGGAGAAAACTGAACAACAGGCAATTACTTCCGAATGGTTCGGGTTATAAGGAGAGATTAAACGTGGCTATATCCATCGCAGATTTGTCGAAAGAGGAATTATTTGGTCAAGGACATGCTGGTTGTGGGGGTTGTGGTGCAGCCGTTGCAGGAAGGCAAGCAATGAAGGCTTTAGGCTCTAGGACGATTATTACAATTCCAGCATCATGTATGGCAACCTTGGGTGGCTCAAACCTTAAGACGACGTGGCAAATTCCCTTTTACCATACGTTATTTGAAATGGCTCCAGCAGTATCTTCTGGAATCAGGGCAGCATTAGAAGCACAGGGAATCGAAGACGTTAATGTGGTTTCTTGGGCAGGGGATGCAGGAACAGCAGATATTGGGTTTCAATCCTTGACGGGTGCAGCTGAACGTAATGAACACATGATTCACGTGTGTTATGACAATGAGATGTACATGAATACGGGCGGACAGACGGGCAGTCAGACCCCCATGTATGCGATCACTAGTAACATGTCCAAAGGGAAAGCAGTCAAGAAGAAGAACATGTTGGCCATTATGCAAGCGCATGAAATAGATTATGTAGCGAGTGCCTCGATTGCATATCCGTTGGATCTTATTGCGAAGTTTAAAAAAGCTGCCGAAAAACCTGGATTTTCCTATATTCATATCCTAGCACCTTGTCATCGTGGTTGGCAAATTCCGGCGGAGAAAACCATTGAGTATGCACGGTTAGCCGTGGAAAGCGGTCTTTTTGAACTTTACGAAGTGGATGAAGGTGTTCGTAATCGTACTTTTGAGCCAACCTTTATTCCTGTTGCGGATTATCTGACCACTCAAGGTCGATTCAAACATCTCACCTCTGAACAGGTCGTAAAGCTTCAGAAAAGTATAAATGTCTACTATGGCCGAGGGGGGGATGAAGAGTGATGAGGGAAATTCGTTTCCATGGCCGATTTGGGCAACCAGTAGGGAAGCTCTCTCGCGCAATAGGGCAAGAACTTTTACGACAAGGTAAGAATGTCCAAGTCTTTGATGCGTTTGCCGCTGTGCGTCCCGGTGCTCCCATGTATTCCATCCTTCGAGTAGGGGATGAGTCGATTCGGAAACGTTCGGCGAATAATACGTCGCCTGATATAGTTGTGGTTTTGGATAATAGTTTATTTGATGTAATAGACGTGACCAAAGGTATCAAGGCAGATGGAACGGTAATGGCATTGGGTATGACTGAGAATGCTCTCGGGGATAAATTGCATGGTTCTTCCTTTGTTTCTCTGGACCCTTACTTTGAACCTAATAGCTCGGATGTAGCGGCAGTTTTCCTTAAAGTCTTAGCTGAGCGCGACGTTTTAGTGGTCAACGAGTAAGAACGGATGTCTGTTCAATATAATTCGTTAAAGCTCAGGAAATTTTGTGGCGATGTGTTATTATGTAAAAGCTACGGGGCCGGTTATGCCAATTGCCGGACTCCGCCCTGACTTAAGTATTCAGAATCTAGAAAATATTTTATATAAACAGAAAGAACTTGCGGTTAGACCGAAGCCGCTCATTTACCGGACGTAATCCGAAGTTTGCCAAAAATGAATAAAGAATAGTTTTCATGAAAGGTGAGGAAAGCATGATATTAAACAATCCTACCTATACGTTGGTCGGCTTCCTTGTAGTTATTGCTTTGTTATTCTTCTTGATAGCAAAAATCAAATGGCATGTCTTCATGGCCCTTCTAATTCCAATTATACTGTTTGCTTTGATCCCAGGAGTAGATCAAGGGGAGTTCATTAAGGCCTTTGAATCTGGTTTTGGAAGTACTGTCAAGTCAATCGCCGTGGTTATCGTTTTGGGTTCCGTCATTGCTGAAGCGCTTAAAGAGACCGGCGGGATTGAAAAGATTACCCTAAAAATGATTGACTGGGTTGGACAGAAAAACATGCCTTTAGCCTTGACATTAACCGGTTTCGTTATCGGACTCGCTATCTTCTCAGATGTCGGCTACGTTATCCTCAACCCCTTAGTTCACTCAGCAGCCCTTGCTTCGGGAATCAACATGAGCGTTATGTCTGCTGGTCTTGTAGGATCCATGCAGCTTACACACGCGATGGTTCCGCCAACTCCCGGCCCTTTAGCCGCTGCGGCGATACTCAATGCTGATATTGGCAAGATTATTCTATTTGGTGCTATCGCAACGTTTGTGGGATCAATTGCAGGTTGGCTGTTTGCCTTAATCGTAGGTCCCAGAATTCCCTCCCCTCCCTCTGACGAGTTTGTCGGCCAATCGTTTGCGGATAAAGGACTTAAACTTCCTTCAACCTTAGCAGCTTATACACCGATTATACTTCCTTTGCTTCTAATTGCTGGAGCAAGTGTCGCTAATCTCTATATGGCTGATGGTCTTTTCAAAACCGCTTTTAACTTTATCGGATGGCCGCCGGTGGCCTTGCTTATTGGTATTTGGTTTGCCTTTCGCAATACGAATGCAGATCAGAAGAAAGTTCAGAACGACAAGTGGATTGAAACGGCTCTACGTAACTCTGCCATGATTATTATGGTGACTGGGTTAGGTGGTTCCTTGAGTGCAATCTTAAAAGGAACCCCTGCTGTAGATTTTATCGCTCAGGCTGTCTTGAATTCTGGAGTTCCTTCCATTTTCTTGCCATTCGTTTTGGGCATTGTGGGAAACATTATCACAGGCTCTACAACAGTAGGTGTTATCACGTCAGCGTCAATTGTAGCGCCTATGCTCACAGGCTTAGGCCTTAGCCCTGAAGCAGCAATGCTCGCAGCTGGAGCTGGTTCTGTTATCATCAAGTATGTTAACTCCAGTTACTTTTGGGTTTGCACCTCCTTGTCTCGCATGGAACTTAAGCCTGCACTCTATTCCTATGGCGGTGTGACTTTGGTTGGTGGGGTCTTCTCCATGGCTGCAGTCTATGTTTTGTGGATATTTCATTTGATTTAATGCTGCGTACTGATTAAGCGTTTTTTGGGGGTGCATCGTTAAGATGTCCCCCCGAAGTACCGATGGGATTCGTAGTTTGGATTTCAATCTTAGGCAGGGTGGGATTTTGAGAGTGAATAAAAATTTTTATTGCAAATATATGGCTAAAGCTGCTGGGATTGAAAAGATAAGCTTAGGGGACATGGTTGAGATCGAAGTGGACTTAGCTCTGGCGCATGATGGAACTGGTCCCAAATTGCTCGAGGCTTGGGAAAAGCAATCTGAAAAGGTATATGATGGACGCCGGGTACTTTTAACGGTAGATCATGCTTTTCCGGCACCAACCTCAGCTGAACGCAGTTTTCAGCGCAGATTTAGTCAATTTGCTGAAGAACAAGGGTGTGTTCTTTATAATCATGGCGAAGGGGTCTTACATCAAATCGTTGCAGAGAAGGTTCCTCTTTGGCCAGGAATGATCATAGCGGGTGCCGATGGCCATGTGGCTACAGCTGGAGCCTTTGGAGCTCTGGCTTACGCTTTAACACCGGAAGAATTAGTTGCTGTTCTTGTTTCAGGTAGGCTTAAGATGCAAGTCCCAGAGCTTCTGACGATAGGACTTGACGGTGAGTTACAGCCAGAGGTACTCCCGAGGGACATTGGGCTATATTTATTGTGGAAATTTGGAAGTGATATGAAGGGGAAAGCAGTTGGTTTAACAGGATCTCTTTTCAATTCTTTATCCTCTGCTGCTCGCATGACGATCTGTAATTTCTTGCCTGAGGCGGGAGCCGCTACTGCTTTTGTTGTACCTGAAGGAGAAGAAGCTGGTCCTATCAAACGTGGAGTCGATGTCAGTAAGATTGAAGCTATGATTGCGGTTCCGCCTCAACCAACCAATGTAAAACCAGCAAGAGAACTGGCTGGAGTAAAGATTAATGTTGCGATAGCTGGGGGATGTTCGGCTGGTCGTCTGGAGGATATGCAGATTATTGCCAGCGTTCTGCAGGAGTATCCTGTGCACTCTGATGTCACCTTTATCGTGACACCAGCATCGAGGGCAGTAACACAAGCAATGGATGAGCAAGGGATTAGCGCTTTAATCAGAGAACGTGGTGCGGTTATTATGCCCCCAGGCTGTGGGCCATGTCCGGGCAAACATTTTGGAGTCTTGGCTGAGGGCGATGTTGCTATTACAACGACGATCAAGAATACACCTGGCCGAATCGGATCGATTCAGGCTAGTATCTACTTAGCCTCTCCTCGAACAGTAGCACTAGCTGCAGTTAAAGGAGTAATTTAGTTTGAAAATTTAATCAAGAGGGTACTAGCCTTGGCTTGATCAAGAAGCAAAGGTTCCTGTCCGAATGTACGGATAGGAGAACTAGGGAGAAGGGGTGAAGTATGGTGGGAAAAAGTCAACTGATTAACGATATGAAAGAATTACTAGGCCCAGAAAAAGTAATTTCTAGTAAGCTTGAACGGTATACCTATACTTATGACAGTTCTTTCTTATCCCAGCTGAATGAATTTTATCCTGATGTTGTTGTCTGTCCCATGAAAACTGAGGAAGTTCAAAAGATAATGCGCTATGCTTATAACCATGATATACCTGTTACACCCAGGGGAGCAGGGTCCGGTCAGACTGGTGGGAGTGTAGCTGTTAAGGGAGGTATTGTACTCGACCTTTCGGGTTGGACGGATATCGTGGAAATTGATGAGAGTAATATGCAAGTTGTTGTAAGACCTGGGATTGTGCACGCTGACCTCAATGTTGCGCTTTCGCCTTATGGGCTATTTTTCCCACCTGACCCAGGAAGCTCAAAAATGGCGACGGTTGGGGGCATGGTAGGCAATAATGCCAGTGGGTTGCGAGCAGTAAAGTTTGGTAACACTGGTCAGTATGTGTTGGGATTGGAAGTTGTCTTGCCAGATGGAGAGGTCATGAAGACTGGAGGATTACACTCCAGAGCACTGAAAAGCGTTTCAGGGATTAATCTTACGAGC
This sequence comes from Desulfosporosinus shakirovi, assembly GCF_020595055.1. Lineage (GTDB taxonomy): Bacteria > Bacillota > Desulfitobacteriia > Desulfitobacteriales > Desulfitobacteriaceae > Desulfosporosinus > Desulfosporosinus shakirovi. The sequence continues at coordinate 111,680 of NZ_JAJDOO010000007.1, read as the reverse complement.
CTTTACGTCGGCTCTGAAGGTACTTTAGGGGTTATTACACAGGTCAGACTAAAAGTTCTACCAAAACCGCCAGTTAGGGGAATCCTGCTTACGCTGTTTTCCAGTTTGGATGATGCGGCTGCCACAGTCTTAGAAGTGTTTAAGAATGGAATTATACCTTCTGGTATTGAGATATTGGACGACTCTGGGATTAAAGCCGCCAATAAATTTCAACCGGATTTAAAGCTTCCGGAAGCAGAGGCTGCCCTATTCTTTGAAATCAACGGCAGCAAGGCAGCAGTCGACTTTGAGGGGCAGCAAGTCAAAAAGATCGCAGAAAAACGGGCGAGCTCGGTGGAATGGGCCACGGACGCTCAGCGTATGGCGAAGCTTTGGCAAGGACGTGCAGTCATTGGTGCTGCTTCAGCTCGTGTTAAACCGGGTGCAACAAGAATTTTTTGTGGTGAAGATGTTTGTTTTCCGATGGCTAAGGTCCCTGAAGCGTTACGTAGAATTAAGGAGATTGGGGCAAAACATAACACACTCGTCGTAATTTATGGTCATATTGGTGACGGAAACATGCATACAGCGCCCATTATTGATCCTTTAAAGCCGGAAGAAGTCGAAGCAGCCCACCGCGTTGCCGATGATATTCATCAACTGGCTTTGGAATTGGAGGGCTCAACCACTGGAGAACATGGAGTAGGCTTCACTAGATCCCAATTTATGGAGGCGGAACATGGTAAGGCGTTGGAAATCATGAGAATTATCAAGGATGCCATAGACCCTAAAGGAATCATGAATCCCGGTAAGATATGGGTTGAGAGGTAAGCGTATGAAAACAACATATCAAGTTGATTTTGCCGAGGAACTTAAGAAATGCGTGCGCTGTGGTGAGTGTCGAGCGAATTGCCCTATCTTTGCCGAGTCAAAAAGAGAACCAGATTCACCGCGTGGGAGACTGTCCTTGGTAAAGCTCCTTCAAGAAGGAAGGATCACAGCCTCCGCAGAACTGGCTGAAAAGCTTTATGGTTGCCTACTTTGCAAAACTTGTGCTGTCAATTGCCCGTCAGGGGTCATTACAGATGAGATTATAGTGGGAGTAAGAGATTACCTTGATGATGTTTTAGATAGAAATATCATCAAGAAGTTGGTGCTTAGAGGATTCTTGACTCGTCCAGCTCTACTTCAAGCATCTTTCTCGCTCGTAAAGTTTTATCAAAAGACGGGGTTAAACAACGTTTTGACAAGATCGAAACTAATTGAGCATTTGCCAGAACAAATGAGTGCAGGTGCAAAAATATTACCGGATGTCTCAAAACGACTAGCTCGTGGACGGATCCCGGAGGTTGTTAAACCCTATGGAAAAAAACGTTTCCGTGTGGCTTACTTTTTAGGTTGTGCGACGAATTTGATTTATCCAGATGTTGCAGTGAGTGGAGTGGACGTACTAGCTAGGCATGGTTGTGAAGTGATTACTCCGGCAATAAAGTGCTGCGGTATGCCGCATTTAGCCTATGGGGATACGGATACAGCTGTACAACTAGCCAAAAATAATATGAAGATTTTGCTATCGGCACAAGTGGACGCAGTTGTGACTGATTGTTCGTCATGCTCGGCTACTTTAGCGGAAAGCTATCAGAAGCTTTTTGAGCCAGGTACAGACGAATACAAGCAAGCAAAAGAATTAAGTAGCAAGGTCTATGATCTCAGTAAGTTTTTGGTGGAAAGAACGGGTGTTCAGCCAGGTCCTAATCCAGTCAATGTCACGGTAACCTACCACGATCCGTGTCATTTGAAACGGGGGCAAAATGTCTTTAAGCAACCACGCGAACTATTAAAAGCTATTCCTGGTGTGGAGTTTAAAGAGATGAAGGAAGCGGATCGTTGCTGTGGTTCGGCGGGTAGCTTTAGTATTATGCATCACGATCTGTCCATGAAAGTTCTTGAACGGAAGATTAGTAACATCGCAACCGCCAAAGCTACAGTGGTTGCTACCAGTTGCCCAACCTGTACAATGCAGTTAAGTTACGGGTTAAAAACACACGGTATGGTTGCAGAGGTAGTACATCCAGTTCAGTTATTGGCTAAAACGTATCAGACGAAAAATTAATCTTAAAATAATAAATTTCAAGAAGTACCTTTGGCAGTGGAATTGAGTTGCTTAAAGCTCGCAAAAACTGTTTCGAACAAGAAACGGTTTTTGCGAGATAAACCGGACCATGTTTCAATCATAAGACAGATGTATTCTAGAATAGTCCGTATATTCTGGCTGTTGTTGAAGACCTTCAAAGAAGCCTTTTGGGCACTTACCAAATAACTTAGGAGAGCTTGTTGGCAACAAACGTCGCGTGTGTATAATTTCGAATCTCCTCAGCGATTATCAGGAGATCGTTGACTGGATTTCTCGAATAATATCCTGCGATGACGTCCTGACGTTAGGAAGCGAGTGTGGCAATATCCCTAATTTGACTGGCAATCTGCTCCTCAAAGCTATCGATAAAAACTAAAATGTAAGATACTTATTTCTAGGATAAGGGGTATAAAACTACTAGATTATAGTGGTAATAAAAACTCGAACACGCAAAGGAAGTGGTTTTCCCATTATACCCTCCGGCTGTAAATGGAGTGCTAATAGACAGTTACTCTGAATACTAACAGATTTGTTAGTTTATTTCTATGGATCCCGTTCAATTTACTTTTCGAAAACAAATGAAAACAATAAAAGAATATCGGATACCGGGAGATGGAAAGTGAATTAAATTTTTCGAAAGGGGGATCGCAAAATGGTTATGGATAATCCCGCGCGTAAGCGCATTTTTGTGGATCAGAGTCGTTGTTTAGGATGTAAAACTTGTGAATTAAGATGTGCGGTCGAACGCAGCTCTATAAGCAAATCCTTGCCAGAGGCGGTTCAGGAACAAATTCTGCCAAGGCCAAGAGTCTATGTTGAATGGGATGGGGAGAATTCTTTACCTATTCAGTGCAGGCATTGTGAAGATGCCCCATGCCTGGAAATATGCTCAACCGGGGCAATGCAACGAGATGAGAAGAGTGGCTGTGTTTTTGTCAATGGAAAAAAATGTATCTCTTGTTGGATGTGTGTTATGGTTTGTCCTTATGGAGTGATTGCGCCTGCCCACGAGAAACACTCTGCGGATAAATGTGACCAATGTTTCCAAATGCCGCAACCCTATTGCGTGGCGGCCTGCCCAACAGGTGCCTTACAAGAAATCTCTCTCGAGGACTATTCACTTCAGTTAAAGCAGAAAAGGGAGTCTGGGCTTGCCTAGGTTGATAAAGATATATAAAAATAGTTTCTAAGTTGAATTAAGGAGGGATTTTGATTCATGCGTCAAGTTCGAAGAAAAACAATGGATACTGCTGCAAGAGACTATTTGTTAAAGGCTAAAAACGAGGGGCTTCAACTCTCTTGGAATAAATACGAGGCTATGTTACCTCAAGACGGGTTTAGCCAAATTGGGCTGAGCTGTCACGAGTGTTTGCAGGGGCCGTGCCGCTTAAACCCCTTTCGCCCTGGGGAAAAAAGCACAGTTTGCGGTTTAGGGAACGATGAGCTGGTCTTAATTTGGTTAACTCGGCAAGCCGGAGAAAATCACGAATTGATTGCTGCAGGCTCACAAATGCTAGCGGAGCTTAAGAATAAAGTCTCGGTTGGCGAAGTGGCCTCGGATTTACTCCAATTAAAAGCAGCAAAATGGTCTGTGAATGGGACGGATTTGAGTTACTTAGTGATGGGGTTGAGCCTTAAGTTCGCCGAGTTAACATATCCTCGAGCACAACAGTCTAAAACATCTAATATAGATGATTTAATGACCTTAGGAACCCAGCAAATCAATTTAGTAGGCTTTAACGCTGATCTAGCAGAGGTACTATACGGCAAGTACAGCAGTCAGTCCCGCTTGGTTGGGTTAGGTGTAATTAGAGAAAAAGCCGTCAACATTTGCTTAGATGGTGCGAGCCCGCTGTTGCTAGCCAAAGTGTTTGAGTTACGCAATGAACTTGAGGGGGAAGCGATCCAACTGGGTGCGAGTGATGGTTTGAACATTGTATTAGCAGGGGATTTCTCCTCGAACTTTGGCTTTAATACCTCCTGCAATCAGGGGACGATCGAATTTGCTGTTTTAACCGGACTCGTAGATTTATATCTTATTGAAGATGGGCTTGGTAAAGGAAGGATCCCTGCAGCTGGTTATCATACCGTCCTCGCTACAGCAGTTTCCACCAAAGAGGCCCTTAAGGAAGTCTTTATGCAAGGCATTGCCGCTTATAGTCAACGCAATCTGAAGAAAGTAAAAGTTTCTAATCAAGTCGAAAAGGCTGAAGCGGTATCTGACATTAATCCATTAGGGATTAAGTCGCTCCTTGATCAAGGTTTGATCAACGGAATCTGTGTAATTGGCGGAGGTTCAAACCTTAAGCTTACGGAAGATCAAGGAAATTTGGATCTGGCCAGAAAGCTGAGCTTTCAGAAGGTTCTATGCTTAACCTATGGTAATTCAGCGGTAACTCTTGCTAAGTACGGTTGTTTAAATTCGGAAAGACTGGAAAACAAAGTTCTAGCAGACGAATTAGAAGGCGAAGCTACGCCACTGATTTGCAGTGTTGGTGGGGAAGGGGATGCAGCTAAGCTAATTGAAGTATTTGGAGCTGTTGGAAGAGAAAAAGTTGTAGCAGTCTTTCCGGAGTTAACCAGCGCCAGAGATTTGCAGATGGCTTTAGCTCTTGCCCAGACAGGGGCTAAGGTATTTACCGGCGTGAAATTACCTGTTGCAGGCAGTGTTAAGATTTCAGAAGAGATTGGTAAAGTCATAGAGTACAGTAAGCCTAAAGATTTAGCTGATACTGTGGCGAAATGTTTTGGAGTTCAAGAGTAGCTTGCGCAAGGGTCAAGCTGAAAGGAGGGATAAGTTTTGCAAATTGACGCGAATAAGTGCGTAGGATGTGGGCAATGCAGGCCGTTTTGCACTATGGGAGTGATTAATTTCACTCGTAGTGGAAAGGGGACCAAAGTTCATTGCTATGTAGATGAGGATGAATGTGTAGATTGCGGAATATGCTACCGGGCCCAGGTATGCCCAGTTGAGGCCCTTCATCAACCACTCTATGGTTGGCCTCGTTCCATCAGAGGAACCTTTAGCAATCCGTTAGCTGAACATAAGGAAACCCGAGTGCCAGGTCGCGGTACAGAAGAAATGAAGACTAATGATATTACCAATCGTTTTAAACGAGGCGTTGCTGGAATGGCTGCTGAGATGGGACGTCCAGGTACGGGTGCCCGAATGCGCGAAGCAGAAAAGGTCTTTAAGGCCTTAGCTAAATTAGGTGTTGAGTTTGAACCCAATAATCCTTTGACTGGATTACTCAAAGATAAAACAACTGGGGAGATGAACCCAGAGGTGCTCAATGAAAAGGTGCTTTCCGCGATTATTGAAATGATTATTCCCTTAGATAAGGTGATTCCTGTGCTGGAAACGATGGAGAGGGTGGCCGAGGAAATCAATACGGTATTTTCAATCGACTTAGTGGCGAGGACTGATGAGGATTTTTCCGTTCCAACAGCCCGCATTATGAATGAAAATAATAAATGGTTTTCAATCAACGGAAAAATTAATTTGGGGTTGGGTCACATGAACGTGAAGGGAGCGGGTGTAAAATGAGCCATACCCTTCATCGACGAGGAACTGAAGCAAACCTACAACAAGATTATATTGTCTTTTCTATGACTGCCAAAGGTTTTAATGAAATTAATTCCAGGTACGCTTTACAGGAATTTTTACGAATCCTCGATAAATATGAACATGTGAATATGGGCGATATGAAAACTGGTGGGAAGTTTCTCGTTAATAAGGATCAAATCATCAATAATGTCGCAGACACTTCGATTGTTCACGCAGTGTTTTCGGATCGGAAGCAACTCAGAGATGCTCTAAAAGAACTTAAAGAGGCAGACCTTGGAGTTTCGGTGATTGTCTCAGGAATCGTTGAGCATGTGGAACAGGCTTGTCAGGAAGCAGGGATTGATCCGCATACTGTGGAGTACTCAGTCGGAATCCGAGGTAAGCTTGCGAGAATTCCTGAGGATGAGCTCCTTGAAATCACGACCATGTGCGGACATGGTATGGTTTCACAGCATTTAGTCAGGCAAATGCTACTGGATCTAAAATGTGGCAAACGCACTGCTCAAGAAGCGGGGGAATATTTGGCCACTCCATGTGTGTGTGGAGTCTTTAATCCCCAAAGGGCGCAGAGACTACTTGAGGAATTGGCAGAATTATGGTGCTATGACGAAGTATAGACAGGGGGTTACACCATTGGTTTATGTGATAGTGGGTAATGGCCCTGCGGGGACAAATGCGATCGAACAGATCCGCAACATCGACCCAACGGGGAAAATTATCTTGATAGCTCAAGAGGCTAACATTCCGTATAGCCGAATTACAACCCCGGAATATATGACAAATGAAATTGAAGAACAAGATATGTATATTAGAGGTGCTGATTTTTACGAAAGCTATGGTGTAGAAACTCGGCTTGGGCACAGGGCGGAACAAGTCCTCGTACAGGAACATGCGGTTATCTTAGAGAACGGCGAGAAAATTGCTTATGATAAGCTTTTAATTGCCACTGGATCTCGGCCCTTTATTCCAAGCTGGATTGATCTGGAGGTGGAAGGGGTATTTTCCCTTTGGAATAAAGCGGATTCCGAGGAAATAAACTCGTTTTTACCCCGCGTTAAAAATGCGGTGATAATTGGTGGGGGGCTCGTGGGTTTACAGGCCGCCCAAGCTTTAAATGCCTGCGGCATCAAGGTTAGTGTTGTGGAAATGGCCAACCGCCTAATGCCGGGACAACTAGATCGAGCTGCCGCAGATATGCTGTTAAAAGCCCTTGGAAACCATGGAGTACGGGTTTTCCTGGGGGCTGAGGTTAAATCTTTACAAGTTAAACAGAACAAGGTTAAGGGAGTTCAAACAATAGATCATTTCCTAGAAGCTGAGCTGGTTATCACAGCTGTCGGGGTAAGACCCAATCTTGATTTTCTGACTGAAAGTGGAGTGCAAATTGAAAAGGGGATTGTGGTCAACGAATTCATGCAATCAAATGTCCCGACAATCTATGCCGCAGGGGATATAGTGCAAGCTGCCAGCCTGCTTACCGGTGAATCAATGCTCAGAGCATTGTGGCTGACGGCGGTTCAGCAGGGCAAAATTGCCGGCACCAGTATGGCTGGTTCGAGAACGGCTTATCCTGGGAGTTACGCGATGAACTCAATTCAACTTTTTGGGTTGCCGATCATTTCTTTAGGAAGAATTGAAGGAGGCTCTGGTGTGGAGGAAGTTATTCTAAGCCAGCCCTCTTCAGGGGTCTATCAGAAGCTTTTACTTGAGAATGGGTGCTTAACAGGTCTCTTATTTGCAGGGGAAGTCCGGGAAGCTGGCATAATGTATCACAAATTAGGACAGTTGCCTAACCAAGGATACTGGGCTTCCTTAAAAGTGCTCGATGTGGAGGACATGCTGGCTTGACCAGCCAAAACCAAATTTGCAAGGAGTGTATTTAATGGGAATAACTACTAAAGCTGCTTTACTCAATAAAGCGTACGACATTTTTCTTGTCGAACGTAATTTAGAATGTGGGCCCTAATCGGCGCCGGAAGGTTTAGATCCGGATTTAGCGGCTTTAGGTGAGCCTGTAGCCTGTGCCATGTACTCCGGTATGAACTCAGGTGTCCAATTAGGGGATACTGTGGTAGTTATGGTGGCGGCTTTGCGGGTCAGATCATCGCTCAATGTGCCAAACAAAAGGGTGCGGAAAAAGTTGTCGTCGTTGATGTCTTGGAGGGGAAACTAGACCTGGCTAAAAAGATACGGCAATAAAAGTCATCTTACGTCCATAATAATGAAAACGTCCCTTGTTTTTTTGCGATGAAGGAAAAGGGAGAATTATTTGAGGCCGGATTTAAATCACCCAAATATTATAAAACAAGGGGCTTGCAACATTTTGAAGCCAAGCCTCTTCTTTAAAGTATTCATCACACTAAAGGTTCATTAAATCGGGGTCTGGGAATCCTGCTTTTATGGTTAGGCTGATTTAATAACTCAGAAACAGCTTCGCAGAGACGGAAGATCCCTTCTCGAATCGTCGTTTCGGAATGACGACAGAAACAGAGTCTGAATCGATCTTTCCCTCCGGAGTTAACGTAAAAAGCATTTCCTGGGACAAAAGTCACTTTCTTTTCGGCTGCTTTGGTAAGCAGTGCGGTAGCTTTCAATCCCGGCGGCAATTCACACCATAAATAATATCCGCCTGCTGGAACAGTCCAAGATAAGCCTTGTGGTGCAAACTCCATTAAAGCGGTCACCATAGCATCTCGTTGACGCTTATATTGGCTTCTTACAACTGGAAGGTGTTTGTCCAACAGTCCTTGGGTGCAAAATTCGGTCATAATCCACTGGGTTGTTGTGCTGGTATGGAGGTCAACGTGCTGTTTGGCTAGGGATAATTGCTCTAGAACCGGAAGAGGTGCTGCGCACCAGCCGAGGCGGAGACCTGGAAAGAGCATTTTGGAGAATGTTCCAAGATAGATTACATGTGCGTGCTCATCAAGGGACTTAAGGGAAGGAAGTGGTTGGTTTTCGTAATAGAGTTCACTGTAAGGATCGTCTTCTACAATGGGCACATGGTATTGATAGGCTAATCTAAGAAGTTCATGCCGCCGTCTAAGACTCATGGTTGTTCCGGTGGGGTTTTGAAAGGTTGGGAGAGTATAGATGAATTTAGGTCGATGTCGTGAGAGAATCTGCTCTAAGACATCTATTCTTAAGCCTTCTTCATCTAAAGGTATAGTAAGAATGTGAGCCCCGGCTGCCTTAAAGACCCCTATTGCTCCTAGAAAGGAAGGTTCCTCCATTACAATATAGTCACCTGGTTCTAAGAAAACTTTGGTAAGCAGATCAAGTCCCTGTTGAGAACCGGAGGTCATAAGAATTGTTTGGGCTTGAGCATTTATGCCTCGATAACTAAGCCAATCCGCTAAGTATTGGCGTAAAGGATAATGTCCAATGGTAGGTCCGTATTCTAAGGCCTTCCAATTACCAGGACGCATTACTTCTTTGCAAATTTCGTTCAATTCGTTTAACGGATAGTATTCCCCTGCGGGAGATCCCAAGGCGAAAGAAATCTGATCCTCTTCACCGATCTCATCGAGTATGGATGCTAATACCGGATTATGCATACGTTCAGACTGACTAGAATAAAAGTTCTGCCAAGATATTGGCTGGACGGGTATACCAAGTACCTCGGAATGGTCGAGATTAGACAAACGGTTGTGAGAGGGGTAAATTGTCTGGGCAGGACTTACGATGGTTCCTTTGCCCACGTGCGGCTGAATTAATCCATCTGCTGTCAACTCATGGTAGGCGTTGACTACTGTTGTGCGATTGACTCCCAGAGAGGCGGCAAGTTTGCGCTCGGGTGGGAGGCGGTATCCGGGAGGCAGTTCATTAGCTAGAATAAGGTGACGGATCTGACTTCTGATCTGTAAGTAAAGCGGTGTTTTTAGGGAACGGTCTAAGTGCAGTTTCATTTTTATTTTCCTCACATTACTTGTTTCGATTTAACATGTCTGAAGTCAAATATTTATATTGCGTGGTTCTCGGTTCGACTGATCCCGAATTAGTAATTTGGTAATATGCTTGCCAAACGTTTAACTCCCTGTTTTATTTGCAGTGGGGAGGGGTTAGAAAAATTTAATCTCATGTTGCTGTAACTTTTTCCATCTGTATAAAAATTTGCTCCCGGAACAAAGGCCACATTCCTAGCCAAGGCATAGGGCAGGAGTTTAAGAGTGTCATACGCTTCTGGCAAGGTTAGCCAAATAAACATTCCCCCAGATGGCTCGGTCCATATAGCTTGATCGTTAAAGTTATCCTTTAGTTCCTTAAGCATAAGATCTCTTCGTATTTTATAGGCTTGGCGAATCCTTTCAATGTGTTGAGTGGGATTAAAATGAGTTAGGTAGTAATGAGTAGCTTTTTGTAATAGGGTGCTGGTGTGTAAATCAGTCCCTTGTTTTGCAACGACAAGTTTAGTTATCAGATCTTTTCCACCGACAATCCAACCAAGTCGAAGTCCGGGTGCGAGGGTCTTAGAAAAAGTGCCTAGATAAACCACCTCGTCTTCGGTAGAAAAAGACCTAATAGGCAGAATGGAAGAATTATCATAATGGAGTTCGCCGTAGGGATCATCCTCTATTATGGGAATATTGTACTTGCTCGCGATACGGAGTACCGTCTTCCTCTCCTCAATAGTTAAAGTGGTGCCTGTTGGATTCTGATATGTGGGGGTTAGGTAAATAATCTTGGGGCGGTTAAGCTTGATGGATAATTCGAGAGCCGCACTGTCAATTCCTGTCCCACCTGTAGGGATTGTTTCAAAATTGGCTTGGTAACTTCGAAAGGTTTGGATGGCTCCAAGATAACTTGGGTTCTGGAGGAGCACTACATCGCCAGGATCAATAAATAACTTAGTGATGAGGTCTAAGCCTTGTTGTGAACCGTTTGTAAGAAATATGTTTTCTGCTTCTGCTTGGATCCCTATAATACGCATTTGGGCAGCTATCTCTTCACGTAAAGGTAAATATCCTTCTGTAGTTCCGTATTGGAGGACTGAAGGGTCGCCTGTCCCAAGAACTTGAGCATAAGATTCCTGAATTTCTTTAAGGGGAAATAACTCTGGGGCTGGAAGACCGCCGGCAAAAGAAATAATCTGAGGTTGTTCAGTAACTTTTAGAAGTTCACGAATCGCTGAATTCCCCATGCAATTTACCCTTTCGGCATAGGTGTATGGCATATTTTTTCCTCCCTATTCAAGTTTTAGCTAATTATATGGGGGAGTTTTCAACCGTACAACATCCAATTGGATGATTGTGTAATACATCCAATAATTTATATTTTTACATTTTATGTTGACAGTATATATAATACCTCATATTTAAATAGAGATGCTTTTACTAAATGGAAGGTATTTGAAATAATATAAAGAATAACCAGTGAGACTATTCTGATATAATCTACAAGAAAGAAAGAAAGAAAGTGATGATGGTGATTTACGAAGCTCTAGGGATTTATAAAGTAAAATTGCCCTTGCCATTTAGGTTAAATCATGTCAACTGTTATGCAGTAAAAGGATCACTGGGCTGGTGGCTTATTGATGCGGGTCTTAGTCGAGAGGACACAGTTGAAGGATGGATGCAATTTGTTAAGGAACACTCCATTAAGCCTACAGATATTAAAGGTATCTATCTTACACATTTTCATCCGAACCATTATGGATGTTCGGGATGGCTTCAGAACTTTTCTGGTGCTCCGGTTTATATCGGGGAGATCGATGCCGAACTGATAAAACACTATTGGAAAAGTGAAAATAGCTTTGATGCTTTAGATACTTTGTTTAGAGAAAATGGCATGCTTAATGATATAGTCAAAGAAACAATGGGTTCCGTAAATGATATAATTCGTTTTACATCTCCACAGGCAGAGTTGAAAACCTTAAAAGCGGGTCAAATGGTAAGTATAGGGGATTTGGATTACCAGGTTATCTTGACACAGGGGCATTCAGATGGACATATCTGCTATTATAAGTGAGAATAGTAAGAAATGAGCCATGCCCTGACAAAAACATCTTTTTGTTAGGGGCATGGCTCATTTCCTACAGATTCAATATTCTTCAATCGAGTACGGAAGGATTATTATAAATAAGCGAAGAGATAAGGTCATGTGAGAGAAGGTTTTCAGTAAAAACGTTCATAGCCTTGGACATTTCATTGTTTTTCAGTCTTATTATGGAAAATGTACGAATTAGCTGCTTCCCTTTAATTCGGATCGCTGTTAATTCTTTGGCCGCCAATTCTTTACGCACTATCCAGCTTGAGACAAGTGCAATCCCCAGACCTGCAATGACTGCCTGCTTAACGGCTTGGCTGCTCCCAAAGATATGGGATTTTTTTACGTTAATGTTCCAATCCTTAATCAACTTGTCACTAAAGTCTCGAGTTCCAGACCCACTTTCTCTAAGAATCCATACTCGGTCTTGAAGGTGATCAGCTGTGACAATGGGAAGTCTCGCCAAAGCATGTTGGTTAGGGACAACTAAAATGATCTCGTCATCCATCAGAGCTTGAATGTCAAGGTCTGGATGATTGACCTCACCTTCCACAAGTGCCAAGTCTAAATGATTAGATCGTACAGCTTGGGTGATTTCCACAGTGTTAGCGATTGATGCATCAATATCTACATTTGGAAATTGAGTGGCAAATTCTGCTAATGCAAAAGGTAAAATATACTCACCAATCGTATAGCTGGCACCAACCTTGAGTGATCCTGTAACAGTGGTTGTTAACTCGTTAATATCTTGTTTTGCCTTTTCATACAGTTGTAATATCTGTTTTGCCAAACTATAGAGTATTTCACCTGATTGAGTAAGCTCTAAATGTTTCGGTGAGCGATTAATGAGCTTTGAGCCAAGCTCATTTTCTAGATTGCGTATCTGCAGGCTAACACTGGGTTGAGATAAATACAGTTCTTCAGCGGCACGAGAAAAATTCTTAAGCTCTGCAACAGTTACAAAGATTTTTAAGGGATCGACAATCATTGTTTACACCTCATTTAACTATGGAAAAATATTGCGGTTTTTTATGTTCGTGCACTTCAAGGAAGTACTACATTATAATACAATAACTCTGGAAAAGCGAATAATATGTATTCCTAATGATTGCCTTCAGGAACCTATATTGCTCCATTACCTCTATCATTCTATAGTTTTAGATAGAAACTCAGTCCTTTAGAAGAGAAAAGGACTATAGAGAATGATGAGGAGGCCTACGGAAAATGTGGTTTCAAGCAAAGGTGGATTTAAGCTTTCAAGAAGCTTTAGTGATAGATCAGGAAAGACGGAACCGTTTTATACTTGGAATTTTATTTACAATGGTTGTTGCCGGTTCCGGTACATGGCTGGCAGTCTTACCGGGAATCAATCGAATCGGAGCAATGCTAAGTGCTATCTTGATTGCCGTTATTTATCGAAATGTTATTGGATATCCGGAGAGTATTCGCGAAGGGATTCAGTTTTCTGCGCGTTACCTGATGCGTTTTGCCATTGTACTTTATGGATTCAAGCTTAATATTGATATGGTTATTCATAAGGGCGGGATGCTTCTTGTTTATGACGCAATGACGATTGTTATTGCGATAACAACGACTATGTTATTGGCAAAGTTGTTTAAAGCAGACCTCAACCTCTCTTTGCTTCTTGGAATCGGGACAGGAGTGTGTGGAGCCGCAGCAATTGCAGCAGTATCTCCGATTTTAAAAGCAAATGACGAAGATACTGCAATCAGCGCCGGTATTATTGCCTTAATTGGAACAGTCTTTGCTTTAACCTATACATTTTTGATGCCATTTTTACCTATGAGTGCTGTTCAATACGGTGTCTGGAGCGGTGTCAGTTTACATGAGATAGCTCATGTGGCAGCCGCCGCTATGCCAGCCGGCCCGGATGTGTTAGCGATGGGGTTGTTAGCCAAGCTTGGCAGAGTATTCTTACTGATCCCCTTAAGCCTAATCCTTTCATTTTGGATGAAGCGCAAAGGAGAGGGTAATGGTAATCAAAGCGCACCCTTTCCCTGGTTTCTGGCAGGATTCATAATGACAAGTTTAATGGGAACTTATCTGCCGATTCCAGATTATGTTCTAAACGATATTTCCAAAGCATCTACTTTTTTGCTAGCAGCGGCTATGGTTGGGTTAGGCCTTAATGTCCATCTGTCAAGTTTGCGGACTAGAGCAATGCGTCCCCTTCTGGCAATGATCATTGCTTCAATAGCAGTATCGACAGTATCTTTCTTTACCCTTATGTGGTTTGGCTTGTAAGGTTAAAGACTCAGTGGCAACTGGGAACAGCTGCTACTAAGTGATTTGTAGCTTTCCGAATAGACCTCCATGCCAAAACGGCACCATCAATGCATGGAAATTAATCAATTCCGCGACACCCACTTCTTCAAATGGGTGTTCCTTATTCTACTTCGGGGTAGACTCCCCCCACCGAAGTCTTGATGTTCAGCTTTGCTGGACGAGTTCACTTTCAGGGACAGAAAGTATAACTTATTAATATATACTTTCTAATCATAAGTGCGACTAAAGCTACATCCTGCGGTGAGGAAAGCGGGTTGGCTAATGAGAAAATGCAAAATGTCTTCGGGTTCGGATGTGAACTTTAAAAGCATAAAAGCTAATTGCATTTTTTGCCTTTGGCATAAACCTAAGCCTAGAGATGAGATACTGTTCATCCTCACTGTTTAGAGAACGTCTGCTCAGGTTATGCTTCTTGCCAAACAATTCTTCGTAAACCATGTCTCTATTTAATGTTAGGCAACGTTTATAGATAAAATAACGTTCTCCGAGAGAAAACTGGATATAAAGGGTGTTCGGATTTTGATTATGAATACCAATCAGTTTTGTGGGCTCAGTTCTATCGATTTTGGACCATCCAGCATATAGATCGCGGATTTCGGCAACCGCTTGGGTAAAGCAACTCGAACAAATAGAGTATACTGCTATTTGATTTTGGTTAACAGCTGGATTAGGGTTGAGAAAAAAGTGTTCTCGTTCATAAACTTTTAGCGGTATAACATTTGGAGCAGAATCTAACTGCGGTACAATCACCAAGTCGACAGGACCTAAGTCTATGATGCTGTTGGGCGAAAATATCTCTTCCAAGCGTTTAGCCCCCTTTAGGTTTACCTATCATTTAGTTATTTCCACGTAAAGGTATCTTTAGCCTGAAAATTTTACTGTAATAATATATACTATATCAAAAAACATAAGGTTAGCACTTTTTGTTGAGCAGGGAAAGCAGGGGACAGTCCCTGCTTTTTTATACTGTCAGAAAGTTATAAGTACAACTAAGGCTGCCGCCTTCGCGAGGCTTCTCCGCTAAGTTAACACGTGCGAACACAGAGCCGTGTCTTCGTGGGTGCCAGCCAAGTTTTCTTTAGTTATTTAGCCCGAGCCTGAAGCTGAGTGTTGGCTTTCTATAGATGCGTCACGCATGGTAATAACTTGGGTAAAAAGGCAATGTGAAAGTAACGGAAATGTCCTGTACTCCAGCAATTTAACTGGAGTAATACACTAGGTTTGACCACTTGGGCGAAAAGCTATTGACCAAGTGGTCAAACCCAGTGTATAATCCTATCATTCTAGCGCAGTCTTGCAAGGAGAGATCACATTGTACGATAATTTTGAAAATCTAAATGAAGAAAAAAAGAAAAAAATTTTAGATGTATGTATCCATGAATTTGCAGATAAAGGATATGATAAAGCCTCAACTAATTCAATTATCAAAGAAGCAGGCATTTCTAAAGGGATTTTGTTTCATTACTTTAACAATAAAAAAAGTCTATTTTTCTATATGCTAGATCACTGCATGCAGGTAATGATGGGAGAATTTACGAAATATCCCTTAACAGAGACAAAGGACATCTTTCAAAGGTTTAGTGAACTGGGTGTGATCAAGTTTAAGATCGCTCAGAAATATCCCTATATTGTTAAACTATTTATGGAAGCACTTGCAAGTCCACCTGACGACATACGCTCTGAGATTGAACAAAAATATATCCAAGCCTCCAAAGAATATATGCCGACGTTTTTTGAGGATATTGATTATTCAAAGTTCCGAAACGGAGTAGTACCTTCTAAGGCGATTCAAATAATTATACTTTTTCTAGGGGCACTTGGAGAAAAGTATCTCAAGGACTATAAAGGCAAGGAACATGAGATGTTCCAAGACTACGATAAGATTATGGCAGAGTATATGGAGTACATGGAAATATTGAAGTATGGAATGTACGGTTCAGAATTGGAGACTAATTCACATGTCTAGGAGGTGAGATGGATGGATGTTCTTATGGAAGGAAAAGACCTTCGCAAGCATTATCGCACAGGTGAAGTGGAAATCGAAGTATTGAAAGGAATAAAATTCCAAATATTTTATGGGGAATTTATTGTCGTCTTAGGCCAAAGCGGCTCCGGGAAAACTACGTTATTAAATATTATCGGTGGAATGACCCAGGCATCGACGGGTGAGCTTTATTACAAAGAACAACCGCTTCATGAGATTGATGACCAAGAGCTTACACTTTTCCGCCGTAATGAAGTGGGCTTTGTCTTTCAAAACTACAACTTAATGCCAAATCTCACAGCCTATGAAAATGTAAGACTAGCTGTGGAAATTGCTCAAAATCCTCTTTCTGTATCAGACATCTTGCGTGAGGTTGGCCTGGAGAATTGGTCAGATCATTTCCCGTCCCAACTCTCCGGAGGACAGCAACAACGGGTTGCTATTGCACGTGCCATCGTTAAAAACCCTGAACTTCTCCTTTGTGATGAGCCGACGGGGGCTTTAGATATTCAAACAGGTATTCAGGTTTTAAAAGCCTTGCAAAAATTAAATCGTGAATACCATAAGACTGTGATCATCATTACGCATAATGTAGAAATTGCCAAAATGGCGAATAGGGTTTTCTATTTGAAGGACGGATTACTTGATGATGTCAAAGTCATAGAAAAACCACTTTGCCCTGAGGAGATATCATGGTAATGCTTAGAAGAAAGACATGGAGAGATATCAAAGAAAATTTTGGGATTTATCTCGCTTGTATCATGGTCATTGCCTTAGGCTTACTCCTCTATACCTCGATGTCCATTGCAGTGGAAAGTATGGATAAGGCACAGCAAGATTTTTATGCGGAAACAAACTTCGCCGACGGATTTATCACTGTGACAGGGTATCCTGAAAACAAAGTAAACTCGCTTACGTTCCTGCCTGGGATTGATCAAGCCGCAGGACGGATTGTCAAAGAAGTTCGTGTGATAGACCAACAAGAGGACTCTAATCGATACTTGAAAATGGTCACTCTGAATGAGGCCAATGTCCCTCAAATTAACCTGATTCAGCTTATCGAGGGGCAACTTCCGAACGAAAACCAACCAGAAATCCTCGTAGACCCAAAATTCTTAGTGGCAAATCATTTGTCGTTAGGAGATTCAATTGACGTTAGTATTGATGGAAATCAGGTCTCCTTATATATCACGGGAACTGCGCAAAGCCCAGAGTTCATTTACATTATGAGAAATGCCCAAGACATTTATCCATCAGCTGAAGAATTTGGGATAGCCTATGTTCCCTTAAGCACACTTAAAGCACTGGTCAAGGAAAAAGGACAAGTCAATGATATTGTGATAACTCTGAAACCCGGAGTTAGCTTTGATTCGGTGAAGGATAGTCTCCAAGCCGAGTTAAAACCCTATGGAGTCCGGAGTATTGTCCCTCGTAAGGATCAAACGAGTCACGCCATTCTAACAAGTGAAATTAAACAAATTCGAACTATGACAAAAACTCTTCCTGTTGTGTTTCTGGGGGTTGCGGCCATTATTCTGTATACAATGTTGCGTCGACTGATCGAACAGCAAAGGGTGGCAATCGGGACACTTAAGGCCTTTGGCTTTACGGATCGAGAGATTGTCTTACATTATTTGACCTACCCCGTGGTTATTGGGACAACAGGGGGATTGCTTGGAGGATTATCCGGAGTTGCTCTTTCGTTTCCCTTAACCATGATGTACAAAGAATTCTTTGCTTTGCCTGGCCTTAAAAGCGAATTCTCCCTTAAATACCTCTTTTTCAGTCTAGCGCTGGCGTTCGTCTTTAGCGTACTCAGTGGGGTGAAAGGGAGTCTGGATATTTTGCGCTTGGAACCGTCCGAAGCCATGAGACCCCCGGCACCAGGGACTGCGCGCAAAACTTTAATCGAAAAATTCACGTGGTTTTGGCAAACTCTCTCCTCTCAAGCCCAGATGGGTATTCGGGATGTTTTTAGAACACCAACCAGGAGTCTCTTTAACGTCATAGGGATCGCGGTAGTCTATAGTTTAATGACAGTTTCATGGTCAATGCAGAATATGACTGACTTACTAACAGTGGTCCAGCTGGAACAAGTTCAAACCTATGATGTCAAATTACAGTTAACTGAACCTTCCCCTGCTGGGGCAGTGAAATTCGCCCTCGCACATGACCCAGGGGTGTCTAAAGTTGAACCTGTACTGGAAGTGCCTGCTTCTTTGAGATGCGGTTGGTTAAAGAAAGACGTGGCATTGATGGGCCTCTCTGAAGAGTCGACACTCTATAACATTCTGGATAAAAGCGGCCGTCGCTTGGAGGTTCCTCACCATGGAGTTTTGCTATCAGAACATTTAGCTAAATCTTTAAACGTCAAAGTGGGAGATATCATCTATGTAGAAAGTCCCTTGCGGCGAGAAACTCTCAGTCAAAAGGGTGAAAACTTACTGGTCACAGGGGTAGTCCCTCAATATGTTGGACTTAATGCCTTTATGAAGGACACAGAATTACAACGATTTCTAAGGCAAGGGGAAATAAGTACTTCGATGTTAATACAGATGGATTCTGCTGAAATAGGATCCATGAAAAGCAAATATCAAAATGCCAGTAACGTCTCCTCAATCGAATCTCTCAAGGATACGGGGGCTAAGATCCAAAAAATGATGGAATCGTTTGGTTTTACGGTTTGGTTGCTCGCTATTCTCGGCGGCTTTTGCGGATTTGCCCTTATCTATAATGCTAGTATCATCTCTCTCTCGGAACGGAAACGAGAATTAGCGTCTCTCCGTGTCTTAGGAATGACACCAAGAGAGGTATTGCGAGTGATCACTTCAGAACAATGGGCCTTATATGCTTTTGGAATTCTACTTGGAATACCGATGGCCTATGGATTAAGCATGAGTATGGCACAATCAATGAGCAATGATATGTACTCTCTTCCGGCAGACCTTCCACCCATGGCTTTGCTGGGCGCGGCTGCAGGAACTGCCTTTTCTGTTTTAGTGGCCCAAAGCAGAGCATACTACAAAATAAAATCACTTCCCTATGTTGAAATCCTTGCGACTCGAGACTAAAGAGCTGACTGAATTGGGATCGAAATCAGAATGTTAATTAAAATATTAAGCAGAGAATTGCAATTTAAAGTAAGAGGAGGGCGAAAATGGCCATTGAAACCAAGTTTAATCAAACACCTAAAAAATTTAAGTTGCCAAAGGTTAAGCATCGTAAATTCATGATTTTCGGAGGGCTTGCACTCCTGATTTTTATTGCGGTCACCATCACTAATGCGATGCCCCTGCCGGTTAACGTTATTGCCATGCACCCCAAAGACTTTAACAAAGGATTCACAGAGGAAGGGGAAGTTATGGCTGCCCAAGAGTGGCCGATCTTTAACCCTGTTGAGGGAAAATTGCAATCCCTTAAGGTCCAAAATGGAGACAGTGTTAAAAAGGGACAAGTACTTTTGGAAATGAACACCAGTGATTTTAACTATCAATTGGAGGGACTGAAGGCTCAATTGCAAAGTCTGGAAGGACAACGCTTAGAAAATGATAAAAGCCCTGATCAGGCACAAATCGCCCAACAAACTTTACTCATACAACTAGCCGAAAAGGATGTTCAGACTGAGGGACAAAACTTAACTCGCATGAAGGCTCTCTATGACGCCGGTACCATCGCTCGTGTTCAATATGAAGAAGCGGAGAGAATGTTCGAGAAAGCAAAAAACCTGTTGGAACAGCAGAAATTAGGCTTACAACTGATATATGAGCAACATCAGACTTCTCAAGGGACAGAGCTGTATTACAGTAATCAGAAGAAAGCCGTTCAGGCCCAAATCGACCAATTAGAAGATAAGATTAACAAAGCCGCAGTAGTAGCTCTTCAAGATGGGATTATCAAAGACCTCTCTCTTAAAGAAGGTAACGTCATCCCTCAAGGCCAGCAAATTCTGACCGTGTTCACAAATGAGGTTTACAAATTAGAGAGCTTCGTTCTAGCCAGTGATGCCCTCGATATAAAAGTAGGAAGTCCGGTTCAAGTGATTCAAGCGACCAGCTTGGGTAATAAGACATTTGCGGGTACAGTTGATGCCGTTGCTATCTCAGCGATCGAGAGGGTTTCTCCCCTTGGCCTAAAGGAAAATCGTGTTAAGGTTACTATTTTGCTCTCTGAAGATTCTCCCAAAGTTGTTCTCGGAAGCAATGTGGATGTCAAATTCACCACACTGGAAGTCCCCAATCAACTAATGATTCCCAAAACCGCCTTTTTTCCTTATCAAGAGGGGGAGGCTGTCTGGCTGATTCGGGAAGGTAAAGCTAAAATCCAGCCAGTGAAAAAGGGCCTGGAAAATGACAGTCAGGTTACTATAGTGGAAGGCTTAGCGGAAGGAGATCTAATTCTTCAGGACCCAAATTTAAAAGAACTGAAGGAAGGAAAACGTCTTAAAGAAACACTTTAAAAAGAAGAACTTTTGAAATTGTGGGAATAATGCAAAGGGGATTGCTTGAAAAGGTATCCTCCTTTGTTAATGTCCATCTTTATAATCATCGGTGAACAACAACAAAAAACAGAACCACATCTTAAAGCTCCAAGGACATTCTTGATGATTTTTAATTGCCTTGATATAATAAACCGGAAAATTATTGGGACAAGAACTATAGCTATGGCAAGTAAGCTTGGTTTGTTAAGAGAGTATGGTTGTGTTATTATGAATAATTGACACGGTCGTTCGGTGCGGAAACAAGATGGGATTGCTCAGAGGAGAGAAAAATAATGATGGAAACAATTAAAAATTCCCCAAATTATCGTTGGTATGTTCTAGCTACAGTGGCGATCGGTACCTTTATGGCTACTTTAGACAGCAGTATTGTAAACGTAGCCTTGCCTACGATATCTGGTCAATTCCATTCGGATCTTTCTACGCTTCAATGGGTGGTTAGTGCCTATCTTTTGACAATTACCAGTTTGTTACCGGTCTTTGGTCGGATTGCTGACATGTTTGGACGTAAAAGGGTCTTCGCCCTTGGCTTTATAATTTTCACTCTAGGTTCAGTTTTATGCGGCTTTGCCCAAGACATCTGGTTTCTGGTAGGGACTAGAGTGGTGCAAGCAGTAGGCGCTTCGATGTTAATGTCTAACAGCGCCGCCATTATTACCGCAATTTTCCCGCCTAAGGAGCGGGGCAGAGCACTGGGACTGACCGGGACAGTCGTTGCTCTGGGTTCGCTGACCGGCCCTGCTTTAGGCGGAATTATCATTGGCTTGACAAGCTGGCGTTCGATTTTTTTTATAAACCTTCCTATTGGCATTATAGGGTATGCGGCTGTTCTTTTGATTCTGCCAAGTGATGTATCGAACAACGATAAAGAGAGTTTTGACTATACGGGTGCTTTTTCATTTACATTCGGGATGATCTGTGTACTCTTGGGAATTACGAATAGTGAGGCATGGGGATGGTCGAGTCTTCCTGTCCTTTTAAGCCTGATGCTGGGCATAACATCGCTGGTCTTCTTCGTTATAACTGAGCGTAAAGTTCAGCATCCTATGATTGATTTATCACTCTTCCTCAACCGTCCCTTTCTTATAGGAAACCTCTCGGGAGGGTTATCCTTTGTAGCTATGTTTGCTAACAACATGCTATTACCATTTTACTTGCAAGGGATTCTTAACTACAGGCCTTCTCAGGTTGGATTAATGTTAATGGTCTTCCCTGTGGTAATGGCTATTGTGGCTCCTGTCAGCGGTTCCGCTTCTGACAAATTTGGACCTATGATTCTTACAACAGGCGGGTTGGTCATTACTTCATTAGGTTTGTTCTATTTTTCTACCATTCAGACCGATGCGAGTTTTTTACAGATAATCCCCGGTCCCATACTCATGGGCTTAGGAGCCGGCATGTTCCAATCTCCAAACAACAGCAGTGTGATGAGTTCGGTTCCTCCTCAAAAGCTTAGTATTGCCGGAGGAATAAACAGCCTTGTAAGAAACTTAGGAATGGTGATAGGTATTGCCTTATCCGTTTCGTTGTTCGAAGCATGGGGCGGTGTTACTCTGCCCCAACCTAGTCAAGTAGAAGAGTTTATGTCTGCTTATCACTCCGTTATGTTAGTTTCCATGGGTATTGCCCTTCTGGCGGCAGTGATATCCTTTAGCCGCAAAAGCTATGCGAAAAGTAATTGAAACTAATTGAAGAAACCCCTTGACAATAAAAAATAGTAGTGTAGAATAGTGAAAACTGTTAAAATGACGATGAGAGGAAATAGTACAGTCCCTTTTGCCGTTTATAGAGAGCTGTCGGGTGGTGAAAGACAGTAATGGTATGGGCTTGGAACTCTTCCTCGAGTAGCCGACCGAAATTGTTTTAAAGTAGGCTCGGACGGAGCTTCCGCCGTTAAAAGGAAGGAGATATCGGAACTTCGATGTTCGAAGTTGGTATTCGAAATTCGAACCATAAAGTTATTTTTAGGGTCGAACCGCGAACTACGAACCACGATTAACTCCCGTATCTACAGAGAAGACGGCTATTTGCTGTCAACTTGAGTGGTACCGCGAACTAACCCTTCGTCTCAATCAGAGACGAAGGGTTTATTTTATTTTAAGGAGGAATCACAAAAAATGCGCAGATTATATGTATTCGACACTACCCTCAGAGATGGGGAGCAATCCTTGGGGATTACTCTAAATGTCAAAGAGAAATTGGAAATAGGTCAACAGTTAGTGAAGCTTGGAGTGGATGTCATAGAAGCAGGTTTTCCCGCATCCTCGCCAGGGGACTTAGAATCCGTTCGGACGATTGCTAAGGAACTTAAAGGGGTTATCATTTGCGGGTTAACCAGAGCGGTAGTACAAGACATTGATCTTTGTGCGGAAGCTCTGCGCAAAGCGGAATATCCTCGAATCCATACTGGCATAGGAGTTTCTCCTGTTCATATGGAAAAGAAATTAAAACTGACGCCTGACCAAGTTGTGGAGCAGGCACTTGCTGCGGTTAAGTACGCGAAAAAATATGTAAGCGATGTTGAGTTTTATGCAGAGGATGCTTTTCGCAGTGACCCAATATTCTTGGCAAGGGTGATTGAAAATGTAATTTCTGCTGGGGCTACTGTGGTTAATATCCCAGATACCGTAGGTTATGCAAACCCATGGGAATACGGGGAACTAATTCAATCGGTTATTCAAAACGTTAAGAATATTGACAAAGCCATCGTGAGTGTTCATTGTCACAATGATTTGGGCATGGCAACCGCCAATTCTTTAGCAGGAATTAAAGCGGGAGCGGGCCAAGTGGAGGGAACGATTAACGGTATAGGCGAAAGGGCAGGAAATACTTCTCTTGAAGAGGTCATTATGTCGATTTACACCCGGCGTGACGGCTACGGGGTAGAGAGCAAAGTCAATACCCGCGAGATATCAGCCACCAGCAGACTGGTTTCCCGTATAACTGGAGTGACAGTCCCAGATCATAAGGCGATTGTAGGAGCCAATGCTTTTAATCATGCCTCGGGCATTCATCAAGATGGAGTTCTTAAAGATCGAGAAACTTATGAGATTATTCAACCCGAAACCATCGGAGTGCCACAAAATTTTATCAGCCTTACAGCAAGATCAGGAAGACATGCCCTCCAACATTGTCTGGAGGAATTGGGATATAAAGTAGAAGGCGCTCAGCTTGACGATGTTTATCAACGGTTCTTGCAGCTAGCGGATCTGAAGAAGGAAGTGTTCGATCAAGACCTTTACGTCCTGATGGGGGATTCAGGAAGCACAGCGAATAGTTTTGTTTTAAAGAGTATGTCTATTGCGACAAATGGTATGGAGATGGCTACTGCTACCGTGACCTTGGAAATTGAGGGAAACGTGATGACCGATGCCGCTTGTGGCAATGGTCCTGTGAACGCACTATTTAACACGATTGACAGGATAACAGGAAATAATTCAATCCTTGAAGATTATGCTCTCAAATCTGTGACACGAAGCAGTGAAGCGCTGGGAGAAGCCACGGTTAAGCTGCGTCATGGGGATGGTCGTCTTGTAGTGGGAAAAGGTTTTTCAACGGACATCATTGAAGCGAGTGCTAAAGCCTATATTAATGCTCTTGAGAAGAGACCAACGAACTAAGTTAGAAATAGAAGAGGGCAATCGTACCAGAATCACTGGTTCGACTGCCCTCATAAGTGTTCATTAAGATGGTTTTTCAAAAAGATTCAGATCAATTCAGAATCAGGCACGCGTAGAGACCCGTTTTGTTTCCCTTGCTGAGCGAGGCTCCTTACTATTTTCATGAACAATCAAAGGAGGAGTCGTTTCTTCAAATAGTTGACTCAACCCAGTAAACTGGGCACCTTGTTCAACTTTAAACTGACGTGTGCATATATCTCCAAATAAGCGCGCCGTAGAATTTAATTCTAAAAGATCCGCAGTCTTTATGTTTCCGTGTACTTCCCCGGCAATGCTCACAGTATTGGCCTCAATATCAGCCTTCAAATGAGCGCTGTTACCAATTATTAAATCCCCGGTTGCTTGTACACTTCCTTCGACTTTTCCGTCAATCCTAGCATTCCCATTGATGATGATTGATCCGGTTATTTGGCACTCCGAAGCAATTAACGTAACGTCACCATTAGATTGAGAGTTGGAAAGTTTTTTGAACATTTGTTTTAAATCTCCTTTGTTACTTCAGTAAAGGTTAAAGGATCCACATTTCTTTCATTAACAATGGTACCGTAATGAAGATGAGATCCCGTACTTCGACCGGAATTTCCACTGTAAGCAATCACGTCTCGTTTTTTTACATGGTCCCCTTCCTTCACCAGAAGCTGAGAATTATGACCATAAAAGGTCGTTATGCCTTGGCCGTGATCAATGTCTACTCTTAGCCCGAAGATTAAGTTTTGGCCAGCAAAGGTAACAACCCCATCTGCAGTCGCTAGGACAGGGGTGCCATAATCACAGGCGATGTCAATTCCATTATGAAACTCTTTCGACCAACCTCCAAAGGGATTTCGGCGATAACCGTGAGGAGAGGTGATCTCTCCATTTACAGGAAGAAGGCTTGGAGTGTGTTCAAGTTGATCTTTTTGCACAATCGCTGCTTCGTAATAGCGTTGTAAGAGAACCAAATGGTCAGCAACAATTTTAGCATTTTGGTCGGGAGTTTGAAGCAGAGGGTTGACAAGAATAGAGTTGGGGGCAGGATGGCTGATACCGCGGCTAAGGGATGTCGATGATGCGGAGGGTTGTAATGGCAAGAGGGTAGAAAGTTTTTCTTCGAGGTCTGTTATCCGGTTAAGATCTTCAGTAATTTGAGTGGACTTTTCATTTAGAGTGGAGATTTTCTTATCACGTTCTTCAATCGTGGATTCAA
This sequence comes from Desulfosporosinus shakirovi, assembly GCF_020595055.1. GTDB lineage: Bacteria > Bacillota > Desulfitobacteriia > Desulfitobacteriales > Desulfitobacteriaceae > Desulfosporosinus > Desulfosporosinus shakirovi. The sequence continues at coordinate 86,362 of NZ_JAJDOO010000007.1, read as the reverse complement.
GTCGAGTAATGTGGTCTATAGTAGGTTGCAGATGATTTATGTAATGACTTAGATAAAGGGTCCGAGCAAATAAACCAATGATTATCAACCCTATAAGAAGCATTCCTGCACCCAGATACCGCTTGCCGAGTTTAGAAAATTGAAATTGGCGTGTCGTCGACTGATCAGGCGGAATGAATATAATCGTATATTTACCTTTCAATCTCATTCCTCCAGATAAATGTTTGGAATATTTATTCCTATATTTACAATAAACGTCCTTAAAGTGCTTGTCAAGAAATCCAGCGAATTGTGGGCAATATCAAGGGATTTGAACCCAATAAAAGAATATTAGAGGGTTATAATCCAAATTAAACGGTTTCTATCAAATTATTAGGATCTGACTAATTCAAATAGTTCCAGATTGAGAGTCTGACCTATTAAAGAGGATTAACAGGAATACATAATACAATACACGAATAGGGTTACTTTCATTTGGTTTTTTATTATAATAGAATGTATGAAGCTACGCTGATTTGGTATTGACGAATAATGAAGGCGCGCAAGAGAAAATCGATGCGCGCTTTCTGAATGGAGAAAAATGCCTGCATCAAGAGAAGGGGTATTTGACCCATATATTATTGGGGGAGGAAGTGTTAGATTGTGGAAACAAAAATGCCGATGGTGTTGGATGTCATAAGTGAAAATATTATTAAGCATGGCAGTCCGCTGGCTTTAAAGGGTTCTGAAGTTTCTTCATGGGCTAAGGAACTTGACTTGCCGGCTAAAGGGGACGTGCTTTTTTATACAGGTGGAGAATATCAGATGCTCCCCTTTATCGACTCGTTGGTTAAAACAATTACTCATCTCGATCAGGGTAGCAAGGTTTTTTCTATGATGATGGGCGCAAGAAATATACTGAATAAGACCGGATTCAGTCCGGAAAAGATGTATGCTTCGGTACTTGCTAAGGACAAGGACAGGTATAATTCGGTTTGTTTTAAAGCCGCCAAGGTGCTTAAAGAACTGGGTTATGAGTTCTGTTACTCAGGAAATGAGGAACTGTACAGCGGAGCCTTGCTCTATGAATTAGGATACTTACAAGACATGGAGGATTATGTAAAGAGAGTAGTGGAAGTGATTAAAAAAAGCGGTGCTAAAACCATTGTTTGCCTCTCTCCTCATGCTGCAGAAGTCTTTAAGTTTGTTTATCCAAAAATGGTTGAAGGTTTTGACTTTGAAATACGTACGTATGTTGACCTCGTTTGGGAGCGGCGAGATAAGTTAGCTAAGCTCCAATCTGCCGAGTCAGTTGTGATACATGATTCTTGCCGATTGGCTCGAGAATTAGGTATTCATCAAGAACTGAGAGATATTCTGGTCAGCATTGGTGCCGATGTGAAAGAAGCTCCTATGAACCGTGAATGGACGTCTTGTTGTGGCGGACCCATAAAAATTCTGTTTCCAGAGTTATCCCATGTTATTGGTGAACGCCGTGTGACTGAATTGAAGGAAAGCGGTTCAGCACATATTCTGACGTCATGTCCGTATTGCCTCTCAGCCTTAGAGGCTGGACGCGCTAAGGGTGATTCAGCTGTAGTTGAAGATTTAATTGAATTCCTATATAGGGGGGTTAAAGCATGACAGTGGATTTGAGAAAGGACTTTGTCAATTATGCCAAGTCCCTTAATGCAGCCAGCGAGGATAAAAACATTCGGACAGCGATTTCAAGGGCGGTTACTTCCTATCGCAATACAGTTACCGAAACTTTAGAACGTTTTCCGCATACCCCGGCACTGGCAGAGGAAGTACAAGAGATTAAGCGGCAGTCTATGGCTAATTTGGACAATCTATTGGAAACGGCAATGGCCTCTGTGGAGCGCAACAAAGGAAAAGCCTTTTACGCTAAGGATCATCAGGCTGCTTTAGATATTGCTCTCGGTATTATTGGCAAGGGTAAAACTGTAGTCAAAGGAAAAAGTATGCTGGGAGAGGAACTCCATCTGCGTGAATACCTGGAGGACAATGGCAACGAGGTCTGGGAGACTGATTTGGGAGAGTTCATACTTCAACTGCGTAAGGAACGTCCAATGCATATCCTTTCCCCTTCCATTCATGTTCCACGAGAACAAGTGGCTGAGGTCTTTACGAAGTTTTTTGGCAAAGTAGTGCCGCCGGATATTGCCGAAGAAGTGAAGGTAGTCAAAGAATTTCTGCGTGAAAAGTATTTTACTGCGGATGTAGGAATCAGTGGTGCCAATGTAGTGGCTGCAGACACCGGCGCAATGGTTATTATTGAAAACGAAGGTAATGTTCGACTGGCAACGGGTGCGCCTCCGGTCCATATTGTTATGGTTGGGGTTGAGAAATTAGTCCCGACGTTTCAGGAAGCTATGAAAGTTGCTGAAGTTACCTGGAGATATGCTCAGTATGGTGTTCCAGGTTACGTTAATATTGTCAGCGGGCCGAGCAAAACGGGCGATATCGAGAAAGTGACAACTTATGGAGCGCACGGCCCTAAGGAATTCTACGTCATCTTCGTAGATAATGGCCGAAATGAAATGGCCCATGAGGAAAAGTTCAGTCAGGCCTTGCATTGTCTGCGTTGTGGTGGATGTATGTATGAGTGCCCTGTGTTCCAAGTAACTGCAGGTCATTTTGGTCACACCTATATGGGAGGCATCGGCGCAATCTGGACAGCATTTGTGTCCGGAGGCATGGAGAAAGCAGCTCCCCTTGTTTACTCTTGCTTGCGTTGTGGCAGATGTGTAGAGAGGTGTCCGATGAGTATCAATGTTCCTGCTATGATTGGAGAACTTCGAGAGCGCGTTATTTACGGTAAATTAGAAGGATAAAACTAAAAAAGCCAGTTTCTAAAAACATTTGCGGATAAATCTGCAAATGTTTTTTTTGTATGAATTAAATTTAACGAAAAACTAACAGCTTAAATTTTTTGAAAATTCATTAATATTTATAAAATATATGGCAATAGTTTATCTGGGAATTACTGAGTGCCGAGAAAAGATAATAATAGTAAAGGAAGAGAATCTTACATACACAAGAAATCATTGTAATTTATAATTGCAGGTAATATAATAGAGCTAGTACTGGGTAATTTAGCAACGAAGCTTTCTAGAGGTGATTATCTTATCTCTGGGAAGCTTTTCTTGTAAAAGAAATGGGAGGTGAATAACAGACAAATTTATTTAGTGGTGGGAATAGAGAAAGAAAAAGGAGGAAAATTGAGATGAATTTAAAACGAAGAAGTGCAATTTTAGTCGCCTTATTGGTTTCGCTACTTTTGGTTATTTCCGGTTGTGGTGCCAAGACCCCAGCAACTTCAACTCCAGCGCCGGCTGACGCTACTAAGGAGAAACTCAAGGTTGCGTTTGTGTATGTTGGACCAGTAGGGGATGCAGGTTGGAGCTTTGCTCATGACCAAGGTCGCAAGTACTTAGTAGAAAAATTACCACAAGTGGAGACAACGATTATGGAATCAGTTCCTGAGGGCGCGGATTCTGAGCGCGTCATTACTCAGCTCGCTGAAAAAGGTAACAAAATCATCTTTACAACCAGCTTTGGCTATATGGATCCAACCATTAATGTGGCAAAAAAATACCCTGATGTTACCTTTATGCACAATTCTGGTTACAAAACCGCAGAAAATGTGGGGACCTATTTCGGTCGCATTTACCAAGCTCGTTATCTGACAGGTATCGCGGCTGGTAAAACTACGAAAAGCAACACCATTGGCTACGTAGCAGCCATGCCTATCCCAGAGGTTATCCGAGGCATAAACGCCTTTACTCAAGGGGTACGCTCTGTTAATCCCGCTGCCAAAGTACAGGTGGTTTGGACTAATACTTGGTATGATCCTGCTAAAGAAAAAGATGCCGCCAAGAGCCTCCTGACGGCTGGAGCAGACGTTATTGCTCAACACCAGGATACTCCTGGACCTATGCAAGCGGCAGAAGAAGCAGGCAAATATGGTATCGGTTATAATATGGATATGTCCAAGATGGCACCAAAAGCAGTGTTGACATCTGCAGTTTGGAATTGGGGTCCTTACTATGTGCAAACTGTGGAATCAGTTATTAATAAGACTTGGAAAAACGATCAATACTGGGGTCCTATGAGCGATGGTATTGTTGATATTGCTCCTTTCGGTCCTATGGTAACCGATGAGACTAAGAAACTCGTAGCAGATGCTAAAGATAAAATTGTGAGCAAAAAATGGGACGTCTTTACCGGGCCTATTAAGGATCAAACGGGAGCCGTTAAAGTCCCAGAAGGTCAAGTAATGGCTGACAAAGATATGCTTTCAATGGACTGGTTTGTTGAAGGCGTAGACGGAACAATTCCTAAATAAAATCTGGCTATAAATAATTTGTCCATCTTTATGGCAGAGATTATGCTTAGAAGGGTGTTTAATTAACCTTAAAAGCATAATCTCCCATAATTTCGTAGCCTCCTTTTTAAGGTTTCGCCGGAAATTGTTTGTGAATTGAGGGGAACAGAGATGAACCAATCCTTAATCCAATTAAAGGGAATCGTGAAAAAGTTCCCAGGTGTACTGGCGAATGACCATGTAGACCTTGATATTAACCCTGGAGAAATACATGCCATATTGGGAGAGAACGGATCAGGGAAAAGTACTTTAATGTCCGTACTAGCTGGGCTTTACAAGCCAGATGCCGGCAAAATTCTACTAAACGGGGGTGAACAAAAATTTCGTTCCCCTAGGGATGCCATAGCTTGCGGTATCGGTATGGTCCATCAGCACTTTAAATTAGTCGAGCCCTTTACTGTAGCCGAAAATATTATATTAGGTGAAAAGGGAAATTCCTTTTTTTTAGCGAACAAGGAACTTAAAGCCAAGATTAATGAGCTTGGAAAGAAATATGGTCTGGAGATCAATTTGAATGCCAAGGTTTGGCAACTTTCGGTCGGAGAAAAACAGCGCGTAGAGATTGTCCGTATGCTCTACCGCGGTTCTAAAGTATTGATATTGGATGAACCCACGGCGGTATTGACGCCTCAGGAAGCCGGGGAACTGTTTGAAAATTTACGCAGAATGGCCTCCGCAGGATGTGCCATTGTTCTTATTACACATAAGCTTAATGAAGTTGAGGCGATTGCAGATCGAGTTACCGTGTTGCGACAGGGAAAGTTAGCTGGCGTACTTGAACATGACCAAATTAATGCCAAAGAAATGGTCCGCTTAATGGTTGGCAGAGCTGTGGCCTCAAAGTATGAGAGAGACTCTTCTCCTGTGGGTGGGGTCGTACTGGAACTGGATAAAGTAAATGCCTTCAACGACATGGGTCTGCCTTGCTTGCGTAACATGACCCTTTGTGTACGGGAAGGAGAAATACTCGGGCTAGCCGGTGTATCGGGCAACGGACAACGAGAAATGGCGGAAGTCATCGCAGGCTTGCGCCAGGTCGAGAGCGGAAAAGTTCTTTTAAACAACGGGAATATAAGCAACCTCTCCCCCCGCACTATCATTGACCTAGGGGTTGCTTATGTACCTGAAGATCGCTTAGGTATGGGACTTGTACCTGAACTAAATGCCCTGGAAAACCTTATTCTAAAAAATTATCATCAGCAGGAGTACTCAGGGCGATGGTTGTTGAAATCCCAAGCGGTAGCGCGAAACGCCGAGACTTTAGTAAAACAGTATCAGGTCAAAATATCCAGCTTGCATCAGCCTATTAAAGTGCTGTCAGGGGGGAACTTGCAGAAGCTGTTATTGGCTAGAGAGATTTCCAGTTCACCCAAATTAATGGTAGTTATTTATCCTGCAAGGGGATTGGATATCGGAGCCACTGAAGCGGTCCATAAATTACTTTTGGAATTAAAGAAACAAAAGACTGCAATCCTGCTGATCTCTGAGGACCTTGACGAGATATTTAAATTAGCAGACCGGGTAGGGGTAGTATTCGACGGTCAGCTAACAGGAGATTTTCCGGTTGAACAAGCTAACTTAGAAGAGGTAGGACTCTTAATGACAGGTTCCAGCTTAGCCAAAGAAAGGATGAATGACAATGAACCGGCTCACCTTTAAACTGGAAAAACGCTTAACTCCGTCGCCGGTGATGGTTTTTATCATCCCTCTAATATCCGTACTGTTGGCTCTGTTATTAGGAGGTATTTTCTTAGTCCTTACCGGAGAAAATCCACTGACAGTGTATTCGCTTATGTTTGTTGACAGTTTGGGTTCGAAATATGGACTCACTGAGACCATGGTTAAGGCTATTCCACTGATGTTAACCTCATTAGGAGTTTCGTTGGCCTTTAAGATGAAGTTGTGGAACATTGGTGCTGAAGGGCAACTCTACATGGGGGCTATGGCGGCAACCTGGTTGCCCTTAACCTTTCCCGCTCTGCCAATTTACCTCATGCTCCCGGGAATGATTATCCTTGGAATGATTGCAGGGGGACTTTGGGCGCTTTTGACGGCTATTCCGAGAGCAATTTGGAAGGTTAATGAAATTATTACAACCTTAATGCTCAATTACGTGGCGATCCTCTGGGTGGACTTTTTGGTCTACGGTCCCTGGAGAGATCCCGAGGGATCAAATTTCCCCATAACTGCATCTTTTGCGGAGGCTGCCAGGTTACCTGGCCTGGGTGATTCCCGTGTTCATACGGGTTTGTTCTTCGCTTTAGCCTTGGCTGTTATCCTAGCCATTGTTTTTAAGTATTCCCGCTGGGGATACAGCATTAACGTAATTGGTTCAAGTGAACGAGCGGCACGTTACGCAGGCATGAATATCAAACGAAATATTTTATTGGTGATGTTTCTAAGCGGGGCAATTTCAGGGTTGGCAGGTATGGCTGAAGTTAGCGGCATTATTGGTAAGCTGCAACATGGAATCAGCCCGGGCTACGGGTATACAGCCATTATTGTGGCTTGGCTCAGCAAGCTTAACCCCTTGGCTATCCTTATTGTCTCAGTCTTGTTTGGGGCGTTGCAGGTGGGAGGATACGCAGTCCAGGTAGAGGGTGTGCCTGCCGCTGTAGCTACAATGTTACAGGGGGCGATACTCTTCTTTGTCCTTGGAGGAGAAGTCCTTACTAACTACCGGTTGAAACTGGTGAGCCAGAAAGGAGAGGAATTAAGCAAGTGAGCATCCAAGAATTCTTGATCCCTTTATTGGCAGCTTCAGTGATTGCCGGTACACCGATTCTCTATGCAGCCCTAGGTGAACTAATTACTGAACGAGCAGGAATCATCAACCTCGGAGTTGAAGGCATTATGCTGATCGGCGCAGTTTCAGGGTTTATGATGGCAGTAACCACAGGCAGCCCTTGGCTTGGTTTGTTAGCTTCCATGCTGGCCGGCGGAGCAGTGGCCCTAATTCATGCCTTCCTAACCATTACACTTCGGGCTAATCAAGTCGTAAGCGGTTTAGCGCTAACTATTTTTGGTACTGGGCTAAGCGGTTACCTGGGTAAAGCTTATATTGGAATTCCTGTTGAGAAGCCATTTGGCATTATCCCCCTGGGTCCCTTGGCAGATATACCCTACATCGGCCCCATTTTCTTTCAACATGATGCGTTAGTTTACATCAGCTATGTGTTGGTTGTTATAATATGGTATTTTATGTTTCATACCAGACCCGGCTTAAATCTTAGAGCTTTGGGAGAAAATCCTGCAGCTATGGATGCCCTTGGTTTAAACGTCTTTTATCTGAGATATATCTATGTAATGGCTGGTGGAGCCTTAGGGGGTATAGGAGGAGCATACTTATCCTTGGCCTATGCTCCAAGTTGGTTAGAAAACATGACGGCGGGCCGAGGCTGGATAGCGGTAGCTCTCGTGATATTTGCCTTGTGGAATCCATGGCGAGCCTTAATGGGTGCCTACCTTTTTGGGGGGATTGATGCCCTTGGCTTCCGTCTGCAAGTTCTGGGCTATCAAATATCGCCTTTTTTCTTACAAATGTTACCTTATTTATTCACAGTTATAATCCTGGTTTTTGTGGTAGCCCGTCAAAAGGGACGTCTAACCGCGCCTGGGGCGTTGGGTCTGTCGTATGACCGAGAGGAGAGGTAGCCTCTCAACTTAAAGGTATAAAATTGCCCTAAATAAGAAAACACGTCTATGAGGATAGTTTTAGCCATCTCATAGACGTGTTTTTATTTTTAATCAATAAAGGCTTACCAAAACTTAGCCTTTTACTTGAGTCGAAACATTAATGGGACGTGGAGCAGAAGATGGAATTACATTGGCATTCCTAAGTGCGAAAACTACAATCTTTCTCATGATTTTCTCATTAATCGAAGAGGGGTGAGCAAGTTTCATTCTGTCCAAGTAGTGCTGAACTGATTTTGGAGTAGGTCTGAAAAGTTCTGCCAACATTCCTTTTGCTAATTTGAGCCGATTTCCCTTGGCGAGCCCCTTCATGCCTTTCAAGGCACCAGCTAGAGTGATGTCAATTTCTGTTAAATCCGTTCCGAACGGGAATTGTGGAAAGAGCCCATGCGACTGATAGGGTTTAAGCAGGGCATGGATCTTTTGTGGTGTATTATTTCTATACTCTTCAGGAATTTCATAATCAGGGGGAAGTTTTCCTGCCTTTTTTGCCTGTGATACCAGCTGTTTCTGGAATCTAGAGTCAGCAATATTGATCATTTCGGCAATAACCTGTTTTTCTGGCTTACTGCGAATGTCAGCTATCCCATACTCAGTAACAACAATATCTCTCATATGTTTAGGGATTGAACAATGACCGTAACTAAAGACTATATTTGATTTAAGGTTCTTCCCGGAACCTTTTGTGCTTTTGATCATGATAATGATCCTGGCATCAGGCAGGACATGGCCCATCGCTACAAAGTTATATTGCCCGCCGATTCCACTGACAACTTGACCATTCTCGAGTTGATCTGAAGCAATTGCCCCAAAAACGCTGCCAACCATGCCGGTATTTATAAAGCGGGCATCCTTACGTTGCAGGGTACGCAGTTCTTCTCCGCCATAAAGCTGATTGACCTTCTCGACAGCTGACATGGCAAAGAGCTTTCTTTCTTCCTCGCTCATATCATTGAGGGCTTGATAAAATGCTTTTGGACCTAAAAAGAATGCTCCTAGTATCACTGTACCTTTGAGGAGTTCCTTCCCAAGCAGTTTTTGAATCTCTAGTCTGTTTTTCTCCTCATTCATATCGGTAGAGTAGCGGGTCTCTCCGTCGATAATTGTATAGTTTTCATAAGAAAGGCCCTGTTTCAGGATCCCAAAATCCGTGAGAAAAGCGAAGTCCTTGGCCTTAAGTTTTCTATGCAAGGCGTTCACCTCAATGAGTTGGTCGATAATATCAGGAGGAATGTTATCTGCTGCAAGCTTTCCCGCATTGATCAGTTTCATAATAGGGATGCTGTCAAAGACTTTCCTTTTTAGAATCTTACTTTTATACATCTGCATAAAGGCATCAACAAACATTTCGGATGAACCGTAGAGCCCCTTTTCGAAAGTGCCTGTATCTCCCCACCGGGCAATCAGTTCCTTGTATCGTTTTTTTATGCCAGCTTTCTCCAGGATTTCCTGATACAAAGCATTATGTTCATTGCGCATAATAAGTCCCGAAACAATAGCATCCCCAAGGGCTCCAATGCCAACTTGAATGGTACCGCCATCTTTGATTAAAGGGCTGACATTAATACCGATCATATGATCTGCCAGGGCGACAGAATCTTTAGGAGGACAGAAAAGTTCATAGTCGTATTGTGGACCCTGAAGAATCATATCATAAGTTTCGGCCTCTATAACGGCATCTCCATACATAAAAGGCATTTTTTTATTTGCTTCTCCGATGATCACTATTTTTTGGCCATTGGCTCTCATTTCACTCATTAAACGAACGGTTTCCAGACAGATATCAGGGTTACAGGCCATAGAATACATAGTTTTACCATTGATTTCTCTGTAACCTATAAGTTCACCAAAAACGTTTGTGCCTAGGGCTAAAGCATCTCGAACAACATGTGTATAGTGAGAAGACAAATGATGCTGTTGGGCTACGGGATTATTGAGGTAAGTACCTGCTTTAGAGTAAAATTCAAAGACCTCGACATTTTTTGGAAGGATACCTGCCCTAAAATCAATCATATATTCAAATTCCGGAACACCTGCAAAAACTCTGTCTACAATCGGTTGCATTAGGCGCCGTTCGAGTTCAGAGTTGCCTTTAGGTATCTCCAGAGAAAGAGCAGTAATAATTTTAAGTTTAATTTCGGGGTCTTTTTTTGCTCTAGAGTAAAGTTCATTGATAAAATGAACTGGCTTTCCTAGGGCAAGAGTCATAGCATAGCAAATATCCTTCCCTATGTAGTTAATAACTTCATCGACACATTTTTTCGCATCGTCATAGATCATTCCCGAGTTTTCTTTCATTTGAATACTCACCCACCATTTCAACAAATTACAGAAAATGAGAGCATCTTTAGACCGATTGTTATTTACTCGATGAGCCACATTGTCGTTATAATACTTTTAATCTAACTTCAGCTAACTGTCCTCCAATCCACATGAATAATTACTATTTAATCGGCCCATCCGTAAAAAGTTAACAAAAAATCAAATAAATCTACCTGAATGAGAATTCATTCAGGTAGATTTTATCATATCTCATTATAGAATGTAATAGGATTATTCTAAATTATTTATAAATTTATATTATTCCTATTACTTAATTTATTGAATAATAAAAAGCTATGATTATAGATAGAGTGAAGCCTAATTATGATTGAACTAAATATTGTGACAATTGCGAGCGAAGAATGACATAGAAAAAGAAAGTATTTGATGGCTGAAGCAACTCCCTCAGAAGTATCCATTTTGCCTCTGAGGGGCTTGCTCTACCTAAAAGGTTAAAAAACCTTGTGTCAGATCAAATATTACTGAAACTGTCAAGCTTAAAGGTATTGGATTCTGAGATGACATTTCCCATACTATCTGTCAACTTAATCTGAATATCTAGTGCTCCAGATTTATTATTCAAGCGCTTAGGAAGACTGGCTGTTATATAGGTAGGATTTTCAAAATCGGTTTGAACGAGTTGCCCGTTTATATAGACTTTGTGGTCAAATAAAAAGTTTTCCCCCGTTATCTCAATAACGGAGGTATTAGGAGGGGAGGCATTGACAATGAGCGCCCGCCCGTCCCCTAAAATATAATCATCGTTCACTTGAGGCTTGTGATCCGGTTTTAAGAGGTAAGCGTACTCGTTGCCAAAGAGAATATCATATTGAAGTAACTGATACTGACTAATTTCCTTTTGAGAAATAGCTTCTCTCTGCAAATGATGCTCACTGATTACGACATTGGAACCGTTTTGAATAAGGGAGTGCAGGAAGTCTGTCGTCGGACTTCCTGGTTTCTTGGCACGTTCGAGGATATATGAACTTAGAAAGTTTGAGGATAGACGAAGGTTCTCCTTGTCGTTTGAATAGTTATCCCAGACGACAAAGGGGACACTGTACATATTCAAGTAATCTTGGTAATTGAGTTCATCTTGAAAGAAATTTGCTTCTTGATAAACGTCAAAGTTTGTCCCAAGCATAGGTAAATGGTCCCCAAAGAAAACGACGATTGAGGGTTCGTTCGACTGCTCTAACCCTTCAATTAATAGCTTAAGAGATTGATCAACATCGGAAATAATTTGGGTATAGTTTTCTAAAATTGCTCTGGACGATGGACTGATATCTCCGCTTACTTTAACCGAGTTGTCTGGGTTTTCTTCGGCAGAGTAAGGCCCATGAGCCTGCATAGAAACAGCATAAACAAAATCGGGATTTTCCGTTTTCTTCATTTCTGCGAGAATTCTCTGAGAAAGCTCAGTGTCGCGGATATATGGGCCATTGTATTCCGGATGATCAAAGAATTCTTTGCTAATAAACTTATCAAAGGCTAAGTACTTATAAACATTGTTTCGACCATAAAACCAGTTATCATAGGTGTGAATCGCTGTCGTCTCATACCCTTGTTTTTTTAAAACGGACGGCAAGGCTTCTATAGGTTTACGCAGATATTCAACATAAGGAACCACGCCTTTTGGAAGAAATTGAGTTGACAATCCCGTCAATACTTCAAATTCGGTGTTAGCTGTGCCCCCTCCATACACCGGAGAAAGCATCATTCCGCTGGTTTGATCCTTTTGCAAAGAACGAAAATACGGAATGGGGTCTTCGCTAAATGAAACTTCATTCAAAAGAGTGGGATCCCAAAAGGCTTCACTCATAACGAAAATAATATTTGGCTTAAAGTTAGGATCGACAGCATAAGCGGGCGTTGTAGTATTAATAATTTCTCGCACTATTTCCAGTTTATAATTGTCTGGTTTATCAACCGATAAATAGGTTGTATTGAGGATGAAGCCGAGCAACATGCCATTTTCCTCGTAGTTAAGTTTTTGGCTCCAGTTAATCTGCTGAAGCGAAAAGGTTTTCTCCAAGGATATGACTCCTGTATAAGAGGAAATAAGCAAAGTTAAGGATATGGCAAAAGGAGCAAATTTTTCCCTCCAATTGAAATTTTCTTTAGGTATCACTTGAACTGAAAGCAAAAGAGCGATTGTGATAACACATATGTGTAGAAGTGGAATGAGTTCAAGAGTACCGCTAAACTCTTTTGCTATAATCAGGGCTTCTTTGCCGAGGATGAGGTCCCAGGGAAGAAAAGGCTCACCTCTCAAAATTAATTTTTGTCTGCTTATAAGGCCTATAAGGGAGAAAAAAGATAGAAATAAGACTCCGATAGAGATATAGATTTTCCGTTTTAAGACATAAAAAAAGTTAATAACTCCAAACATTAAGACATAGCTAAGCAAGAACTGTTTTGAGTATTGTGCAATCCAAGAAAGTGTACTTGAGATACTCCCTCTATATACGGTCTCTAAGGAAAATAGTATAAACAAGGGCAGACAAGTAATTAAACTGAGATTAAGTAATCCATTATGGAATTTAAATTTAGTAACATTGCTCGAAATCTTTGGAAGAAACATGTGACCCCCTATTGATGAATTTTATCTTCCATTTCCTCAGAAGTACAACTATATATAGTATAACAAGCTAATGAGTTTAATAGATGGTTGGATTGTTAAGAAATTGTTAAGATTACGATAGCTTAACTTGGCATCAGCGCGCGAAAAATGAAGCATTCGTTGAGAAAATTGTGACATAATGTCATGACATTATGTCACAGTGACATTATGTCGTGGACAAAACATTGACAGAAAGAATATTTGAATAATTTACAGAGGAATAATCTGTGCTGAAGGAACATAAATAAAATTTAAACTTACCGTTTTTGTATAATAAATAGCTTATGAGTCATTTTCTGTTTAAAAGGTAGTTGCAACACTAACTATAGAAAAAACTAATCCTTACTATGTAGAATTGGTATAGAAATTGCATTATGAATATGTGAAAGAGATAACAATCAATATTGGAAACGGTACGTGAAGAAGGAGGTGTGCTTAAACTATCCGGAAAAATTAAGAAGATCTAAAAACAAAGAACAAAAATTTAAATTTGGGAGGTAAAAAATGTCTAATTCTACGAACCTTAAAAGTAAATATTCTTTCTTGTTAAAATTTGAAGATTACTGGGCAATTTGGCTTGGAGCTATTATTCTTATCTTAAGCATGTTCTTGTTTTTCGCTAATCCCCCAGCAAATATGGATAAAATAATTGCAGATAGCAATGCTACGATGCAGGCTGAAGCGGAAAAAGCACCATTTAAAACCATCGCCTGGCTTGAGGCAAGTGATGCAAAAGCTGCTCTAAAGGGTACCAGCGCTTCTCTGGCTAAATCAGTTTCTAAATATTTTACTGTTCCTGGATCATGGAGCAGCGATAATCCGCTGAAATCATTTTTCCTAAGTGAGAGTGATGCAAAAGCAAAAAGTGCAGCATCTGCGGAAAAATATGAAAAAGCAAAAGTAGCGACAACAGAGGCAAAAGCTACAGCGGTTCAAGCAGAACAAGCAGCCTCGGCAGCAAGTTTTCAGGATGCTGATTTAAATAAAGAAGCAAAAACCAAAATTGCGGCTTGGCAAAAGGCTAAAGCTGACGCAGAAAAAGCTAAGTCTGCGGCTGAAACGAAACCCTATAATCATATTACTACAATGATTCCATTAATGATTGTTTTGGCTCTTTTATTTGGTATAGGAAAACATTTCATGGGAGAATCAGCGGGAAAATTCTTAGTTGCCTTTCCTGCAGTATTTATTGTTGCAGCACTGTCCTTCTTCATAGGAGGTCACGAATTTGCCAAAGCTTGGGGATTGGAATACGTAATGTGGGCTATTATCCTTGGTTTCTTAGTAAGTAACACCATTGGTACACCAAAGTGGATTATGCCGGCTGTACAAACTGAATACTATATAAAAACAGGCTTGGTACTCCTTGGTGCCACCATTTTGATCAACAAAATGATGATTATCGGCATACCTGGAGTGTTTGTTACTTGGATAGTAACCCCAGTTGTTTTAATAACTACTTTCTGGTTCGGACAAAAAATTCTTAAAATCGAATCGCCCACTTTAAACATGGTTATTTCCGCAGATATGTCTGTAAGTGGGGTTTCAGCTGCTATTTCAGCCGCTGCTGCTTGTAGGGCGAAAAAGGAAGAACTTACTCTTGCAGTTGGTATCTCTATTACTTTTACAGCCATAATGATGGTTGTAATGCCATTGATGATTAAGGCACTAGGTCTGAACCCGGTGCTTGGCGGTGCTTGGATCGGCGGAACGGTTGACTCCACCGGAGCAGTTGTGGCAGCCGGTGAAATCCTTGGACCTGTCGCCAGAGACGTGGCTGCGACTATTAAAATGATCCAAAATATTATGATCGGTTTAATGGCTTTTTGTATTGCTGCCTATTGGGCCTTAAAGGTTGATGTTGACAAATCCAAAGCAGATTTGAAAGTCTCAAGTGCAATGCGTGAGATCTGGAATCGGTTTCCTAAGTTTGTCCTTGGTTTCCTTGGAGCGTCTATAGTTTTCACTCTCATTTATGCAGGAATGGGTTCAGACAGCTCAAAAGTGCTTATTGATAATGGTACCAGCAGCTTTTTGGGCAGTCTCCAGAAGTGGTTCTTTGCTTTAGCGTTTGCCAGTATTGGTTTATCGACTAATTTCCGTGAACTTAGCAAGTATTTTAAAGGTGGAAAACCGGCAATACTTTATGTGTGCGGTCAGTCCTTTAATATTGCTTTAACCTTTACGATGGCGTATATTATGTTCATGAAAGTTTTCCCTCAAATTACGGAAAAATTGATGCAGTAATGAGCACAGATTGTATGCCGGAGGTTTAAAATGTATGCATTGAGAGAGTTCTTAACAATACCGAGAAATGGATTTAAGCCTAGCAAATCACTGTCGCTAGCCTTGAGTTTAGTACTATTGTATTTATTTGTGACGATGGGGTTGCCCTTTTTGTCAAAAGCGGCTGGCTTTTCTGAGGAACATCAATTAATCATCGACGAAAAAATTGAAGCAGGTGCATGGTTTTATATCTTTGTGGAACAAATCAGAGATATAGAACCGCGAGTTACACATAGTCTGCAGTATTCGCCTGGAATGGAAGAAGAGGGTCAGTAAAGCTTAGAATTATATAATAAAGAGCTCTCTTGGGATTCCGGGAGAGTTCTTTATCAAAGAGGGGATGAAAATGACTAATCAGGAACAAGTGATCATAGATGAAAATCATAAGAGCATCTTAGCTTATGAAACTAGGACAGCACAAATAATTACGGCCAGTGTTCTGGAAAAGCCGGAGCTATCTGCTTGGATGATTCTTTTTCCGATAGTTTTTGTCCCATATCTGCAACGTCATCGCAGATATAAAGAATCAACAAAAGGTTTTAGAGCAGGCTATCTATACACCAAGGAAATTGCCTTAAATACAGCTTACAAGCTATATAAGTATGAAATTTCCCGTGAAGAAGCTCTGGTCATGATTACAAAAACTGTGCAAAAGGATCCTAAAGCCGAACGATTAGTTAAACAAATCTATAATTACCAAATTAATGAAATAAAACTGCTCTGTGAGCATTATCTAGCATTGCTAGCTACGAACGAAGATCAGTATGAGCAAATGATTATAGCCCATTATCAAAGTGAAGATAATTACCTTGGCTTTGTGAATCGATTGGCTGAGACGGAAAAAGAAGTCAATAGAGCAGCTATGGCAACCTTTAATGATGACGAGGTAAAAGTGCCGGAAATTATGAATAAAATGGAAAATGGACTATTGGAGCAAAGAGTTCAGGAAGCAAAGCAATTCTTCACAAGAGGAAACGTTTCATCGTCCTAAATCCTGTTAGAATTTCGCTCAGGCCATGCAAATAAGCCCCTCAATTGGGGCTTTTATTTTTTGATTAGGTGGAAACTAAAGCGAGTGTTTATTTCTGACCTGATCTAAAACAGGCTCTTGATTAAGACTCGGCTTCTTGAGAAGATTATTGTTTCTTAATGCGAAAACCACTAGTTTTCGCAGGATCCTTTCTTGCATTGAAGAAGGCTTGAGGAGATTTAATCTCTCCATATAATGATGAGTTGATTCTGGGATCGGTCTAAAAAATTCTTGCAACAACCCTGTAGCCATTTTTAAACGGTTGCCACTTGAGAGCTTTTTCAAGCCTTTAAGAGCCCCCCCCAGAGCAATTTCAGTATCCGTCAAATCCGTTCCGAAAGGAAATGGCTGGAATATTCCGTGGGTCTGATAAGGCTTAAGCAAGGCAGTAATCTTTTCTGGTGTATTATTTCTGTATTCTTGTGGAATTTCATAATCTTTAGGTATTTTGCCTGCTTTCTTGGCCCGATCTAAAAGTTGGTTTTGAAATCGGGAATCAGCGACATTGATTAATTCCGCAATAACCTGTTTTTCGGGTTTGCTGCGAACGTCGGCAATCCCATACTCTGTAACAATGATATCCCTCAGATGTTTGGGTATAGAGCAATGACCATAGCTGAAGACGATGTTGGACTTAAGGCTCTTGCCAGAACCTTTGGTACTTTTTACCATCATAATAACCCTGGCATCTGCTAGGGCGTGCCCCATGGCCACAAAATTATATTGGCCGCCAATTCCACTGATAACTCGACCATCCTCGAGTTGATCCGAAGCAATGGAGCCTAGAACACTTGCCACCATGCCGGTATTGACAAAACGTGCGTCCTTACGTTGCAGGCTTCTCAGTTCTTCATCACCATAAAGCTGGTTAACTTTCTCCACACCAGACATGCCAAAGAGTTTTCTTTCATCTTCACTCATATCATTAAGAGCCCGATAGAAGGCTTTTGGGCCAACAAAGAAGGCACCGAGGATAACTTGACCACCTAGTAACTCTTTCCCGAGCAGCTTTCGAATCTCCATTAGATTTCTTTCGTTATTCATATCTGCAGAGTATTTAGTACCTTCATCGATAATTGCACCGGATTCATAGGAAAGACCCCTTTTCAAGATGCCGTAATCAGTGAGAAAGACAAAGTCTTCCTCATTTAATTTAGAATGAATTGTTTTCATTTCAATGAGTTGATCTATAATATCAGCGGGGATTTTATCTGGTTCGAGTTTTCCTTCATTAATCAGTTTCATAAGAGGGGCACTGTTAAAGACCTTTCTTTTTAGAATTTTACTTTTGTACATTTGCATAAAGGCATCAACAAACATCTCAGATGAACCATAGAGACCTTTCTCGAAAGTTCCTGTATCTCCCCATTCGGTGATTAGTTTTTTGTATCGTTTAAAAATACCGGCCTTTTCTAAAATCTCCTGATATAAATCGTTATGTTCATTACGCATGATAAGCCCTGCTACAATAGCATCGCCCAAAGCGCCAATTCCTACCTGTATAGTGCCCCCGTCTTTTATCAAGGTGCTGACATTAATGCCGATCATGTAATCGGGTAGGGCAACAGGATCTTTAGGAGGACAGAAAAGTTCATAATCGTATTGTGGCCCTTGAAGAATAATGTCATATGTATCCGCTTCTACAACTGCATCTCCATACATAAAGGGCATTTTTTTATTTGCCTCTCCGATGATTGCGACTTTTTTTCCTTTTTCCCTTAGCTCTTTTAAGGCTTTTACGGCTTCCAGACAGACATCAGTGTTACAACTCATAGAATACATCGTTTTGCCATCGATTTCCTGATAACCGACTAACTGGCCGAAGACGTTAGCACCTAAGGCTATAGCATCCCGAGTGGCGTGGGTGTAGTTTGTAGCTAAATGGTTTTGCTGAGCTTCAGGACTAGACAGATATCCGCCAGCTTTGCAGAAGAATTCGAGCACTTCAACGTTTTTGGATAGCTTTCCAGTTCTGAAATCAAGCATAAAATCAAATTCAGGAACACCATTAAAAACCCTGTCTGATAGAGGTCCTAAAAAACGTTTTTCCAGATCACTATGGCCTTTGGGTTTTTCAAGCGTGAGGGCAGTAATGATTTTTAGCTTTATTTCGGGATCCTCTTTAGCTCGTCGGTACAGTTCATTCATAAAGATAATGGGTTTACCAAGGGCAAGGGACATACAAAAGGTAATATCTTTCCCTACATAATGGATAACTTGATCAACACATTTTTTTGCGTCGTCATTAATTGTACCTGGCTTTTGATTCATGTTATATCGCCTGCCATTTCATTTAATTATTGGTTGCAAACAATAATGCGCGTTCAAGATGGATTTTTATAGAATTCTAAGCTTTCAATATGAGGAAATAAGGTGTATGGGAATCCATTCAATTAAATGAATTAAGATTCATTTAATTGAATATTAACACAAATATCATTATATTGTATATAAGGACAAGTCAAAATAATATAATAAATTTAGACTATTTTCATCAAAGAAGCATTAAAAAGAACAAAGTGACTTATACATTACCGGATTACCTAGAATTGCATCAGATTCTTTAGCGGACCTCTGGTTACCTATCCTCAGAAATCTCAATTGGACGTAGTTGAAAATAGACTTTTCTACAGCTTAAATAAAAAACTTTAACAACAAAAACAACTTGGCTAAAAGCCAAGTTGCGCACTCTGTAGTTTACTAACAAAAATATATAACTATCTTTTTTTAAAGCTCAAGAAAGAATCCTCAATCATATTCTCAGAAGCGCCTAACTTACTTACATGATGCAGATACTTAAAAGCATATAGCAAAAGAACATGAGAAAAAATCGCGAACATAAACGTTTCAGGAATACTCCACCCTGGAAGGTATATCCGTTTGAGGGACACAGTTATATAATTCATTGCAGTTGCCCATGAAACAAAAAAAATGACAATCCATATCTGATATCTTGAAAAACGCCATAACATATAACCGAAAAGAAACGTAACAGCGAACCAACTTAGAGTAAAGAACACGGGAATGTTATAGACCATAAGTATATCTGGTTCAAATATCCAACGTTTTAATATATTTACAGAAAATATTTGAACTATCCATGTATATACAAATCCCCCTAGAAAAGCAAACAGCATAATTTTTTTGATATAGTTTAGTGGTATTAAAAATAAAACTAAGGACCAGTAGGCAACAGCTTGAATAAGCCAATAAAGATCCATAATACACCTCCTGATTCTATTATGCTAGAAAAAAGGATTTCTATGTAATTGACTGAATATCTATTGCTTTCCCGTGCATAGACCGCTTTAAAGTAAGGAGCTTCCAAATCGAGAAGCTCCTAACTTTAAATAATTGATCAGATTGTGTTCATATCAACCACGAGTCCCAACATAATGAATACTGTTAATGAAGGGATTTAGAAGTTGTTAATTATAGCATCGTAAATTTTCGGATCCTCTGCACCCAGGTGCCAGATGCAAATCCCCCCGATATCGTATTTATTAACTAGGTCTAAAAGTGTTCCGAAATAAAGTGCATCCACAAACCAAACTTCATGGCCAACGTCAGCAATATCCATATAGGTATAGTGGGGGCCCAGTAAAGCATCCAAGACAATGGGAACTTTATACTGGTTAGCTTTAGCAACAGCAAAAAAATAGGTAACACTCGTCGTCGTTTGACCTAGCGTCCAATCATAACCAGAAACTGGTACGCCAAGTTCTATTTTATTTTTTGGGATAGTTGAAACCGCATAGGTTAAGACCGCATCGACCCAATCGGCAGGTGCCACGGGTCCAGGATCGCTTCCTTGCCAGTGAAAGTCGTACCCCATGACACGAACGGCATCAGCCGCTTGGCCAATTCCAACATAATCATGTGCTTCTGCGCCGCTCCAGGCTCCTGCTGCGTCAGTCTTAGCATGAACACTCACAATAAGTAATCTGCCCATGGCATAAAGAGCGGCCTTTAGTTCTCGCAGAAAGACAACAAATAGTTCGCGGTCTCTAACATATAAATTCTCATAATTAATATCGATTCCGGGATAGTCCATTTGAACTGTTTTGCTGACGATGTTCTAAACATGTTTTTGGCGAAGAACTGGATCATTAAGAACTATTGAAATGAGTTCACTGTCAAAACTATTCGTAATAAGTGGGATCACCCTAATTCCATGTGCTCTGGCATAGGAAAGGAAAGTACTGCTTTCTGCACCATGAAAGCTTAGGACATCACCATCAGGTGTCAGTACATACCAAAAAGGTGAGATTGAATGAAATATCTCCGGGTGATTTTGAACGGATTGAAAAGCTAGAGATTGAACCCAATAAGGTAGCCATCCGCTTACAACACGTGTAAGAACGGGTTCTGGTCCAGGACCAGGAACGGAAATCCTAATTTGTTGACCAATTCTTAATTGATTAGGGTCAACCCCAGGGTTGACAGCTAATAAACTTGACAGACTGATTTGAAATCTCAAGGCAATTTTATAGAAAGTGTCACCTGCTTGAATTGTGTACATTTGATAGTCTGGCAGTTGACTTTGAATAACCCGCCAAGTTATGGGACCAACAATGCCGTCCATCGTTAATCCAGATCCCTTTGGAACTGAAGGACGGCGTGTTCAGTCTTTGCCCCGAAAACTCCATCAATCGGCCCAGGGTTATAACCCCATTCCAGTAACAGGCTTTGAAGCTCTCTAACCTCGTTCCATCGCGCTCCCCGCCTTAAGGTAAGTCAATATCGTCACCTCTTTCATTTAATATCAGAGATAATTACCCTGTGATTTATTCTTTTATGCCTTATTTAAGGGTTAGTGATTATCTGAATATTAATAATGATTTTACAAATCAAGGACAATTTACAATGTTAATTAGTTCGACATATACTAGAAAAAAGGGGGCTTTGACTTGCATAACAAAAACATAGGTAATTCCAATGGACAACCGCAATGTCCTTTATTAAAAATGGGCTCATCTGGTGCTAGCGTGAAAAAGTTGCAAACTAAGTTAGCAGCAGCCGGTTTCAACCCTGGGAAAATTGATGGAATTTTTGGGTCATTGACTAGAGGGGCAGTCCTTGCTTTTCAAAAGAGCAAGGGATTGGCGCAAGATGGAATCGTTGGGATAAAAACTTGGACTGCGTTGGGCGTAAATTGCCATAAACCAACCCCGCCACCGGTAAATCACTGTCCAACTCTCCAACAAGGAAGCACTGGGCCAGCAGTAGTGAAACTGCAAGGACTCTTAAAAACAAGAGGCTTCTATACGGGCAATGTCGATGGGATCTTTGGTCCAGTAACTCGGGTTGCTGTCGTAGGATTTCAAGGAAGCATGGGCCTGGCGCAAGATGGAATCGTTGGGATAAAAACTTGGACTGCGTTGGGCGCAAATTGCCATAAACCAACCCCGCCACCGGTAAATCACTGTCCAACTCTTCAACAAGGAAGCACTGGACCAGCAGTAGTGAAACTGCAAGGACTCTTGAAAGCAAGAGGCTTCTACACAGGCAATGTCGATGGGATCTTTGGCCCTGTCACGCAGGCTGCAGTCGTAGCATTTCAAGGGAGCATGGGCTTGGTGCAAGATGGAATCGTTGGGATAAAAACTTGGACTGTGCTGGGCGTAGATTGTCATACACCAACCCCGCCACCGGTAAATCAGTGTCCTACTCTTGAACAAGGGAGCACCGGACCAGCAGTAGTAAAACTACAAGGACTCTTGAAAACAAGAGGCTTCTATACGGGCAATGTTGATGGGATCTTTGGACCTATTACTAGAGCTGCTGTCCTTGCTTTCCAAGAGTGTATGGGTCTAGTTCAGGATGGGATCGTTGGTATTCAGACTTGGACTGCTTTGGGAGTACATTGTTGTTAAATTGAAATAGATTGACGGGATTGATTCTAAAAAGTAAGACCCCCAAATCCTTACCTTAAGGCTTTGGGGGTCTTACTTTTTCACTTTTGTTTTCTCTTTTCGCGCAGAAAAGGGTTGTTTATACTTGCGGATTGAGTGTGTCCAGTATTTGCGCACAATCGCTCACCAAATCAATTACATGAACACAACCTTGCCCTTTGCCTAAAAGCCTAGCCAGCTCTTTTTTAGAAATCCCACGTAAATCAAGGCCATGTAGATTCACTAGTAAGGATGCTGCCTCACGACAAATAATGTCGGGAGTAAGCAAAAAAACCCCATCGGCTTCTTTAACTTTAAACTCATCCAATTTTAGACGGACATTAACCTCGTGGAAAGAATTACTTAAATTCCCTATCAATAAGTATTGTCCTTACCTCAACTCAAAAAGGATTTGAGTCTTGAAGCGCACAAACAAATTACCAGATCCTTTACTTTCCCCAACGTGCTCATACCAACTCCTGGTCACTTTGTCTAAGTTGCTGTAGTACCTACAGGAGCCTAAATAGAAATCCGTCCACTTTTGATCGTATTCAGCCTCTGAACAATAGCCACGCTCACATAGGAGAAAGGTTTCAACCTGAATAATCCCTTTAACAGTTTCGGAAAATAGAGCAACCGCAAGGGGGGCGTTGAGAAACGTTGCGGCTTCCCTAAGTGCCGGACCGGAACTGAAGTAAGCTTTATTTCCTTGCAGTGGTGTGACTTGACGTGTGTGGGCGCTGATTGGTTTTGAAGATCTCTGTTCTTCCCATAGGGCTTCTTCGATGATAAAAGAATTAACGTTTACCAAAAGATGAGCAGTTGCTTCTCGGGCGGTATCGACATAGCTCGTCTTAGCTTGTAGCTGTCCATTGTCGCTACGACGCACTTCCGTATACCAAATTACGTTGATAGATATTTTTCATCCGACCCCTCCTTGTCAATAGGGTGTAATCAGAGTATTCTGTACAAGTGAGGCAATCCTTCAGTTTTCGGATATATTTAAGATCGATTTTTCTTAGCTAAGGCAGGAAATCGTCGGGCAGCCGTTTAGTGAACTCGTATTGAGCTGAGGATCCTCGCGCGCTAAGTGTTCCTATTGGGAAAGGCGCTCGGCGATACTCTATCCCACGCCGGTAGGCATTCCTATTGGGACCACGGCTTCGGCGATACTCTCCACCGGAGACTATCTGCACCAGTAGAATAAGGAACACCCACTTGAAGAAGTGGGAGTCTCGGAATTGATAATTCCGAAACAAAAGCAAGAAATATTAGAAACTCTAGAGAAGCTCTAATCTGTCCCTGAAGATAGATTTAGACAGGCGGATTCTCGCTTACTTTAAAGGGCAGGGATATTCATCTAAAATGCTTAATAGTGGAATGTAAAGGGTGGTTGGGTTACTAATGTAGTGCTTTTAGAAAGAAGTGATTTTTTGGCGGATTCTCAAAACCATGTTACTTCTAGATTAACGGGAATGTTCTTAGACAAGCATTTAGAACGGCAATTTCAGGATTCATACTTAACAAGGTCTAAAAATTATATGCGAAAAGTCGCTCTTATAGTTGGAAGCATTTTTTCCTTATACTTAGTTTATGATTTTTCAACAAACAGCCAATTTATAGTTCTGGCTATTTTTTTTCTATGTCGTTTGACGTTCCTTGGATTATCAGTGATGTTTTATTTCAAGCCAGATTATTTCCTGAAGTCATCTCCTTTTTTAAAGATCACTATCTATCAACTCATCTTCATTGTACTGTTTTTTATAATTGTTATGAAATATGAGGACAATCATTTTCTGATCCAGGCTTTTTCGATTAATGTGATTGTTTTAGCGATCTTCTTTTTAGTGCCAAACTTACTGCACTATAAAGTGTTTCTTTCACTTTTCGCATTGATTGGTTATATGGTTATTACTCTGACCAAATACCATCCACCTTTGCTTGAGTTTAGTTCGGTATTTGGGTATCTGTCACTAGCAATCTTTTTCAGTAGCATATCCTCCTACAGTTTAGGTAAGTACATGAGGCTTGATTTTGTTAACAAACAATACTTTAAAGAGCTTTCTATGAAAGACTCATTAACTAATATATATAACCGACTGAAGTTCAACGAGGCGTTGAGCAGTGAGATTGAAGGAGCTAGGAGGTATGGGAAGTCCTTTTCTCTTATTATGTTTGACATAGACCATTTCAAACAGTTTAATGATAAAAATGGCCATATTTTTGGAGATATAGTTCTTATAGAAATAGTCAATCTTGTGAAAGGATTAGTTAGGGGAGTGGATGTCTTTGCACGTTGGGGTGGTGAGGAGTTTGTAATTCTTTTACCTCAGACCCATTGTCAAGAGGCCTCTGCCCTCGCGGAAAGGTTGCGAAAATCAATCTGTAAAGAGTCAATGAAGAAAGGAATGGCTCTAACCTGCAGCTTTGGTGTCACATCATTTTGTAGTCAGGATGATGAGGATTTAATTATGGATCGAGTTGACCGAGCCTTGTACAAAGCAAAAGAGGGCGGCAGGAATGCTGTTGTTTCCGAGCAAAACCTTCATTTAATCTGATGATTGCCGTAGTCTGTTTATTGATAACGGGACTTGCAATTGTATTTATTGCCAAAAGATTCACAAAACCTGTTTTATTGATTCGAGACGAGTGTCTGCTCTTGGCCCAAGGAGATTTTAGAGAGCGTGAGACAGGGGGGGTTGCGGAAGACGAAATCGGTCAAATGGCGAATGGTTTCCAAAAGATGAGGATGCATTTGCATGAAATGGTCACTATGGTCAGCTACCAATCCGAGCAGTTAGCTGCTGCCAGTGAAGAATTAACGGCTAGCGTTGAACAAGCGGCTCTGGCCGCGAACCAGGTTGCAACGTCACTTACCGAACTGGCAACAGGTGCAGAAGAGCAGTTGAGAGTTGTTGATGAAGCTTTAGCCGTGGTTGAGGAGATGTCAGCCGGACGTTAGCCCAGAATCTTCAGGGAGCCGTTAGCAAGTTTCAGGTTTAAATGCACCCATCTTCCCTTACTGCCTTCCTTTTTGCTACTCTTTTATAAGGATTTTTGTAACTTCTGCAATGTACAATGTATGATGATCAACCTCAGGATACCATTTTTCATTAAGCTCTTGATCAATAAAAAACTCGGGTTTATATTCTTGGGCATAGAGTTTCTTACAAAGGACTGCGATACTTGCTTCTTCAAAATACGGAATATCATCGGTATGAAGAACGGTTAACTTGGAGTTTTTGATTTTATCCTCATCTCTGCCAGACTTTGTGCCAAGATAACTTAATGTTGTTCTAAAGCTGTTATCCAAAAATGTGATGGAAAATGTCATAGAGTTATCCACAAACTCTTTAGTGTAGCGTTGTGGGCGGAGAACAATATAGGCAACATTTTTACCCCACATTACCCCAAAACCTCCCCACGAGGCAGTCATAGTATTAAGCTTACCATCCTTTTCAGCAGTAATAAGCATCCAATCCTTACCTATTAACTTAAACGGGCTCCGTTCAAAACGTTGTGGATTAATTTCAAAGAAGTTAGACATCACATATCTCCCTTTTGTTATATTTCCTAAGTAAATAGGTCCAGTCCAAGCTAAAAAACTATATTAACTATGAATATTCTAGTAAGGACGCTTTCTTTCCTCTTTAGTATATCAAATTTTCTTACTAGTCAACTAAGGGCCGGAGCGCAGTGTTTGAATCTAAAACCCCTGGGTGCGGAGGCGGAGCAGTAGGCTGGGTTTTGAATAATTCAAATTGGGTTTTACTGAGTATTTTTTGTCTACCGGCGGGGTAGGCGGCATGGAAGATTAATATTCCGAATTGTCAGCTAAATGACTAACGTTTTTAGGCTGGGTAGTGTATTATAAAAGAAGTAAAACATAGGAGGGTAATATATGACAGAAAAACATAGACCAGGATCACTGGAGGAGAAAACAATATTTTTCCCTCCTAAGGAATTTAGCTCCAATGCCGTAATTAAAAACCCGGAAATTTATGAGCTAGGGCAGGAGCGGAATGAGTTTTGGAACGAACAAGGGAAACGATTGGACTGGTTTAAATCATGGGACACCACTCTAGAATGGAATAATCCATTTGCAAAGTGGTATGTCGGCGGAAAATTGAATGCAGCTTATAATTGCCTGGACCGTCATTTAAAAGGAGCGCGTCGGAACAAAGCGGCTCTAATATTTGAAGGGGAACAAGGAGATCGACGAGTCCTTACCTATCAAGATCTTCTGCGCGAGGTTTCCCAGTTTGCGAATGTACTTAAGTCTCTTGATGTAGAAAAAGGAGACCGTGTGACAATTTATATGCCTATGATTCCTGAGACCGTTATCGCGATGCTCGCGTGTGCCAGGATAGGAGCTGCGCACTGTGTTGTATTTGGCGGGTTCAGCGCAGAAGCTTTGAAGGACAGGATTCAGGACTCTCAGTCAAAGGTTGTAGTGACCACGGATGGAAGCTATCGACGAGGAAATAGTATCCCGTTGAAAGCTAATGTGGATCGTGCACTTCCCTCTGTAACTTGTATAAATAATTGTGTAGAAAATGTAATCGTCGTCAAGCGGACCGGTCAACCTGTCGATATGATAGAAGGACGAGATATATGGTATCACGAAGCTGTCGAGAATGTTTCGATAGTATGTCCGGCGGAAGCAATGGAAGCGGATGATATGCTCTTTATTCTTTACACGAGCGGAACCACCGGAAAACCCAAAGGCGTGGTTCATACGGTAGGCGGCTATATGGTTGGGGTGTCGACAACGCATGAATGGGTATTTGACCTTAAAGAAGAAGATGTATATTGGTGTACGGCGGATGTTGGTTGGATAACAGGACACAGTTATTTGGTATATGGGCCATTAAGTAATGGTGCAACGGTTGTGATGTATGAAGGAGCCCCTGATTATCCAGAAAAGGATCGGTATTGGAGAATTGTTGAGAAATATAGGGTTACAATTTTATATACTGCACCAACTGCGATTCGTACGTTTATGAAATGGGGAGAAGGTTATCCCTCGGGCAGAGATCTTTCAAGTTTACGACTCTTGGGCTCGGTCGGTGAACCGATTAATCCGGAAGCTTGGATGTGGTACTATAAACATATCGGACGAGAGCAATGCCCCATAGTGGATACCTGGTGGCAAACGGAAACGGGTATGATCATGATGACACCCGTCCCAGGGATTACCCCCCTAAAGCCTGGATCGTGCACGATCCCATTTCCGGGAGTCCATATAGAAATAGTTGATCACGCTGGTGATCCTGTCCCGAAAGGTAAGAGCGGATATTTAGTGATTCGTGAGCCATGGCCAGCGATGCTTAAAACGGTGTATGGTGATGACAAACGATATGAAGATACCTATTGGAGCCAGTTTAAGGGCATGTATTTTACCGGAGACGAAGCAAAATGGGATGAAGATAGTTATTTTTGGGTAACTGGGCGCGTGGATGATGTCATTAATGTCTCCGGACATCGAATTGGAACGGCGGAAGTGGAAAGTGCGTTAGCTGATCATCCATTTGTGGCTGAAGCGGCATGTGTGGGCAGGACACACGAAGTAAAGGGCCAAGCGGTGTTTGCCTTCGTTAGTTTAAAAGAAGGAATTGCGGTTAACGATGAGTTGGTTAATGAACTAAAAGCACATGTTGTTCTAAAAATAGGTTCACTTGCACGGCCGGATGACATCTTTTTGAGTACTGAATTACCTAAGACTCGAAGCGGGAAAATAATGAGACGTCTTTTAAAAGACATCGCAGAGGGTCGAGAAATAGGGGATACCAGCACCCTTGCAGACGTTGGAGTCATTAATTTTCTGAAAGAGAATATTGACGCCCGAAGAATTCCTGAAGCGAAGAATGCTTCGATGAAATCAAAGAGAAATATGGTTTCGATTCCTGAAACTGCCACGTTTAATCGTTGTAATGATGAGTCCTATGACGGCTACAGTTATACAGTATGGTACTGCACACCTCCTAAGGATGGATCTCGTCATCCAGTTACTCATTTTTATTGCTTTCAGTGGATCGAAAGACTAAAATTTGTGCCTGAGGTTGCCTTAGCTATCACAAATATCATGTTAAATAACAAAAATGCTGCCGAGGCAATCTTCGCGAATGGAACGCCGGATTTTAGTCATGCGGTGATCAACGAGGGAAATATCAAAGATGACTTATCAGAAGAGGGGCAAATCTGTTTTTGTGGTTCAATGGGCTAGAGACAACGATGTAAACGTTACAAGAGAGCAAGGGTCAATTCTAATTGATGTGTATGGCAATTCAGGGCAGGGATATCAAAAAATGATTAGCTCTTATGTTGTCTAAATAATAAAAAAACCTAACAAGAATTCTGGATTTGTTAGTAACAAAAAAGACTATTTTTAGAAATATGGATTAAAAATGCGAGATTTAAGCTCAGGGAGATTTTACAATCAAGAAGTAAGATCTTCGTGAGCGTTTTTAATTGTAAACATACATCTTAGCGAAGGAGAAGCATACGGCTATTTGCAACCGAATTTTCTGATAAAGTAAACCTTATTATTATTGTTAAGTGATATAATGTTCTGGTAAATGAAAAGTAAGGAGTTGAGCGCAGTGCAAGAGGTTTTTATTTTATCTGGGGCTCGGACACCCATAGGAGATTTCGGCGGCTCATTAAAGACCCTGCTCCCTAACGAACTCGCCTTGTTTCCGGCACTAGAAGCTGTGAAAAGAGCAGGTATAGTCGATAAAAGCCAG
Organism: Desulfosporosinus shakirovi; assembly: GCF_020595055.1. Taxonomy (GTDB): domain Bacteria; phylum Bacillota; class Desulfitobacteriia; order Desulfitobacteriales; family Desulfitobacteriaceae; genus Desulfosporosinus; species Desulfosporosinus shakirovi. Next base: position 57,381 of record NZ_JAJDOO010000007.1, on the reverse strand, counting down.
TTTGATGAGGTGATCTTAGGAAACTGTATCCAAAGGACAGATGAGCCTAATGTAGCAAGGGTCGTCTCATTAAAGGCTGGTTTTCCCAAAGAGGTAACCGCATTTACTGTCCAAAGACAATGCAGTTCAGCGATGCAGGCCATCGTGTCCGGTACGCAGGAAATTCGCTTAGGAGATTCTGAACTAGTCTTAGCCGGAGGAGTAGAATGTATGAGTTCTGCTCCTTATTTGCTAAAAACTACACGCTGGGGACAACGGCTTCAACATGGAGAGATAAAAGACTCGGTCTGGGAACTATTAGAGGACCCGATCGATCATATCTTGATGGGTCAAACAGCAGAAAATCTGGCAATAAAGTACGGTATTACCCGAGAAGAGCAAGATTTAATAGCTCTCAGAAGTCATCAAAATGCCCTGGATGCTATCAAGAACGGTAGATTTAAAAAGGAAATCGTACCAGTCACCGTCGCCTTTAAGAAGAGCAAGTCAAAGGTTATAGATACAGATGAACATCCGAGAGATGGTTTAACCATGGAGGATCTTGCTAAATTAAAGCCAAGTTTTATCAAGGATGGTACCGTCACTGCTGGAAACAGTTCGGGACTCAATGATGGGGCAGCTGCGGTGGTACTGGCCTCAGAAAGAAAGGTTAAGGAACTTGGGGTTAAGCCATTAGCTAGAATAGTGTCTTATGCAGTTGCTGGAGTTGAACCTGAACTCATGGGGTATGGACCTGTGCCGGCCGTTAAGAAGGCATTGCAAAAGGCTAACCTGACCCTAGGGGATATTGATCTCTTTGAGGTGAACGAAGCCTTTGCGGCACAGTATATTGCTGTGGAGAAATTATTGGAGTTGAATCGTTCGATTGTTAATGTCAATGGAAGCGGCGTTGGGTTAGGACATCCTGTGGGATGTACCGGAGCTAGAATCGTTGTTACGCTTCTTTATGAGATGATGCGCAGAAACCTAAGATATGGTCTGGCTACTTTGTGCATCGGGGGCGGCATGGGTAAAGCGTTGATTATTGAGCGTGTTTGATAAAAAAGAGATGATGAAATTAGGTATTGTTATGATCTGAAGGCACTCAAGGATTGAGGGCCTTTTCCTGAGTATTGTGCAGCGAACGAGGATCTTTCAGATGTCGGATTATATACTATTATTAATGTCAGTGATAAAATACTAAAGTATAGTTGGATAACTGAATTATAAAAGCGGGAGAGTTAATTTGGTAAACGAAAAGGAATTCTTTGCAGATATTGAAAAAAGCGGACTTAATTTAACAATACAACAAAAAGGGGCAGTCATCCATGATCAGGGGCCGCTATTGCTCTTGGCTGTTCCGGGCGCGGGAAAGACGACGGTTTTAACAGTTCGCATAGCCTACTTGATACGAGTAAAAAGGGTGGATCCCCGAGCGATTCTTTGTCTGACCTTCGGACGGGCGGCCGCAAAAGAAATGTGTGAACGATATATGGAAAGATTTGGAGTTGAGGCTGACACGGAAAACCAAACTAACAAAGAAATTCAATTTTCCACAATCCATAGTTTCGCCTATGAAGTGGTTCGGTCAGCCTTTCGACAAACGGACACTCGGTTCGAGATTATTGAAGAACAAAAAGGTGCTGAAAGCAAGACAGGGGTCCTGCGTAGAATCTATGAAAAGCACAATGCTTTAGCAATTACGGACGAGCAGTTGGAAGGGTTACAGAATGCCATCTGTTATGTGAAAAATACTTTAAAGCAGCCCGAAGAGTATAAGAAGGCAGATGTCAAGAACTTCCCATTAATTTATAACGACTATGAGAAGTATAAGAGAAATAGTCAGCCAAGGTTGATCGACTATGATGACATGCTTTCCATGGCGTTCCAGGAGCTAAATGAAAATACTAAGCATCTTGAGGCTTATCGAAGGCGCTTTGACTATATTCTCACCGATGAAAGCCAAGATACTTCTCTTCTCCAACATAAGATCATAGAGATCGTCGCAAAACCTAAAGGCAATATTTTTGCGGTCGGGGATGATGACCAGAGCATCTTTGGATTTAGAGCTGCCGAGCCGGAGTATTTATTGAATTTCGAACAAACATATCCTAGTGCAAAGATTCTGCGAATAGAACAAAATTTTCGCTCAACCCCCCAAATTGTAGACGCAGCCCGTGGGCTCATTGGGGCTAATAAGTTGCGGTTTGATAAAGAAATGTTCACGAAGAATCCTGCGGGAGACATACTTCGAATAGAGCACTTTACAGGAATGAGGGAGCAGTATCAGTTTTTAGTCCAAGAACTTAGACGTCAAAAGAATTTATCGAAGGTAGGGGTTCTTTACCGCAATAATCTATCTGCAATTTGTTTGGCTGAAGAGTTAAGCAGGGCTAATATTCCCTTTTATATGAGAGAGGCAGGCAAGCAGAAGTTTTTTTCACACTGGGTTATAAATGATATTCTAAACTTTCTGCGCTTCTCTTTTAGTGATAAAAGCTTGCCAATCTTAGAGAAGATTTGGTCTAAGCTTAATTGTCATATTAGAAAGCAACAACTCGATTATCTTAAGCAAAGGGCAATTGACCGCTCAATCTTTGAGATCTTAGCAGAACAACCAGAGGTTACGTCAAAGCGTAAAAATGAGTATTTAGAACTCAAGAAACAATTTAAGGTGCTTAATAAACTTACTCCTGCAAAGGCCATCCTTTTTATCAGAAACCAGTTGGAATATGATAAAGCGATTGAACGAATATGTGACTCGTTAGGGTTTTCCGAAGAGTATATCGGGAGTCTCCTGGATATTCTAATCTCAATTGCTCAAAATGAATCTGCCATAGTAGAATTTGCCAAGCGCTTGACCTTATTAGAAGAGCAAATGAAGGTTTCTTATAAAAATAAGCACAGTAATGCTGTGACACTTTCAACGATGCATTCAGCTAAAGGACTAGAATGGGAACGGGTTTATTTGCTTGACCTCGTTGAAGGGGTTATACCTGAGAACGACCAACGTGGACAGAAAGAATTATTGGAAGAGGAAAGGCGCCTGTTCTATGTAGGGATGACCAGGGCTAAAGAGCACTTAACCTTATGCTCGATGGATTATTATCATAATAAACATGTTAAGCCTTCTCGTTTTGTTCGCGAGACTTCTCTGGTTATGAAAGGGGAAAATCCGGAAGAAGCTATCCTAAAAGAAACTGCAAATATGACCAGTGATTTGGTTGTTGGTTTAGTAATAGAACATAGAACCTTTGGAGAGGGTATCATTGCGAAAGAGGATGGAAATATGATTCTGGTTCACTTCAAGGATGGTTCCCAGCGTTCCTTCATGAAAGACATCTGTGAAAAACAAAATCTGATATGGGCAGTCTAAGAACAACCCGGAAATATGAATCCCAATAAGATGATGGGCGGAAGGGCTATTAACAGGTGTTCGTTGAAATTATCCGTTCTATAACTTACAATAAAGATTGTGGCTTTTGTTTCAGTAATCTTAACTTGGAGGAAATTAAGTGAAAAGATTCGAGGCTTACCAGATTATAGCTGAGGAAGTTCAGCAATTTTTTAATGTTGACGCTGCCGTTACACTTTTCGATACTGAGAAAATCGTTGCTTATTACCCGGGAAAAACAATTGATACTAGAGCCAAGCTTGGAAATGCACCTACGCCAGGCTCAAATGTTTTGGAGGCGCTTACGAGTGGACAACGCGTTGTACGACGGGTGTCGAAAGAAATTTTTGGAGTACCTTTTGTCGGTATCGCTCAACCGATCTTTGAAGGGTCAAAGGTCGCTGGCTGCCTTGCCATTGCTTGTTCCCTTGAGCATTATGACAATCTTCTAATAACCGGTCAGGAAATCCTTGAGTCTGCGGTCACAATTTCTTCATCAGCTCACAATTTGTCAGCTGCGACTGAAGAACTGGCGGCAACACTCAGAAGTATGGACGCAGAGACAGAACAGGTAAACAAGGAGATGCGCAGAACCAACGAATTAACACAGGAAATCAAGAAAATTTCCAAACAAAGTAAAATCCTAGGGATAAATGCGGCGATTGAATCTTCTCGGGCAGGGGAGCATGGACGAGGGTTTAGCATTGTTTCAGAAGAAGTTAGGAAGCTTGCCACAGATACAGACTCATCTACTCAAGCAATTGAAAGAAATGTCCAGGAGGTTCAATCATCCGTGGGGCTTTTAATTGAGGCTATTAAGCAACTGACGGAGGTAACCGAAAGTCATGCAAATGAAGTGACGGAAATTGCCAATAGTTTGGTAAGGATAGAAGATTTGGCCAAGCAACTCCTAAAAATGGGTCAGAATTAAACAGTCTCACACAGGCCTCGAATACACATACAGCGGGGGTATCCAGAATCTTGGATACCCCCGCTGTATGTGTATTCGAAACTAAATTGAGTAAATGTTAGCCTCATCACCGGCTGTTCTTCTAAAAGTTTTCCCATTTGATTGTAACTTGATCAGTATATAACCCTAATTTCTTGATTAGATAGGGAATTGCTTTTTCAAAGCAGACGCCATATCTTTTTTCCAGTTCTGCTTTTTGAGTCAAACTTATGCACATATGAGTATAATCTACGGCTATTTGTGTTGCTTCTTCAAGAGGAAAATTATTTAAAAGCGCAGATAATAAGGCGCTCCCAAATACATCTCCTGTGCCATGAAAGTAACCGTCAATCTTATCATTGAAGGCATAACTAATCTTACCTGTTTCGCTATTAAAGGCGGCTGCTCCTAATTTGTCTCTTTCAAACGAAACACCCGATAGTACAACCATTTTTGATCCCAATGAAGATAGTTTTTCTAAGGTCGTTTCAATATATTCTTGTGAATAATTTTCCCCAATATAATCCTCATCTAAAAGGAAAGCAGCTTCGGTCAAATTTGGGACGATAATATCTGCCTTTGAACACAGTTTGGTCATGCCCTTAGCCATTTCTGGGGAATAAATGGAGTACAAAACTCCGTTATCTGCCATCACAGGGTCGACCATTACTAAGGTATCGTTACTTCTAAAAGTGTCAAATAGGTCTGCTACTAAGTCAATCTGTTCAAAAGAACCTAAAAACCCGCTGTATAAAGCATCAAACTGTAAATTAAGTGATTGCCAATGATCTGAGATAGGTTTTATATCTTCCGTTAAATCTCTATATGTAAAACCTTCAAAACCGCCAGTATGAGTAGATAGAATCGCTGTAGGCAATACACTTGTGTCAAACCCTGCTGCTGAAAGAATGGGCAGGGCAACCGTAAGTGAACATCTGCCCACACAAGAGATATCATGAATTGCAGCTACCCTCTTTTGTTTGTTCATAAACTAATAATCCTCCTTGACAATTAATAGATTGATTATAGAATATATCTGTTACCTCTAAAAGTATCAGTTTTCAATATATGTATAGTAACAGTTTGGAGGGCACCTTTGATTACTTTGCCATTATGTACGAATAAAGCACCATTATATAGGCAAATTTATGAGTGGCTAAAAGCTGAAATTCAAAGTAAGAATTATAAGCCTCATGATAGAATTCCCTCAAAGAGAAAACTTTCCGAGCATCTTTGCGTCAGCATTAACACGATTGATACAGCATACAGCCAGCTAATAGACGAGGGCTATATTATAGCTGTCCCAAAGAAGGGATACTTTGTTTGCGATATTGACGTATATCACAGAATAAACGTTACTCATCAAGAAAACACTCTAAAAATTAGTATGTCCAATCTCAAAATTGATTTTTCTCCCAGTGATATTGACCACCATGCATTTCCCTATAAAACATGGAGGAATATTTTTAAAAGTTGTTTTAACGAATTTGACCATAGCATTTTAAAGAGAACTATGGCGCAGGGAGATGTGAATTTAAGGCGAGAATTAGTTGCTTTTTTACACAGCTCAAGAGGTGTAAACTGTGATGAAAGACAAATAATTATTGGAGCAGGAACCGAGAGTTCATTGCGTACATTGAGCCTTGTCTTAAACAATAATACTTCTATAGCCCTGGAAAACCCTGTTTATCGAAAGGCATATAAAACGTTTGAACATATGGGACATACAATCTTACCTATACCTATTGATGACAGGGGAATAGAGATTGAACCTCTTAAGAATCTTACTAATGTGGCGGTTTATGTGACTCCGTCCCATCAGTTTCCTCTTGGAATCAGCATGCCTATAGGCAGAAGGGTTGAGCTGCTTAATTTTGCAAATGAAGCGGATGGGCGATTTATAATTGAAGATGACTATGACAGTGAATTCAGATATATTAGAAAGCCCTTACCATCCCTACAGAGTATCGACCAGAATGGTAAAGTTATATATGTTGGCACATTTTCAACCTCAATTGCCCCATCCATTAGGATAAGCTATATGGTATTACCGTTGACATTGATCAAAAACTACACTGGGATATACAGTGAATTCGGCTCGGATGTATCGATTCTTGAACAAAGGATCGTTGCGAAGTTTATAGCTGAAGGCAATTACGAAAAGCATCTTAATAAGATGCGCAAGCTATATAAAGATAAGAGGGGACACTTAATTAGAGAATTATCAATTTTTGGTGATGATATTAAGATTATTGGTGAGAGTGCAGGGAGTCATTTGTTAATAAAATCAGCAATAAGAAAAAGTGAAAACAATATGCGTAAGGCTGCAGCCGAAAAGGGTGTCAAGGTCTATCCTATCTCTGACTATTTTATTGGCGAAATGTTAGAGAAATATGTGAATACATTCTTATTAGGTTATGGTGCATTAAGTAAAATAGAAATATCAGAAGGAGTAATGTTATTATACGATGCTTGGAATTGTAGTGATTGAGGGTTCTCACGACTTGCGTGAGAACCAATTTTAGGTTGAAGGCATATAAGAATTTGTTATCATAATATATTGTGATTATTATAATATATATAAATAATAGATGAAAGTCGTTAAATAAAAGTTAGATTACTGTAGTTTAAGGATATTGAGAGTCTTTTCAAGAAAATACCATATTAATAATTAATAATACTATATCCTTTATCTATAGACAAAAAGGAGGTAGTTGTGCTAATATTCACTTAAAATCAGTTTTCTATTGACAAACTATAAATCAAAAGGAGGACGAAGAACATGTGCAAACTAGTAGCATCACGTAAGATGGGAAGAAAACCTAGGTATTGCTCTCAGATTCAATATAGTTTGCTAGTCCTTCTTGTACCAATGATAATCTTCTTGCTAGGGGCTGGCGCCTTAACTACACAGGCACACACTAATTCGCCACAATTCCAGAAGCAACAAACCGCACCTATACCTCAGCAAGAGGCATATGAGTTAGGGGAGACTTTTAAGATAGGAAACCTTCAATATAGAATTAGCGGTATCAGGACTTCTGACGGAAGTGGTTATGATAAGTCTGCAAGAAAAGATAATACGTACCTTTTTATAAATCTTACGATTGAAAATCAGGGAAGCAATGATATCGAGGTTAGAAGTATGATCGGGTTTAAACTTACAGATCTGAATGGTGAAAAGCAAAAATCCAGCATAAAAGCTATTCCGGCCTTTAAGAATGCTATAGATGGGACAATTAAAGCCGGAGGAAGGATGACAGGTGAACTAGGGTATGAGGTATTAAACAGCGCTCAGTCTTTTGATTTAACAGTTATTCCTGATCCTTTAAGTTCTAAAACTGCAATTGCAAAGGTTCGTATCTTGATGCAGTGAACTAAGAAACTTTTCGCAACTCAGGTTCCCCTCTAATGCACTATGCAATAGAGGGGGATTTTGTTATTGTTGCAGGAGGATTTTTCTGCAAAACGTTAATGTTAAGGTTCAGCAGAAGAGTATCTTTCTATTTAATTGAACAGTCCGGAAAAATTAGCGGATATAAGTGAAAATTAAATAGAAAAAAATATTTAAAACGAATTAAAAACTAATTGACAGAAAAATGTCGACCAAGTATTATGATTATATATAATAGGCGAGTAAATGATTACTCTCGACGGAGGGGACGCTGTTGTCTAAACTGATACATACTAAAGAAAGCTTGATTTTATCGACGATTGAAGTTATTAGTGAAAAGGGTCTTCAGGGGCTTACGACTAGAGAGGTGGCGAAGAGGCAGGGTATCTCCGAATCAACCATATTTAAGCACTATAAATCGAAGAACGAATTGATTCTGGCGGTACTCGAATATTTTTCCCAATATGATCAGGCAATTATTGAATCCTTAAAGCTTAGAGATTATGCGCCGATCGAAGCAATTACTTATTTTGTAGAAGCTTATGTAACCTATTATGAAAATTACCCCGAAATAACTGCAATTACCCTATCCTGCGAGGGATTAATGTGTGAACCAGAGCTCAGTGCTGTGGTTTATAATATTTTTACCAAAAGATTCAATTCAGTCAAATCCTTAATTACGGAATCTAAACATAAAGAAGTGCTCTCTAAAGATGTCGATCCAGAAAGTATGGCCGATCTTATTATCGGCTTAGAAAGAGCAAGTGTACTGAGATGGCGCATGGATAATTATAATTTTTCGTTAAAAGATCATACTTTATCTGCTCTAAAAATGTTGTTGGGTGCTTTTGCATTAGAATAGGGTAAGTAATCCCAGTTAATACGAGGAGTGAAGTTAGATGAAAAAACTACTTATTGTTGATGATGCGGCTTTCATGCGGGTTTCTATTCGAAATATGCTCCAGAATCAAGATGTTGAAATTGTCGGAGAAGCCGCGAATGGCTTAATTGCAGTTTCAATGTATAAAGAGTTGCGTCCTGATGTTGTGACCATGGATATTACTATGCCCGAAATGTCAGGTATTGAAGCTCTCAAGTTAATTAAAGCATTTGATCCTCAGGCTAAGATAATCATGGTTTCATCCATGGGTCAGGAGGGGATGGTGAAACAAGCAATAATTAGTGGAGCCAAAACCTTTATCGTTAAACCTTTTAAGGAGGAATTACTACATAAAACAATTTCTAAAGTGTTGGGTGTATAACAGATAATTCCAAGTCAAAAGGGGGTGATTAAATTGACCGACCAGTATCACAATGAGCCCATGTTGGAGCTCTTTATATTTGAATCAATGCAACTGATTGAGCAAATGGAGCAATTAATCATTGCCAATGAGAAGTTTGAATCCTACGATTCCGATGCTATCAATGAGATCTTTCGGATAATGCATACAATTAAAGGTTCCTCGGCGATGATGCTTTTCAATAATATTTCAACCTTAGCCCATTCTATGGAGGATGTATTCTTTGTTCTGCGTGAGGACAAGCCGAAGAATATTGACTCCTCTCAATTATCAGATTTAGTGCTTGAAGGTATTGATTTTATCAAAGTGGAAATTGCAAAGATTAGAAATGGAGATGAAGCTGAAGGGGATGCTGCTGCCTTAATTGAGAGTTTACGAGTCTTTCATGCCACCATTAAAGCTCAGAATTACACGGTTAGTGATCAAGAAATGAAAGATACAGCAACTTCAAAAGGATATTCTGCCCACAAGAAGCAGCAATATTATATAAGTAAAGTAAGAACAGAACCTCAATCCTATAGTAACTCATTTCAGGCCTCTCTTTTTTTTGAAGAAGATTGTGGAATGGAAAACCTAAGAGCGTTTGGGGTGGTTAATGATCTTGGGGATCTAGTTAAAGAATACTACCATATCCCGGCAGATCTAGATCATGAGGATAGTGCAGAAGTTATTCAGGAACAGGGATTTACACTCTTTTTTAAAACGGATCGTTCTTTGGAAGAAATTCATCGAACTCTAGGCCAGACAATCTATTTAAAGGACCTTCAACTAACACAAGTCAAGAATAGTGAACCATTTGACGATCTCCATGAAGAAAGGAAAATCTTATTAAACGACAGTGCTAAAATTTCCGTTTCTTCGTCTCGTGAAGGTATAACGAATGATCAAAAAGAAAGCTATTCTTCAGCATCTCAGCAAAGTATTATAAGTGTCAGTGTAGCCAAGTTAGACCAGTTAATGGATCTGGTTGGGGAAATGGTGATCGCTGAAGCGATGGTGACTCAAAATCCCGATCTTAAGGGCTTGGAACTTAATAACTTTGAAAAGGCAGCCAGACAACTTAGAAAAATCACCAGCGAGTTACAGGATACTGTCATGTCTGTGCGCATGGTGCCTTTAACAGGCACGTTCCAAAAGATGAACCGTACAGTTCGCGATATGTGCAAAAAGCTCAACAAGGATGTTAGACTTGAGTTGATTGGTCAAGAGACCGAGGTCGATAAAAATATTATTGAACATATTTCTGATCCCTTAATGCATCTTATTCGCAATTCAATTGATCACGGGATTGAAATGCCCTCAGATCGAGAAATGAAGGGGAAACCCCGTTGGGGAACGATTACCTTAGAAGCAAAAAATGCAGGAGGGGATGTCTTAATCATTATACGTGACGATGGAGGCGGCTTTAATAAAGCTAAAATCATGTCCAAAGCACGTGAAAAGGGATTGCTTCAAGTTCCTGAGGACGAAATCACGGATAATGAAATCTATAACTTGGTTTTTTTGCCGGGATTTTCAACAAATGAGACTGTTACAGAGTATTCTGGACGCGGGGTTGGAATGGATGTTGTAGTTAAAAATATTGAAGCAGTGGGGGGAGCAATTACGGCGGATAGTGTTCCCGGAAAGGGAACCACCCTTACTCTTAAAATTCCACTAACCTTGGCTATCATCGATGGTATGAATATTAAAGTGGGGGATTCGCGTTATACCATACCGACAACCGCGATTAAGGAATCCTTTAGGCCAAAAACCGCTGATATTATTGTTGATCCGGATGATAATGAGATGATAATGGTCCGAGGGCAGTGTTTTCCTATACTCTGCTTACATGAAAGGTATCATGTCAATACGCTTGTTACTAATTTTGCCGACGGAATCATCATTATGGTAGAACAGGATGATCAAACTCTTTGTATCTTTGCAGATGAGTTAATCGGTCAGCAGCAAGTTGTCGTTAAATCACTTCCTGCCTATATTAAACACACCAAGAAGGTCACGGGACTCGCAGGGTGTACTTTATTAGGAGATGGAAGTATCAGTTTAATTCTTGATATTGCGGGGCTGTTCAGTGTCAAGAAAACCGGGTAATTTTACTTGTAACTAATCTCTTTGCGTTGAGCAGCAACAGCAAAGATAAACGAGCATGGAGTTAGTTTTCAGGCGGAAAGGATAGATTGCATGTCAGAGAATGAAGCAGTAGACAGTGAAGATCAAGTTGAAGACACGCAAAAGGGTAAATTCCTCACATTTTGTTTAGGGACTGAATTTTATGGTATTGAGATTAAATACGTAACAGAAATAATTGGCCTTCAGCCTATCACGGAAATTCCGGAAATGCCTGAGTATATCAAAGGAATCATTAATTTGCGGGGAAAGATTATTCCTTTGATGGATGTAAGGTTGAGGTTTAGAAAGCCTTTCAGAGAATATAACGATCGGACATGCATTGTAGTCATTGATATTAGAGAAACCCCGATAGGTCTTATCGTTGACAGTGTTTCTGAGGTGATCTCAATTTCGGATGAGGAAATCGTATCTCCGCCAAGTCTGAACAAAGAAAGAAATAAATATATCAGAGGTATAGGTAAGGTAGGGAATGAGGTAAAACTTCTTTTGGATTCTGGTAAACTCCTGACCGATTTGGAAACTGAGAATCTAGAAAATATTTAAGTGATAGGGAGGAAAGGGTTCATGAAGTGGTTTTATAATATGAAAATTGGTTCGAAAATAATTAGTTCTTTTGTTCTAATCGCTATCTTAGCGGGGGTTGTTGGTGTTGTTGGCATAATAAGCTTGAAGAATACTACAGCCAATTTCGGCAACCTTTTTAATGTATATGGCATAGCTACAGCTGACGTCGGAGAGGTCGGTTTAGCCTTTCAAGAAGAACGGAGTCTCATTAGAGATGTGCTTTTTCATAACGCAGATTATTCAAAAAGCCTCAACACGTTGAAAGAAAAAGACACTATTATTGATGCCGGATTAATAAAGATGGAAAAAAACATGCAGACAGAACAGGGACTTGAGGTCTATAAAGTTTTGTCAGATAATTTATCCAAATATAAACAAAACAGAGATAAGGTCTTTCAATTAGTCGAGGCCAATCAGACAGAGCAAGCTGTCGCTCTGTTTTACGGAGAAGGTACTGATCCAACTGTTAAAGTAGCTGAGGCGATTGCTACACTATTTCAATTAAAAATTGATGGCGGCTTGGATAAAACTACAGAATATGGCGTGACAGCCAATAGTACTATTCAAGTAATGACGGCAGTTGTTGTTATTGCGGTCATCATTGCTATCATTCTCGGAGTGTTTATTTCGCGAATCATAAGCAGACCAATTATTCAACTAGTCAGTGTTGCAGAGAAGATTGCGGATGGAGACTTAGATGTAAGCATTCGGACTAACACAAAGGATGAAATTGGTACTCTGTCAACAGCCTTTGAGCGTATGTCGACTAATCTTAATGAGGTGATGACAAGCTTCAATACCGCATCCGAACAAGTAGCATCCGGGTCTAGACAGGTATCTGCTTCTAGTATGGCTCTCTCTCAGGGTGCAACAGAACAGGCCAGTTCTATCGAAGAACTGACAGCTTCCATCGAGGAAATATCCACACAAACCACGCTAAACGCCCAAAATGCCAGTCAAGCGAATGAGCTCGCCGAGGCAGCAAGACAAAATGCCATTCAAGGTAATCAGCAGATGAAAGAGATGCTTCAAGCTATGGAGGAGATCAATGAAGCTTCTGGAAACATCTTCAAGATTATTAAGGTAATTGACGAAATCGCTTTTCAGACCAACATTTTAGCTCTCAATGCTGCCGTCGAAGCCGCCAGGGCGGGTCAACATGGTAAAGGTTTCGCCGTGGTTGCTGAGGAAGTAAGAAATCTTGCTGCACGTTCTGCGAATGCTGCGAAAGAAACAACTGCCATGATTGAAGGTTCTATGAAGAAGGTGGAAGGCGGAACTAAAATCGCTAATGAAACTGCACAAGCACTTAACAAAATTGTTGAAGGGGTTAGTAAAGCAACTAACCTGGTGGCAGACATCGCGACGGCATCCAATGAACAAGCTTTGGGAATTAATCAAATCAATCAAGGTATCATGCAGGTTTCAAGCGTGGTTCAAACCAATTCAGCTACTTCGGAAGAAAGCGCTGCTGCAAGCGAGGAACTTTCAAGTCAAGCAGAATTATTAAGAGATCAAGTAAATAAGTTTAAGCTGAGGAAAATCAATGGGTCCTCCTCTAGCGGATTTGATGACCTCAACCCAGAGGTATTGCAAATGCTGGAAGATATGTCCCGAAAGAAAAAGTTCAACAATAATTACGATAAACAAGGATATTCCGGAGCTGGGGCAACAAACAGTTCATCTCAGATTTCTCTAAGCAATAACGAATTTGGAAAGTACTAACTACAACTAAAGTTTATATTTCAAAAAAAGTACAGGTTTGTGACAGAGGTGGTAGACCTTGTTGCAAATATAGTTTCAGGAGAGCCTTAAGGGCTCTCCTGAAACTAATACAGCGAAATCTGATTAAGAAGGAGGTGTAATAATGCTATGTTTTCAATCACAGACCAAGAGTTTAAACAACTAGCTGAGTATATTAAACTAAATTATGGTATCTTTTTGAAGAAAGAAAAACAAACTCTTTTAATGGGCAGGCTTAGTAATGTATTGATAGAAAAAAACTTCCAAAATTTTAATGATTACTTTCATTATGTTGTAACTGATAGAACTGGAGATGCGATTGTAACGCTGGTTGACAAAATAACAACTAATCATACCTTTTTCATGCGTGAGGTCGATCATTTTTTCTTTTTCAAGGAAAAAGTACTCCCTAATCTCATTAGCAGGTCAAAGGAGAGAGACTTGCGCATATGGAGTGCAGGATGTTCTAGTGGTGAAGAACCCTATACCTTAGCAATGATCATTGACGAGTTTCTTGGTGTGGATAAAAAATGGTGGGATGCAAAGATTCTAGCCACAGATATTTCCAGTAAAGTTTTAGATATTGCCCTTAACGGGATTTACGATAACGAGGGAATTGCCACACTGCCGCAGTCTTGGAAACTAAACTATTTTGAGAAACTGAATAATGACAAATATGTCCTAGTTAATAAGATTAGGAATGAAGTAATATATAGGAAATTCAATCTCATGGACGTCGTTTTTCCTTTCAAAAAGAAGTTTCATATAATTTTTTGCAGGAATGTCATGATCTATTTTGACAAGGAGACTAAGATGAAGTTAGTAAAGAAGTTCTACGATTCGACAGAGCCTGGTGGATACTTGTTTATTGGGCATTCAGAGTCTCTCGATCGGAATGAGACAGAGTATAAGTACATCATGCCAGCTGTCTACCGAAAGGAACCTTGAATATGAAAAAAATAAAAGTGTTAGTTGTCGATGATTCTTTGGTTTTTCGAGAAGTATTAGCAAGAGGAATTTCTACTGATCCTTACATTGAGGTGGTAGCTAAAGCAGTTGATCCTTTCGATGCCAGGGATAAGATTCTAGAATATTCACCTGATGTTATGACCTGTGATATTGAAATGCCGAAAATGAACGGGATTGAATTTATAAAGAGACTTTTACCCCAATACCCGCTGCCTGTTGTTGTCGTCAGCTCGGTTAGCATGGCTGTCTTCGAGGCCATGAAAGCAGGAGCTGTAGATTTTGTGACTAAGCCTAATGTTCAATCAGTTCAAGATGTTCATGGGTTTATTCATGAATTAATTCAGAAAATAAAAGTAGCGGCAAACGCAAAAGTTTCCAGGTTGTCCACACAGAGCAAAACGAATGTGGTAGAGGAAGGCGCTTCAATGGAAGGGAGTCTCATAGCCATTGGTGCATCAACAGGAGGAACAGAGGCAGTTTTCAGGATTTTAAAAGATTTGCCGTCTCAAATGCCCGGTATCGTCATTGCCCAACATATACCTCCGGTATTCTCCAGAATGTTTGCAGACAGGCTTAATAACTCCACACAAATGCGAGTCAAGGAAGCTGAGACGGGTGATTATGCAGATCAAGGAAGTGTACTGATTGCCCCCGGCGGACAGCATATGCGGCTAAAGAAGTTCGGAAATCGATACAGAGCAGAGTGTTTCGAGGGTGAGAAAGTGAATGGACACAGCCCTTCGATCGATGTTCTCTTTGAGTCTGTGGCAAAGGAAGTTGGTAAGGGTGCGATCGGCGTTATTCTAACGGGTATGGGGTATGACGGTTCAAAAGGGTTGCTCAGTATGAGAAGAAGGGGCGCAAGAACTCTTGGACAGAATGAAGAAACATCGGTAGTTTATGGTATGCCGAAAGTTGCCTTTGAAATCGGGGCAGTGGAAAAGCAGGTCTCTCTTGAAACTATAGCCCAAGCCCTTGTGTCAATCTTAAGAAATAGAGATTAATAATTTGAATTCTTAAAGGAGGTGTTGAGAATGGACATGAACAAAGAAAAGACGGAGTCAAATAACTTTGAACTAGTTTTCAATACCACTCCGATAGGAATGTTTTTACTAAATGAGTATTCGTTAATTGAAAGGGTAAATATCGCTGGGTTAGAGTTTTTGGATCACAATCCCGAGAATGTTTTGGGTAAACCTATTGGCGATGGACTTCATTGTTATGGCAGTACAGAAAACATTAAGGGGTGTGGTTACGGGATACAATGTCAATCATGTCAATTGAGATTGGCTGTTGAATTAGCCTTTAAGACAGGACAACCTATAACTCAGCTGGAATGCAGCAAGGTTTTGATACAAAATAAAAAAGAAAAGAAATTTTGGTTCAGGGCAAGTATTACCCCAATAATGAACGTGGGCAAACCCAATATGGTCATAGCCTTGGACAATATTACAAATAGCAAATTAGTCGAGGATACAGCAAAAAAGTATCAAGTTCTTTTAGAACAAGCACGTGATATAATTTTATTTTTAGATATGGAAGGAAACATATTAGAAGCCAACACCGCCGCGTTCCAAGCCTATGGTTATTCGAAAGAGGAACTTCTATCATTAAAGGTCTTTGATATCCGAGATCAGCATGACTTTACTTTAGAACAAATGAGACAGGCGGGGAATCAAGGGGTTTTATTCGAGACTTGCCATATTCGCAAAGATGGCAGTGCATTTCCTGTTGAGGTAAGTACTTATGGTACTTTTATCGAAGACCAACCAGTCTTGGTAAGCATCATTCGGGAAATAACTGAACGTTTACGGGTAGAAGACCTATTAAGGGCTAGTGAAAAAAAGTATCGCAGTCTGTTCGATATAGCCTATGATGGTATCATACTTCTGGAGATTCAAGCAGACGAACCCCTAAAGACAAAAATTATTGACGTGAACAGGATGGTATGTGAGAGAACGGGATACAGCAAAGAAGAGTTTCTCAATCTCAAGAGCGCTGACTTTTGCAGAGAAAAAAAAGATCTTTTCAAAACTGTTATCGGTGAAGTAATAGCTAAAGGGCAATACAGGTTTGAGAGTACTTATTTTACTAAAGATGATGAAGAAATACCTGTTGAAGTTAGCTCTCAGCTCATCGAGATGGATGGGAAGAGATGTATTTTATCGTTTGCTCGAAACATCGCTGAGCGAAAGAAAACACAAATTGAATTGCTTAAAAGCGAGGAAAAACAAAGACTCTTGTATGAACGATATCGTTCGTTAATTATAAATATGCCCGACAGCTTTGCTCATAACAAAGTAATCTATGATGAAACCGGAAAACCCATAGATTATGAAATCCTAGAGATTAATGAAGCATATGAAAGTATATTTCGAGTATCTCGCAAGGAAATTATTGGCAAGAAATATTCGGAGCTTTTTTCTGGTGAAGATCCTCAGTTATTTGACCAAAGGATGGCAGAATATGGGGAAGTTGCATCAACAGGACTTCAGCTCGCTTTGCCAATTTACTATTCAGCTTGGAGTGAGCGCTGGTTTTCCGTGAAATTATATAGTCCCGAACCTGGCTATTTCGTCTCACTTATCACAGATATGACAGAACGTATACATGTAGAAAACGAACTTCAGCTAGCAAAGAATAAAGCAGAAGCTGCTAATCGTGCGAAAAGCGAATTTCTAGCGAATATGAGTCATGAAATTCGCACCCCTATTAATGGAATCGTAGGGATGATTGATTTGACATTATTAAAGAATATAAGCCAAGAACAGCGAGGTAACCTTGAAATCGCTAAGGACTGCGCAGATTCCTTACTGACAATCATTAATGACATTCTTGATTTTTCTAAAATCGAAGCAGGTAAATTGGTGATAGAAAAGATCGGATTTAATATCCCGGAATTATTGGAATTAACAATAAAAGCACATTTGCCATTAGCTATGAAAAAGAAGCTAACCCTATCTTGCGACTGCTCCAATGCTATCCCGCAAACTTTGATAGGGGATCCCAACAGGCTTAAGCAAATATTGAACAATCTTTTAAATAACGCTTTAAAATTTACTAAATTCGGAGGGGTTGTTCTTTCTGCTAAAGAACTAGATATAACAAACGAAATGATAGAGATTTTATTTTCTATTTCAGATTCAGGTATTGGTATATCACCACAAGAACAAATTAAGCTTTTTGGAAATTTTAGTCAGGTTGATGGTTCAATTACAAGAAAGTATGGTGGTACTGGTCTAGGTCTGGCGATTTCTAAGCAACTCGTACAGATGATGGGCGGAACCATAACGGTGGAAAGTCAAGAGGGTAAAGGGAGTACTTTCAGATTTAGTCTAAAGTTTATGCGAACGGGCAAACTAAATTATCCGACACAAGACACTTGCACCATCCATTCTATGAGACCATTAAGAATACTCATTGTCGAGGATGATAAGGTCAGTTTAACGGTCTTATCTTTAATGCTTAAAGAAAAAGGGCACTTTATAGAATCTGCCACGAACGGGTTGGAAGCCATAGCATTGCATGCTGAAAATCAGTACGATGTAATTTTCATGGATATTCAAATGCCGATAATGGACGGGATAGAAGCAACTGCCAAAATCCGTGAGAAAGAGGGAGAGAATCAACATACTCCTATCATCGCTTTAACAGCCTATGCGTTAGCTGGAGATCGAGAAAAATTTCTATCCTGTGGACTGGATGAGTATATGCCCAAACCTATTAGAATGGGTAAATTATTCCCCCTCTTAGAAGAGGTGGTGAATCGAAATGGCTCAGCAGAAAAACAGCGTGCTGTGCCTCAAGACGAGGTAAGGATTAGTAAAGATGGAGTAGTACTGAATATTGATTCTGAGGAGCCCTTGGAATATGATAAAGTTGCCATCATCAGAGAAATCTCTCGAGATATTGAGGAACTTCGATTTGCGCTAAACTATGAGGATATTAATCTCATTGAAGAAATTGCTCATAAAATTAAACATAATTGTAACTTGATTGAGGCGGATGACCTTAAAACTTTAGCGTTTAAAATTGAATTGGCTGCCAGACGCGAAAACCAGGAAGAAGCGAATAAATACGCTCAAAGTCTAAAAAGAGAATTTGAAATTTATTTATGCCTAAATAATTGAGAGGGTGAAAAAATGATGAAGATTTTAATTGCTGAAGATGATTTAGCCAGTCGGCGGTTCTTGTCAAAATTCCTTGGGCAATATGGCGAAGTCGATCTGGTAGTTGATGGGTTGGAAGCGCTGGACGCATATTTGTTAGCGATTAAGGAAAAGTCCTCTTATGATTTAATTTGTCTGGATATTATGATGCCTAAAGTAGATGGGGTTAAAGTCTTAAAGGTCATTCGCGACTATGAGATAAAACAAGAGTTTGTATCTGAACAGCGGGTAAAGGTCATTATGACGACAGCCTTAGCAGAAACTGATTATGTTAACCAGGCTTTTGAAATTGGGTGTGAAGCCTATGCCGCTAAACCAATTGATACAAATAAAATGCTAGAGGTCATTAAGAAACTGGGACTTATTTAACACCTATTCCAAGCCTTCAAATTGCATATTATAGTAATGAGCATAGATGCCAGCCTTTTCGAGCAGTTGTTGGTGACTGCCTCTTTCTTGGATACCTTCATCGGTGACCACTACTATTTCGTCTGAATTCTTTATCGTACTCAGCCTGTGGGCGATCACGATGGTAGTTCGATTTTTGGAGAGTTTCTCCAGGGAATTTTGAATGTATCGTTCACTTTCATTATCTAGGGCTGATGTAGCCTCGTCTAAGATTAAAATGGGGGGGTTCTTTAAGAACACTCTGGCAATTGATAATCGTTGTTTTTGTCCTCCAGAGAGCCTGACTCCTCGTTCCCCAACATAAGTATCATACCCTTCGTCAAGGGACAGGATAAACTTATGAATATTGGCTTTTTGGGCTGCCTCGATAATTTCGGCTTCTGAAGATCCGGCCTTGCCATAGGCAATGTTTTCTCTGATTGAGCCATCAAACATATAGACATCCTGCTGGACTATCCCGATAGCATTTCGTAAAGAATCTAGCGTCACGTCTCGGATATCATTTCCATCAATGGTTATCGATCCGGATGTTACATCATAAAATCTGGGCAACAGAGAACAGAAAGTTGTTTTCCCTCCTCCCGATGGTCCGACTAGGGCGATGTTCTTTCCTGCTTTTATCGTTAGACTCACATTATCTAAAACATTGGAATCATCGTCATAGCGAAAGGAAACATTCTTATAGTTGATTTCTCCTTTAACGTCTGTCAAAGGGCTAGCTCCTGCTTTGTCCACAATATCTGGCGCAGTCTCCAAAACCTCAATAAATCGCTTGAAACCAGCGTACCCTTTTTGAAATGATTCAGTATAGTTTATTAATACGTCTATGGGATTGATAAAGAGGTTGACATAAAGGACATAAATTGCCAGATCGGAGATTTTTAACGAACCATCGGCTATAAATACCCCCCCGGAAACAATGATAACAACATAGAGCAACCCTTCAAAAAATGAATTCCAAGCGTGGAAATTTCCCATTAATTTGTAGATTCTAATTTTAGAATCCAAAAAGTCGTGGTTGCTTTTTCTGAACTTTTCCCTTTCTACTCGTTCATTGGCAAAGGATTTGACAACCCGGATTCCAGATAAACTATCTTGCAGTCTGGAATTTACTGCGGCAATTTTCACCCTGCTATCGGCAAAGCCGGGAGCCATTTTAATGTTTTTATAAATGGTGAAGACTACCATGACTAGCGTCACCACTAATAAAATTAGGGTCATTTTAATATTAATCAACATTAAGATACTAAAGGAGCCAATGATTTTCAGTATGGAGATAAAAATATTTTCTGGCCCGTGATGAGCAAGTTCAGATATATCAAACAAGTCTGCGACCAATTTGGACATCATTTCCCCAGTATTATTTCTATCATAGTAAGAAAAGGATAACCGCTGAAATTGATTGAACAAATCTTTTCTCATATCGGTTTCCATCTTCGCGCCCATAATGTGTCCCCAGGAAATAATGAAATACTGGCAAAAATACTTAATAACATACATAAACAGCAGGGCGATGCCGATAAATCCGATAGCATGCAGAATTATTTCTTTATCTTGAGTAAACAGATTTTTGGCCAAAAAATTAAGGATTTGAGGAAAGGAAAGATCAATAATGGAAACAATTAAGGCACACATGATGTCGGCATAAAACAGGTATTGATAGGGTTTATAATATTTGATAAATTTCTTTAAAATAGCCATGACTTGGGTACCACTCGCCCTCTGCTTCAAATTTTGTTAGTATCAGCTTCATCATTTATGTCAAATAGGATACTCTGAGAGGAAATAGAAAACATCCACTCAGAGTATCTCTTCATTAGTAATTAATCTATTTTCTACAATATTATCACACCGGGTCGATTAATCAACCCAAAGATAATTCCTTGGGGGTTTCAAAAATGGAAGAAGTTTTCAGCCATAACCAAAGATCTCTTGCCAGTATCGTCTTAAGCCGATAAACCATAAAAAGATCATCGACACGATGCGATGACCTTTTTATGGTTTATCGGCTAATTATTTCAATTCACCATACTTGAAAAACGAACTTGGAATTCTGAAGATTAAGTTGGGTAATAAACTCCTTATTTGGTAATCGTAGAACTTGAAAATTTCGCTGACTAGTTACCTTGCGTAATTTAGCGGACTTGCTTTAAAAGTTTAGCCATGTTTTTACCAAGGGTTTGGAAGGTCTGGATGCCTTCATCATCGTTTTGAACATCGCCTGGATCACGGGACAAGGTCATATTCCAATAACTTGAACTGCAAATGACCATTTCGGCTATGCCAAAGAAGAAGTTAATAGCGGAGTAAGTAAAGGTGGATCCGGCTCTGCGTACTGAAACGACCGAAGTTCCAACTTTTCCCCTTAATAAGGCACCGCCGTTAGACTTTGATACATAACCACAACGGTCAATAAGAGCTTTAACTTCGGTACTCACATTACTGAAGTACGTGGGGGAACCTATAATGATGCCATCTGCCTCTTCAATTTTCTGGATGAAATTATTCATTTCATCGTCTTTGCGTACACAGCGGTTATTCTTCATTTCTCCACATTTGCCGCAGGCCAAGCAACCAAAGACTTTACGTCCTCCCAATTGGACGATTTCAGTCTCAATTCCTTCTTCCTCTAATTCCGCTAAAACCATTTTTATGCTTTGAGAAGTATTGCCATTGACCCGCGGACTTCCATTAAAAGCTACAACTTTCATAAAACAAACACTCCCTGCTATTTAGCCTTGGTCATTGCCTAATATGATAATAAACGATATAATACTAGATAGCAAGTACGTACATTTTCGTACTATAGTATCTAAAAGTATACCGAGTTAGTTTGGGAGGTATCATACTTATGGAACTAAAGGCTCTTGAATTTTAGAAGGGAACGCTGTTAAGGTGATTTTTTCCCTTATCTGTAGAACTAAGGAGTGAGACTTAATGATCAAGTTCAAGAATAATGAATATCAATGTTCCATGGAATTGACATTGGCCCTCATCGGTGGAAAGTGGAAAGCCCTTATACTCTGGCATTTAGGTGATAAAACCTTAAGATATAGTGAAATGAGAAAAGCTATCCCCAGTGTCACGTCCAAAATGTTGACTCAACAACTTCGGGAGCTGGAAGACAGTGGTTTGGTCACCAGATTGATTTATACACAAATACCGCCCAAAGTTGAGTATTTTCTGACTCAAGCAGGTCAGAGTCTCCTGCCTATTTTAGATACCTTGTGTAAATGGGGACAGAACTATGCCAATGATTATGAACAAAACGAGCTAGTCTTAAAACTGACGCAAGAGGACTAGAAGGGCACCCACTTCTATTAAAAGTGGGTGCTTCTTATTCTGCTTCGGTGACGTAAGTCTCGCTGTTCGGCCTTAGCTGAACGAGTTCTATTCAAACAAATATAAATAATAACCAAATTATTGGACATTCTAAGAATGTTTCCGGCAATAAAATGAATGAGGAGGTCTGGCATATGAGAAGACTGGCTGCAAGCATTTTGGCTTTGGCTTTGTTGGTTCTAAGCGCCGTGCCCGCCTTAGGGGCTGTTGATCAAGGCAAATTGAAGGAGATTAAAGCTCTCACTCAACAAATGAACAGCATCAAAGTTCAGATTATTGATAAGGAAGTAGAGGCTGGAATCTTAGATCAAACAAAAGCCGATAAAATCAAGAACGCCATGCAAGAACGTCAACAAAGAATTGAACAAGATATCGACAAAGGCGAATTTCATGGTTTTGGGCAGAAAAAAGGCTGCGGCCGTAAAAACTCTAATCCTCAAAAGACAGAGTAAACTCATTCACTACTAACCGATGTCGGATAACAACGATAAGGGGCGAACTCCTAAGTAACATGGGGGGTCGCTCCTCATTTGGTCATATAAGTAAATGACTGCATTACCTCAGTCGTTGTTAAAATATAGCTGTTGGCTCCATTACTTAAGCCTCAGAAAACATCTGATTCATCATCAAAAGCTGTAACTGATATGTACAAATCAAAGTTCTTTGAGAAATGAATTTTTGTAGTGTTGAAAAAGAATATGGACGAAAGATATGAAGAACTCTCCGAAAAAACTTGGATAGAAATGGCTGGACAAACGATTGAGTAAGAGTATACTAATGTTAAGTGACTTATTCTCAGGGCGGGGTTAGAGTCCCCACCGGCGGTATCCTAGTTAGCTAGGGAGCCCGCGAGCGCTCTTCCTTTTTGAAGAGGTCAGCAGAACTGGTGCAAGGCCAGTGCCGACGGTATAGTCCGGATGAAAGAGGATAAGGTAGTCTGCATGATCTAATACACTTCAGTAAATCTAAGGTGAAGTTTTTTGGCTTTTGCTTGCTGTCTGTCTGTATGCCCTGATTCGAGTAAGTCGACTATAACATAGGAGGCGCATTACATTGAATCAGACTTTATTACACCGTTTTGGAAATTCAGTAGAAAGAGTAGAGAAAGCGCTCGACGCATTGCGGAGAGGCCGGGGCGTTTTGGTTACTGATGACGAACAAAGGGAAAACGAAGGAGATATTTTCTTTGCGGCGGAGTCCTTGACTAATGATCAAATGGCCATGCTAATTCGAGAAGGCAGTGGCATTGTCTGTTTGTGTCTGCCGGAGGAAAAGATCCTCGACTTAGGTTTACCTATGATGGTAGAAAATAACACGAGCAGTTTTCAAACTCCATTTACGGTATCAATCGAAGCGGCAAACGGTGTCACGACAGGTGTGTCAGCCGCTGACCGTGTCACAACGGTGAAAGCAGCGATTGCTGATCAAGCGTGTCCAGATGATCTTCGCCGCCCGGGACATATGTTTCCGTTAAGGTCCAAGCCCTTAGGTGTACTGGAGCGTGCCGGACATACAGAAGCGAATGTCGATTTAATGCGGCTTGCCGGGTTAAAACCTTATGGTGTTTTATGTGAACTGACAAATCCGGATGGTACTATGGCGCGTCTACCTGAAATCGTAGCCTTTGCCGAAAAACACGAGATGCCCGTGGTTACGGTTGATGATTTAATCAGTTATCGCAAGGCGAGAGAACAGAGCGTAAGTTGAATTAAATAATCTGCGGTAGAAATGAAAAGTTAGAACATAGAAACTAAAATTACTCAGCTTGTTTTTTAAGCTGAGTAATTTTAGTTTTTTGCGCCCAGGAGTCAGTCACCAGTGACAATCATAATTAAGTTTAGTTTCTGGCAATATGGAAAGAGGAGGTATACCAGCCCGCACAACATAGGTTGAAAGATCCTAACTTACATATTGGGAGTATTTTAGTATAATAAGTTTTGAAGGTGGGTGTATGACATGTCAAATGAAATGGAAATAGTGGATAAGTTAGTTCTCTTGATCGTCTCAGGCAAATACATCGCCCATGATAAATTGCCATCGGAAAATACGATAGCAGATCAATTCAAAGTACCAAGAATTACGGCCCGGAAGGCGTATGAAAGACTCGAAGAATTGGGGTATATCTATAAAAAGCAGGGGAAAGGAAGCTACGTCAAAGACAGATCTAAACAGATTGAGCTTGTCCTTTCGGGTGATGTGAGTTTCAGCCAGAAAATGATCGAGAAAGGGTACGATTTCCATTCGGAAACAATCTTTTGCAGGGAGATCAAATACAATAAGAGGATTTATGACTATCTAGAAACGGATGAAGGTGACAGGATTTTTAAAGTGGGAAGATTGAGGTATATTGATCAACAGCCTATCGCCCTTCATATCTCCTATGTTGCTAAATCTGTATTTACGGATATCGATACTGTGGGTATGGATATTACATCTATGTTTAAATATTACAATAGCAAAGGATATGCTGAATTTTGCTCAAAGCCCAGCATTTTAAGCATCTCCTTTCCCACGGAATCCCAACGCAAACTTTTAAATTGCACGTATTTAATACCACTTTTGGTCTTGGAATCAGGCTGCACAGATAAAGAGACCTGTACTGTATTGGAGTACATAAAGATACTGTATAGAAGTGATTGTTTTTCCTATGTTATACCGTAGATCGATAGCTCCCAGAATATGTTTTACAACGTCGAAGTTCAAAGGTAAATCTCTCGCAACACATAGCCGTATGCTTAAAGCATACGGTATTTTTATATACTGCCCTAAAAAGTCTATAATTTTTATTCCCTGATAGTGCTGCGGTAGCGGCATGTAAGGCTACTCTAAATCTGTTCTCAAAATCAATAACCAAAAATGAAGATACTTTACAAAGATTTAACGAGGTACTTACAAAGTTTTAACACCGGCCAACTTGGCAACAAGTTATGATAATTACGTAGACCTGAACTTGTCCAGGGGCTTGCCGCTGCTGAACTCGAACGAAAAACAGAATCCTAGTGGCGTCAGCTTCGAAAATACTTGCAAAGGAAGGCTGATTGATGATTAGAAAAAGAAGAACCATGATATTAATCAAAGGTTCATCAGATGTTCCTGCAAAATTGGCACAAGAGATACAAGATAGTTATGAGGTTAAGAGAATTGAGGAAAGCAATAATGGTCTAGTTATGATCAAGGTTAGGGAAAAAGCCAAACAGAGCCTGTTTTATCTGGGGGAAGTATTGATTACAGAGTGCAAGGTCATGATTAACGGGTTTTTAGGAATCGGTATTGTTCAGGGGCATCAACCAGAACTGGCCCACAATCTGGCAGTTATTGATGCAGCGTATAATGCCAGTTTAGCTGAGATAAACGCTTGGACAAAAGTATTGTTGATCGAGGAGAATCGCATCAATAAGGATAATCAAGTTTTTATGAAAAAAATCTTAAAGACGAAAGTGAACTTTGACACTATGAATGTTTAGCTTTTGGCAAGGAATTTAATTAGGTAAAGAATTTATTATAGAAAGGAAATCGCTGATGAAACTGGATTTGGTGCATGACTTGCAAGAAGTTTACCGCAAGACACTTGATTCGATGTCTAGGCCGGGCTTGATCTGCAATATTCAAGATCAGGCAAACAAGGTTGCCAAGGAGATCAGCAATTTTAACTCTGCTGTCTTAGCATTGATACTAATGTTGTTTGATACGGAAGTGAAGTTTAAAGTTTGTTCTAAACATGAGGCTGAAATAGTTGAACTAATCAATCAGTTGACTTATGCCAAAGTAACGGAAATAGAGAGCGCGGATTTTATTCTAATCTTAGGTGACGCTGATCCGGAGGAAATTAAACAGGTTTTTAACGCTACCTGCCCAGGGAATTTGCGGGACCCACACAAAGCAGCAACCATTATCATTGAGGCCGATTCGGTGAGTAATGACAGGGATTTAACCTTAATTGGTCCAGGAATAGAAAAAGAAAGCTATATTTTAGTGAAAACAAGCCACAGCTGGGTTGATTTACGAGCTGATAAAAACTCAGAGTATCCCTTAGGAATCGACCTTATCTTTACAGATGGCAACGCTAACATTTTATGTCTTCCGCGAACAACGCAAATAGTGCAAGAGGTGGCTGGATAAATGGGATATGTTGCAGTCAAAGGCGGAATTCAAGCTATTGAAGAATCAATTAAACGCCTGAAATATGAGCGGCTTAAAAAAGGCACCGTCCTGGATTCTCAGCAAATTGAAGGCGGTATGCGTTGTCTGATCGACCAGGTTATGTCAGAAAGCAGCCTCTACTGCGAAACTCTGACAGCCATGGCCATTAAACAGGCCGAAGGAAGCCCTGAAGAAGCTGTGTTTTTATTGAGAGCCTATCGTTCAACTTTACCCCGAAAACATTACTCGCGAACAGTTCAGTCAGAGGAGATGTTGGTGGAAAGAAGAATCTCATCGAGCTTTAAGGAAATTCCCGGAGGACAGATTTTAGGGGCGGCTATGGATTACACTCATCGGTTAATTGATTTTGACTTGAATAAGGAAACCGATGACGAAGCCATCAAATGGGTGTGTGAGTATGCCTTGGAAAGCGGAGTTGACAATGATCAGACTAATTTGTCCAATCTACCCAAGACCCTGGATTATTTACGGGAGGAAGGTCTGATCTCCACTTGCGAAATTAATTATGACGAGCCAGATGATGTTACTAAAGAAAGTTTGCATTTTCCAACCAGCCGCAGTCAACGGCTGCAGATTTTGACCAGGGGGCAGACCGGAGCGGTTACTTCATTAGGATATGCTGCCCTGCGCAGTTATGGAGCATTGCATCCGACAGTGGGAGAATTGAGAATAGGCAATCTGCCAATCTATGTAGATAGTCCGTTCCTGGAACAGAATGAGGACGGGGATGCTTATTATATCGGAGAAATCAAAGTCACTGAAGTTGAGACTTTATTTCCTGAAGAGATTCAAAAGGGAAACGGAGAAAAAGAGATTGAATTCGACATTGGCTACGGCATTTGTTATGGACAAAATGAAACTAAAGCAATCGCTATGAGTATTTTGGACCGTTGTCTGGAAGCTGCTAATCCAGAGTATCCGATCCATAATGAAGAGTTTGTCCTGTTGCATATTGATTCCGTTGAATCCACAGGGTTCATTTCACATCTCAAATTACCTCACTATGTGACATTCCAGTCTAAGTTGGACAGTGTACGCAAGACAAAAAAGTAAGGAATGCCAACAGTGAAAACTTTGAGGAGATGAAGATATGAGAATTGAGTACAATTTTGCCTTTTTCGATGAGGGGTCTAAACGAGAGATTAGAAGAGCAACCTTGAAAGCAGTTGCTATTCCGGGGTACCAGGTACCATTCGCTTCCAGAGAGATGCCGATTGCCAGGGGGTGGGGAACAGGGGGGCTCCAGCTAACCCTTTCTCTAGTTGGGAAAGAAGACATTTTGAAGGTGATTGACCAAGGTTCAGATGAGTCAGTGAATGCCGTCAATATTAAAAAACTTATCATTAAAACTACAGGAATTAAAGTAACGGACGAAACGAGTGAAGCAACCATTATTCAATCGAGACACAGAATTCCAGAAATACCCCTTCAAGCAGGCCAAATCCTGGTTCTTCAAGTACCGTTGCCAGAACCCCTGAGATATTATGAGCCGAGTGAATTAGAAACCAAAAAACTTCATGCGGAACAGGAGTACAGCGGTGCTTGGCTCATGCTATTTGAGCAAATTATGAATTACGGGACTATGTCAACAGGGGCGGATCATCCAGCTATGGTTCATGACAGGTATGTTATGGCCCCCAGCCCTATCCCAAGATTTGATAATCCTAAGTTGAATCATTCACAAGCGTTGATTCTGCTGGGTGCAGGTCGGGAAAAGAAGGTCTATGCAGTGCCTCCGTATACCAGAGTTGAATCCCTCGCCTTTGAAGACTTTTCTTTTGAAGTCGAAAGTTTTCAAGATAAGTGCTGTGGATTATGCGGTGCCAAGGGGGTATTTTTGGATGAAATATTGGATGACTTAACGGGTGAAACCTTTCATCAATGTAATGATACCAGCTATTGTTTACAAAGATTAAATCAAAAATCAGCAGGATGAGGGATTTATAATGACAGAGTTTGAACTGCCTGTTTTGTCAGTAAGCAATTTTAATAAACAATTTGGCAAGGGGTGTCCGAGCTGCAAAGATTCAAATGAGGACAGCCTGAAGAAGAATTATTGTCCTGTCTGCGGTACGGTCTATGCCTGCCAGGATATCACCTTCGAGGTGTATGCCGGAGAAATTTTGGGCGTGGTCGGGGAAAGCGGCAGCGGAAAATCGACCTTGATGCAGTGTCTCTATTTTGATCAAGAGGTAAGTAGCGGAGAAGCCTATATCAGTTCCTACAAGGATGGAAAAAGGGATGTATTTGCAGAATCGTCCCAACAGAAACGATACATTAGGAACCATATGATGGGAAAAGTTTATCAGAATCCGCTTTGGGGTTTAAGAATAAACTTTACATCCATTGGCAATATCGCTGAAAAACTAATTGCGGCCGGAAACAGACATGTCGGGAAGATGGAAGCCCGAGGAAAAGAATTGCTGGAGCACGTTAATATACCTATTTATCGTATGAAAGAGGCGCCTAAGAACTTCTCCGGGGGAATGCAGCAGAGAGTACAAATTGCCAAAGCTTTATCAAACAATCCGCCCCTTCTCTTGCTTGATGAAGTCACCACAGGGTTGGACTTGTCTGTTCAAGCCAGTGTACTTGACTTAATCAAGACCATCCAGAGGGAGTTGCAGATCACCGTGATTATTGTATCTCATGACTTAGGTGTTATTAGAATGCTGGCGGATCGAACCATGGTTATGTTGGACGGAAGAATTATTGAACAGGGTTTGACAGATCAGATTCTTGAAGATCCCCAGCATGACTATACTCAGCACTTAGTACAGTCCCTGTTGTAGTTAGCCTTTGGACGGTAAAGGTGATTATCATACAGGCGATTGGTAAGTTATTCTGAACTGCTTATGGACGTTGGAGCCCATTAGAAGTGTCATCTTTATACTGAATTAAGTGAGAAAGGGGATAGAAATGACTAAAAAGCTGGGAATAGAACCACTTATTAATGAGAACTGTCAGGTGTACAATGCAGAACTAGGTAGATATACAGAGATTGGTATTTATAACGTTCTTGAAAATGTAAAATTAGATGACTTTTCTTATACAGGCAGGTTTTGTACATTACAAAACGTTGAAGCGGGTAAGTTTTCTAGTATTGCGGACATGGTGCGGATTGGTCCGGTATTTCATCCTCTAGAAAGGCCTTCCTTGCACCACTTTACTTATCGGCGGATGAAGTATGGCTTGGCTGAATCGGATGATGAATCCTTTTTTCAGTGGCGAATGAAACGAAAAATTATGATGGGCCATGATACTTGGATTGGACATGGGGCGATTATCATGCCTGGTGTGACGATTGGCAACGGGGCAGTAGTAGGCAGTGGCGCGGTCGTGACTAAAGATGTTGCCCCCTATTCTATAGTGGCAGGAGTGCCTGCTAAACCCATTAAGCAACGATTTACTGAAGATTGCTTCCGAAAGCTTGAAGAGATCAGGTGGTGGGATTGGACGAATGAAATTATTAAAGAGAGGTTGGATGATTTCTGCCTGCCCATTGATAAATTCACAGATAAGTATTTTAATGCGGGGGGATCGAATGGAAAAGATACTGGCGATTGAGCATTTATCCAAAACGTTTGTTATCCATAATTTAAACAAGCAGATTGAAGCACTGCACGATATTTGTATTGATTTAAACGAGGGCGAATTTGTCGGTATCACTGGGAAAAGCGGCAGTGGAAAATCAACGGTATTTAAGTGTATTTATCGTACGTACGCGCCACAGCAAGGGTGTATATGGTATCACTCCAAAAAGTTTGGACTTATTAACTTGGCAGAATTATCGGAGCGGCAGATGATTTATCTGAGGAAATATGAGATAGGTTACGTATCGCAATTCTTAAACATCATGCCTAGGACAACCGCGAGGGAACTTGTGAAACAAGCGGTTTTGGAGATGGGGTATGAGGAAGAACGGGCGGAATTGGAAGCGGTTAAGATGTTGGTGCATTTTGAATTGGACCAAGAATTATGGGATTGTTATCCCGGCACCTTCTCAGGAGGGGAAAAGCTGCGTTTGAATATTGCCAGAGCGATGGTAAAGCGCCCGAGGTTGTTGCTATTAGATGAACCCACTGCCAGTTTGGATCCTGCCTCCAAACTGAAAGTAAGGGAACTTATCGAGCAATTGAAGAAAGAAGGAACAACTATGATCGGGATATTTCATGATATTGAATTTATGGAAAACCTCTGTACGCGAGAATACACAATGCGTGAGGGGAAACTTGCAGATTTTGAACTTTAACCCAAATCTTACAATTTTATAATAGGTGCTTAACTATGGTCAGGTAAAATTAAATTGCAGTTATCCAAATGGTTCATTCAAGGTATCGGATTAGGAAACTTGCTTCAGTGGGTTTCAACTCCGAAAATGAGAGGAGAATAAACGTGAAAAAAGTTACATTACTTGCACTTGCTATTATCTTAATGTTGTCTCTTATAACTGGGTGTGGATCTGCAAATTATTCGTCGAATTCCGGTACGGATGTCAAAGACCCTGAAGTCATCACCTTTGCCTGGTTACCGAATAATGCTTCCGATGATTTCAAAGATGCCCGGGCTGAAATCTGCAAGGTCATTGAAAAGGCCACTGGTATAAAAGTGGTAGACAAATTAACGACAGATTACGCTATTACCGTTGAAGCCCTGGCTAGTGGCAATGCACAACTTGCCTTTGTAGGAGGGGAATCTTATGTTGAGGCTCACAAAAAAAATCCTAAGGTCCTCCCCCTCGTAGTCAACAGCGGAGACTCAGGAACCTTGAAAGATGCCATGTATTATAGTCGGTTACTCGTTAAGAGAGGCAATGAAGATCAATATAAATCCGGCTCAGACTATGCCATTGATAACATAGCAGGAAAAAAATTCTCCTTCGTATCGACAAGTTCAACCTCTGGATTTAAGGTGCCTTCAGCAGGAATCGTTTCCTATTTCTCCAAGCAAGACAAGTGGAAGGACTTGAAGGCAGAAGATCTGCTGCAAGGGGGCAGTGATAAATTTTTTAGCCAAGTGATTTTTGGGGGTTCTCACCAGCTTTCTTTGGTGAACTTGCTCACGGATAAATCGGATGTCTCGGCCGTCGATGATTTTGATGTAGTCAACTATGTGGATCTCACTTCAGGAACAGACAATACTCCGGGAGCTGTCTACACAGTTAAGAAGGACGCTGTTGATCCGTTCAGCAAACTGGCTGGTACGCAATTCGTAGTCATCAAATCCACCCCAGTCATTAACGCACCAATCGCTGTCAATACCGGAGCATTAAGCCAGAAAACTATTGACGCAATCACTCAAGTGCTTACCTCTGATGAGATTACCAAGAATGAAAAGATTTTCTTACCAAAGGATTCTAAATATAAAGGGATGTTTAAAGCACCGCAGCGTTTTCTTACCACTGAAGATGCTTGGTATAACCCGATCAGAGAACTGAGTAAATAACCAATAAGATCCAAGAGTAAGATCCAAGAGACTATTTTGGGATAGGTTTATCTAGTAGAACAAGTTCACTGGAGGGGAGTTGAAAACAACCATAACCATGATGAGATAATGGCAAGGTTGTTTTGACCCTCTCTTTTAATTTAATAAGAGAAAGGAAGTGTAGTATTGGCATTGTTAGAATTAAAAAATGTCACGAAAAACTATAACAATGAATGTTGTGCTTTAGATAATGTCAGTTTCTCTGTCGATAAAGGCGAGTTTGTTTCTATCATTGGTCCTTCCGGAGCAGGTAAGTCGACACTTCTGCGCTGTATTAACAGGATGGTTGAAGCAAGCAGCGGAGAAATCTCTGTTGACGGCTTAATTTCTTCAAGTTTGAGCAAGAAAAAGTTAAGAAAGCTAAGAACAAAGATTGGTATGATCTTTCAGCATTATAATCTGGTTGACCGCTTGACAGTTATCGAGAATGTCCTTCACGGCAGGCTTGGCTATAAATCAACCCTGGCGGGGGTCTTAGGCAGATACAGCCAAGAGGAAAAAAGCCAGGCTTACCGAATTATTGAGATTTTGGGCCTGAATGAGCAAATATATAAGAGGTGCGACCAGTTAAGCGGCGGTCAAAAACAACGGGTTGGCATTGCTAGAGCATTGGTGCAAAATCCAAAAATAATTTTATGCGATGAGCCGATTGCTTCGTTGGATCCCAATGCTTCGAAAATTATCATGGATCACTTAGGAAATATTTCTAAGGAGATGGGGATAACAATCATTGTGAATTTACACCAAGTTGAAGTAGCCCTGAAGTATTCGGATCGAATTATCGGTGTCAACAGGGGGAAAGTTGTGTTTGACGGAGCACCATGTGATCTGACAACTCGACAGATTCGGGATATTTATGGTTCAGAGTCCGAAGATTTGATTATTGATCTAGGAGAAAGACATGCGGGATGATATTTTTACTAAACGAAGAAATGGCAATCTTGTATTCTTATTAGCATTATTGATTCTTTCAGTTGGTTCGATTATTATCACTGAATATGATGTGATAAAAGGCTTTACCAGCATCACCAGGGCAGTAATCTGGGGAGGAAGCAATTTCTATCCTGATGCCGAGTCATTAAGGATACTGCCCGAGATATTTCCCAAATTGCAGGAAACAGTGTTGATGTCCATTGCGGCAACAACTGTAGCAGCAGTTCTTGCCTTAGTCTTATCCTTGGCAGGCTCCCAGACGACAAGAATTAATCGTATATTTAGTATTGTAAGCAGGGGAATAGCCTCTCTCTTTAGGAATATACCCATTGTTGCTTGGGCTATGGTTTTGATGATTTCGTTTAGCCAAAGCCCACTGACGGGTTACCTGGCCTTATTTTTTGGTTCTTTAGGGTTTCTGACACGTGCCTTTATGGAAACGATTGATGAAGTGGGCAATAACTCGATTGAAGCTTTGCAAGCGACGGGGGCCGGTTATTTTCATATAATTTTTCAGGCAGTACTGCCAGCCAGCATGCCGCAAATGATCAGTTGGTTATTGTACATGATTGAAACCAATATCCGTGACGCTACCCTGGTTGGAGTTCTAACTGGAACGGGTATCGGGTTCTCCTTTGATTTGTATTACAAAAGGTTTGATTACCATGCAGCCAGCCTAGTTGTGTTATTGATCGTGATTACCGTTATTGTCATTGAACTTGTATCAAATAATGTGAGGAGGGTGATTTTGTGATGCAATTTAAAGAATTAATTGTTCAAGAAACAAATAACATTTGTGAGCAGCTAAGCAGTTATGAAGACAGACATACCTCTTTTAAAGAATTGTTCCTAACTAAAGATACTATAAACTTTGGCCCAATTAAACTCCTGGATAGGGCGTCTATTGCCATGCGGACAGTAATATTGTTTTTAACAGTATTGACTATCTATTTTTTCTCAACGCTTGATTATCAGAGTATTGACGTTCTCAAGGGTTTTACTGATACCTTCGTCAATTTTAAGACGATGTTTCTGAATCCCTATGCTCAGCGTTTTACTTTAGGAGAAGCTTTCTACAATGTTGTGGTGACTTTAGGGCTGGCCTTCTTAACAACCTTGATCGGTGGAATTGTCGCTTTGTTATTGGGACTGCTGGCCGCCCAGAATTTGGCCCCTAAACAAGTTACCAATCTTATTAAAGGCTTTGTCGCTATTATCCGAGCAGTGCCAACAATTTTATGGGTGTTGATTTTTGCAGTGGCTGCCGGGCTGGGCAGTGCTGCCGCGATTATCGGTATGAGTTTTCATTCGATCAGCTATTTAACGAAGGCTTATTCCGAGTCGTTTGAAGACTTGGACAGAAGTGTTATTGAAGCTCTGATGGCCAGCGGTGCCAACTGGTGGCAGATTGTTTTTCAGGCGGTTATCCCTTCTTCTGTTACCTATTTGCTTTCCTGGACTTTTTTGAGATTTGAAATCAATTTCGCTAATGCCGTTGCCATGGGAGCGGCAGCCGGAGCAGGGGGAATTGGCTTTGATCTTTTCATGGCCGGCGGTTTTTATTTCGATCTGAGGGAAGTCGGTTTTATCACCTATCTCATTATAGCTATTGCGATTGCTCTTGAGGTGTTTTCTACGAATATTAAGGGGAAGCTGCAAAAAAGTATTTAATCTAGTCTGCATCTTTAGCGAAGGAGTTCACTAGCACGGAATGGTAATAGAGTAGATATATCATTGTAACGCAAGGAGAATAAACAGATGAGAACAAAAAGAATATGCATTTATAACGCACAGATTGTTTTGCCTGAGAAAGTCGTTAAAGGGTATATCCTTATTGAGGGTAATAGAATTTCAGAGGTGGCAGAAAATGATTTTCCGAGAATTAATTGTTATTCAGATATTACGATGCTTGATATTGAAGGTTGTTATGTTATGCCTGGAATGATAGATCTGCACAGTGATTCAATCGAAAAAGAGATACAACCAAGGCCAAATACCTTATTTCCTATCAATATGGCCTTCTACGAGTTGGAAAAAAAGCTTGCCGTCAGCGGTATTACAACAATGTACCATTCTCTTACCATGAGTGACGAATGGGGAGTACGAAACGTTGACATGGTTATGGAGGTTATCAATACCATTAACAAGCTCAAACAAACTCGTCCAATGATCAATCATAAAATACATCTCAGATATGAGCTGACCTTTCTAGCGGGAGTTAGTACCCTGGAAGGCCTTATTAAGGATAAGAGCATAGATTTGATATCCTATATGGACCATACTCCAGGTCAGGGCCAGTTTAAAGATGCCCAAGCGCTTAAAAACTTTACCATACAACAGCATGGCAAAAAAGAGCAGGAAGTGGATGACTTTCTAGACAAGACCTTCGAGTGTCGGGCCAAGATTGATTGGTTTAAACTTGTTGGTTTGGCTAAAACAGCCAAAAATCAAGGGATTAAATTGGCTTTTCATGACGATGATACAAGAGGGAAAATCGATACTCTGCTTGCGTGTGGAGGGACAGTCAGTGAGTTTCCTATCAATCTTGATACTGCCGTCTACGCCAGATCCCAAGGAATTAATGTCTGCGTGGGTGCTCCCAATATTATCCGCGGTAAGTCTCACAGCAATAACATGAGAGCCATCGATGCTATTTTAAACAATGCAGCAAATATTGTGTGTTCTGACTATCTTCCGAGTGCTATGCTGCCAGCAGTTTTTTGTCTGGCCAAGGAAGGGATTAATTTCACTGAAGCAGTTAAAATGGTGACACTGAACCCTGCTCAAGCATTGGGGATTGATAATGACGTCGGAACTGTAGAAGTAGGAAAATCGGCTGATCTGCTGATTGTTGAAATGCATCAGGATTATCCCATACTTCGGAAAACCTTGGTAGGTGGGAATATTGTTTTTCAAGCGGATTCCCAGGTATTAATTAACACGGAAAGAGTTAACATTGTATGTTAATCAGACAGGCCATGGAGTCTGATTTGCCAGAGGTAAGAGAGCTTCTAAAAGAGATGGATGGAGAAGACGGGATAAGTTTCTGTGAGGCTCAGGCAATATGGCGGGAAATGGCTAAATATCCGTACTATGAAGTTTACGTTGTTGAAGAAAACCGACGAATTATTGCAACCTGCACTCTGATCATCATTGACAATTTAGGGCATATGGGTGCAAAACTCGCTCTTGCAGAAAGCATGATCGTAAGTCAGGAGTATAGAGGACGCGCTATTGGAAGCAAACTGATGCAATTCGTTATGGAAAAGGCAAAAGAGGAAAACTGCTACAAGCTTATGCTCTCCAGTAACAAAAAAAGGATAGAAGCTCATAAGTTTTATGAGCAACTTGGTTTCCGGCAGCATGGAATCAGTTTTATGATTGAGGTTGGTAAAAATGATTGATTTACACGTACATACAAAAATTTCGGATAACTCCCTCAGCACTGATGAAGTTATTAGACTTGCCAAAATAAAGGGAATCACACATCTTGCCATTACGGATCATGATACCACTAAAGGTTTACAGGAAGCGGTATCTCTTGGACGGGAAATAGGGGTAGGCATCGTACCGGGGATAGAAATATCTGCCTATGATTATCAGAGAAATAAGAGAGCGCATATACTTGGCATGTATATTGAACCCGGACATCCTGCGCTGGACCTGCTTTGCACATCTCTCATCCAAAGCAGAAACCAAGCTTCCCGTGATATGGTTAGAAAGGTTATGGATGCTGGGTATGATATATCTTGGGAGGCTGTTCAGAAGTATGAAGGGGGAACCGGTGTCTATAAACAGCATATAATGCATGCTTTACTGGAAAAAGGCTATTGTGAGAGCATTTATGGTGATCTGTACAAAAAGCTTTTTCAAAGAAGGGGCACTTCTGAGCCTCAAGGAATTGCATACATTAAGCTGGAATACGTTGACGCTCAGACGGCGATTCGGACTGTCAGAGAAGCTGGAGGGATAGCCGTTCTTGCTCATCCGGGCCAGCTTAGGAATTTTGACGGGATTGATGATTGGGTGGAGTTAGGACTGGAAGGAATTGAATTATATCATCCCAGTCATAGTGAAGATGATCGGCAAATGTCCTTGGGCTATGCACAAAAACACAATCTGATCGTAACAGGCGGGTCAGACTTTCATGGCTTTTATGGAGAGAAACTGGTTGAATTGGGATGCCCTGGACTGGATGAAAGATGTATCAACGAACTGTTATCCAGGAAAAATAAGTGAAGGCCTTTGTTTCTGGGTATATTTTTTGTTTTTTGCCAGCATAGTTAAGAACTCGCTATTGCAAATATACAGTCCAGAAAGGGTTAAGTTTTATGAATGTTGAAGAAAGAGAAATGTATGACTTTGCTAACATATTAATACATTCTGCTGGGACTAAATTGAAACAAGAACATAAATGTTCTGTAATTAAAGTGAGGGAAAAAACATCTCAGATGGACCTTGTTACGGAACATGATTTACTTATTGAGAAACTATTAGTAAAGGCTATCCTGGAAAAGTACCCTGGTCATGGAATATTAGCAGAGGAATGCCAGACCTGGGCCAGTTCGGATCTTAGCGGTTATACCTGGGTAATCGATCCCATCGACGGCACCATCAATTACTACCGTTTTGGCAAGGATTACGCCATATCACTAGCCCTGTACTTAGGCGAAAAGCCGATTTTTGGCCTGGTCTTTGATGTAGCTAACGGGGTTATGTTCGCTGCAGGGCACGGTGAAGGGGCAATAATGAATGGGTATCCCTTAGATATCTTGCCTGATCGGCAGGAGAGGTTAAACAAAGCAGTTGTTGGCATTAGTTTGAGAACTATGAGAGATTTTGTGGGTATGGGTATGGATGTTTTGGGAATGTTGTCCACGGTGCAGGCGTACAGATATTTGGGGTGTGCATCCCTTGAGTTATGCAAGGTTGCCAATGGAGAATACGATCTGTTTATTTCTTCAAATGTTCATGAATGGGATGTTGCAGCAGCAAGGGTTTTTCTGGAACAACGCGGCGGAGGGTTTCTGATTCGAAGAAAAGACGATACCAGATCCCGTTGTGGAAAACTGTTAGTTGCAGCCTTCCGTTCGCCATTAATATGGGAAGAAGCTGTTGAATACCTGCCGCAAGGCCTTAGAGATAAATTTGAAGCATAACTATATGAGTCACTTCGATAACCTGTTTGCAACGCTTGAAGCCATATAAGAGTCCGGTTTAACCACACATTGAAAGCCACAAGCTTTAACCCATCCTTTAATTTCCGCAACGTACTGAGAAGTCGGACCATTGTATCCGACATCAACGTGAACTTCGATTTCGTGTGGAATATTATTTTCCTCAAAGGTTTGGCTCAATTTAAGAGCTAACTCAATGCTCATATTTGTTTCATAAAATATCTTTTGTCGTATGTTATTGATTTTTTTGATTTCAATAATTTCATAAAAATAAATGCCACCTTTTCCGACCTTGTTTGCTATTTTATGGATACCTACTGTAACAGGTACCTTCGTAATGTTCGAGTTTTGGCTATCCGTTCCCACAGCAATTACAAATTCCATATGTGGGTCCTGAGCCGAACAAGCTTTGATAATTGAAACCATTTCCTTAAAAGATACTTCTCCGTATGTCAGACTGTACATTAAGAATCTCCTTTCAAAATGAACGAATTGTCAAGGGGCCCTGAAATGCGTATTGCTATTCCATATTTACAATAAAGTCATTATATAATTTATGTGTAAATATAGGATTATATATTTGTTAACGAAGAGATAAATAAGTGGTCAGCTTAATGCAATTCGATAATTGTCATAAGCAGAGACTCGGCCGTCTGGGTAAAGGCCGAGTCTCTGCTTATATAAACATGCCTTTATCGCCAATTTCCAATCATTTTTGACAAAGCTCTAGCTTGGAATTTGGCTAAGCTGTTAAGTTATGTTATGTAAAAAAAGAGCATGTGTTACCTTCTAAAGATAACAACATGCTCTTTTTGGAGAAAGATCAGCATACAAGATATTTACAGGTTTGGTATGTTATATAATTAAGAAAGAAAATTCTTATGTTTAAGCGAATGATAAAAATAGACATAGAAATGAA
This sequence comes from Desulfosporosinus shakirovi, assembly GCF_020595055.1. Lineage (GTDB taxonomy): Bacteria > Bacillota > Desulfitobacteriia > Desulfitobacteriales > Desulfitobacteriaceae > Desulfosporosinus > Desulfosporosinus shakirovi. Next base: position 18,365 of record NZ_JAJDOO010000007.1, on the reverse strand, counting down.
GTAGGGCTTTATTGCCGTGATTATTTGATTTGCTTTGCTAAAGCTGCGGCAATGGCTGCACCGGTAAGGGAGCCTCCAGCAGACAATTTAACGGTAACCTGACTGGCTTTGCTCTCTAATGCTTCGCTTAAAGCAGTCGTCAGCTCCTGAGCATAGCCAGGCATTCCTTTATACATGGAGCCATCAATTGCTACACTGTGATGATGGTTGAGGTGTGGGTCTAGATGTCGAACAATCCCGATCAAGCTAGCCGCCAGCAGCCGGGATGAACGTTTTATAAGTAGATTAATGATGTATTTTAGAGCTAAATCCATTTCTTTTGGCACAAGGCGTGAGTGAGAATCCTCATTCAGACAAATTAAAGCCAGGTCTTTGCCGCTTATGGAATAGGGTTGGTTCCAGTCAGCTGGGGCAGGTGGGTTATTAAGTCTGCCAAGCAGCCCCCGCTGAGAAAAATCTAGGACAATCTGACGAAAAAGCTCTCCGAGATATTTGCCGGAGAGCTTTTTTTCAAATTTTTGCTCCCCTGGGTTATCGCTTAGCTGATCTAGGATTTGATCATAGGTGGTTTCTGGAGTGGCAGAGAAATTTCCGGACTCGGTGTTAACAATGATAGGAGTGGGAAATCCCGGAGCTTTTGGTTCCAGGTAGCAGGTGTTGTGCCCTGTGCCAACGATCGAGGCGATGTCTACGGTTGGGTCTTGATAGGCGGCGGTTAAAAAATTGGCCACAGTGTCGTTGATAATGGCAGCAGGTCTAACGACATTGCCAAGTCCCCGGCGCATAAGAGCTGCAGAGAGCAATTTGCCGACGTCTTCTCCGACCACCCCGGAAGTCTTAACTTCTTTGTTCCAGTTGAGGAGAACTCCTTCCTCTAACTTTTGTTGGCGATAGGGAAAAGAAAACGCAAAACCCAAGCTGAACAGCTCGGAGGTGCTAGAACTGAGCTTGAGATTCTCAGGAGAGTTATTAAGCACTTCTTGAATGATCCCTGCCATGAAATCAAAGAGCTCTTCAGCAGTCACAGTTGAAGAACGGAAATCCCGTCCAGACTCGGGTTCTGACAAAGGCCGGGCTAGTCTGTACTGCTCCTGATAATTTCCCTCTCCCTTAAGCTTGACGACAGCAGCCCGAAGATTCGAACCCCCAAAATCAAACGCCAGAAAGGTCCCTGTCTCGGAGCGGCTCGGAGCCGGAAGATAAGAAGGAAACATCTTAAGGGAGCTTACACGTCCACTTAACCCTTGCTCCATGTGCGCTTGAAAAAGGGAGGCAATCGTTAAGATCTGAGTCTGAGAGATTGACAATTTATTCTCTAGTTGTGTTAAAACTTGCTTTAGCAAACACATCCATCCTTCCTTCCTTCCTATGGACTCAACTTCCCCCGAACAATCGATGTTTCTTAGTTTTAGGACTGTATTGCTAATCAAGCAAATATACACGCGCTTCGTATGGGCGCAGAGAGAGTTCATTAATGTCTTCCACAATAATTTTTTCGTTAATGTCTGAGTAATTGGCAATCAGCAGTCTGCCGGTTTTAAAGGTGACTCTTTCGGGAAGGGTAAAAACGGCACTCTCCTCAAAGAAATTCAGAATAACCAAGAGAGTTTCTTCTTCCCAATGACGCAGATAGGAATAAATTTGGGTGTGTTTATGCAAAATCAGCCGATAATCCCCGTACACTAAGAGGGGGTATCGGCGGCGCAGATCTATAAGCTTGCGGTAATAGTGCAAGATAGAATTTTGATCTTGCTGGGCTTGCTCGACATTGATTTCCTGAAAATTAGGATTTACACTAATCCAAGGAGTTCCTTCCGTAAAGCCGGCTTGAGAACTGTCATTCCACTGCATCGGGGTGCGGGCGTTGTCCCGACCCTTTTCACAAATTACTTCCGTTAATTCCTTCAGGTCTTTGGAATTCTTCAGACCTTCTTCATACATGTTGAGAGTTTCGATGTCTCGATAATGTTCAATACATGGGAAACGGACATTTGTCATGCCGATTTCTTCCCCTTGATATATGTAAGGTGTCCCTTGGAGGGTATGAAGCAACGTCGCGAGCATCTTTGCCGACTCCACTCTGTAGGTGCTATCATTGCCAAAACGGGAAACCATGCGGGGATGGTCGTGATTGCTGAGGAAGAGGCTGTTCCAGCCGCTGTCAGCGAGTTTCTTTTGCCAGTCACTGAGGATGCGCTTAAAGTCCGAAAGTTCCCAGGCCTTTTTCTCCCATTTGCCGCTGGGTCCGTAATCTAGTTCTAATAGCTCGAAGTGAAAGAGCATATTCAGTTCATGGCGGTACTCATCGACAAAAATGCGTGCCATATCTGCGTCAACCCAACGAGTTTCCCCCACGGTCATAATATCGTATTTAGACAAAACTTTAACATACATTTCTCTGAGGTAATACCGCAAACGAGGGCCGTTAATAAAGAACTGGCCTCCCCATTGATAAGGAGAGCTGTCAACGGGTGGGGCATCAGGCAGGTTAGGGTTTTTGGCGATCATGTTGATCACATCCATGCGAAACCCATCAACCCCCTTATCAAGCCACCACTTCATCATATCGTAGATTTCGTAACGTACCGTTTTATTTTCCCAATTAAGATCGGGTTGATTTTTGGAAAAGACGTGCAAATAATACTCTCCGGTCAAGGGGTCATACTCCCAAGCGGAACCGCCGAATTCTGAGGACCAGTTATTGGGCTCTTTGCCGTCTTTGCCTGGTCGCCAAATATAGTAACTGCGGTAGGGGCTGTCTTTGCTTGAGCGAGACTCTTGAAACCAACGGTGTTGGTCTGAAGTGTGATTGACGACTAGATCCATCACTAACTTCATGCCGCGGCCATGCAGGCCATCCCGCAGTTCCTCCCAGTCAGCCATGGTACCCATTTCATCCATGATTCCCCTGTAATCACTGATATCATACCCATTATCCACATTGGGAGAATGATAGACCGGGCAGAGCCAGAGCACGTTAACCCCCAAGTACTGCAGGTAATCAAGCTTGGAGATGATTCCCTTAAGGTCTCCGGTGCCGTCCCCGTTGCTGTCTTTAAAGCTGCGGGGATAGATTTGGTAAACGACACTTTCTTTCCACCACTTTTTTTTAGGCATTAAGGCCAATCCTCCAATTGTTCTTTATTCCATGTCAGCCAGTTCCTGAAGCACTTTCCTCACTTCCACATAATTTGGCAGAAAGTAGCTGGCTTGAGATTTGTCTGTGCCAACCCGAATGGTAAAGTTTTTAGGTGCCAAAACCCCGGGCCAAGAATGCTCAAGTGCGAGAATGGAAAACAAGTCTTCATCCGTAGTATCATCCCCGATAGCCATAATAAAATCATAGTCTTGTTTTAGAGCAAGAGAGAGGCCGGTTGAGCCTTTTGTCACCTCAGAATTTCTTACTTCAATAACTTTATTGCCTTGTAGTATATGAATATCAACGTTGGAAGTGAAAGCCACCAATTCGTCCATGAGTTCTCGAGCGCAGGCGGCGCTAAGCTCTGAATTAGCTTGACGGAAGTGCCAAGCCAGAGAGAATTCCTTCTCTTCAATAAATGAACCAGGGAGTCTGTCGGTATACATTTCGAGCATCGGCATGAGCTGACGTTTCCAGGAGTTAACTAGAGGTTCGCTTAAACTCCACTGCTCTCCCCGTCTTTTAAGCCATGCTCCATGCTCCCCCACCAGTGTAATATTCAAAAAGCCCAGCCAAGTTTCAAGGATTCCACGATCCCTGCCACTAATTATAACAACTTCCGTACCCGCTTTTGCTAAATCCTTTAGAAGATCCAAAAGTTCCTGATCAGGCTTGGCTTGGTCAGGATTGTTTGTAAATGGCACCAGAGTTCCGTCATAGTCTAGAAGCAACAAGCGTTTATCGGACTGATGAAAAGCAGTGTGTAAGGCCTGTTTATGCTGGTCCAGGGGGAGGGCGAAAAATTGATCTTCCTGGATCTGCAAAAGTTCCTGAATAAAGTCACCTGACCAGCGCACAACATCATATCCTTTAAGACGATGTTGCATGACTTGGTTGCGCTTTTTCTGCTCCGTCTCAGGCATTGCTAAAGCTTGTTGTAATGCTCCAGCAATTGCTTCCAGGTTGTTGGGATTAATGATCAGAGCCTCTCCCAATTCTTTGGCGGCACCTGCCATTTCGCTCAGAATAAGTACTCCCGTTTGATCAGTCCGCGCAGCCACATATTCTTTAGCAATTAGGTTCATCCCATCTCTTAAGGGAGTAATTAAGGCGACGTCACTTTGTCGGTACATGGCCAGCAGAGAGTCAAGGGGTAAATGCTTATATTGGTAGATAATGGGCGTCCAATTCAGAGTGCCGAAGCGACCATTTATCTCGCCCACAAGTTCATCAATCTGTCGTTTCATTTGCTGGTAATGTTCAACTCCAACCCGGGAAGGAACTACGATCATGAGCAGTACTACTTGCTCACACCATTGGGGATTAGTCTCCAAAAACAATTTGTAGCCCTGGAGACGATTGCTGATGCCTTTACTGTAGTCCAGGCGGTCCACCGAAAGAATAGCCTTAAAGCCATGAAGTAATTGCTCCAGTTCCTTCAAGTTATGTCCGAACTCTGAACCAGAGGGAATTGAGTGGTATCTTTGAAAGTCAATTCCCATGGGAAAGGCATCAACTTTAACAGCATGATCCTGGGATTGGATTTGCCCAAGTTTATGTTCATGTCCTAAAATTCGAAGTGTCGATCGTAAAAAATACTGAGCATATTCCTGAGTGTGAAAGCCTATGAGATTAGCACCCAAGAGCCCGCGCAGGATTTCACTCCCCCAGGCAGCTGGCAACAGCCGATAGAGTTCATAGGATGGGAACGGAATATGCAGAAAAAAGCCAATGGGAGTGTGGGGAAGTTTCTCCCGAAGTAGGCTTGGCAGGAGCATAAGGTGGTAATCATGCACCCAAATGATATCCCCTGGCTTGATGACCTCTAACACAGCATCTCTAAAGATCTTGTTAACGTCTTGGTATTGGAACCAATAATCCTTGTCATAAACAGTATAGGTGGGGAAATAGTGAAACAAAGGCCAAATAATCTTGTTGCAAAAACCCAGATAAAATTTGTCCATAGCTTCTTCGGATAAGAATACAGGAGAAGCGCAGAGATCGCTTAAAACACTCTTTACTTCGGGTTGCATCTTGTCAGGCACAGTGATTCCAGGCCACCCTATCCAGATATATTCTATGTCTTGGGCAGAAGTGCTTTTCAAGGAATCTAAATAGGCGCTCAAGCCAGAGACAAGCCCCCCCGCGCTTTGCTCAAAGATGAGTTTGCCGTTCTGTTGAACCCCGTTTAACGGCAACCTGTTTGAAACAATGAGTAATCTCATGAATATCTCTCCTTTCTACCTTCCCTTATCTCCGTTCTAAGCTTATTTATCCTGGATTGGTCTTCATATTAAAAACAAAGAACCGCGTTAGGCGGTTCTGCAAGGTCATCAATCCATGGTTAAGTATAGTCAATAGCGTAGGCTAAGAAGATTTAATAGCGTGTTTTAAACCCTGGTAAACCTTGTAAAAATTTTTACTAAATTTTCCTAACAACTTAATGATAACATCTAAGTTGCTTGATGTCCAGCTATTATAACGGTGAGCAGGGGCCGAGTGCGTTTTTGCATGCCTTTCTGATCCATGATTAGTATCAGTCAAAATGGAAACGGAAAAAGTGGTACGACCGGGTGAAACCAGAAGTCGAAAAGTAAAGAACCCACCCTCTTGCCGAGATGAGATCGCGGTTAAGGGGGGGCTTTGCTTTATCCAAGACACCCACTTCTTACGGGTGTTCCTTATTGTACTTCGGGGTAGACTCCCTCACCGAAGTTTCGATGATCAGCTTTAGCTGAACGGGTTCACTTAGCTGATACTGCAGGAGGAGGCGTTTTGGATTTATAACGGTGAGAAGAATTAGTTGTCATTCGTCGGTTGCGTAAGTAAATCAATAGATCGGTTAATACCATTATGAAATTCAGCAGGTATAAATATACAACCGCATCGTACTGATTAAAAACTTTATGCAAAATTCCAGCAACATATCCAAGCAGGATAACAATCAGAAAAGCTAGGCTTTTACCTGCGGTGGATTGGGAGGTGTAAGACTTATAAATGGAAAGGGGCCAAGCTGCGCCAAAACAAATCAACATAATGACTTCAAAGATACTCATTATTCCTTACCTCTAATTCAAGTAGTATGTGTTCACTTTCACAACAATAGTCTAATTATACAACTTTTTTGAACTCATTAGTTTAGAATCAGAGAAGTTCTTTAATTCAGAAAAGAATGAATAGGAAGATAAAATCCAACTTGGATGGTTAAGCCTATGCGATTCTTATTTGACATGTAGTACTTATAAAGGTATAGGTTTAGGATAATCCGTGCCTTTATATTTTTCATAATAATCAGGTTTGATTGAATAATGGTTTTACAGGTTATTCTGAATTGAACAGCGAAGTAATATATAAACATTACGACTTGAAGCAGTTTTTTGGGGAGAAGGTGTATCGTTTGATCAACGCACAAATGCGGAGTGCGAGAGAATTTCTTAATCGTTTATCCATAAGCTCAGGGGTTTCAGGTCACGAAGTCTCGATTGCTTCTTTGGTTATGGAGCGTTTCAAATCGTTAGCTGATGAAGTGCAATGCGACTCATTTGGCAATGTATATACTCTTAAAAGAGGGGAAAGTAAACCTAATAAAAAAATAATGATAACCGCGCATATAGATGAGATTGGTCTGATCGTAACAAAGATCGATCCCCGTGGTTTTCTGCGCTTCACCTCCATCGGCGGGGTAGACCAGCGAACCCTCTTGTCCCAAGAAGTACTTATTCATGGGCACAGGACTATCCCTGGTATCATCGGCTTCTTGCCTCCACACCTATTAGAAAGTCTGGCATCGGATCAAGCTGTTAGGATGGAAGATATGACAATTGATGTCGGACTTTCACCCACAAAGCTTAATAAGGTTATTCAAGTAGGGGATATCATTACCCTCAGGCGAGAAACATATCCTTTACTTAATAACGTGATAGCGGGGAAAGCCTTTGATGATCGCGCCGGGGTCGTGGTCATGTTGGTTTGTCTGGAAGAGCTCTCCCGTCTGCATCACGTCCACGATGTGATTGCAGTAGCGACAACCCAGGAGGAAGTAGGAATTAGAGGAGCTATTACCAGTACCTATACGCTAAATCCGGATTTAGCAGTGGCGATAGATGTTACTCACGCCAGTACTCCAGATACAAAGGGCCAAGTCACCATTGACTTAGGTAAGGGGCCGGCAGTGGCTCTCGGGCCCAATATTCATCCCGCCATCTATCGTCGGCTCACAGAAACTGCTCGAGAACATCGTTTACCCATTCAGATAGAACCAATTCCTGGACATTCCGGAACGGACGCTTGGGTTATTCAAGTAAGCCAAGCGGGGATTCCTACGGGGCTGATTTCAATTCCCTTGCGGTATATGCATACCTCAGTGGAAACTCTCGATATGCAAGATATAGTTAACTCTGGAAAACTGCTGGCCCACTTTATAGCCTCCTTACCGGACGATCTGGAGGGATTGTTATGTTATTAAAGAGCTTAAGTGAATTAAATGGTACTTCTGGCGCTGAAAGCCAGGTGCGCAATTTTTTGCGTCAACACATTGAACCCTTTGTTGACTCCGTTAACATCGATAAAATGGGAAATTTGATTGCGGTGAAAAACGGACATCTTACTGGTCCAAAGGTTATGATTGCGGCTCATATGGACGAAGTCGCGCTGATGATCATCGATATAACCAGTGACGGTTTCCTCAAATTTCGGCCTGTCGGGGGAATTGATGCCCGAATTCTTGTAGCCAAACCCGTACTAATTAACGAATCCCTAACAGGGGTCATCGGGGCCAAAGCAATCCATTTACAAAAACGTTCTGAACGTCAAAAGGCTTTGACCTTTGACCAACTTTATATTGATATCGGGGCTAAGTCTAAAGATGACGTCACTGGCAAGGTGAAACTGGGTGATTACGCTTACTTCATGACGAAATGCGAACCTTTTGGGGAGGGTCTTTACAAGGGGAAGGCCTTTGATGCTCGGGCAGGGTGTGCCATCTTGGCAGAACTGCTGAAAGGAGACAGCGATTTTCCTTTTGTTGCAGGGTTTACAGTGCAAGAGGAGGCAGGCCTCAGAGGCGCTAAAGTTGCTGCTTATCACCTTGCTCCGGATTTTGCCATTGTTATTGAGGGAACAGTAGCTGCCGATGTGTCTGATCGCGAAGAAGAGGGATGGGTTACCGAGTTGGGTAAAGGCCCTGCTTGCTCACTCATGGATAAGGCAACCCTCTATAGCCCCAAACTTATCCGATGGGTAACGGACGTCGCTGGTCAAAAGGGAATTCCTTTACAGTTTCGGCGCGGAAGCAGCGGGGCAAATGACGCCGGTCCTATTCATGTCAGCAAAGCCGGAATCCCTACGATTGTTTTAAGCGTACCGTGTCGCTACATTCATTCTTTTGCCTCGGTGATTTCAGAAAAGGACTATACAGCTTGTCTTAACCTCGTTTATGAACTATTAAAAGGATTTTCCGCCTATGCTGAGGGTTATCGTGATTGATAAGGAGGATAAAGGTGATAAATTTGGACTATAGCACGCTCGGACACTTAACCCAGATATTTGGCCCATCAGGTTCCGAAGAGCTGGTCGCCAAATATATATCCACACAGTTGCGGCCTTATTGTGATGAACTAAAGACAGACACTTTAGGAAATCTCATCGTCACGCGTCATGGAACCGGTAAAAAAATCATGGTTGCTGCTCATATGGATGAAATCGGCTTGATGATCACCCATATCGATCAAGAGGGGTTCTTGCGTTTTACCCCCCTCGGTGGAGTGCGCATCCCTAACTTAGTTGGACAGAGAGTTGAGTTGAGCAGGGGCAGAGTAGGAACAGTCGGAGTTGAAAAGTTAGATAAGCCGAGGGATTTCAAACTTGATAAACTCTATCTGGATATTGGCGCATCTTCGCGGGAAGAAGCGGAACAGATTGCTCACATAGGAGAAACGGCAGTTTTTATGGGAGACTTCGTGGAATCCGGATCTAGAATTATAGCCAAGGCCCTTGATGACCGGATTGGTTGTTTTATAGCAATGGAAGCCTTCAAACGCGCCAAGTCCCCCCATGAATTGGCGTTTGTTTTTACGGCGCAAGAAGAAATTGGGACTCGCGGTGCCAAAACGGCTGCCTATGCTCTTGAACCTGACTTAGCAATTGCTGTGGATGTCACAGCTACCGGAGATACCCCTAAAGCACATACTATGTCTGTTAAGTTAGGAAGTGGTGTGGGGATCAAAGTCCTCGACCGTTCTATGATCACCTCTCCTCAAATTAAGCGTTGGATGGCAGCGGTTGCCACTGAACGAAACATTCCCTTCCAGTGGGAGGTTTTAGAGTATGGGGGGACAGATTCCGGAGCTATTCATTTGTCCAGGGGAGGAGTACCTTCAGGAGTGTTATCAATACCGACTCGATATGTTCACAGCCCGGCTGAAATGATTGACAAACGAGATGTTGAAGCTGCTGTGGATTTGCTTGTGGCGCTGTTAGAGAGCGCTGCAGAATTATAGAAGAGAGACTCATGGGCGCCTGCAAGGGGCTTCTCGTTTTGACGACGTGAAGTCCTTGTTTTAGGCAAGGATGTCCTTGAAGTTCGCTGAGGGATTGCAAATTATGAAAAGCATATTGAATTTCGAGCTTGTGACATATATATTATTAGCTAGATATATACTTTTAGCCATATAGGCAGAGAGGATGAAACTATGGATGAAACCGCAGAGGGAAAATATAGAATCAGTGGGAGAAAACCAGTTCAAGGGAAGTGAGGTTAAGCTAGATCAAGTAAGTAAACAATATACCCAGGGCAAGGAACAAGTAGTTGCTCTGGATAAAGTGAGTATAGAGGTCAAAGCGGGAGAATTCCTAGCCATTATGGGGACAAGCGGGTCCGGCAAGTCCACACTATTAAATTTATTGGCCGGCTTAGATAAGCCAAGTCAAGGGGATATTTACCTCAACAAGCGGAGGATTTCCGACTGGAAGGATAATCAGCTCACTTTGTTTCGTCGCCAGGAAATCGGTTTTATCTTCCAGTTGTTCAATCTAATCCCCACCCTAAGTGCCGAAGAGAATGCAGCTTTGCCTTTACTGATGGCCGGCCAGCCCCCCTCAGTTTGGCAGCCTAAAGTGAGTGACTGGCTGAAGCGGGTGGGTCTTGAAAGCCGACGTAAACACTATCCAGCAGAATTATCAGGGGGCCAAATGCAAAGGATAGCCATCATACGGGCTCTCATTCACCAACCTTCTCTTATTTTGGCGGATGAACCTACGGGTAACCTGGATTCCAAAACCGGGGATCAGATGCTCTTTATATTAAAAGAAATTACTGAAGATCTGGGCGTCACAGTCATTATGGTCACCCATGATCCCATGGTTGCTGCGTACGGTCACTCTCTGATCAGCCTGAAAGACGGACGAATTCTAGATTTGACGGCGAGGTGAGAGAGTTGTTAAGTATAAAGTTAGCTCTAGCCTATTTTCGCCGTCGAAAACTGCGGGCAATTTTAAATACGCTGAGTGTGGCGGTAGCGATAGCGGCGTTGGTGGCTTTGCAAGGGTTGAATACTAGTATCGATTATGCGAGGGGAGAGTTTGCTAGTTTACTGGGGGGAAATGCCCACTTGGAGGTGAAAGCCCCTCAGGGTGGCATGAGGGATACTTTACTAGCTAAAGTCCAAAACACGACAGGGGTACAAGTAGCAGTTCCTTTCGTGCAGAGCTCTGTGCAAGTCAAAGGATTGCCGGGATTTACCACGCTGATGGGCATTGTGCCCGGAGAAGATGCAGCAATCCGTACCTATCGGATAAATCAAGGCCGCATGCCAGCACAGGATCACAGAGAAATCGCTGTACCGAAGGAATTGTTACGGGGAAAGCCGGTAAAAGTCGGGGATATCTGGCAGATCCAGACTATGCTGGGAATGCAGGATTTTACCCTGGTCGGAATCTTGGAAGACAGCGGAGTGGCCCAGACCAATGGCGGTGTCGTGGTCTTTATGCCCTTGACAACGGCTCAGAAGGCTTTCGAGCTGGAGGGCAAATTATCCTACATTAGCATTCTCCTGCAGAACCCGGACAATGTATTGGTGGTACAAAAAGCCTTACAGGAAAGCTTGGGTAATAGGGTAGAAGTGCTTACGCCCATGGGACGAGACGGGAATATAGACAAAATGTTGGGTTTCACTAAAAGCCTTAATAATGTCTATGGGTTCATGGGCTTGTTCCTAGCTTTGTATGTCATGTATAATTCGATGAGAGTTGCGGTATCCGAACAAGGTCGTCAACTTGGAATCCTGCGTGCCTTGGGTTGGCGAAGCTGGGAAATCCATAAATTAATCATAGCCCAGTCAATAATAATCGGTGTAATTGGCAGTTCCCTGGGGCTCCTCTTAGGGACATATTTGGCTCAAGGTTTGCTCAGCACTGTGAGCGATACTTTGAGCCAAGTGTTTAAGGTGTCTATTCCCCGCATTCGTTTTACGATGCCTGATTACGCCATGATATGGCTGACGGGCGTGCTGTCATGCCTTCTCTCTGCTTGGCTACCTGCTTGGAAGGCTGCCAATATCCCGCCCATCGAGGCCCTGAACAGCCGATATTCTAAAATCGAACTCGGTTACCCTCGCTGGCGGATGGTAGTCGGTACTATTCTAATTCTTTCGTCATGGTTGATTCTAGTCTTCGTAAATAACATGTCCTTATTATTTCAAGCTGCGTTAATCGGTATAGTGACAGGAGCAGCCGTTTTGATGCCACCTTTTTTAATTTTAGTTTTAGAGAAGTTAGAACCTATGGCTGAAACAATGTTTGGCTTGACTGGACGCCTGGGGCTAAGCTCCTTTCGGCGCACTCCAAGACGTTCAGTGGTTACTGGAATGCCCATACTTCTTGGTTTGGCTATAGCTTTTGGCTTCTTAGGAATCCTCGCCAGTGTTAATCTGACCTTTGGCAACTGGGTTAACACCTTAATTTCGTCAGACATTGTGATTACCCAGGGATTACAGACTTTCTCCAGTAATCAAGTAGGTTTACCTGAAGCGTTGTTGGAACGGGTCCGTAAGGTAGACGGGGTAAGAGTCGCTGCCGGATTACGTACCACGGGTATTCAATGGCAGGGCAATCCCCTCGATCTTCAAATCTACGATGTCCTAAATAGTCGTCAATTAGCCACTCCCCATGTGCTTGAGCCGGGGAAGGATGAAGCTTGGGACGCCATCAAACAAGAAGGTAATATATGGATTTCCGAATCAATGGCTTTGAAATACGGCGTGCACAGAGGAGAAAAACTGGAAATTCCTACCCCTGATGGAAACTTTGAGTTTCCGGTTGTTGCCATTATCAAGGATTTTTATAGCTATAATGGCAGTGTGTACATGAACCGCCAAGACTATCTTCGCTATTGGGGTGACCACTCAATTGATCATATCTACTTAACCCTGGAACCAGGCGTATCACCAGCCTTGGTGCGGGATCGGTTGGAGGCAGATTTGCAAAATGACTTCCGGGTGCAGGTAGCCTTGGCTTCTGATTTTCGGGACAGTATGATCAAGTTGAACAGGAGTATATGCGATATTTTCAACTTGGTAATTATTGTAATAGTCCTTGTGGCAGCGGTTGGGACTGCCAATTCTATGCTGATTTCTGTACTGGAGCGGGTCCGAGAAATAGGTACTCTTCGTTCTGTAGGACTGACACGTGGACAAATCAGAGGAGTGTTGTTAATTGAAGTGGGGTCTTTGTTTATAGCTGGAATAGTCCTAGCCATTCCGGTGGCCGCCGGTATTCAGATTGGAGGGACCATATTCGATAAAAACGTCAATGGTTGGGTCTTGGATGTATCGATTCCCTGGGCCAGAAACATTGGCGTTGCCATCGTCATGGCTTTAGTCGTTGGTCTGAGTACAGTGTACCCAGCTTGGTTAGCCTCCAAGGTTGATCCAGTCAAAGCGTTGCGTTCAGAGTAAATAATTATGATTGGTTAAACTTATATAAAGAAAACTTGGCTGGCGCCCACACACACACACACGAAGACACTGTCTTCGCACGAATTAGCCTTCTTGCAGACACTGTCTTCCCACGTATTAACTTAGCGGAGAAGAAAAGCGAAGGCGACCACCTTAGTTGCACTTATACCACGTATACTTTCCAATCGGTACATAAAAGAATAAACAGAATAAGGAGAGTAGTTAGTCATGCCGGTTAAACACGCCATCTTAGGTATTTTAAAAGAAGCCCCACGTCATGGATATGAACTAAAAAGTATTTTTGATGCGCGAATAGGGAACTTCTGGAACCTTAATTACGGACAAATCTACACCACACTAGACAGGCTGGATAAAGAAGGACTCGTTAGCGGAACTGAAGAAGAGCAAAGTTTTCGGCCAGACAAGAAAGTGTACGATATTAGCCCGCAAGGGGTCCGGGAGTTAGAGCGTTGGCTCCAAGAACCGGCTACCAAACCAAGGGCTCTACGAGATGAACTCTTTATAAAACTAGTGTTCATTAGCAGGGAGAATCCGGAGCTTGCGCTCCAACTCCTTGAACGACAGACACAAATATACATGGAACAAATGAGAGAACTGACAGAAACTAAGTACCGCCTGAGCAAAGGCGGGATTAACAGGGAGAATATGATGACTGATCTTCTCACGGATGCGGCATTGTATCACGCGGAAGCCGATGTGCGGTGGTTGAGCCATGTAGAAGCCAAGATCCTTGAGTATGCCAAGACGTAGGAGTTCCTTTTGCCTGAGTTTCCTTCGGTCCCCTTATCCATTTGGAGAAGGGGACCGAAGGTTTTTTCATTGACAGGATCTTAAAATACTAGTGTTCCTAGAGACTGGGATTTGTTGACAGCTGACGCTTTAAAGTTGTTTTTTCGCGTATTATGCGGAGATATAGTATTAAATTAAGGTTATTTGGCAATTTATGCAAATTGATAGATAATTTTACAAGTTATAAAATTATCTATCAATTGAAGTTGATTTTCTCCAAGTATATACTAATAGCGATATATATACTTTTAGCTATTGTAATATCCTTTTAGCCACGGAGTTTGGGGAGTGTCGAAACGTGCTTCATAAGGGCTAGTTTATCAATAAATCAGTGCCGAGACTGATATTAACAAGGAGTTATATCAGTTTTAAGGTAGGTATTTAAGGAAGGAGGGAATAAGGTTACAACTTACATCTCGAAAGGAAGTGAACTGGCACTAAAGCTGAGTGAAAGGAGAGAATAAAATGTCAGATAATTTTGCTGCAGTGGGACTGTTACTGGCGTTTGCAGTGGTTTTACCGATCGTAGTGATGACTATTGTGCATCTGCTGGCACCCCATAAGCCGCATAAGGAAAAATTAACAACCTATGAATGCGGTAATCTGCCAATTGGTAAGGCCTGGATTGGATTCAAAAGTAACTACTTTCTTTATGCTATTGTCTTTGCCGCCTTTAGTGTAGAAACAATCTTTTTGTATCCTTGGGCATTGACGTTCCGTAAACTAGGGACCTTTGCTTTTGTGGAGATGTTTGTCTTCATGATTATTCTCATCGTCGGTTTTTGGTACGCTTGGAGGGAAGGTGCTTTGGAGTGGATGTAAAAAGGGAGATGGAGCTGCGCGATGCTGAGGCTATGGAAGAAAAAAATATTTTGCTTACCAGCATAGAAAAGTTCTTGAACTGGGGCCGAGTACATTCTTTTTGGCCTAATTCATTCGGTCTGGCTTGTTGTGCCATTGAGATGGCATCAACAGGAAATCCCCGTTATGACTTATCTCGTTTCGGGTATGAGGTGTTCCAAGCTTCGCCGAGACAAGCTGATTTAATGATTGTGGCAGGAACTTTGACGAGGAAAATGGCACCGGTAGCACGGCGTATCTATGATCAAATGCCGGATCCTAAATGGGCTATTGCCATGGGCAATTGTGCCTGCTCAGGGGGTCCGTTTGCAGACTCCTATGCTGTGGTACCGGGGGCGGATAGCATAATTCCGATTGACGTCTATATACCAGGATGCCCACCCAGGCCGGAATCTTTGATTTTTGGGATGTTACAACTTAAACAGAAGATCCAAAATCCTGCTAAGGCGAGGTTAATTAATTATGGTAAGTGATATTTTGAGAGTCCGAGTGAGCGAATTAGCTGCCAGGTTTAACGGAGAAGTTGAAGAGAACCTGGGCGAGCTTGAATTAACTGTTGATGGCCGATATATATTAGAAGCTTTAACTGATGCTAAGAACTTTGCAGATGTCCCATGTGATTTTTTGCATGACCTATGTGGAATGGATCTGGGGGATTACCTTGAGGTTGTTTACCAATTATCCAGTCTTCGCGGTCCCCAGCGTTTACGTATTATAGCCAGAGTTGAGCGGGATAATCCGGCGATTAACTCAGTTACTCAGATCTGGAAGGGGTCAGACTTTTTAGAGCGTGAAGCCTTCGATATGTTCGGCTTGCAATTCAGAGGACATCCAAATTTGAAACGTATCTATATGTGGGATGATTTTGAAGGATACCCAATGCGGAAGGATTATGTGATTGAGAGTCATGAACAACGTGCTGTTATGAGAGTAAGAAAAGAAGGGGAATAGGTGGGGAAACTATGATGATCGAAGGAACTCAAGAGTACTCCTTAAACATGGGACCCCAACACCCGAGTACGCATGGCGTGTTTCGCATGGTGGTCCATTTAGATGGAGAGGTTGTTACTAAAGTTGAACCCAAAATCGGCTATCTCCATCGTGGTCTGGAAAAAATGGCAGAAAGCCGAACTTATACTCAGTTTATTCCGTACACAGACCGCTTAGATTATCTGGCAGGTCCGCATAACAGTCTTGGTTACGTCCAAGCAGTTGAGAAATTGATGGATACAGAGGTGCCTGAGCGTGCTGAGTACCTCCGCATCATCTTTGCAGAATTAGGGCGGATTGCCAGTCATTTGGTTATGATCGCCAGTGGATCTTTAGATATTAGCGGTTGGACTCCCTGGAGTTATTGTTTCCGTGACCGCGAACGGATTCTCGACCTGTTTGAAATGACGGCGGGCAATCGTATGACTCCCAATTACTTCCGAATCGGCGGGGTCAGTCAAGATGTTCCGGAGGAGTTTATGCCTGCCCTTAAGAGTTTTCTAGAGGATATGCCTGAGATGATTGAGGAGTACTATGGTATCTTTTTCGGGAATGAGATTGCTCAATCACGCATGAAAAGTGTTGGGATTCTTCCTAAGGAATTGGCAGAAAATCTGCTGATAACGGGAGCCAATCTACGGGCTTCTGGAGTACAGTATGACGTGCGTAAGGCCGAGCCTTACGGTATTTACGACAGGTTTGATTTTCAGATCCCGGTGTTGTATGGATGCGATACCTATGACCGGCACTTTATTCGACTGCTGGAGATCCAAGAGAGTAAAAAGATTATCGAACAGGCTTACAAAGACATCCCGGCAGGCCCTGTGATGACGAAGGTTCCTAAGGTGCTTAAGCCGCCGGTCGGCAAAGTTTATCACCGAGTTGAGAACCCTAAGGGAGAAATGGGTTGGTACATTGTTAGTAATGGGTCGACGAAACCGGCTCGAGTTCGGATTCGTACCGGGGCATTTGTTAACGTTCAAATGCTGCCTGAGATAGTTAAAGGGTGGAAGATGCAAGATCTTGTGACTATTTTCGCATCTATGGATCTTGTTTTAGGGGAAGTGGATAAGTAAGAACTTTTCATGAGGGGAGAAGAAGATGGACGCTTTAAACAATCTGTTTGTAAATATTGCGGCCGCCATCCGTGGACTTTTTGCCGATTCCCACTCGTTTGGAGCTGACTTGAGCATTAATATTATCGTATTTATTATGCTCTTTTTGATTATGGTCGTTGCAGCTTTGTTTCTTAGTTTGGTGGAACGCAAATTTGCCCACTGGGTATCACAGAGATCAGGTCCCAATAGACTTGGGCCACACGGCTGGTTCCAATTTATCGCTGATGCGGTGAAAATGTTGGGTAAGGAAGATATTACCCCTGCCAATGTGGATAAATTCCTCTTTAAAATGGCTCCCATGATGCTAGTAGGTGTTACCTTGATGGTATTTGGTGTCATTCCTTTTGGTGAAGAAATGGTCGCCATCGACCTTGACCTGGGTATACTTTACTTTTTTGCAGTTTCTTCATTAACAACCTTGGGAATCTTAATGGCCGGATGGGCATCCAATAATAAATACTCTTTGCTAGGGGGACTGCGGGCAGTAGCCCAAATGATCAGTTACGAAATACCCTTGATCTTTTCGTTACTAGGGGTAGTCATGATTACTCAGACCTTTAATTTATCAGCCATTATTGAAGCTCAGAAAACCATTCCTTTTATTTTCCTGCAACCTTTAGCTTTTCTAATTTTCCTGATAGCTGGGATTGCGGAAACTAATCGGGCTCCTTTTGATCATGTCCAAGGAGAACAAGAGATCGTCGCCGGACCGTTCACGGAATACTCCGGGCTTAGGTGGGGATTGTTCATGCTGGCCGAATACGGTAATGTGGTCGCCACATCGGCAATCGCTGTTACGATGTTCCTGGGTGGTTGGTACGGCCCTGAATTCCTGCCCGGGTGGTTATGGTTTATTCTCAAGATCTGGTTAGTAATTTTCTTAATGATGTGGGTTCGGTGGACCTTTGTCCGGATGAGAATCGATCATCTTATGCATTTTGCCTGGAAGATCTTACTTCCCTTAGCGTTAGTCAATATCTTCTTAACAGGTCTGGGCATTTATGTTTACGATTTATTCATTGTGCGGATTGGAGGGTAAAAGAGTGTTTGGTAAAGGTTTATTAAAAGGCTTGAGTATTACAATTAAACGTCTCTACGGACCTAATCTTACAGAATATTATCCTGAAGTAAAGCCGATTCTTCCTTCTCGTACACGGAGTTCTATGGTTCTTGAACCCGAAAAGTGTATTTCATGCGGACTTTGTGTCAACGCTTGTCCGAATCAGGTTATTATTCTAACCAGCGAAAAGGATGATAAAAATAAGAAAGTATTAAAGACTTACAATATGAACATGGGCCGTTGCCTGTTGTGCGGGTTGTGTACGGAAGCCTGCCCAACCAAAGCCCTTAAACTCTGCCAAGTCTATGAAAATGCGGTCTACCATCGCGAAGAATTACTTTGGGATATGATGGCGCGTTCCAAACAAGCGAAGATATCAAGTGGGAAGGAGGAGTGAGGGTGAGCACAATCGTATTCTTTATTTTTGCGATTCTGTC
>NZ_JAJDOO010000075.1 GCF_020595055.1 Desulfosporosinus shakirovi | reverse complement strand
GTTAACTCACTATACTTCTCTCGGAGGTCCATGACAACTATTCTAACTCAGGGGGGAACAAATATCCTTCATAAATATCCAGAAGTAACCAAATTCATTTCAAATTTAGTTAAAAATTCAAAATTGTAAAAACCTCTTTACTTTTGTTAAGACCTTTATTAAAATTAAACAAAGGAGGCGAAAAATGGACGAAAAAATCGAATCTTTAAAGGATAGGGTCTTTACGTCTCGAGAGGTCATTGAATTTTTAGGAGTTAGTAGAGCCCGACTAAGTCAGCTTGTTAAAGGCGGAAAACTTGTCCCTATTAAAAAAGGTATATTTATGATAGATGAAGTCAAACAAAGAAAAAAAGAGCAAGAAGCTCTAAGGGTTATTTTTTATAAACCAAAAAAACCGATCTGAATGTAAATAGATAAACTCCTTTATTAATTTTTTGGGGTGGTAAAAATGCCGGTTCGTAAGATTACTAACAAAGGATCAAAGAAAAAGATCGGTTTTTTTCCAAGTGAAAAAAATGGAAGATCTATTGCTTGGGAGTCACTTGTTGAACGGGATTATATGTATCTCTTAGAATTTGATCATGGAGTAAGGTCTTTCTGTGAACAACCTCTCTCTATTAAATATGCATATGAGGGTAGAACGTATAGATATACCCCTGATATTAAGATTGTACGCAACAACAAAGTAACAGAAATTGTTGAGGTGAAACCAAAAACAAAACTAGTGAAACTGTTAGATGATGAGAAGTTTAAACGAAAGCTTTTAGTTGCCAATACATTTTGCATTCAAAAAGGTTACCGCTTTAAAGTCGTTACGGATGAGGACATTAGAAAAGGAAATTTGCTACGCAATATAAAATTATTATTTAAATTTTCTAGAATGGTAGTGCCGAGTGCAGATTTTTTAAAGATTCGTAACGAACTTATGGTTAATGGAACACAAACTATTGAAAGCTTAACACATGTATTGGCAGAAGATGGAATTAATCAAAAAAGAATTAGGGCCATGATCTTTTCACTACTTTATTCTCAAAAATTAATGCTTAATCTATTAGATAAAGTAAGTATTTATAGTTATATTAGACTTCCTTGAAATGGAGGGAGGACATTGAACTCTGTTAAAATTGTCCCCGGAATTAGGTTCAAGATCGATCAAGAACCATACATAATACTAAAGTTACTAGACGGTAGTATAATCCAAGTTTTAAATGAGGGGTACCAAAAAACTGAGTTACTAAAAAAATCAGAAATGATTAAAATGCTCAGTGAGGGAAGATTAGAATTTGAGGTAAAAGGGAAAAATATTCGTCCTTCCGAGGAAGGTTCTTTTTCAACAAAATATAAAGAAGACTTTCTTGAAGCAGTGGATCGTAAGGATGAAGCAATTTTTAGGATAAAAGTAATTAAGCCTTTGCTTAAATGTAGAACGAGCAGAAAGGATATCAGTAACAGGGTTGACGAAATAAATCAGTTATTTGACAACCCTAGAAGAGCAGAGGAAGTTTTAGGCACTTCATTTATAAAAAAGGTTAGTGTACCAAGTGTATATAGATGGATAGCTATGTACAGGGAGAGTGGTGGTGATATCCGTTCGTTAATTCCTGGGTATAAGAATTCCGGTGGCCTTGGGAAATCGAGAATACATTCTAAAACTTTTGATTTTATTCGAGAATCGATTCAAGAGGTATATCTACAGCAACAACGAATTACCATTGAAGAACTTCATTACATAATAATTGCTAAAGTTGCCGATTTTAATGAATATCGCAAGGAACACGACAAGTTAAAATTGCCAGCCTACTCTACACTAGCTCGAATTATATCCAGAATACCTGAGTTTGAACTTGTTTCTTCAAGAAAAAGTCCAAGAGATGCCGAAGTTAGTTACGAACCTTTAGGATCAGGAGTCAAGGTTGAGTATCCGCTTGAACGAGTAGAAATGGATGCTACCATTATTGACTTGAATGTTATCTTTGCTGATGGAACCTATAAAGAACGTCCTTACTTTGTGCCGGCTCTTGATAAAAAAACAAGAAACATCCTAGGATTTAGTCTTGGTTTTGGTGGTGTAGGTTGGCCGGAGGTTAGTCAATGTCTATATCACGTTCTCAGTGACAAATCATATGTTAAGGAAAAATATCCTTTTATAATCAATGAGTGGAATGCATTCGGAGTACCAGGATCTATTGTTGTAGATAATGGTTTAGAATTTAAAAATATCCCAATGAAAGATGCATGTTACCAATTAGGCGTTGGACTAGAATTTGCTCCACCCAGAACTCCTGAGTGGAAAGGTTCAATTGAACGCTTTTTTGGAACATCGGCAACAAACTTTATTCAATTAATACCAGGAACAACAAGATCCAATCCTCGACAACTGGCACAAGGAGAAAAACCTAAAGAAGTTCCTGGAATTCCCTTTAATATTTTTATCGGATTACTCCATAAATGGATAATTGATGTATATACTCAAGACCTAAACAAAGGTGCAGGCGGAATTCCTGCAAAAATTTGGGAAAAGCTAACTGATGATTATCCTGTCGATTGGCCGAATAGTACACATGAATTACCCATTCTGTTAGGAAGAATTAAAGAGCGAACTATTACTAATCAAGGAATCGAGCTCAAGATACTTCATTATAATTCAAATGAACTTAATCATATTCTAAAGAAGTTTTCCAAGGATAATAGAGGAGCTGAAAATAAGTTTACAGTTAAGTACGATCCGCAAAACTTAGGTTATATCTACCTGTTCGATCATTTGTTTAATAGAGAGTGGATTAAAGTCCCGTGTACCAGTCCGGAGTACGCTAATGGTCTCTCAGAATGGGAACATGATGAGGCAAGGAAGCTCTCAATGAAAGAGCTAGGCCAAGTCGATATAATTTCATTGGCTAAGGCAAAAGTATTCTTACGACAACAAAATGAACTTTGGACTTCAAAGAATAATCAAGGTAAAGCAGCAAAGTTAAATTCAAATCAGGAGATTTTTGGTGAATCTACAAAGGCTCTAAATGATAGAGAAGTTAAAATTGACTATAGATTGCCGGAAATACCGGAATGTCATGAGAATGAGTACTTAAATGTCTCAGATGTCGGAACAGAAATTGGGACAACGGAAAATCTCCCTCCTTTACCTGTGTCTATAAGAATTATTGAAATGGATGGAGAAGCAAAGTCAATTAATCGGAAAGGAAAAAGGTCTGAGAAAAAGACAAATGCTCGTACACAAACGAATGTAGAGAAGCCCTCAATTTTGCGTAATTCTTCGGATTTAGACGAATTAACGACTGAGGACCTCTTTGGATTTGAGGTAATAAAACGTTAAGGGGGTACAGAAATTGGAACCTCAAATTCGAGAGAACTGTCCAGAGATAAAAACTCAAACTATTGATAAATCAAAATTCGAGAATATGAGTGCGGATGAAAAGGTCGACTACGTTAGAGATTTAGTTATTGTGTACCCTCAAATGAAATTAGGTTTTGAAGTCTTGGAGAATTGTATGAATAGCTGGGGAACATCGGCACCAGAGTGTGGTTGTATTCTGGGTGACAGTAGAGTGGGGAAAACTACAATAGCGAAAGAGTTTTTATGTAAATATCCGGACTACGATGAGCCGGAAGGAGTTGTAAAACCTATATTATACTCAAGTATACCCTGCCCGGCTCATATTGGGCCCATGATTTCCCAACTTTTTTACGATATGAAAGATCCTTTTTGGACTAAGGCTTATCGTAACATAGGCATCCTTACCCTAAGGTTATATGAATTATTGAAAAAATGTAGAGTAAAACTCATTATAGTTGAAGAGGTTCAACAACTTGTGGATCAGGATAGAAAAAAGCTAATTCGCGAATCATCAGACTGGTTTAAAGACCTTATAAATAAAACAAAAATACCTGTAGTTTTTTTAGGGCTTCCGGATTCCTCAAAGATTTTTATAGAAAACGAGCAATTAGGTGGTCGTGTTTTATCACGTATGGAATTAAAACCATTTCAATATGCTGACAAGGGTTTTAGGGCTTTTTTATATGTCTTCGATACACAATTACCTTTTCAAAAAATGTCAGGCCTTGCCCAATCTGATGTATGGGAGCGAATTTATATTGCGTCAAATGGATATGCAGGATTTGTAAATCCTCTTTTGGTAGAATCTACAAAAATTGCATTAAACCATAAAATGAATTTTATCAATCTTCCTGTATTAGCCCATGCGTATAATAATAAATTGTCATCGTTTGGTCCTAATCCATTTGTTCCAGGATTTGATTTAGAAAACGCAATTAAAAAGGTAAAAAAAAATACTATTAAATAGATAGTATTTCAATACAATTGTATATTAATAAATATTCATGAATAAAGAACCATAATGTGTTTTAAAGACATTCTCAAACTTTTTGAGAATTAATAAGATATTCTCAGACTGTTTGAGAGTGAGTCTCAAACTTTTTGAGATTAAATTATTAACTAGGCCTTTTTTGATCATTTCATTCTCAAACTTTATGAGAACCAACAAGTTTTGTCGTGTTACAATAAAGTCAGTAACTTTACAATGAAGTCGGTAACAAATATCTGCACGTTTTGTTTGATATTTATAGTGTTAAATTTAAATGTCACAAATGTAGGGGCTATTCCAGAACAGGATAGCCCTTTTGAATTGAGGTGAATGAAATGCTTGGCATTCTTTTTAATCACTATCCAGATGAAGTTTCCCTGAGTTGGTTCATTAGATATCATCTTTGTAGTGGGAATAGAAGCTGGAGATATTCTGGGAACGGAGTAAGAAACAGAAACCAACTCCCGGAATCGTTTGTGCGATCCACACTTTTGGACGAGATTTAAAATGGAATCCTCATGTTCATGCGCTCGTTACAGAAGGAGTTTTGAGAGAAGATAAACAGTGGAAAGTTGTAGACTATTTTCATTATGAAATGCTAAGGAAACGGTGGCAGCATATCTTACTTACCAAGCTAAAGAAGAGTCTTCCTAAAACGAGAGAAAATAAGCGGCTAATTACGGAAATGTACCGTCAACAAAAAGAAGGATTCTATGTTCATGCGAAGAATCGTATGCGTAATGCCAAGGGAGCAGCTAAGTACATAGGAAGATACGTGAGCCGACCGGCCATAGCAGAATCTAGGATAGAAAGCTATG
>NZ_JAJDOO010000074.1 GCF_020595055.1 Desulfosporosinus shakirovi | reverse complement strand
CTCAAACCCTTCTGGTATCTAGCTTTTATGAGAATTTAGCAAACCCTAAATAGGAGTATTAATTTAATTAATGTGGAAAGTAGTATTCCGTAATTAAAAGGGGCAAAATAATTTCGTTATCTAAATTGGTTTGATTATATAGGAAGGAGTTGACGTAACCCGTGATAAAGAAATTCCCAGAAAGAAAAGCTAATCCTAATACCAAGCCTATTCCATCTCGTCCTGAAGATCAACCGAGCATGGATTCCAGAGACGGGCATGGACTTTCAAAAGAGGAAGCATTACGATCCAAGAAGTAAATTACAAATACAAACTTAATTTTGTCCTTCGTTCAATTCATATATCTAACGCAACAAAAACAGGAGTCATCTTTTTTATGAGATGTCTCCTGTTTTTAATTGCCTTGAGGGTCGCAAAAATAATTCTCATATTAACCTTTTAGTTACATACTCACCGCAATCTCTTGATTAGTAGCCACCTGAGCTTCTGCAGCTCTTTCTTTTTGTAATATTTTCTCTCGCTCTTCGTCAACTAAATAACGTCGCAGAACCTTGCCGACAGCCGTTTTAGGCAAACTCTCACGAAATTCTACCTTCTTAGGTATTTTAAATACAGCTAGTTTTCCTTGACAGTATTTCAAAATTTCTTCTTCCGTTTCACTCGATCCTTCTTTAACAACAATATATGCCTTAACGATTTCTCCCCAATACGGATTCGGAATTCCAGCACACACTGCTTCTCTTACGGCTGGGTGGCTATATAAAACTTCTTCTACGTCGCGGGGATAGACATTATAACCACCCGTTATAATCATATCCTTCTTTCGATCGACAATATAGAAAAAACCGTCTTCATCTTTGTAAGCAATATCTCCGGTATAAAGCCAACCATCCCTTAAGACATCCTTTGTTTCCTCAGGTCTTTGCCAGTATCCTAACATGACTTGATTTCCTTTAACAACCAATTCACCGATTTCCCCAGCTGGAAGCTCCCTCAGACCTGTTTCTAGGTCCATAATTTTAGAATTCGTATTGGGCGCCGGAACACCAATTGAGCCGACTCGGGCATTGAATATTGGATTTAAATGAGTAGCAGGCGATGCCTCAGATAAACCATACGCCTCGACTAATCTTCCACCGGTTAATTCACCAAAACGAATTGCTACTTCCTTTGGAAGCGGGGCAGATCCGCTTAGACAGCACCGAATAGAGGAGACCTTATATTCCTTGATCCTCGGATGATTAATTACTGCAACGTACATGGTTGGCGCCCCAGGAAAAAGCGTCGGTTCATAGTCGTTGATGTGTTGGAGCACAGCATCTATATCAAATCTAGGCAAAATTATCATTGCCCCTCCAGAAAGTATTGCTAAGTTCATACAAGCAATCAAAGCGTATATGTGAAACAAGGGCAATACGGTTAATACTCTTTCCTTTCCCTCTTGACCCCCAATCCATTCCCATGCTTGGAGTGCATTGCCTACAAGGTTATGATGAGTTAACATAACGCCTTTAGCAGTTCCGGTCGTCCCACCGGTATACTGTAATACTGCAATATCATCCACCTGAGATACCCATTCAGGGGGGACTAATTTATCTAAGCTTAGATCTAAGAGTTGTTCCTCGAGGTCTACATACACTGAGTTATCCGCTAATCCTAAACCAGCTAAGCCAGAAAATCCACTTAAGTAGTCTAAGACAATTAATTCTAGTCCAACATCTGCTTTGATTGCTGCAATACGAGGCAAAAGCTGCGGAATAGAAACTATCCCTGTTGCCCCCGAATCTTGTAATAAAGCTTTTAGTTCGCTCTCCACATATAGTAGGTTGGTCTGCACGACAACTGCCCCTATTCTTTGAATTGCAAAGAATGAGATCACCCAGTTAACGCTATTAGGCATAAATATGGAAATTCGATCTCCCTTTTTTATCCCTCTTAGCACAAGCATCTTAGCCATCCGCTCAATGAGAACATCCATCTCGCTGTACGTAAGTTTCTTTCCCCCGAAGATTAATGCCAGGTTATCCGGGAATTTTAACTTTGTTTGTTTTAACATACCCATTAAAGTCAATTCAGGAATTTCTACCTGTCTCCGAACATTCGGCTCATAAAAGCGAAACCAAGATCTTTCTAAGGTAGCTTCTTCCATGCCTTTATTCCTCCTTTAACTTGAATGTATGTCATTCATTTATATTTCTTAATATTCTATATATTATTACTATTCATATAATGATCAGGACACTTAATGGTAATCCTTGGTTAATAGAATACCCTTTACCCCAAAACATTTGGATCTCATCCGGCCAAAATGCGTGAAAAAGCCTTGCAAATCTATGCACAATTGTGTCAAACTGGAGATGGACCTGCTGAATCCCTTTTCGGATTTTCAGTCAGACCTCGCAACGAGTGTGGAAAAGGCTGTTGACCATTTCGCCGTGGGTAAAGCCTTCTTCATCACTCGTTTTTCCTTTGTTTTCATACCACTGAGCATAATTTAGAACTAGATGAGCATGATGGTGAATCTCTGTCGTTGAGTGGCACTCACTTAACCCCAATTCTTGCTTAGCGGCCCGATAAAAAACTTCAATTCGCCACCTCTTCATGTAAACGGCTAAAGCCTCATGGGGAAGGTCATATCGGTTGCTAATGATGAGATAGGCACCACGGTACTTGGCAGCTTGCTCAAAGATATCCTCTTCAACAACCTTCTCTATTTGAGGTTCTTCATCTTCTTTTAAGCGCATAGCAACTACGGCAGCAATAAGTGTATATCGTTGTTTCGTCACCGCTTTCCCTTTTTTATTGGTTGTTTCATAGGGTATCTTCATGTATATCTCAGGGACTGCCACAGAGACCAGACCGACACCTTGAACTTTAAGTCGAGGAAAAATTTCTTTGATGAGCATTCGGGTATTAATTGACACAAAACGTTCTCTACCACTCCAAGACTCTATTTGTCTGCGGTAAAGGGCAGTATTACGCTTGGCTTTGGTGACCCAATCGAAGGAATTTGAGGTAAGAAAATTAAAGAAATTCTTGGCTAAGTACCAACGATCCATAGCTACCCACAAGCGACAATGAACAGATTTACGC
This sequence comes from Desulfosporosinus shakirovi, assembly GCF_020595055.1. Taxonomy (GTDB): domain Bacteria; phylum Bacillota; class Desulfitobacteriia; order Desulfitobacteriales; family Desulfitobacteriaceae; genus Desulfosporosinus; species Desulfosporosinus shakirovi. The sequence continues at coordinate 2,648 of NZ_JAJDOO010000074.1, read as the reverse complement.
AACTGTACGAGCATTTCCTGAGCTAAGTCAAGCTTTGTAAGGCCAGCTCCTTTAACTTCGGGCTTACGCCAAAACGGTAAAATAGCGGGTACTCAAGACCATTGCGGAGAACAGCATGAAGGCTAACGATATTCATGGCCCAAACACTGATCTTCAAACTATGGTCAAAAAGCCAACTCAAAAATGGCAACTCCTTTCCGAAGGGATGCGGATTTAACGTATCATCAAGCGCGATCACATCCCCCTCACGTAACCTGGTATCCGGATCGTCCTGAAGGCGTCCAACTCTTTTTTGACCAAACAAAGACCAATCATAGGAAGTAGTAAGGAAACGGCTCATGGTGTATTGAGTGATGTTCTTACGTTGGAATACACATCGAAGAAGGGCATCTTTACCAGCCATACCGGCCATTTTGGTGACAGAAGTACAATGGGCAATGAGACCAACAACATAGAGAAAAGCAGTCACCCAGGTGGGCACACCACTAAACTTGTTAATACCGGCTTGTGTTAGGAGAAAGGAGACGTCAAAATGATCCCATAACTTAAGCAAAATAGGAACTCCAGCACATTCACCTTGAGATAGGTCACGGAATTGAGGTTTAGCTAAAGAATTCACGGAAGATCACCTTCAAATCGGAAGATATACCTTAAAATAAAGGTATTCTTTGCGATTATTGGGCGATTTTGAAAATGTCAAGGGATTTCGGGTGATCTTTAGAAATTATTTTTGCCATAGAGATAAATCCATTTATTTACTACAACTGCATAAGTCCTGTAATAATATATAGTGATTAATTTTGTCAAATGCATTATTTAACTATACTTTCTCTGCTGCTGAGTGTCTTAACCCCCTGAATCGCCACAAATCCTATTCTCTAGTTATTAGAGAAAGTAATTAAACCTTACACAACTCCTTAATTAATGGTATATTTACTATGTAAATGACCCTAAAGTCTTCTTTGAAGTACTCAGCGGAATGTTCGATGCTCTTTTTCTATGAGAGGCAGGGAGGGCTTTTTACCATAATTTTTTAAGTGTGTCAGAAAACTATGGTCAATAAATAATCCTATTCCTTATGCTTGGCATAAAATTATTTATTTAAAATTAAGGAGTCGAAATTAATGAAGTTTCTTACAGGTGTTTTATTAACGATAACAATTCTAGTGAGCGGATGCTCTAACAATAATGAATCTATTGCGACAGTTAATGAAGCTCAAGTCCAAGTACCTACAATAAACATAGTTTCAAAAGTAACTCATTTATCAAAAAATGAGTTCAAGAGAGTTGGAACTCAACGCATTCAAGATCCTAAAGTCGATGATTTTCGAAATCTCATACTTAAAATAGAGATCGCCAACGGTAAAAATGTTACAAGAAAGGAATTAATTGTTCCCAGTACTATTGAGTTTAGACAAATTTTAACCTCAGATCGTTTATGGTTCGGAAATGAAGCCTATCAAAATAATGAAAACCAAGAGTTGTCGTTTGCCAAACGAAATTATGTTTTATATTATAGGGAGTTAACTGATGACAAATTGAAAGAATTACTTAGTCCTATTGAATTTCACATAAGTTGGGTTAATATCTATGGAGATAAAACCTCTATGGATTATAAGTTAGTGGATTATCTTGTTTTTGAATAATCAAAACCACCCGCGAAAAAAACAAGCGAAAAGACCACCTTGATGTGGTCTTTTCGCCTGTTACCTGGCGATACGAAAGGCACGAAATCCTCAATTGGAGGGTTTCGCCGAAGCCGGGATTCTCAAAGAATACAGCTCCACACGTCACCCCGCTTACACACACACCTGGCCTATCAACCTGATCATCTTTCAGGGGTCTCATCAGCTTACGCTGTGGAAAATCTCATCTTGAGGTCGGTTTCGCGCTTAGATGCTTCAGCTTATCCGCTCCGAATATAGCTACCCAGCTGTGCCTCTGGCGAGACAACTGGTACACCAGGGATTCGTCCATCCCGGTCCTCCCAGTTATTTGACGCTTACCTCATGCCGCACCTATAACTTCAATCCCCGTACTTATACCTTGCCCTTCGATTTACCACCTTTCATAGGTGGTGTAGGGTTTGACCGTCTTCATATTCGTCGTAGGAACAGGCGGCCACTCTTTGAGCCTTTCGACCATATATTCAGTAAGCCGGCTCGCGTCTTTATTGCACTTTTCTTTTACCGCCAAATCCAGTTTGCCAAGGGCTTCCATCAGTTCCTGAAAGGTATCGGCGATGGTTTGGCAGCAAGCGGTGCATCTTTCTTCATATTTCGTAGTAAAGGTTTGGGAGGTTGCAGTTTTTAGCCCGCTTATGGTTTTTTGGGTTTTTTTGACGGTTAGATACTCTATTTTGATATCCCCAGGATTGGGCATGGGGGTAACTTGAGCCCACTCTTTCTCCGAAGCAGTTTGAGAGCCTGATCCAGTTCTCGGGTGGTCATATCTTCAACATCATGCTCCAGAATAAATTTCTCCCGCTCATCTTCCGGAATCCCCATCAAGAGAATGGCCTGGTAGTATGTCAAATTCGTCGGCGCCGACGAATTTAAGACGCCCCAGATAAGGTGGCAATGATGACACATAAAGAGAGACTATCTCGTTAGAGATAGTCTCTCTTTTGTTACCTGGCGATGACCTAC
>NZ_JAJDOO010000073.1 GCF_020595055.1 Desulfosporosinus shakirovi | reverse complement strand
TCGGGATCCACACTGCAAGAGAATGAGTTATAAGTCGCAGTGTGGCGAAAAGCTCCCTTTCGCCACGAAGTGTTTCTTTGGGGCGGGTGGCTCAGCGATACTCATCCTACGCCGATTAGTATTCTTTGGGGATCGCGGCTTCGGCGAAACCCTCCACTGGAGGCTTTCGTCACAGGGGACACTATCGTGCTTTTCGTTCCAGGGCCAAGGATACTTGGAGCATAGCTCCTGGGAAAGTAGAATCCACACGGCAGGTGAATTCGTCATGGGACGTCGTGTGGCGAAAGGCTCATCCGCCTTTCGTATCGCCAGGTAAACAAACGAAGAACTATCTCTAACGAGGTAGTTCTTTCTGTATTCTATAATACTGTTACCGAACACGGAAGTTAAGAATCCACACAGCAGGAGAATGCGTTACGGGACGCACTGTGGCGAAAAGCTTTCCTTCGCCACGAAGTCTTCCTTTGTGGTGGGTGGCTCGGGGATACTGTCTACAGGACGCTATCGTGCTTTTCGTTTCAGGGCCAAGGATACTTGTGCATAGCAACCTATAGAATGTTGCACTAGAGCTAGTTTGAGTCAGTATTTTCTAAGTAAATATTGTTATAAGTATAATAAACAAAACAGAATTAGGCCACAGGTTTTTGGGATTTTTTAAAGCTATTATTGGCCAGGTGATATTCGTAAGTTTCGAAATGGTATAGAAGGAGCAGTCATTCTGAGTGAAGGGAATTCAATAGATGTTAACCACTTACCGGAAAACTTGTGTGTTGTGCATAATTAACAGGCTGACATTGAAGTGATAGTTAGAAGAATCACCTCATTAAACGATGGACTTCAGTTGATGGAAAAGAAATTATTGAGAAAAGCACTTGGAACATAGAAAAGCAGTAGAAAAACAGCTCTACTTTTAGGGAAAACTCATACTATTGTGTTGCGGGAAGCTAAAGGTTGGATGATTTCTTACAGGGCGGAAAAAGCGTAAGCGCTTTATGGCCTACTGCTACAGAACAAGGAATTATTGCCGACTGTAATATGGCAGGTGTAAAGCGGAGCAACCCAGGTGCGCTGGCTTTAAATTCGGCTGTGATTTGCGGAGTGGGTCTCATTTCGGTTAGAATCATGAATTTACCACACGGAGAAGGCATAGTGCTAAAGGCGATGGAACCTAAACGTAATTTCTATCGCAAGTTCGTGATCAAAGACGGTAGTTTGATTGGGATGATTATGGTCGGGAAAATCGAAGGACAGGTATCTTAAGTGGCTTGACGATTCTTTCTTTTTCAGGATATTGTAGATAGCGGTAAGTAGCATTCTTGCAATAGCAATGATTGCTTTTTCATGACCACGACGTTGCTTAAGTCTCAAATAGCGGTTGCGGATTTCAGGATGCTTCTCGCTTTTAACTACAACGGTTGCACACAGTACCAGAAGCGGCTTAATATAGCAGCTAGCTCTTGAAATCCTTACTGACTTTTTCTTTCCAGCACTTTCGTTATTTGTAGGTGTGAGCCCTGCCCAGGAACAAAGATGCTTAGCTGTCGGGAACACGTCCAAATCAACACCTATTTCGGAGATTACTGCGATGGCATGAAGAATCGATTTAACATAGATGTACGAATTAACAGTGAGGTTATTTTCATAGATACTCATCAAATGGTAGTAAAAGTAATTTTAAATGACGGAGTAAAAGCGTTTAAAGATGAGGAGAGCAGTGTTGAAATAACCCTAAATAGTGGCAAAAAATTGCCAGAAAATTTACTCATGTATTTGAAAAAACTTTGTACTTACTACATCTCCCTCCACATCAATCGCAACCTTTTAGAGTTCAATATTGTGAAGTGCACATCGAAAGTGTAGCCCACAACTAAACAAGCTCCTAGAGCAGCCAGTATCATTTCTCCTGGCTAGGGACCTTTATTTGGGCCAAAAGGTTCGTCCATTACGACCTTGAAATCGTGGATTGAAGATTCTGATTTAGTACTGCCCAGCCAATACCGATGATGCTTTATACGTGCGTTGACCTTTTTCTGGATTTTATTAATAAATCCCAAGTCAATTCCGTTAACAAGAACTCCGCTATTAAAATCCATGTTTAACAATCAACCCCTTCCAATGATTTTAGAAAGTTAACGATCTTGAGTTCGAAAATCTTGGTTGGAGAAATTTTAAGATCCTTTCCATTTAAATTTTGAGTTATTTGATTAATATTAAAATTCTTATTATTTAATTATTTACCGCTATGGAATATAATAATTCCATGTGGAACGTAAAGATGAATTTTATTTAAATTGGATTAATTTCCTAGTATTGAATCAAATATGATAGGGAAGGGAAATTATATACCGACTTTACTTATAAATTCCTGTTCCTAGAATACTATAAAGTGGGAATTCATAAAGTTTCACAAGTCTTTGGTTTTAGTTATAATACAATTGGAGTATTGTTTTATATGCATAAATACGGTGTTAGCAGGGCGCGGAGTTGCTATGAGAGATAGGGGGGATTCAAAAAATCATCTATTTCCGCTAATTCGAAGTAGTATTTTATAGATATTTAATATAATATAAAGATACGTGGAGGGGTAAAATCTAGAATGGAAAACATAAATCATGAAGCATTAGCATTAGACGAAGAAGAAAAGAATCTTATTAGGGAATATGGAACAGTAGTTCATTATCCTAAGGGACAAATAATTTTTTCTGAAGGGGATACTGCCGACCGAATCTATTTAATAGAAGAAGGTTTTGTGAAAATATATCGAATAACTCCAGATGGTAGAAGAGTTACCGTTGGAAGTATGAGGACTTCTGGGCAGTTAATGGGGCTTGCTGAAACTTTGTACCATGGAGAGCGAACTTGTTTCGCTGGTGCTATCAACGACGCTACTTTGGTAGTTGTACGCAAAGCACGTTTTGAAGAATTGCTTGTCAACCATCCGTCCATTGCTATTAAGGTTGCTACAACGCTAGGGGTTAGAATGCGAGAGGCTGAAGGAATTATCCAAGAAATGGTCTGTTTTCAAGTACCGGGAAGATTGGCTATGTTGCTTCTTAAAATGTCTGAACGTGCGGGAGTAGAGACAGATACGGGTACAAAAATAGGTTTTCGCTTAACACATGAAGAGATAGCTTGTATGATAGGCACGTCAAGACAGACGGTTACGTCCTTGCTTAATATATTTAGACAAGAGAACAGTATAGCAATCGAAGAGAAAGAAGTGTATATTCTCGATCCAGATAAGCTAAGTAAATGGATTGTGTAAGAGAGGCTGGCATAGAATGCTGGCCTCTCTTTATTGAGTTACATTGTTACTTATGTGACACATAAGGATGCAATTATGACAATGATGTTTTGCACCTGACATAAATAACGTCATTTAGCAGACGTAAATAATGTAATGTTATTGACACTATTAAGGTCATCAGTTAGACATAAATAAGGTCGGAAGATAGACATTAAAATCATCTAGGGTTTGATAAATTAAGTACATAGTAAAGATGAGAGAAAAAGTATTTGAAAGGAGGTAAAACTTAGGCCTAGGCAAGGCAGGACTGATTTAGTAAGTGAAAATCATGGCAAGAGAGGCGTTTAGCTATGAAGATGGTTTCTGAACTAGTGAAATACCTTAAAGACCCCCACGCTAAAAAAGTCCAGCACTATAAGGAACGGTATCAGGAATTAGACGATCTTTCAAATGTAGCGGTTGACATTGGGGATGCATCAGCCTATAAGTCCCTTCAGGCGGAAATGAAAGAAGTGTTTTTTGAGTATCTAACCGCTGTGGTAGTGGATTCAATTTACAGATTAGCCCCATACGTTCTTATAATTTGGATAATTAGCTTGAAATGGCCAACCATTACAATTCCGTTTGTAAACTGGCAGGTCGACATATTTGGAGCATTCCTAGTCTCGTACCTTCTATTGCATGTAGGAAAATGGTTTGTAAAACCGATTAAATCTATAGTTTATAAATTGGGTTTATTTGGTTCAGGTGCATCAGAGGCGACAAAAATTTAAATAAATTGGAGGAAAATGTTATGCATTTCGCATTAGCTGGTGTAGACGCTAGTCCCATTAGTTTGATTCTTTGGGGTATCTTTGTAGGATACGTTTTCACATCTGTAGGAGCAGCTGGAGGCATCCTGGCAGGTGTCGGTCATATGAGTATCTTCGGACTTAAAAATGCCAATATGGTTAAACCAATGAACCAGATTTTGACACTCGTCAGTCCTATTGTTGGTACTCCTTTATATCTTCGTGAGAAGCGAATTGTTGTACCTACTGCTGTTGCTCTGGGCTTAGGTGGAATCGTTGGGGCGATATTAGGGTCTACGCTTTCAGCTTCCCTTTTAAAAGACATGTCCACTTTCAAACCTTACTTTGGTATGGTCACCTTAGGGATTTCGCTACGTATCGCCTATGAGTGCACCGCTAAATTCAGAGATAGTCAAAAATCGGTTAAGGCTGCCAATGATACTTTTGCAGCAAAGGTTAAAGAACTTAAGGCCTCAGGCAAAATGAATGAGCTTAAGGAAATCGGGGTTAATTTCAAAAAAATTGGTCTTCAAAATACCTTTACCTTTGCTGGTCAAGAATTTAACTATAATGCTATTATGGTCTTCATGACAGGGCTTGTAGTTGCAGTTATTTCCGCATCCTTGGGGGTCGGCGGTGGATTCTTACTGGTTCCTTTCATGACCAGTGTAATGGGATTCCCAATGTACATTGTGGCCGGAACATCCGTTCTTTCTATCTTGGTATCATCTTCAACCAGTATTCTAAACTATCTGTCGATGGGCAGCTCTTTAGATCTTCGGTTTTTAGCCTTTGAATTGGTGGGAGTTGCTATTGGTACTGTAGTTGCAGCCCGAGTTTCAAAGTATATCAATGCTCGTTATATGAAAATATTCCTTTCAGTCATCTTGTTCTATATTGGTTTGAAGTATGTGTTACCGCTAATTGGCATTAAAATCTAATGATTAATCCTAATCTTAGTTATGAATATGAAAATAAGGGGGGGCGTAAATGAAATGTGCATCCTGTAAAATGAAGACTAAAAACATGTGTGATAAAGAGGCATTTGATTGCACTGGGGGAAAATATTCACTCGATGAATGTCTCGAAGAAGAAAATATACCCTTTCATCGCCTCAGTGGTCATTTCCAAGCGGTACATGGTAACAATCTTAGTCGTCTGGATGAATTAATTATGTTTGCTAAGAGAATGGGTTATAAGAAACTTGGAATGGCTTTCTGTATAGGATTAACAGAAGAAGCAGCCGTTTTAGAACAAATCTTATCCCAACATTTTGAGGTATATTCCGCTTGTTGTAAAATAGGTGGACTTAAAAAAGAAGATTATGAAATACCTAAAGTGAAAGAGGACAAAATTGAAGTCATTTGTGACCCTGTTCTTCAAGCTAAGGTACTGGCAAATGATGAGACTGAGCTTAACATAGCAGTAGGCCTATGTGTCGGCCATGATATGTTATTCAACAAGTACTCCAAGGTACCCGTCACAACCTTCGCCGTTAAGGACCGTGTATTAGGTCATAATCCTTTAGCAGTCTGCTATTCTAGTTATCTGCGTAAGAAATATATGAATAAGAAATACGAATAAGTCTGTAGCCAACTAACTTAGACTGTGCCTGAAACTATGTTTTGGCGATTGTTATTTATACAACATAGACAAAAACGGGGGTGTAGCGAATTATGTTCGTTACGCCTCTGTTTTTTGTTATTTGTAATGCTAAAGCAGAAGGAGGGCAAGGATTATGGTAAGCGATGGAACAAACACCGTCGTGTCACCCAACCTCCCATTTGATACACTTA
>NZ_JAJDOO010000072.1 GCF_020595055.1 Desulfosporosinus shakirovi | reverse complement strand
TAAACTTAATGAGAAGTATAAAAGAGACAATACAAGTATGAGATTAGATATCTTCTCAGATATTGAAACTTTAGAAGAGGCAGGTACAAAATAGCTTGCAAATAAGATCTTCGAGAAATCGGGGGGTCTTTTCTCGTTCCCAAAAACAGTAATATCTACATTCACAAATTTGCTCATATACACATACAATCCGTTCCAATGATTAAATAGCTATAGGGCACGGGGATTGGAATACAACTTTATGCTTCATGCATTATATACTTTTTCCTATTTGAGTTTTAAGAAATGCTTTTCTTTTAAAAAGATTTTCCAATAACTTTTCCACGTGGTTCCATTCAAACTTCTCAGTATGACAGCACTTGTTTCTTAACTCTCTGAACTCGTCCAAATCGAAGTAGTATTCATCCCACCATGCCTTATTACATAATGCATTTTCAAACTTGAGAGATTTCCCTGCCAATTGCCCCCGATGATTTTCATCCTTTAAAATATGGGTGAAAGTTCCGATCATAGCGTTGTTCTCTTTTAGCTGCGAGAGGGGCTTTTTTCCTTTGGTGAGGAAGCTTGAAAAAACGCGCTGCAAACCCGGCAGCAAACAGTATTTTAATTGTAATTCCATGGACTTGCAAAACATTATGGCACAGCAGGCAAAGTCAACGTCGTTTAACGAAAAGCGCTCTTTCATCAGATCAAATAGAAAGTATAACCGAATGCTCCAAACCATACTTTTTGCCACACACGGTTCAAGAGCTTCTATAGAAACAGCAGAGAACCCAAAATCGTTCATTTGTTTTTCCGTTAACACGGATTGATCGGTCCAAACATCTTCGAGCGCTGCCTGAAATGTATTTACAAGAATTTCTTCGATTTGTCCGTTTACTTGGAATGATTCGCTGTTTGGCACCTGTTTGAGAAGGGCCTCGACCAGCTTTTTATCAGCTTTCTTTTCTGGCGCTTCAGCGATTTCCTTTAAAGCGCGAAGGGCATAGCTGTCCATAATGCATTTGACTTTTTGCATTACGAGAGCGTGCTGCCAGACAGTGTAGTCACCAATGATATATAAGCGGTATTTCGCCCGTGTGACGGCAACATTTACAATATTATTGTTGACCCACCTGACTGTGTCCAAAGCGTTTTTGTCACAGCCAAGCAGAAATATCACTTCCTCTGCCTCTTTGCCTTGAAAAGTGTGAACGGTGCCAATATGTTTTTCCGCCCATTCCTGAATTCGTTTATCCGTTTTATACTCCGGCAGGGTACTTATCATTCTCTTTAATCCGGCTTTTACGGTAGTGAAAGGAGAGATTACAAACAGGCTCGGAATACCATCCGTTTTTTGAAACGATTCTCTAATTAATTCCAGAGTTTTTTCCCCTTGCTCTCTGACAAAATGATCCTTGCTTTGGTTGCTGTTTTCTGATCCTCCAACATTGATCCAACGCGAACTTTCCAGACAAAACCGGGCTTCTTGTTCTGGCTTGGGTTTCGCTGTTTGCTGCTTCATTGTATTGTCATAGGAAATGGCATTAGAAATTTCGTACATAGGGCTAATGCATCTTCTATGTACCGTCAGAGGGCACCCCACCCAAATTCGCCTGTCTTCCAACGGTTCGGTAAAATAGGTTCCTATGGGGTTGATACGATCCGCAAGCTCCTGTACGGAATGGCTCTTTGACTGATAGGGCGCGTTAAAGTCGTTTTTTATGATCCTCTTTATTAGGTCCATCTCTCCGGTCACAACCGGCTCAACTTGTTTGGGATCTCCAACTACAATCGCTCTCCGGCAACGGTAAAAAGATCCCAGCGCCATTTGCGGCTGAGCTTGTCCTGCTTCATCAATAATCAAAAATCCAATTTCTCCTGGACGCTTGATATCGCCCAGCATTGTACCTGCCGACGCAAATGTTGTAGAAAGCACCGGTGTCAGTAAAAAGATCGTATTTAACAGTGCTCCGAAACAATTTTGCCGATCCCGGGGAGAAAATTTTATCAGCTTGCCTTCATCATTTTTTATGATGCGCCACATCAAAAGAAGATTTTTCACATTCCAGCAACAGCTTTTTGAAGCAAGAAAGAAGTTTTTATGGAGCTGCAAAGCAAAGTAAAATAATTTCTCCCGCTCACGGTTATATTCCTCAGTAAACCATGGATTCAGCACTTGCGCCTTCGTATTTTCCTCTTCCTTTGAGCTGTCATAAAGCTGCCAAAACGCCTCGTCAAGAACAGTCATCTGATGCAGCGCATCCTTTATTTGCGCTGCCGCATTCAAGATTTCCAGATATTCCGTTTGAGACTGTTGAATCTTTTCTTTCAGTTCATGAATGGATTGATGCATCTGCTGTGCTTGATCAAAGCAAGACTCTTTATGCTTGCTTTGATCACCTTTATCGCGATTCAGCTGATTCATCTGTTTTTCAAGCTTGCAATTCCGGTTTACCTGCATATCAATCTGCTGGATTAGCGTTTCAAATTGTTCTTTCCTTTCATCCGCTAAATACTCCGTTTGTTTCAACTCTTTATATTTCTCACAGATTAGGCGGGATAACATGGATTCCTTTCCGATCAAATTGAAAAGAAAGTCTATAAAGTTCCGCTTGCCCTCCAGTTCCATAATTTCAGTTTGGAGCAATGGGAGGTTTTTTTCAGCTTCCTGCACAAGTTTCATTTGCTGTGCCTTCTCCATCTGGACAGAATGAAGCGCTTGTTTAGCTTTTTGCTGATCGCATTGAATATTTTGCAACTGACACTCCAAATCGTTTATCTTGCTCTCAATTCTACTTGCCTTTTGTTGTTCTTCTTGGATAGCGTGCATCAATTGTGTACATTGCTCTTCCAGGCAAATTTTAGTTTCAGAAAAGCGTTTCCTGGAACCGCTTACGGCGTCAATTTGCCGCTGTAAATTTTCCACCTTGGCGAGTTGCTGCCGGAACTGAACCACAGTTTCCGCATATTTTTCTTTTCGGGCGGATATTTTATCATTGGTGCCGAAATCCATGGTGTAAGGATACAGAACCTTCTGCGCATACCGCAATATATTACTTGACTTTCCAAATGGCGCCGAGATTAAGCCCCAACGATCCCTTTTGTCCTCTGATTTGAGCAGCATATCATTTGCATATTTACTAAAATAAACATCTGGAAATGTTTTGGGTTCACTTCTGCCGGACTCGCTGTCCCATATATTAAAAGATTCGCTGGCCGCTTCCTGTACATCAAACAGCTTTCGCACCTCTTTAAGCCCTTCCTGAACAGGAAGCGGATCTTCATCTGCCGGCAAAATTCCATTGCAAAGGGCCGTTCCGTCGGGCAGTTCTTTTGTAATGTTCTCGACAGCAGCATTGTTGCAGGATGCGACTAACATCCCATAGGCCTTTATTTCATTGTTTATAAAATCATAGTACGCGCTATGATAGTTACTGTAACTGTTTTTTGATCTGTCTCCATCAAAAAAAAGCTTTTTTTCGAAGGCATCATCTGGATCGCTATATTCAGATAATAGCTTTGCCCGCTCCACGATATTCCCTGCGATAATTTCTTTTAATAGAGTTGTTTTGCCAGTGCCGGGAGGCCCATTAACTGAGAAGATATTTCCACAACCCGCTTGGGGATGCGTGCCCAAATTAACTGCCAGTTGCTGCATAAAAGCAGGCATATATTTCGAAGGCCATTTTCCAATAGGTGACAAGAAAATATCCAAATAGCCGTTAAAAAAATCTGCACGTTCTTCTTTTGTATCATGATTCCAAGCGGTACGGAGATCTACTCGTTTGGCAGAATCCATCCTTCCTTCTTGCGGGTATTCTTCTGCGTAGGCTCCAACAATATAATCGATAACAGCCTTTTCCATTGGCCCTTTCGTTCCATAGTGATTTGCTGAAACTTCTTCTATTATCATTTGCAAATCATTCATAAAAAAGCTCTTGCTCAGGTCGCTGAAATACAAAGGCTCACTGTCTTTGCTTTTATCCTCTTCCGAATAATATTGCCGGTAAATCATAATCCCTTCCTGTTTGGCCGATGAATGACTTCCCCATATGGGATTTAGATAGGTTTTGTAAATCTGATGATATAATTGACCTAATAACTTAGAAGTGATTGTCGCTCCTATAGTTTGTCCATCCTCATTTTGATGAGTCAAGTAGTCTTCGAACACCTGCATATCGTTACTATAGGCTTTTAAAGATAACAACATGGACAAATCTTCATCATTAATCTCGCCTGTATGGCTTTGCAGACGCGCAATGCCCCAAATTAATGGCGATACATTGACACTTTTCTCGATATAGCAGCCCTGAGGGTCACATTTTAAACCAATTAAGCTGATGCTGCTATGATCTTTTTCTGGAGAGTATATCTTCTGCGCAAATCTTTGCTGAAGATACTCTATACAATTCATCCGTTTGATTTTTCCGAAGCATATTGAAACTTCATCCGAAATTTCTGGATATTGCCTATATTGCTCTAAACTCTTCTGGGAAAATATTGTCATAGGATCAATTTCCTCAGTGGCAAAAGGATGATACAAACTAATTTGTTTCCAATTCGTTTTTCCTTCCGCTGCCTTGCAGTTATTTTTCTGGTTTTCTCGGGTTTCTAATGGAAAGTTAGGCTGACTAAGAAATTCAACAAGGTACCAATATCTCAAAATTTTTAAAGCAATTTTACATTTATCCATTTCAAATGTCACATCCCCAAAGTTACGTCCTAGAAGCGTCCGATTATTGCTATAACAAAACCATTATTGAGCACTCCCATTATTAGGCCTAATTACTATACCCATAAACCAGTCTTAGAGAAATTGCACAATAAATCAAGAAACCGTCACCTATTGATTGTAAGGGACGGTTTCATGATTTTGTGATAATTAGTTTTTACAACCGTTTTTATCACAAGTGATTGTAGAACTAGTATTTTCCCAATGACTCGAATTTTCCTCAGTATTAGTTCCGCAACCAGTTGTTCCGCCTTTTGTCCCACTATGCACGATTCCTGTTGGTATATGCTTAACTGCCATTATTTCACCTCCCTTCAAAATCAAATTAGCACAATGCGATTTGCAGCTAATTATACTAGTTCTCTACAGGACACTTAACTGTTCATTAGAAGGGGCAAATATATTTCGCTAGTTTATTCCGGACCCCCATGTGGCACTTCGTGCCACACCATCAAATGGACGAAAAGGTTAGAATAAAACGTTGCCCTCGTGAGATACTTTTGCTAACGCATAGATCGAAATGTCTTGGTGCATTTAGCCCGATGTTGTAGACTGATTAAGGCACCCTGCTGCTTCACAAATTGTAGCCATGAGCATGTAAGTATAGACATTATCAATATTTATACTCCATTAACTCCACTTTTACAAAAATCAGAATTCATCACTTAGCTGATAATCGTAAACCTACACTTCGAATGGTTGTTACACTTAAAAATCTCCATATCTGCCCCTTCTCGTGAGTAACTCCCCGTCACATTTGGGACAACTATTAGCGCCAATTTGGTTTGCTACTTCAGCCTTCTTTTTATGTATACCTTCGACATGCTGAGTTCTAACTTTTTTATTACGTGGGTCACCCGTGAGCAGAAAATCTGGCATCCTATTTCTAATAGCTCGTATAACTGCAAACACTTTCTATAGCCTAAATTCTTCATTATTCTGTAAAACCCTGCCAACAACCGCTCCTTTTTACAATATTCTTTAAATTGCACCCTATTAGCACGGACCTTCTGCTTGATAATCTATCAAGCATCGCTTACTCTGCGTAAACCATAACCCTCAGCTCAGACAATTCTATGTAAAAAGGAGCGAAGCCTAAGATTCATTCCCTTAGTTTCGCTCCCTTTAATAATTATCCACTCAACTGAAACTCTCTTTCGGTTCTATCCTCAGCACATCAGCTGAAATACACAATCTTTCCGTTTCACCCTACAACACTAACTCACAAATCTAAGCTTTCTTCAGTAGATCCCTACCTATTAAACTTCTTCAAGAAATTCAACCTGGATCTTACCCTCTAATAGGTCTTCAAACGTTTGGGCTGCTTCCTGAAAATAAGCTGTACTCCCATTGGCTTTGAAGGCCTCCTTGCCGGTTAAGATCCTTGGACCGGCAGTCCAAATCCTCTTTCCCTATTCAGAATCACGGTTTTCATCTCGAATGGTCATGACTTTGATCCCAGGAAGCGGCTCTCCATCCATGAATTCCGCTTCTCCCTCCTGCTGTGCTTTTAAAAGGATATCCATGGCATCTGCAACTTTAGCCGCAAGCTGAAAATACATCATTTTATAATCCGGCATCCTATTATCCCCCCTATTTCAAGCAGCGGCAAGGTTCCGGTTCATGACCCGGTCCTGCCGTCTGCTTTTATAGGGGAAATTAAAAAGCGCATGCGAGGTTTTTTTCACCCTACACATGCGCTATGCTTCGTTACTTGCTGAATCCTAAACACCTAACCTCAATCAACCGGAAGCAAACCGGCTGTGAACAGAAAAGCGGTCCGCATAACCGGTACGCGAACAGTTCCTTTCCGCTGCCTGGGTCAGGAATAGGCTGATCTCTTGCTGCGTGAAGCCGCACAGTCTGCTCCCTGCCAGACATCCCATTACACTCACTTCACTCGCAGCACAGGCACCTTGCTTGTGCATAAACGGGCAGCATTGTATAATAAAAATGTCGTCGTGGACAGCTGGACTGTTACGTGTAGGTGCCAACTCACCTGCTCGTGCCTGGAAGTGCGTCAACACTTTCAGGTCACGGCGACTTTTTAATTTCCACCTATTCCTAATTATAGCTTTTTTGAGGTGAATTGCAAGGTATGGGAGAGGGGTAGAGTGGGAAAAAAACCGTCTTGCCCGCTTCGAATCTTTATGGGAAAACAGACAAATTATCAAGAAAAAATATTGCACCAAGAACATATGTTTGATACTCTATGATTAACAAATGGACATTCGTAGCCTTTGTGAAATAAAATCACTTTTGGTTATTATCGTTGTTTTACTGCATATGAACGGAGGTAGACGTGATGCAATCAGGGAAAAAGTATCATAAAGTCAGTTTGGCGTCTGCTCCATGGAAAATGCATGAGTTTTTTGCAGGAAGCGGCTTAGTTGCTTATGGTTTAAAAGATATGTTCCGCCCTGTTTGGGCAAATGACATTTGCTCTAAGAAAGCTGCCGTCTACAAAGAAAATTTTACAAGCAGTCACTTTGTACTGAAAGACATAAAAAACATATCCGGGACTAGTTTGCCTCACGCGCATTTGTCTTGGGCAAGTTTTCCTTGTCAGGATTTGTCCTTGGCAGGCTCCCTGGGTGGGATTGACGCGGAACGCAGCGGTCTGGTTTGGGAATGGCTTCGCATATTAGAGGAAATGCCGGAAAAACCGGCACTTTTATTAATTGAGAACGTTACGGGCTTATTATCTTCAAATACCGGCGCAAACTACATAAAACTTCATT
>NZ_JAJDOO010000071.1 GCF_020595055.1 Desulfosporosinus shakirovi | reverse complement strand
ACACTTATTCTTCGGTGAGAATATGACTGCTGTTGCGGCGTATCTCGACAATGGGGTGCGGTATGTTTCCAACCACATTTCACCGCAAAATTGATAAAATGAGATGTTCTTTCGGAAATATGTTCCGACATTTATGCGCTGTGACAATCTTCACTGCAGGGAACTAATATCTATCCTAACCTGCTTCATTGTCCACTCCCCGGGAGCCATTCCTGCCGGCAGACCTTTGTCTACTAAAGGTGTTTCTTCACCGTTTTCAGCGATTGTCACTCCGCCGCCCTGGGTATGAACTAATTTCAAAGTCGGCGTGATAAACAGGGTCTTCGCCCGGGGATTCAGATGATTAAAGGTCAGGACATACTCCATTTTAAGCATCTTGCCGCTGATTCTCCCCTGTCCTATGTTCTCATTATAGGCATAGACATTGCCTAAATCATCCTTGATTTCCCAAACCATCTGCACCGAATTGACCAGATCGCTAGGAATTTCCTCTGCGTAGTAAAGAATTGTATTGATCGGGGTAGCCGAGAGATGTTTCAAGCTGATGGCCACCTGCTGAGCCACATCCCGGTTTTCAGCTACATCCAGCACTTTATAATCCAATGCCTTTAAGGATACACTGTAATTCAGCCGGCAGGCAGTAGTCTTCCTTTCATCATCCCCTAATCCTTCATCCATATTCGTCAGACCGGAAACACTCCAGCGGAAGGAAATAGCGTCCCTGTTTTCCTGCTCACTAAAAAAGGTATAATTGCTCTGCCCCACATAGACCCCGGGGCTAACCTTTTTCAGCCTCTCGCTCCCTGCGGTTCCTTCGGCGAAATCAACGTCTAAGTTACTGTTCAGGTGGAGATTTTCCCCAAAATCCTCAGCGGTCTTAATAGTATAAGTCAGGGATAGGGTTTTTCCGTCATAGACGCCTTGATTCAGGGTCAC
Organism: Desulfosporosinus shakirovi; assembly: GCF_020595055.1. Taxonomy (GTDB): domain Bacteria; phylum Bacillota; class Desulfitobacteriia; order Desulfitobacteriales; family Desulfitobacteriaceae; genus Desulfosporosinus; species Desulfosporosinus shakirovi. The sequence goes on along the minus strand of NZ_JAJDOO010000071.1, from coordinate 7,415 downwards.
CTCAATGCCCTTGTCCGCCTTGACCATATCGATATCCAGAGCGCTTTCCGTGTATAAATCATAAAATCCGCTGCGCCCGCCATTTAAAAACCGGAAAATGTCACCTACAACAGGAGAAAAAAGGTTCAGCAACTTCTCCATCTCCCGGATGCTCTCCTTAACAAGCACATGCTCCTCTGCAGATTCCTCTGGCGGAAACATGTCCATACTTTCCTTACCGGACGAAGGAATTTCCAGCCGTTTTTTCTCGCGGCGATAAAAATCAATGGCCCTGTATTTCGCTATGGCGCAAAGCCATTTGCGAAAATCCACCTCGCTCTCGCCTTTGAATTTTTGGGCATTATGCCAAACAGAAAGAAACACATCGCTTATGCATTCCTCTGCCAGCTCTCGTTTTGCCAAGGGGAGCAGTATTTGAGTGACTATCCCCTTCACCAAAGGGAAGTATTCATCCATAACAAATTCCAAGGCTTCTTCCTTTTGGTTTTTTAAGCGCCCTATATAATTGGTTAGATCCGTCTTCATGGTTTCCCCCTTTTCTCTCTTTCTGGTAAAAGCTTTTACACTCTATATAACGAAGGCGAAAGTGATTTTTCGCAAAAAATTGAAAATCGGCCTTGCGATGGTCTAATCTAGATTGGCCAGACCTCAAAACCTCCGATTTTCTATTTCTCTTGGATTAAGACTTTCAGGCATAATTAATGCATGCATCATAATCAATTTCTACATCTATTACATCATTGAAAACTTATATTGTACATATCCAGCTATCAATCATATAATTTCTTCAGATGAATTATATGGATAACCAGTTAGAATCAGGGGGAGAAAAATGAAGAAAAAACTATTACCGGCAATCTTATTGGTCGCATCTCTGGCCTTTGCTTTAGTGGGATGTTCCAACCCAACTGGAGCTACAAAGCCTGTCGATGATGGCAAAGCTCAGTTTAAATCAGAAATCAAATTTTATGGTTCGACAACCTTGGCACCCGTCTTATCCCAATTATCCCAATTATCCCAATTATCCACTAATTTTAATGAGCATTATGGGACTTGGGACAAAGTTGACAGCCAATTTGAGAAAAAAGATATCGCCATCTATGTATCCGGGGCCGGCTCCAGTGCCGGGGTTAAATCCGTGATTGATGGGGTCAGTGATTTCGGCATGGCTTCCAGAAAGGTATCCGCCGACGAAAAAGCCAAAATCGAAGGATATCAAGAATTCAAGCTGGGTATGGATGCTTTAACGATCTCCGTCAACCCGAATAATAATCTGACCAAACTAAAAGACTCCCTAACCAGCGACGAAATCAAGAAAATCTTCTCCGGGGAATTTAAAACTTGGCATGATGTGGATCCTTCCTTACCGGCTACAGACATTGTGGTAGTCACTCGGGATATCGGGGGCGGAGCCCATGAGGTTTTCCAGAAAGCAATTATGGGAGACTCCCAGATCCGGGCTGACGTCATTCAAGCCCCTTCCATGGGAGCTTTAGTGACCAAAATCATGGAGAACGAAAACGCTATTGGCTATGCTTCCTATGGCATGGTCAATCAAAACAAAGGAAAACTGGCACCTTTTAAAGTTGATGGGATAGAGCCCTCTGCAGAAAATATCTTAAGTGGTACTTACAAAATATCCAGACCTCTGATTATCCTTAAAAAAGGAACTCTACTGCCTCAAGAAAAAGCCTTCATGGACTATGTTGTTTCCAACGAAGGAATAGATGTTATCGAGAAATTAGGCTTTGTTCCCAATAAATAGCCGAGAATATGTTAAGCAAGAATTCAGGGGCCACTTAGCCTCTGAATTTTTTGCACCCGCAAGGGCATCAGCTTTCTATGCCTGCTTTTCAAGCCTTCAGGCCCTGATTTAGTCTGGAAGCTGCAATGATTCCTTGGGTTTTCTCAGATGGAGTGTTTTATGAATCAGATATTAGAAAAACTAGTTAGCTTTTTAAGCAGACTCTTTACGGCGCTCTCCGCAATCCTGCTTTTTCTGGTGATTATTTTTATTGCCCGGGAAAGCCTACAGATTTTCCGAGAAGTCAATTTCTTTGATTTTATCAGCGGAATTAGCTGGAATCCCTTGGCCCGCGAACCTAAAGCAGGAATTCTGCCCATGATCCTGGGGACTGTTTATGTCTCAATTGTTGCCATTCTAATCTCTCTGCCCATAGGAATCGGCTGTGCCTTGGAATTAGCGGCTCTTGAAAACGAAAGACTCAAGAGCTTTTGCACCTCTGTTTTAGGGGTGTTAGCGGGAATTCCTTCCGTTATTTATGGCTTTATCGGTCTCTTGGTAGTGGTGAAATTCCTGGAGAAAAATTTCCTCCTTGCCGCCGGCGAATCCATCCTCAGCGGCGGAATTGTCCTGGCCGTCATGGTTTTACCCTATATCGTTTCATCCGCCGCAGAAACAATGGAAAAATCCTATAAGCAATATAAGGAACCCTCTCTGGCTCTGGGGGTTTCTAAAAGCTATATGTTAAGAGCATTAATCTTGCCCAACGCCAAGGGCGCCATTTTAACCGCCATGATCTTAGCCTTTTCCCGGGCCATGGGAGAAACCATGGCTGTAATGATGGTCATCGGCAATTCACCGATTCTTCCTCAACTTCTCGGCAAGGGCGAAACCATTCCGGCACTCATTGCTTTGGAAATAGGGACTGCAGGACTGGGAAGCCTGCATTACCATGCCCTTTTTTCAGCAGGTTTTGTACTGATGATGCTCCTGATTTTCCTAAACGCTCTTTTATATCTCATCAAAAAGAACTTGACTGAAAATCTCCACTAAAGACAGAAAGGACCGGAGGCAGATCATATGAAGGCGAGCAATGTTACATTAAGGTGCTGGACAATTTTAAGCACGGTTCTCTCCCTGGGCCTGCTGGTTTTTATTTTGGGCTTTGTTTATATAAAAGCTCAAGGTGTAGTTACTCTCAATTTTATTCTGGCTAAACCGGCAGGTTTTCCCGTCGGTTCAGCAGGCGGCATCTGGCCTGCCATCGCCGGCAGTCTGCTGGTCACTTTGATTGCCGCTCTCTCGGCTGGGATCCTAGCCTTTTTTACCGCAGTCTATATGGTCTTTTACTGCCGAAGTCCCAGATTTTCACTCCTACTTAACCTAATTATTCAATGCATAGCCGGTATTCCCTCCATTGTCTTGGGACTTTTCGGTTATGCCTTTTTAGTCATTAAGTTAGAGCTTGGTTTATCCCTCCTGGCTTCCGGCCTAACTCTGGCTATTATGATTTTTCCCTTTATCCAAATCAGACTGCAAAAACTATTTCAGGAGACCAGCCAACAGCTTTTGGACGCAGCGGCTTCCTTAGGCGTCAGCCAAGCCTACACCATCTTTAACTTACTCTTGCCGCTATATAGAAAGCAGATCCTTTCCATCGTGGCCCTGGCCTCAGGCTTTGCCATGGGGGCCGCTGCTCCCGTCATGCTGACCGGATGCATGATGAATGCCCCCGTACCTAAGTCCATAACCTCCCCCTTTATGTCTTTGCCCTATCACCTTTATGTCCTGATCGGTCAGGGCATCTCCCTAGAGAATGCTTACGGCACCGCTTTTATTTTGATGTCCTTAGTGTTAGGCCTAAATTTACTGGCAGCCCTACCCACTATACTGAGAATGAGAGGAAAACCATGAACGACCATCTAAGCCTTAAGAGTTTAAATGTCGCTATCGGCTCTGCGAAAATACTACAAGACGTTAATCTGACCATTTTCCAAAATAAAGTACTGGCGGTTATCGGGCCCTCCGGTTGCGGGAAAACCACCCTTCTCAGGACGATCAACCGGCTCATTGAGGAGGAAAGCCAGGCCAGAGTATCCGGTGAGATCCTTTTCCGGGGCAAGTCCACTCAGCAAATTCCCTTAACAAAATTACGAAAGGACATCGGCCTAGTTTTTCAGCAGCCCCTGCCCTTTCCTATGTCCATTTATGATAATCTGGCCTATGCTTTGAAATATCATGGTGTAAAAGGTAAAGATAGCTTAACTGAAATTATCGAGGCAAACTTAAAATTGTGCGGACTCTATGAGGAAGTCAAGGATCATTTATTCATGTCTGCCCTCAAGCTTTCAGGCGGTCAGCAGCAAAGGCTCTGTATTGCCCGCTCTTTATGCGTAGAACCCGAGGTTTTATTGATGGATGAGCCTTGTTCATCCCTGGATATCCATAATACGAAACTAATTGAAGACCTGATCCTAAAGCTCTCCGCCCACTATACAATTGTGATTGTCACTCATAATTTACAGCAAGCCCGAAGAATTGCCGACTATACAGCGTTCTTTCTAGATGGCAGGCTTATAGAGTTGAATACCACCACTGAATTTTTTACAAGTCCCCGAGCTGAAGCAAGCAAACAATACTTGGAAGGATTATTCGGCTAATTAGGCTCCTTTTGCATCCCCCACAAAATTGGCTTCTTCGATACTTTCGGCACTCAGCATACTGTACAGCCTTAGCTGGTACTGCTTCGGATATTTCTCTCATATCCTTACTCTTCACTCTTATCTACGACACACTCTCTTGAATAATCTTCATAAAACATCTGAATTTCTTTTTTCTCGCATTTAAACTTTAATCCTAATGTCTTCAGCGATTCCACTTCATCTTCATTGTCAATATAAATTTCGGCAAAGCTTTCATGAGCAGATGATGATAACCAACAATATCCATCCTTAAAGAAACATAAATCCTCCGGAAAAAATGGACGTAACCAATGGAATAAACCTGCCGGTTCCAGTAAATAAGATCTAACCTCTCTGCAAACCTTATAAGTGTTAATATCAACATGAATTTCTTTACTATCATCACCACACATAGTACTAGGCCATTCTTCAGGCTTATTTCTTACTTTAATTAAATAAGGCTGCAACTTTTCTAAATACGGTTTTGTACTCTTTTCAAAAATTTGCGCCCTTCCCAGCATTTCTTCTTGGATTTTTTCGCATGATTTTAAATATCTTTGATAATGCATTTCGTTCTCGAATTCTTCTCGTCCAAGAAAACTATATTTGAAATTTTTCAAATCAGCATAACTTTCCTGCCTTGCAGTGACTAACATAAATGCATCTGATTTACCTAATGCATAATCAATCAACTTTTCATACGCCTTTACTTTAGGTTCATCCAGATTATAAATCAGATAAATTGTACCCACTCCTTTGACTATGTGGAGTTTGCCCATCTTGCCCTGGGTAAGCTCCAGGGGGAATTTGCCGTCTAAAACTCTGCTTTCACTTGGAATTTCTATGGTTTGGGCAACCCTAGTTTTCTGATTACCAGGCTTCAATCTGAGCTTGACTTCTTCGGGCAAAATTTGAAGGCAAGGAATGACGGTAAGACAAGGCGGGATGCCCTTTGTTTTTTCAAACTGCATCGAGCCTGTAAAGGGGCCTATGCCATGCCGGCTTGCGCCCTTAGGCACAAGCTCTACTCCCTGATCATCAAAGGCGATCCATGAGCATCATATTTAAACTCACCACTTCCGACGTAAGTAAAATCATCGGTAAACTCCCCTGTGGCACCGCCTCCATTTAAAGGAGTGGCGTTAACTAACCAGAGGAATGTTCCTGGCCCAAACGGAAGACGTTGTTTCAAGGGCAATAGCGGCAGCCAGCAGGACAACAGCCGCCATGGAACCAAAGCGCAGGATTTTAAAAGACCGGGTACTTCTGATTTTTCGCTTAAGGGTTTTCTTGATTCTTTCTCTTTGCCATTCCGACACTTCATCCCCTGCGGGGTTAAGTACTTCCTGATCCAACCGGTAATAATTTAACAGCTTTAAGATATCTTTTTCTTCCAGCAGCAAATTCTTATCGAACATTAGAGCATTTCTCACACGCAAAAAGACAGAACAGGCGGTATCTCAACACGCGCCCTCTGATATCTATCTGTATCAACAGTATCCCAGCGGCTAGACTCACCCCAGCAATGCATATTCTCTAGTTTTGCAACTCCGCGCATGGATGAGCGGAGTTCCGTTCCTGCGCGCTATTTTATAGTCACGGTAGAAAGAGATGTATAGTATACTATTCAACAAAATGACGGATATCATCGAAGAAATCCAGGAGATACAACGTCAAACGAAGGAAATGTACTTAGAAGCAAGGACAGTGAATTTGTTCTTCTAAAGTCAGGCAAGGATTCAGAAAAACCCATAAAGCAAGAATAATTGTAAGCGTAAATAGCCCCCACCTAGAATTAGATGAGGGCTATTGGCGACTTATTTGAATCAATTTAAATATAGTTGATCTTGTTCAATAATATTCTCTAACTCGGTAATCTTTCTGTTCTATCTTCAGTACCACAATTGTAATTCTGATTAAACGGAGCATCGCATTTCATGATGCCCCTAACCGAATCATCGAAAAACGGATTCCAAGGGTATAGTGAGATCTTCGAATAATTCTACTGGGATCTCATCGGGTACTGAGTAGACCGTAGGTTTTCCATACTGGCCGTTCTGAAGAATAAACACCATAACTATTTCATCCAGGGGGTAGACGACCCAATATTCTTTAACCCCGGAACTTTCATAAAGGGTAAGCTTTATCCCTAGGTCTTTTTTAAACGTTGACGGTGATAGTATTTCAATAATCATGTCCGGTGCTCCCAAACATCCACGATCATCAATTTTCTGAGGATCACACACCACTGAAATATCTGGCTGAACAACTTTATCGATTTCCGTATCAAGCGTCTCGGATCCGGCTAGTCGAACATCAAACGGGGCCATATAGGCTCTACATCTATTTCCTTTGAGCCAATTTGCCAGTATGCGAAACAATTCTCCTAGAATTTCTTGATGTTTTGGCGTAGGGGCGGGAGTCATATTAAAGGGAACTCCGTCAATTAGCTCCCAGCGTTCGTCTTCCGGCCAGGTCAAATAGTCTGCGTAGCTGTAAGAGGCTGATAACTCTTTTGGAGTAGGTGACATATAGACACCTCCTTTTCCCATATTATAACACATCCTTGGCATGAATATCATTATCTTGAAATTGAATACCTTATAGCGCAGATCAACTGAAAGAGGCTATTGACAAGAAATCCCCCCTTCAAATCTTGGCCCGCGATGTACAATTTGCCTGCTCTGCCCGCTCATTTTATATCGACTATGCCTAATAATCCTGTTTCATCATAATATCGCAACATTCGAATCGATACTTGGGCCAGTTTGGAAAATTCTCCTATTTTAAACATATCCCCTCACCTCATTTTCTAACCACATTTTACTACAAAGCTGAGAAAATGTATTTTTATTTGCCCAATTGTGAAACTTCGATAACTAGGGGTAACCCATTGCAATTATGACATTTTAATCCCGGGAGGCCATTGACTGATGCTTTTGGCCATGTTCTCCAAGAAGGCTTTGAGCTGCTTACGCAGTCTCTCCTTC
>NZ_JAJDOO010000070.1 GCF_020595055.1 Desulfosporosinus shakirovi | reverse complement strand
TTTTAAAAGCACAGCAGGAGGGAGAAGCGGAATTCATGGATGGAGAGCCGCTTCCCGGGCTCAAAGTCATGACCATTCAAGATGAAAACCGTGATTCTGAATAGGGAAAGAGGATTTTGACTGCCGGCCCAGGGATCTTAGTCGGCAAGGAGGCCTTCAAAGCCCATGGGAGTTCAGCTTTACGCAGAGTAAGTGATGCAAGATAGACTATCAAGAAGAAGGTCCGTGCTAATAGGGTATAATTTCAAGAATATTGTAAAAAGGAGAAGATGTTGGCAGGGCTTTACAGAATAATGAAGAATTTAGGCTATAGAAAGTGTTTGCAGTTACACAAGCTATTAGAAATAGGATGCCAGATTTTCCGCTCACGGGTGACCCACGTAATATAAAAGTCAGAACTCAGCATGTCGAAGGAATACATAAAAAGAAAGCTGAAGCAGCGAACCAAATTGGCGCTGCCAAAATGTGGTGGGGAGTTACTCAAGAAAAAGGGTAATTATGGAGATTTAAGGGTGTAACAATTATCTGAAGTTTAGGTTTACGATTACCAACTAGTATGATGAATTCTATATTTCGGTAATAGTGGAATCGATAGAGTATAAGTATTGCTATGTTTATACTGGATATAAGGTTAAACTTCGTCAAAGGGTAATAATGGGACATTCGAATCTTCGCAATATTCATACGAGAAGGTTTCCTAGTAGGTTAAGAATGGGCGAATAAAATGTGAGAAATAGGTTGTAAGCCAAAAAACTGGGTATTCGTTTTTTAAGAAATCAGAAATTGATTTCAAGAATTATGTATAGGAAGGGGTTGGCCATCACATATTGCTAGTGCAATAATTGTGAAGCCGAGAATTGAAGCCAATGCAGTTCGGAAATATTTTTTACAAGTCACCTGCTATTATCATCATTGCAATCATGATTATTTGTACAGCAGGCACAATCGTTGCCTTGAATTATCATAAGGTTTTTGAAACAGACGCTACCAAGGTAACCCGTAATACAAATAATACACAGAATGATACTACGGGCAGCAATAAAACAGATGCCCGTCTTAATACCTTCGACGGCATTAATTCAACATCCAATGAAAGTCATTCCACCACCAGTAATACTTCCTCCGCTGAAAACGCAGATCCTACGGTTTCGGAAAGAACTTCAGTACACACAACACACCAGTATTCTCCGGATTTTGTTCCCGGTAGTACGTTCTCGCAGGATGATTCGGAAAACGGAAAGACTAGATATGTTTATGACAGCACTAGAATTGATGCCGATGGAGACGGTGCTACCGACGATGTGCTGCTGGTTGGCGAAAACAATGATACGAATGCCCTTTTTGGCCATCAAACCCGTAATTTGGCAGTAGTTGTCAGGGATGGGGCTATAGGGAAGTTTGCCGCATTTTTACTGCCTGAAGATTTTGGAGTCATGTTGCCGCGATTCAATATCGGAAGTTTCACTGCCGCAAAGAAAAACGAGATCCTGGTTTCTGTTGAAACTGGTGGCAGCGGAGGAATTGTTCTATATGCCCTCATGGCATATGAAAATAAAAAGGTTGTTTCAGTGGTATCTCAGGAAGAGCTGAACAAAGGCTTGGCTCTGAAAGTAGTATGCCTTCCCGGGTTTGAGATGAAGATTATCGATAAAAATACTGGGGTTAACTCCAGCGTTAATTTTCATGATGGGGAAGCTGTTCCTTGGTATATTGATAGTGGTGTCTATAATAAAGCAGGGGAATTTCTTAAAGATCAGTCGTATGTAGATGATGAAGTCATGGATGATGTATTTGTCAGCCTGGATCCTGCTGACGATGACGGTGATGGTACTCAGGAGCTTCATGGCAAGCAACGTATTTCGTTCATTGCCCATGCCAATACAGTTGCCTGGGCTGAATCGGTCTGGTCAGTAAAAGGTGGTCGGCTGAGGCTTGTCAGTGAGAAGATCGAAGCTTATTACCCATAAAAAATGTTAAGAGAATCTGTAAGATAAGCCTACCGCAGGAATGAAAGTATCGCTAATAAACTACAGCTTAAGAAAATCCCAATTCAAAGGATGAAGAGTGAAGATGAATAAGAGAGTCAATGGAAATATATCATTTAAACTGAATTGGCAAGGCGAAATTGTAGCTGTTCAACCCAGAACCAGAGTCTGGAGATATCTTATGGATAATCGAACCCACTATCACCTAGGCTATAATCTCTTTATTGTTGGTGATAGCAGTGAGGGTAAAAAATAGTTTTCGGTGGCAATTTCTGAGAAACAGCAGATAAAGGGTTTATTTCGAATAGGTGATGTCCTTGAAGGTACAGCCTGGACAAAACAATATGAAGAAAGAGAATTTGCAGATTATTATCGAGTTGGCTCTTTAAAATGTATGAGTAGAGGAGCCACAAATCATGAAAGTATGCCACCGCCTTGGATTATGCTGCCTCCATCAATGCAGACCTATGAAGAAAGAGGTCCCAGGCTATTAAGTAAACGTTTGTGGGAAACAAAATGTTTTCAATGTATTTGGGCTAATATGGCTAATGTTGAAATTCAATGGGATTTTCGAGAAATTTAATGTGAAATTCAGCGGTTTTAGGTCTGACTAATCTAGATTAGTCGCCTCAAAACCGCCGAATTTTTCCTCATAGTCTTAAAGCAAATGTCTGTTCAAGAACCTAGGGGAATTACCTGAATGGGTTATCCCTTATGTCATCTATGGGAGCAGTAGTTCTAAACTATTATATCTTGTGGTCTGTAAAACTCACAGTCAAGCTTTCTAAAATCCTTTGAGTTCCACGTCAATATTGGTAGTTCCAAACTCCTTGATTTCTCGGCTAAGTAAACGTCTACAAAATCTACGTTTACCTCACGAAACCGACCTAAGACACGTTGCATCAGAGTGTCTTCCTCGAGTTCAACTCCGTCAGCTTCAACAAAATCCTCAAATACTTGTAAAATAGCTTCTTTTTCAAATCCATATACTTTACGCAAGACCCAATAGGCTTCGATTATGACGAGAGACAGAATATAAAACCTCGTGTAACCTTGCTCAATAAGTCTTACCAATTGTTCGATTTGAGTATCATCGTCTTTAACGAATAAGCGAACCAGGATGTTCGTGTCAGCGATCATCGGCTTATTCATTTTCCAACCCCTTTAAACCAACGGCAACTTCTTTTGCCCGTTCTGTTCTAGCTTGGTCAATGGCATCATCTACATCTATGGAAGAGGGAGACTTCAAAGCTCCCATGACACCTCGAATTGACTTTTTAATCTTAGGCTGGACTTCAATAATTCGTTCGTTTTCATCCAGGACAAAAGCTAATCTGTCCCCCTCTTTAAGGCTTAAAAGAGTTCTCAATTCAACGGGAATAGTTAACTGTCCTTTGCTGGTTAATTTACCAGAAAGAAGTTGTTTAGCCATAATAGATGTCCCTCCATCCTAAAAGTATTACCATTATTGTAAGTAATACTTTTGAACAAGTCAAGCTTTTACCAGTTAAGATGAAAGTCTATAAATAACCTTGCCTTTAGTCCTAATTTATTATACACGGTTATTGTAGTCATTCATTATTAAAGAAGTGATATTGCTTAACTTTATCAAGGAAGAAAGCGGCAAAATACTGCTTAGCAACGCCGTCGAGGTCAGACAGTGTCTGACGGAAGCCAAAGAGCCCTTGGGGGGAGTTCAAATGATGCATTGATGCACCATTTGAACTTCCCCCAAGGGCTCATCCGATTTGGGATATATATGCATTCGTAGCTATCGTTGATGTTAAAGAGACATACTCCCAGGCAGTGATCCTCTTAGGAGTTGAGCAGTTCAGACCAATGAATCCAGAGAAGAAATGAGGAATTCATTGCGCAGTTCAATTTGGAAGTTCCTCGATGGAAGGTGGCAGAGATTCGGCTTCGGCTATTCGAGCTGCAGGATCATAAAAGCTGACGGCAAGACTGGGTCATGACCTGGAGTCTTGTCGCTGCTTGAAATAGGGGGGCTAACGCTACTTCGCTTCAAATTCGATCCGCAGGCTGGGATCTGTTTCCTTCTCGTCAATAATAGCATTGTATTTTCCAATAATCTCTGCAAGTTTTGCGTTTCTTGCTGTACTGTCAAACTGGCTGTGCTCGCTAATATTAGTAGAAAGAAATTGCTGGATGTCCCATACTTCAATTCGTCCGCTTAAATCAGCGTCCGCTGCAAGGTCAAGTGCCGTACGAACCCGGTTAAAGATAGTAATGATTACCGGAAGGCAACCGGCGTGGATATTCATTTTGCATTTCTGGATTAACGGCTCTCCAGGGGCGGTGGTGCAATGAAGAATTGTATTGCTGATTGCAAATCGCCGCTGCGGTCAGTCGGGGAATCAGCAACCGAAGCGCCATGAATTTCAAATTTGCCTGGTGGAAGTATTAGAGATAGCTTAGCTGCGACAAGATGTTGAAGCATCGTGCCTAAGTATTGTGTGCCCGGGTTTTCTTTCTGGCGCTTTTTTGCTTGTTCGAACAGTTCATCCAAACTTGCTCCAATCGTGCGCGAGGGATCGGTAGTCAAGGTAAAGGGGAGGTTGTTAAAATAATCGCGTACCTGCTCAGCCCAAAAACTTTCTACATCGTTAAAATTGATGACTTCGGCTGCTTGCCAAGCATTAAGAAACTCTATGAACTTGATCATAAGTCCCATATCGCGGCTGGTGCGACCGCCTTCAGAAGCTAAAGTACGAGTAATGTCATATTCTTTAAGTATCTTTTTTAAGTTTGACCCGCCAAGGCCCGCGACCTGGCCTTTGTTTTCCGTTAAAAAGTTATTGGGGTGTCGCTAACATTTCCGACAAACCCACGCTAAGTTAAGAAAAGGATTCATTAACTAGTTTTGTGCTCCTGATTTCATGCGGGATATAAAGTTATGCTTCTTAATTTAGCCCTGATCGTCCTAAAAGAAAAGACACTACAAAGCTTGCAGTGTCTCGAGTTGAGAGGTGTCAACTAATGTAACCATTAATTGAGTGTTCAACAAACAGTATATGGGGGAAGGGCAGGATATTTTACCCTGCCAATTGGAGCCACTCTTTTGCAAGATGCCCCCAATCATATCCGATATACGTCTGGTGGTGCAGATAATAAGACTCAACACAGACAACTTTTGACCGACTTATTATCGTAAGCCTGACCATTAGTTACGTAAGGGTTCAGTTTGCGTTTATGTCGGGACCAATTTCTTTAAGTATATCTTTATTGACAAGGTCATCTTCAAGAGCGTTAGACTTGTTAAACTTAAGACCTTTATATTTGGATTGGTCTCCGGATATTTCAATTATCCCTTGATAACCGCCTATTGGTGCCCAAACATTTGAATTAGGGTCATTTGGCCAGACTTTTTTGAGAAGGAACAAATAAGTTTTATTTTCACTTAGTAATGGTTGCTCCTCAATGCGATAGCTGACACCCTCGAAATCCCCTCCAGTTAATTGGACCGAAAAATCATTCTCTTGGAAATCCTTGTTTTTCTTAGACACATTTAGAACATTAGTTTTATAGTCCGTGAAGACTGCTTGATGTAACTTGAAGGTATTTGTTCCAGTTACCTTTCCAATTAAAACCAAGTCAGCGTTCTTAACAGCTTCGTGAATATTTTTCTGCTGATCAGTCCAACTAGCACTTAATATAACCTGTTTATTAGAAAAACTATGCACTCCGAAAATTGTTAATCCAGTAATCAGACTAAAAAAAACTATTAAAACAGAGATTTTTTTTAGCATTTTGATCCTCCCTTTATAACTAAAAATTAATAAGGTTTAACAGCATATCGATTATATATACGATCTATATTTGATTGATCAGGTCCATTTGCCAAAGAAGGATTATTAGCGTAAGCGCCAGTTGCTGAGGTGTACATAAGATTAGTATTAACATTTACGTGATCTAAGGAAAATTCGTGACCCAATTCATGGGAAGCGAGAACGTTTATTTGACCTGAAGAATAGTTATTGGTATAGGTCTGATTAAGTTGGATATTTCCACTTGTAAAAACACCATTCCAACCAGGATTAATAAAAGCTTGACCATCCCATCCGGTAGTTCCATAGCTATACACATATGCAATTATTTTATAGTTTGTGTTATCCATTGGAACGCGTAAAATAGATTTAGCCTGCCAATTTGAAGCAGCAGTATTAATTGGGGTAACATGACTACTTGGAACATCAGAACTAATTTTATAGGGAATAGTTCTAGTGGGCCATGATCCAGTTCCCATATATGCTAAAGCAGACCCGGGAATTAACAAAAGTATTAAAAGTGTCCCCAAAAAGACTCTTTTGACTAATTTGTTCATAGAATTTAAATGCTCCCTTCGTCCAAATATAGAAATTATTTAGGTGTTTAAATTATGAATAAACTCCTTTCTTAAAATGTAGTCTCGGGCGGAAATAACTTGTCCATTTAAATATTACCACAGAACGATTCCAATCATTGTAAGTTCCTGCTGTCAAATATTTATTCTTTCTGTAAAATTTTCCCAAATAACCGTAGAAGACCTCCGGCAATATATTATCGACGATTGGGTAAACTCGAAGATGGTAGTTTATTGTCAAAAACGATCGTTTTTGACAATAAATATAAAATGATACCATCTAGTTCAAAACAGCCCAATCAACAGTTCCGTAACTAGTGCCGAAAACTATTTACCACTATTGCATAGTTATATCCTTTTTGGTACTCTAGAATTAGAAAATATTAGGAGTGCTATTAATGTTAATAGGATATGCAAGGGTTTCAATAGATGGGCAAAACTTAAACAGGCAAATGGATCAGTTAAAGGCTACAGGGTGTGAACGGATTTATCAAGAAAAGATAACCGGTACCAAAAAGGAAAGGCCGGAATTGGAGAAACTGCTAGACAAATACGCGAGTTGACCAGGTTGAGTAGATCAACGAAAGACTTATTTCTATTGGTCGATTTGATAGAGAAAAAGGGTGCCAATGTTAAAAGTTCAAGGGAATCTTGGATGGATACAACTTCGCCTCAAGGGAAATTAATGTTTACTATATTTGCAGGAATAAGCCAGTTTGAAAGGGATTTAATCAGTCACAGAACAAAAGAAGGCCTTTCAAGTGTTCGGGCAAGAGGTAGAAAAGGCGGGCTCCCATCAAAAGCTAACAAAGACATAGAATTAGCTTTAAAAATGTATGATAGCAAAGATTATTCTCTCACTGAAATTACCAAGGGTACAGGGGTAAGTAGAACAAGTTTATACAGATATATCAGTAATATTATTCAATATTGCTAGTGAGGTTTTTATGTCAGCTGTTGAAATTTTACTTACAGAAGAACAAAGGCTTGAATTTACTAGAATTCCCGAAAACATAAGTGAATGGGAAATAGCTAAATACTACACCTTTACAGATAACGATATGGAAGTCATTAATCGGCACAGGAGAAATTATAACCGTCTAGGATTTGCCGTTCAATTATGTATATTGAGAAATCCCGGTTGGTCACTTGGAAATAATGATTTGATTCCCAAAGCTGTACTTTCCTATAGCAGAGCAATTACCCGTTGGTGTAGAGGAGTATGATCAGTACGCACAAAGAGAAAATACAAGGCTCGAACATCTTCAGGAATTACGTGCGGTTTATGGATATAAAAATTTCACAGAGGATGACTATAAGCGTCTATTAGATTACATCATGCCTGTTGCATTGGAAAACGATAATATTATCCGTCTAATAAGGTGCGTCATAGACGAATTAAGAAAAGACATGATAATTCTCCCGGGGATCACCACCATTGAAAAGATTGTTAAAGACGTTCGCAAGACAGCGGACGATTCAGTAATCAGGATTATAAACCAAGCTCTTACAGCAGTGCAGAAACAACGAATGGATGCACTGATTGAATTACCAAATGAAACAGCCATAACCACGTGGGATAAGATCATAGCATCTGTTGAAGAAGCAAAAACCCTTGCCAGACCTATAAATTATGATTATTTAGATTTACTTGATAATCGATATAACCAATTGCGGAAATACACGCCTGCACTTGTTAAAAGTCTTGAGTTTAGTGCTACTAACAGTTCTTTAGATCCTTTAATTGAAGCTCTCAAAGTTATAAATGATATGAATGAAACAGGTAAACGTAAAGTTCCTGAAACTGCTCCCCTTGGGTTTGTTTCTAATCGATGGAAAAAACATGTCTATGAAAAGATGATTTAAGACCGTTAAACCTTGGGAATAGGGAATTGTGAGCTTAGAGTGGGGAAAACGTCAACTTTCAACCGATTATTTCCTTAGCGGGGGTTTTGTCAGAAATGTTGGCGACACCCCTTATTAGGGTCAAGTGGTAAAGTCTTGGCCCGCACTATTCGAGTTAACTGAACTAATAAGGAAAGCGGACCCTTTGTGTAAGCGTTATGCTCTGCTTGAAATCCTTTTAATCGGTTGGTTGCGCTGTTCATCATAGATAACCTCCGCCAGTTTTGTCAAAAAGGATTTACCGATAAATGAAGCGACAGGAAGCGCCACAGCGTCTCCCATAGCTTTATAACCGTCATTGTTAGTACCGGGAAGGATGTAACTATCCGGCGTGCCCATCAGACGTGCGGCCTCACGCGGGGACAGCATCCTCGCGTGTAGCTCTCCATCTTTTTTGACAATCAAAAACTGTTTACTGCTACCGCCTTCCGGCGTCCTCAGGCAACCGGCTATTCCGTCAAAACGGAGTTCTAAACACTGTTTTCCGTGCCTTGTGCGACGATAACCCGTTGCCACAATCTCGTCAAATTCATCCAGCTTTTTCTGATGATGCGGTGGTATAAGCTTCAATGCATCGTCTTTGTCATAGGGCAGATTGAAGTCAATCATGTCAACAAGGCTTTTTTTACGCTCAGGCGGTTTGTCGGCGCGCCACCATATCCAGTGGGGCAAAGTACGGCCAAGCGTAACGGCGGCTTGATTATGTAACCAGTTAGGCCCGGAGTCACATAATTCAGCGGGGATGGGTATGTTCTGCCTGATCGCAATCACAAAAACCCTTGGTCTGGACTGCGGAACGAAAAGCGCT
>NZ_JAJDOO010000069.1 GCF_020595055.1 Desulfosporosinus shakirovi | reverse complement strand
ACTAAACTAGGGAAAATCTCTATTTCAGTTGTCCGATTTCTATTCTAACAGCAGTGTTTTCCCAATGATTGGAGAGCAATATATGGTAATGAACATACCAATTGATAGAGAAAGTTCTACTATTGATGTGACGCTACAGCTTAAAGAAGAACAACTTGTTTTAGCAAAAAAGTGGATACAAACAGGTGAAGTTAAGCTTTATAGGGAATCCTTCACCGAGAAAAAAAACTTTACTTTGACTGTAGAATACGAGGAGCTCGTAATAGAGAAGAAACTCCCTGTTTCGGCCACTCCTGAACAAAATGAACCTCCGGATGTTATCCGTATTCGTCTTAGCGAAGAACAGGTTGAATTTACTAAACACATGGTTTCTTTAGAGGATGTCTCTATCTATAAGCAACAAATAGAAGAAATACAACATATTGAAGAGACCTTGAGGAGGGAGGAGTCTGCCATTAAAGTTCTTGGGTCCCCAATAATCAGAGACGATCAAAATTAGCATATAAGTTCTTCTTTCAGTCCGTTTGTCTTATGGGTCCTCAGGTAAAGCAAAAATAGTGCGCAAATACCCTATTAGAAATCGATAGAATAGTATTTCAACGAGTTGAATTATCTAGTAAAATTTTCGTAAAAACAAAAGGTTGTTCCCCAGATAGATACTGTAAGCAACGCAATCAGATACCCGTATAACGTTCTTCCGCTCATCCGCTGTCCTCCTTAGCCGTTTTATCATATTTTACGGCCTGTAAAAGAAAAATATAGGAAAAATTGTTCCAATGTTCTACTTAAGTTCTTCTATAATAATCCGTGTAATACCTAAGTACTGTTTGAATGTTTTAGAAAAATGGCTCTGATCATAAAATCCACATTAGCTGCTACTTCAGCAATAGAAATATTTTTAAGCAACTCCTTTTTGGCATGATTTACCCGTGCATCTTTTTCCACCATAGGACCTTCAGCTATTATGCAACCTTTTACGTTAAAGTACTTTATAACCTTCAGGCAATCCACATAATTGAAGTCACTTTCTAGCAACGGGAGATGGTTCCGCTCACCTTTTTTATTGTAATTTACGCCTCCAATATGAATATGCATCCAAAGCCGATTTTCCAAGTTCATCAAAGACATACTGAAGTATTATCGCAAAATCATTAAAACCTTTTAGTCTGCCGTTGTATCTTGAGTGTATATGTGAAAAATCAATACATAGTTTACACGAGCTAATTTCTTTACACAAAGACACTAGTTCCTCAAGTGTGCCGAATTGCGTTCCCTTTCCAGTTGTCTCTAATCTATAATCTACCCCGTTAGGGGAAGGCGTAATAAATAAATTGTCTCTTATGGCATTATACGCATCCTCTTTGGAGTCTCCCATGTAAAAGCCTGGATGAAGATTAGACTCCTCCCTCCAACTTTAGACAGACCTTCCAGAGCCTCTAAAATCCTTTCTATGGATTGTTCCTGTCTTACCGATTCATTGGCATTTAGATTTATGTAGTGGGAGAGATAAATAAAAATCATTTTTTAACTTGGCTTGTAATATAAGACCCTTATTGTTATCCGTGTAACATTAACGTTTCTGACAAAAAAGAGCTCCATTGCATCAAGCCCTATTGACTTAGCATAAGTCTAAATTTGGTAAAACCGTTTCCTAACGGAAGACCAGATATGCCAAATAAAGTGTATCCATTATAGTCATCCTTTTTGACCTCAAAGCGAATCAATTTCACGAGGATCCAGTTTAAGCATATACATAGAAATTGCTACCTAACAGAAGCTAGATTAAGGGTTTCGAGATTAGATCATTTAGCTGGTCTATGTTCATCTCACTTAACATTATGTCCAAATATCAATCTGAAGCTATGCGACTTTCATAAGTGTTGATTTTCAATGTTTTCCATTTAGGATGATCTTAACATACTATTTAACTTTTCAGGATCAATGGGATAACCTATCTCTCTTGCTGCATCCATCATCGCTTCGATGTTTCTAAGCGGCGTTTCTACCGGCAAACTGCAGCCTGACATAATAACATATCCTTTGGGCGAATCCCAGGCTTGTTGCACGCAATTAATCACTGCCTCGCGTACATCGGCAGGAGTGCCAGCGTACATCACTGCTGAAGGATCCACATGTCCAAGTATTTTAACTCTATCGCCAATCTGTTCCTTGCATTTTTGGAGATTTACGACATTGTCAACACTGAATCCAGCGATACCCATAACGACTATATCCTCCCATATTTTATCGGTTTTCCCACAAATATGCATAGTTACTGGCTTTCCTTTAAGAGTGATATATTGCACTAACTTTTTCAAATAGGGCTCACCAAATTCTCGAAAATGTTTGGGACCAACAATCGTGCAGGAAGACATGGGTTCGGAAATTGTTGGGGTCAGACCAACGTCAATGATCGCCTGAGCATATCTGATACATGTTTCCAATGACACTTGACAAGCACGATGAACGACCTCCGGATTAGTGAAGAATAACTTGCTCATCTTTTCAATTCCCAATAAAAAAAACGCATTGGTAAAAGGGCCTACAATCCCGCCTACACAAGAAACCTCTTTTCCCAATTCATCGATTAGATATTTCATGGCTTCGATATGGATAGGTAACCGACCATCTTTATACGGATCGGCTGATTCTAGACTGTCAATTTGGACTATGTCTTCAAGAGCTGGAGTAGCCAGATCGGCTGTATTGTCTGCTGGAAAATTAATTTTCGCTCCCATTGCTTCTGCCCAAGGAAACAAATCCGTAAATATTCTTACCCCATCATAGCCAAAACGGCGATAAGAAGCGATTTGTGCATCGGCAATAGTTCTGGCACTATGATTAAATTCAGATATTCTACAACCATAAATCCGAGCAACCCCATTGGCTACATTCGGATTACAGGGAAGGCGATCTGCCATTTCCCCTCTTGCTATGGCCGTAGCTCTTTCAATCGGGGTCATTTTGTCCTTCATCATAGTTGCGCCTCCTGTACCAAATCTTGGGCTAATTTAGCTGCCTTAGAGGCATCTTCTGCATAATAGGCACCAATTTTATCGGCAAAACTTTTTGAGATTGGGCCTCCACCGATCATAACTTTGATCTTATCCTGCAACTTATCTCTTTCTAAGAGCTGTATTACTTCTTTCATACCTTCCATGGTCGTTGTCATCAAGGTTGATAACGCGATAAGATCTGCTTTAATTTCTTTGGCTTTCTCGACAAAGTCTACAGGCGGCACATCTCTTCCTAAATCAACCACCTCAAAGCCCAAGGTTTCCAACATTATTTTAACGAGATTTTTCCCAATATCATGCGTATCCCCTTCGACAACCCCTATTACGACTTTGTGTTTCTCTCCGATTTTATCTTGCTTTAAATGGGGTCTTAAAACGCCCAGTCCTGCATACATAGCATCCGAACACATCAACAACTCAGGAATAAAGTATTCTTCCTCTTCGTACAATTCACCAGCTCGATCCATCCCCCGTGCTAGTCCTTTGGTAATAGCTTCATAGGGATCAAAACTATTTTCTAGATACTCCTGAGCCCTTTCTACCGTCAAATCTTCATCCATATTCACAACTGAATCAGCTAATTGCACTAATAGTCTTTGTTTAAAATCTGACATGCCCTGTCTCCTTTCGTCTTAATTACTATCAAACAACACCGCTCCACTTAATGTTTAGATACACTTGCGAAACTTAAGATACTTTATGGTTCAATCATAGTGGTTTCCCCCTAATTGATCATTTCTAGGAACGCTTCGATCCGAACCTTTAATTGCTCCACATCAGATTCTGAATAATCGGTTTCGATTTGCAAAAACGGACGGTTTCTCTTCTCCTGAAGGTATTTCTTCATGCTATAAGACTCTATGTTATAGGTATGACATCCTTGCCAGGTAAGATCCACGACCCCATCCACGTCAAACTCTTCCGCTAATCGTTCGACAAGTTCAAACCGAGCAAGGTTCGGGGACATACAGGAACAAGGTGTTCCGAGATATTTTTTAGCAATCGCTAAAAGAGGTTCTTTCTCTTCATCAACTCGGTCATAAACCGCTTTATACCCTCCGCAGCTTTCGAAACAGACAACATTTCCGCCATTCTCTTCAATAATCTGGACAACCTTATGGGAGCCGATCCCTATTGGAACCCCGGTTAAGAGTATTCTTGGCGTCTTCCTTGTAAATGGGGTCACCCCCTTGCTGTATAACTCCTTCAATTCTAAGGTTAAGCGATCAACCATGAACACGGCTTCCTTCTTGTCTACACTAAAGCCTCGATTATAAAGCACCATCAGCAAATCTATGCCACTGATCGGCGAGGGCTTAAGCTTAGCAATATCCTGTAAATCTTGAAGTGAACGCCGTTCTTCATTCATCAGCTGAATGGCCTCACGTAAATTGTGATCAGTTATGGTTACGCTGAAATCCTCTTCCAGACGATTTTTCAGTTTAAGTATTTCTCCATACCAATATTGTAAAGCCTCTTCGTCCTGCTTTTGCGGAAGCTGGAGTAAGTGAAGAGGCTTTATATCAGAAAGCAACTCATACATTTTTTTCTTTCCATCACAGGTCGTTTCCGCAATCAGAAGATCGGATGCATTAAAGTAGGGACACGCACCAGAAGCTGCATATCCGTAGCTCGATTTTATGAGAGGACAAAGATTTCTGGGCAAAACCTTTTCCGCTTCAGCTATAGGGTCCTGTTTAGTACTACATAGGGGAATGGGAATAGCCCCGGCCGCCAGCACTAATTCCATAGGCGAATATATACAGTACTTCCCTACAACTTTCCTACCCTCTTCTTTGGCAGCTCGTATCGACGTAATACTTTTTGCGCGCAAACTTTCAAATTCACATAACAAATCCGATTCCATTCTTTATTCCTCCTTCCCTACAGTTTTTCGTAGCCTAGGATTGCAGCACCAAGTGCACCGACAATCTGAGGCTGATGGGCAATATTAAATTTAGCACCAAAGGCTGAGGACAAAACAGCACAAATCTCCGGATTGTTTGCCACCCCGCCAGAAAATGTAATCTCTTCCAGACAAGGAACTCTAGAAGTTAAACTCAGCATTTTATTAGCAATTGTTTGAACGATTCCTGAAGCAATCGCTTCTTTTGTCACTTCTTGGGCAAGGAGACCAATGATCTCTGACTCGGCAAAAACGGTGCACATACTGTTAATACTTACGGGCTTGCTACCTGATGCCATTTGTCCTAATTCATCTAACGTGATATCAAGAATTCCCGTCATAACTTGTAAGAATCGCCCCGTACCAGCAGCGCATTTATCATTCATGATAAAATCGACAACCGAACCATCTTCACCGACCGCAATCACTTTGCTGTCCTGACCTCCAATGTCTATGACTGTCCTGGTTTGCGGAAAGAGAAATCTCGCACCCTTAGCATGACAGGTTATCTCTGTGACTTTTCTATCAATAAAAGCAAGCGAAACCCGTCCGTAGCCAGTACCAACGATCATAGATATGTCCTGCTCTTGTAAGCTTGCTTCGTTCAGCGCTTCAAGAAATACATTCCTTCCAGCTTCTTTAGGGTTCCAGCCAGTTGGTATAATAGCCATACTTCTTATTGTTCCATCAAAAATGACTGCCTTCGTTGCAGTTGAACCAACATCAATCCCAGCGGTTATCACAACCTCACCCCTTTCCGAATATTTCAAGAAGTCAATTTTATTGACCACTAAGACACCCTTTAATCTTAAGCTCATGATCAGCTTTTTCTACAGAAGCTTCAACTATATTCATTTGTGGAGAGCAATAATTTCAACGCGTTAGTGCATTTATTTGGGGAACAACGTTAGTTGTTTATAGTCCAACGTAACATTCTAACTTTCATTATATCGAACAGGTACATTATCCCAACCAATATAAACGCCATGAAGATAAAGCCGGCAATTACAAGATCAAAGCGTGCAAAATCAGAGTAATATTGCACAAAATAGCCCATGCCGGAAGTCGCACCGAACATTTCCGCCACCACAAGCATTACAAAAGAGAATTTTAGTGCAATGGTGCAACCTGAAAGTATAGTGGGAGAAGCTGCAGGTAGAATCACACGCAACAATTTTTCCACTTCGCCAATTTCTAGCGTAGCTGCATTTTCCAAATATCTCTTATCGATTGTCATTACTGCATTTACAGTCGTACCCAGCGTTGGCCAAAATGCACCTATAAATATAATAAATATCGACGCCGATCGAAATGATGGAAAAAGGTGAATTGCAAAAGGTGTTAATAGGGGCGCAGGGATGGCACTGAATGCATTAATAAATGGAGTTATATTTTTACGCAATGACTTTTTTGAACCAATTAGCACGCCGAGGCTTATTCCACTAAATGTCGCCATAACATATGCAGGAATCAACAATCCAAGAGAACTTATCAGCCCTTTCATCAGCATATCAAAATGTGAACCAAACGCTGGTATTACCATGCTAAGTCCACGGAATAAGAACGGATCAAGCATGCCAAAAACATCGGTCAAAAGCTCGTAGGCGATTACTAATCCGATGAAGATTAGCAATATACCCGACCTGTCCATTACAAATTTTTTCATAGTAACGCTCCTTTGGAAATACAAAATACTCTATGACAATTTTACAGACTTATATGAACGGCATACTTGGCACGTCAATATGCCAAGTATGCCGTTGTTCGGGAAATCAAATTACAGATTGAATTCGTTGAACTCTCTCTGCTTCTCCTTATAGAAGTTACTATTAGGATACTTTGCCTGTAAATAGTCCAAGGCTGCCTTATAGTTAGTGGTATCAATATGATCTTGAATGTCAACCGTAGGATCGACGATATAATCGAATTCCTGCATCTTGTTCCACATCTTTACTACACTGTTCTTATATGGGTCTGTTTCGTATTTTATATGAGGGCTTAGCAAAAAGCTTTTTGCAGTTTCAACTGACATATCCAAATTTTTAACGGTTAATTCTACGACACGATCCATATTTGAGGGCATAATTTCTTCTGCTCTCAAATATGCACGGAGCAATCTCTGCGCCGTTTCTGGGTTTTCTTTAAGCCAACTTGTTTTTGCAACCATACGGCAACAGGAGTGATTAGGCCACAATTCATCTGGCCACATAACAATGTTCATACCCGCTTCTTTAATTTGAAGCTCAAAACCTGTAGATACCGCACCGAAATCTGCTTGACCGGTACGTACTGCTTCCATTACGTCGGTATTTTTTTTCATTTCTATAAAGGTAACATCTTTTTTCAGGTCGAAGCCCGCATCATACAAAATACCCTTAAGCACGATGTCAGGAGTACCGCCTCTCATAATAGCAATCTTTTTGCCACGGAAATCTTCCACGCTGTTATATTTTGTGCCGGGCATAGCAAAAACAGGAGTTGCGCCGATAATCATATAGCCGCCGAAAATAGTGAATTCTTGGCCATTTGCAATTTGAATCAGAGGACCACCAGTACCATAGGTAGAAATAACATCAACCTGACCAGAACTTAAAGCGGAAAAAGCATCTGTTCCGTTGTTAATATAAGTCAGATTAACTTCAATACCCTCTTCTTCCAGATATCCCTTGTCTTCTGCAAGATATTGGAACACTTGCCCTGATGTTGCCTGTGCTGCTATTTTTATATTTAACTTCTCGGCAGGTGCTCCCTGGCTGCTAGTGTTGCCTGCGCTGGCAGAACCTTGGGAGCAACCTGTCATCAACAGCATTGCTACCATTAATAGTGAAATCAATTTAACTGTTTTTTTCATTCTTTTGTCTCCTTAAATTTTAATTTTATATATAATGTACTTTGTACTTTTTATAAATTATGTGACTTCGTTCTAACCTCATCATGGATAATCTTTATGAGATTGTTTCGTAACTGCATAGTCTGGGGATCGTCAAGCATTGTAGTCCTATCTGATTTCAACTTACCTTTAAATGAATAATTATAAATAATTTTGCTGGGCGATTGCCCAAATACAAAAATTTCCGTTGCCAAAAGCAATGCCTCATCCACATCATGGGTAACAAAGAAAATAGTCTTTCGATTTTCAGTCTCCTTTTTCCATAAATCAAAAACCAAATCTTGCAATTTAGCTCTTGTTACTGCATCTAACGCACCAAAAGGCTCATCCATCAAAAGAATGGGCGGATCTATGCCAAAAGCGCGTGCTATTGCACAACGTTGCTTCATGCCACCGGAAAGTTCCTTAGGCAGTTTATTAAAGACTGACTCTGGAAGCTCAACATCCTTGATTCTTTTTAGTGCTTCGGCTTTGCGCTCACTGAAACTCATATTCTTAAATCTCTGTTTAAGTGCTATCATAATATTTTCTCCAGCACTCATCCATGGGAAGAGACCGTAATCCTGAAACACAACCCCTCTTTGCAAACCTGCTTTCATTACTGGTGCATCATCCACAAGAATATCCCCAGAGCTTGGTCTTTCCAAACCCGCAAGTAAACGAAGGAACGTGCTTTTTCCGCAACCAGACTGCCCAAGCAAGCAAACAAAGGCTCCAGCTTCGACTTTCATATTAATGTCTGCTAATATCAAGTCCTTGTCATAAGAAAAGCTTACATGGTTTACCGATACCTCTAGCATAATTTCCTCCCTTCTGCTAGCGTATGAATTTATGAAAGTTTCAGCCTCCATTCGTAGAAACCCTTAAAGAAAGCTAGACACCACAAAGAGCCGTTCCCAAAACGACATAATTTCAAATCGCCCAGAGCCAAACGCATTCGTAATGAAATATCGACAAATTACGAACGGGCTGAACATGCTGAAACGTGCCAATTAGCAGGACTCTAAGAGGTGCGAAATGTCAGATATTATTAGTCCATTGCAGAATTCTGATGTATACCAGCCTCCTGCGAGATATTGTTTAGCTCCTGAATACAATCCCTTCTATAAACCCCAATTATGTGGTGGTATTTCCCCTTTAATCTACCTCCTATCGATCAAACGCACGTTATTTTAGAGCATCAATCTTTCGCGCACACTTAAATGTAAGTATACATTATTTATTTGTTATAAGTCCATATAATTATTTACTAATGCAATTTGTGGAAATAATCCTAAGAAAAAACAAAAAGGTAAGACCGTTACAATTAGTCAACGATCTCGCTTAATATATTCCTCCACACTCTGCAACACTATAAATGGCTACGGCTTTAATACAACTTTTTCGATTGCGAACATTTCCCCATCCATCCCAACAATAGCAAAGCCTCAACAAACTATTGGGGCTAAAACCATTCTCATGGTCGAATATCTTGATAAAGATTTACTCTCTTCTATTCCGCAAATAATCCACCCGGGAACCGAGAGCAGGTTGACAGCAACTATGATGAACATTCTAAAAAACGCTGAGATGCGAGGAGAGATCAGTCTAGAAAAAATTAGCCCCCGTGTTATTTCACTACTGGCTGATTTATTGCGATATGAAATGCTTACAACCCACGAACTGGTATCAAGACCGGTGCAAGCTTAAGATTGGAGCTTCGCCAATCCCCCGCATAATCCTATCCCAAAAAACAACCTTCCCACCCTTTTCTACCTATTGCATAAAAAAAGCGTGCTGTCGCACGCGCTTGCATAATCCAATTTTGAAAATATCATATCAAGCATGCCTACTCAGGCATGCGTTCTTGTTTCTTTAACCAC
>NZ_JAJDOO010000006.1 GCF_020595055.1 Desulfosporosinus shakirovi | reverse complement strand
GGGAAGAAAGAGATTATCCCCGAAGATGCTCTTGAATAGTTCGATTTTGTTAATCCAAGGAATCCACTAACTGGGCCTCATGTCTTTTCGTGTGAAACGTGTGGGACAGAAATGTACCCTGAATGGTGGTTAAAGAAACAAGAACGCATGCCTGAGTAGGCATGCTTGATATGATATTTTTAAAATTGGATTATGCAAGCGCGTGCGACAGCACGCTTTTTTTATCCTGAGTTTAAGCAAGTAGTTAGCAACGCTTTTACGAAGTATTTATTTGCAAATTCACAAGGGATAATGTTTGGTGAGGGAATGTACGATATGTGGATAAACGAGGTGATTTCTATGGGTAGTATGCCTAAGTTAATGATTACTGCTATCAATAATGCACTACCTTTTAATTAGCCTTCGATGTGAGCAATTCCAGGGGTGTGGCAATATGTCATGATAGGGAGGAAGGCAAGTTGCCATTTGTTTACTTTTCACGCCAGGAATTTTAGCCATAGCCTAAAGCACCCCCCTTCGTCATCAAGCCGTAGTTGATGCAATGCAGCTGTTTGTTGGCAATCTTCGCGACTTGAACCCTACTGGCGATGCTGAGGGATGTCCTTACCTATGGGAACTGTGGATTACCTTTTGTCTTTCTTCACGATAGAGAGCCATTTCTTAAAATTCTTTCTAATATATAGGACTACAATTAGGATTACTCCCAATACCACAATGAAGGGTAACAATGCAACGAGTAACACTATGAATCCTTGGGTTAGCTCGCCCAATTGCTTCATCGAAGATGTAAACGAATATGCCATTCTTGCCCACAATCCCTTTTCTTTAGTGGGAACAATAATTATGGCTTCATCGACTTCTCTAATGGTAACTTTTACGGTGGAATAACTGACAAGGCTATCCCATTTTCTCAATGTCCCAGTGTAGCTCTCAATTTGGTATCTTACACTGTTGAGTTCCTTTTCCAATTCAAGAATATCTGATAACTTGATTGCCTGTTGAAGAAGCATTAATTCCCTTTCTTCTTGTATTTTGAGCGTCTTTAATCGAGCATCCGTATCAAAATATTGATCCGTAATATCCTGCCCCTGTGATTGTTCCAAAGTTACTACGCCATAACCTTTCATTTTGGTGAAAAAATCCGTGTATTTATCAGCTGGTACTCTAAATATATAATTAGCCGTTCTTTTCAAGGCTGTGTTTCCCGAGCTAATACCCTGCCCTTGAATATTTGAGCTTTCTGCATAGCCCCCTATGGATGTCACGTAATCTAGCGTTTTCGAAACAGACTCATCGAATTTAAGTGACTCCATGGAAATAGTCCCTGTCTGAATGATTTTATGACCATCAACAAGCTTTTCTTGGGTAACAGCGGTTGGTGATGAATCATTGGCACTCGTCTCTGTCGCAGTATGTGGTGATGTCGGCACAGCTTGTGTTGCTTTATCCGAAACACTATTAGAAAAACCAGAGTTTATTTGCCCAGCCATATCCATAGACCCCGCTGGAGCGCTTGTCTTAACCTCACTGCTTTTACTTCCACATCCTCCAATCAAACCCAGTAGAACAAGTGTCATGAATAACACCACGGCTACTTTTTTAATCACTTCGATCCCCTCCATTATTATGAATAAATTTCAGACGATACTACGCTGAAACACGCTTAAATCAATTACTAATTCTGTATTTTATTTGACATTCCTGTTAAAATTCTTGATTAGTGAATATTTCGCGATATGAGAAAAGAGCCATACTAAATCATCCTCACTTAGAGCATGATTTTCGTTGAAATTGTTGTTCCTAAAGGAAAACCTGCTAGGCGACTATTGCTGGAATGTTTATGTTTGAGATGCAGTAGCAGGCAATTTCATTTAATGTTCTTACCTGTAAGTTTTTCGTAACCTTTCTTAAATTTTTTGTAAAGCACTTACTTCTAGTGCTTGATATTGTAGAAAGAAACTCCTGAAATTTATTCTTCTTGTTGGCAGCGGACAAGCTGCTAACAAGAATGCTATCTGCGCTGATATTACGGGCTTTCCAGCTCAAAAACATTATTTCAGCTGTCGAGCCGTGTAAATTCTCAGGTTGACTGGTAACGGAATACTGTAAAAAACACTCATCACAAAATGGATAAAGGCACTTGGGAGTTTAGAGAAAAGATACTCTTCTTAATTCCTTTAATTAGCTTCGATGTGAGCAATTCCAGGGGTGCGGCAGTATGTCATGATAGGGAGGGAGGCAATTTGCCATTTGTTTTACTTTTCACGATTTTAATAATCTGTTATGCACTGGCTTACTTTTTGGGTTGGAGATTTAGACATTTGATACCCAAGGGAAAAGAATTTGAGGTTGGCTTAGCCTGTGGCGCAGGAATAATGATCTTATTTATGACTAAAAACTTTTGGTTTTCATCTGACATAAGAAATGATTTATATTTCACAATAGGTTTTGGATTATCGACGGGATTAATAAGTAGTATTACAAGCTATGGACGAAAAGAAAATAGAGATTCATGATAGGTTTAATGGACGTTTAGCGAAGAGGTCTAAATTAAACTCAAGAGGAGAATAAAATGAATTTGGAAATAAACGAAAAGTTAGAGCAAACCCAGCGGGGCATTGCCCGCCTGCATAGAATTGATTCCATTCTGAAACAACTGGAATTGGAACAGGATAATCTAGAAAGCAAAGAGAGTGGGCTAAAAGTTATCTTGGAAAAAGAAAATTATGACGCAGAGAGACTTGAACATAAGAGCGTTGCCTCGGTTTTCTATTCGATACTGGGTAGTTTGAATGAACACGTTGAGAAGGAACGAAGAGAAGCTCTTGCTGCAAAACTAAGATACGATCAGGCCGCAAAAGATTTGAAGGATGTTAACTATCAGATTTCAAAACTGTCCTCTGAACGCTTAGGCTATGTCGATTGCCAAAAGGAATACGACCACCTCTGTGCTAAAAAGAAAGAAGAACTAATGCGAGAAAACGGAGAAACGGCACAAAAAATACTTGAGCTAACAGACAAAGCAAATCTTACAAGAATCAATCTCCAAGAAATAAATGAAGCACTATCAGCGGGAAACAGAGTGCTTGACAGTCTGGACAGTGTTCTAAGCACTCTTGAAAGCGCCGAAGGATGGGGAACTTGGGATCTTTTGGGGGGAGGACTTATATCCGATCTGGCAAAACATTCTCATATTGACGATGCCAAAGTGGAAACAGAGAATATACAGAGGTTACTGCGCCAATTTAAGATAGAGTTAACCGATGTGAGTATCAGCTCAGAAATTGTCATTGAAACAGAAGGGTTTGCGAAATTTGCAGATTTCTTCTTTGATGGGTTAATTGCAGATTGGTTTATGCAATCAAAAATCAATGAATCTCAGGCAAGCGTTGAGCGAGTGAAAAGTCAGGTTCTGAATATTGTTGCTAAGCTTGAACACATGATAGCCCAGGGAAATGCCAATCTAGAAAGGCTTGAAGCAGAAATCAGAGAGCTTATTGTCAAAGGGTAGTAGCCATTTTTGGATATATTGTTTAATAAAGAAGATACTATTTCACTGGCTCAATCTGTAATATTTAAAGATAATGCATTTAATATAGATATTAAATAACGCCTAGCTAAAAATACAATAACTTAGTAAAAAAGTCTCAGATTTGAGTTAGGGGGCGAAAAGGTATGGTTAAATTATTGACTCGTTTAATAATAGTCAGTTTATGTCTAGTAACGACTTTAACAGGGTGTGAGTCAACACAAATGGCTCAAAAATCAAATGACAATGGCAATTCTTCTACTAATTCAAACCAATCCCCAAACACAACCTCTATTCTTAGTTCGATGAACCTAAATACGCAAGTATTTAAAAATCAAGGTGACTTGGCATTTGTTTGGCAAGGGTTACTATACGTTCTCGATGGTAAAACCGGTGAAGTAAAGCAACTAACAAATTCAGGCGATGTACAACATCCGGCCTGGTCACATGATGGCGAATGGATTGCGTATATTTCCACTAACAGTCCCAATAATAACAGTGGCCAAATTTGGATTGTTCGGCGGGACGGACAGAATGCTCATCAAGTTGAAGGACAAAGCTTTTCTTGGTCACCTACCTCTGATGTTTTAGCGGCAAGTGGTACAAATGGTTTGTGGCTGGTGCCAGTAGAAGGAAAAGCAAAACTTGAGATTAAGGGTTTAGTTTCATACCCTAGTTGGTCGCCGGATGGTAAATCTATTGCCTACAGCGTTACGCTTCCTTTTGATAAGAATAACTCGGAAAAACGTAACGATGCTCTTTATACACTAACCTTGAATAGTGGTAATACGGTTAGGCAAACCACTGCTTCGAATGCCGGAATTCAGATTGCTCGTTGGTGGCCAAACGGGGATGGATTATTATATTGGTCAGATCCACTTCATTCAGCCTCGTTGGCTGCTGACGGGTTGGGTCTGATGAGTCTTCGGCTAGGTGATAAAGAGGCTAAACTCCTAACCACTAGTTTAACATATCGAAGCTGGCTATCTGTTTCGCCACAAGGTCAATTGCTGGCGGTAACTGGCGGTGGTCGTGTAGTCTGGGCACAGAAAACTCTATCAATTATTAATGTTGAAGCGGGGACGACCAGGGAGCTTCCGAATCCAGAGGGAGATGTTGCCATTGATCCTTCGTTATCTAAAGACGGAAATAATATTGCCTTTGTTTCTGCAAAAAACTTAGGGAATAGTGTATGGGGTTTCAGCAAACCCGAAGAACTTGCGAACTGGATAGCTTCGCGAACTTTGTGGATTGAAAACGTCAATGGCTCTGGAGCACACTCCTTAAAAGTTGCTGGCACAGGTGTGTACCAGCCAGTATGGTCTAAAGATGGAACCCGAATAATGTATGTTCGAGACAATTCCTTATGGATAATTGGGGCAAACGGTGAGAATCCGGAAAAGATTTTAGGACCCTTCCCGGGTTGGGAAAAAGACCAGTTCGGGTTTTATGGCGATATTTGCCACGATGACTTCACTTGGTTTCAGCCTTAAGATAAGGAGGGTTACGTTAAATGAAAAGAGGTCCTATCGCCTTGAGCAGATTGAGCTGGAAATTAGTCATTTCAAGTATTATTTTTACAGTTTTGCTAATAATTAGCGCTTCTGATTGTTCAAGCAACCCAACCCTTAACTCATCTTTCAAAATCGCGCCATTTAAACTTATTTCTGGAAAGTTGTTGTTAGAAACCAGCAATTGCCCTGTTTATTTACCATCTTACCTTCCTCCCCCTTATCAGGAAAATAAGTGGCATCTTAATCTCGAAACCAGCAAGAATAAATTCACGATTGAAATCGAGCAGTGGACTCCAGATCAAAGAATCGGTACCGGTACATATGCAGGGACACTTTCCGGTAACATTGAGAACCCTCTAGGACCACCAATAGTAGAGCAGTTTATTAATGAAAATAAAGAAGTAAAAACGATTACCCTTCCTAATGGAATTGAAGGCAAGGAATATATTATGGACCTTGATGCTTTTAGGATAATATCATGGAAAATGGGTTATTGGAGTTACTTTGTTGCGGCTCGACCGGGCCAACAAGAGGGTAGCACCAGAAATTATGCCTCCGAGATCATCAAAACTATTGGAGTAGACGGCCTGGCTCTTTCGGATTTTCCTGGGAAACTTTATTTCCTTTATATTGGTGCCAACCACCCTACCACAGAAATATACTGGAAGGTTAATGATTCTGTCTGGTATCAGTTAATCTGGCGGAATGACCCAAATAATGCCATTAAGATCCTGCGGAGCATGAATTATCTAGGTGTTGGACCTTCCCCAAAAAAGGACAATGGTATGGCCAGTAATAACAACAAGGATGTTGAATGGGCTGAAGCAAAAAAGAAATGCAGACTGAATGAAGAGATCGTGAAAATGGCCAAAAAATGGGATTGAATCCAAGAAGTCTGATCAAAAACATCCCAAGCAAAAGTGAACAGTGGAAGGGACCACTAATTTCCATCCGGCATCCTCAATGGACTGCCCAAGTCAAACGTTAGGATATTATTTCTATTATGATATTTACACGTGCCCAATGGAATTCCCTACAACGAGGATATTTCTCACATTGGACTAATAAGCCTTTTGATTGTGACCAGTTTTTAAGGTATAATCTATTCAGATATCTAATCATTGCCTTAATTTTGTTTAAGGTCTTTAAGAGGTGATAAAGCGTGACAATTACAGATATACGAGATGTGGTCGGTCAGGTTGCACCTGCGTATCCGGTGCTTAGCATCGACTTGTTTGGCTCGTTTGCAAATGGTGAGAATACGGAGGAGTCAGACGTGGATTTACTTGTATACTTTGATGAAAACGTTGCCAGTTTATTTGATATGTCCGGGCTTAAGTTTGATATTCAAGAGAAATTGAACGCCAAGGTGGATGTGGTTGCCGGCCCCTTAAAGGAAAATAGCTATTTAACCATTAACAAGATGGTAAGGATATATGAAGCATAGAGATATTCGATTACTGAAAAAGATCATATCCGAATGCAAAGACATTATAAGGTATTCTAATGAAATCGGTAAAAAAGGATTCCTCGAAAATGATGTTTATCAGAAGGCAACTGCAATGTCGCTTCTTAACATAGGTGAACATGCTAACGTATTGTCACGGGAGTTATGGATGGAGTATAAGGATATTCAATGGCGAAAGATCGTTGACCTTAGAAATATCGTAGCACACGGGTATGGCGAATTAAGAATGGAACTTGTCTGGAATTTATCGCAAAAAGAGGTTCCGTTGCTATTGGAGCAACTTGAGGATTTGCTTAACGAAGTTTAAACAGAAAATACTATTTCAAATTAACACGATTGGACAATAATGTTTGGTCGTTTTTTTATATCCAAATATCCAAATTTTGAAGAAAGATTGGCCAATCAATGGTCTACGTGCTTTATGAATGCAACGGTGCACCACAATGGGAGTATTCCAGCCATAGACTTACAGTAGGAGGTGATCCTGTGTTTTTTATCATCATTACCAATAAAAACACTGGCAGCAATCCACGTGGAATACAAATTGGGAGCAGCGAGGAAGATGTCTGGCAAACTTATCCCAATGCCAAATGGGTAGAGAGTGAATTCGTAGTCTCTTTATTGGAGAACAATCGTAACCCACCCCCAACACAAGACTGCTGTCTTGTGTTGCAGCAAGCACTGAATTTTGTCTCCCCAAATTCGCTTGTTCGGGGCAAAGCCCCTAATACTCCTTCAATATTGAAAAATGTCTATATTGACAAACAGGTCTATACTATATAGACTGAAAATATAGGTCTATACCATATAGACTAAGGAGGAATTGCCATGAAAGACTATAGATTATCACAGAGCGAAACGAGATTTGCAGAAATGATTTGGCAGCATGAACCAATCGGCTCCGGCGAGTTGGTGAAGTTATGTGAAAACGAAATGGAGTGGAAAAAGTCCACGACTTATACAGTTCTAAAGAATCTATGTGAAAAGGGTATTTTTCAAAATCAAAATGCTGTTGTTACATCATTATTAAAAAAGGATGAGTTTTACGCAAAGCAGAGTAGGCGTTTTGTGGAGGATACCTTTGGAGGTTCACTACCCAAATTCCTGACAGCTTTTATCGGTGGCAAAAAGCTCAGCGACCGTCAGGCAGAAGAACTGAAAAAGCTGATCGACGAGAACCGAGGTTAATGCTTATGTGGTGCTATACGCTGTTTCCTATAATTCTGAATATGAGTCTTACTGCGGGGATTGTTATCGTTCTGGTGCTGCTTGCCCGTCTGCCGCTGAAAAAAGCGCCGAGAGTATTTTCCTATGCGCTGTGGGCAGTCGTATTATTTCGGCTTCTCTGTCCCATATCGTTTTCCACGGACTTTTCGCTCTTGGGCATCTTTCATTCTCCAGCCGTAACCAACGGCAGCATCACCTATATCCCCACCGATATCGTTCACACGGCAAACCCACAGGTGGATTTGCCGCTTCCAGGTATCAGCCAAGTCATCAAGGAAACCCTGCCCCAGGGTGGTGAACAGACAGTTGCCGATCCGCTGGAAGCAACCATGGCGATGGCTACGTTCCTGTGGCTTTTCGGCATCGCGGCGATGCTGATTTACAGTATCGCTTCGGTACTGATTTTGAAAAACCGCCTGAAAAGCGCACAGAATGTTGAGCAGAACATTTATGAGGCTGATAACCTAAAAACACCCTTTATGCTTGGCGTTTTCAAACCGAGAATTTTCATTCCCACCGGACTGACGAGAGAGGAAAAAAGCTATATCGTCCGCCATGAGCAGACCCATATCCGCAGGCTCGACCATATTATAAAGCCTTTTGCCTTTATGGTTCTGAGCATTCATTGGTTCAATCCTCTGGTGTGGATTGCCTTTGTACAGATGGGTGCAGATATGGAACTTTCCTGTGATGAGAAAGTGATCAAGGAAATGGGCGGCGAGATCAAAAAGCCTTATGCCGCTTCGCTTTTATCCCTGGCAATCGGAAAGCGCATCCTGAATGGCAGCCCGCTTGCCTTCGGTGAGGGCAACGTGAAGGGCAGAATCAAAAATGTGCTTAATTATCGAAAACCCAGGTTTTGGATGATGGCTGTGGCGGTCATCGCCGTAATCGTCCTTGGAATTGGCCTGCTGGTGAACCCTGTTGACGATGAGCCGGATTTGTCATTTTTGAACCCCGCTAATCTCATTGCTCTTATTTCCGAGATTAAGCAAATCAAAGTCACTTCAGCTGAATATGGCGCAACCTATGTATCGGGCTCCGAACTGGCTAAATGGCTGGACAATGCTGAAAACGACTGGAGCAAAAAGCTCATACCCCCGCCCGAAGAACCGGAAACCACGATTGAAGTGTTTATTCCAGATGCCATTGATCATAGTATTTGCTTTTTTGCTTCCGATCCTTCCCTTGCCCTTGTGATGTATGGCGATGAGAAACGGTATTACAATATTCCAGAAGAGGATTACAAGGGGATGGAAGAAGTAACCTTATTGGGAAGTAGGCATGTTCAGAACATTGTACTGACCGACTATCAGAATAGAAAAGCTGCCGCCTCTGTTACCGTCACGGATCTGGAGGCTATTAAGCGTATGTCGGTTCTGGTTCTGAACGGTGATCAGGAAAAACCATCTGTGACTGTAGAGGATATACCTCCCGTCTCTGACTATATGCGCATCGATTTTAAGTACTTTGAAGATAGTCAGACCATAACGTACTATGTTTACAGCCAAGGTGAGAAGAGCTATATTGAGAAGCCCTACAGCCGTATTAATAAAATCAACTCGGCAACGATGCAGGCCATCACGGCGATCCTTTCCGGCCGGGTCAATGGAACTCAGTCCGGTCTTACCTTCATCAGCACGGAAACAGACCTCAACAGGCTCGGAACAATCGCCTTTGATGCCCATATGGCAACCTTAACGAGGGACAACCTGCCGGTCAGCGATCGGATCGCAGCTTATCAGCTGAACGACATCTTTGTTGTGGCCGGCAATATCAATGAGTTCTGCGTTGCTCTGAATTATAATTTTACCACCGATAACGAGAGCTATGTAAATCCCTCACGCGGTGCCAAAGGCAAGGGAACCTGGCCCGACAATTCTCTGGAGATCCGAGTCAGGAATATCGAGGGAAATAAGTTTGAAATTATAAGTACCGGTACGGGCGGCGGCGGACGGGGCCTCGCACCTTATGCCCCTCAGCAGACTTCACTGGAACCGCTGGCCGTCAAATGGTCACCCGGACAGAGTATTGATGCTGTTGGGATGGCAGAATTGGATTATGCTTCGGAGGACATGGTGATTTTCCACGGCTATTTCGGGCTATTTATATATGACCTCAATTCGCTTAAGATCATGCGAAGCCTGGATTTAAAACCGCTTAAATGTACCGCGATACAGGGCGACGATTATTGCGATGTTACGGTTAGCACAGATGGGAACACTGTGCAACTCCATCGCATGAGCAGTAATAATATGTACGTCTATACCGTTTCAGACAATACCCTGCAAGAAATGCCCTATGAACGCATGAGTGATCGATTTGGCAGCAATTTTATTCCGATTGAAGATGTGGTTGATTCACAACAACTTGGGCTTTACAGTTATAAGGCTGTCAAATTGGGCACGAGTGAATATGGCTATCTCCATACTTCCGACTGGACGCTGGGCACATTTACCTATGTACGCGGTGATAGGATATACAGGTTGTTTGATATAAAGGCATCGGAAGATACAAACTCCCAAAATTCTGCCGGAGCTGAAATTGTCGACACCTTAAGTGGCGATCTTATAACAAGTATACAATGGTTTTGACCCTAAGAATTGATGAAAACCTTCCGGGAGTATGGCTATACTCTCCTCCCCCGACGGGAGAGCCCCCAAATGGTGCACCGGTGCACCATTTGAACTAGACCCAAGGGCTCATTCTCCTTGGAATTCCGCTAAAGGACCGGGGTCAATTTATAGCGGACGATGATGTGGAAAACATGAGCCAGCGAGAGCTGGGGCAGACACTCACCGAAAAGGCAGGCACGGAACCCTTTTATAAAGACAAACCTGCTGGATAGCGATCATTATGGGTTGGGACTGAATATCTGTAAAATTCTCTGTCAAAAGCATGGTGGAAGCATTTCTTTGGCAAACACAAAAGACAGTGGTGCGAAAGTAGCAGTAACTTTTTCATTACAAGTTAATAAAAAGTAGATATTTCTCACTTACACTCTTTTGAAGAAAAAATTCAAGGAGAGTGTTTTTACCTTTTTAAGAATAGAAGGCCTTACAATCAATGGATTATAAAGAATTTGATGCTTAAACAGGCTCGTTCTTTAAATGGGGACAGGTATGTTGCCTTACATCAGCTGGATGAGGTATATAATATCGGTCTTCATGAATTGTGCCGATACCTACGTCCTTTTATCATTTTATTAATATAAAAAGCATTCAGGTGGAAAAATATGGGGCGCGATCTGCAGAACAGACCAGCCGGTCAGAGAAGGAACACAGTCCGCATCTTTTTTCCTGGTCTGGACTACAAGGTGGATAGATACTATCAAGGATCGAGAAACTGAGTTGAAACTGGTATTGATTACAAGTCTGGTATCCTCATTTTGGATGGAATTCGCTGTGATGTCTTGTTTCTCAATATGACATTTGTCATATGTACGTATGCTTCTACTCACTACCGTCTTTTTGAGTTTTGTATTAACCTATAACCATAAGCGCATATGAACTCTGCTTAGAAGACGGGAGGTTAGTAAATGTTAGTTGAAGTAAAAAATCTGGTAAAACGCTACAAAGATGTCCTTGCTGTAGACAACGTCAGTCTGTCCATCGAAGAAGGTGAGATTCTTGGACTGCTGGGTCCAAACGGGGCAGGCAAAACCACGACCATCAACGCCATGATCGGGCTGACAAGGCCGGATAGCGGTGAAATCCTAATCTTCAGTAAGAACTTCAAGGAGCACGAGTTAGAGATCAAGCGGGATTTGGGTGTTGTCCCTCAGGATATCGCAATCTTTGAAGATCTCACGGCCTATGAAAACCTGTCGTATTTCGGAAAGCTCTACGGCTTAAAAGGTGCACTGCTGAAGGAACGAGTGGAAGAAGCCCTGGAGTTTACGGGTCTGCTTGATAAGCAGAAGCAGTACCCTAAAAAGTTTTCCAATGGAATGAAAAGAAGGCTGAACATAGCTTGCGCCCGCCCTAGTCCATCATCCGAAGCTGATTATCATGGATGAACCGACAGTAGGTATCGATCCGCAGTCCAGAAACCACATCATCCAATCAATCAAGAAACTTACCAAAATGGGTTCCACCATCATTTATATTTCACATTATATGGAGGAAATTGAAGAGATCTGTACCAGAATCCTCATCATGGACCAGGGAAGGGTTATCGCCAAGGGGACAAAAGAAGAACTTAAGGCCTTGATGACAAGTGATAAAAGGGTAGTCGTAGAGCTTTCTACTGCGAACTATACCGTAGTTGACAATATTAAGAAACTATCGGGAGTAAAAGATGCCTTTGTTAACGGGACCGAGTTGACAGTTATATCCCAGAAGAACAGTAAGAACCTGAATGGGATCATTAACCATGTATCTGAAAGTAGTGAAATAATATCACTTAACGTAGAACTATGCCTCGTACCTCGAACTTTAAAGAAATTGCTAAGGGGAATATTGTAAATTAATTAAATATTTGCCTTGACAGTAATAGTTTACAGTTGTAGTATACTATTAATTACGCGTGTAAACATAAGGCGAGAGAGGACTATAATTTTGAAAAATACACCCAACATATCCGCTGCAGAATGGGAAGTTATGAAGATCTGCTGGTTGAAGTCGGCGCCATGTACCGCAAATGAAATCGTTAAGGCTTTAGAACAATCGACGGATTGGAAACCAAACACGATTAAGACTTTAATTGGGAGACTTGTGAAAAAGGGGGCACTCGGTTTTAAAGAAGAGGGCCGGGTTTATATGTACAATCAATTAGTGACAGAGCAAGATTGTATCCAAGCAGAGAGTAAATCCTTTCTTACTCGAGTTTTTGGAGGAGCGCTAAAGCCCATGCTTGTTACCTTTCTTCAAGAAGAAAAACTCTCTCAGGAGGACATTGAAGAATTAAAGCAGCTCCTTGAAGAAAGGAAGGCGTAAAGATGCTAACTCTATTACAGGAAAATTATCTTAGTTTATTTAACTGGGTTTTGCTTACATCTGCCAAGGCAAGCATTTTCATCGTTTTTCTCCTCGGAGTGAAAGCTGTACTTAGACATAAAATCGGGGCAGGTTTTCAGTATCTGCTATGGTCTGTTTTAATCATTGGTTTGGTGTTGCCGTGGACTCCAAACAGTCCGATAAGTGTTTATAATTACCTCGACTCTTCCCACCTACAGCAGATGATAACCTCGATCATTGACCAAACCACACCATCATCCTCAGCCAACGTTGCAAATCTACAACCTGCTTGGGACCCAACAGCTGTCACGGATAGTTATTCTCAGATAGCTGTTGTAAGCTCAGAAACCCTGGGCCCAAGTGAGGGAAATTCAAATACGTGGAGCGCTTCCCCGTTTGTTTATCGACTAATGTCTTACATATGGTTATTAGGGGTTCTGACCCTGACGATTCTCACAGTCCAGGTTAACAAACGGTTTTCTAAAAACATTGGACATGCTTTGGTAACTGACCAAGGATTACTTGCTGTGTTCAATAAACTTAAAGCAGAATTAAAGATAAATACGGAGATTCCTCTGTTTAAGTCGAGGCACGTAAACAGCCCATCATTATTAGGCTTGATCCACCCCAGATTACTATTACCGATGGGGATTGAGCAAACATTTAGCTTGGAACAGGTAAACCATATATATTTACATGAGTTGATGCACTTTAAACGTAAGGACATCTGGATAAATTGGTTATGCCAGGTATTGATGATCGGACACTGGTTTAATCCACTAATTTGGTACGCCTTTTATCGAATGAGGGAAGACCAGGAGATATCGTGTGACGCTTTAGTGACAGCGCGAATTGATACTGAGCAACGCAACAACTATGCTTATACACTTGTCATGCTGGCAGAGACCTACTCTCAAGCTCCCCAAATGGCGAGCCTGGCAAGTTTGTGCGGCTCAAATTCACAAATCAAGAAGAGACTAATCATGATTAAAAGCAGAGAGGATAAGCTATCTTCGGCTAAATGGTCGTTGCTGGGAGTTGTAGCCATAGGGCTAATAGCCTTTGCGGCTTTCACCAGCCCTCAAACGGATGCCAGCCCCACCTTAAGAGAAGGTAAAACCGCTAATCTATCTCAAGGGGTAAGTGGAGAACAAGCAATTGGACTCCCCGAGGGGATTGTCGATACCAGCGCGGGAATCACGGTCGAGGATATTGCAGGACCAAATTTCAAGGGCAAAGTGATGTTGATCAAGGACCCAACCCGAGTAAAATTAGCCGTTACTAAAGATATGGGAGTTATGGGAGAGCGGGTAAGCGAGCTCGTCAAAGATAGGGGAGGCCTTGCCGGAATTAATGCCGGAGGTTTTTATGACCCGAATGGAATAGGAAACGGAGCTTTCCCAGACGGATTAACGATGCAGGATGGGAACCTGGTCCACAATAATATGGAAGAAAAAGAAGTCAATATTGTTGGATTTGATAACTTGGGAAAACTGGTCCTTGGCAAGATGACGGCCAATCAATTGGAAGCGCGACAGATTCGTGAAGCGGTTACGTTTGCGCCTAATCTTATTGTAGAAGGCAAATCCGTAATTACAGGGGATGGTGGCTGGGGAATTGCCCCTCGGACTGGTATCGGTCAGAGGGCGGATGGTACTGTAATTTTCGTTGTTATTGACGGACGCCAACCTACTTGGAGTATCGGGGCGACTTTAAGTGACCTTAGGCAGGTTTTCGAAGATTATGAGGCAGTGAACGCAGTCAATCTGGATGGTGGTTCTTCCTCGGAAATGGTCTATCAAGGCAAAGTCCTAAATAAGCTTCCGAACGTTTTTGGAGAACGCTATGTTCCCACAGCCTTTGTGGTTACTCCTTAGAGAGTGAGGGGGTCTTTTTAACGTGATATTAATGGAGGCAACATGAGGAAAATACGAAAAATACGTTTGAAAAGGATTATTACTTTTTTTATCTTCAATCTAGTTTTCTCCGTAGTCTTAGCTCCATTTACTATTTTTTGGGGACCGTTCGAAGGAACGAAAACTTTGGCGGTCGGTTCTATTCTCACATCGAGGCATCCACAGGTTGTTAAGGCATTTCTCTCGGATGAAGAAATTAGCGAAATTGTAAACAAGTATGACAGTGCAGCTGCGCCGTCTAATAGTCCAATCCGGCGTACTGTATTCGATGCATCTGCTGGTATCACGATTGAAGATATTAATGGTAAGGCATTTAAAGGAAAAGTAATGCTCATAAAGGATCCGAAACGGATAAAAGTGGCTGTGACAAAAGAATTAGAGGTCACAGGAGAACGGGTAAGTGACTTCGTTAAAGACACAGGGGCTATTGC
Organism: Desulfosporosinus shakirovi; assembly: GCF_020595055.1. Classification (GTDB taxonomy): domain Bacteria; phylum Bacillota; class Desulfitobacteriia; order Desulfitobacteriales; family Desulfitobacteriaceae; genus Desulfosporosinus; species Desulfosporosinus shakirovi. The sequence goes on along the minus strand of NZ_JAJDOO010000006.1, from coordinate 180,375 downwards.
TGGAATAAATGGCGGAGGATTTTATGACCCGAACGGAGCAGGAAACGGAGCTTTTCCTGACGGGTTAACCGTGCATAATGGAGAAATCGTCCATAACAATATTGGCAATAAGAGTACAGACATTGTGGCCCTCGATAAAGAAGGCAAACTGATCGTTGGACAAATACAGGCTGATGACGTTAAAAAGAAAAACATTCAGGAAGCGGTATCGTTCTGGCCGACCTTAATCCAGGACGGAAAAAAGGGTGTATTTCAAGACTCAGTTTGGTCAGTTGCCCCTCGAACGGCCATCGGACAGAAAGCAGATGGCACGATTATTCTTGTCGTAATCGATGGTCGACAACCGACCTGGAGTTGGGGAGCAAAAATGAGCGACCTCTATAACCTTTTTAGGGATTATGATGCTGTGAATGCGGCCAATCTGGATGGCGGTTCTTCTACAGAACTCTTTTATAACGGAAAAGTGATTAATAAACTTTGGAATTGGGCTGGTGAACGCTACCTGCCAACGGGAATTGTGGTCATGCCGGAATAGTATCAACGAATCTAGCGACTTTTGCAGCTCCCTCTTAAAGAAACAAATTAATACCCGTTATAGAAGGAGAAGTTAGACATGAAGAAGAAACTGCGTATTTTGTTAGTTTGGATATTAGTTTCACTCGTTTTACAAATTGGAGGGCACTCGCTTTTGAACATCCAAGTTCAAAGAGTTATGGGACTGACTCCGCTGGAAATTGAACCACCGATCACACTTCAGCTTAAAGCGACCATCCCTGGTTCTGAGCTTACTAATATTCAGGTTTCTTACGCCAAGGATTACTTGGCTTATATGGAGAAGGGTACACTTAAAATTTTCAACTTAAAAAAGGAAAAGATTGTTTTTGAGAAAACATCGCCGTCGACCGCGGATAAGAAACTGGGAGTTTTAACGTATCAATGGTTGCCGGATCGAAATATCTTACTCTATTTTTATGCCAAGAAAAACCCTAATGAGGTGACAACCGTCAAAGTATACCCCCCTCTGACTATTGCCTCAAACCCTTCAATTGTGCGTAAAACAGAAGACCCAACCCAAGAAGAAATTGTGACCCCAAAGGTTCCGGCCGAACCAAGGTATGAAAAGCGGTATGGAAGTCCACAACTTACCGAACTGTTTTCGCTGGAACTTCCGAATAGTGATGAAGATAGCGCTCCTGAAGATCGTTCTAATTCATTTGATCCACCGAGTGGCAGTGAAGAGATTTCCGCAGCTGGAAGGCTAGAAAAATTTGTTGTCGCAACCGCCACTAATTTGATGTACTTAACTGTCGCGAATGGCTCGACACAACAGCTCCTGAAAATTGATGTTATGAAAAAAGTAAGTAGCCTAAACAAACCAAGAGAGCTTATCAATAATATGGCCACCTCTGATCGGTTCTCAACACTTTATATTGACAGTAAAGTGGGGACTATCCAGCAAGTGGTGGCTATTCAATATGTAGAAGCCTTAAAAAATGATAAGCGTCTCGTCATCTCTAATAATACCAACGATAGAATTATTGGGGTTAGAAAAGGAAGAGTATATATAGAAGAAGTAGTCGATAATCAACTCGTAAAGATTAAAACCACAGCCGACCTTGAATTAATGAAGGATAACCCTGGGCTGAAAACCGAATGGGAAGGCTCGATTCCCTTTGATGAAAATAGTTGTGCTCTTATTGGAGCGAAGGGGCAGGTAATCGTCTATGACAATCAAACAGCCTATATCATTACAGACGGTCATCTTACGGAGAATAAATTGCAGGGTGATGAAAATTATATCTCTGCCGATGGCGCTGAGCTGGTTCAACTCACCAAGTCAGGAACATCCACCCTTGTGGAATTACAAACCCTAATTCAATAGTCTAGTGACGCTACGACATTTGAGCTTATGAGTTATTAAGATTGAAACTATTTGCACTTGACTGTTCCCTTGGGTATTAGCTTATAGTTTAGTAGAGGAGGGGATTTCAATGAAAATAAGTGAAGTCATGGAGATTACAATGCTTACTAAAAAAGCAATAAATTATTATGAGGAAGAGGGGTTAATAAAGCCTGAGGTCAATCCGAAAAACAATTATCGGGAGTATTCACAAAGCATAGTTGATAAATTGGTACAAATATCCGTTCTGAGACAATTGGATATATCCATTAAAGAAATTAATGATATTATATCAGATCCTAAAAGGTTGAAAGATAAGTTGGAGCAACACTTAATAAATCTTAATGAAGAAATAAATAGACTCGAAAAAAGCAAAAACGTTCTTATGTCTTGTTTGAATAGCATTACGGATTCTAATTATGGACTTTCAGACTTAACAAAACAGTTATTATTTTTACATAAATCACTGGAAATGGATGAACGAGAAAGAGAAGGATTCATGAAAAGACAAATACAACGCATTTTTCCTGGTAATTTCGGTAAAATGCTGGTCATTAACTATAGTCCTTTTCTAAATGCTCCTATAAATACAAAAGAAAAAGAGGAAGCATGGCTCAATATGGTTGAATTTCTGGATGAAGTTGAAGGCATTGAGTATCCGGAAGAAATGAAAGAGATGTATGAAAATTTGACTAATCAAGATATGGAAAAATTTGAGGATTTTTTTGCTAAAGAAGCTAGAAAATGGACTAAAATAACAGATGAAGAACTGCTTGTTGAAAGAACACAATTTTTTGAGAATATGAACAAGATGAATAGCGATACTGATATGCAATCGGCGTTGCTGAAAAATTCTAGAATAGTGAAAAGTCTGAAGGGGCAAATGAATAACCACGGTTATTATGATAAGTTTGAAGAGAACTTAAAAGTACTAAGTAGTGATTACTGCATTTACTCCAACACGAGAAAAAAGTTTTTTGAATCATTAAACGTGAAACTTGATGACAAGGGGAAAATTGAAGTCGTTGAAGCCTTGAGGACATAGGTCTTGGCCTAAAAATGCTGCTCAATTTGAATTATGCCGCTTTCTCCGTTTTTCACGACCGGCCAAATGTTGATTTCGCCGGGTTCCCATTGGGTTAAATCAATCGTCACTGTCTTGTCATTCGCTGACTGAACTTTTTGGATTCTGCTCTTAGCTATTAATACTATCAAATTAGCACATTGCAAAATTGCAGTGTGCTTTTGATGATGACGGATATCCCCAAAAACACAAAAGCCTCAATAAAGAGATTGCTGGGCCTGTTGCTGGATGATCGTTATTGTGCTTGCCACCTTAGTGTATCAAAATTTTTGAGAGAAATTGCAGATAGAAAACGTAGTATTCTATGAAAGGAGATGAAAAAATGAACATTTCAGAGAGCGAGCTCATATCTGAAATCAAAAAGCGAAATTTGAACGCTTATGGATTCTTAATCAAAGAGTATACCAAGTATGTTTATTATTTAACCTATAACATTTTAAACATTGGCAACAGTAAAGAAGACATAGAAGAGTGCGTAGCCGATGTCTTTTTGGAGGTCTGGCTAAAAATCAACGAATTTAACAGCGAGAGAAGCAATTTCAAAACCTGGATTTTAATCCTCACAAAATTTAAAGCTCTTACATATAGGCGCAAACTTCTTAAAAAAAATGACGTCGTAAGCATTGATGATTACCAACTTGAGGAGCCTGATACCGTTGAAAAGCAGATTGTTGACAGAGAAACACAGAAAAAACTACTGGAAACAATTCATAGCTTTAATGAAAAGGACAAGGAACTTTTTATCCGTAGATATTTTTATAACGAGAAAATTAGCGATATCATGCAATCTTTGGGGTTGAGCCGTTCGGCGCTGGACAACAGACTGTTAAGAGGCAGAAAAAGAATCAAGGAGGTTTTATCCTGTGACTGAAAAGCAAATTCAGACTCTAATGCAAAATCTCGATAACGATTTGTTGGCTAAGGAACTGGATGATTTAATGAGTGACTTGGAAGTCGATCAGGACTCTATTACCCAAAAAGCATTCAATAAGCTAAATAAGGAGCAGTTAAAAGTGAAAAGAAATAGAATTTATCCTATTGTGGCGGCGTGTTTAATTATGTTTGTCGGTGTATCAAACGCTTATGCCGGAGAGATTTCGGATTTTGTCAGATCTTTTTTCAATCAAAGAGCAATTTATTCAACGGTGATAGACGGAAGTGCCTACTATTTGGAATCCCCCTTGCAGTTGGATAAGGAAAGTAAACTGGAGAACGTTATTTTTTCAAAGGATAAGTTGGAAATGAATTTAACTTTTCCTTTAACAGAAGATAAACTTCCGGAAATATCGGTTGCTGCGGAAAACGGCAAAATATATAAACCGGGCGGTTACGGTTACGACAATGATCGGCTGTTCCTCAGTTTTAGGAATGAAGCAGAGCAGAACTACGTGTTCTCGCCATCGAAAGAATTGAAATTGATGATTGGAGATAAAAGTTATAGTATTCATTTAGCAGAAGGTGCGTCTGTAGTTGGCAACGGCGAAATTAAACCTGCTGAACAAACGGATATTGGTTGGGTAAATGTTGGTTATCAAAAGACTAACCAGGGTGTGCAGATTTTAACGAGCTTTACAGACAAAGACTTGAAACTGATCGGCATTGGTGAACTGGCTCAAAATACTGTGACGAACATGTTTAAAAATGAAAAGGACATGATAAGCAACGAGACTTCCTCAATGACCACAATGCCCCTCCTTGGGTATGACAAAGATAAAAACGTTTACACCTACAATCAGGCTAAAAATGCTGTGGGAAGACCCATCACCGAATTCGAATCCCAGGCTCCTGTCGACAAAGAAATTGAGCTGCAAATACCAAGTTTGCTCGTTGGTTATGAAAAGAACTTTGGTGATATTGATGTCGCAATTCCGGGGTTGAATGAAGAAAAAAGAATCGGCCAGGATATCGACCTGAAATTACAAAAAATCTCCTTGGAAAGTATTAAAAGAACCTCCGCAACAACAGCCGAGTTAAAATTTGCTTTGAACACGGGAGACACAGAAGGGGTTGCTGTTCGAGCGGTTAACCTTTACAGTAAAGATGTGCAAAGAGGTGACAGCACTTGGCAAGGTGACGTATGCACAATGCGTATCAGTTTTGACGAAAAATTAAAAGATGCTAAGTTTAATGTGGGCTGGCCGAAGTTTGTGGTAAACGGTAATTGGACTCTGAAGATTAAATAATAGATCATTGTAGAAGCCGGTTGCTTTTAGCAATTGGATGTAAATTAACCGAGCAATAAGGTTAGTCGTTACCTGGCCAATTATGGCAGCCACAATAGATTTGTGATCCACGAAACAACAAGCTCAAAAGGAAAAAAACTTGGAGATAGAGCTTGGTATCGACCCTGAGTTATATCTGCTTGAGAATTCGAAGGATGACGGTGAGAGGATCAAAAGGTTGTATAAGTCCAGAGAGGAAGTAGTCGAAGATCCGGAATCTGAAAGCCTCGTGTATGATTCAAGTTGAGTTTAGATCAAAGCCTTCAGTAAACTGGTCTAAAGGATTGTGGCCGAACCGGGGCAGGAACTGGCCCGGCAATGGAAAGATGTTGAAGAAGGCGTGTCTGAGGAGATGATTGAAAATTCGGCGGTTTGAGATTGGATAATCTAGATTAGTCAATCTCAAAAACGCCAATTTTTAAATCGGAGACTCTTTTAAATAATAAAGGCAGACAACGGCATTGAGGTGACGAAGCCTAAGCATTGAGAAGGTGGCGGTTTCAGAGGAAGAAACCCAGGGCATCAAAGCGAGGTACATAGGAAGTGAGCTTGCGCAAAGTTACAACTTACTATTTGTGCCGCCAGCGGTAGCGGCGGAATGGAGGTTAGCGTGAAAGATAAGATTTTGCGTTGGTGGGGTAACAGGCGTGATATGCCGTGGCTGTTGTTCCCGTACGCTTGTTCCCGACGAACAGGAGGGAAGGTGCGGCTTATCACACGTAGCCGTGGATTCCCGAAATTATGAGGGAATGTGTGGCTGCGGGCCGGATAAACGCGCACATAGTTAAGGGAAGCTGGTCGGATGAGGCCAGATCACCCGCAGCGGATATACTAGGACTGCAAAGGAAATCTCAACGAGGGTAGTCTCTTCGTCTAGACGGGGAGACTACGCGAGCGGGCAGGATGAGCCGGTCAGGCAGACCTAAATCACAGTATGGGTAAGGGTTCTCGTGACCCCGCTTCCATTCCTGCAAGGAGAGGGCACCGAAGCTAGTATTTCCTCTCTGAGAACCTCTAATACGATCTTTGCTTTTTCAGCTGGACTGTAGGTTTTTCTTTTCTTACTCATACCTTTATTATCTTATTTTTTCAGTTCCGTGTCCAACCCCCTGGGTACATTATAATACTCCCCTATTTCAAGGATTATTTCACTATCCTTATCAGCAGGAATGATCAGAACTGGGAGCTGAATCTCTCCCAAACGTTCGTAAGAAGAAGGCTTCAACTCGGTCTCCCACATGGGATTCCAGCGAATATAATTAGTTGACTCTCTGACTATTTCGATTACCTTGCCTCTTGCATCTGGCCTGTTCGGGGATGGAAAAAAGTATTCATTAATAGGATTGGAAATAAGCTTCTGTATCGATTCCTTTCTATCAATGATTGCGAAGTCCAACAACTGTCCCGTCCAATTCTAGGTAAGGCGACCGTGTTACGGACTAACTAGGATAATGAAAATAGGTTAGTAGTGTATCTGATATTAATAATATACATGAAATAGGAGTTATTTTCACCTGTAAGTAGCGGTAATTCAATTCGCATATGAATTGGTAGTGTAATTTACACCATTATGTTTCAATCTTCACAACTTTATGAAGATTAAAACATTCATGCGAATTGGATTACCAATTATAGACTTCTTAGTGCTATATATCTATTTTCGATGATATTCATCTATTTATTATATTGGCTCAGTTAAAGCCTACTGTTGTTTTTTGGCATTATAATAGGGGTTTCTTTCTAACCCCTATTTAGAGGATAAATAAACTTGCCTTTTGCCTCCACTTTTATCAATGAGGGAAACATATATGCCATTATCGTTCTCTTTTTTAATTACTTTAACATACTCAGATATTTTGATACCTTTGTCAGTTCCTGAAAATCCATCTTGTGAGTTATCATAGGTAGCCTTAATAAGACCATTATTATATTCCAAAGTTGTAATGATAGGGTCACCTTCATCGGTAGTCTGCCTTATTTGAAGCTTTGCTTGTTGCCCATTGTTAACAGCCTCTAAAAAGCTATCCAAATCCTTAACATCTGTTTTTTCTCGAAATTGGCTGACGACGATATGACCTTGCACGACCTTAGGTTCTTTTGGTTTTACTTGTCCAGTTGTTCCTGAATTAGAGCAACCAGACACTACTAATGCAAGGATGAGCATCGCAAAAACGATTCTTAATTTATTCATATTATCTCACTCCTGTATTTATACAGACGTAATATCAAGCTATATTCTGACGACTTTATGCAACTGTGAATTCTGACAAACGCAACGACCTATAAGTTTCTTTGCTAATGCCTCTAAACTTGGCGACACCGCCACGTTTTCTGGGCTTGCGATAAGCGATTCCACGTTTTTTTTCTCCGAGTAAAGGTATTGATGGCAAATACGCAGATTTCATCCGTAATTCTATCGGGGTGTGTCCAAAAGTTGACAATCCTCACGATAACACGAAGATCCTGAATTTTAATCCCATGTGGTATAACCCAGCTACAGAAGAGCGACTAAAGAATGCGACATCATGGCAAAACATTAGTTCGGAATTTGACAAGGAACCAAGTTATAAGGGGGAATACATGGTGGTATTCCAGAAGTATTGTCAACAAATTAAGGCCTATGAAGACTTTGAGATGACTATTCCCGTTCGATAGAGAATAACACTCTAATTTGGCCAATTGCCCTATTACAGAACAATCGGGCGTAAAAAGATGCCTGGCTCTGTTTGGTCCCCTGGCCTATGGGGGGAAAACTGTTCTTCTGAAACCCAACTTTAATACGGCGGATCCGGCACCGGGCTCAACCCATAATGATACGCTGGAACAGCTTCTTCTGGAACTGCAGGCTGCCGGACCGGCTTCCTTGACAGTGGGAGAAAGGAGACTAATGTCGCTGTTGGAAAAGGGCAGGTGTTTCAACGCATCCATTTTAGGCGTAGCTTCAATCATAGAATTGCCCAATCATAATAAACAGCGAGATTCCGACCGTCAAGACGCTGTTCCGCAAAACTGTCGATACGGCGAAATCGAGGGTAATCGTTGCTTAAAGAGTTTAATTTGCAGAAGGAAATCTAGGAGAAATGTGGAAGATGTAATACACAAGGGTTATTACGATTAAATCATTCAAAACTGGAGGAGTGGGCATATGTGTGAGAGTAGTATGTTGGTTGGATTAACTTGGTGATGGAGCAGAATCGATCAATTGTTAAAATAACCACGGCTATCGTTATGATAACAGCGTTTATTACTCCCTTTACTGGCAATGCCATCAATCTGGGTATTCCGCAGATCGGTCGAGAATATGGACTCGACCAATTTGGACTAAGCTGGATCGTGACCAGTTATCTTATGGCATCAGCTGCCTTTTTACTTCCATTTGGGTGTGTAGCGAATATTAAGGGTCGGAAAAAAGTATTTCCGACTGGGATGTTCTTTTTCTCTGTAACGTCGTTAGGATGCGGACTCGCTTTATCGTTCCCGGTTACCGCTTTATTGTCTTTGCTTTCCCAGAGGGACTATTGGGGAAAAGGAGGATTAGGATAAGTGATATTAAGTGAGAATTTGAAACGAAACAAGCTATGGATAAGTATATTTTTAGTTGCAATTATCGCGGTTATTCTGCTCTGGACTAAAAACAAAAACACAGACAGCTCTGACGGCATTGATCGCAGCGGAGCAGTGGAGGTTGTCAAGCAGTACTTGGATGATAAGAAAAATGATTTTGGTGTGATCAGCTTTTCTGTCAATAGTGTCCAGGAAGTTCATAACGCCCAGCATATAAAAAATATTCTTGGCGATGAAGACGCTGTCAAAATGGGGCTAACAGAAGATAATATTGCCTTGGTCGACGCCTATGTCAATGCTCAATATGATAATACAAAGGTTCCTACCGGCGGCGGAGAGAACCAGTATATCGGCTTTGCGCTGGTCCGTAAGGATAAAAGCACTCCCTGGATTATAGCGAATTCCGGACAGGGCATGGGCGGGGTTAGGTATATTGATTTTAATAACCTCAACCCGAAGAGGAGCGCGGAGCTTTATGTCTGGAAAAACAGAGCGTTTACCGGAAATGACAATACCTACTTTACAGTATTGAACGATGATACAAATGGTATAAACAAGAACAGAGCGGAAAGCGAGATTTATGATCTAGGTAAGGCGTTCGACAGTATCGATGCCGCCAACTTATTGCTGGCTGGAATTCCCAACCTTACCAAGCTGGCTGTTTATCAAATGAACACTACGGACTTCACCAAGCAGGAGATGTCGGAAATAGCCGATAAAATCGTTATCAGTGCCGATAATCATAGTATAAGTATCGGCCTTTGGAAAAAAGGAACACAAGACCCGGGTGAGCCTGCCTATTTCGGAACCTGGGTCATCAAAAAACAGATTCCAACACCGAATGTGACCGCCTTAAGCCAGGAGCAAATTGACGGCTATCTCGGGCAGGAGATCACCGTCAATGCCAAGCAAATTCGCACCGGCAAAGGAACCATCGAGAATCCGCACTATGAAGAAAGTAGTGTGACTAACGAACAACTTTACAACAACTGGCTAATACAGTTCGACAGTCTGGAAGTAACGGACGATACCGTGACGGAAATCAATGTTGCCAATTACCGACAGGAAACGGAAGACGGAATCGGGTCAGGGTTTATCCTGACCAACGACCGGCGGCTGTTTACCATTATTGGCGGCGTCTTGTTCGAGCTAGGGTTTACCGCAGCGGAATAACGACTTGCTCCTCTGTTCTGAGCTTAAGGTCATACGTCCAAATTCCTATTTTTTTAATTTGAGCAATCTCAGCGGCAGAAGGGTGATTGGTAAAGGTACCGTTTGATGAAGCTAAAATTTTAGGAGTAATGCTAACTGGCCAAACCGAAAATTTTAAAGCCTTAGAAAATCAGGATTTTATTCGTGGTGCCTCTGTAGGTGCTACTGCACAAATTGTACCTTATATTAAGCCGGATAAAAGATGACTGCAGGAGATGACAGTAAGTTACATAATATGAAAAAACAAGGTAATATGTGGTAAAAAATTATTAGGCGGTGAGAGTACTGGAGAATGGCTCCGATGTGCTGAACAAGGAGATGGAAACTCCGGAGTCAGACTTCCCGATTTTTTTCGTCTATATAATCATAATTAGCTTTCCACAAATAAGAGTTTCGCTCATTACTAAAACTTACAGGAGGCGTATTTGTGAAAAAGTCTGCCTTTGCCAGTATTCTATTGATAGTTTTTCCACTCATCGTTACAGGATGCGCGACAAATGTTGAGCAAGCTACGCCAAAAACCCAGCAAAATGAAAAAGCAAATTCTGAAGGGTCCTCAAACAATCAATTAGAGCAAGTGGTGGCTCCAATTATGAGAATAACCAAAGAACAGGCCGTAGCTAAAGCGCAGCAAAATCTGCTTTCACTGCTAAATATCAAGATTGGTGAGGTCAAGAAGGTCGAATTAGTTAATAATGAGTTTAATATGAGCGAATACTGGGATGTTCAGTTTGAAGGAATTTCGGTAAATATCGATTCAGCAAGTGGAACTGTGTTAGCAATATCTCCCTTTCTTAAAAGGGTATCTGCAGAACAATTTACTATTAAAGATAAAAACTTCGCAGAGAAAGTTGCACGGGAGCTTTATTACAAGCTTCAGTCCCCACCTGAATACAAACTAACAAGTTTGAAAACGACCAATGGAGGAGATTTCTGGACTACCACCTGGCAGAAGGAAGTTATATCAGGTGTTTTTTCAAAATACGAGTCTGTTAATCTCATGTTCTCTTCTGATAATGGAGAATTGATGGGGTACAATTTGTTTAACACACCAGCAAAATCTTTGGAAGTAAAGGTCACACAGGATCAAGCAGTAAATACGGCAAAAACGATAGCTGAAACTAAAGGCTTTAATAGCTATTATAGATGCAAAATTAGAGGTAGAGCAACCAAGCAATTATTTGGAAGGTTCCTCAACTAAGAGAGAAGACTACGTTACTTTGGTATGGGTGGTCACTTACAAAAACTCTAGAAGTAAGCTTGGTAATACAATGAAGGTTTATGTTGATAGTTCTACTGGTTTGGTTGTGGGCGGAGATCAAAGCAGATAATTAAAGCTGGGATTCCATTGATTAAGACCAGACATGTAAACACTCCATCTTTATTAGGCGTAATCTACCCAAGGTTACTGTTACCTCTTGGAATTGAGCAAACATTTAGTGTGGACAAATAAAACACATAGTTCTACATGAGTTATTACGTTTCAGCCGCAGAGACATCATAGTAAATTGGCTAACCAAGGTATTGGTCATCATCCACTGGTTTAACTCGTTAATAGGTACGTCTTTTACCGAATGAGGGTAGACTAGGAAATATCTTGTGACGCTTTAGCCATGGACCAACTTAATGTTGAACAATCCAAGGATTATTCTTATACGCTCATCAGATTGGTAGAGACATACTAGTTTTTTGTCTAATCGGGTTATGTTTTTGCCAAATATAATAAAATTTAGGGGGAGAAGAATATGAATGACCACGATAACCTTTCTCACATCAAGTTTTCCAGTATTGGCATTTCTGAAGAAGGACAACTGGCCACGACAGAAGATGAAGTAGAAGTTCGGAGGTTAATTATGTCTATTAAACCCGTACATATAAAAATTTAGATTTTTCTTAATATATTAGTTCGACCAATATTATATAATAAGTATGGGGGTGTTATGATTTGAAGAAGTTAGTTTTAGTTTTGATAACTTTGACATTGAGCTTTGTTTTGCATGGTTTTAATATTACAGAAGAAAAATCACTTATTAACGAAAAAAATCCAAATACTTCTTTTGCAGGTATAGAACAATTCAAACGGAAAATCATTGTTAGGGATTCTGTATATGACCCTTTGCCACCAGAGGTTAAGAATCTTCAGTCTATACCAGGTGAATGTGGACCACAACAAATTCCAAATGCAGATTTAACCGTTCCATTTGTAATTACTAAAATGCCCTATATAAAAAAATAACTGCAATGACCTTTTGAACAGCGCAGAACATTACCACCCACGATTGAGCGCACGATATTTAGAAACGGAGTGATTGTATATGGAGATCAGCAGCCTGTGAAGGCGATGGCCTGAATTTGCCGCCGATGATCTGACTGCGGCAAAGCATCTGTTATCCTTATATCCGTTTCGGTTGGAGATTATCTTAGGGGGCCGTTTGTAGCTTTAGATGGGTGTTATATGGTGCGAGTAATCTTATAGTAGCAAAAATTCAAATACGACGCATGATTATTATCTTTTCATAATGAATGGTGACGCCTATATGCAAACTGGCAAAGGCGGCTTGAATGCAAAGGTAGGCTTAGAATTGTATGATCGTATCGAAACTCTTCAAATTCCTTTAGTTAGTCCCTAAGACCAGCAATTACAGAGGTGGGGCGGCTGTATAAGGACTCCCATACATGGTTGTTACTGAATTGCGGGGGCATAGTCAAAAAATTCACCGTGGCTCATCTGGGATTCAGGCAGCACGGCAGATGGAAGAGCTTTCAATGTTGGGTAAAGTTGATGATAGGTTGATTCTGGCCTATACACTATAAAAAGAAAAAATAGCTCTCTGATGCTGGTCAATCCATATAACTATGGAAATGAAGCCTGGATGCCTGCGTTGGTTGAGGGTCTTACCAACGGGCCAAGATCCCATCTTCACGGTTGCCGGCGACACGGCCACGGCAGATATAATGAGACAGGAAAAAATCGTGCGTAACGAGGGCAATTCGGGTTCGGTCTTTATTACCGAGTTTTCTTTGGCAAAAGAAGATGGAATTTGGAAAATAATGAAGATCGATGAATTAACTGATGCTGAAATAGGGGAGTGAACTGATTAGTGGACGTAACCCATGGGAGGAATTATCGTTGAGGAAATTATTGGCCTTAATTTTTATTTTAATGAATGTTTTCTTAATTACTGGATGTTCGAATCAAGCCAATTTAAATAGTAAGATTCAATCCTTAGAAAATGAAAATACAGAGCTGCGGTCAAAGATAGCTCAAGTCAATACATTATCGATAGCCTATCAATCTTATGAAGATAAGCAAAGGTTTGTTCCGAAAGCATCTCAGATTACTGCGCTTCCAATTCAGGATTTAAAAATATTGCGTCCAATAGAAGCAAATACGGTTATTCAAGTATTAGATGCCGCACAATGTCAAGATCAACAATTGTGGTTATATGTAGCTGTGCCAGTCCACGACACTCCAATTAATTCTAAAGGATGGATGCCAGAATCAGAAACAGTTAAATTATCCAAAGATAATATCAAACTTATCCAGGGCGATGTATTTCTAAAAGAAGGTACTCCAATTTATGAAGTTGAGCAGTTTAATGAAATAAAATCAGTAGCTTCAACTAATCTTACCCATGATGTTAGGGGAAGGATTAACCAGAGACAAGAAACTTTTGCCTATCTTGACTCACCGGGAGGATGGTATTTTTGGGTTGAAGAGAAATATCTTATATTCCCAAAGGTTGATTAAGCAACTTAAATTGAAATAATCAGATAACAATTGGTTTTGATTTCGAAAAAGACTACCCTGATTACCGCTGACTAACCCACAAACTTAGCGAAGATACTGGGACGAAGGTAGATATTGACGCAGAATGATTTGTTTGGACAACTGAATAAGATTCGGATAGGAGGCAACTCAAATAATGGGTAGCCTCCTATTCAATTTCAGACCACATTTGCGGTTCTTGAGAGGGACTTATCGAACTGATGACCTTCTGAGATATGACATTTGTCATATGTATGTATGCTTCTACTCACTACCGTCTTATTGAGTTTTATATTAACCTATAACCATAAGCGCATATGAATTCTGCTTTGAAGACGGGAGGTAAGTCAATGTTAGTTGAAGTAAAAAATTTGGTAAAACGCTACAAAGATGTCCTTGCAGTAGATAATGTCAGTCTGTCCATCGAAGAAGGTGAGATACTTGGACTGCTGGGGCCAAACGGTGCGGGCAAGACCACGACCATCAACGCCATGATTGGGCTGACAAGGCCGGATAGCGGTGAAATCCTAATCTTCGGCAAGAATTTCAATAATCACGAGTTAGAGATCAAACGGGATTTGGGTGTTGTCCCTCAGGATATCGCAATCTTTGAAGATCTCACAGCCTATGAAAACCTCTGCTATTTCGGAAAACTCTATGGCTTAAAAGGATCACTCCTCAAGGAACGGGTGGAAGAAGCCCTGGAGTTTACGGGTCTTCTTGATAGGAAGAAGCAGTACCCTAAAAAGTTTTCCAATGGAATGAAAAGAAGGCTGAACATAGCTTGCGCCCTAGTCCATCATCCGAAGCTGATTATCATGGATGAACCGACAGTAGGTATCGATCCGCAGTCAAGAAACCACATCATCCAATCAATCAAGAAACTCAATGAAATGGGTTCCACCATCATTTATATTTCCCATTATATGGAGGAAATTGAAGAGATCTGTACCAGAATCGTCATCATGGATCAGGGCAGGGTTATCGCCAAGGGGACAAAAGAAGAACTTAAGGCATTGATGACAAGTGATGAAAGGGTAGTCGTAGAGCTTTCCAGTGCGAATTATACCTTGGTTGACAATATTAAGAAACTATCGGGAGTAAAAGATGCCTATATTAACGGGACCGAGTTGACAGTTATATCCCAGAAGAATAGTAAGAACCTTAATGGGATCATTGCCCAGGTATCCGAAAATAGTGAAATTATATCACTCAACGTAGAACAACCCAGCCTGGAAACGGTGTTCCTGACCTTGACAGGCAGGTCTTTGAGGGATTAAGGAAGGGGGCGGATGGATTGAATGTTTTACAGATTGCCTACTACACCGTTCTAAGAAACATTAGAGACTGGAAATTATTTCTCTTACTGATAGGGGCACCATTAGTGTTCTACTTGATTATTGCGAATGTAACAACAAATGTGAATCAAGGTATAAACCTTGAAAAGTTCAAGCTAGCTTATTTTGATGCTGATGGTGGGCCAACAGCGCAACAGTTTGAGGGGTTCCTTCAAACAAAAGAGATTCTGACTGCTTTTGATATTCAGAAGGTAGACTCTTTAGATAACGGGAAGCAGATGGTTAAAGACGGAAAAATAGAAGCCTTAATTTATCTTAAAAATGATTTTTCCCAAAGCCTTAAGCAGGGCGAAAAAACAAATATAGAGATATTTAGCAATAAAAGTATCTCAGCGACCCGACTACTGGTCGAAGGCTTTATTAACACAGTAAACACTTCTTCGGCTATCAAAAAAATCGCAGGGGATATCAACGTAACGGAAGTTTCCAGTGGTATCCAACAAATCGCAATTTCATCCACAGGAAAAACATTTAACGATGCTGACAAAAGTGCGTTTATTGGCTTGCTGGAGATGCTCTCTTATGGAGCTTTATTGGGATGCCTTTCTGTCATTAACAGTATGAAAAAGAATACTCTGCTCAGATTTAATATCTCTCCGATCAACGACTTAGCCTATGTTAGCGGGCAATTTTTAGGTAACTATCTAACCCTTTGTCCCAGTAGCGGATTGTTCATCGCCTTTACATACTTTATATGGGGGTCATCCATGCAGGGGAATATTCTCAACATCATCCTGACCTTCTTGCTGTTGACTGGTATCATAACGGCTCTGGGTATGATTGTCGGCTACTTGACAAAAAAAACAGGCTTGGGTGCCATTATCAGTGTGTGCTTAAACGCCTTACTTTCAGGCGCAGCTTTTGTGTGGATGATGGGTACAGCTCACGGTTTCTTGAAATGGTTTGTCTTCCTTAGTCCGCAATATTATGTCTATGTAATTGTTGCCGATACGATATTTGAGGGTTTTACCTCTAGAATACAAGTGTCCTTAATTTCTCTGGCCATGGCTGTGACCGCCTTAACAGCAGTAACCCTATTTTTGGGAAGGAGGAAAGCAGTATGACGATATTATTCAATAATTTAAGGAGGATATTCAAAAACAAGCTTCAAGTTTTGGTGATCATAATTTTACCTGCAATTCTTTTACTACTCGTGAGTACGTCTATAATTGCCACTAGGCCAATCTTAAATATTGGCCTAGTGGATCTGGATAAAACGGATTACACGACTATGCTCACAAATCGTCTCGCTTTACAAACCAATAGCAAGGAAGTAGCTCAAGACCAAATTCTGAATGAACTATTCAATTCGAAGGTTGATTACGTTGTCGTCTTGGATAAGGGTTTTACTGAGAAATTAATTAAAGGTGAGGACGCGGAGGCAAAGGGGTATTATCTTAAGGACTCCATCCAGTCGTTGCCTGTTCAATATTATGTGGATAGTTATTTCAGTTCTGCCAAGAGAATCGCCCAGGCTTCTGGTGGCGACGAACAAAGATTTTATGAAGGTCTTAAGAGTAGTAACGATGCTGATCTACAATTGGACTATAAAGTGCTTACGGGAGTTGAAAGGCAGAAATCCTATTTTACACTTGGAGTATTTCTCGAAATCATCCTGATGACTACGGTAATGTTCACAACCCTGATCCTAACTGATAAAGGAAATAAGACCTTCTTTAGAACTCTCACTGCTCCGGTATCGATAAGAAACTATATGTTCCAGAACATTTTAAGTTTTTTACTTGTTTCGGTTATTCAGGTAACTATAGTATTTATGGCGTTCAAGGGTTTAATAGGGATTTACATGGGGAATTCCCTATTAAACATGTTTTTGCTTTTTCTGACAGCTTCAGTTTTATCTGTTTCCATGGGCGTTGCTTTAAGTTCAATTTCTAAAAGTGTATTACAGGCTTCTTTCGCTGGTATGTTTATAGCATTTGTCATGGGCCTTATCGGTGGTTGTCTTTGGGAACATGAAACGGCATCAGTTTTACTGAACACGATTGGTAAGTTTACCCCGGTTTATTGGATTATGGATGGGGTTAGCAAACTCTTAAAGGACCAAGGCTTATTTGCTATAAGTGGGAATATTTTAATCATACTTTTGTTTGCGATGGTGTTCTTTTTCTTAGGGACATGGAAAAAAGAAGATATCGCTAAATAGCTGCGGATTGATTTTTGCGGCAAGTATTAGCTTGATTTAGCAAACTAATAGTCTAATTTTATCTTAATGATCGGAGGGGTTATTTTGGCTAAGATTTCGTCAATTTACGTTAATCCAGAAAACAAGGCAGCAATAATGTCCATTTACGCTAAACATCTTTCTCAGTGGCCTGTACCCTACGAGTCTCTTAATGTATCAACGAGATATGGCAATACACATATCATTGTCAGCGGACCTAAAGATGCTCCTCCGCTTGTATTGCTTCACGGACAAGGGGGCACGGCCACAATGTGGTTACCGAATATTCTTGCCCTAAGTTGTGAATATCGGGTTTATGCTATTGATACGATCGGTGATTTAGGTAAGAGTGAATTAGATGACCTGGATAAGTACCCGAAAAATGGTCAGGCTTATAGCGAGTGGCTTGGAGACGTATACAATAAACTTAGTATTAACCAAGCTTTTATGATTGGGGAATCAAGGGGAGGTTGGATAGCGATGAACCTCTCTATCTATGCTCCGGAAAGAGTCAAGGGAATTGCACTTCTGGCTCCTGTAGGAATAGCCTCTCTCCTAGGGTTTGTATTTCGAACTCTGTTAATGATGGGTCTTAAGCCAACAGATGTAGACAAAGAAAATTTTTTTCGCTGGGCTCTAGGCAATAGCCTATTAGTTTACGAAATTTTGGCTGAATATGTCTTCGTGAATATGAACTGCCGTACTAAATACGCTTGGGCTGCAAAGTTTTCAAATGAGAAACTTAAACAGATCACGGCCCCGACCTTGTTATTTGTGAGTAGAAGCGATCCTACTTTCAACAAACAAAAAGATATCGACCGTGCGGTTAAAATGATTCCTAATCTTCAATTAGAGGTGATGGCCGAGGTAAGCCATGGGATGAATATTGAAAATGCAGACTTTGTCAACAAGCGAATACTTGAGTTTTTTAAGGGAATTTAATGGAGACCGAAGGAGGATGCCAATATGAAAAGTAAGAGAGATCATTGCCGTCATCTTTTCCATAGGGGAGGAGTTAGATAGGAAGATGTGGAATGTAAGATGATAAGAAGTTGGGGTGCATATAACCCGAAAATCGATGAGGTGGCCGTGAAATCTTTACTTAAACTTCTTTTTCTGATCTACATCATTGCTTTGTTCGCCATAAATGGCGAGGTGCCATATTTAGCGGTACTGGTTATAATTCTAATAATAGGGGTTAATGTATTTAAAGAAAGATTCTATGATACTGTCTATACTACGCTTGCTTCGTTTATCCTTATCTGTGTAGGTATCTGGATTGACAGGAATTTTGCCTTATTGCTCTGTATCCCTTTGTTCGATTTCACCTATCAAAAGGCCTATGGCGGTGTATTACCGGTGGGGTTATTGGGCCTGTATTTCGCGGTGGAATCCAGACTTCCCGCCCTGATTTTGAGCATGGGCCTATGCGGAATCCTGGCCTTGGTAATGGAAAAAGCCGAGGAGAAGGAATCAAACTACAAGCATAAATTTGATGAGGAAAGACGCTTAAGGTATGAGCTTGAGCGGACAAAGTCTAAGCTGCTTAACTCTGCCAAGGATATCGCCCATCTTACGGAGGTCAGTGAAAGAAATCGGATCGCCAGGGAAATCCACGACAATGTAGGTCATGGCATTGCCGGTATCCTTATCCAACTGCAAGCGGCCTATAAGCTCTTGGACCGGGACGAGAAAAAGTCTCAAGAAATACTGGAAAGATCCATTGAGAACCTTTCTGATGCTTTGACCCTGCTGAGAAATACAGTACATAATATAAAACCCAAGGAGACCCTCGGTGTGGAATATTTAAAAAGCGTTATCAATAATTTTGGTTTTTGCCCGGTTGAGCTTAAGTTTTATGGTGATTTTGGCCTGCTTGCTTCAAGTCAATTAGAAATATTAGGGTTGATCTTGAAGGAGGCTCTTACTAATGCTGCCAAGCACTCTAAGGCAACAAGGATAGATATTTCCATAGATATAAATGACAAATTCGCAAGGCTATATATAAAAGATAATGGAATAGGCAGTGATAAATTAAAGGAAGGCTTAGGTATAAGCGGTATGAAAGAAAGGGTCCTGAATATAGGGGGGACTATATCCATTAGTTCAACGGATGGCTTCTTGATAGTTTGTCTTTTGCCAATGGCTCCTCAAGAAGGGTGGGGGGTTGTTTGAACGTTCTTATCGTGGATGATGACGCTTTAATCAGAGAAGGACTGAAGATCCTCTTGGAGATTGAAGAGGATTTCCTGGTTGTAGGTACAGCAAGCAATGGGCAGGAGGCTCTGGAAATGTGCCGGAAGGAAAAGCCCGATTTGGTGCTTATGGATATAAGGATGCCCGTTATGGATGGAGTGTTGGGGACCAAGCTCATAAAAAGCCATTTCCAGGATATCAAAGTTGTGATACTTACGACCTTTAAGGATGACGAATACATAAAAGAGGCCTTAAAAAGCGGAGCGGAAGGGTATATCCTTAAAAATCAACCCGCGGACACTATTATTGAAAGTTTGCGGGCTGTTGGTAAAGGCAATATCGTTTTGGAGCGAGAAGTGGCAAATGCCCTTTCTGCCATGCTCAAGGAAGGTAAAAAGGTGACTCCCGAACGTCTTGATATTTCACAACGTGAACTTGGAATCTTAAAACTGGTGGGAGAGGGCCTTTCAAATAGAGAAATTGCCGAAAGCCTAAACTTAAGCGAAGGTACTACGAGAAATTATGTCACCGGCTTGCTGGAAAAACTGGGCTTCAGGGACAGAACCCAGCTGGCCATTTTCTATATTAGAAATTGTGAATAAATGTTCCAGTAAATCTACGGGTACCTCATATAACTATGGAGAGCTCAGAACAAAAGCAAAAGCAACTGTTCAGATTCGGGAGAATTATCGGCTGGCAATGGAAGACAATGCACGGGATGAGCAAGAACGGTTCCTGACGGCGTGAAGTATCAACGGCCCAGCGTTAAAGTTCAGTATTGGGGCAAAGACCTGTACTGCACTTACGGTGGTGGCGTAGATGTTGAGGTGGACGGCAAAATCGTTTGCGTCCAGACGGTCTACTTTACCTCCACGCTTTGGACCAGGAGCTTGCAAAGCATGGACTGGTCCGGCAAGCCCGTTCCACGGCAATGGGACTGTGACTTTTCGCCCGAGGATTGGCAAGTTTATCTGGCTCAAAATCTCAGATCAAGAGGAGAATAACCATGATTAAAGAGTTCAGAACGTCTTCCGTTAAATGGTCTTTGATAGGATTATCAGTGATCGCTTTGATAGCCGTTGTGGTTTTCACCAATGTTAAGAATCTACCGGACTACCATATACCAGTTAATCAAAGTGATCTTAAAGAAATTCGCATTTCTATGAATGGTACAGAGAAAAAGATTAACGATCAAGATTGGTCTTCAATAATTCAGGAGTTCAATAATTCCAAAATCACACGTGTCCGAAATCTTGAGGTAAATCACAGCTCGGTTGTTCTATTCGCCTTCAATGACGGAAGCGGAAGAACACTAGATTTTGCAGTTAACGGTAATGAAATAAGGGGATCTCGACATAACGGTGAAACAAAGGTGAATATATAGCTGAAAATCCACAAATAAAAAATATTGTAACAAAAATTTATGACAATGCCGATGCTGATACGTCCAACATAGACGTCGCACAACCCCCTGGGGACTTAACCGCCGGGCAAGCCGAGTATCTTTCCCGTTATCCTAAACTGGAAATTATCGGTGGAACGACCAAGCTCATTTGGACTAGGGGAGACGCCAACTACACTTCCCAGCTAGGACTGTTGATTGGTAATACAAATTTCGGTTTAGGAATTGACGAAGCAATGAAATTACCAGTCAGTGTGCTTAAGCCAGAATCACGGATTGAGTTCAAGGCTGACGAGGTTGCGGGTTTAGAGAAGCCAACCTACCAGGTTAGGTTAGTAGATAGCAATCAACAGGTCAAAGAGTCAAAATGTATACGGCTCAAATTGAAACCGGTGACCCCAAATCAAATTATGACGTAGTCCTATTCCTAGCTGAAAATAAAGTAGTCGGTTATTGGCTTGATGCTGGAATGAAAGACCCTAAGCAAAACAGACCTGATTTTAATGTGTTAGTAAATCTCATAATAGCGAGATAAAAAGATTCTTCAAAGATAGGCTTGTGTCATTCTCGATGGTTTTTTCGAACGTGTCATCCTGGGCGTTCTGACTGACGGAGGCATCGTATTTTGGTATAGCCTTAATCCCAGCGAAAACGGGGTATGCATCACAAAGTAAGCAGAACACTTTGGATCATCAAGTGAAGAAGGTGAAGTTGAGGTGATTGGCTTGACCTATTTGATTTCCAAACGGATTGTCTTGATGCTTATGCTTATCGTACTTATAGCCGTAGCAACTGCGGGAATGCTATACTCCCATTCCCGTTCCACTTCGGAGGAAGAGATGTTTTTGGATATGGACTTCACTATCGACGCCAATACGGATACCGGTGCCTTCTTGCGTTTTGTCACACCCGACGGCAAGGAGAAAATTGAAGTATACGAAGGGCAGTTTGCTGACGGAACGAAAATATTCGAATCACGTAACTTCAAACACGATCTCGGTGGGTGGGAACAAGCGACTATGGGTCAGGGGGAGCAGACTGTAGATAAGGTGAGAGGAGTAGGCGGAAATCAATTTTATCACCTTTTAGAAATAATGGATCCGGCGATTCCGTGCCTTGTCTACGAATACCAGGCAGGGAATAAGGTCTCATTGAAGATAGTTGAGGTGAACCAGCGCAGGTTTACTGCTTTTTATCGTCAGCCGTGGAATAAGGAACATTACCAGATTTATGGGTTAAATGAAAAGGGCGAAATCCTTTGGGATTATGATTCATTCTGCTCATTCAGCGGCGGCTGAGGAAGGTAAAGTAATTTCCAATCAGACTCTGATTTTAATTTCGAGTATAGAAAAGGAAGCCAATACTAGGTAGAAAAAAAGGTATTTAATTTTGTATCAGATTAAGGACCAAACAGTATATGTGTCCTTTTCTTTGCGACAATGACAGCAAAGAGCCAGAGTAACCACCCTAGACATCGTCGCCCAGCCTGCGCAGCACGCTTTTGTCGCAGGACATCTCCATATCCCGGCTCATGAGGGGAAAGGGCGGTCACATCAGCGGATTGAACCAATGAAGGCTAAGCACCAGGAAAGCAAGGGTCTTAATGAGATAATCGCGCCTGCGGATATGAGTGCGTTCATGTTCCAATATATAGGAAAGATCGGCCTCGCCGACATAAACGGGCACATAAATTTTGGGGCAGATAAATGCATTACAATAAGAACGCCTGCTGAAATTATGTTAGATCCTGATTCCTAAGGCAGAAACGCTATGCAGGATCTCGCCCCATTCAGCCAGCATCTGGTCCAGGTATTCCAAACCTGTCGGCGTAAGGCGATAGTATTTGCGCGCCGGCCCGTTTAAAGATTTTCTTTCCGCGATTTGGGTATAGCCAGTGGCGTTCAAGCGGCGCAGTATACCTAACTACTGTTTAATAAACAATAGTAAAGACGAAAATATTCTGTCTAATTGTCGGAGATGAATCAAAACATCTCAAGGAATCGATGAAGGTGGCTGGAACATGGAAATAATATAAAAAAAGCAATGGATTCTTCAGTTATCCAATTGCCCCAGAAGTTAACTACTACCCCTATATGAATATTAGATTGGGAACCATTGACAAACAACGATTACTTATGTAATATGTATTCAAATAGATTACGGATGTAATACCATTTTGCTTAAGTCATACATAATAAGAGGTGGGTATATTATGCAGAAACTACCGCAGATATCGGATGCCGAATGGCAAGTCATGAAAGCAATATGGTCTCAAGCGCCTTGTACGGCCAATCAGGTTATTGAATATTTGTCCGAAATTGTAACCTGGCAGCCCAAAACAATCAAGACGATGATTAATAGGCTGCTGAAGAAAAAAGTCCTGGGATTTAAAATTGATCCGCAGGATAAAAAAACCTACCATTACTACCCGCTACTCTCAGAAAAGGAATGCGTCAGAGCAGAAAGCCAATCATTTTTGCATCGCGTCTTCGACGGTTTACCCCATATCATGCTGGCCAACTTTATTGAGGAATGCGAATTAAGTCGAGAAGATATCGCCGGATTGAAGCAAATCCTCGAAGAAAAGGAACAGAAAAAGACAACGTAAAAAGCAAAGTAAAAACAAAATAAAAGACAAAGTAGGGAGAGGACGGATTTTTCATGAGTTTCTTGCTCCCGGTTTTTCAATGGGTGCTTAACGTTTCAGTCATGGCCGGCATTCTGACGATCGTAATCATTTTGCTCAAGCTGCTGTTGGGCAATAAATTAAATGTAAAGTGGCACTCCTGGGTCTGGTTTTTGGTCATAATCCGTTTGCTGGTACCCTATGCGCCGGAGACTCCTTTCAGCGTCTTTAATCTTGGGGGCTTTTTTTCCGGCGCACCCAATTATACGATGTCTGAACAGCAGATTAATCTTATTGACAATTCAAGATCAGCGCAAAATAACGGCGGTAATCAGCCTGATTTACATAACGGAGTCATCGGAACCACTCTGCCGGACAGTTCCGGTTCGCCAAACAGCATGAATACGCATGATTTTTACTTACTGCTCTTCTGTGCCATCTGGTTGACGGGAATAGCGGGATTTGGTTTTTTTGACCCTGGTGAAAGAAAGAAAGTTTATACGCGAACTGAAAAATTACCGGCCTTGCGCGGACGAAAAAATCTTAGCCCTTTGCGCCTCCTGTCAATGCAGGCTGGGCTTGTCGGGCAGCCTGGTTATCCTCGAAACGGATAACCGCAAATCCCCATCAGTTTGCGGCTTAATCCACCCCAAATTGCTGATGCCTGCGGGAATCGGAACTCAGCTGACCTATGCTGAACTCGAGTATGTCATACTCCACGAACTGGCTCACTTCAAACGAAAAGATACGGCTGTCTATTTTTTAATAAGCATCATGCAGATTATTCACTGGTTCAATCCCATGCTGTGGGTTGCATTTTCTCGCTGGCGTCAGGATAGTGAAATAGCCTGCGACGCCTACGTTTTGTCCAAAATAGGAGCCAACCATTCCGGCGACTACGGACGGGTTATTATTAAACTGCTGGAGAACTGCTCCCGCAAAAACGCTTATGGTACTGTCGGCCTGCTTGGGCGTAAGTCTCAAATACAAAGGAGGATAACCATGATTTCCTTATTCGGCAAGGGTTCTTATAAATGGTCGGTTTTATCTGTAGCGCTGATCCTTGTCTTAGGTGCCGTTTTGCTGACAAACGCTCAAACAATGAACGGTGAGGATACGGCAGATGCAGCCTTGAAAGCATACGAATCGCACATGCTGGATGTGGACAAGGATATTGCTGGTTCATTCCAGTTATCTTTGGCGGATCTGAAAAAAGTCGATGAACAACCACTGTACGATCAACAGGAAGAACAGTCTGATTCAACTCTGCTGGGCGTTTTGTCCCAGGTTAGAAGAACTCTGGATTACGGGGATATCAAACCGAGCGCCTATTTAAAACAGGACGGCCAGAGCGGCTACATTCTGCAAAAAAAGGCCGACGGTACCAATCATTTGCACACGATCGCTTATAATCAGGGATGGGCCATTATTAAAACCGACAGCGCTCCAGGCCAAAAGATGTCCAAGGTCATTGATGAAATCGGAGACAAGGTATATTCCCCGCTTACGGAGGCCCAGCTTAACCAATATTTGGCGGAGAACAAGATATTGCCGCTGGCGGTTCAAAACATCGGCAATTTTACTGTCGTGCTCTATAAAATCAAACGTGAGGATAAAAGTGACCAGGAAAAAAATATTGTTCCGGAAAACATAAGCACCCTGATAGAAACGAGGCGTCTGACTGCCGATCAGGATGGAAACATCATTCATGATGGCGGAGGCAGCGGAAACGACAATTCGGATATTGTGCCCGTGTCCATCGGTGTAAGCGGCGGCAGTTCTCAGTATGGCCGCATTATGTATGCCAGAGTGATTATTAATGACAGTAATCTTTCAAAAAATGCTGATAGGATAACGTGCTATTACGCTAACAACATAACAACAACGACGCCGGTCGATAATCAGAAGGCCTTCATTATTCCCTTACCGCAGGAAAAGGCGGAATTGCTCAGGCAGGAAGCAAGAAAATTGACCAATGTGATCATCAGCGATAAAAACGGGAAGGTGCTATTTGATCAGAATGAATGGACCAAAAACTGAGCTTTCATTATCCGTTACAAAAGGGCGGTCCCGAAGGATATAAAACTGATCACCCTCAGCGATTACCGCGGCGGCAAAAGGCCGGTAATTCTCACAGACAGCGCGGACCTTCAGCAGTTGATGGGTAGTCTGAAAAATGAAATAAACAAAATGTCCAGTCTAAAAACCCTGAGGAGTCGCAAAAATGCAAGGCGTATTCGGCAACTGGAGAAATCCCTTGTACGCTGCGACGGCAAAACGGTGAACGGTTCATTTTTCAAATGATAATCGGAGCAGACCGTATCATAAATGTTGCAAAAACCATGCTTTGTTGTCTTTATTCCTGAATAACCTGAAGTGAAGGGTAATACAAACCATGACCAAACGGATACTGGTGCTTTTTTGTGTTTTGTCACAGCCGACGGCAAGGAGAAAATTGAAGTATACGAAGGGCAGTTTGCGGATGGAACGAAAATATTCGAATCACGCAACTTCAAACAGGATCTCGGTGGGTAGAAACAATCGACTGTGGGTCAGGAGGAGCAGATTGTAGATAAGTATTTGGGCGCCGGCCCGATGGAAAGTCAATTGTTCTGGAACTGGACCTTAATACTACTTTAATTAAAACTTTGGAACACAAGCATAAAAAAAACCACGACATAAAAGGAAATTTGGAGCTATCAGTCAGAGAAAATTGCAGCGCTCCTTATGATAAATAGAAGGATGGTCAAGCGTATCAGAATGTGACAAAGAACCGTCCCCTGACAGTCTCAAGAACCGTCCCCTGACCGTCTCCCTGACAGTGCTGTGCCCTGACAGTGCTCTGGATGCGCCTAAAATGATCGCTTTTGCGGAGGAAGTGAATGCGTTGCTCGGCACGAGTACCCTTCTCCTGAGCAGCGAAGGCGGAGAATATTCCTTTGGCCCGTCGTCAGCTGACCGCTTCTTTGAGAGATATTCATGGTTGGATGGAACACCCGAGCTTTATGCAGACGGTGACGACCTTAAGACACGCTTGGTCAAATACAGCGAGCATGCAGTTTCAAATCATAGATGACGGTGCCTAGTGAAGGAATTGAAAATCCCCCAGGTGAATACTTTTTTCCCCTGAATCAGACGGAAAGCTTGACTGTCTTTTGGCAACGTTCCGTCGGGGGTTAAGGCTCAGTGATGTTTGAAAGTTGGAAAGCCAAACACGGGAATCAGTGTGCTTACGAATTCATAAAAGATACATTATTTGCGTGAGTTTAGCTTACAAATTGATCCTGAAAGGAGTATATTATGTTTGGTTTGCTTAATCTTGGCAGCCTCGTGCTTGGCCTAATTGCTTGGACACTTCCAGTTGTAAATCTCATGGGATATAAAAAGCATGACCCTAGGAGTTGGGTCACTCTTTCCATTATGAGCATCAGTGCTTGTGCTATTTCGCTATGTTTCCAGATTTTCTATAACTATCATCTGGTAAAGATTGAGGATTGGTCTGCTCTAATGGACACAACGGGTGCTGTGGCGTTCGTAGCGGCAGTTCTTCTCATCGTTACCATCATATTAAATGGGATTGCTCTGATGGTATATCGTGACAAAACAGCAAAGTAGGATTTAAATTCTCAATCCGCTGGTCAGAATAGCCAAGGCTCTACGCTTGGCCCAGCCAAAGGAGTATGCGAAAAAATTATATCAACACCGGGATACGTATCCAGGTGATAATTCAAAGGTCACTGCAATTGTCCATATGCTTACTTATATCGATGTGCCTTTTAAATCCATTACGCTTAAAACCGACAGCGAGCCTTATCGTGTTACGGTAAATTATCATATCAACAATTTCAAAACAAATTATAGGACCTTTTACCTGTTTGCTTTTGACGGGGAGAAACTGATTGCTTACGCCGATTTAAAGACAGCCGACGCCGAACAAAATGCCATCACAGCATTCCTGGCTTTACAGGGAATACGACGGTAACGTTCCGGAGCTGCTTATGAAACAAATCAGGTATTATCTCACGAAGATGCTGCCATTCCATGCTGGTTTGGCTTGCCTTGCAAGCAAGGGTATTATCAGTGCTTCCAGCTTCGAGAGTTGCCGCTAAGCGGCGGACAGAAAAGAGGAATATATAGAAGATGAAACACACAAGGATAATGGCCCCTGTCATGGCGCTTTTGCTTTTGACATTATCAGCTTGCTCAAGCGGTACGCCAGACGACGATATGACTGCGACCGTGATCCCGCCGCTCTCGTCGTCGGCAACTATCGCCCCGACAACACCGCCGACTTCGACCGCACCGCCGACCACCGAGCCAACGGCAAAACCTTCGACCGAGTCGGCCCCTACCCCGTCCACGGCAGATCAGGTTAGCGAGAAGAATACCACCGTCCAGGAGACGCCGGTTTCCCTCGCCGAGAGGCCGGAGTTCCGTCCCGATGATCGGGTGCGGGAGGAGGAACTGATTTCGCTGCACGGCTATTCGATCGGCATGACCTTCGCTGAAACGCAGCAAGTATGGGAAATCCCGAAAAATATGATAGACTACGCAATTGGCAGATGGACGCCGGAGGCACCGAACCTCTATATCTATGTAGGAAACATGGGTTATGAGTTCAAGCCTGGACCGGATGCCGTCGCCGATCATTTCGACAACTATATTCTTCAACACATATACTATGGGGAGACGATCTTCTGTGCGAATCGCGAGCCGCTCAGCGTGCTCCGGGATATCGAGCTTGGCGATAGGATAGAGGACACTCTTAAGTCCCTGCCCGGGAACCGGACGCCGCGGAGATGGACGATCGACCAGCTCTACGGCGAGTACGGCAAGCCGAATAGCGCGAGCTTGGAGTATATCACAAACTTAGGGTTTTATGAGCTGCGGATATACTGTGAAAGCAGCTGGATACGGTTGTCGTTTGGCAGCAGCGGGAAGCTCTGGATCGCCGAAGTGTTTTCCATATAGGGATTGTTTTGCCTTGCCAGCGAACAGGTCGGTCGGTTGATAAGGATATAGAGCTAAAAGCGCCGGGATACGATATTGATTCCTTCGATGCGTGCTGCCTTTGGCTATATCCTTAGCGACAATAAGGCTAAACTGGCCGAACAGATAGTATATCCCATATATGTTGAGGTTGACGGGGAAGTCACTAAAGTACAAAACAACGATGATTTCATTCAGAATCATGATCAAATTTTCTATCCTGAGTTTAAGCAAGTAGTTAGCAACGCTTTTGCGAAGTATTTATTTGCAAATTCACAAGGGATAATGTTTGGTGAGGGAATGTACAATATCTGGATAAACGAGGTGATCCCTAGGGGTAGGAAGCCTCAGTTAATGATTTGGGGAGAACAAGTATATAGGATTTACGTTAATCAGGGAGAATGAAAGCAAGCCGTGGCTGATAGCGAATTCCGGTCACGGGATGGGCGGAGTTTCGTTGATTGACTTCCAAAATCCCCGACCAGCAGAGAGAGCGGAGCTTTACGTGTGGAAGAGCTTACCGGCAATGACAATGCCTATTTTACGGTGCTGGACGGGGCCAATGGAAACGAGCAAGAAAGCAAAATCTATGATCTTGCTGCGGCAACCGATAGCATCGATCGTGTCAACTTAACTCTGACAGAAACGCCTAACTTAAGCGATCTTGCCATCTATCAGTTGAATACCACCGATTTTACCAAGCAAGAAATGCTGGAGATCGCTGATAAAATTATTATCAACGCAGACAATCACGTGATCAGCATTGGCGTTTGGGAAGAAAGAAAAAAATGAGGTAAAAGTTGTACAGTGTTCATTTTGGCATGACAACTTTCCAATTAACCCTGCCGTCATCAGTTATCGCAATTCATATGAAGAAACTGTAAATCTGATTTTTGTTGGAATATACATTAAGCCAACCTTTTTTGAGGAAGGCTTAATTACTTTATTTATGTTTATTGGTCAGTGGTAAGCTTGGACCAAGATTACCACTGAGACAATATCAGCTACTACCTTTAATTTTGTTTTATCTATCCGGGAAATCTAGTCCGGCAAATCTTTTCAAAATTTAGAAACACTTATCTTGTCATTGATGACGGGTATTTCAGTGCAAATAGTTCGTGGCTGGCAAGCAGTTTTAAAAATTTTAAAGGTGATGCTTCGCTTCCCAGTGGTTTTTTCGAACGTGTTACAGGGATTACGACCACATATGGTTTGATGAAATTGGGTAAACATGGGAAGGCGTTAAGTCTGCTTTCCCCGTTGGAAGGTACAGACAGGCGGCTTGCGGAACATACCGTATTCAGTTACTTGATAAAGTCTACCCTATATCCTCCACAGGATATAGAGTCTTTTGATGTGTGCTATATGCTGCGAGTAATCTATAGCAGCAAAAATTTAAATACGATGCAGGATTATTATCTTTTCTTAATGAATGGCGACGCCTATATGCAAAGTGGCAAAAACGGGTTGAATGCAAAGGTAGGCACAGAATTGTATCATCATCTTCATATGCTTTTATAATTTGATATTTTTCTTCTGCTATATATTGGTTGCTTTTGGCCATAAAATGCTCCCCTTAACGTTAACTGATTTTTATTATTTAATCTGTCTACCTTGAGGGGAGCATATCGTATTGGACGGTCTGGCCTTTTTTAATAGTTAACAGCCACGTAGATTCAAACTTTAGATAGCATCCCTTGGTTGACACTCATGCGCCTTCTGTATATACTGTATATATACAGAAACGTTGGCTTTACTATTTAAGTTGATTTCGATTATAGGTTTATTCAGTGCATATTGCAGGGTGTAGGAGCCGACCAACGAGCCAGTGGCACATTGAATCATGCACCCTCCAAAAGGGAGCCTTTTTGTAAGCTAGTTCAGTCACATCAAAGAAAGGAGGAGGCCGTCTTGCTATGAATATTATTATTGCCAATTCTTCACCTGAGCCAATCTATCAACAGATTGTTACCCAAATGAAAAATCTTATCCTAAAGGGCGATCTGACGGAAGCAGAGGGGTTGCCCTCTATTCGTATTCTTGCTAAGGAATTACAGATCAGCGTAATAACTACGAAGAGGGCCTATGAGGAACTGGAACGGGAAGGCTATATTGAGACCGTGGGTGGTAAAGGATCTTTCGTGTCCGCCCAAAACAAGGAATTATTATATGAGAAGCGACTGCGTGTCGTTGAAGAAAAAGTAACTGAAGCCATCGTTGCTGCCAGAAACGCAGGCATGGAGCGAGAAGAACTTCTTGCAATGTTCAAACTGCTATTGGAGGAACAATAACATCCTCCCTGACGACTACTGGAATCTGAGAAACAGGAAAGAGGAGGAATAAGGATGGTCGATACGGACA
Source organism: Desulfosporosinus shakirovi (assembly GCF_020595055.1). Classification (GTDB taxonomy): domain Bacteria; phylum Bacillota; class Desulfitobacteriia; order Desulfitobacteriales; family Desulfitobacteriaceae; genus Desulfosporosinus; species Desulfosporosinus shakirovi. Next base: position 149,510 of record NZ_JAJDOO010000006.1, on the reverse strand, counting down.
ACATACTGACTGTTAATAAACTAACTAAGCATTTTAAGGATTTCTCCTTGAAAAATGTTAGTTTTCGGCTGCCACGCGGCTATGTTATGGGCTTTATCGGGCCGAACGGCTCGGGGAAAAGCACCACGATCAAACTGATTTTGAATTTGCTGTGTAAAGACAGTGGTCAGATCAACGTATTCGGTCTTGATAACCTAGAACATGAACTTGCTATAAAGAATCGCATGGCCTTCGTCTTTGACGAAAACCACTTTTATGAAGAACTATCTATCAGAGATATGGCCCGAATCATAGCTCCCTTTTACAGACACTGGGAACCCCAGACCTTTGAAAAGTGCTTGAAAGACTTTGTCATTAACCCTAAACAAAAGATTAAACAACTCTCTAAAGGGATGAAAATGAAGTTTTCTTTGGCAATCGCCCTCTCCCATGGGGCAGAGCTCTTAATCATGGATGAGCCTACAGCCGGCCTTGATCCAATGGCGCGTAGCGAGCTCTTAGACATCCTTGCTACCCTGATACAGGATGAACGGAATTCCGTCTTTTTTTCTACCCACATTACCCCGGATTTAGATAAGATAGCCGACTATGTGACGTTCATTAATCAGGGTGAGATCGTCTTGAGCGCCCCTAAAGATGACATCTTAGAGAAATATGGGGTAATCAAAGGGTCTTGCGATTTGCTCGACGAAGAAAGCAAAAGACTTTTTGTTGGTATCAAGACTAACCAATTCGGGTTTGAAGGATTGGTACGAGATAAAGAAAAGGCCCTACGCCGCTTTAGGGGTCTAGCTCTCCTAGAAAAGCCGTCCTTGGAAGACATCATGCTTTATACAGTAAGGGGGGAGCATCATGCTTAATCTAGTGAGGAAAGATCTCCTGCTTTTGAAACGTTCTCTCTGGTTATCTGCGTTATACGTGCTCCTTGCGCTCTTTGTTTTTAGAACTATGTCAGGTGGAGCCCTCAGTGCTGCCACAGTAGGGGCAACCTACATGCTCATGATTCAAGCCCTAACCCAGGATGACAAAAATAAGTCTGAAATAATGTTGAACAGCCTTCCCTTGCGTCGTCAGGACATTGTCCTAGCTAAGTATCTTTCCGTTTTTATCTATGCTATTCTCGTAATCATAGGTTGCCTGCTCGCTCAAAGTGTGGTGTCTATTATAGGAATCCCTATGCCCATAGGTTGGATCTCTTTAGAGAAAATTACAGGGGCTCTGGTTGCCATGGCTGTCTTAATATCTATTTATTTTCCAATTTACTTTAAGTTTGGTTATCTCCGATCCAGAATGATCGGCATGATCCTATTTTTGGCCTGTTTCTTATTTTTACCTATGGTAGTTGGATTGACAGTGCAAGAGCTTGGAGGAGTGGGCAACCCTGCTTTCCGAAATATTTTGGCTATGCTACAAGAAGCGGAGAACTGGCTACAAACTCAAGCTGATTGGCAAATCGCCACTTATTTCTTAGCCTTAGCCTTGATTTTGATGGCCGCTTCGGCTCGCCTTTCTTTAGAGTTTTATAGAAGAAGGGAATTTTAGAGATATAATCATGAAAATCGACGACAAATGAGGATGAATCGATGGAATTACTAACCGTAGATATTAGACACGCAGGTTATTCTGACAACACGGAGGTCATCAAAAATTTTCTTTGAAGATGTTGCCAGGGAGCAAATTGCTAGGCTCAGACTAGCTAAGTACATGCTACAGAATGCCGGAACCTATGTGAAAAGGCCAAGATTCTCCAGAAAACGCCCCTTATTATTCAGAAACTCTAATGTTATTGAAATCGCATTCAGTAATAACCCAACGGAGTGGGAAAGATTTCATTTGACAGCTATGGTTTACAAGTGTAATATAAATATCAACTACGTATGTAATTTATAGTTGAGGAGGAACCTTAATGTTGTCAGAAACACCCAAAATATCCGATGCAGAGTGGGAAGTTATGCAGATTTGTTGGCTGAAAGCAACTCCATGTACCGCCAATGAGATCGTTAAGGCTTTAGAACAATCGACATTATCAAGATGAAAAGAGCAACAGGTTTGAGATTCCAATTCAGGAGATTATACCGGAACTTGCTTTTCCAAATCCTAATGCTAAATAAGATGGGGCCTGATATCTAAGCTAAGATACTCAAGTTCGCACGAATCGTTGACCAATAGCGATATCAGACTTAAGAAAAGGTCCAAAGAGCAGTTTCTTCATAATTAAAAAGAGAGTGGTTAAAAAAAGCATTGTCAATAGTGGAGATCCTTGGAGTTTTGGAACTTTGAATTTGAAGGCCCCGAACCTAAATATAGCCCCTTTCTTAGCTGCCATATGAATGGCGGCTTATTAGTTTTTATAGTCAACCATCTTCAGCCGGAAATCCGGAGGATTTCAGGCTGAAAATATTTAATATTTATGTCAGAAAATCTAAAGTGCTTCGAATTAACTGTTGAGAGCTTCTTAAGGAATGAATGAAGGTGGCGGAAAGATGTGGAGATCAATGATACCAATTTTGTGGCTCAATTGAAAAAGAAAAACAGAAGGGCACTGGAATTTGCCATGGAAGCCTATGGGAATCTGGTTTACAGTATTGTGCGCAAAGTACTTCAGACAGGCTTCGGCAACTCTTATGTTGAAGAATGTCTGAACGATGTTTTTCTATCCGTTTGGAACAACATGGCAAGTTTTGACGAGACCAAAGGCAATTTCAAAATCTGGATTGCAGCCGTCTCTAAATATAAGGCTATTGATTATCAGAGGAAGCTAAGTAAACGGGATTCTGTAGAATGGACTACCGACAGGGAATTATCGGCTGAGCTTACCCCGGAAAATATTCTGGTTTCTAAGGAAAACAGGAAAGAGCTTTTGGCGGCTATCCGGGAGATGAATGACCAGGACAGGGAGATTTTCATCCGGCGTTACTTTCTTTCGGAAGATATCGAAAATATTGCCAGGACGTTTTCTGTGGACAGGAATGTTGTGGATCAAAGGCTGTCCAGGGGCCGGAAGTTTTTAAAGCAAAAACTGGTCGCGAAGGGAGAGAGACTCTGATGAATCACCCGAATCTTAATCTGGAAGAAAAGGATATCTATGGGCTGTTGAATGGAGTCCGGTTTGATCAAAGCGAGTGGGAGCCAGTGACTGATGAGATGCCGGAAATCCTTAAAGACAAGATCAGGAAAAATGTGTTGAAAGAAGTCAGGAACAAAAATTATCTGAAGAGCGTAAAAAGAAGTTTAATGGCTGCAGCCGTGTTGCTGGTTATATTGATAGGCATCGGGACGGTGTCTCCGGCCTTAGCCAGGAATATTCCGGTTCTTCATTCGATATTTGAGATCTTTAATGATAAATTCGGAACCTATCAAGAGTATATTCCTTATTCCCAGTTGGTGGACAAGAGCGTCACCGACAACGGCATAACCCTGACCATTAATGAAGCTTTGGCTGACGATTCCACCCTGATTTTAGGGTATACCATCAAAAGTGACAGCCGAAATGAGGATTTACAGATGGCTGGAACCAATATTATGGGAGGGTTACTAATTAACGGCAGCTCCCCTAAAGGAGTAGGCTTTTCAGGAGAATATCTGGACGAAAAAACTTACGTCAGCATTGCCAGAATAACTTATCATTCTCCGTCGACTTCGGATTTATTGAAAATCGATTTGACTGTAGACCAGTTTATGGGCGAGAAAGGTCATTGGAATTTTTCCTTCACGGTATCCAAAACTGAACTGGTCCAGAAGACCAGGGTATTTAAGGCTAACAACCAGGTGGATTTACCGGAAGGCTTGGTGACGGTAGATAAGATAGTGCTTACACCAATTGACAGTACGATTTATTTCAGTGGAAACTACAAAGACCAAAACGCTGCAACAAAAGCCATGGATACAGTCGTTTATAGGTGGTTTGTTTTTGATGACCAGGGAATAGAGCTCTCCTCGGGAGGCGGCACTTTCGGCGGCAATGAGGCTCCTTACGGTAAGGATTTCCAGGGGACAGCAAAATTCCAGGCAGTTAAAACCATTCCCCGCTCTCTTACGATCGTTCCCTGTAGGTTTCCGGTTATCAGCGGCGATAGTGCGAAAACAGAGAAGCCTTCCGAAAGCCTCCAATTAATTGATGGCAATTATCCGCTGGAGCTTTCCCAAGGGAAGATGGGGAAATTAATCATTAAAGATATCACCACAGAGAAGGAAGAAACTGTGGTCCGTTATACGGCTGAGGGCAAAGCGCCTTATTTTCAGGGAACCAACTTATATTTAAAAAATACCGCCGGGGAATATATCCATCCCCAAAGATATGATATCAGGAGGGATGAAAATTCCCCGAATGACTTTACCATGGTATTTCCGGCCTTGGATTTAAGTCAAGGGTACAGTGTCGGTACATCTCAGTTTACCCATATGGATTTTAGGGAGGATTTAAAGATTAAGATTGAACTTAAGAAATAACGAAAATTTTGGACCATAGGAGAACTTATTGCAAATACACCTTATTTGAAAATTTGGCTATTTGAGCCTTACTAAGCTAGATTAGTAAGATCCTTAAATAGCCAAAATTTTAAACAGGAATGGGGGAATGGCTCTTGAGAAAACCTACTACAAATGTAATATAACTCCTGAGGACAGGGAAGATAACGAGGTGATGGGGCTAAAACTGCTGTCCGGCCTTTGGGCGACGGGTATAGTACTGTTCCTGCTTTGACCTCCCGGGACCTCCAAGACTTGTTTACCTCCGATGTCTTCTGGTTCAGCCATTCAGAAAAGGAAAGTAGCTTGACATGGACTGTTAGGTACGAGAAAAGTTCCTTGACATGTATAGATGGTCGATATAATATTGATGTAGATTATCTATATATGGAGGTTTGAACATGTCGGTTGATAAAAGCCTTCTCACCGGAAGTACCACTATGCTGATCCTGAAACTGCTGGAAAGTGAGGATATGTATGGCTACCAAATGATTGAGGAATTAAACCGCAAATCCAACAACGTATTCGAACTGAAAGCCGGTACCTTATACCCGTTGCTTCATTCCCTGGAGCAAAAGGAACTGCTGACTTCTTATGAAGAGACCGTAGAAAAGGCCAGGGTTCGCAAATACTACAGCATTACCCCCAAAGGCCGTAAGCGTTTAGAGGAGAAAAGAGAAGAATGGCAGGAATACACTGCCGCCGTGAATCAAGTTTTGGGGGGTGCAAGTTTTGCCAGAGCCTGAGAATTTGCAGCAACAGAACGTGGCAGATGCTTATTTGGTGGCTGTCCGCCAGCAGATCCGCTGGAAAAAAGCACAGGCCCCGGTCTTGCGGGAACTCGAAAACCATATCACCGACCAGAAAAACGCCTTCCTCAGCCAAGGACTTGACGAGGAAACGGCAACGGCCAGGGCTGTGGCAGAAATGGGGGACCCCGTCACCGCCGGTCAGCAGTTGGACCGTAACCACAGACCCCAACCCGACTGGCAGCTGCTGGTGCTGACGGCTGTTTTGCTTTTGCTGGGGCTGTTCTTTCAATTCCTGATGGGTCCGGACCTTTATGATGGAAGGGAGGTATTCTTCAGGCAGCTTCTTTGGGCGGGGTTATCCGTTCTCGCCATGCTGGCAGCCTATTTTTTAGATTTTACGATCATGGCTAAATACCCCAAACTGTTCTTCGGGGCACTCAGCGTCCTTACGGCAGTCTATTATCTAGGCGCAGGCCACAGCTACTTTAGAATGGGAACGATTTACCTGCTTATGTTTTTTCCCACGGCTTTTGCCGGGCTCGTCTACGGGATGCGTAACCAGGGATATAAAGGGCTTATGCTTTGCGGGGCGGCTTTGCTTATCCCGGTCTGGTTTGCCTGGCTTTTACCCAGGATCACCGTTCTTTTGCTGCTGGGTGTTTCCTTCCTGGTGATCCTGACGGCTGCCCTAGTCAAAGGCTGGTTTAATGTGCGCAAGCCTATCGCTTTGTTTCTGATCTATATCACGACAATCACCGCCGTTTTAGCGATTCCCTTGGGGTTGATTCCGGCCGGTGTTTATGCGGAAAGAAGCCTGGAAGTGATACTGAACCCGGAGCTAATACAAGTGATGATAAATCCGGCGCTGGACCCCTCAGGGTTTGGTTATATGGGAACACTGCTCCGGCAGCATTTGCTGCATTCCCGTTTCATCGGACAGGGATTGCCTCTGGGCGACTACAGCGGGGCGCTTTTGCCGGCTGCTAATACTGATTTTGTTCTGACCTATCTGACCTACCATTGCGGGTGGCTGGTCATGCTGGCAGTTCTGGCTTTGTTTTTCGCTTTTATGGTGCGGGCCTTCCTGCTTTGCCGGCGGCAAAAAAGTGTACTTGGGTTTCTGGTTTCCCTGGCGGTTATTCTCACCCTCGCCGTCCAGTGCCTGACCTATATCCTTGCTAATTTCGGTATTTTACTTTTTGCCCCGCTGTCCTTACCCTTATTGTCTTATGGGGGAAGAGGTCTGCTGACTAACATGTTCCTGATCGGCTTTTTGCTTTCCGTCTTCCGTACGGGGAACCTGGTCAAAGACGAGACCGTACCGGCAGCTGTCAAGATCAGCCGGTTTATAGAATATGAAAACGGCAGGGTTATCATTAACCTTAAGACACACACTTCGTAGATTACCACTAGTTGCCGTAAAGCCCCTAGTTTCAACTCAGGATCTGCTTAATCAGTAAATCTTTTTTCCATCCATGTTGAAAGCTCATTTATATATTCATCTAAGTCATCGCCGGTTAAACTAAACCGCTTCGCGGTGAATAAAGTAATGACACTAGATGCATCAGAATTCATTCGACGTTTCTTAATGCATGTACTTCCAGATAAGTTCGTAAAAATTCGGTATTATGGTTTTCTAAGTATAATCGGAATCAAAAGACCAAACTTGCAAAATGTAAAGAACTTTTGGGTGTTATGAGTGAAATAAATCAAGAGCCTACGAATTTAATAAAATGGCAAGATACTCTATTATAACGTTATATGAAATAGTCCGTTTCAGAGCTTTCCTTTAAAGAATGGATTTTTCAAGAATAAAGGAGGATATAAATTGAAGATTACAAGACATACAATAATTTCCGTAATACTTATTTTCTTTGCTATTTTCTTAGCACATACTACTGAAACAGGATTTTCAATCGGTGACAATATTTTTAGGGGGTTAGGGATATCCCCAATGACGAATGGTCAAACAGGGTTTCACTATCCTATAATAATCTATTTTGTTTTGTTTATTATCGGATGTATTGAGGCAAGAAGGGTAATGTCTCGTCGACAGATTATTGTAGTATTACTTTTATTATTTATAACTGTGCCTTCGGCTGTGGCTCTAGCAAAACCTGTTTATTATAAAATCCATAATGGTCTAGATACAGTTGAATATGACTCGACAAATACACAATTTAATATTAGATGCTCAGAGGATAGAAGGTATATAGAGATAATTGGTGCAATTACCCTTACTAATTATGGAAACGATCTATTGTACCTAGGTATAAAGATTCCTTCAGAAGGCGATATAAAACAGAAATGGTTTTCAAAGGATTTGATTTTGACAGGAGTAGACTCTTCATCAGAGTTTATATTACCTCCAGGACAAAAAAGAACTATTCTAACATACACAAAAACTCCATTAATCAATGATTATAATGGGCAGGGATTGATGAGTGGTCCAAAACTTATATTGTTTACAGATAATAAGACTAGGACAGTAGGATATAATCTATGATTGCCTTCGAAGTCGGACTACTGCATATGTAGAACCATAGTGTTTAGTTCCTGAGGAATCGTAAAAACAATATGAAAATACCTGACGGGTAAAAGCTTAGACATCTGAGCCTCAATCTATACCTGTTGAACCGAATGCTGACATTTAGGACAATGCCGGTCCCGGCAGGAATTAAACGAAACATCCTTTGAACCACATTCCGAGCAAACCAAAGCATGGGCACCAAGGGCGGAGGTTCTACAAAGGCGAATCCGGTGAAAGGCCTTAGCTTGACAGGAGAAAGACGCTTAAGTTGAACCGATTTAAAAATATCCTGGAGTTCAGTCAACAGAATCGCCTCCATCCAGAGGACTGATAACCAGGCAAGGTGCTTCTTGGATAGATGGATATACTTAGAAGTCGTAGAAATATTGCTATGCCCCATAAGAACTTGAATCGTGCGGATGTCAGCGTTACCTTCAAGCAAGTGAGTTTGCAAAGGGGTTTTGATCGTTTATAATGAATAGTGAGAGTCTGGGAAGGAGTAATAGGACATGCCTATAGTTTCAGAGTTCTACGGAATAAAGATTATGATGCATTGGAATGACCACATGCTTGCACATTTTCATGCCGAGTATGGTGAACATAAGATAATTGTGGATATAGTCAATGGTTCTGTAATGAAGGAATATTTCCATCAAAACAACTAAGACTGGTACTTGCGTGGTGTGAGATTCATAAAGATGAATTAATGAGGAATTGGGAAGCGGCAAAAGAGCATCAAGACATCCAAAAGATTAATCCTCTAATTTAACAGGAGGTGTTATTATGTTCCATAAAGTTGTACAGGTGATGCCGACTAACGATTTCAGGGTATATGTCTATTTTGAAGATGGAAAGATAAAGCTATTTGATGCGGCTAGTTTAACCACTAAGGGAGTATTTCAAAAACTTCAGGATATTAGTGTTTTTAAAGATACATGCACAGTTTTGAACCATACATTAGCTTGGGATATTGCGGGGAAATTTGACCCAACTGAATGCTTGGATCTTGATCCAGAAGAACTTTATAATTCATGCCCCGATGTTATGGAACCTAAATTAGACGATTTAATACTGATAGCAAAAGGTTGACAAGGTTTTTGTCAACCTTTCTCGATTAGCATCCGACTTCATCTAACTTCTAGAGATTTATGAGGGTCATAGAAAGAGAAAAAGCTGTTAATCTGCAGATGCATTGCACGAGATTATTTTGATAAAAGATGCTAATCAATGGAAAATCCTAAGTGATAATTATGTTATGAGATGAAACAATTATATCCTGTTGGTACCGATTGGGATAGTTTGATCGAGGATTTCGATAGTTATATGCGCAATTGGGAAGAGCAGAATGAGAAATTGTCTAATAGATAAAAAGAAGACAGTAAACCATGCCAGCCATTCGCCATGATTGACCACGGACTTGGCTTCCGTCAGGCGGTGGCAATCTCGATGGCACTGTAAAGCAGCAGGGCGTGGTTCTGCAATGTTCAAACTGCTATTGGAGGAATAATAACATTCTCGCTGACGAATACTGGAATTTGAGAAACAGGAAAGAGGAGGAATAAGGATGGCCGCTTCGGCTCGCCTTTCTTTAGGGGTTTATAGAAGAAGAGAATTTTAGAGTATAATCATGAAAATCGACGACAAATGAGGATGAATCGATGGAATTACTAACCGTAGATATTAAACACGCAGGTTATTCTGACAACACGGAGGTCATCAAAAATGTGACCTTATCTCTGAAACCGGGAGAACTCTTAGGACTGATTGGTCCTAACGGAGCTGGGAAAAGCACTACGATTAAAGCCATCATGGGGCTGCTGCCGGTGATGGACGGTAAGGTGGAATTCGCCGGGGCGAGGAAAAACTTTGCCTATATCCCAGAACAGCCCATATTATATGAAGGGTTAACACTTTGGGAACATTTAGAACTAGCTGCCGCTGCCTATGAAATCGAGCGAAAAGTATTTGTACCAAAAGCTGAGGAACTTCTCAAACTCTTCCGCCTTACGGAAGTCAAGCACCATCTGCCGGGCAGCTTTTCTAAGGGCATGCAGCAAAAGGTCATGCTGATTGTGGGTTTTTTACTAGAGCCCTCAGTTTTTGTGGTGGATGAGCCTTTTGTGGGGCTGGACCCCAGGGGTACGAAGGACTTCCTGGCTTATTTAAACCAGGCTAGAGCCAAAGGTGCAGGAGTATTGATGTGTACACATATCTTGGATACTGCGGAACGAATCTGTAGTTCCTTTGTCTTAATGAACTCTGGGGGAGTTGTGGCTCGGGGAGATCTTAAAGAAATCAGGCAACAATGTCAGTTACCCAAGGGCTCTCTATTGGAATGTTTTGATAAACTCCTGGAGAATAGCTAATGATTACCGTAACTAGGCTGTTTTTTCAGCGAATTACTGCAGACTGGAACTATCAGTATCAAGTATGGAGAACTGGCGTTGATTGGATTGTAGCTCTTTATATTGTCATCCCTTTTTCGGCTGGTTTCATATATTACTATCTTTCCTGGTGGAGGGCGGTTCCTGGGTGGCTGGACTATATTCCTCTCAATGCTCTGTCAGCAATTATTGTCATCTTTGCTTGGTCAGGTACAATACGTATTTTCGTGGAGGGTGCGGATCAGCTCTTCCTTTTACAGCGCAAAGTGTGGATTAGCCGGATTATCAAGTATAGTTTAGTGTATGCTGTTGTTTATAACCTTGTGGTAACCTTAGTGTTGCTGACTATTCTGGTGCCACTTTTATTATTACATTACGGTTTTTCCTTGCTAGGTGTGGTATGGCTAACCGTTTTAGTCTTTCTCCTTAAGAACTGTCTGGGTCTTGGCAAACAACTTGTCGAACTTCGTTTCAAGGGTTGGGCCAAGCGCATAGTGAAACTGATTATTTTTTTAGTAACAGGTGTGTATGTGAGTCAAAGTGTGGCTCTTTTGTTGAGTTTCAACGGTCTGTTTTATCTGTCAATTTTAATACTCTTGATCATCTTAAGTAAGCTCTTATATAAACGGGCTAAATTAAAGGGGATTTTCTTTGAAGATGTTGCCAGGGAGGAAACTGCGAAGCTCAGACTAGCTAAGTACATGCTACAGAATGCCGGAACCTATGTGAAAAGGCCAAGATTCTCCAGAAAACGCCCCTTATTATTCAGAAGCTCTAATCTGCTCTTTAAGAAACGTAATCCGGTGAATGCTTTGGTGGAAATGTGTCTTAAATATGAGTTGCGTAATGAGAAAGATGTTGAGTTTTATCTTAAAATGGTTGGGGTAAGTATTTTAGCGATATTAGTCTTTCCCCCGGATTATGGATGGCTTCTCTGGATTGTTTTTTCAATCATGATATCCAACGTCGTTTGGTTGTTTTGGCAAGAGGTTATTAAGGACCCCTTTATTAGTTTATTCCCCTGGCTCCCAGAATCGAAGATTGCGGCGATGAGCAAAGCCATATTTCTTATGGCTTTGCCGGGGCAACTTATTCTCGGTGTTGTGGTGGCAGCTAAGACACAATCATGGTTCGGGGCGCTAGTGATGGTGCCTTTCATAGTTCTTATAGGCTATTATATTGCCAAAAAAATTTCATTAAAGTCTTAAAAGCGCACTAAAATGCGGAGTAGAACCCATTGGTTACCTTTTATATCATAAATTAGTCCTAGGCTTTAACGGTCTGGGATTTTGTTTTGTTGGCATTAGGCCTAGGTGGAATTCAGAGGATGTGGCATCGCCTGACTGGCGGTAGAGATACAGAGATAACATCCATTTTGATCGAATCAACTACTGGCATTTTTTTGAGGAAATACTTGACAAAAACCGCCTACAAATGTAAGCTTTAATTATTAAAGGGATTACGAATGTAGGCAGGTGAAGAAAATGAAAAACATTCCGCAAATATCCGATGCTGAATGGCTGGTAATGAAAGTATTATGGAAGGAGTCTCCTCTCGGTTCCAGCGATGTCATTAATGGATTGAAAGGGACAACTGACTGGAAACCAAAAACGATTAAAACATTGCTTAGTCGATTGGTTACTAAAAAAGCTTTATCCTATGAGGTTGGAAGCCGAGGATATTCATATTATCCTTTAGTTTCTGAAAACCAATGTGCTAAAGAAGAAGCGAGGTCTTTTTTAGGTCGTGTTTATAACGGTTCTCTTAATCTACTCGTTAAAAACTTCATCGAAAATAAAGAGTTATCGACAGAAGAAATAGAAGAGCTTAAGAAACTTTTAGAAGATAAGTAATCCGAAAGGGGGTTATTTTATGGAATTAGGGTTAGTCTTCAATTGGGTTATTAAATCCTCTCTTATGGCTAGTATTTTGGCAGTCCTAATTTTGCTGGTAAACTATGCACTGCGAAATAAACTGGATGCAAAGTGGCAATATGCGATCTGGATGCTGGTGATCCTTCGCTTACTAATACCTTACGATATTCAAAGTCCGTGGAGCATTTACAGTTTATTACCCAATAATTCAGTCCCAAGTCTGATGGTCAATCAAGCAAATAATAGGATATCAGAGATCGATACTCAAATCGATAGATCAGGGCAAGAAATTCAGTTAACGAATGATCAAGCTATTCCCGACAAACAAAGCAATACTAAATCAGAAGAACCTATTGCTTAGGATTTGTCTAATGACTACATCTACATATTAGCAATTATATGGTTAGTCGGGGTTTTAATTTTAGCGATTCTGACCATTGCAACAAACCTCAGATTCTATTTCAAAGTAAGACGAGAACCTTCTGTAACAGACTTGCGTCTGTTCGCAAGGATGTCCAACCTCATGCAAGAATGTGCCGGCAAACTAGGTATCAGAAAAAGCCTTCCGATCATAATCACGAATTTGATAGAAGCACCTTGTCTTTACGGAATAGTTAGTCCCAAACTTCTTCTTCCCGAATCCCTAGTCAATAGGCTAACGGAAGAAAATACCCGACATATTTTTATCCATGAACTAGCTCATTATAAAAGGAAGGATATACTTATTAATTGGCTGGCCGTCGCCGCACAAATAGTTCATTGGTTTAACCCCTTAATTTGGTACTCTTTTGCTAAAATGCGTGAAGACTGTGAGTTAGCTTGTGATGCCGATAGCTTAAGTGTTTTAAAGCCTGAAGAGTATCAGAGCTATGGCTTATCCATTATCAGTTTAGTAACTCCTGCTCAATCTTCATGGCTCCCAGGAACAACCGGTTTCTTTGGGAACAAAAACAATCAGCAAATTAAGAGGAGAATCAAAATGATCAAGTTTTTCCAGAAACCCACTTCGAAATGGAGATATACTGCGATCGTTATAGCCTTTTGTTTAGGTTTAGTTGGTTTTACTAACTCAATATCCAACGCTACTCCTGCAGCGGGAGCAGGTACTCCAAAACAAACGTCCCAGTCTGATCCGTTATCTTCTGTAAGGGATGGAAGTTTTAATTATAACAAGTCCCTCTCTTTTACCCCCTTACTCCCAAGTTATACCGCAGGATACCAGCTTACAGATTCGACAGTATTTAAGGAAATTACTCCTCCAAGCAATAATGTTAGTCGTTACCGGGCAAGTTATGGCAGCAACAATAGCTTTGTGATCCACGAGACAACAAGCCCGGAAGGGATGTATCCTTTGCATTTTGCTGGTATAGATCAAGGAACAAAAACTGAAATCAAAATTGGTGATGTGTCAGCAACACTATATGAGAGTGAAATTGCCAAAGTAAATGCCATTCAATTCATAAAGAATGGTATTGAGTACACGGCCGGAACCCGATATGATGAGGGCATTTCCCTTGATGACTTGAAAAAAATCTGCGCAAGTATAGTTGTTCCAGTGAATAACCCTCCTGCAAACGTTTATATTAATAAAACGGGTCCTACAGCTTCTGAGGGGTTAAGTTTTAAAACCCTTCAACCGGGAGATATCGTCGTTCCCCAGGGGCATAAGTTCCAAGTCGCATCTTCCAAAATAAGCACCCCAGGGGACAAAAGGTCAGAAGTCTTTACATTGTCCTATACTACTGCAGGAGCATCATATTTAGATGTAGAGATAGGTAAGGGAGACAACCCCTTCGGAGAACCGACTCCGGTGTTAACGCCAGACTCTGATTTTGATACAAAACAAATCGGCGGAACTGAAGTTAAACTGCGGTTGAAAAACAACATTCAAGGGTTGCCAGCTGCTAAGTTTACAATCCCCGAGAAGGGTTTGGAATGTATAGTTTATTCGATGGTGCAGGAATCTGAAGTAGAGAAAGCGGTGGAATCAATTTTAGAAGCTTATGCAAAGCTGTATCATGAGACATCACTTCAACCCTTGCAAGATTCAGCGTTTTTCCGTCGGGAGAAAAATCGAGAAAGTAGCACCTTGCCCCAATTTTGAGGACACTTTGAGATAGCCACCGCCGGAGGAAATGATCTCGCGGGCTAAAAACAGGCCAATTCCTACTCCTTCATGGCCGCTTACTGCCGCCGATCGATAAAAACGAGCGAAGATTTTGCTCTGTTCCTCCTCGGTAACCCCAATACCTTGATCGGTAATGTCGATGCGGTTAAACAGCTCATAGGGAGTAGCTTTAATGTTGATGGTGCTTTGGGCAGGGGAGTATTTAACCGCATTATCGAGGATATTATAGACGGCCTCGGTTGTCCATTTGGCATCAAAATAGGCGGTGCAGTCCGTTGAATCCAGGACAACGGTGATTTCTTTGGCCTCAGATTTTGGCTTGATTTGCGCTATAGCGGCGTCCAGCAACTTTTGGACTGCTTCCTTTTTAAGATTGATGGTGATGATTCCGGTTTCCAAGCGGGAAGTTTTCACCAGGGCTCCTATGAGGAAATTCAGCTTTTCAGCTTGTGAAGCTAAGGCTTTTACACATAGGGTACAATCCTCCGGCAATTCATGTTCGCTCAGCAGCTGGGAGTAAAGCAAAATGTTGGAGATAGGGGTTTTGGTCTGGTGGGATATGTCTGAAATCAGACCTTTAATGTTATTCTTTTCCTTAGTCAGGTTTTTAGAGGACACTGCAGAAGAGGACAAAAACCGGGCCATTTTGGTTTCCAGGGCTGATAGAGTGGATTCGTCAAACAAGCCCTCGGAAAAATCACCGTCCATGGCGGAGTCCAGCATGATAGTGAGTTGATCCATGATCCGCTGCATTCTCCGGCGCTCAAGAAGAATCGCCACCGTGGCGATGGCAAGCGCGGCGGCAATGGCGGCAACGGCAGCGATCTCCCAAATCGAATTCAACTTGTCCATTACTTCACCGCCCAGGTGTAGCCGGTACCGTAAATTGTTTTGATATATTTAGGCGAGGAGGGGGTGTCTTCCAACTTGTCGCGCAAGCGTTTTATTGTAACTGAGAGAGCGTTTTCGTCCACATATTCGGCACCATCTGTCCAAATTGAATCCACCAATTGAGCCCTTGTCAGAGTGCTGCCTCTGTTTTCTATCAAAATGCGGAGCAGCTTTTGTTCGGTTTTGCTGAGTTCAAGGGGCGCATCATTTTTGGAAAACTCCATCCTGCCAAAGGAAAACAGAAAACTATCGATCTGCAGGGTATCGGATGAAGCAGGCTTGCTTTTTCTTAAGCAAGCATTGACCCTGGCTCGTAAGATCATCAAGCTAAAGGGCTTGGTAATATAATCGTCTGCTCCCAATTCCAGACCGGTCACCACATCGGTTTCCAGATCGTTGGCGGTTAGGATGATTACGGGGACAGGGGATGATTGGCGAAGCTTTTTCAGAAAATCGAGGCCGTTTCCGTCAGGCAGATTGATATCCAGAATAATCAAATCAAAAGGAAGGTTCTCCATGTTCTGCTCTGCACAACGCAAATCCTGGGCTTGAACAAAGGTGAATTCGCTGTCTTTGAGGGCCAGGGATATGCCGTTACTTAAGGATAGATCATCTTCGATAATCAAGATAGTTTTGATTGCGCCCGCCTCCTGCTCAAGACTATTAAAGTTTACCCTGGTTCAGGTATTATCGTTTTGTACTTTGATTTTAACGACTTCTTCAGTATATCATAAGAAAGGGATGGATGATGTTCTGCAATATATTCGTAGGATTTCTCAGAGTGGCCAACAGATGTATGCTCAGTTCCAGGATAGGATCAAGTTCTATCATAAATAATTCAAAATTACGAGTGGGAGTGCTGTTGTAATATTTAGATTCGATAGTGAACCTTCGACTGCCTGTAGAATTAGGTATTGCTGAGGCCTTGTTTTAGAACTGCTCTACGATAGGGTATAGTTTTTTGTCTTCCTTATTCAAGCGATTCCTTAGCTCTGAAATAATTGAACGTGTGTCTGCTGTAAATTGTGTACATGCTTCCTTGATTCGAGTGCTTGACATATATTTGGTTTTATAGTCTGAAAAGGATTGGGCGATATGACCCATTTCCTGATTAAATGAAAGTGATATTTTCTTTAGATCTTCGTCTTTAGAAATAATGAGAGATGGGTAAAGAAAATCATCTTCTGACTTGAGATGGAAAGATACATAATAACTCTTGGAAGTAAAAAGAGGTGTGATCCAGGTCTAGTAATTATGTGATGAGTATCACAATTTGTTAAACAAAAAATAAAGGGCTGATCCGTCGGGCTGTACCAAGAATCTTACGCGCGTAAGATTCTTGGTACAAGCCGAAGAGAAGGCTATCATTCGTGACCTTCATAACGGTTGAAATAGGAAGTACTGTTCAGTCTCCAAAACTTTCCTCTACTAATTTTCCGTCATTCGGCTTATAATTAGAACAAATGTTCTTATTGGAGGCGAATGTATGTATGCAAAACAGAATTATTATGCATATAGATGCTAACTCAGCTTATCTCTCCTGGGAAGCTGTTTATCGTCTTCAACATGGTGATTCCCTTGATCTCCGTACCGTCCCCTCCGTGGTTGGCGGCAACGAACAGACCCGCCACGGTATTGTACTCACTAAATCCACCCCTGCTAAAGCTTTCGGCATCCAAACCGGTGAAACCTTATACACTGCCAGGATGAAATGCCCGGGTTTACTTGTCGTTCCCCCCAACTATTCCCTCTATATGCAGTGCAGCATCGCTATGGGGGATATCTTAAGGGAATACTCTCCTTTTGTAGAACAGTATTCGGTGGATGAATACTTTCTTGACTTTACGGAGAGCAAAAAGCTCTTTGGCGATCCTGTTCAGGCAGCTCACAGCATCAAGAATCGTATTCGTGATGAACTGGGATTTACGGTTAACGTTGGTGTTTCCTCAAACAAGATCCTGGCTAAAATGGGTTCTGAGCTTAAAAAGCCCGACAAAGTACATACTCTGTTCCCGGAAGAAGTCGAGCAGAAAATGTGGCCGCTGCCGGTGGAAGAGCTCTTCATGGTAGGCCGGGCTACTGCGAAAAAGCTCCGGGATCGCTGTGTTAAAACCATAGGGGGTTTGGCCGGCTCTGATCCCAAGTGGTTGGAGCTCTTTCTCAAATCCCACGGCCGCTTGGTCTGGAATTATGCTAATGGCCGGGATATTTCTCTGGTTCGTGTAAATCGGCACCCTGTCATCAAAAGCATGGGCAACTCCACCACCACGGCTTTTGATCTTATTGACCGGCAGTCTGCTCACCTTTTGCTCCTGTCCCTCGTGGAAACAGTTAGCGCCAGGCTCCGTGCTGCCGCTTATTGTACCAAACTTGTTTCCATCTCTTTTCGAACCCGGGAATTTTATCAATGCTCCCATCAGCGCAAGTTTTATACGGCCACGGACAGTACTAGGGCCATTCATCAGCTGGCCTGTGAGCTCTTTGATGAACTATGGGAGGGCCATCCTCTCCGGCACATGGGGGTCAGTGTATCGGAATTATGCGGGAAGGATTTTATTCAAACGGCTTTCTTCCAAGAATATGATGAAAAGCAACAGCGTCTTGACCGGGCTGTCGATCTCATTCGCCAGCGTTACGGTTCGAATTCGATTTTCAGATCCTCTTTCATTCAAACCGGATTAAAGCCTATGGCCGGCGGAACGGGGGAAGAGGTAGATTACCCTGTCATGTCCAGTTTGTTGTAGTAAATATGTACAATTAACCATAAGATTCCCAATGCTTTTCAAAAGTTAAACTTGTTCTTCGAGTGCTGACATTTTAAATTCCTAAAATCAAAGGATAAGTTCTGTCTGTCTTAATAATTTCCTTGGCTATGCCATTATGCGTCATTATTATTTTGTCGGCCGGGTAGATAATTTATTCCTTCTAAACGGTGGGCAACTTCCTTCAATTTTGTAAGAGGAAAATTTCGTTTTTGGGGACTCTTTGATTCCTTATTTAAGAGAACCTGCAAATAATCCCAAAAGGCAGCCGTAATATTGCTTTCGTTAATAGCAAAAACAACTAAAGGAGCTAAAGTCTTGACTACAAATAAGCCCACATCTTCCCTGACATAAATAGTAACTCCCGCCAAGTGTTTATCCTTCGTTAAATATACAGAAAAGTTTTCATGGGTCTCAAGGAGATGAATAACACCGTGCAAATTGTGCTGGAACACGTGGCAAAACCGCTTTATCTGTCAACCTTCAAGGAGCAATACCTAACAGTCAAAAAAGCGGTAATATCATCCGCAATGGTGGATTTTTTGCTGTGCTTATTTTGCGAATTGAGACATAGATAGGGGTGAAGTGTAACCATTTGAGGTTATACGTTTTGCCAATGTCTTTTTGGCGTAATATGCAGACTAAAAGCTCGTACTGAGGTTTTTTAGTCTGCTTTTTTTATTGCTCTAGCTGGAACCGCCGAATTTTTCCTCCCATGCTTAAAGCAAATGTCCGCCAGACACTTCAATGTCCTGGGCTGTAACCCAGCCGAAATCATTGGACAATAGGTTCACAATTACCTTGGCAAGATCTTCGGGTTGGCCGATTCTGCCAAACACAGATTGCTCAGCTAGCGGCGTGATGAATTTAGGATGTTTATCAAATACTCCATCGCCAAAATTGCTGTGGGTAGGACCGGGAGAAACTGCGTTGACCCGAATTTTGCGAGGGGCAAGTTCCTTGGCGACGTAGCGAGTCCAAGATGAGAATGCTGCTTTTATGGAGCCGTAGGCGGAGTACCCTGGAAATGATTGGTTTTTGGATGTGCTCGTGGTATTTACGATGGCTCCGGCATCATCCATGAATTGGACGAGGAGTTGTGTTAAAAAAACGGGCCCCTTGAAGTTGGTATTTAGAATCTTGTCGAAGTACTCTTCGCTCATCTCAGTGAACATCATTGGCCCACCAACACCGCCATTATTGACTAAGTAGTCAAACGTCGTTCTGTTCCAAATTTCTTTGAGGGTCTTTTTCACTTCTAGAACGAAACCTTCGAATGTTGATATTTGAGTCAGATCCAACTTCAGTGCTGCAGCCCGAACTCCTTTATTCGTCTCAATTTCCTTAACGACAGCTTCTGCCCTATCCTTATAGGAATTGTAGGTGAGAATGACGCTAATTCCGCGCTTGCCAAGCTCAAGGGCGGTCGCTTTTCCAATGCCATTACTTCCACCTGTTACGATTGTAATTTTCATAAGATCCTCCTTTTTGTTTTCCGATCTGGATTCTATTTTAGTCGATTCTGCTGAAATAACCCAGACCCAATGGTGCCTTTTGATTGCCTAAAACCACCAATGATGATTTTTATATGCCTGTATTATCCTCTGTGTTATTATATAAATAGCCTAAAAATGCCGATGGGTTTCAGGATCGTGTTGGGAAATAGGAAGTCGTGTGATAGAATATGTGTATGAATAAAGTATTAGATGAAATTATCGATCTGATGAAAAGTGCAGGCACTCGACCAATGGAAACCGGAGTACCAGGGCTGAGCATGATTAAGGGAGACATTCCCACCCATCAACTTGCAGCCCTCTACAAGCCGATGATTGGTTTTACGGTTCAAGGAACAAAGATTCTTTCGATTGGGGAGCGCAGCACTACCATGGAAGGACCTTCATATTACGTGTTACCGCTGCATGTTCCCGCAACGGCGAGTGTACATCCAGACAGTGACGGTCGTCCTTACATGTCCCTCGGTCTTGAGTTGAATCAGAAGGTTCTTCAGAGTTTATTAAGAGATCTTCCTGAAGATCTAATACCAACTGCTTCTGAAGATTTTTTCCCAGCTTGTGAGATAGACATTGAATTTATGGAGGCATGGCTGCGCTTATTGCGATTAACGAAAACATTAAGAGATATTCCAGCTCTTGCACCGGCTTATGAACGGGAAATCCTATATCGCGTTCTGATGAGACCCCAGGGATGGTATCTGAGGCAACTTGGCTTGCGAGAAAGTAATTTCTCTAGGATTTCTCAGACAGTAAAATGGCTTCGCGATAACTATACGGGGGCAATAGACATCGGTGAGATGGCATCAAAATCCGGTATGGCTATAAATACGTTTCATCGTCAGTTTAAACGGGCAACGGGTTTAAGCCCGATTCAATTTCAAAAGCAATTAAGGCTTTTGGAGGCTAGAAACCTCATTGCCTTTGAGGGCTATGCAGTAGCCGGTGCCGCATATCAAGTTGGCTATCAGAGTCCCTCACAGTTTAATCGGGAGTACTCCTGATTCTTCGGTTCATCTCCAGTTCGGGACACTGAAAAACTAAGACTAATCGAAAGGGCGAGGGATTAGCTAGCAGCTCTCGATAAACTGATCACTTTGAAAAGTTGAAGTCATCCGATTGAAATTTTACCTGTTTTTTCGTTTAACGTCACTCTTTAGATAATTTACGCAGCATAGTCATATCCCTTCCGGGTGAGGCTCCGAAAAAGCTGCTGTAGTCACGACTAAACTGAGAATCACTGACATACCCTACCATTTTGCAGGCAGCGGCTGCATCCATTTGACGGGATAGCATGAGGCGTCTTGCCTCTTGTAGACGGAGCGCTTTTTGATATTGCCTGGGAGTCATTGATGTAACGGCTTTAAAGTGCTCATGAAAAGAAGAAACACTCATATGGGTAAGCTCTGCAAGTTCCGCAACTTTTATATGCAGGGAATAATTTTTGCGAAGCCAGGCAATTGCGCCGGCGATTTGCTGAACACTTGAGCCGGAAAAACCCATTTCGGCAACATGAACACCAATGGGACTGCGAAGAAGGCGAATCAAAATTTCTTCCAGAATGAGTGGACCCAGCAATTCTGCGTCGCCGGGCTTTTGCAGGCATTCAAGAAGTCTTGCTACCGCATTAATAATGTCGGCATCGGCATTTACTACATAACCGGCACTCCATTGCTTCACGGGAGGGAGTCCGTGAGGATATACCCTTAAAACCAGCTCTGCAATCCTTTGTGGATCTAAATCCAGCCGGACAGTTAAGAGGGGTTCGGACTCGCTGGCCTTAATGACCTTCAGGGCAACGGGTAAAGCAACGGGAAACATCATCATCTGACTCTGACCGAGTTGGGATGTCTCTTGCCCGACAGTGATGGACTTGGCTCCCTGTACTACAATCCCCAGAGAGGGTAAATAAAAGGTTTTTATGAAGTCAGGTTCAATCTCTGAATAACGGGCAATATATAAACCCGGAATGGGCAGGCTTGAAATACCGTCATTGGGAGCATTGTTGATTAACAAACCTGACAATCGGGTCATTTCAGCAGCGAATGTTTTCCCGCTGTTAACCGGCTCAATGGAAAGGGAATTATCATTGGTTATGCTCATCGTATCGAAAACGACTCCTTTTCCCGTTTTATTTTATTGGCCGCAGATATCCTAAGGACCATTCAACCAGTGAAGATAGAAATGTTCAATTATCAGCTGATTGTGGCCTGACCGATATTTTTCGGTAAAAACAACGTTTCAGCTATTGGGAATATCATCAATAGACCCAGAAAGACAAAACCTAATTCATAAGCGACGGTAATTGAGAATAAGACTTGCAATAGATTTACAACAACTGTAATCAGGGATATTCCCATCCCTTGAGCTAATGTTGATGCGACGGAATTTAAAGTATTAGCGCTATTCCGGTCTTGAAGAGATATTTCAGAAAAACTTAAACCATTGTAAGCAGTTAAGGCCAATGAACGTCCTATACCGGAAATTAAAGCTAAAAGGATTAGCCAAACAGGCAAAGTATTGATTTGAATAAATGCTAAAGCAATGGATGTAATAAATACCATTCCATAGGATATCAATAGTGCGCCGCGATAGCCTAATTTACGAATAATGGGATTAGTAAAGGGTTTGATTCCGATATTTCCAATAAAAATAAACAGCACATAACTGCCTGCTTTTAATGCGGACCAGTGAAAGACCGTCTGCAAAAAAATCGTCAGCAGATAGGGTAATGCCCCAACACATAACCATAAAACTGAACCGCTTGTTTGACAGATTCGAAAAGAAGTTATTTTTAAGGCGTCAAGGGAAAATAAGGGAAAGGCAGTTTTTTTTAAGTGTCTGTAAACCAAAAGGCCTATTATTATGCCGAAAACAAATAATCCCAAAGCACCGGACCAATAAGTTTCTCCATAAGTTGCCAGCTCTGCTCCCGCTAAAATTATGCCGGATGCTAAAGCAATTTCTATAAAGCCTAAAAGGTCAAAGGCTGCTGTCGTATTGAGCTGATCTGCCTCAATTAATTTTATTCCACAGAAGACAATGAAGAGGCCTATGGGAATGTTTATAAGAAAAATCCAATGCCAGCTCCAATAAGTAACAATATATCCACCAACCAGCGGTGCTATTGCAGGTGCGATCAATGCAGGCCAAATGAGATAACTGGCCATTTTCAAGAGCCGTGAGGCGGGTGTCTTTTCTAGTACGATCAGTCTTGCCGTAGGTGTCATCAAAGCACCGGAGATTCCCTGGACAATTCTCATCATCAAAAGGATCGTAAAATTAGGTGCTAAGGCATTCCCTAATGAGGCAAGGGTAAAGATGATAACAGCAATAATCCAAAGTTTCTTTTTGCCGAACCGGTTCGCCATCCAACCGCTCAAGGGGATAAAAATGGCAACTGTAATTAAATAAACACTGACGGTCAAAGCAATTGTTGCCGAACTCGTCTGAAAATATTGAGCCATTTTAGGTAATGCGGTAGTTACTATTGTTCCGTCCAAAATCTCCATAAAGAGACTGGCAGCCATTAACAGGGCTATTTTTATTTCTTTTGACATTCTGTTCATAATTTATCTCTTAATTCGTATTTGAATTTGTCAATCCATTCAATGGCGATTTTAGCTTGCTGCAGTCGCAGTTCAAACTTCTTGCTAGCATACCAGTGATCTTTGGAATTTTCACCGGCTAATTTTGTCAACGCATTCTGCGTATCTTCGATAATGTCTTTTTGCTCCTGATAGAATTGTTCCAGCAATTGTATTTGTTCTGCCAAAGCCAGATGCTGCATCACATCAAGCTTAAT
This sequence comes from Desulfosporosinus shakirovi, assembly GCF_020595055.1. GTDB lineage: Bacteria > Bacillota > Desulfitobacteriia > Desulfitobacteriales > Desulfitobacteriaceae > Desulfosporosinus > Desulfosporosinus shakirovi. The sequence continues at coordinate 126,406 of NZ_JAJDOO010000006.1, read as the reverse complement.
CAAATAAATGTCATTATTGTGTGCACCATCAGGGACAGGCATCTTCATTAATTCAAAAAAACGTCGTTGCCCTGTTTCCGTAATCGCAGCAACTTTCTTGTTTTTTCCGTCTGATCTTTCCATGGTGTCTATTGCCAAAAAACCCTTCTTTTCCAGTTTTTCAAGCAGGGGATAAATTACACCATAGCTGATTTTACGATGGCGGCCCAGTGAAGCTTGCAATGCTTTATGCAGATCATAACCGCTTTGCGGCTCTTCCATCAATTCGCCTAAAATAAAAAGTTCATTCATCATTTCAATTACATCTCCTATATCTAAAAGATGTACGAATTATATATCCTTTAGATATATAATGCAACTGCTGAAATAAATTTCTTAAATCCGGATATTAAAAAAAGATCTGGAGAATTAGGCAAAAAGAGCAGAACATCAGGCAATGATCCTTCCATAAAATCAAATATAATAAAGTTAATCACATTGCTCAATTCCTAAGTACCTTATTACTCATAGGGGATGGTCTGACAGTGGCAGCAGGAAAATAACTGAAAAGGAGAATCATATGCGTATCTTTGTAACAGGAGCAACAGGCTTCGTTGGGGCGGCAGTTGTAAAGGAATTAATTGGTGCCGGTCATGAGGTAATAGGCCTCGCACGTTCAGATGCGGCGGTAAAGTCTCTTATGGCTGCCGGAGCGCAGGTGCATAAAGGTGATCTTGAAGATCTTGCAAGCTTGCGTGAGGGAGCAGCAAATGCAGATGGGATAATCCACACAGCTTTTAACCATGATTTTTCGAAATTTAAAGATAGCTGCGGAACAGACAGACGTGTCATTGAATTGTTTGGGACAGTATTGGCCGGTTCAGAGCGTCCTCTGGTTGTAACTTCGGCATTAGGAATTCTTCCCCAGGGACATTTGGCGACGGAAGAAACCCTGTCGGTTTCAGGACCGGCAGGGCACCTCCGTGCCGCTTCCGAAGAGGCGGCAATGATGACCGGAAAGCATGGTGTAAGGGTAGCCGTGATTCGATTGGCACCGACAGTTCATGGCGAAGGGGATCACAACTTTATTCCAATATTAATAAGGTTAGCAAAAGAAAAGGGGATTTCCGCATATATAGGTGAAGGCAGCAATTGCTGGCCGGCCGTGCACAGGCTCGACGCTGCCCGTCTGTTCAGGCTCGTACTTGAGAAAGGCGTGGCGGGCAGCCGATATCATGCCGTCGCCGAGGAGGGTATTCCATTCCGGGAAATTGCCGGTGTGATTGGCCGCCAATTAAACCTGCCGGTTGTCAGTATAACCCCCCAGGAAGCTGCCAATCATTTTGGCTGGTTCGTGAATTTTGCCGCAATGGATGTTCCGGCTTTGAGTCAACTTACCAGGGAACAACTGGCATGGCAGCCAACACAGCTCGGACTTATCCAAGATCTCAGTCTTCCCCATTATTTTAAAGCTTGATCCAATGTACCAACGTAAAGCTATTGGATCTAAGGTACTCGTGTAATACCATGACAGCCTGGCTGGAGAATTGCAAAAGTGATTGTCTAAAAAAACCCGCCCTTTAGGCGGCAGGTTTTTCTGCCGCCTTCATAATCCTCACCTTTATCATTTATATCAAGGTACTATGGGAGTTCTCCATAACCACACTGAATTGACGAGGATAGGAAGAATCGAATTCCCAAGTCGAGGGCCTGGGAATTCGATTCTTTACGTTATCATTCAGATGCAATTGGTAACACCATTTTGTATTTGTAATCTTTAGCAAAAAGAATCTTACGCGTGTAAGATTCTTGGGATAAGTTATTTAATTTCTTGCTCTAGATCAGAAAATAAATCAGAATCAAAAAAATCCTGTACACTGATTCCGAATCCGTCGCACAGCTTCTTGATCGTTACAATTCCCGCATTGTAGGTTATGCCGTTCACGATATCATTTCGGGGTAGGTTTACCGGATGTGAATAATAGCATGAGGAGGAGGTCAAGTAAATGGATGAGCTAAAATATCCCATTGGTCAATTTGATTTTTCTGAAGAGGTCAGTGATGAGCAAATTCCAGTCTTAGTTACACAAATAGAGGTACTGCCAGATTTACTTTCAAAATCCATTAAAGGTTTATCTAAAGAACAATTGAACTGTTCATATAGACCAGAGGGATGGACAATTAGACAAGTGGTTCATCATATTACTGATAGCCATATCAACGGGTACATTAGGTTCAGATTGGCGCTTACGGAAGATTGTCCTATAATCAAACCATTCGACGAGGTTCAATGGGTTGAACTTGAGGATGCTGTGAATATGCCGGTCGATGTTTCTCTGAGGCTTGTGGAATGTTACACAAAAGATGGGTTCGATTAATAAGATCATTGACCGGTAGCAAACTTGACTCTGAATTTCATCACCCTGATATCGGAAACGTAAGTATAAAAAAGCTATAAGTCTTTACGCGTGGCACGGTAATCATCATCTAGGACACATAAACACCTTCAAAAAGAAGATCGGGCTAGAAATATAGTTGGCATAAGGAAAAAACCAGCTTCATTATCCTCTTTTTTTAAAAAACCCCAAATTGATTCTAAGTGAAAAAAAAACTAAGAAAAAAGCTCGTGAAAAGTTTACTTTTTCAGTGGTTTCGAACCGTCCCCCTGTGTCTTCCCTTTCTGTTTTATAAAGGAATTTAAATAATTATGAAGAATTAGTATATTGTATGGTTATATATGGAATAAGCTATAATTCCATATATCGTGCGAGAAGTAGGTGCGATGATTGGAGAGCAATTTTATGATTCATGAGATACATCTGAAGACCAAAAGACGCGACGAAATGCTCGACATTACAGCTCGAGTCCAAAATCTTCTGGCGCAGGAAAATATCCTAGAAGGTCAAGTCGTAATATTTTCTTCCCACACTACGGCGGGGATCACAATCAATGAGAATGCGGACCCCGATGTTCAGAAAGATATTCTGCGGAGGCTTGATGAGATTTACCCGTGGGAGATGAATAGAGATCGGCACCTTGAAGGAAATTCCGCAGCTCACTTGAAAACAAGCACCGTAGGGACGTCCCAAACTGTCATTGTTCATAATGGAAAACTGCTCTTAGGCCGGTGGCAGGGCATTTACTTTTGTGAATTTGACGGTCCACGTGAGCGTACTTGTTATGTAAAGATACTTAAGTAAAATCTCAACTTCATTATTTCAGAAGAGGAGTGACAGGTAATGGTTACAATAACAGAAATTGCAGCCCAAAAAGTCAAGGAAATGCAAAAAGTAAAGAAGAAAGGAACCGCATTTCTTAGAATCCATCTATTAAATGAAGGGTGCAGCGGACCTAATTTTGGTATGACTTTAGAGGAGTTAATAACTGAGGATGATATGATATATGAAGAATATGGAATATCAATAATCGCGGATATAGGACTGGCAACGGCTTTAGAGGGAGCTATTGTAGATTATTCAGAGTCTAACGATGGCGGAGGTTTTGAAATACGCAAGGAGATTATAGGCCATGCTGGAGGCTGTGGCGGGAGTTGTGGAAATTGCGGAGAAAGTTGTTAATAGGGTAGAAGAAGCAACCATATTCCCTGGGGTAAGCATATTTTTATCGGTAGACTACTTAAATTGATTAGGAAAAGTTCGTTTTACAAATCAAATCCTTATTTCGACCTAATGGATCGAAATAAGGATTTTTGATATTTCAACGAGTGATAAATATGATACACATTCCTGACTTGTAAAATTCCTAAGACCAAATGAAATAGATTCTGAGACAAAGGATAATCAATTTAAGAAAATATAAACTGTCGGAAGCGGCGTTATCCCTGAAAGCGGGTGGTTGCTGATTTTATAATACTGGCTACCAATACGATGCATATTGTGGCCCCAAGAATCAAGGCAGCCGTTGAGCTTCCTTTTTTACATATAGCAGAAGTTACAGCTGATCGACTTTGTTTGGATGCCATAGAAACAGTAGCGTTATTGGGTACACGCTTTACAATGGAAAAAGATTTCTATAAAAAGGTGTTAGAGGATCGCGGTATCAATGTCCTGATTCCCGAAAAGGATCACATTGAAAAAATCCACGAAATTATCAACAAAGAGCTGATATTAGGTAAAGTTGAAGCGTCATCGCGCGAGTATTTCAAGAAAATTATTATTTCACTCCAAAGGCAAGGCGCACAGGGGGTTATTCTGGGGTGCACTGAAATTGGTCTACTAATCAAGCAGGAAGACAGTATATTACCAGTATATGACACGGCGCTTTTACATGCTGATGCTGCGGCAGATTATGCATTAATCGATTGAATAATTGGGTCGAGGGTGACTGAACAATGGGAGGGTCATAAAGATCACTGCTTGTACCAAGAATCTTACGCGCGTAAGATTCTTGGTACAAGCCCCGGAGCATTCTCTCTTTTTTATAATGTCGAACATGCGGCTCGAAAAACCCGCAAAAGTTAAGTAGAATTACGAACCCGCTTCAAGTCATCCGCTTAAAGAGCCGCTTCCTTCGCGGGAACCATTTTCTGCTTCGTCTTTGCTATTTTTCTTTTGATAAATAAAAAGACACAGGGAATACAGACAAACAAAGGTATAGCGGAGATCAGAAAAGTATCCGCTATGGCAGAGTTTAAGGCTTCTTTTTGCATAATACCGACTAAAACAGCACTGGCACCACCCGTCGCTGTGGCAGCATCCGTACCCATTTGGGCAAGGGCTGATGAAATCTGACTAAGAGCTTGTGTCGCCAGATAGGAATCAGAGGGAATACCGTCTGCGATGTTCCTGACATGAAAAATCTGACGATTGGTCATGAGCGTGGTAAATATGGCAATGGACATAGTCCCCGCAACCTGACGCAAAACATTGGATAAGGAGGATCCCCGTCCGATAAGTTCTTTAGGAATCGAATTCATTCCGGCGGTGGTAATTGGCATCATACATAGCCCGATTCCCATTCCCCGCAGGGCCAGAATCACAGTCAGCCAGGGAATGGGTGTATTAATGGCCAGGTGCTGCAGCTCATAGGTGGTCGTACTCATTAAAAGCAAACCGGCTATAGCAACAGGGACTACCCCCAGCTTATCAAATAGCCTGCCGCTGAGGGGCATCATTAAGGCCATTAAGACACCTTGAGGTATCATAATAATCCCCGTGTCAATGGGAGTTAACCCCTGCACATTTTGTAAATAGAGGGGAACAAGAAAAGACCCTCCCATTAACCCTGCCATGACCAAACCGCCGCAGATCACACTTAAGGTAAAAATCGGATTTTTGAATAATTGTAAATCGAGGAGGGGGTCTTCCGCTCCGGCTTCCACCCAGATCAGCAGCAGCAGGCTAAAGAAAGAAACAAACAACAGGCCTACGATATATAAGGAAGTCCAGCCTTCTTTATTGCCCTGACCTAAAGCCAGAAGAAGAGTGGAAAAGAAAATAACAGATAATACCGCTCCCCCCAGATCAAAGCTGGCTTGCTTCAGGGGTGATTCTTTAAGCAGGAATATCCCGGCCGTAACGGCAAAAATCCCAAAGGGAACACTGATGAAAAACAGCCAGCGCCAGCTAAAGAAATCAATTAAATAGCCACTGACGGTAGGTCCAACTGCCGGGGCTGCCATAGCCGCGATTCCCCATATGCCCAGGGCTGTGCCGATTTTGTTTTTAGGAACAATCCCGTAAATGATCGTCATGCTTAAAGGGGAGAGTACCCCCCCTGATATGCCCTGCAGGACCCGAAAGGCAATCAGGCTGATATCACTCCAGGCCAAACCGCATAATACCGAAGTTAAGGTAAAGCCGGCTAAGGAGATGATGAATAGTTTCTTAGTCCCAAACCGGTCACCCAGAAAACCACTGAGCGGTATGACAATTGCGGCAGCCAGGGAATATCCCGTTAAAACCCACTGCATTGTATCCGTGGTAGATCCAAACACATTGGTCATTTCGGGAATGGCCACATTAATCAAGCTATTATTGAGAACCGTTACAAAGGTTCCCAATATGACTGCGCACAAGGCTAACCACATTCTGTCGTCCCTCCTAATTAATCTGGACTTTAACCCCGTCGGTCAATTGGGAGCCTGGATTAATGACGATCTCATCATTATTGGCAACTCCGTTTATGACGTAATTCCAGTTAGAGTCTTTTTCCTTAACTTCCACTTGGACGAGACGAGCCACATCATTATCTACCTTGTAAACATAATATTTCTGGTCCTGCTCTATAATAGAGGACTTAGGTAGTTCTGAGATTTTCCCGTTCATGGAATCCAGGGAGATCCTGGCAATCATGCCAACCCGTAATACAGCTGAAGTATTGTCTATCCTTATTTTTACAGGGAAGGTATTGTTGGTTGAATCGGATACAGGGCTGATCAAGTCGATGGTTCCGTTAAATTTCTGGTCTATCCCGTCTACAAATACTTCTACAGGAGTCCCCGGCTTGACCTGAAAAACTTTATCTTGAGGAACGCTTACCTGCAGCAGAACTTCCTGCATGTTAACGATCGTCAGCATTGAGACCCCGGGAGAAGACATTTCGCCTGGGTTAATCAGCTTTTCGGTTACAGTGCCGTTAAGGTGAGAATAGATGGACGCATCCTGTACGGCACTTTGGGCCAGGGCTAGAGAAGCTTCGGCTCCGGGCAATCCGGCCTTTGCTTGCTCGTAGGCTGCTTCAGCTGTCTTTAGCTTCGTGTTGACAGCATCCAAATCACTTTGCGGAACGACTCCGGCTTCCGCCAGGGCTTTGGTTCGATCGTAATTGGTTTGGGCGTAGTCCAGGGCAATTTTTGTCTGAACAATGGTTTGTTTTAAAGTTTCCAACGAGCTTTGGGTTTGGATCACTTTATTCCCACTATCAAAAGTATCCAACTGAACAAGCAAGTCGCCTTTTTTGACAATGGTGCCTTCCTTTACGTTTATTGCGTTCACCTTGCCAGCCACCTTGGAGAAAACTTTCGCTTGTTGGTCCACAATAATCTTGCCGCTTAAATTGGCATTATTGGTGGTACTGCCGACTTTCATTACTTTTACCGGTATTGCTGTCGGTGCCGGAGTGCCGGAAGATGTAGTCTTTACAGCGCAGCCGGTCACTATTAAAGTCAATGTTGAAGATAAGAGGGTAATTGCTAATAGTCTGTTGATCATGCCTTTGTTCATGTTTCTTTCACCTGGTTACCCTTTCGCTTGGATTTTTAAGACGACGTTCATACCGGGAGATAATGAAAGCCCCTGTTGGTCATCAATGGATAGTTTGATGGGAATCCTCTGGGTTACCTTAGTGAAATTGCCGCTGCTGCTGAGAGAAGGCATTAAGGAAAAGCTGGAAACCGTCCCTTCACCGATTTCGATTATTTTTCCAGTCAGGGTATGTCCAGGAAAACTATCCACGGTAAATTCCGCTGTTTCTCCGCTTTGCAGGCGGCTGATATAGGTTTCCTCAATGTTAGCGGAAATGTATAAGTTACTTTTATCCACCACTAAAGCGATGGGCTGGCCGGGGGAAAGAACTTCCCCTTCTCTGGCCAGGGTTTTGGTTACGGTTCCCGTGATAGGAGCCCGGAGGCTGGCGTTATCCAATAAGCCTGTGGCCAGATTGTTCGTATCCTGCTGACCGACAATCTGGTCTGCGACTACCGTATCACCCTGTTTTATCTGAAGGCTGAGGAGCTTTCCTGATATGCGCGGCATAACCCGGTAAGTATCCCCGTCAATACGGGCGTCTTCAGTAGACACGTAATGGGACCCTTCATACCAGTAGTAGTAACCAATACCTCCTCCGGCAACAACCATTAAGGCTAAAATGACATACAGCACTATTTTTCGTTTCATTCTTATAACTCCTTGCTCTTTCTAACTGGTTAATCGGGTGTATCCATTTCTATGTAGTGGATAGTTTGAAGCTGGCTGCGTCCCTAATGGTCAAAGCCCTGCAGAAGATCCTTGAAGCAGTGGCGGATCACATCCCCACGGCTAATGATGCCAACTAATACTCCATTTCGCTCAACAGGCAGTTTCTTAATTTTCTTTTTCCCCAGAATAGTAGCGATGGTTTCAACGTCTTCGTCCCAGGATACTTTAATGACCTTACTCTGAGCAATCCTAAGTACCTCTAAATCCAGCAGAAGTTTTATTCTTTCAGGGAACTCCTCATCATCCTTAATGACGGTAAAGTAGTAGAGTGAATCAAAGATTCGATGTTCATGGGTGCCGATATAGCGCATGATATCCCCGTCGCTTATGTAACCAACAATTTTATTTTTACTGTTGATTACCGGAACACCGCTGATCCTGTGAGTAATGAACTTAGCAATGACTGCACCGACTGTATCGCTTTCTTTAACGGTATAAACATCACTTATCATAATTTCATGAGCCTGCATAATTAATCCTCCTAACCTTTGCTTGTAGGTTTTTTAATGTAGTTGTATGATGAAACTATGTAATTGTATTATACAACTAACTTGTCTGATGATCAATTCCTGATTTTTAATGAGATTTTCCTCGTTTTTTAAAATCTTGTCATTATGATAGAATAAGTCGTGTTATAAATTCGGCGAGGCAGTAAGGAGGCAATACTGAAATGAATGAAAATTGGCTGGAGACCATTCTATCTGAATTAGCCGTCCTTCACCGCAGTCTTGGATCGGCAGCTAAATATAAAAAGCCCGGAACCATTGAACGGTCCGCCCATCTGTTGCTCGGACAAATTACTTCTCAGGGTCCAGCCGGTGTCAAAGCTTTGGCGGAGGAGTTCCAGTTGGATATTTCCACCGTAAGCAGACAAGCGGCAGCCCTGGAGAAAAAAGGATTTGTCTATCGTATGCCGGACCCTTTAGATAAAAGGGCGTATTCACTTCAGATCACGGAACTGGGCATGAAAGAACTTATGAACTATAAGCAAAAACGTTTGGCCGATATGGGGGAACTGCTCAAAGATTGGTCTGCTGAAGACTGCGAAGCATTCGGGCAGCTTTTGAAAAAATTCAATCATACCTTGTTGAATTTGACCAGCAAGTAGAAAATCATCAAGGCCCGTACCCTCTATATATGAGGAGATTAAAAATTCGGCGGTTTTGAGGTCTGACTAATCTAGATTAGTGACCTCTAAACCGCCGAATTTTTAAACTGAGTTCGTGATGGATGGGGAGAAGGGCTTTCCTTATCATGGGGCATAAGAACAACAGATTGTTAGCAAGATTTTTTTAATTACGAGGGGAGGATATTGAGGAAAAATGTGGAAATAAGTTATGGCACATATATTGGAGGTTAACAACAACCCATGTATAGCTTTATTGCAATCATGGATTCTTACTTGCAGCGGCTATAGTTTTTTTAAAACTTTGAATTCCTAATGCAGCCGCAGTATCTGTCACAATCGACAGTTCAGCCTCGACAATCGCCTAAAACACAAGCTCACCTAAAATAATATAATCAATAGGATTATGATGTATCTATAAGGAGAAAGAACACTGACCAAGGGGGAAAGAAGATGATAAACCAACAAAAAATTCCTGGGGTATTGAAAGTTATAATATCCTTAATGCTTGTAATGATACTCCTCTTTCTGACACAGGGCTGTTCGGAAACCGGGAATTTGGGAGAATCGGCACAGTCTCAGATACCGGCAGAGCCAAGCGCGGCTCCAAAGGCAATCACTCTGACCCCATCGGAGGAGGCCGCCGCCATCGGCATCACAGAGGCAAATTATCCGCGCATCGACGGCTCGACTTCCACGCTGCCCCTCGTACAGAGAATTTACAAAAGGATGTTCCATACCTCTGACAACATGGAAGACAGGTGGCCGGGCCTTCCGGAAAAAGCCTCCAAAACCATGAAGTCATATGAGCTGCTCATCGCGGGAGACGTTGATTTAATCCTTGTCCCGGATCCATCAAAAGAGGTCGCGGAGGTTGCGGAAAAGGCCGGAACGGAGCTTGAATATATCCCTGTCGGTGCTGAAGCCCTTGTGTTTATCACACACGAGGACAATCCCGCAAGCAATATTGATGCCTCTCAGGTGCAGAAAATCTATGGCGATATGTCGATAACCGACTGGTTCGAGCTGGGAGGTAAAAACGGGCGGATCGTACCAATTTGTCGCAATGCCGATTCCGGTTCCCAGGCGCAGTTGGAGAATTTGGTGCTCGGGGACAAAAAGATAAACCCTGCCGTCGAGAAGAACTATATGGAGCGGGACATGAACGGAATGCTGCAAATGGTGGAGGAATACCGGTATTTCGCCCACGACAGCGAGGAAAACGCATATGCGTTGGGTTATACCCTTTTCTACTACATACAGCTTTCCCAGAGTGTGGTAGGCGAAATGAATATCAAAACTCTTGCCTTTAACGGAGTTGCTCCGACGCCGGAAACGATTTTCGCCAAGGAGTACCCCCTTGCCATCAATTACTATGCGGTCATGCGGAAAGACCTGCCGGAGGACCATCCGGCGCGGAAGATTGCTAAATGGCTTCAAACGAGTGACGGTCAATGGGAGGTCGCCGTTTCCGGCCTGGGCTCTCTCAAGACGTTATACGAGCCGCCGCAATAAGCGAACTTGGCCCTTGGTACAAGCCCGGGGGCAGACTCTCTTTTTTATGGGGAAGAACAATCTGTTTCAGACATTTATTGTGTAGGTATAGAGACGGGTGAGCATTTAAGATAAAGACTCAGCCGGTGCTATTTTTGTTTGTTCAAAATGGCGCATAATGCTCATAAGAATTTTATACAGATAATCTATAAGGGTGGTAAGGAGGGAATGGGTTGGGTGATTTCATCGACGGACTGAAACGTGGTAAAAATGCCATCCAGCAGGCCATGGATAGAAGAGGGGAGTTTCGGGCAGGGGGGAAGCAAGTTGTCTGTCCACATTGCAGCAATGGTTTATTCGAAAAAGGTGAAGCTCAAATGAATACACAGGGGGCTACTTTTTTAGGTTTAGACTGGCTGAATAAATCGGCTTCCCTTTTAGTATGTACAAATTGCGGTCTTATCCAGTGGTTTATCATCCAACCGGAGAAAAATCAGAAAAGCTAAGATTAGATGTTAGTCTGAAAAAACTTGAGTAGTTGCATAATAAGTTAAAAGGGAGGGATTGGATGAGGAAAATGATTGCCTATCTAGGCTATGGATTGGGTCTGATGCTGCTTGTGTATTATGGTTTAAATTATCAGGACGTACTGCATATTGAAGCAGGCAGAAACTATGATCCGTTTCCATTAATGCAGTTTAGTTATGTTTATTCCCTGATGATTGGTATGTATATTGCTTTGCCTGGATTTATAAGGAGAATGGCCCTGAAAGGAACGTTATCTGTTAACTGGTTAAAGATCTTGATTCTCGGAATACCTATGCTGTTAATCAGTGCTTCAGGTATCCTATTTTATTACTCCGTGTCATCGCAGCTTAATTCATTAATTAGATGGGTATATCTCAAGTATAATATGATGGGAACCACTTTAATCGGAGTAGCTTGCGGATACATATTATTAAATTCGATTGTCAAAAAAGAGATCGAACAGAACACTGTCCCTGTAGTTAAGTATAGCCTTGCCAAAATCGTTGTCCTGCTTATCTTAGGGTTTTCTTTACTTTATGTTGCTTTGAACGGATTCCTTCATCCTATGAAGCTTGTGGATGTTCAAGCTGATATCGTAGAAAATGATGACCAAGTCGGATATTTAGTCAACGATGGAAAGGATACAGTTTACTTTATACGCACAGAGATTAATTACCGTTTGAAGTTTGAGAATATGCCGGTCAGATCTATCAGGCAACCTGGTGGAGATCTCAAGATAAAGGTTGAACCTCAAGAAAAATTGCGCAGCTTATTTTCAGAAGATATCTTTAATCAGTCTGAGGGCATCGGATTTACCGGCGGCGGTAAGGAGACGGAAATAACTCTTACCTATACAATTGGATCCATTGACCCGGACGGAAATAATGTTGATCTTCCCCCACCTGCTCCGGAGGTTTTAGAAGAGATCAAGGATCGTTTATATAATGCTGAATTAGTCGTAGAACTTAGTGATACGGATATAAAAAGATTCAATTTGTTAGATTATAAAGGGAATTAAACTATCCTAAGGGATGTTTTTTGAGTTTGAGGAGGCGTAATTAAGGAAGAGGATAATGGTTTATTTGAAGGACAGGAAAAAGGACCCGGGGTATTGTCAAAGATATCCTGACAAACTCCCAGAAACATCCCAGGGGAATTAAAGTAAGACTTGAGGATGGAAAAATTGGCAGAGTTCAAGAAATTATCAAGACAATTTAAAATCATTAGGGCATCTGCTGAATGAAAGCAGATGCTTTTTAACTTTCAATATTCAACACATGTACTGTATAATAAAGGAAGTATTTCACGTTGGAGATGATAAATCCTACGTGACTTTGCAGATGTGGACTTTTTTTACATGGCCCCAATCTAATTTTATTTACCGATGATGAGAGCAGAAGGGTTGGTAATAATCTTTGGTTTGCCTTCGAAGCCGGACCACGGCATACAACAGACAATTCTCTAAATCTGAGAGGATATGAACGTAATAACCAGACTTCGGGAATACGCGAACAGTTCTGTGACATATCACGCAAAAGACGTGCCATTTTTGGCACGGACGAAAAGAATCTGCAGTATTTCTTCGTAATTGTAGAATTATATTGTTAAGAAAGGGGGAGGAGTTAAATATGGATTTAAGGAATACTCCTAAGTTAACAGTTGTATTAGGTATAGTTTTACTAATTATAGCCTCTTTAATTCCGTATGATAGCCTAGAATCCTTATTAGGACAAGGATTAAGACCATTAGGACTCGTAAGTCTATTTATAAATCCTGTTTTAGGGATAATTGGAGGAATCTTTAGTTTCTTAAAAAAACAGTGGTTATATCTCATATTGAATATAGTAATTATTTTTAGTTTCTTTGTAACTATGGCTATAGGATATTCATTATAAAATATATTAGCTAGACATCATTCTCATTAAGAGTAGGGCACTCAGTATAAATTGCCTGGTTCCTATTATCCTATTCGGCTAAAAATGCGAAGTTAGCAAGAATTTATTCAAGGATAATCCGATATAAGCAATTATGGATTTGAAAGGCGAATAATATGATTGAAATAGTATTCAGCGAAAGTGCTTGTGGAAGTCTTAAAGTGGCACAACACTATGGCAAGGGGAAATATCAAGGTAGGGGTTTTGGCTTTAGCGTTAGTCATGCGGATGGAAGCAAGCCAACCAAAGAGGAAGTTGAAGATGTCCGACGAGAAGCAGAGAAAAAGGCACGCTTAGCATGGGAGAGTGCTGTCCCCTTAGGTGGAAATACAGCAGACATCTATGGTTTCAACTTGATGCTGAGCGTAGGAGATATTTCCGAGAATCAGCCCGGTATCAAGCGGAAGCAGACGTTGGAACACTTATACAGCGTTTTTCCCAATGACGTGGGCCATGAGGCGGTTGAGGCAATATTTAAAAGGGCAAAAGAAGATCTGAAAAGGGTTCAGGAACAGGCAGTAAGGGGAGAATTCCTTCGAATCTGGTACAGCAATCAGCCCGATGAAATCTGTGGACTCTATTGGTTCATGGAGCAATTGAATCAGTGGAAAGTGCCTTGCAAACAGATTGCTATTGTCAAGCTCCCGGAATGGAAAGTTGACGAAAAGGGAAATATCGTGCAGAAAAGCGGCTGGGGTGAAGTTGCTCCCGAAGAATGGCATCGGTATCTTGCCTTGCAAAAACTTGTGTTGCCGGTATTTGAACAAAGCTTTGCAGCTCATTGGCAAAAGCTGCAAAGGGAGAACGCACCTTTGCGGGCCACGCTGAATGGACAATTGATCAGTGCACCGGAAACCCTCTATGATGACTTTATCCTTCGTGAAATCGCAGCAGAAGGTGAGGAATTTCAGGAGGTAAAGGTTATCGGACGGGTGCTTGGTAAATATCAACTTGGAATTAGTGATTCATGGGTCGCATTCCGCATAGAAGAAATGATTCTTGAAGGAAAACTTGAGGCTGTGTCTGAGGTTGCTGAAGATATGCCCGTCTATCATCGAGTGTTGAAAAAGTGTGCTTACAGATTATGAGTAAACTGGGCATTGAAAAATTAAATATGACAGAGAATTTCTTTGAGAAAGCCGGTTTATTATTCTCAGAAAGTTGAGAGAATGTAAATTTCTTTTAAGGCAAGATGTGTATTAGAGGAGGGGCAAAAAATGAGTTCGAACTGCGAAAATTGCAAGATGCGTATTAAAGCAGAACAGAAGCCAAGTTCAATTTTAGCGAAACTATGGCGCTGGCATACTCGATGGTGTCCAGGTTGGAAAGCCTATCAGAAGAAGTTAACGGAAAAAAAGTAAGGTTAATTTTTTCTGCAATCATCGTTTGCAACAGCATTGTGCAGCGGTCTGTTGACTTTTTATAATATAAATGCAAGCCAGGTATCAACTCAGATAGTTAATTTCTTAATAATATCAGACAATAGGCCAACACCCTTTCTGATGACATCAGGTTCCAGATGTCCATAGCCCATAAGCAGCTTGCTTTGATGTCTGCCTTTTTCAAGGCAGTGGCTTTCTACGGGAGTAATATAGATTCCGTTTTTTAGACAGCTGCTTTTAAACCCCTGGTCAAATCGTCTTCCCGGAAAATCTATAGCAACATGCAGCCCGGCGGAATCTCCATAAGCAATCCACTCTCTGCCAAAAGTTTCTGCTAGGGAATCCAACAACACCTGCCGGCGCCGGCCATAAATTTTACGCATCTTTTGGACATGTCTGTCAAGCTTGCGTGTTCTTAAAAATTCTGCCAGAGCAGCCTGCTCAAAGATTGGATTTTGTACATCCGTGTGAGTACGCAGATCTCGCCAGCGCCCTTGAAGCTGATAGGGTAAAATCACATAGCCTATTCTCAGGGCCGGAAAAACTGCTTTACTGAAGGTGCCGACATAAATCACACGTTGGGGGTCCAAAGTGTAAAGGGGAGCAATGGGCTCGCCGCTATAGCGGAATTCGCTGTCATAATCGTCTTCGATGATATAAAGATCCTTTTCTCTGGCAAAGCGAATCAGCGCGGCACGGCGTGAGGCGGGAAGAATTCCGCCCATGGGAAACTGATGAGATGGGGTAACATAGATTGGGCCTGTACTTCCGCATTTTGACAGGTAATCAGTCTGCATCCCCTCGGCGTCAACGGGGATAGGAATAATGGAGCAGCCCTTGTTTAGGAACGTGCCCAGCATGCCGAGATGACAGGGGTCCTCCATCAATATTTTTTGGCCCTCTCCACAGAGAATATCCGCAATAAGATGCAGACCGTGCGTTGCGCCGGCGGTAATAAAGATATCCTCCGATGAAACCTTAAGCCCGCGACTTCTGAACAACCAAGCCGCAATTTCCTCTCGAAGGGCAGGCAATCCCTGGGGTCCGGTATAACCAAAATCCTCAAGGGGCAGTTCTTCGGAGGCCTTATGCAGCAACTGCTGCCAAAGAAACCGGGGAAATTGTCTTAAGTCGGGTCTGCCCGTCCGAAAGCTTACGGAAATTGACCGGACTGTCTTGCTTTTTAGCATAGGAGAGGATGCCGGTTTAACGGGTTCAAGGCATAAACCCTCCGAAACCCGTGTGGAGGCTCCCTGACGGCTGATGATAAAGCCTTCGGCAATCAGCAAGTCATAAGCCTCGCAAACTGTATTGCGGGAAACCTTCAGCTCCTTCGCTAATTCTCGTGAGGAGGGCAGAGCTTCTCCCGCTTTCAGCTGCCCGGATAGCATCAGTTCCTTTAAGTGCTGGTAAATTTGACGCCATAACTGCAATTCATGGTTCCGGTTCAATTCAATTCCTAACATAACCCCTCCAACTGGCTCTGTAAATTCTGCTCTATACTGGCTCTTTAACAGAACCAGTGATCTGGGTAGAATTATACCATCAGGTTAAAAGAATGTAATGCATTTTTGGAGAGATGTTAGAATGGATGGTTTGAGCGGGAAATTATATTTGATTTGCGCTTTTTCCCTGGCAGGAACCAGCGTCATATCGGCCAGGTTCGTTACGGGAAAGCTGGGTACATTTACCATCACGGCAGTAAGTCTGTTTTTTTCCCTCGTGTTTTTGTTTCCATTATGCAGAAAACAACTTGTCCGGTATCTTCGATTAATGTCCTTGCGCAATTTTCTCTTTTTGTCACTTCAGGCCTTATGCGGTATTTTTCTGTTCCGTATGTTTTTACTATGGGGCCTTCATTATACCGGCTCCGGAGAAGCGGGCATACTCACCGGCGCGACGCCGGCCATAACAGCCCTTCTGGCTATGATTGTATTAAGGGAGCCGGTCAGCGGCAGAAAACTTGCCGGAATACTCTGTACTGTAGGAGGTATTCTGATCATTCAAGGAGTATTAACGCCGGGAAAGGGTTTATCCTTAGAACACATCGGCGGGAATCTGCTCATACTTTGTGCGGCAGCTTGTGAGTCGGCCTTCAATACGCTGTCACGTATTTCCGCTGTCAAAGCGGCGTCGGACTTGAATGAACCGGCAAGTCCTCTTGCTCAGACCGCCATTGTATCGGCAATTGCTCTGATTCTCTGCCTGATCCCGGCAGCCTTTGAGCATCCCTTGAAGGAACTTGCAGGAATCGGCATGATGGAATGGACGGCTCTTCTTTGGTATGGCGTATTTGTAACAGCTCTGGCATTTATCTGCTGGTACTCTGGCATAAAGCGCTGCGGTGGGTTTACAGCTGCGGCTTTTTCGGGCATGATGCCCCTTACTTCCTTGCTGCTGGCGAATGCAGTGTTAGGGGAAAGCGCCGGTTACCAGCAGTGGTTGGGCGGTCTTCTTGTAATCCTCGGCATGTTCCTTATCGGGACTGAGGGATTGTGATAGAATAGTAGCATGAAAAGGGAGGGTCTGCTTCATGCATAAGATCCTGATTGTTGAAGACGATGCCGTCATTGCCAAAGCGATTAAAAATCATATGGGGACTTGGGGGTGGGAAGGGGAATGCGTGACGGACTTCGAGCAGGTGATGTCTCTGTTTATCTCTTTCAATCCCCAGCTTGTGCTCCTGGATATTTCGCTGCCTTTTTATAATGGCTACCACTGGTGCAGCGAGATTCGCAAGGTGTCCAAGGTACCTATCATCTTTATCTCCTCCGCTGCCGATAATATGAATATCGTCATGGCTATCAATATGGGTGGGGATGATTTTATTGCCAAGCCTTTTGACCTGAGTGTCTTGACGGCCAAGGTGCAGGCCATGCTGCGCCGGACCTATGATTTTGCCGGACAGACGGATTTGTTGGAGCACCGGGGAGCCATCCTCAATACCAGCGATACTTCCTTGACCTATCATGACAGCAAGGTGGAGTTGAGTAAGAACGATTATAAAATTCTGAAAATGCTGCTGGAGAATAAAGGGAAGGTCGTGGGCCGTGAAGCAATCATGGCCCGCCTGTGGGAAACGGACAGTTATATCGACGAAAACACTCTAACGGTGAACATGACCCGGCTGCGCAAAAAATTGGAGACGGCAGGGCTGGCCGGATTTATTGTGACCAAAAAAGGGATAGGGTATATGGTGACGTGATATGAAAGAGATCAGCCTAGGGGCAGCGGGGAAGCAGTACCTCCGGGGGCAGAGCCGGGGAATTCTTTTGTACTGCATCTCTGCCGGGGTCTTTGCCTTGGTGTTTTATCTGTATCATCTGCCGGCGGAAGCGGGGCTTTATGCTGGGTTGCTCTGTGCCGCCCTGGCTCTCCTGGTCCTGACGGTGGATTTTCATGGCTATTATCAACGCTGCAGAGTGCTCCGGGATTTGCAGAAACAGATTATGTTCAGCCTGGAAGGGCTCCCTGAGGCTAAGGGATTATTAGAAAAGGAGTATCAGGAGCTGATCACCGCCCTCTACCGGGAGAAGATCAGGCTGGTTTCCCGGGCGGATAATGAGCGGAGGGATTTGGTGGATTATTATACCCTGTGGGCTCATCAGATCAAAACCCCTATTGCCGCTATGGGCCTCCTCCTCCAGTCCCTCCCCTCGGCGGAGGACGATGGGAGTAGTGTTCAGAGTATGGAGCAGAACAGGGAGCTGGCCATAGAGCTGTTTAAAATTGAACAGTATGTGGAAATGGTGCTCCAATACCTGCGGCTGGAGAGCCCTTCTTCCGATTTTGTGCTGAAGCGCTATGCTCTGGATGATATCGTCCGGCAGGCGGTGCGCAAATATGCCAAGATGTTTATCCGCAAGAAGATCAGCCTGGATTTCTCCCCGCTGAACTGTGAGGTGCTGACGGATGAAAAATGGCTGGTGTTTGTCATTGAGCAGATCTTGTCCAATGCTTTGAAGTACACCAACCGGGGGAAGATCTCCATTTATCTGGAAAGGGACGATGCCAAAACCTTGGTGATCGCCGATACAGGGATAGGCATTGCCGGGGAAGACCTGCCCCGTGTCTTTGAAAAAGGCTTTACCGGTTATAACGGCCGAAGGGATAAAAAGTCCACCGGGATCGGTCTCTATCTGTGCCAGCGGATCTTGACCCAGTTGTCCCACACCATTGTGATTGAAGGGGCGCCGGGCAAGGGCACGAAAGTGAAGATCGGCCTGGATAGGGTGGATATGGTGCTGGAGTGAATAAAATGATGTTTGAGTAAAGCCTTGGCTTCTGTCAGACGTCGGCCGATCTCAACGGAGTTGATAAGCACGGTTTTATGGGTGTGATCTTTAAGCATGTTAATCTCAGCTGCAATCACGAGGGGCGTACGTTCGTTGACCACATTATTCATCTCGGTTTTCCATCCTTTATCCATATATTGGCTAAAGGATGTGGTCGGGCCTTTGAAGGTGATTTTTAGATGAGGTACACTGCTTCGGGTTATGAGGCGGCCTGAACTCTGTGAATAGTCAGAGATAAGTTTCATTATTTTGTCTGGAAGATTATGCTATAATGGTTGCAACAGGTTGTCGAGGGACGGTTGGCCACCCCCTTTTAGAAAGGGGGTGGTAGGATGATCTCAATGGTTGAGGCGATGTATCTCATGATTGCATTTGCGACACTCGTTGTTATGATTATGAAGAAGAAATAACCGCCCCTAGCCGGATGGCGGTTATTTCTTATAATCTCTAATTCGGGCTAACCGTTTGGTTAGACAATCTGCCGGGCTGGCGTGATTGCAACACGTCAGTCCTTTCATAATATTATACCCATGGACTGTAAAATATGCAACCGGGTCACACAGGGCAACACTATAGACGAAGAGATATTCTAACTTATGAAAAATTTTAAAATTCACTTCATGGAAGAATACAAAATCAGACCGCCTCGGGTTATGAGGCGGTCTGAACCCTGTGAATAGTCAGAGATAAGTTTCATTATTTTGTCTGGAAGATTATGCTATAATAGTTGCAACAGGTTGTCGAGGGACGGTTGGCCACACCCTTTTAGAAAGGGGGTGGTAGGATGATCTCAATGGTTGAGGCGATGTATCTCATGATTGCATTTGCGACACTCATTGTTATGATCATGAAGAAGAAATAACCGCCCCTGGCAAGGTTTGCGGTTATTTCTTATAACACGTAAATCCGGCTAACCGTTTGGTTAGACAATCTGCCGGGCTGGCGTGCTCGCAACACGTCAGTCCTTATTTAGTATTATATCCATAGATTGTAATATATGCAACCGGTTCACATATAGAAAGGCTACAAAGAAGGAAGGATTTCTTAGTTCGGTATAGGTCAGCATTGTAGGAGCCGTTGCCGGAGTTTGTAATGTGTTCACTACTGTATGTCTTAGGAGTCAAAGAGATTAGCTGAACAAGGTGAAACAGACAAAAATACAATAACCTGAATGGGAGATAAGTCAATGAGTAATGCCTATTGAATTTGCACAGGTGTACAATATAATTACCTCAGAGCTTAACAAGATTGTACTTTCATTTAATTTTGTGCCTTGTGCACATCGAAAGGAATGATACTTAAAATGAATGATCTGCAAATGTTTAAAAAATTATTTAATCTATCTTTTTGCAGACCTATTTTAAAGACGGAGAGATTTATTGACATATGGTGGGATTTAGAGGGGCTAAGAGATGCTCTTGATGGTCCGTTGTACACTATCAAGACTAAAGGAAACTGTAATTACGTGTACACTGATGATGAGGGTAGGTTCCCAGGCGTTGATTCTCCTGAAAAGTTTCTGCAGTGGTGTTTAGACATAGTTGATAAGTGTCGCGATATATTAATAAAACACCAACCTGAGAATTTCAATGAGGAAGCAGATTTTGAAACGATTATTCGACAGATAGATGGTATGGAAGTCCTTTCTCATTTAGCTTACAGGATACAAAGTGAACAGTAAACCATTTCTTTGCTCCGACCTCATTATAAGGTTCTCATCACTACTATAAGCTGTTCCGGCCCAGTATGCCGCTTTTCGTATTTCGTCCTCGTAAGTTCTTTACTTGTAACTTTTCCTTAACGCTCAGTGCCATTGCATTTGACAACAGCACCTTAAGGTGATTTGGAATTTGAAGTACACCAACCGGGGGAAGATCTCCATTTATCTGGAAGGGGACGGTGCCAAAACCTTGGTGATCGCCGATACAGGTATAGGCATTGCCGGGGAAGACCTGCCCCGTGTCTTTGAAAAAGGTTTTACCGGTTATAACGGCCGAAGGGATAAAAAGTCCACCGGGATCGGTCACTATCTGTGCCAGTGGATCCTGACCCAGCTGTCCCACACCATTGTGATCGAAGGGGAGCCGGGCAAGGGCACGAAAGTGAAGATCGGCCTGGATAGGGTGGATATGGTGCTGGAGTGAATAAAATGATGATCTACCTTACAAAAGGGTAAGCTTAAACTGGAAAATGTAAGCCAAAGTTATGGCAGGGCATTTTCTAGTTTTGCTATACTGAACCTACTCAGCAAAGGAGGTTCTTCTTCATGACCATTTTAGAAGTGAATAATCTTGAGCCTTATGTAGAAGTTCCTTGTTGTGGATTGATTCAAGAGTCTGAGGCCCGTACTTATCCGGTTCACGCCGTCCTAACAAATTCAAATTAGGGCCATGCAGCGCCCAAATCTTCCCCATTGTCTTCACTTCTTAACGGCAGGTCGTGAAATACTAAATTTTATCATAATTTAATTTTTACACCAAATGCCACGACAAAAAAAGCAGAGATCGACCTTCTGCCTTAGCCTTCTCTGCAATCAGATGTGACATCATTTCTAAGTTTCTATAATTACATCACTTGGTTACACGGGCATCCAATCGGTGAGCCATACTCTTCTGGTAATAGACCACAGGCGTTTTTCCGTTACACCATTTTGCATCCGGTAATACCAAACAGTTTCTTCGGCGCGAGCCACCGAAGTCTCTTCATAGCCTGAAATGTTCAGCTTGCTGTTTATTTCAGCTGCATAGACTTCACCCACAGAAGAAAAACTACCTCCTAGAAAGACCACCGTTAAGGTAAAAATAGAAAAACCGGTTAAAACTCTCCTCATCTTAATAAAGTCCCCTTTCCGTATAGTTTGTTTATTTTATTGGCAATGTCAAATATGGCTCACTAGCTATTGTCTTTAACTTTAGTTTGTATTGGCCATCCACATATAAAGAATAGGTGTTGTCTTCATTGATTATCAAATAGGCATTTTCAGGCGTGACCATATAAAAATCCTCGTATTCCGGTTCAGCCGTGGGAAACCCCGCTGGCTGGAACACAAATATATACGAAAAACCTAAAACTAACAGCGTCAGACCGCAGATCAACAGGCTTGGTAAAGGATATTGTTTCGGTAATTCTGTATTTAAGACTAAATTAAACCTCTGTTCAATCTTCGAAGAACTTTTTGTGCTGATTAAGGCAGTAGCGTGGGACGGCGTATCAAGCAGGGATTTCTTACAACGTGTCCATTTGATGAATTTTGTGATATTTTCCAGATAATAAAACCGCTTTTCCATATCCCATTGAGCAGTAAGTTTCAAATCACATCGAATCTCAAGTATATGATCCAAATCTTTGTTCAGGAGATGAATCAACGGATTCCACCAGAATACCGATAGTATCACATACATCATCAGTTTAACCCAGGCGTCTTTATGTAAAAAATGTGTCCATTCGTGCAGCAGGATGTTCTTAAGTTCACTATCGGAAAGTTCAATATCCGGCAGGAAAATCACAGGTTGAAAGAAACCGGTTACCATTGGGGATATGACTTCCGTAGACTTAATAATTTTTACTGGGTGGCTTTTCCCGCTTTCGGTAATGATTTCATTGACCGCTATGAGTATCTGCGGCTCACTTGTTCCTGGAACATTGGCTATCCTTTTATTGAACCGTATTAATGACCTTATGTATTGTTGAATGTGATAGAAACATCCCCCTGCCCAGATAACAATCAGTATAGTTGCGATATTTATGGTACTGTCGCTGTTACCCACAATGAACAGTGGTTTTGTAAAAGAATCTATTACAGCCGGTAAGATCACTTCAGATCGGATGACAGTTGTGATTGGAAGTTCTATAGAACACAGCAGCCGAAAAATACTGGCAAACACCAAAAAAAGCAACGGAAAAATGCTGAAATATATAATAAAACTGTCACGTCGCCTTATCAGCGCTACAACGCAAATAAATACGTTGCACCATAGGATAGCCATAAAAACTGAATAGGCCGTAATCATCATATCCTATTAACCTCCGCGCCTCTTCTCGCGTAGTATAGCTTCCAGCCTATCCAGCGTTTCATCATCGATATCTTCGTCTTTTACAAGCTCCGATACGAGGCTGGTGAGAGCAGCCGATTTAGACTGAAAAAAAACGATACCTTGTTTGACTTGCATCACTTGATACTCTTCCGGAGTTATTGCAGCGGAATAGGTTCTTCCGTAATTTTTCCCGGTCTTTACAAAGCCATCAACTACGATGGCTTTTTTTTCTAATAATTGATTTAACAAGATATGAATTGAACTGGCTTTCCATGATCGTTCAGGGGAAAGCTCAATAATTTCAGAACGGGAAAGGGATTTATACTGTACCCACATGAGACTCATAATTTCCAGCTCGTTTTTTGTTAAATCTAAAGTAGCTTTTCCCACCAAGCTTATAGCCTCATTTCTAATGTAATCTAACGATAGATAATATAATAGTATACAAATATTGATAGATTGTAAAGCAAAAAACAACTAAATTATATATTGACAGGCACGTGTGTCTATAATATTATATAGTTATATAAAACATTACTATATAATTTATTATATAACTGCTTAAACAGGTGATCGTTATACTGATTGTGGTTTCTGATAATATCTCTAATACTTTAAACTCCGCAGAGTAATTTGTTCGATCAGGACCAGTCCTGATGGCGCTATTTAGAAATCTAAGTTCCCGGAATTTATAACGAGGTCAATTTAAGAATGCTGTAACATCAAGGCCTCGCCGTAAATTTGTTCATTAATTCATCGTTATTGCTTAATGCACTAGCATTGCGTTCTGAAATGATACCAACCCAGCTATGGTAACGATACTGAGTGGTTAATGATTTCTCTTTCTGTCCATACGCGCAGCTCCTTGATTATAGTTTTTCTAGTACTTGAAAAACTGTTAGAAGTTTTAAGTACTAGAGATTCATATATCCAAGGTTATCATGACAAGTAACTTTAAGACAGGTACTCATTATTTACCGTTTACGAGTTAAAACCAAAAATGCGGCATATTGCAGTACGATTTTCAGTGCAAAAGCACTTAACTTATTGTAGAGGTAACCTAAAATAAGATTAAATACCCAGACAAGGATAATGTTAATAAATGATTACTCGTTTATGACCACAGCGTTTTACCTATTTATGAGATAAAGTTCCTGATATTTGATGTTACAGAAGAGAGGTGGATATGCTATGAATTGTATTATTTAAAAATTTAAAATATTTGGAGGTTTTAGCGTGAAAATTAAAAAAATAGCTTTAATGCTAGTAATGGTACTTTCAATTAACATTGTTGGATCTTCTTGTGTATTTGCTAGCTCTTCGAATAATAGTACTTTAGTTACATCTGCTGTTGAATCACAAACCAGGGCTATTACTAATGAAGCAATTACTAATACGATAAATGCCCAAGTTGAAGATGGTACTATTCAACCAAATTCAGTTCCTTCAGCGGCAGTTAAAGCTGCTGCAAAATGGCTCAAAGATAATTATGATAAAGTGTTAAATAAAATACCTACTAAATATCAAAAATATTTTGAATTTGATGCCTTTACTAAAGTCATTGATGCTTATGTTGGTTTTTCTGATACCATTAATGAATTATTAACGAACGTTGTTAGCTATTTATTGCCAGACTTTGCACAAGCAGCTGTACCTGGGATTGTGGCTATACTTGAATTGATTCTTCCGTTTTAAACATTCTTACTTTATTCATCACTGCTACAACGGATGAAAGATCAACTTTGCGCAAATACTTCTTGAACCTTGGGTCTGGATTGACTCCAAAGCCGATAATCGAAGGCACCGACCACTTGCTTCATTTTTTGGAAGGTGTCTTCGAGCTTGAATCAGTACCTCCATATAAGGAAGATAAGTGTGAAATACGGTCTTATTTAAAGTATGCTACTATTTGAATTAATACCGGAAGAAACAGAAGTAACGATCCAAAAGCAACTTGCGCTCTCAAAATAGCTTATATGGCATTGGAATATCTTAATAGTATTGGACAAAATCACTGGTATACGATAGTGCTAAATGATAGTATGGTTAAAAAGTATAATGTTCATCGCTTGACAGAGGTCAAATAACAATAAAAGTATGTTTAAAAAATAATTATTACTTACACTGGTACATATATTTTTGTAGGCTATCTTTCAAGGGAGGTTGTATTTAGTGAAAATAATAAAGTTTATATTAGGAATAGCTATTGCATTTATACTTTTGTATGTAATACTCAGATTTTTCAATGTGGATACGTCTTGGATTTCTTTTATATTAGAAGTAACACTGTCAGGTATTATTGCACTTGCAATGGCAATAAAATATAGTAATTCAAAAAAAAAGCACCAGTTATGGGGAGCTATTTTTTTCCTTAATGGGGCTTTCTTACTAGTGTTTAAAAATAATCTTTTAGTAAAAAACATTATGGCAGTTATTCTAGTTCTTGTATTTACAATAGGTATATATTATTATTTTACAGAAAAAAGACTTAATGTTTGATCTATATGAGGTGTAAGTAGTCAAGTAAAATGATTGTTTTTTGGCCATTATACTTTCCCTTCATTCCCATGGCTACGGGCACGAAAGTGAAGAATCGGCCTGGATAAGGTGGATATGGTGATGGAGTGAATCTAAAGGGCATTGGGGCAGCTTGTCAAAGAGGTGATTCCATGAAACCAATGTCACATACGGAGATATTTACCTTTTTGTGATATAATGGTATTATCCTCATTGATAAATGGCTCAATGTCTCAATGGCTAGATGCAGAGGAAGGTTATTTTGAATAAAGGTGAGTGCCATTATGCCATTACCCCAAAAAGAAAGACAATACACATATGCAGACTACCTGGCATGGCCTGAAGATGAAAGAGTAGAAATCATTGAGGGTGTTCCGTATATGCAAGCAACCCCTTCACCAGAGCATCAGGAGATATCCATGAATTTATCTACTCAGATTTCCGTCTACTTAAAGGGAAAACCTTGTAAAGTTTATGCAGCACCATTCTCTGTCAGGTTAATTAAGGGTGACGAAAAGGAAGACGAAGACGTTAAGAATGTTTTTGAGCCTGACATTACCGTTGTATGTGACCAATCTAAAATTGATAAACAAGGCTGTAAGGGTATACCCGACTTGATAATTGAAATTATTTCTCCATCTTCGATTAAACATGACAGAGTTACCAAGTTTAATCAGTATGAAAAAGCTGGAGTTTTAGAATACTGGATTGTGGAGCCAGAAGGTAAACTTGTCAGTGTGTTCTTATTGCAAAGTAACGGTAGGTATGGTAGGCCAGAAATATACACAGAAGAGGAAACAATAAATGTAGGGATATTTCCAGAATTAACCATAGATTTGAATGGGGTATTTCCTTCTGTTTTATAAGGGTAGGATACGGTGACGGAGTGAACTCCTTTGGCTGAATAAAATGATGATCTACCTTACAAAAGGGTAAGCTTAAACTGGAAAATGTAAGCCAAAGTTATGGCAGGGCATTTTCCAGTTTTGCTATACTGAACCTACTCAGCAAAGGAGGTTCTTCTTCATGACCATTTTAGAAGTGAATAATCTTAAAAAAGTCTATACCACCCGTTTTGGCGGCAGCCCTGTTCAGGCCTTAGCCAATGTGTCCTTCTCCGTAGAGGAGGGTGAATATGCAGCGATTATGGGTGAATCCGGGTCAGGCAAAACCACCTTGCTCAATATTCTGGCCTCCCTGGACAAACCCACCAGCGGTGAGGTGCTGCTCAAGGGGAAAGGGCTCAGCACCATTAAGGAAAAGGAGATTTCCGCCTTCCGCCGGGAAAATCTCGGCTTTGTGTTTCAGGATTTTAATCTGCTGGATACCTTCTCCTTGCAGGATAACATTTTCCTGCCCCTGGTGCTCTCCGGCAAGTCCTATGAGGAGATGAGCCGGCGGCTGGAGCCCATTGCCCGCAAGCTGGGCATCGGTGATATCCTGGCCAAATATCCTTATGAAGTGTCGGGAGGGCAGAAGCAGCGCTGTGCTGTGGCCCGGGCTCTGATTACCAAACCCCAGCTGATTCTAGCGGACGAACCCACCGGTTCCCTGGACTCTCAGTCCGCTGAGGGCTTGCTCCGCCTGTTTAAGGAAATCAATTTGGAGGGGCAGACTTTGTTAATGGTGACCCACAGCGTGAAAGCGGCCAGCCATGCTAAACGGGTACTGTTTATTAAGGATGGTGAGGTCTTCCACCAGCTTTATAAAGCCAACATGTCGGATGAAGCCATGTACCAGAAGATCTCCGATACCCTGACCACCATGGCCACAGGCGGTGGGCACCATGAGTAGATTCTTTTATCCTAAGCTGGCCGCCACCAATCTGAAAAAAAATGCCCAAACCTATCTGCCCTATATCCTGACCTGCATCGGTACGGTGATGATGTATTACATCATGGTGTTTCTGTCTGAAAATGAGGGCTTGGGAAAAATGACCGGCGGCTCCGAGGTGCAAACCATCCTTAACCTGGGCTGCTATGTGATCGCGATTTTCTCGGCGATTTTTCTCTTCTATACCCATAGCTTTCTGATCAAACGGCGGAAAAAGGAATTTGGCCTTTTTAATATCCTGGGCATGGAGAAGAAGCATATCGCCAGAGTATTAGCCATCGAAACCCTGTATGTGGCGGTGATCAGCCTGGGGGCAGGCCTGCTGGGCGGGATACTTCTCTCCAAGCTGATCTTCATGGTTCTGCTGAAAATCCTCAACTTTGAGGTGCCCCTGGGCTTTACCGTCTCCGGCCCCGCTCTTACTGCCGTGCTGTTCCTGTTCGCCGGAATTTTCCTGTTGACCCTGCTCAATACCTTGCGCCAAATCCATCTGGCTAAGCCTGTTGAACTCCTGATGGGCGGTCAGACAGGGGAGAAGGAGCCGAAAACAAAATGGCTTTTAGTGGTGATGGGAACTTTGAGCCTGGGCTGGGGGTATTATATTTCCCTCACTACCGAATCTCCTCTGGCCGCACTAAACCAATTTTTCTTTGCCGTCCTCCTGGTGATGGTCGGCACCTATTGTTTGTTTACCGCCGGCAGCATCGCAGTGCTTAAACTGCTGCGCCGGAACAAGGGGTATTATTATCAGATCAGGCATTTTACCGCTGTAGCGGGGATGATGTACCGGATGAAGCAAAACGCCGTGGGGCTGGCCAATATCTGCATCATGGCCACGGCTGTGCTGGTGATGGTGTCTACCACCGTGTCCTTGTACATTGGGATGGAGGACGTGCTGCGCACCCGGTATCCTCAACATATTATGATTTCCACCCCCGTGCCTGCTCAGCAATCCGTGGAGGGCTTGCAGACGTCGGTTAAGGAGGTCTTGGCGAAGCATGGGCTGGAGGGGAAGGATAGACTGGACTACAGGTATGCGGCCTTAGTCGGCAATCAAGAGGGGGACAGGGTGATCACGGATATGAGCAACATCTCCGACGACTCTTCTTCCGTCAGGGAATTCTATCTGATTCCGCTGGAGGATTATAACCGGCTGGCCAAGAGAAGGGTCAGCTTGGGGGATGATGAGATTCTGATCTATTCCAGCTCCAGCAAGTATGAAGAAGATACCCTGACGGTATTAAACCGGACATTGACAGTCAAGGAAAGGTTGGACTCGTTTTTTGAAAATAACCTGAATAGGGTATCCATCTCGGGCAGCTATTATGTCGTGGTCAAGGATATGGAGGTGGTCAAAGCCATGGCGGAGGCCCAGGACGAAGAAAATGGGGATGATCCCTCAGGGTATCGATATTATCTGGGCTTTGATCTGGAGGCCGACGAGGCTGACATCTTGGCTGTTTACCAGGACATCCGCACGGCCGTGGGCAATGATTATCCCGGCAGCAGGATCGAATCCCCGGTGGCAGTCAAGGAATCCTTTTTCGCCATATATGGAGGCTTGTTCTTCCTGGGAATTTTCTTGGGGGCGCTGTTCATCATGGCCACCGTGCTGATCATCTATTACAAGCAGGTCTCCGAGGGGTATGACGATAAGGCTCGCTTTGAAATTATGCAGAAGGTGGGAATGAGCCGTGAAGAGGTCAGAGGCTCCATCCGCAGTCAGGTTCTGATCGTATTTTTCCTGCCCCTGGTTGCCGCCGGGATCCATATTGCCTTCGCTTTTCCCATCATTACTAAATTGCTGGCCGTACTGAATCTCACCAATGTGGGGTTATTCGCCTGGTGCACAGCGGGTACCATCTTGGTTTTTGCCCTGTTTTATGCTCTTGTCTACGGGCTGACGGCCAAAGTGTATTATCGGATTGTCAGTTGGGAGACTTTTTAGGTAAAACAGGATTTGGGCAGTACTGCGTTGAGTATGACCCGTATAAATGATTCTCTTCAAAAATTTGCTTTTGAGCAAGCACATTGTTATTTTGTATCTGCCCAAGGGTTGACTGCGAATCCAGATGGAATTCATGTGAATTCATTATCTCAAAGATATTTTGGTCTGCGCTACTTTGAGGCCTTCGATAAAAAAACTCACGTTTTAGCACCACTAAGCCACGAGGTTGAGCTTTTGGATAGACTCAGTGCGAGAAGGCATACCCCAACCGAATTGATGTTTGTGAAACAGATGGACTTTGCACTTGGAAAAATTTCTTACGAAACACTAATCAACGAATAGTGAGGCACAGATTATGATTCCATTGCTGATTTTGGGGCTATTAATACAAAACCCTGGAGCCCATGGATACGAGCTTCTGGCACAAATGGAAGAAAGGCACTACAAGTATATTGTGAATTTCACGAAGGGTTCATTTTACTATAATCTTCAACAGTTAGAAGAGAAAAACTTAATCAAGCAGGTTAATCAATCAGAACAAAGTCGGGAAAGTCACCATTATGTTATCACGGAGCCGGGGGAAGCCGAGTTTCAAAAGTTGATGTATCAATACGGTGCAAAAACGGAGTATGTTAACCTGTCCTTTTATGCAGCGCTTTTATTTGCCAAGGAATACAAAAGCGATAATATGGTCAAGCTTATTAAGATTCAAATTGAGCAGACTGATGCAAAAATTCTATTATTAAAGGATGCCTTGGATGGAGAACATCAACTCTCAAAATATTTTAGAAAGATGTTAGAGAACTCGGTTTCACACCATTTAGTAAACTTAGAATGGTTTAATTCGCTTCTAAAGGATGTGGATTGTCTATAAATTTCCAACCCACATGTAAAATAACTCAAGCATTAATTGCAGGTTTTTCAAAGGCTTATATAATACTCTTAGCACAAGAACAAGAGCGTATGGAGCAGCAAATGACTTTTAATTACGAACCGAGGCAACTACCAGAGAAACCCGGTGTTTAACCCCCAGTTATATAACCAAATAAACGCGGCGGATTGCTTAAAACCAAGCAATCCGCCGCTTACATTATTACAGCATCAATTTACCACTAGTTGCCGTAAAGCCCCTAGTTTCAACTATGGGGATATAAGGCAATCTAAAGAGTTCTTAGTTTGCATTTTATGGTATAATTGAACTTAATACGATCTTTGAAAATTGAACATATGCGGTTGTGGCAGAAAGTCTGCTACGTAAAATGTTCAACGAGTCAATTGGTATTCGACAAGCAAAAGTCGCTAAAACAACAAACGGACCTAATCGTCTGTGGCAGATAGTAACAGTCTGTCAGCCTAAGATGCTATACGCACTGTCTTAGGAGGGCTAATGGCATAGCCTTAACTTGGGGTCATACTCGATTGCCGGAAACGGACTTTCGTTTCATCACCCAAGAATCCCCCAGATTCATCTGTGGGGAGTGTCAAACACATCATTGCCATGTAATCTGCAAAGGATCTCTGTCAACCAACCGTTTAAAGGTGTAGACCGGATATCCTACTAAGAAAGCACCCGTGATAGTTCTGCTTTCCGGAAGCTTCAAAAGTTTAAGAAGCGGTTCATATCCTGACGTGGCGCAGTATTCAAACAGTCCTGACCAGCAGGTACCAAGCCCGAGTGTTGGTGCGTAAAGCTGAGCATACGTAAGTGCAAAATGGGTGTTGTCCCGGCCGAGAGGGAAACGGTTTTTATCCGCTGTGGCAATGATCAGGCAGGGGGCATCCCTCAGAATCGTGTCCTCACCATTTTCGTGGTAACAGCGGATCGTATTGGAGGTATTTTGCGACCATGGGGATTTTCCCAAAGAGCCGTGTTTTAAATCCTCTTCCGCCCAGTCGGCGATCACGGCCGCAATTTTTTTTAAAGTATCTAGGTCGTCCACGACATAGTAAGATATTCCCTGCGAGTTGCAGGCTGTCGGCGCGAACCGGGCAATGTCAAGCAACTCTCGGATATTCTCGCGCGGTATAGGTTTCTTTTGAAAGGTACGAACAGACCGCCGCGACCGGAGAAAGCGGGCTGCCGTTTCCACATCTGGCACCGGTGATTTCTCAAGCAAAACCTGATTTTTCAGCGGAGCTCTAGTGTGATCCAGGGCACCGTTCGGGCAGACGGCCACGCAGTGCCCGCAAGCAATGCAGAAATCATGAACGATCTCCGGACCTTGCTCTCCCAGGCCAAGAGTACCCCGGCAGACCTTTACGCAAAGTCCGCACTTTGTGCATTTATCCTGATTTACCTGAATTAAATTTTCTCCTGCCATTTTCATTCACCCGCCAACACAATATTCAGGGCTTTGATTTTTCCGTTTTCAAGATTAAAAAGGAAATCCAACGGAATTGGGCTGCCCTCGAAATTGCCGGAAAGCGTGGCGGTGACAATCGTATCACCGTTTTTTTCTACGCAGTCAGTGATTTCCGTCATGACCTTAGCATCCCGGTTTGCCTCCAGAATATGCCCACTGACGGCTTCGGGACCGTGGTATTCCTTTCCCTCGTCAACCAACACTGCATCCGCTGCGAAGCAGCCCGCAAGCAGGGCGTTGTCATAAACATCAGAGGCATGATAAAAGGTTGCAATCGGCTGCGGTAACGGGATTGACCTGCCGTTGGAGGAAAGGACGTTGCGCAAACGCGTGACTTTATCCCCCTCCACCGTAAAGTGAAAATCCAGATATAGTGGGTCCGGCAACCCGCTCTTGTCGTAGTCTCCATCTGATTTTGCAGTTACGACAATTTCTGCGGCATCCTGAACGGCATTTGTGACTTCCAGTCTCAGATGGACGCCGAAATAGTCGCGGTCGCTCCACTCTTTGATGGCGGTTTTCCCGTGATATTCTTTACCGGCGTCTATTACAACGGCGTCATCGGTAAAAATTGAAAGGAAGGTCACAGGATCGTCCGCGTTTGTTGCCTGAAAATGTGCCTCAATCGGTTTAGATAATTGAAATTTATTGTTTATCATAATCATCATTCTCCTTTATATTGTGCGGACAATGCCGCCGTCAATTGTATGCTCCGCTCCGACAATGTAAGAAGCGCGATCGGACACCAGAAAAGCGATGAGTTCCGCTACTTCCTCCGGACGTGCGGTGCGGCCAATCGGGATACCGCCGAGAGAGTCCATCAAAGCCTGCCGGGCATCGCTATAATCGCATCCTCGTTCCTGCGCTATTCGCTCGATGAGTCTTCCGGCGGCTTTTGTTTCCGTGAACCCAGGTGCAACGCTGTTAACACGGATGCCCTTTGGTGCGAGTTCTGTTGCCAGCGCTTTACTGTAATTTGCGAGGGCGGCCTTGGCCGCTGAATAGGCCATAGTGTTTTCTCCTGGGAAGCGGCGCTGAATCGATGTAACATGAATAATAACGCCATAGCCCTGTTTAAGCATCGGAGGCAGCAACCCCCGATCCAGTCGGACAGCAGCGAATAAATTGGTCTCAAACGTCTGCTGCCAGCCCGCGTCAGTTTGCTTAAGAACACCGCCTGTCGGAGTAGAAGATCCTCCTACGTTATTGACGAGGATATCGACGCCGTTAAAGCGTTCAAGTATATTTTCCACAATTTTTGCGGTGCCATCGGGAGTGCTGATATCAGCCTGAATAAATAAATCTGAGTCCTTTAACTCATCCGGGATATTGCGTGCTGTCGTGATGACCGTTGCTCCGGCATGAGTAAGCCGATTTACAATCGCTTCGCCCATTCCTCCCTTAGTCCCGCCGGTTACAAGAACGCGCTTTCCGTCAAGTTCCTTTGTGACGAATGTGTCTTTTGATGGTTCTTCCATGTTCTTATCCTCCTTGACTTCATTTTGCCTGTGATATTACCTGATTCCATTATACAGACCATAACCTGACAACATTGGGTCAGGTTATGTTTCGATATACATACTATTGAGTATGGCAGAAATACAATTGGACGTACTTGCGGAGGTATGGAATGAAAGAAATATATAAACCGATAATAGTTGAGTTTCCTTTAAGGGGAGAATGGTTGGCTCCCAATACGCCGGGCAAAAAGATTCCAAGCCACGGAACAGATCAGTTAGGGACACGATATGCTTACGATTTTTTACAAGTGGATTGGAAAAGAAAAGGCTGGCCCAGTTATGGTGCTCACTGGCTGCGGTATCTCCTTATAGGTGTTCCTCTAAATGAGTGTTACTGTTGGGGGCAAGAGGTATATGCGCCTTGCGACGGGGTAATTGTTAGAGCCGAAGATGGTTATAAGGAAAGAGCCAGAGCGCATTTACTTTCGGATTTGTTTGTTGCTCTAAAGAGCGCGTATGCCTTTAACCTGAGAAAAGACACTATACAATCCGTTGCCGGCAACTATATCATTATGAAATGTAGTAACGATGTATATGCCGGATTAGTCCATCTTCAAAAAGGTTCAATTAGGGTTTCGATTGGACAAAGCGTGAAAAAAGGTGACGTTATAGGTAAAGTAGGGCATTCAGGCAATTCATTTTCTCCACATTTGCATTTTCAGCTCATGGATAGTAGTGACATACTTTCAGCAAGGGGACTGCCTTGCGCTTTTGAGCAGTATGAATCATTCAAAGACGGTGAATGGCGAAAAGTGTATAACGGAATCCCCACAGATAAGGATCATATACGTTTTTGTGCTTCATAATTTAAATAGATAGTAAAGCAAAAAAAGGTAACCTATTGCCAAGAAAACGATGGCAACAGGCGGCGCTAAATTTGCATGAGGCAGACAATGGAACCTGAAAAAAGTTTTGAGGTAATTAATAACTTGTACGCATTTGGTAATTAAGACGAAAAAGCATGAACTACAAGTTTAGATTTGAAGGGAGGATACATATGAATACTGATTTTGTAAACATAACAACAGAAAACCTTGTCAATGAGCATTTATGCTGCATTATCCGCAGTAAAAAGCCCCATCAAGGTATTGACGCCAAGCGACAATGGCTTTCAGACCGGCTAAAGGACGGTCATGTCTTTAGAAAGTTAAATGCAAGGGCTACGGTTTTTATTGAATATGCTCCTCTTGAAACAGCTTGGGTTCCCATAATTGGTGACAACTATTATTATCTGTATTGCTTATGGGTTTCTGGTAGTCACAAAGGAAAAGGGTATGGGAAATCGCTGATGGAGTATTGTCTGGCTGATGCCAAAGAAAGGGGGAAATCCGGCATTTGTATGCTTGGAGCAAAAAAACAAAAATCTTGGCTTTCTGACCAATCATTTGCGAAGAGGTTCGGCTTTGAGGTTGTTGATACTACGGATAATGGATATGAATTGCTTGCACTTTCTTTTGACGGAACAACGCCAAAGTTCGCACAAAATGTTAAAAACCAAGAAATTGAAAGCCAAGAGCTAACAATTTATTATGATATGCAATGCCCCTATGTCTATCAAAACATTGAGATGATAAAACAGTATTGTGAAATGAATGACGTACCTGTATCTTTAATTCAAGTGGATACGCTGCAAAAAGCAAAGGAATTGCCTTGTGTTTTCAATAACTGGGGTGTGTTTTATAAAGGGAATTTTGAGACAGTGAATTTGTTAGATGTCGACTACTTAAAGAGAATACTCAAAAAATGAAGAAAAACAGGGAGATGAGCATGAATATTCAACTCAAGCCTTTTACAGACAGTGACCTGACGTTGTTTGTCAACTGGCTTCACAGTGAGCGTATTCAGCGCTGGTATGCGCCTGTGGAAGCCTGGATCGACGAAGTAAGCAAGCGGGAAAGTGAATACAGCTGGATACGGCATTACATCATTTTGGCCGAGGAAACGCCCATTGGGTTTTGTCAGTATTATCCCTATTGGCGAAGCGGAGAGGATTGGCAGGGCAGCATTCCAGTCGAAGAGACCTACAGTATTGATTATTTAATCGGCGAAGTGGATTTTTTGCGTAAAGGTTGTGCCTGTCAAGCCCTGAAGCTGCTTCAATCCCTCATCTTTGCCCTTCCCAATGGGCAAAGAATTATTGCCCAGCCCGACGAGGATAACCTGGCCTCACGCCAGACGCTGCTGGCGGCGGGGTATACCTATGATGAAGAAAATGAATTGTTCATCATAGTGCGACGAGAAGACTCCCATCCTCTGTAGGTGGTGAGATGAATCGCCGCCCCAAAACATTAACAGAACACCCGTTCTAAATTCGTTCCCTCTGTGGTAAAATAAGGGTATACAATATTGGAGGGGGTGTTCAAAATAATCCGTGTCTTAAAAACGAACTTCTATGCTACTAAAGACAACATTGACCGTCTCTTTGCCTGCAATCGCACATCTGCTCAAGTTTGGAATGATTGTCTAGGTTTGGCAAAAGAGCATTTTCAACAAACCGGTCTCTGGATTGACCAAGGGATGTTGCATTTAGCAACAAAAGGTCAATACCCAATCCACAGTCAGTCCATTCAGGCGATCTACGAAAAATACCTCGATGCTAGAGAAAATGCCCATAAAGCTAGAGCCTTGGGATTCACCCAAATTCGGTACCCGTATAAAGATAAAAAGCACTTCAATACCAAGTGGAAAAAAGATGGCCTTCGGATTGGTAACAACGGAAGAATTGAGTTAAGTTTGGGGCTTTTGAATAGCAGACGCCAAAAACCTATCCCGATTCGGGTTAAGGATTTGCCTCCCGGTAAAATTAAAGAAATTGAACTTATCTATGACCGTGGTCTGCAATTAGCTATAGCCTACGATGACGGCAAATCTTTAAAGGCGAACAATAATGTGGGTATAGCAGCCATCGACCTGGGTGAGATTCACACCATAGTTTCGGTTTGTGATAACGGTTAAGGAGTGATCATCACCGGTAGGAAGATCCGAAGTCTCAAACGCTTGCGCAACAAGAAACTGAAGGAACTGCAAAAGAAAATGGCCAACTGTCAAAAAGGCTCCCGTCAGTGGAAAAAATACAGGCGAGCTTTGAACGACATCTTAGGTAAGATTGACTACTCAAGGCATCTGGGGCGTATTATCGGATTGCCAGATGGGGGACGTCTGGATAAGCATTGGAGAAATATTCGATGCGTTGGCTGAGAAGATAGAGATTCTCACACCAACACGTGCTTTGTCAAATGGACGCAGAATCATCTTTAATGTTATAATAGAATATATTAGACTACCAAAAGGAGGGTTTACAGATGACGAAATCTCATAATGTAAAAAAACATGGCGTATCCTCAAAGAGTACTTCCAGTTCAAAAATAAACTCTTCTAGTGGAAATTGGATTGTTCGTAATAGTTGTTCGGGAAGAATTATTGATAAAAGTGCCGTGGCAGATAACTTAATTACAAGATATGATAAGACTTTCAGAGAGCTTCGTAATAAATGAGCAGGTTTCAAAAAAAACGCTTTAATAATCTTTTACCAAGAGAAATACTTGACTTTCATGATAAACTAATCGCCCGGCATGGTGGTGCTAAGGGACATTATCCAGATTCATTAGGAAAAGCAGAATCAATTATAGCTCAATTTCATTATGTATCCTCGCGATATAAAGCAGTTGAAGCACTTGCCGCTTATTTAATGTATTTGATAATAAAAGGTCATATATTTCCAGACGGAAATAAAAGAACTGGTCTTTTGTCAGGAATGGTGTTTCTTAATATTAACGGGTTCCATCTCCACGCAAATGAAAAAGAACTAGAACTTTTCGCTATAAACGTTGCTGACAGTGATTCGCAACTAAAAGACATGATAATTTCGAGAATGAAAAAATGGATAGGTGCAAGACTTAAAAGAGCTTGAGGATGTTTCCTCTAGCCCTTTTAATTTAACTTAAGAAATCTGGTACTCCATTACTCAGGATTTAATTACCATGGAATTAATGAGGTTCCAAAGAAGCTATTAAAATGTTTGAGAGCTTGGTGCTTAGTCTGCTTTATAACAAATATATCAGATAAAGAGAAGCATACCAATGATCGAGAGGTGATGGTATGGCAACAACAACAGATTTTATTGAATATGTTTGTGAACAGATCAGCGGCGTTGGTGCTGTTAGATATAAGAAAATGTTTGGAGAATATATGGTTTACGTGAATGAGAAGCCTATACTTCTCGTCTGTGATAATATGGTCTTTGTGAAAATAATTGACTGTATTAGTGAAAAGATGAAAGATGCAGAGACAGGCTTTCCCTATGACAGAGCAAAAGAACATTATATATTGGACATAGACAATTCCCTATTAAGCAAAGAAGTTATCTCTTTATTGGAGCCGGTTATTCCGATTCCAAAACCTAAGAAGAAAAAAATCGACCGGCTTTGTAATATGCCGTAAACATTTTTCGAGTTCTAAACGGTATTGTTAACATTTATAAACCCTGCCGTTATCCATTGGAAGCCAATGGTATGTCAAGTAAACTCTCTATGACGAGGGATGCTTATAAGACCCTCCGAATATGGAATAAGAAAAGCACTCCGGACAGAGTGCTTTTCTTATTCCATATTCCCTACGCAAGAGCCGCGTTGAATCCTTGATGTATCCCTTTCCTTTTGCTCAGATGCCGGACGCGGATCAAATTTGGCATAGTTTTCAGCGGGCTTCGCCTCAATTCCCTCAAAGGAAATGGGCAATCCCGCCGAGGCAAGGAAGCTTTGGCCATCCTGAATTTGAAAATGGATGTGCGGCTCAGTTGTATTGCCGGAGTTGCCGCATAGCGCGATGGGCTCGCCGCGCTTTACCTGCCGGCCCGCCTGGACCTTAATGCTGTGGGGCAGAAGGTGAGCCAGCAAGCTATACTCTTTGGCCGCGTGCCTGATTACGATGTAATTGCCGCGAATGTCCTTGGCGGCATGATCCACGGAACCGTTGCCATAGGTGCGGGAATCAGGGTATTTGTCCATTGCTTCCACAACAACTCCGTCAGCCGGAGCTAAGACTTCCTTGCCGTAGCAATAGTAGTTAGGCAAAAGGGTTTTGTCGTCGGAACAGCTTTGACCGTTGTCATCCAAGATCAAAAAGTCATAGGCGTAGCGCTGGGTTAAAATGCTCCAGGAATGAGAGGTTTCCTTGTCCGGTCCGCCGTTGACTGCTGTCCATTCTCCGCTGAAGGGCAGAGAATAGCGTATGGCAGGCTGATAGTTATTTTGATCCGGCAGTCGAAAGCCATGGGAAAGATAGATATAGGGTATAGCAATCAACTGCTGTAAGGACTGCACAAAAATTGAGAAAGAGGAGAAAATCTCCACAAAAGCAAACAGCCAGAATAACCAAAAGTATTTCCAGATCGGCGCATCCGAAAAGAACATTGGCAGGCCCAAAAGACCTGTATATTTTAGTTTGCCGGATATAGAAACAATTCGGTTCATATAAACCTCCCGGTTGCGTATTTTCTTTTCCATTATAACATAAATTTGTGAATTCAGAGGTTGGATCAAAGCCATGATGCCCTGCAGGAAAGCCAAGAGTAAGAAGCCCATTTGTTAGAGGGCTTCCTGCTCTTGAGATTTTACCCGTCTGACAGGTCGATATTATAGACAGCCTTCTAAAATTTCGGAAATATCGAGAGCTTTTAAGGCTTCTTCCGCTTCACGAGACGCTATTCCGTCGACGATCATGGTCAAGCAGAAAGGACATGCGGTACCTACATAATCTGTCTTAGCGGCAATTGCTTCGTCGGTACGCATGACATTAATGCGTTTGCCTTCATGTTCTTCCAGCCACATTCGACCGCCGCCGGCTCCGCAACAGAAGCTTTTTTCACCAATATGAGCCATTTCTTTTATTTCGAGGCCAACAATTTTGAGCAATTCACGGGGTTGAGCATAGATCTGATTATAGCGGCCTAAATAACAAGAATCATGATAGGTAATTGATTTTCCGGAAATATTGTTCAGCTTAAGTTTTCCGGATTTTACGAACTCAAGCAAGAAGGTTGAATGGTGCACGACTTCGAAATTCCCGTTGAATTGAGGATACTCATTTTTAAGAATGTTGAAGCAGTGAGGACATTGAGTGATAATTTTCTTAACCCCATATCCCTTCATGACTCTGATGTTTTCTGAGGCTAATGTATAAAACAAGTATTCATTTCCTAATTTACGGGCAGAGTCACCACAGCATTTTTCTTCGTTGCCTAAGATTGCAAAATGAACACCAGCCCTTTGTAACAGTTTGACTAAGGCAGCGGAGACTTTCTGGTTACGTGCATCAAAGGCACCTGAACAGCCGGGCCAATATAAATATTCAGCTGCAGGATCTTCTGCGCAGGTTTTTACGCCTAATCCTTTTAAAAAGTCGGCCCGTGTTGTCCAACCGATGCCCCAGGGATTCCCGTTATTCTCCATATTTCTGAAGGCTAACTGAGCCTCAGCGGGGAACCTGCTTTCCATTAAGACTAAATGTCGTCTCAGATCAATGGTTTTATCAACATGCTCGACGAAGACAGGGCATTGCTGTTCACAAGCACGGCAGGTAGTACAGGACCATAAGTCTTCCTCAGGAATAACTTCACCGATGAGAGCAGGTACCGGCAGTTCGACGGTCTCTTCGGTTGCAGCAGTTTCCGCTTCCGCCGTCTGATTGGCTAAAGCGTCTTTCTGTACGGCTTTAACGGCCGTACCTGTTTCTTCCATTAAAACCCGCATATCCTGAATGATCTTTTTGGGATTTAAGTGTTTGCCACTTAAATAAGCCGGACAGTTATCCTGGCAACGTCCACAACGCAAGCAAGCATCCGTATTGAATAAAGTTTTCCAAGAAAATTCGCGAAGCTGACTTTTGCCAAAGGTTTCCAGACTTTCATCTTCAAAATTAATAAGCTCAGGGATTCCCATGGGTTCTCTGTTACGGAAAACCATATTTAATGGACCCAATAGTACATGGAACAGCTTCGAATAAGGGAAGTAAGCGATGAACGACATTGCTAAGAGCAGATGGAACCACCATAAAAACCTATGCAAGGAAAGTAACTGTGCCTGGTTGAGATAGGCTTTGAGGGGAATTGATATCCATTGGCCAATAAATCCCCATCCGGCCCAGGGATCAGGTGCTGCCGCAATCCGAGCTCCTTCTATTAGGAAGCCGGTTAGCAGTATTACAAATATTAAGCCTAGTGTGATTGCGTCATCTGTTTTATTGTCTAGGCGGTCGGGTCTTTGGATATAGCGGCGGTAGGCTGCTATTAGGATACCGAGGATAGCCGCCAAGCCAAAGAGATTTGCGGTCAGCTTTATAAACAGATAAAGCCAGCCGTGGAATATTTGTAAGCCAAAATCAGCTTGCAAAGTAATTATTGCTGTTGCAAAGGCTAAGAATACAAAGCCCCAAAAAATACAAAGGTGCATAATTCCCGGATAAGAATCTTTGAGGATTCTCTTATGCCCGAATCCATAGACAATAATATCTTTTAGGCCTGGCCATAGATTCTTCCAGCGATTCTCAGGCTGACCTAATTTCCAAAGTGACACTCGTTTGTACACTCCGTAGCCGAAGAAAATAAGGGCAATGATGAAGAACAAATAGAGCCAATGCTCTCCTTCAATGTTCCAATACACTTGACGTGTGGCCATGCTCATCTCTCCTCATTTGATCTGCGAAGCACCTGAATAAGTGCTTTGCCGATCGAATTTATGGTTTAGAAGCTTCTGTTTTTGTTATAGCTAAGGGTAAAACATACTGTGGAGTTCATGTTTATTTCATTTCCTTTTTATCCTTTTTAGCACAAAGATCACAAACCCCATCAATTTCGAAGGTGTACTTTCCAAGTAATGGTTCGGGTACTATTAAAATATCCGGGGGTAAGGCCATTGACAATGCTCTTCTTTACATTATTAAATAACTCCTTTCCATAAATATAGACTATGAAGACGACGGCATTTTTCACTTTACAACTATTAACTTTTTGATGAATAGAAGAAAACGATCGCAAAAAAGCCCTGTTATAAAGGATTATATCATATAATTTTAATTGTTCTGATAATTCAAACTAGTTTTGCTGCGTTTATTATACCCTCAGGCATAATAAACTTCAATGGCGTTTGGCGCTTTCAGAAAGATTCTACAAACGAATATTCGTATTTGAATATTATAAATATTTATGGCGATCGAGCATTACCAAAGCTATTTGCACAAAATTAAACTTGTTAATCTCTTAAATATACTCCCGTCCGGTGATGAGGAAATAAGAGTCCGGCAGGTGACATCGAGTTGGAGGAAAAATTATCTGGTGTTATTCAAAAAAGCTCCTTTATGATGAAAAACCCACTGCCGACAGATGGACGCTGCCGGCAATCGGCTTCTCAGTGAAAAGATTGCCTCCGAGGCTGAACAAGCTCCTGGCTAAAATGGGTTCCGCTACACCCAGTATGTTAATTTCATGATAGAATAGTATCGTGAAAAGGAAGGGACTGCTTCATGACTGCTCAAAGGATGGAGCAAAGTAGCGAACTGGCCATAGACTTGTTCAAATCGAGCTATTTTAGAATTTCAGACTTTAGGATTGGGGGGGCCTTTAATGGGCTATGAAAGTACAGAGAGCCAGAAGCCAGAGATTC
The DNA here is from genome assembly GCF_020595055.1 of Desulfosporosinus shakirovi. Classification (GTDB taxonomy): domain Bacteria; phylum Bacillota; class Desulfitobacteriia; order Desulfitobacteriales; family Desulfitobacteriaceae; genus Desulfosporosinus; species Desulfosporosinus shakirovi. Next base: position 84,859 of record NZ_JAJDOO010000006.1, on the reverse strand, counting down.
TGATGAATGAACTTCGAGCTGTGCTTGACTCAATCTACAGTGGAATTATCGCTGTTGATATCAATGGAAAAATAACCTATATCAACGAAACTGCCAAGAAGTTTATGGTCTGCGGTGAAGAAATTATTGGCCGTGATGTTAATGAACTTATTCCTTTGTCTAGAATTAAAGATGTTTTACACAGTGCTAAGCCCCAATATGGGGTTAAGCTGCAGATTGGAGACAGAACAGTCTTAACCAATCGCACTCCCATTATCATTAATCGGCAAATAACCGGAGCAGTAAGCTCTTTTTTAGATATTACTGACCTGGAATTGGTCTCTCACCAAATACATTCTGTTCAAGAACTGAATAGCGAACTTAGCGCCTTGATCGATTCTTCGGCGGATGGTTTAGTAATTTCAGATGGTCAAGGCTGCATAATCCGCATGAACAAGGCCTACCGATTAATGCTGGGTATTCCCCTTGAAGAGAATTTTACAGGACAACCTGTAACAGAACTTGTCACAAGAGGTTACTTATCAGAACTTGTCACAGCCAAAGTCCTCCAAACCCTTAACATCGCTACGATGATTCAAGAAATTAGGGGCAGAGAAATTCTGTTTACAGGGACCCCCGTTTTCAATACTAAGGGAAAGGTAGTACGTGTCATTGCCAATATACGAGACCTGACTGAACTAAATTCCCTAAGACGAAGTCTCCATAAATTTTCTCAAGAGATGGATAACTATCGCTCTGAACTATCCCGCTTAAAGATAAAGGCCCTGGAGGAGGGCTTTATCTTTAATAGCCCTGAAATCCGAAAAGTTGTGGAATTATCCATTCGTGTGGCGCGAGTGGATACAAATGTACTAATCACTGGGGAATCCGGCGTAGGCAAGGAAATTATAACTCGGATGATTCGCGAAGCAAGCCAACGATCTACCGGACCTTTCATTAAAATTAATTGTGGAGCTCTCTCCCCGAGTCTGATAGAGTCTGAACTATTTGGTTATGAGGAAGGAGCCTTTACAGGGGCAGCCAAGAAGGGGAAGCCCGGAATCTTTGAACTTGCTTTCAATGGAACCTTATTCCTCGATGAAGTGGGTGAACTTCCTCTTGGCCTTCAAGTCAAGTTACTAAGAGTGATTCAAGAAAAGGAGATTACCCGCCTGGGTGGGACGCAGAGTATTTCTGTTGATGTGCGCTTGATTACAGCGACAAACCGAAATTTAGAGCAAATGGTTAAAGAGGGGACATTTCGCCAGGATCTTTTTTATCGCTTAAATGTTGTCAATATTTATGTCCCGCCTCTCCGCGAACGTGTCATCGATATTCCTATATTAGTGGAGTACTTCATGCGAAAATTCTCTAAGAAATATAACCTTAATCGCAAAATTTCTCCGGAAATCATGCAAGCCTTTACGGAACACGATTGGCCGGGAAACATTCGTGAACTCGAAAACACCATTGAACGAATGGTGATTTTAAGCCCAGATGAAGGGATCGATCCTTCTTTATTTAAAGGCAATGGCTCAAAAGAAACAACTGCAGATCCGCCTCCGCTAAGACTTTTAAAAGATGCCTTAGCCGAAACAGAGAAGAAAATGATCTTACAAGCCTATCATTTGACCCAAAGTACCAGGAAAGCTGCTTCAATGTTAGGAATTAATCAATCTACCGTAGTGCGCAAGCTGAAGCTTTATAGAAAAGAGACTTTGGTGATGCCGAGAGACATCACTGATTAGCTGGTGCATCAGAGATTTTCGGTTAAATAAAAAGAAGCGATGCAATAGAGCATCGCTTCTTTTTATTTAACTAATATTTGTCTGAAAATCACAATAAAAATGCCCTTGTTATTATCTGAATATTTAAAATATAGTGGCATATGTTTTGCATTAAATCTAGATGAGCCCTCTAAAGGTCTAAAAGAACAGGCAGACTCGTCTCAGCCAGTTACAGTTGAAAATGGGCGAGTAGAGAGGATTTGAAGAGCAAGACGAAAGGAAGGTAAGCCATGAAAATTAAAGACAGAGTTGCTCTGGTAACAGGCAGCGGTCAGGGATTAGGTAAAGCAATTGCTTTCGCCTTAGCAAGTGAAGGGGCTAAACTGGCAATTAACGATATCTCCCTGAATGAAGTAAAAGCCCGGGAGATCGTCTCAGAACTTCGTAAAATAGGAACAGAGGCTGAGGTTTTTCTCGCAGACGTGACTCAAGAAAGTGAAGTCAATAAGATGGTTGAGGAAATCTTAGCACGTTTCAGTCGTATCGATATCCTGGTTAACAATGCCGGTATTAATCGTGATGGCTTAATCCATAAAGGGGATTTACAGAATTGGAATGCGGTAATGAATGTAAATCTTACCGGGCCTTTCATCTGCACAAAAGCTGTATTGCCTAGTATGAGACAAAATAATTATGGCCGAATTGTCAATATCTCATCTCTTACGGCCAGACTAGGGGTCTCTGGGACTGGGTATTATGCGTCGGCAAAATCGGGTTTAATCGGCTTAACTAAAGTTACAGCGGTTGAGAATATGGCCAAAAGAATTACCTGTAATGCCCTGGCCCCCGGTTATATTAAAACGGATATGATGATGAAATATCCTGAAGAACAACTTCAGGCACTCATTGCCAGGATTCCTGCCGGCCGTTTGGCAGAACCAGCTGAAATCGCCGATGTCGTGGTGTTTGTCGCGGCTGATTCTGCATCCTACATGACAGGTGCGGTGATCGATATCAATGGAGGATATTTTATTTAGAGATCATTCAAACGCCTATTTCAAAGTTGCTATGGGAGATGCAGAGATGGAAAAACTTATTGAAGGCTTAATCCAAAAAGATCGCATAGCTCTTAGTAAGCTAATCACGATGATCGAGAACGATAGCCCTAAATCCCTGGATATTATGAAGGCAATCTATCCCCTGACAGGTAAAGCGTATGTTCTCGGGGTTACCGGTCCTCCCGGTGCCGGAAAAAGCACCTTAGTTGATAAGTTGATCCGTAATTTCAGAAGTAAAGATTATAGTGTCGGTGTGCTCTGTGTAGACCCTAGCAGTATTTTTAGCGGGGGAGCTTTTCTGGGTGATCGGGTGCGAATGGAGTGGGCTTATCAAGATGACGGTGTCTATTTGCGAAGTTTAGCGACCCGTGGTGCGCTGGGCGGTTTGGCTCCCGGGTTAAGTGAAATTATTAAACTGATGGATGCCTTTGGGCAAGAGGTTATCATCGTCGAAACCGTAGGAGTAGGTCAAATGGAAGCTGATATCATTTGTTATGCTGACACAAAGATTGTTGTTTCCGTTCCGGGACTGGGGGATCAGATGCAGGCCTTAAAAGCCGGGATCTTAGAAATAGCCGATGTGTTAGTCGTCAATAAAGCTGATCTTCCAGGTGCTCGGGAGGTTGTTGATGACCTGCAAATGATGCTCTATTTGAGGAAAGAAAGTGACTGGACTCCGGAGATTGTCCTGACGGAAGCTCTCAATGACCGGGGGATCTCAGACCTCGATGAAGCCATTCAAAGGCATAGAACATTTTTAGGTCAAGGGGGATTAAAAGAACAACAGATCCATCTGCAGCGTACACATGCCTGCTATGGTGCTATAGAAGAAAGATTGAAGAACTACTTGCGTGAAAGTTTTTTAGAACTTGAGGAAGTTGAAAAAATTTTAGTAAGAGTTGAAGCGGAGGGTTTAAATCCTTATCAGGCCGCGGATGAAATTCTGCAATTGTTTTTTACCAAGAGACATGAGGAAGGTGACTAATTATGCCAAGTGAGCAACAGCCAACAACCTTAGAGATTCTTCAAGAGACTCTGAAGAAAACTGAAAATTGTCAAGTCTATGACCCAACTTATCTGGCCAAAGTTCAAGAAGGTCTTGAGCAATGGAAAAAAGAAAGGGTTAATCCCCAGGATCTCGCCAATTGGGAAAATATTCCCTTAACAGTTCTGGGTTCTGAAATTCCCCGGGAAATGATCTATACTCCATTGAATATTGCTGATACGGATTACTGTGATCAACTGGGAAATCCAGGCGAAGCTCCCTTTACTCGGGGAATTCATAATAATATGTATCGCGGCCGTACCTTTACCCAACGTCAATTGGTGGGTTTTGGCGGTCCGGAGGACACGAACCTGCGCATAAAGTATTTGCTGAATCACGGAGCTACAGGAATTAATCTCCTTTTTGATATGCCAACGATTCAAATGTATGATTGTGACGACCCAATGGCCCAAGGTTCTGTCGGGTCCTGCGGAGTCAGTGTCAACCATGTTCCTGATTGGGAATTGCTTTATGAAGGGATTGATCTTGCTAAAGAAACCTCCTCCATCGTTACCCACTACCCTTCCAATACTGCCTGCCTCTTTCCCATGTATTTGGTCATGGCCGAAAGAAGAGGGGTAGCTTGGGATCAACTTAAAGGCAGTTCCCAAAATGATATGACCCTTGAAGAACTGGTTCGTAATTCTTCTGAATATATTCCTCCAAAAGATTGTTTCAGGATTGAGTGTGACAATATTGAATTCATCCGTAAGAATGTGCCCAAATGGAATTTCATTACCCTTAACGGTTATAATTTTCGGGAATTTGGGACATCCGGTGTCACAGAGATGGCTGTAGCAGCAACTCACGGGATGGCCATCCTGGATGAAATGATTCGTCGCGGTTACGAAGTGGATTGGGTAGCTGAGAGATTAGCTTTCTTCTGGTCCGGAGGGATGGATATCTTCGAAGAGGTCTCCAGACTGCGGGCCATGAGGAGACTTTGGTACAGAATCCTTAAGTATAAGTATAAGGCTAAGAAGGATCGGTCAACCTGGATGAGATGTCATCTCCAGACTTCCGGTATAAGCTTAGTAAGGGAAGAACCCTATAACAATGCTATTCGCTCGGCTTTTGAGGCGCTGGCTGCTGTTCTGGGCGGGGTCCAGTCTTTGCATGTGGATTCCTATGACGAGGCAATTTCGGTTCCTTCTGAGGAAGCATCCCTGCTTTCTTTACGGACCCAACAAATTATTGAACATGAAACAGGAGTTACCGCTGTAGTTGATCCCTTGGGAGGTTCTTATTACATAGAGGCTTTGACCAATCAGATGGAAGAGAAAATCTTAGCAGAGATCACCGAGATTGAGAACCAAGGGGGCTATGTGGAAGCTATTGCTAACGGCTATCTCAGCCGGAAAATATACAATTATATGTACAAAGAACAAATGCGAATTGAAAAAGGTGAAATTAAAATTGTCGGTCATAATTACCAAAAAAGTGGTGCAGGAAAAGATTTTGAAGCCTTCCATTATCCTGAGGAATGTGAGGCCAGACAATTACAACGCCTTGAGGATCACAGAAAGACTAGAAATAGTGCCAAGGTTGAGAAAGCCCTTAATGAATTAAGAATAGCTTGCAGAGAGGGTAAGAACGTCATGGAATATACAGTGAATTGTGCTCGAGCAGGTTGTACGGTGGGTGAACAATGGAAGATTTTTAAAGAAGTTTTTGGCCTTTGGAAACGGCCGGGTGTATTTTAAAGGAAAGGGGTGGACAACATTGGAAGCTAAAAGAATTAAAGTTTTAATGTGTTGTCTCGGACCCGAGACACATAATCGCGGAATCATCGTCGTGAGTACCATTTTAAAAGAAGAAGGTATGGAAGTTGTCTATATGGGCAACACCACTGCAGAAAATGCCCTTAAAGCAGCCATGGAAGAAGATGTACAAATTATTGGGGTCAGCTCACTATCGGGAGCTCATTTGCGTACAGGCAAACATCTTTTGGAATTAGCCAGACAAAAAGGGATTGATAAAAGTATGGCCTTTGTCATTGGCGGAGTCATTCCGCCCCAGGATGTTAAAATTCTTAAGGATATGGGTTTTTATGATGTTTGCGTTAGCGGCACGAAAAGGGATGAATTAGTGACTGTGATAAAAAATGCGGCTAATATTTTATGCTGATCCAGCCATTGCAGATGTAAAGCAGTGTTTGTATGAGATTGGCAGGCGAAAAGGGAGGGGATGTCATGGATAGATATGGAACGAATCTCCGGTGGCAGCCAAGGCATTCTTTTTCGCTATATATGGAGGCTTGTTCTTCCTGGGCATTTTCCGGCAGATATATATTACCTTGCTTTACTGCAAATGAGTGCGTAGTCCTACAGTCGGTAGTCACTACATAGCACAAAATTCAATGTTGCGCTCTAACTAAATGAAGACTACTACTATGCAATATCTGGTACATTATCTTTAGGATTATTTTTGTCTTGACATCTGATCCACTATACATTTGAATTTGGGAATGGTGGAGTTTTCCGTTTAAGCTAGTAGTATATGTTACCGAAAAGCACTTGCCGCCAAGGCCCTATCAGGCTCAGGCGATATTTTTTTTGTCTACTCAAGGCAGGTGGGTGTTACTTCATTGTAAGTTTTGTAAAGCCATATGTTTCCTTGTGCTCAGCAAGAAATATTTAATACGTTGGTTGAGAAGATAGAAATTCTCACGCCAACGTATTTTGTTTTTGAGTCGATGAGTGGGATGAGGGGGAGGAGTGTGCAATAAATTCAAAGCCTAGGAAATTAACTTGTGTTTGAACTGACATTATTAATATTTACTTAATTATAGAAGCATAGTATTATATGTGCATTGGTATATATAATACTATACGAATGGGGGGATTAGAATTGTCTTTAGCCCATGCATTGCTAGGTTTAATACGTTACCATCCAACAACTGGCTATCAACTAAAAGATGACTTCGACCATTCTATTAAGATTTTTTGGAATGCCACTTTGCCTCAAATTTATCGTACTTTAAATCAAATGGAATCCCAGTGCTGGTTGAAGGCAGAAATTGAAATTCAAAAAGGAAAACCAAACCGTAAAGTTTATAGTATAACCGAAGAGGGGCTAGAAGAACTTCAACGCTGGCTAAATGAGCCTCTGGAAAAAATTGAACAAAAATACTCAGCATTAGTCAAAGTCTTTTTTGCCAATAAGGCAGACCCAGAGAAGTTTTCCGGTCACCTGGAGGAATTCCGTAATTATTACGAAAACCTGCTGAACTTTTACGAAACAGACCAAGCCGAAATCATTAGAAAGGCAAGTCAGGACAGCCGTGCCTGCCTTGAGTCTGAATACTGGAAATTATCTGCAGACTTTGGAATACGTATGGCAAAAATGATTGTCGAATGGTGTGATGAAGCCTTGAAAATTCATAATAATCTTCACGAAGAAAGTAAATAACAAGGAGGTAATTATTATGTCAGATATTAAGGGTTATCTGAAAATTAATAACACTCGTTTGTATTATTCTATAAAAGGAGAAGGCGATCCATTAGTTCTTATTCATGGGGGCCCATTTTGCAATCATCGTATTTGGGACTACCAAATCGATTCCTTATCGAGCAAGTATAAAGTGATCTGTTTTGATAAACGAGGGCATGGAAAATCGGATCTTCCCATAGATGCTTTTTCACATTTGGAAGATTTTAAATCATTGATGGACGCTTTAGAACTAAGAGAAATTACAATTATTGGATCATCTGCTGGAGGAGCTCTTGCGACTGATTTTGCTCTACAATATCCAAAAATGGTAAAAAACTTGGTCTTGGTTTGCCCTAGCTTGACGGGGTATCCTTATCCGCCTAATTTTATTTCTGAAATGGTGAATATATATATTACGGGGCAATCCGAAGGGCCTGAAGTTGCGATACTGAAGTTTATTTCCAATCCTTTTTATGAATACTTTTTTCCATCGCTAAACAGGGCAGACGCCAGAGCTAAGGTTATTAAAATAGTCAAAGAGTCAACCAAAATATTTCGATGGAATCCTATGTGGGAGACTGAGTTGAAGCCTTCTCCTTACGAACGCTTGGCAGAGATTCAGATCCCGGTTTTATTCATTTCTGCTGATAAAGATAGCGAAATTATTCTCAAGATAGGAGAGTATATTCGCGAGAAGATCAAGCACTCCAAGGAAGTGACGATGAAAGATTGTAGTCACTTTCCTAATGTGGAAAAGCCGGAAGAATTTAATCAGATTGTACTTGATTTCTTAAAGCAATAGTTGATTAAATTAAAGAATTCAGCAGATGAGCTAGCTTGGTTCTGTTGTGGGCAATCTGCGGAGAGTTCGCGTCGAGGAAATTGCCAATGAACAAGATTATAGTGGTTGATGATGAAAATATACGTGAACTAATCCGATTAATCCTAAAAAAAGAGGGCTTTGTAACTTGGTGCGGATGACTATCTGACAAAACCCTTTGAACCGGAGGAGCTTACAGCACGTGTGAAAGCCCTTCTGAAACGGTGTAATATAGCCTTATCAAAAACTATTGAAGTGGGAAAAATCATCATTGATCAGAATCAAATATCTGGTGAAGACAGAAATCGAAGAGATCACACTTCCGCTGAAGGAATTTGAATTATTGTTCATGCTGGCAGGTGCCCCCGGAAGAACCTTTGTAAGGGAAAAATTGCTTGAGGAACGGGGCTAAGCTTGCATCGGGAAATTACATTCCGGAAGGTGTGCAGGCGGATGACAGGAGAAACGCAGAAACAAGCTCCTTTAATCATCCGGTAGGCGATATAATTGACCTAAAATGCGGAGACAGTGTCCGGAAAATGACCGTGCATGGCTCGCAAGGCGACTTGTCATTCAGCTTTTTATTTTTATTTAATTGCTTTATTTGGGAGGAAAAAGACTTTTTATAGTGAAGAGGAGATATAAAGATCATTGGTTGAGGGGGTAATGATTTGTCCGGTCTAATGGTTGCTCAAGCCACCTGCTTATCAAAGCTTGTGGACTCTCAGCTAATTAGGTGAAGAGCAAAGCAGTGAACATCTGAAGGTATGGGATAATGACCTCAATTCATTTAGAGAAAGAAGTGATCGAATGTTTAAGATCAGGTTTAGTCCGGTGATTTTGTTAGTGATAGGGGTTTTCTTATTTTCCTTTCCGACTGACATACAAGCGAATACGAAAAACCTGTCAGGTATTGATCGGTATGCTGCTTCGGCAGAAATTATATCTGATGTCTGGGAGGAAGCTATTCATGCCATACTCGTATATGGAGAAGATTTTCCGGATGCGTTAAGTGCAGTACCCCTAACTCAAAAATATGGTCGTGGTCCTCAAAATGCGCCTATACTTTTGACCCAAAGCAATTATATACCCGCTGAAACCCTGAAGCTGATAAAGGACTTAAATGTTAAATATATTACCATAATCGGCGGACCGGGCGTGATTTCGTCGTCTGTAGAAGCTCAATTGCAGGCCATGGGTATTGAAACTGACAGATTAAGCGGTCAGGACAAATATGAAACCAACATAGTGGCTGCCAACCAACTGGACAATGTCAATGAAATCTTCATTGTAACCGGAGAAGATTTTGCTGACGCCTTATCTGTTGCACCTATAGCGGCTAAAAAGAACATGCCGATTATTTACGTCCGGCATAATGTAATCCCGGATATTGTAAAGGAATATTTAAAGATACATAACATAACCAAAACCTATGTTATTGGTGCAGGTTCGTCCTTAGACGCGGCTTTAGTAAGTGAACTGCCTAATGTTGAGGCAATAAACGGAGAAGATAAATATCAAAGGAACTTAGCAGTTATTGATAAGTTTAAGAGTGAAATGGATCTGAATGCTATTTATTTAACTTCAGGTAAGAATTTTGCTGACGGATTATCAGGTGCGGCTGCAGCAAGCAATAATTGTAATCCACTGCTTTTAGTTGGAGAAAATTCGATATCACAAAAAGAATACTTGGATAATAATTTGATTAACAATTATAATGTCGTGGTTCTTGGCGATGCAATACCTGAATCGACAATCATAAGCTCGGAAACTATTGATTTTGAGGTGAAAACCATAAGTGATATGACGAAGATAAACTTCGGCGATATAACAAAAATTGAATTATTTGATATGGAGGTTTCACCCGGTAAGCCAATAATTGTTGAGGATAAACAAAAGGTTAAAGAATTTACAGGCTATCTGGAGGGTTATTTGCTAAAAAAAGCAAAAAATCCGAAATTAGCGGTGGGGTGGAAAACTGCGGCTGTGTTTTATATCAATGATCAGAAAGAAATGACAATCACCTTTGGTCACCCATTAAATATAAAAATAGACGGTCGTTTCGAGGATTACGAGATTGTTAAAAACGGCTTTGATTATAATCAACTCGATGAGTTTATTAAATCAATTTTTGGGACAATTTAATCCTGATTTTCATCCAAGCCAGACAGAATTCAGCAGTTTAAACGAGATTAAAAATTCGGCGGTTTTGAGGTCTAACTAATCCAGCTTAGTCCCCCACTAAGTGCACTTTTTGGGACGCAAATAACATTATTCATTATACATTTCACGAGTTGTATTGGTAACATTTATTACCTTTACCTTTGATTATGAAATTTGGGGGGGATGTGTTGAAACCTAGGCTGATCTCTCATGAATCTTATCAAGATTCTGTTCTGCTGCGTCTAACGAATCCCGACCATTGTTATGCCGTGAACATAACTTCTCCTATCTCATGTGAATCTCACTTCACAATTATTTGCTGAGTTAAGCGAGAAAATTATATTCGCTCATCTAAGAATTTTATATCAAAATGGATATTTTTGCACCGAAAATCGTACTGTAAGATGCCGCAATCCTATTGCGATATCCGCAAAGCACACGACAAGAAAAGACCACATAGCCTTCTAAATAAACTTGATTCCACAAAAAAACACCCTCATCAACAGTTATGGAAGGAGCGTTATTTGTTTTGATCTGGGCATAGACCTCAGGCAAACTTATTTCTCTAAAAGCATAATTTGTCAGTGCCCGGACACCCTCCAAAGCATAGCCGGAGTGCCAGTACCGGTGCTTGAGCATGTAGCAAACTTCAAAAATACTTTGCTGATTGAATTCACAGCGATGGAGACCCATCTGGCCCACAAATGCCCCGGTTGTTTTCTCAATAGTAGCAAAATAGCCTGCGTTGTCTTGCTTGTAGTAGGATAATTGAGTTTGTATCCAATCATGAATTTGATCATCAGTAAAGGTATGTTCCCAGGCGTACATGACCTTGGGGTCAGAGAGCATTTCTTTGAGGGAAGCAAAATCTTCGTGGGTTATTTGGCGAAACTTTAAGCGAGCGCTCTCTAGAATATATCCGGATGCGTCATGATTATTGGCTGTTTTCTTCATATTAAAGCCCTTTCGAAAATTTGTATGCGATATTTCCTTCTATAATATTATAAACACAAGATCCGCTTTTCACCTACACAAGGCTAAGTTTAACCTAAATAAAAAAAGAGCAAGCAATCCTTAAGGAGTACTTGCCTTGAAATGAAGTTTTGGCCCTTATAACTAAGGAGCACATATTATCTTCCGCAGCATTTCTTATACTTTCTTCCGCTGCCACAAGGACATGGGTCGTTCCTACCGACCTTCTGGTTATACTTAGTTTGAACAGAGGGAAGTAAGCGTAGGTTCGATTTTTCACGTGAAGAAAGTTCATTAGGCGTATAGCCGTAATTAGTCCATAAGCGGGTATTGTTGCGTACATCAACGATAAGTTGCATCATCGCACCCGCCTGCTCCATATTATCAAAGACAACGCCAGCAGAATCCAACAAATCAAAAAAATTCTGTGTCCTTGCTTCCGCAGCACTCAGATTATGAATTTCATCGAGGATTTCCTCAACTACATCCGGATCGTCAATTAACTTTGAAAGATGCTGTTTTATAGTGATAAGCTGTGGAGTGACCTCGTAATACTCCCAGTCGGAATATTTAAGAAAGTCTTCTCTTTTTGGATTATATCTAGGTTTCCCGCTTCTCTCTGATAACAATCTCTTTACACCGGCAAACTCATCTTGTTCAAAACTATCGTCAACTATGTACTCATCCCAAAAGCAATATCCTACATCACTGTAAACATTGTTAAGCAAGAGTGGAAACATTTCGTCGATGTTGGTTTGTCGCTCATTATGACTATTGAAAAGTTCGACGAAGTCATCCTGACTGATGACGCCGTATAGCGAAACAGCAGCAATGGCGAATCTGTTTAGGAGGTCACGAAAACGCTTGTCCTCAAGGAAGTCCGTTTCAGAAATTATTCTAAAAGTAGCTCTAAGTTCTTTCGGTACTATGAACCACAGCTTGTCCTTGTGATAGAAGCATTGGAGCAACCCCATTTTTTGTGGTATATGATAGGAATCAATATAGACTTTGTCAGTTTGCAGGTGTTTTTTTGCAGCGGCCTTTTGGAAAAATTCCCACTCTATTTCATTGAGGGTATAAAGGCAGTTACGGAGGGTATCAGATTGCTTCAGCGTTTCAGCGATAGCAGGAATTAGTTCCGCCTTGGGGAGCTTGCTGTAATATTTAACTTGGAGCACTTTTCCGAGCTGGCGCAACTCAGTCATATTTTTAAGCGCGAGTATTTCTTTAAGAGAATAGAATGGTTCGGTCTGGGCGGCATTTTCTATGTTGATTTCTTTTACCGCATCAAGAAAGGCTTTTTCCGGGTCATCGCGATTTGCTTGTTTTGACACAACTTTTACTCCTTTTGGCTACAGACTATCATTACTAATTTGGCCTAGACATCTTTATTCTACAATCGTTAATGAAATCCTTTTTATAAGCTCTTCCTTGAGGGAAAACACCGAACGGGCTCGCTAAGTATCTTAATCAAAGTTTACCGCAACGTGCCATTGTTAACACTTGGAACCAGTGATAGAAATCCAGATAATTTAGGAAGAAGAATGGAAACAACACATAGATGGAAGCGATGCATGGGGTTGTATGAAACCATTTACAATCAGGGGGATACTTGAGTTTTTCAAAGGTAATAGAGACTATTTGAGGTTAGTTATTCTAATCATTTCACCAGCTTTGGTCTATTTTGGAACAGCTAATAAGTTGGGAGATGTTCAAATACAAATCGAGAAGGAAAACAAAAGAGTAACGATTTTAATTGCATAAGGTGTATACAGGGATTCGTTCTGGAGACAATTAAAATATATGTTAAAGGGGTTAGTGCCTAAGCGAAAAAAGTTTTTTTCGTAATTATAAATTTCTTTCGTAAAAAGAGGAAAAAGTCTATGCGAGATACAATTGCAGTGGGGACCCTAGCTGGAGTGGTAGCCTTAATCGTCTATGAGATAGTGGATTGGCTTATCACTGGCTCTTTTGGGGCAGATTATACTGCACCATGGGAAGCAGGGGCTAACATTTACTTAAAAGAACATTATGTCCATACGCCCTTTGGGTATATAACGGGGATTACAAACTCCCTTGTTATGACTTGTGCCATAGGAGTTTTAACGGCAATTGTATTAAGAATATCGGGAAAAGATTATTATCTTATTAAAGCAATAGGTGTTTCCTTAATGTGGAGGCTTGGAACGTTTGGGATTTTAGCTCCTATTTCCGGAATTGCTTCTCAAATGAACAATGAACCCTACTCTCAATTTATTTACTATATAAATTTCATGATCCTTGGAGCTGTCACTTCATATATCGTTGCAAAATATATGAAGCCTTTGAATAAAAAATAACTCTATTGCAAGTAAACACGAATCAACTACAGAGGGTTACATCCTATATCCTTAGTATAGTACATACAAACTGTACAATAAACTCAACTTTCCTTCGGCTAATGAGCTGTGGACTGACTCCATAGTGGTGGCTATCTCATTGAGACTACTTTCCTCTCTGAGAACCTCTAAAACGATCTTCGCTTTTTCCGCTGGGCTGTAGGTTTTTCTTTTCTTACTCATACCTTCATTCTCTTGCTTTTTCAGCTCCGTGTCCAACCCCCTGGGAACATTATAGATAATCATTGTATACAAAAAGTTTACTGTGGATAAATCTGTAAAGACACCCATTAAAAATAGCTTTACGAGGAGGAAGTTTATGGAAAAAAGATTAATATAACTATTAATCCAATGTCTTGATAGTAAAGGTATCATCCGCATTGAATATTAGACGATACCTTTCATTAAGGTCGTAAAAAATAATCAGAGAACTATAAAGTTCTTCAGGTTCACACGTACTTCTGTGAAAAGACTCCTTTTTCAAATAAATAATTGCGTCGTCATTTTCAGACGTTGAATAAATCCTTACATCAAGATTATCCAATTCAACTGCAAATGTATCGTTATTCTTATTAAGGTTTAACAAATGCTCACAAATGCGTTTTTCCCTAGTTTCCTTCAGGTCATTTTTAATAATCTTCATTTAAAATTACCTCCTTGAGTTTATATTAATTCTACCCAAAGAAGCAAAAATTAATTTATAAATATGTGGGAATTATATAGTTCAATCGTTATTGAACATGTCCCTCTGTCATAAGTTCGTCATAATATAGTGGTTTCACTGGATAATCTGGAAAAAGCTCTTAACTAGCCAGTGGAAAAGGCGGATTAAAGTGGGAGAATGAAGAAGGACGAAAACTAGTCTTGGAGAAATTCGCTAAAGAACTAAAAGAGTTTATTTCGATGACTGGAGCTGAAAATAAAAAAGAGGTAGACTGTAAAACCGATGAGATAACAGAAGATATAGATAATCTTTGGGAGCATACGCCTCAATGCCGTAAAAGATTACTTGCCGGTTATATCATACGAGAAATAGCGAGATTTACGATTACTGGTGGTACACTAAAAACTCTGAGTGAACAATTAAAACTAGATGATGAAGGTTATACCTTTTTACTTCGTTGTGGTGGCCTAGCTGTAACCAACGCAATTGAAGACTTACTTGAAACAAAGCAGATAAAATTAGTTTAGGTACCTATCATTGTAGGTCAACCATAAGCGTCAAATAACTCGGTGGATATACTAATTTCTTAATACTGTTCTGGTATGAGGAGGCTAGCATTTCCCACATAGCAGTTCTTATCGTAATCTTCGTATCGGACTCAAGGAGTAACTGCGGCAAGTTCGTCAGATTTCTGTGTAAAATCTATATTTAGAAAACTAAAATGGATTGAGTGATTTGAGATGGAAAATAAAATGAAAATAGGTGGACATCCTCACGGAATGGGAGGACATCCGCAGGGTAAAGGTGGTCATCCAGGCGGGCACCCAGGAATGAACGTTGACTACGATAAGAACCCGTTCATCGTAATCTGGGAAACTACTCGTGCATGTGGGCTTAAGTGCCAACACTGTCGTGCAGATGCGCAACCTGATCCGCATCCGGAGGAGTTATCCCACGAGCAAGGTATCGCGCTAATCGATGAAATCTACGCAATGGACAACCCGATACTAGTTTTCACCGGTGGGGACTGCATGCTTCGAAAAGACCTTTTTGAATTAGCAGACTACGCTATTAAAAAAGGAATGCGTGTTTCGATGAGCCCAAGTGCTACTGTTGAAGTTACAAAAGAGCGCATGGACATGGCCAAAGAAGTTGGGATTTCTCGTTGGAGTTTCTCAATTGACGGTGCAGATGCTAAGACCCACGATGCTTTCCGTGGAGTCGAGGGAACGTTTGATTTAACAATCGAGAAACTTAAATATTTAAACGAAATTGGTATTTCTCACCAAATTAATACTTGCATTAATAAAGCAAACTTACACCAACTTGAGCAAATGGCGGAATTGATGAAAGAGTTGAAGACGTCGGTTTGGTACATTTTAATGATGATTCCAACTGGACGTGCATCATTGGATGATTGCATAACAGCTGCTGAGCACGAAGAAGTATTCAAGTGGCTTTACGAGTTAAGTAAAAATGCGCCTTATGATATAAAAACAACTGCCGGTCAGCACTATCGTCGTGTTGTATTCCAACAACGTGCTAAGGAAAATGGTACTACAGGTGAGGGAATCACGTTCGAAGGTACTAAGACACGTGACATGGCTCAGTTCATTGACGGTCTGGCAAGAGCACCAAAAGCAGTTAACGATGGAAATGGTTTCATCTTCGTATCACACACTGGTGACGTTTCACCCAGTGGATTTTTACCATTAGTAGTTGGTAACGTTAAGGAAAATAGACTGCGCGACATCTACCGCGAAAGCCCTATTTTAAAAGACTTGCGTTCACCTGATAAGTACGAAGGTAAATGTGGTATTTGTGAGTACAACAAAGTATGTGGCGGATCAAGAGCACGTGCCTACGCGGCAACTGGAAACTATATGGCCTCAGAGCCATTCTGCGTGTATATTCCAGAGAAGATGAGAAAGAAATAGAATTATATTGTGAACGCCTGCGATTATTGTGGGCGTTTTTTGTTCCATCTATCAATTGGGGTTCCATCATGAATTTTTATTGAATTAGAATAAGTCACAAAACTTCCTATTGACAGAAAAGGTTTATTGCAATAAACTCAAGTCAAGGTCTATCGCAATAAACTTTAGGGGAGGTGACGTTATGGAAAAATACAAGTTATTTGATGCAGAACATAAATTTGTATCTCTCATTTGGGAAAACGAGCCTGTGAATTCTACAGAGCTGGTACGGCTTTGCCTCGAAAAATTAGGGTGGAAAAAGTCCACTACCTACACAGTCCTCAGAAAATTAAGTGAGAGAGGAATCTTGAAAAACGAAGATGCGGTTGTCACTTCACTCGTAAAACGTGAAGAGGTCCAAAAATATGAGAGTGAAACATTGATTGAGAAAGCTTTCAACGGGTCGCTACCACAATTTTTGACCGCTTTCTTAGATGGGAAACGATTAACATCCAAAGATGCAGCGGCACTGAAAACCATCATTGAGCAGGCGATCAAATGAATACATTACAAGTGGTTTTTACAACCGTCCTCAACATG
Organism: Desulfosporosinus shakirovi; assembly: GCF_020595055.1. GTDB lineage: Bacteria > Bacillota > Desulfitobacteriia > Desulfitobacteriales > Desulfitobacteriaceae > Desulfosporosinus > Desulfosporosinus shakirovi. The sequence continues at coordinate 68,105 of NZ_JAJDOO010000006.1, read as the reverse complement.
AGCATCACGGCATCCTTTGTTGCCATAGGGGTTATCATCGCTCGTTTAATGCTCAAAAAAATGCCCAGGATTTTTTCATATTCACTATGGTCAGCGGTACTCATACGACTTGTTATCCCTGTCTCTTTCACATCAACATTTAGCTTTTTAACCGTGATTAAACCGGGAACGCAGCAAACTACGGGAGCTTTAGCTTATGTGCCCTATAATATGGGTCTTATGCAAACTCCAGGTATTGATGTTGGTGTCGATAGCATAAACAAAGTGGTCAATAGTTCGTTGCCGCAGGCGGTACAAACTGCCAGTGTGAACCCCATGCAGATGGTTATGGCTATTTTGAGTATAGTATGGGTGGTCGGTGTCGCTCTGCTTATAATATATAATGTAATTTCCTATCTGAAGGTCATTAACAATGTTAAAACATCGACTCTCGTAAGAGATGAGATTTTCGAAACAGATAGAATCGTTACACCGTTTGTTTGCGGGTTCATAAAACCTAAGATTTATATTCCAACAGATATTTCACAAAGTGAGCTACCCTATATCCTGGCACACGAAAGGGTGCATATAAAACGGCTAGATTACCTCATCAAGCCGTTTGTGTTTCTAGTCCTGTCAGTTCACTGGTTTAATCCGTTGATGTGGCTCAGCTTTTTTCTGATGAGCAAAGACCTGGAAATGTCCTGCGATGAAAGCGTTCTGAAACTATTCGGCGATGAGACTAGAGCCGATTACAGCAAATCTTTGTTAGCTCTGGCCACCGGTAAACGTCAGTTGATTTCCGGAAGTCCACTAGCCTTTGGAGAAAGCAACACGAAAGCAAGGATCAAGAATGTTTTAAGCTACAAGCAACCTCCTTTTTGGGTTGTAGTAGCAACGCTAATAGTAACATTTGCTCTGGTTGTGCTCCTTACTGCAAATCCGAAGAATGATCTCTTGGCGACAGGCGTTTACTCAGGCTTTAAAACGGAGACATTAATGGCCAACAAAACCCAATACGTAGGTGACAACAGCAAGGTTGTTGCACTCATCGATGCCATGCCCTTGCCCGCTGGTGTCGTACGTGATAGCGTAGAGCTTCAGACATCCGCTACGCCCTATAGTATAACCATTCATTACACGGTGAGTGAGTTGGAAGGACTAGATAACACGTATGCTTTTCATAATGCCATAATGCTCTTTAGCTTAGTGGACAATGTTGATGTTATTTACAGCTCAATCTTTGATATCACCAACACGCCTTCTATTTCCACATCTACTTTTCCTCATACTAGAGAATATGCAGAGCAGTTGATGGATGGTGATGTTCGCGGCTATGCCAGCAACACCGGCACGATTATAAAATTTATAGACCGCATAAACAGCATTCCCTTTGGTCAACAGATCATCCCGCCAGAGACTAACAAGATCACGGTGCAAGGTCCATATATGGACCAAATTGAGAAAAATCTTACAACAATCATGTCTTCTCCTCAAATGTCGTCCAATCCACAGGATTATATCAAGGCACATGAAACTGAATATAACGCAATTCTCGCTATGGATCATAAAGCCCTGACCTATTTATTTTCCGAGTTTAAAAAAGGCGGACAAAATGGATTAAAGGGACAGATCATGATGAACTTATGTAGAACTATTCTAGGCGGCGAGGATATTAAGTCTGCGGTAACAACCCCTCAAGATTGGTATGACAACTATAAAGGTCATATACAAAGGTTGGCGAATGAAAATGGTATAGACTGGGTGCATCAAAACGCTCCCAAAGGATCGCTAATCCGGTTATAGCTTAGAATAGATTAAGGTAATCTTTAAGAAAAATGATCTTTCTGAACCGGACCCAGGATGCCCGGTTCCTTCTGCAGAGGCTCCTCACCTTCACCGGGGACAGCGGGAGGAGTCACAGCCGGGTGGAGGTGCTGAACTTCGGGAGTTGGGGCTATTGTAGTCGGCGGATTGAACGGCGGGTACTATAAACTACTGCCAAAAGTTAATAACAGTCAAAAAAGGGGATGCGCAATACAGGTGCGTATCCCCTTAAGTTTTTCACAACTGACAATTTTTGAGAATTAAAATCCTTTTTATTGATTCCAAGTTGCTGTTTTAGTATCCGACTAAATAAACCTTTACCAATTTCACCACTAGATTTTGACACCGCTGTCCTGCGGATCATCCCGTCAGGCATAGTTTTTTCGTAAATTTTATCTCTGCCGTTTTGCTTAACCAACTCCCACACATTTCGCTTTAAGTAATTTTCTAAATCACTCCAACTAGGCATGAAGCATACCGGATACTGATTCTAAGTTATCTTCCAGTAACACTCGGAGGATATAGTAGGCGTGGGAATGGCGATTGGGACTGTTGAAATAACGGTTAAAATCAGCGTAGTAATCTTTAGCATATTCAAAGAGATGATAAACTAATTCCATTCGCAACTCCTCTAAAGTTTCTCCATCCGCAACTATAGCGGGAATTTGTTCAATGCTGCCGGCATATCGACCGTCTTCATTTTGTTCAAACTCTATTGTTAATTCATATATGGATAAGTTTGATTGCATTGGGCGGACAGCGGAACCGCCGTCTTCAGTACCTCCCTCAGTGTGGCTAAAGCCTTTACTATTCTCATAATATTTTTTTGTATTCAGTAATTTTAGTTTCAGATAAAATTGTCTTAAACTATTCATTGTTTTTCTTTCTAAGAGTTCATTATTTTATGATAGTTATAATTGTTACTGAAAGATTTCTGTTATCACTCGTGTAGGTAGTCCAGTGGAACCAACAATCAGAATTGGATAGGTATACACAATAAATTGCTTGTCTTTGAATTCAATAAGTTTATTCAGGTTAGTTAAATTTTCAATTATAAATACACCATTATCGGCGCAATATTGATCTACGATTGCATGTTCAGATGATTTTCTAATTCCTCCCATATCAAAACCTATAAGACTTACCTTCTTATCAATCAGGTAACGAATAAGTGTATTAGACAACTCAGGATTATTTTTCATATATTCTGGCGTTGCATATTCGTTCTTTTCCATAATCCCGGTATAGAAGATTATAAAATCGTTTTCTTCAATTTTTGATATGTCGATATCTTCTAGGTTAACTTCTCGTTCCCTTATAGAACTTATATCAAATATTTTTCCATTCCTTTTGCAATTATCAATTGAAAATTCATGTCCCATACAGTCAAAATGAGTTCCAAAGTGCCCGAATTTTTCAGAATACTTAGCTGTTGTCGCTAATTCCAGTAACTGCTCCAATTTTTCCTTGGGTAAAGGGTAAGTCAAATCAATTATCATCTCTGTTTTACCTCCAATATAATTGTTTCCTCGTCAACTATTGTGAGTATACCTCGTAATAGTTTCCTTGTCAACCATTGTTAAACATGATGTTTTCAAATAATTCAAATCTGGTATAATGATAATAGTTTACAGAAATGTAGCGTTTCTTTTCTAAATATACCCGATACTATTCATTGTAAGGAGAAAGCTTATGAACAACTTAGAGAGAGAACAAAAATTGAAAAGAGAGCTTATTGTAAACTTTGACCGTTTTATAAACAAAATTAATATGGAAAACCACGAGAATGAATATCTTAAAGAATTACTAGGAGAAGAGCAATATAAAAATATATCAGATATTACGTTAACAGAGTGCCATGTTATTGATTGTATTGAAAGAAATCCGTTAATTAATGCAATTGGAATTTCACAAAAGATGAATATAACAAAAGGTGGCATTTCAAAAATTAGTTCTAAATTGTTAAAAAAGAAACTGATTAAAATATATCGCCAAGAAGGGAATAAAAAGGAAATATTTTACTTGTTAACTCCACTTGGAAGAGAAGTATTTTTAGTTCATGAAAGACTCCATGAAAAATTATATCAAAGGGCTAACCTGTTTCTAGATCGTTTTACTGCTGAAGAATTAAAAAAAATTATCGAATTTATTAGTGGTCTTTCTGAAATAATTTAGAAGCATTAGAGGTATATGCACTGCGTGGAGGTCGACGCGATCTGCCACAGGCACCGCCAATTCCGGAAAATTGCAGAAAGTGGTACCGGCTTCAGCCGCCAGCTAGTTGGATGCCTTTGCCGGCAGCGTCCCATTTAGAGGAATCTTATCTTAAGAGGAAATGTAGAAAAGACGTGGAATTATATCTTGGAAATTTGATGCTTAATGTCTGGAACAAGAACTTAGCGAAAGGTTCAAGAGAATTGAGAGGGATTTTTTATATTCACAATAGCTTTTAGAGGAGGAAAATATTCATGCAGGTAATAAGAGCTGAGGACAACAAATCCTTTATTCAGAACAAAAGCCATACAATAGTTACTGACAATAAAGACGGTACCGGAACAGTGCAAAGAAATATCTCTGCGGTATCAGACAGAATTTGGCTGGACGAAGAATTTTTAGGTAATTACGGGATGGCATATAAATATAAGCTGAAATTTGCAAATCAACTATGTCAGGAAGGTTTTGTCGTTGAAAAAGGAAAGGATGAATATGGTAACTATCTTCTTTTTCTCAATAGTAACGCCTTTATGTACCTGCATAATAAGGAGGAACGTCCCCATATTCCCTGTGGTCCGGCAGAAATGAGTTTAATTTTAGCTCCTGAAATGATAGAAGGTTCGGATGAATTAGTAAAAGGTTTCAAGGGAAGTTGGCCAGGTTTTCACGAAGCAAAAATTCGGATTATTGAAAAGTCTAGGGAATCCATGATTCTGGAATTTCATGGAGGTTTCCTGGGGGATAAAGTAGTACGATTGTTTGTAGAGAATATTATTTCTCAAAGTTATGATCAGAATTGCCTTGAAAGCTTTGCAGAATTAACCAACCTTGAATTTAGAAAAGCTGAAACTCATATGGAAGTCATGCTCTTTAATGACTATACGACCTATAGGTTACCCGAAGGTTTTGATGATTCGGTGTTTAAAAATGATCCGGAATTTGATACTAATACCATTGAGCGGGTGATTGAAGAATATCAGAATCATGGTGTCATCTCTTGTGAAAAATTAAAAATGATGGTGACTATTGATGAAGAGCAAAAAAGGGAAGATGAAGAATCGTTTAAGAAGTTTCTAGAGGAATGCCAAAAAAATCCCTTTTCATTAGATACTTGGAATAACTCAATAAATAAAGCAGAGCGTTAGGCCTAATTTCTTCCTCAACAGAACTGCAGCCCCTGTAAATCCCGTTTTTTTGTATATACTGGTTAGAATTGCTTATCCTCATTGAATAACTATTTCCAAGCAATGGAAATAGTATTAGAATAGTGTTCAAAAGGAGGGGGATTTTGTGAAAATAGCTATTGTATATTACAGTAAATCTGGTAATACCCAAAAGGTTGCAGATCTTGTAGCTGAAGGTGCAAAGAAAATTGAAAAAGTCGAAGTCAAAAGTATGTCCATCGAAGCAATTGACGATGACTTCTTGACCGAAGCCAAAGCAGTTATCTTTGGGTCGCCGACGATTGCGGGAACCTTTGCAGGGCAATTAAAGCAATGGTTAGATACAGCTAAAAATGTCGGAGGAAAACTTGGAGCTGTTTTTGCTACAGCAAATTATGTTGGCGGTGGTGCAGAGGTGGCGGAAATCTCCATGATTGCTGAGATGTTGGTAAAAGGTATGTTGGTCTACTCTTCAGGAGTTGCTGAGGGACAGCCTTTTATTCATTATGGAGCTGTGTGCATTAAAGATGGGGATGATGGTCAAAAAGAGCGAGCAAAAATATTTGGGGAAAGGATCGCTAGAAAAGCGGTGGAATTGTTTAACTAACATCAAAAGTCACTTGGGTCAATTGGTAGATGCCAAGGTCTGGATGTTTAAAAATTCGGCAGTTTGAGGTCTGACTAATCTAGATTAGTCATCTCAAAACCGCCGAATTTTTAAGTTGCAGTAGTTTATTTCAGAAAAACGATAGATGCGGGAAACCGGTGACAGCATGATGACAATTTCACACAGAAAAAAACAAAGGCACTAAGATAATAAACGGATGCCTTTGTTTTTTTATTTCTATTCCTTGGTGTTGACGCTGAATTAAAAAGTCCAAAAGCTGCTGGTATTGCCTGGCCCTAAGTTGACGAATATAATGACCATGACGTTATCCTTGAAGAAAGGAAAAAGACGCCTCTATTTAGATGTGGTACTGCTACAACAGCATCACTAGAGACGTCTTCCCAACGGTTACCTGAAATGGAGTAAACCCATTCTATTAAAGAAAAGCTCGGGCAGTTTTTGATCATACTTTTTCCGATTCTGGTTACTCAAGTTTCACTTTTCTCGATGACCTTCTTTGATACGATGATGTCCGGTATAAGGATTATACTTAAGAGCATTTATCAGGAGAGTGGTTAAGTCCGATGAAAAGGATTTAACCACTCTCTTTTTACATAAAAAGAGAGTTCAGCCCGGGAAAATCAACATTATTCTAGTGAGGTGTTCTAAATGATCAAGTATTACCGTTACAAAGAGAAAGATGAAGTACTGTACAGCTATTGCAAGGATGAGGGTGTGGATTATCTGTATCTGCTTTATGAGCTTCGGAATGCGGAAAGGATGAACGGATTTTATGCTAAAGTTTTAAGAAAGCTGATAACGGGTTTAGGCAAGCGCTTTTGTTCCGACGGCTTAAAGCCCAAGACGTAGGTATGCGCAGCGAACTGCTGCCCGCGGAGCCTTTCAACCCGTTCGGGGCAGTTTTGGGAACCACTCGTCCTTTGTAGATGTTTGCCTAATACTTTCGGGAAATTAAATGTAAAATTCGGCGTTTTGAAGTGACTAATCCAGATTATTCTCCTCAAAACTGCCGAATTTTTCTTAACCTTCTTAAAGCAAATGTCCGCCGGACACTTCAATGTCCTGGGCTGTAACCCAGCCGAAATCATCGGACAATAGGTTCACAATCACCTTGGCAAGATCTTCGGGTTGGCCGATTCGGCCAAACACAGATTGCTCAGCCAGCGGCTGGATAAATTCAGGATGTTTGTCGAATGCTCCATCACCAAAATTGCTGTGGGTAGGACCGGGGGAAACTGCGTTGACCCGGATTTTGCGGGGGGCCAGTTCTTTGGCAATGTAGCGGGTCCAAGAGGAGAAGGCTGCTTTTATGGAGCCGTAGGCGGAGTAGCCGGGAAAAGATTGGTTTTTGGCTGTACTCGTGGTATTGACGATGGCTCCACCATCATCCATGAAGGGGACGAGAAGTTGAGTTAAAAAAACGGGTCCCTTGAAGTTCGTATTTAGAATCTTGTCGAAGTACTCTTCGCTCATTTCAGAGAACATCATGGGCCCGCCAACGCCGCCATTATTAACTAGATAGTCAAACGTCGTTCTGTTCCCAATTTCTTTGAGGCTCTTTTTCACTTCCAGAACGAAACCTTCGAAGGTTGATAGTTGAGTCAGATCCAACTTCAGTGCTGCAGCTCGAACTCCTGTATTCTTCTCAACCTCCTTAACGACAGCTTCTGCTCTATCCTGATAGGAATTGTAGGTGAGAATGACGCTGATTCCGCGCTTGCCAAGCTCAAGGGCGGTCGCTTTGCCGATGCCGTTACTTCCGCCTGTTACGATTGCTATTTTCATAAGGTCCTCCTTTTTGTTGTCCGATCTGAATTCTATTTTAGTCGTTTCTGCTCAAATAACCTAGATCCAATAGTGCCCTTTGATTGCCTAAAACCACCAATGACGATTTTGAAACACCTGTATTATCTGCTGTGTCAATATAAAAATAGCCTGAAAATGCCGCGAGGTTTCAGTCTTGTATTGGAAAACAGCAAGGCGTGTGATAGACTATGGATATGAATAACGTTTTAGATGAAATTATCGATCTGATGAAAGAAGCAGGCACTCGACCCATGGAAACCGGAGTACCGGGGCTAAGTATGATTAAGGGAGACATTCCCGCCCATCAACTTGCAGCCCTCTACAAGCCAATGATTGGTTTTACGATTCAAGGAACAAAGATTCTTTCCATTGGGGAGCGCAGCACTATTATGGCAGGGCCTTCATATTACGTGTTGCCGCTGCATGTTCCCGCAACGGCGAGTGTACATCCGGACAGTGAGGGCCGTCCTTACATGTCTCTTGGTCTTGAGCTGAATCAGACTGTCCTTCAGAGTTTATTGAGAGATCTTCCTGAAGATCTCATTCCAACTGCTTCTGAACATTTCGGAGCTTGTAAAATAGACTTTGAATTGATGGAGGCATGGCTGCGCTTATTGCGATTAACGAGAACAGTAAGAGATATTCCGGCTCTTGCCCCGGCTTATGAACGGGAGATTCTTTATCGGGTTCTGATGGGACCCCAGGGATGGTATCTGAGGCAGCTTGGCTTGCAAGAAAGTAATTTCTCCAGGATTTCTCAGACTGTAAAATGGCTTCGCGTTAACTATACGAGGCAGGTAGACATCAGTGAGATGGCAGCAAAATCCGGGATGGCAATAAATACGTTTCACCGTCAGTTTAAAAGGGCAACGGGTTTAAGCCCGATTCAATTTCAAAAGCAATTAAGGCTTTTGGAGGCTAGAAACCTCATTGCCTTTGAGGGCTATGCTGTAGCCGGTGCCGCATATCAAGTCGGCTATCAGAGTCCCTCACAGTTTAATCGGGAGTACTCCCGCTTCTTCGGTTCATCTCCAGCCCGGGACACTGAAAAACTAAGACTCATCGAAAACGCAAGGGATTAGCCGGCAGTTCGCGATAAACAGATCACCTCGAAACCTTAGCTGCAGGCTGTCATGGAAATAGGAGGAGTATTCAATGCAGAAAGTGTCCAGCGTCTGGCAAGGCGGCCAAAAAAACAGTGTTTTTTTTAACCAAGATGTTAATTTGCACATTGATGAGAAAGGACAAAACCCAACAAAAAAACGTGAGTTTGCCGGGACTCTTTCCATGCCTGAACATCGCTAATAAGCCCTCCAGATTTACGGGTTTGGAGGGTATCCTTAACTCATACTTTGGGAGTCGGACAAACATTCGAATAAACAAACGGCTTGACGATTCTAAAGAAATAGATTTATAATGCTATTAAATGAACCGTTCGTTCAATTATTCGAGGTGTATGATGGAAAATAGAATGGAATTGATATTTGACGCAGCCAGCCACTTGTTTATCAATAAGGGGTATGCCAGAACCCAGATGAAAGACATTGCAAAAGAGATTGGCTTATCAACAGGAATGCTGTATGTATACTTTACAGGGAAACGAGATATTCTTAGCTTTATTATGAAAGGTACAATTGATCCGGCATTTATAACGCAGGAATTCGAGTTGCCAGTATGTTCGGAAATATTTGATTCCTTGGATAATGAGATTATGGATGCCTTTGAAAGGAATACAAAAGCTTTTTCAGCGCATCTTGACAATATTGCAGATTATCCTTTGGAACAAATGCTGTCTGATGCCTTTGATGTCATTTCAAAATATAGTATTGGCTGTCTGGTGATTGAAAAGAATCCGGATAATTTAGGAAAACTGACAATCCATTATAAAGAATATCGGCGGAAATTTTATGATCAGGTTTTATCGTATATTACGCTTTATATGAGGAAAGGAACCTTCCGAAAGGTAGAACATCCTGAGTACTGCACACGGCTCATCATCGAAACCTTGTCATGGTGGGGTATGCACATCACGAATGATGCCTTCGAGGTGCAAAAGGATATTCCGTTCGAAGTGTCCAAGAGCGTGTGTATGGATAATCTACTTCACGCATATAAAGGATAAACTATTTTTTACGGAGCGCGGGCTCCGTGAAAATATACTATTAAATTGAATGAACGATTCAATCAATAGAAGGAGGAGATATTTATGAAGCCCAATATATTATCTGTTGCACTTGTATGTATTTTGCTCATTGGAGCCCTGTCGGGTTGCGGCAATCAGAAAGCAATATCACTTGTGAACACTCTTGCGTTCGACATCGGGGATTTTCAAAGCATACGGCTTGATTATGATGCGGATGATATTTACGTTTTAAAAAGCGAAAGCGATAAGGTCGTATTGAAAGAATACATGAATGAGGATAAAAAGAATTACTACGCCAGAACAACCATTCAAAATGGAGAACTGCTCATAACAGAAGGTGATCGGCCAAGGCGGTCCGGCTTTGAATCTTACATTGAGCTATGTATTCCCCAGGATTATAGCGACAGCCTATCCCTGCACTCTACAAGCGGAACCGTAGATACTAAAATTCCTCTGAATTTGTCCGGGAATTTTAGTGTTGATACAACGAGCGGGATGATAAATGTGTCCGATATAAAAGCATCGGCTATTAACATTACCACAACAAGCGGCAGAGCAGAAGGGAAAGGCTTTACTGCGTCTGCATTAAAAATTGTTAGCACAAGTGGCAATTTAACCTTTGACACGATTGATATGGACACCATTTATATTCAGTCCACCAGCGCCAACACTACGATTAATCATGCAAATGGCTCATTCACCTACAAATCTACCGGCGGGAAGCTGGCTATATCCGATATTACCGGCTACGGTTCTTTCAATGCTTCTGGGGAAGGTTCGATAAAGGCGTCCTTTACCGATGTGACAGGCGACATTTCCGCTTATTCTAAAAATGGAAGCCTTACCTTCGGACTTCCGAGCCAGCTGGAGTTTAAATTTTCCGCAACAACAAGAGAAGGTTCTATTGATACCTCGTTTGCTGACCTGCTTGCCGTCACTGGCAATACCGCTGCCGGTATTGTCGGTTCATCCCCCACTGTATCCATTGAGCTGGAAACCCGAAATGGGGATATAAAAGTATCAAGGTTATGAAAAAAATACTATATAAGGGGTAAAGATGAATAGTAAAAAAAGTTTTCCAATAAAGTATCAGACTATATTAAATATCGCCCGACATATCCAAAGGAGTTTATCAATTATCTTGTCAATGAATTGGGGTTTTCAAAAAATACTGTTATCTCAGATATTGGAGCTGGGACAGGTATATTAACCAATTTAATTGAGATAAAGTGAAGAAAATATATGCGTTGAACCGAATGACAATATGCCGTTCTGCATGTAAAGACTATTGTAAAGAATTTAATAACTTTACGGCAATCATGGTCAGGCAGGAATCTTGATAAGAACAGCCATAACTACCGGAATGCGGGCGTAAAGCGCGGCTTGGAGATTAGGGAGATCTGACCATTGAAATGACAATTTCACACAGAAATAAACAAAGGCACCAGATAATAAATGGATGCCTTTGTTTTTATAAACAGGTCATAAATCAAAGTGTCTTTTGGGTACCGAGTATTAAAATAGGGGCTATATTTTTCGTGAAAATAAAAAAGCAAACCATAAAAATAGTCTGCTTCATCTTGACAAAGAGAAGTTATGATTGTATAATGTTTCGTTGTCTAAGAATATAATACACTTAATTTTATCATATCACACCTTGCCTGCGTTGTCAATACTGCTTTTTAAATGGGAGGAGGAATATTTTTTATGGCCTTTGAATTATCCCTGTTCAGCGGCGCTCTGGTAGAAAAGCAAGCTGTCAACGAAGTCATGAAATGCAACGACCTGACTGTGAAATTTGGTTTTGTTCTGACAGAGGCACAGGCTCTCGCCTTGGTTGAAACTCGCTCTTTTGCATTAAAGGAAAATGGCCGGATTGAATTCGGTGGCGGTGTGATTGACAAGATAATTAAGGAATTTTGCAACTCACCTTATCTTTCAAGGCATAACTATGAAGAAACCTTGCATGAGCTTTTAGAAACATTTTATTATTACAAGAACGAAACTCTTGATCTGATGGGCGATGACGACTTGATCAAATATATGAAAAATGCTTTTAATGGAATATGCCAAGGTTCTCTTGAACTGCTATCCGGGCGGGAACTATATAAGCTTGCCCGAAACTTGCGCTATGGTTATGCTCCGGATTATGCAGACCATGCTATCCAATTGGATGCGGAGGAGGAGGATGAATATGGCAGATATTGATAAGATCTGCAGAATCAAAAGGGAAACATTAAGCAGTGAATATTATTTCAAATCGTTACTTGAGCAAGCCTATATGTGGGGGATGTTGTCAGATGCACAGCTTGAAAAAATACAATTTGACTGCCTCTCACTTTTGGCAAAGCAAACTGAGAGGTATAACAGCGGGGGCAGCAGCTCAATCCGAGTAGAAGGAGCACAGAGTCTTCTAACCTCCATTATGTTCACCGTTGGTGTATGGTTAAAGACCTATCCTAACCCCGATGAAGCAGTGGCAGCAATCCAAAAAGAAAGCATGTACGCTCTATATCAAGCCGGACATAAGCGTATCGACGGACTGATAAAGTCAACCAAAATCCTGCACTCTTCAATTATCGGTAATTTGCTGCAAACCGAAAATGTGTTTTACCGCTCCACTATTGTGGACGGCATAAAAGGCTTTTTCAAGCTATATTACCCAGAATTTGCCGCACAGGAAATTCATATCACTGCAGACTATCCTGTTCATCATCCAATGGAACGGTTGGTTGGGATTGAGTTTATACAGAAGTATTTAGAGTGCATCTACTACGAAAATCTATTTTGCGCGCAATTCTCAGCAGAGGATGTTCATCATCTGCTTTGTGGATACGATGAAGATTATGAAGAGCTGCTCGTTAATATTTATGAACCGGTGTTATCTGCGGCAATCGGATGCATCCTTTCCGGCAGGGATGTCCACAGACTGGAGATGGCACCTTCTTCTATCCAAATTCTAAATGATTTATTTCGTGGCAAAAGAAGAACCGAAATCGAGGGAATTCTCAGGGAAGCTGTAAGTCAACTGAGCGGACTGCTGAAGCTGACCGAGCCTTTAAAAAGATATCTAAGGGTCAGTCTGCCTCAAATTGCTGCGGTAATAGAAAACGCAGTCCTGCTGCAAACATTGGATCGTGTGTTCATCCTCCCCAAATATCCGGAAAACAACAGGCAGCTCATCTTTTCCTTTGGAGAGAAGATGAAGGATGAAAAATATCGTAAGGTATTAGAAGAAATTAGGCAATGCCGTTATCTGACTGACAAGAAAGCCCTGATCAAAGGTGGAATACACTCCCTTGTCGATTTAGAGGATATTTTACTGGATGCGGAACTTCGCGAAGAAGAAATTCTCAGTATTTTTAGGGAGTTAAACCCTGCTGAAATTGCAGCCCTGGTAAAAAAACATCCGATGCCCTCTGCCTTAGATCAATATGAGCTAAGGGAAAGCCAAATTGTACTAGGCCAGTGTTTGCAAAAGTTCCTTGCTGCGCTTCCGGCGAAGAGGCGGGATTTGATAAAACAGGCAGCAGCTATGCTGGATTGTATAGAGATATAGCTGGGGGGACGATACTGTCGTTCCGCGTAGGTTCCCGGTTAAGCCCTCCAGACTTACGGGTTTGGAGGGTATTTTTTATGCTTATTCAGTATGCTATAAGGAATGATCAGCCGCTACTGGGTAGCGGTCAGGCGTGATAAAGCGGACATTGTTCTGCACCACCTTAATTTGTAACCGGGAAAACGACGGTACCGCTGCAAACCTTATATCATGCGACTAAATGGGGGGAAGGTTTTTCTGAATCGCTGCAGTATGAATTGCGTTTAACATAAAGGTCAATTGTTCCCATGCTATCCTGGAAAGGTTACACCGGATAGTAATTAATGATGATGGACTTCGTTATACAATCTCCTTTGTTGGTATAGACATGGGGATTTGCAGAGTCAAAACAGATAGAATCTTCCTTGTTCAAATGGTATTCACTCTCATTAGTCCCTAAACAAAGACGACCTTCCAAAACAACAACATATTCGTAGGATTTCTCTGAATGGCCAACAGATGTGTGCTCAGTTCCAGGATCAAGTTCTATCATGAATAATTCAAAATTACGAGTGGGAGTGCTGTTGTAATATTTGTAGATTCGATAGTGACCCTCCGAATCATGCTGCTCTGTTCTTTGTTGTTGTGAAATATATTCCGGGTTATTGTCCTGATCATCAAGCAATGAAGTATAAGGTACCTTCAAACCGTTGGCAATTTTCCACAGCAGGTTGATGGTTGGATTGGAATCACCTTTTTCAATTTGGCTAAGCATTACTTTGCTGACCTCGGATAGTTCTGCCAACTGCCCTAAACTCAGGCTTCTCGCCAAACGAAGACGTTTCAGATTTGCTGCGATTATTGCATTTAAATTCATTTAAGGACCTCCTTACAAAATGATTTCATGAAGCAATGAATCAGATGCTAAAGAGGACAAGCATCTGATTCACAGGAAGTTTGAAGTTTACAGGCTAAAGGAAATAGGATCAGGTTAGCTCTAAATTCTTCATTGTCTGATTAACAGATTCTTCACAAGACCTCATTGCCAATATGGTTTTTTCCAGAAGCTCATCGAGATTCCAGTCCAACATCGCTGCTCCTCGTTGGATGACATTTCGGGAACAGCCTGCGGCAAATTTTTTATCTTTAAATTTCTTTTTTAAGCTGGAAAGCTCTAAATCCAGTGAACTTTTGGACGGACGCATTTTGACTGCGGCATTGATTAATCCTGTGAGTTCATCTGTGGCATAGAGTATCTTTTCCATTAAGTGTATGGGTTTAATATCAACACATATTCCGTATCCATGACTGGAAATAGAATATATCATTTCAGCGCTGACATTTGCTGACCGTAATAATTCTTCAGCCTTAATACAATGTTGGTCTGGGTACATTTCATAGTCAATATCATGAAGTAACCCGACGATCCCCCAGTATTCAGATTCGCCGGCATATCCCAAGGTGTCGGCAAACCACATCATTACGCCAGATACGGTTAATCCATGCAAAATATGGAAGGGATCTTTGTTATATTTCATAAGTAATTCCAAAGCTTCATCTCTGCTAATGCTAGTTGTCATCATCATAGTCTCCAATCAATATTAATTTGAATTATTGAAATAAATCGGTACTCAGATATTTCAGTCCACTGTCATTCAGTGTCACCACAATATTTTTCCCTTTTTCAGCAGCGGATAATAGTTTAAGGGCAGCACATACGTTTGCTCCGGATGAGAAACCTGCAAATATCCCCTCGCATTCAGCGAGCTTTCTGCTGGATTTAAGTATTCTAACTTAGCAAAAATATGACCTTCTGTGCCAAATGACTTGGTAATTCTGGATAGGTTCACCATTGGAGTGTAACCAATTGTTTCTGTTACATCGTTTAAAAGCCTCATAAATACACCTCCTCTGCAAGTAATGGGTCTTTGTCTATGGGAAATGTAAAATATATGTTGGATATAAAGTATATCAAGTGTTAAAGATATTGTACGAATGAAAAATATATTTGTCAACATATTTTGTCGATTTTCTTTGAATTATCGAAAATGATAAGGAGATAAATCAAGTTTGGACGGCAAAGAGCTTGCATCATTTCTGCGTGTTCATTATAATCTGGAGTAAAGATAGGTAGCCTTGGGTAGGGTTTGGGAGGTGTGACCATGGAGATCAAACATTTGGAGTATTTTGTGGAAGTGGCTCACCAGAAGAGTTTTAGCAAAGCTGCGGAAAAATGTCACGTGACCCAATCTACCATCAGCAAGCTGATCAAAGATCTGGAAAGGGAACTGGGTACTCCGCTCTTTAACCGGACCTCCAAATACGTGCAATTGACGGATACAGGGGCAGTCTTTCTGGACCAGGCTCAGGAGATCGTAACCAAGTTTGCCAATCTCACCGTCGAATTTCAAAACCGCCTTAAACTGGAACGGGGCAAAATCTCCATCGGCCTGCTGCCCATTACCGGTACCACCCTGTTTGCTGAATTGCTAGGGGAATTTAAGAAGAAATACCCGCAAATCGGAATCAGTCTTTCCGAGCACGGGTCGAAAAAGGTCATCCTGGATATTCTGGACGGAACTCTGGATCTGGGGGCGGTCTGCAGCGTACCGGACGGCCGGTATTTTGATTCCTTTGCTTTTGCCGAAGATCCGCTGTATGTTATCGTTTCAGCCCGGAATCCACTCAGCAAAGCGGCATCCCTGGATCTCCGCTCCCTGGCCGGTGAACCTTTTGTCCTATACAGCAGTGAATTCAGCCTGCATGATGAGATTATCAGCAAGTGCAAAAATGAGGGCTTTGCGCCCAACATTATCTTTGAGACTTCCCAGTTTGAACTGATGACCCAGATGGTGGCGGCTGATTTGGGTATCGCCTTCCTGCCGGGGGCCGCCTGCCGAGAATTGGACCCCCGCCGCTTTGTGGTGATCCCGGTGACCAACCCGCAGATAATTCACCAGATGTTCATCATCTGGAAACGGGGGCGGTCCATGTCCCATGCGGCTAATTTATGGCTGCAGTTCGCCACCGGATTCTTTGCCAAAAGTTGACCGGCTCGGGGGAAAACCATAACATTGAAGGTTAGCCGATTGGGTGGTCAGTCAAAATTATGAAGATAATAGGGATCTGGTTGAGATGATCAAAGGGAATATGAGTATCGGTACAATAAATTTATAGGGGTTTTTAAATGATTGTGAAGAAGGAGCGTTACGCCGGGCGTAAGGCTCCTTTTGTCTGGGTTTTGGTTTTCAGATTGTATGTTCAAAAGGAAATTTCTATAAATCGATTTCATCAATAGATAGAATGGCAACTATCTATTTTACAAATGAAAATTAGGACTATACAATTAATTCTAGGAAAGAAAGAGGTGAGAGTTCATGAGGCAGGGGTTACGTTTTATGGTGCAGATTGCTTTGCTTTGGGCAATCTATCAATTGGGAAACTGGCTGGCGGAGTTAAGCCATCTCCCGGTGCCGGGCAATGTTTTGGGCATGCTGATCCTTTTTTTGCTACTGCTGACGGGGGTGGTTCAGATCCACTGGATTGAGGAAGGAGCGGATTTTCTTCTGAAACATTTGGCCTTTTTCTTTATACCCATTGCCGTTGGGCTGATGCAGTGGATAGGTCTGTTCCGGTTAAGCGGAGCCCAGCTTTTATTGTCGATTGTTATGGGCACGGCAGTATGTGTAGTAGTTATGAATTCAGTGACCGGATTGCTAGTCCGGCTGTGTGCGACCAAAGGGGGAGTTTAAATGAATCTGCTGCTAGTATTGCTGACCATGTCTGTTACTTTAGGCGCTTATGTCTTCAGTCGTTTCATTAATAAGCGTTACCCCAATCCTTTTCTCAATGTGGTTTTCCTGAGCACTGCCTTGATCATTGCTGTCTTTTGGTTTTCCGGAATTACGGTGAGCCAGTACCAGGATGCCAGGAATATTTTGACCTATTTGTTGGGGCCGGCCACCGTGGCTTTGGCCATCCCCCTTTACAGGAACCAAGAGATCCTAGGCAGGAATATCCTGCCGGTATTGGGCGGAATTGTGGTGGGAACCACGGCCAATATCGTCACCACCGTTTGGGTGGCGGAATTTCTGGGGCTGGATAAGCTCATTGTCACTTCCTTAGTTCCCAAATCCGTCACTGTGCCCATTGCCGTCAGCGTCTCAGGGATCTTAAACGGCGATCCCACGCTGACCTCGGTTTTCGTGATTGTTACCGGCATGATTGGGACCTTTCTGACGCCCTTTCTGCTTAATTTATTAAAAGTGCGCAACCCGCTGGTGCGGGGGTTGGCCTACGGAACCACAGCTCACGGTCAGGGGACGGCCTCAGCTCTGGCTGAGGGAATGGTGCAGGGGTCCATGTCCGGTGTGGCCATGGGCATTGCCGCCATTTATATGTCGATAGCTGCTCCGTTTTTGGTGCATCATGTGTTAAGTTTGTGACGTTCAGGTGGACCCCTTGGTTTAGGCAGTGGACGGAAAGAGTCTGATGCAGCAGAGGGGAGCAGGCTACACTCTCCGCAACTCTGTGCAGCCGGCAGCAGGGTCCAGACAGGTATCGGTTTCAAGTATTGCTCTTTCACAAGGAGTTACTGAGCAGGCGAGTTCCATCGAACAGCTGACTGCATCTCTTGAAGAAATAGCCTCCGAGACAAAACTAAATGCCGAAAATGCCAATCAGGCTAATGAGAGGAGGCAAAATTCAAGCCCTATGCAAGATGCCTCTGCCGAGGCAGCTGCAACAAAGACGAAAATTCTCATAAGCGAAAAGAAATTCGGGAAGTATTAAAGTTTTGTCAGGTTGAGTACTTAGGAACATATAAAAAGGTATGAAGAGCAGATATAGTTTCTCCATACCTTTGAAAGACAGGTGCCTGTAGTTGTTGAGTTTATGGTCAGACCGACGCATTTCAAGATGTTAAATGCTTGAGATTTTTAACAGCAGCGAAAGGTTGCCTTAGATGGAGCTGGTGATGGGAATCGAACCCGCAAGCTGATAACGAATCAACTACTCTTCCAATCGAGCTGCACTAGCGTGTATTTTCTCCAGAGTATCGAAAAATTCCTACCTATTATAAATGGGCAAAAACTAACAGGTAGCAAGGCCTGCTTTCAATCAAGCAGGGCAATTTTGACTTTCGGAAACCGCCCCAGTTTTTGACGAGTGGTGTTTTAATTTGAGGACTCCCAAGGATTACTCAGTAAGCTAGGTAATATCAGACGCAAATTATCTAGGTCAAAAGGTTTGGTTAAAAAGTGTTTAACAAGACCACTCTGGACAGCGGATGTCAAAGCATTATCTTGGGTATAACCACTCATTACAACCACTTGCGTCTTTGGACGTATTTGTTGCAATTTGTTCAGAGTGTCTAATCCACTTAAACCAGGCATTTTCAAATCTAAGAATGTTAGTTTGGGTTTCTCTTCACTAGCTATTTGTAAAGCAGTATAGCCATCGGGAGCTTCTTTAACGCGAAAACCTTCCTGAGATAAAAATTCACACATAAGTTGCCGTACACCAAAATGATCATCTACAACCAAAAGATAATCGTTACTCAAAGATAACCATCTCTTTTCTTTATAGAATGAGAAAGACCTATACTTAGAGCAGAAGCAAGATTTATCATGGAACCCAGTAGCTTACTACATAGAATACTTCGCTATATACCATTAATAATCCTCTAAAAATTCAGATAATTGCATAAATATTTTGAATACATGATGACGTTCAGGCGATCATTTGGCATTTTTCCTTTGCCTTATCTGGAATAGGAAAAGAAATATAGAATGTTGTACCTCTTGAGCTGGAATTGACACAGATCTTAGCTCCATGTGCTTCGACAATTTTGTAGCATGTAGCTAGACCTAACCCAGTACCGGTATCTTTAGTCGTAAAGAAGGGGGTCCCGAGTTTTTGGTTATTTTCAGGTGGAATACCGCATCCTTCATCCTTAATTGCCAGTACCACTTTATTATCCTGTGAATAACTTTCTATAGTCAGGCAGCCCCTTTCTTCCATTGCTTCGAGCCCATTGCGGGTTAGATTGAGAATGAGTTGAGTGATTTCTTTGGCATTTAATTCTAGATCGATAATCTCTCCCAGAGTGAAGCGGATTTGTTTGTTTTGAGAAAACGCATCGGCTTCTAAAAGCGGATATAGCTGATCAAGAATGTCGTTAAGGCTTTGTTGTTTCAGTTCGCTTTTTTTGGTTTGAGCCAAGGAAAGGAATTCCGTAATTATGGAATTTGCACGGTCAACTTCTGAAATCATTAGGTCAAAGGTTGGCTTCAGAATTGCGTAATCTGGTTTAATGCCAATCAATTGGAGATAGCCACGAATTGTTGTCAGTGGATTCCTTATTTCATGTCCGATCCCTGCAGCCAATTGTCCGACAAGGTTAAGACGGTCGAGTCTGGCCATTTCATCTTGAGCCATCTTTCGGCTTGTAATATCTCGAAAATAACAGGTTAGGCCGGATCCTATAGGATAAGCACTTACCTCTAACCACTTATTACTTAAGGCTTCCGAAAGAATTTCAAAAGTGACCGACCTCTTTCCACACATTACTTCATTAAACCGCTGGAGGGTGGTGTCATTAGCCTCAAAAACTTTCGTCAATTTCATGCCTACTAATTCTTCACGTGATTTTTCCATCACCTTTTCTCCTGCGCGATTTACATAAGTGAAAAGCCAGTTGCTGTCAATGGCAAAGAAACAATCTGTCATACTTTCAAGGATGTAGGTCATTTCTTCTTGAGATGCAACCAATTTTTCCTGTACTAGTTTTTGTTTGGTAATATCTCGATAATAAACGGTCAATCCAAATTTGGAAGGATACGCAGTGACTTCATGCCATGTATCTTTATGCGAAAAGTCAAGGTATTCGAATGTTATAGGTAGGCAATCAATGATCGACTTGTGATAATTTAATTCCAGCAAAGTTCCTCGGGCTTGGGGGGTTGCTTCCCATATAACTTCACCTAAGAGCTCTTCTCGTGTTTTGAGGAATAACTCTGAGGCTTTTTTATTGATATAGGTAAAGCGCCATTGATCATCTAATACGTAAAATACGTCCGGCATACTATTGATAATATCTGCTATTAATTGGTTGCTTCGAGAAAGCTCCGCCTCTAATGTCAAATATTTTGACAGTTGATCAAGTCTTTCTGTTTGCAGTCGTTTCATTTCAGTAATATCATTATAAGCAAACAGAATACATTCTTGATCGTCGATTTTTATCTTTTCAGCAGAAAGAATCACCGTACCTATCAAACCGAATTTCGTTACCAATGAACACTCAACATTTTGTATAGACCCTTGTATATCTAGGATTTCCATGATTTGCCCAAATTCACTCTCAGGCAAGCCTAACTCGATGGGTGTTTTACCGATTACATCTTCACGGTTGAAATTTCTTTCTTCAAGGAAACGATCGTTAACATATATATATCGAAAGTCAGACATCTGAACTATAGCCATCATATGAGGACCTAACTGAAATGCTTTGGCAAATCGATTAGTTGCGCCTCTGAGATTTTCTTGTTCTTTCACTCGATCAGTAACATCGTTAAGGATAGCTGCACAGGCAAATTCCCCACAGGGCAGCTGAAAACTACACAAGTCAGCGACATAGTGTCTCTGATCAACTGTACAGATTTCTAAATGCTCCTGTTTTGTGGCGTTCAAGGAGGTTCTTTGGCAATCCGGTGATTGAACAAAGGTTTCTGCAATTTGGGAAGTTTGATGTTGCATTTTTAGATTTTCACTTTGCAGAATAGGCCCATTATTATCGAAAACCATTAAGTTAATTGGACTAACGTTAACAATTGCATTTAGGATTGAGGCTTTGCCAAAGAACTCGGAAATCAAGAAGTAGAAGTTAAATAATATGGTTGTGGCAATTGGATTGATGATTAAAACAGGGACAGTAATGACACTAAGAACAACTGTCCTATTATCCCCCCACGGGGGAGTAAAGGCCACAACAAATAAAGAGATACATGACATAATAAATCCGATGATATACCAAAATAGAAGTTTTTTGCCATTTTGATTACTCTTCACCTGGTTTCTTAAGATACTTCCAAAACAAGCAAAAACGATAATACTGAAGACGCCGCCCATGGATCCGTTTCCACCTACAAAATATCGATAAAGCCCACCTATGAAAGCTGCAATTATAGCAGTGATCGGACCACCAATAAATCCTGCCATCGTCATAGTGATATTTCGGAAGTCATAAAAGTGATCTTCAAAAACTTCAATTCTGCCCTTAATCACAAAGATAGTTATAAGTCCGAATAGAATACCTAACAAAAAACGGGAATATTTGCTTTTGAGAGATAAGTTAATCCAGATCAGAATACCACATAATAACATTACATCTAGTACATTGGATGCAAGGTCGTAATACAAAATAAATCCCTCCGTTATGTAAAAATATTTTTTAATAATTAGATTGTACATCCAATGTTCTTAAAAATTTGTCGCATTTATTTGTCGGATAGGAGCTATAATTTGGAATATTAATCGCTTCTGTATATAATAATTCGATATGGGTTTTTATAGCATAATATTATGGTAAAATTAGCCTACAAGAATTTAAACTGCTCGACAGATTTTAGGTGGGAGAGATAGGTTTGGAGAAGAGATGGATAGAAATTTTAGGGCAATTACAGCCCATATCTCCAAGTACTGTAGACGCTTTTGTTACAGATAGTATGGGTGTTTTTATAACTAAGCAACCTATGAACTTTAACGAGGTTGAGCATATTCATCGAGGATATGAGTTCATTATTCCCTTTGGAGCTACCACCACCTATAAGTTTCACAAGAAAACTGTGAAACTTGAATGCAATAAAATCTTACCCGTAAATTCCGAACAGCCCCACATAGCCGTTGAGGAAACTTCCATTAAGACACTTATTGCTTTATTCCTGGATGTTCACTTCCTTAACAATATAGCTAAA
The DNA here is from genome assembly GCF_020595055.1 of Desulfosporosinus shakirovi. GTDB lineage: Bacteria > Bacillota > Desulfitobacteriia > Desulfitobacteriales > Desulfitobacteriaceae > Desulfosporosinus > Desulfosporosinus shakirovi. The sequence continues at coordinate 45,835 of NZ_JAJDOO010000006.1, read as the reverse complement.
TCCATCTCCAACACTATGGAGTTATCCTTTGAAAACATTAGTTACGCTTACGATGCCTACCTCCAGAATATGCTAACAGACTTTGTTAACGAGTTAAAGTTCAAGCAATCTGGATATAACCTAATAACCCAAAGCATAGCCATCCAGGTAGGAGTCTATCTGCTTCGACATCTTAAAAGTAATTGTCTTCTTCCGGTTAATGAACGATCCTATGCCGAGAAGAAACCTATTGCCCGAGCCATAGACTATATTCATGCGAACTATCAAACAGACTTTACCCTAAATGACCTTGCTATGGTTACAAATTTGAGTCCGTACCATTTTTCGAGAGTCTTCAAGGCAGAAGTCGGAAAAACACCTATGAATTATATGTTAGATGTTAAAATCGATCATGCTAAGGAACTCTTTCTAAAGTGTAGGGATAAGTCAGTCACCGAAATTTGTTTTGAAAGCGGTTTTAACAACCTCAGCCACTTTAGTCGAACTTTTTTAAAAAAAGTTGGGATAACTCCAACTGATTTTATAAGGCAATCACAATAGCAAATATGGAAAAACAATAAGCAAAATTAGCAAAGACCTTCTTCTGATATTTTGGTAGAATATACAAAAGTCAAAAGGAGGTATAGAAATGGATTTTGGAGATTGCATTAGATTTATCACCGAGAGTCAAGCAACGTGTACCTTGTGTACTAACGATGGAGGTCAACCTAGGGGTAGGGGAATGGTTCCATTGTGGGTAAAAGAGGATGGAATCTATTTTACAACTGCCAGTTCTAAGAATTTATACTCTCAACTGTTAGCTAATTCTAATGTGGAACTTTGTTTTGTAACATTGCAACCTGTAAAGCATTTACGGATAACAGGCTGTGTAGAGTTTGTTGAGGATATTGTTTTAAAAACTAATGCTTTAGACGAAAGACCTTTTCTAAAAGCCCTGGGTATAAATACGGCAGATGATCCTAACTTTATTCTTTTCCGGGTGGGCAACGGAGAGGCTCATTTTTGGACATGGGAAGACAATCTTAAGGAAGCGGACATACCCAGAATTAGATTCTAGCTTTAGTTTTATCTGTAAGAACCGGTAATTGTACAAACCCGTGCAAATTGAGCATCGTTTTTAACGGTGCTTTTTTGGTTTCTTCTTATTCATCCTTGCTTGAATATGTAAATAAAAGAATATAGAATAAGGATTATATAATAATTATGGTAGAAAAAGAAAATTGTTTTCAAAAAGTTTCTTTCCTCTTTCAAAAGGGTTTTCCATTATTTATAGAGGCGGATTGAATATGAACAAAGATCAAATAGTCAGTATTTGTGACAATTTAATTGACCATTTAACAGTTCTTAAAGGATTTGTAGAACTGGGTAAGTTGAATAATAAAGTCAATCATTCACTAGTTATATTAGATGAAATAAATAGTATGGAAATAATGGTTACTGAACTGGTTAATAAATTACTATCGCTTGACGAATAACGATTACCATATTCTTATTTTGCTGGGCAAAGGAGGATGGAATTTTTGTTGGGGAATAATAGACATATTTTAGTGGTTGATGATAATTGTGGTATACGCCGACTTATGTGTGAGTTTTTAACTCAAGAAGGTTACTATGTTAAAGAAGCATCTGATGGATTAACGGCTTTAGGACTTGTTATGGAGGAGAAGCCTAATCTTGTGTTGCTCGATTTGAGGATGCCTGGATTAGGTGGTTTACAAACTGCGGATAGATTAAGGGATTTAGTTCCAGAAACAATAGTAGTAATTATGAGTGCTTACTTTGATGCACAAGATTTACAAAAGGCGGTCAAAGAAGGAAAGATTAAACACTTTGTAATTAAACCGTTTGAATTGACAGAACTAGGGGTTCTTATAAAAGATTTATCAAATAACGTTAATATCAACCAAAGCATAATTTCATAACCCTCATTGTGTTAGGAAACATGTCAATAATTATTTTAAACATATCTTACAGCTAAATAAGTAGAGTTAGATTATTATGACTAAGATTCGCTCAGTTCTGATTGGAATACAGAACAATGGTACATCGCTAATTAGTGGGCTTTATTTTTCCGTTAAACAAATGAGACAGTTCAATAAGGTAGGTAAATGTTTTGCCATAAAACCCCACTGTTTTGAAAGTTGTGAAATTAATTTTGAGATATTATCCAAGCCATGCAAAAAATTAGTGGGGCGATCAGCCGGAAGGATATTCGGGAAGTAGACGTGATTGTGTTGAATAGCAACAAAAATCTAAGATAATATGGTTAATGCACCAACGGGTGGGAGGACAGGCATGAACAAAGAAGAACTGGTCATAGCGGGTTTCAGGGACTTATTTAACAAGCTGGTTTGGCTTAATAAGTCTAAGATGGAAGACAGTCTCAAGGGTTATAAGTCTTCTGAAGTACATTGCATCGAATACATTGGAAGAAATGAAGATTCCAACGGGACTAAACTTGTAGAGTCCTTTTATATGACTAGCGGTGCCATAAGTAAAATGACTAAAAAGCTCATAAAAAAAGGCATTATCGAAAGCTATCAGAAGCCGGATAACAAGAAAGAAATCTATTTTCGCTTGACTCCGCAAGGGAAAGCAATTTATGAAATCCACGAGGAACTGCACAAAGAGTTTCAAGAGCGGGATAAGGCCGTATTTGAGCAGGTAACCGAGGAACAATTTGAAAGTATGCTTAGCTTCGTGGAAAAGTATAGCAGGCATTTGGATGCAGAAATAAAGAAACTGGGTGCAGATATTAAGTCGGAATCAATTTGAATAATGAAAACCACAGGCAGCCCAACTCTATTGAGAACAGGCTGCTTTTTCATTGCTATTATTTTTGTTGACAAGGAAGGAAAACTATAATAGGATTAATTATGCTTCCAAGGAAGCAAAAACACAACTCTTGAGGGGAGAATTTAATGTTCAAATTTAGATCACACAATGAACCAACCACAGAACCAACCGTCGATAAAAAGGCTTTAATATTCGGTCTTATGTCTGTGTTTCTTTGCGGAATCGGCTTCACGATCATAGCACCTGTCGTTCCATTCTTAGTGCAGCCTTATATAAGCAATCCGGGAGATCAAGCTATAGTTGTTACGCTGCTGACCTCTGTTTATGCAGTTTGCGTGTTTTTGGCGGCTCCCGGACTTGGAGCTTTAAGCGACAGATATGGCCGTCGTCCGGTACTCTTAATTTGCCTTTTGGGTTCCGCAATCGGGTACGTAGTTTTTGGCATAGGAGGAGCTCTATGGATACTATTTGTCGGGCGCATCATCGATGGTATAACAGGCGGGACCATAAGCACTATCTTCGCCTATTTTGCAGACATCATTCCTCCGGAACAGAGGACCAAGTACTTTGGGTGGGTGAGTGCGGTCGTAGGTGTAGGCACCGTCATTGGCCCAACTCTAGGCGGATTACTTGCTAAGTTTGGCTATTCTGTACCTTTGTATTTTGGAGCAATAATAACTTTATTGAATGTTGTTTATGGATTCTTTTATATGCCTGAGAGCCTTGACAAGAATAATAGACTGAAAAAGATAACCTTTACAAGACTCAATCCATTTACCCAGCTGGCAAACATACTTGCCATGAAAAACTTAAACAGGCTGCTTGTCTCAGCCTTCTTACTTTGGATACCCAACGGATCTTTACAGGCAGTTTTTTCACAATTTACAATCGATACTTTCAGTTGGAAGCCTGCCCTAATCGGACTCATGTTTTCAATTATGGGCATCCAAGACATCATTTCCCAAGGTTTGATAATGCCAAAGCTTTTGCTGAAACTTAGTGATGCTCGCATTGCAATTCTTGGCATGGTTGCGGAGATCATAGGCTACAGTTTTATTGCAGCATCGGCTTTGTTCTCATTCTATCCTCTTTTAATCGTTGGAATGTTTATATTTGGTTTTGGGGATTCGATCTTTGGACCTTCATTCAATGGGATGCTCTCCAAGTCTGTCGATTCCAGTGAACAAGGAAGGATTCAAGGAGGCAGCCAATCTATTCAGGCTTTGGCAAGAATGATCGGGCCGATCATTGGAGGTCAAATCTATGTATCACTAGGTCATGCCGCACCCGCTTTTATGGGTATGATCCTTATAGCGGCGGCAATACCGGTTTTATACAAGAGAACGCCTGTAACTATATAACCTGCCTGCTTTCTTTAGGAAAGACGAAAGGCCAGCATTTTTGCAAGTTGCAAAGTGCTGGCCCTTTGAGCCTGTGAGTCTTGCTAAGATTGAACTAATCTATGGCAACTATAATTGACGATAAATTTAATGCTTTCCCGCCAACTTTGACTCCTTTGATTTCCGTCCCATCAACTGCCAGAGAAACCAGTATTTCCGACGGTTTTTTCATAGAATAACCCTGTTCAACGTTAATATGTGAAGCTTGATTAAAATCGAGCTTGCCGTATTTATAAAGGTAACAGCCAAGAGCGCCGTTTGATGTACCTGTAGCGGATTCTTCCGGGATCTCAAACAAGGGGGCAAAGTTTCTGCAGCTGGCGGTAGAGTTGTTGATTGATTCAAGTGTGAATACATGATAACCGACTGCATTGTACTTTCGGCTGATTTCTCTGATTTTTTCAAAATCCGGTTTTATAGTGTGTAAAATATCCAAGCTTTTTATGGGCACTATGATATCCCTCAAACCTGTGGATACTATTTGAACCGGTAGATCTTCATGGATGCTGGCTGTTTCAATGTTTAATGAATCGGCGATTTCGCTCTTTTCAACGGTTTCAAAAAAAGAGGGGAGCGGCTGACCCATCATTATCGACAGGTCTTTCGTTATTTCAACTCCCAAAATTCCTGCTTTGGTTTCCTGCAGATAGCTGCCCGGCTTTAGATAGCCTAGAGCTGCCAAAGTATAGAAGGTTCCTATTGTAGCATGTCCGCATAGATCCACTTCTTCCCTCGGGGCAAAGAATCTTACCCTGAAATCCGCTAGATTTGATTTCAGAACAAATGCTGTCTCACTGAATCCGAGAATGGCAGCTACTTTTTGCATTTGTACATCTGACAGAAAATCAGCATTTGGAACTACTCCTGCCGCGTTACCTCCTTCGGTGGTTTTGGCAAATGAATTAATTGCATACGCGTTCACTTTCATAGTTGTTCCTCTCAATTCGTTAGTCTTTTTACTCGAAAAATTCGAATGGGAAAGTTAAATCACTTTGATACCTCTAGCTAAGTCGGAGGAAATTTTGCGAAAAAAATTAATGCAACAATTAATCGAGTTAAAACCACAGTGTTATAGAAGGGGAAATATTTCTGCTATTGATGAACTTAATGGTAATGAATTTACCAAAGATACTCTATCACATACAACCTAGTAAATAAACTTAACCGGTAGGGGTTGAGTCAAAGAATGTGCTCCTTTCTTTTGAATTTTCCATCCCCTAAAAGCAAATAACGAGGGGGCTAGCCACCCCCTCGTAGTCGATAGAATGAAGGTTGTACAATTCTAGGTCAAATAATTTTCGATAGTATACTCGGCTAAACGTTCTTGAAGCCAAGGATCAAATTCTGTCGTCAATTTTTGAGCTAACAAGATCTCTTTGATTTTATCCCTGCTTTCCTCAAGAGTGGCTGCCTTTGCTTCCGTTCTGGCTTCAATCTTAATAATGTGATATCCGTAGTCTGTCTTGACAGGATCACTGATTTGGCCAACTTCTAAAGAGAAGGCCACCTCTTCAAATTCTTGTACCATTTCTCCTTTAGCAAAGAAGCCAAGGTTTCCACCTAGCTCTTTGGTACTTTCGTCAGTTGAATATTGCTTAGCTAAGTCAGCAAAAGTCTCACCGGCTGTAATCTTTGCTTTAATCTCGTTGGCAAGTTCTGCGGTTGCCACTAAAATATGGCTGGCGTTTACTTCCTCGGCAACGTCAAGACTGTCTTTGTTCGTATCAAAGTATGCTTTAATTTCATCTTCAGTTATAGGATTTTGGGCTTCAAGCAGTCTGGTCATTTGAAGATTGGTCAGGATATTTGTCCTAAGAGTATCCAGAGTGATCCCATTTGTTGCCAGGGCTTGGCTAAAGGCTTCTTCACTATCAAAGGATGCTTTCACTGTGGCAAGTTCCTTATCAATATCCGCCTCAGTAACTTGGATCTTCTGTTTTTCGGCTTCTTGCTCAATGATACTCTGTTGAATCAAAGTATTTAAGCCATCACTGCCCCCTTGCTGAAGCAGAAACTCCTGTAGCTCCGTCTCAGAGATGGCCACCCCGTTGACCTTGGCAACAATGTTGTTTTGAGTAGCATAAACAGATCCGATTCCAATTACAGCAACTAAGAGGATGGTGAACAGCCCTACATAAATCGTCTTAAGTTTTTTTAATGTCATTGCTTTACTCCTTTAAAGTTGATGTTAGTTAGAATGTTCTTGTGCTGACCTATTAACGTTTGCGTTTAAAAAATGTTATAAACAAGCCGGCAAGAAGGAGAACAACCAGTGAAATCCCGGTCGTAATTAACTCGGTGACGCTGCCTTGGCCAATTGTAGAGTTCATATCACCGCCCATGCCGCCTCTGCCCCCCATGCCATTTGGTGGGCCGCCTTGCCCCCCTTTAGCAAATGGTGGCGCTTCATTTTGTTGGTCATTAGGCTGTTGTTGCCCGATAGCCTGATTTGGGTCAGTCTGTCCCTTAGGACTCTGCTCCACTTGTGCCGGGGTGTCCGTGTTTTGAGCGTTGGCCACGGGCTGTCCTTCTGGTGCGGTTGGTTCATTCCCTTGGGCATTATTTTCTCTTTGCCCCCTGCCCATAGCACCTCCGCGACTGTCACCACTACCTGAACCGTCTCCCGAGGAAGGAATTGTTCCCTCAAGCTGCTGGGCGATAGTTTGAACATTAGAGGTATTAGAGGCTAGTAATTGAGTTACCCCTTGCTCATATTCTTCGTAAGTGGAGAAGGCGGAGGGATCCGCCATGACATAGGGCTCGATGAGCTGAGTCAGTTCTTGCACTCTGGTTTGGAACTGGGCATCAGACAAGTAGCCTTCAATAGCTTCACTAAGCATTTCATGATAAGTTGCCTTATATTCCTCCACTTGAAGCAGCTTAGCTATAAGGGGTCTTTCAGATAAAGCACCTTGCGTAGGCTCATCAATTAAGATATTAGATCCCCCAAATCCTCCGAAGGCCATATTATAATCCCAAGGCAGTATGGAAAAGACGCCATCATTTTCATACAAATAATAATTATGCTTGTTTTGGCCCAAGTAGCTATCCATATTTGCGCTGAGCACGTTAAGAGCAACATAGCCAAGTGCTTCTTCCACATCCAACACCTTCGCGTAATCGCTGCCGTTATTGAGTTCATTCAACATGTTAATCAGGCTATCGTTATCCGACGACTTTGATTTCTCGACCAGGCTTGAATAAGATGAAACATCCTCTCCCAACCAGGTGAGATCACTGCCTGCGCCATTCATTTCGGCCTTGTACAATTCACCGGTGGTATTATCGTAATTCCGCTCCAGGTAGGCATCTCCGATCTGTTCCACTGCGAGATAGAAGCCCCAGAGCTCGTCATTGACGTAGATATTGACGTAAGAGTATTTAGGGGTCGGCAGTCCCATTGCCTCGGCTAATTCATAGGTGAGGAATTCTCGCAAATAGGAGGCATCGCTGTACATGTTGTTGAGGTTAATTTTAGAGAGTCCAGCCAAGGTCTGATTGTCCATATATTCATCGAAGGACAGCTTAAAGCTATAACGCTCGGAATCTGACTGGGAAATACTCCGCAGGGAGGAGTTGCCTTTGGCACGTATGCCGATATTATCAAGCTTTATGCCGTTATATTCGACAGAGGCGGTTTTGAATTCCTCCTCTGTGGCATTTTCTATGAGATTTTGAAAATCATTGTCATCTATGGTGATTTTCACATCGACGACTTTGTCTTTGGGAAACACTGTTTCGTCGAGGACAGCGTTGTTGTCTATAACTTCTGAGTTGCTCGTCGAGGCCTCGGAAGTATAATTTTGGGTGAATCCTCCATTACTCATGACCCCGATAATCAAGAGGATAACAAATCCGAAAAGAAGAAACGGTACTGGGAGTTTGAACTTCATTCCTTAAACACCACCGATCATGATACAAAATCTCCGCTGTAGCTGATGAGTACAGCGTCTTTCACGCCAACAAGTGCCGAAATTTCGTTGACAAAACTACTTTCTTTATCTTTAATTCGAACTTCAAGAGTTATTTCAAGATTGTTTGAGGATACGTTTTTTTGTTTCAGATTATATCGTTTGGCATGTTTGTGGACTAGGCTGAGAAGGTTTTTTTCGCTCTCGTCGCCGTCGCAATTAACCACTAGCAGGTAGGGGGTTTCGAAGGAGGACTTCTTGATAAAGATAAACATCACTAAGCCAATCATAATGGATCCCATAATGGCCAGGGAATAGAACCCAGCCCCCACAACAATGCCTGCGGCGGCACCCCAGAAAATAAAAATCAGGTCGGTAGGGTCTTTAATGGGAGTTCGAAAGCGCACAATACTGAGTGCACCGACCATACCGAGGGAGAGGACCAGATTTGAATTGATGGCAATGATAATCATGGCAGTCACCATCGTAATACCGATTAAGGTCACATTAAAGCTCTTCGAGTATAAGACACCGCTGAAAATTCGCTTGTAAAGCAGATAAATGAAGAAGCCGACAAAGAAGGCCATGGTCATGGTAATTAGGACTTGAGAGATGGCGATATCGGAAACAAAATTACTCATGACAGAGTTTTTAATAATATCTGTAAAGGTAAGAGCCGCTGTATCAGTGTTCATTATTGGTCCTCCCATGAATTTAATTTAATATATTTTCGGCAGATTACATATTTCGAGGCAGACTGACGCTGCAAGCCCTCCAACTGTAAGACATTTCGAATAGGGCTGGGTAAATACTCATCGTATTTAACTTCCAGGATAATGTGGTTTTCTGACAAGGCCCGAACCATACTCAACTCTTGATTGAAGACATCGGTGCGCTGCAAACCACTTTTCAGGTCTTTATCAAAGGTGATGCGAACATTACCTTGCGGCTGAATATAAGGCTCTCTGACATAATCGACAATCACTTTTGGGCGCAGCAATTTATGAGCCATTTCATTGTGCAATTCCAACAAAAACGGGTTGCTCGGGTTCTTAAGTCCCTGATAGTCCCCGGCAAGGATGTTGTCAGTCATTTCTCTGGTGAGTGACTCTTTGACTTTGGCAATATAGTCCCCGTTCTTAATCTTTTTTTCAAAGTGAATCACCTTGTCTTCTAAATTATAGATGCGGATCCGGTATTTCTTACGTTGACTTATCCCTCCCAATTTTTCAGCAAGGGCCTTGTTGCCGATGTCATCAAAGTATAAGCTGCGAATATGGTACTCTCCGGTAGGACCGACGTGCTCATCTTGTTCCATCAGGTTTTTAAGGCGCTGCCGCAGGGTGTAGTATTGATGAAAATTAACAAAGAATTTTAACTCATGACGATATTTGATAGCTTGGTTCAGTGTTCACACCTCGTTTCTCCTCATGTGTAATGCTTCACTGGGATATTGGCATTATAACTAAGATTGCTGAATTGGAATTGAGGATGAACTGAATGTTTGCTGAAGGAAAGCTCTCAACCCTCCTATGATTTTGAAAATCATAGGTCTTTTGTTTTTGGGAGTCGTATTACATTTAGCTACAATTCTGTTGTGCAGTGGGTAACTTGTTTCCGAATTGTAATATGGATTGTCAGGGAGTATAAACACTAGATACGAACATTTTCCATTTATTCAATCAGTGATTTAGTAATTCAGATAATCGAAGTTTAACAAAAATGTTAAAAACCCGTTAACTCCATGTAATCCTCTTAAGATATAATAGAGTTATTGATTGATAATGGGGGGGCTACAATGAAGAAGAAGGCACTAATGATATTTATTGTTATCACATTATTTGTTGCAGGTCTTTTTTTAACACAAGCCTTTGCGGAACCCCGTCCTTGGCAAGAAAATCTAAATGTTAGCCCAATCCAAGCCCAACCTAATCCCTCTTCTACAGCTGTCCCAGATAAAGGTATACCTGATGTTAAATCAGCTGCCTCTGATATCAATGGATCTTGGTTCAGTCCAATCAATCCAAACTATCAGCCGGAATATTATTGGTATAGAAGTCCTCACGATGATAGTTGGAGTAATGCTTATAGGAATTGGTGCTGTCAATAGTATAGAAGGGGGAGATACATTGAACAATAAGGTTTTGATAGCAGACGATGATGATCGGATAAGGGAAATTGTGTGCCTCTACCTTGTAGCAGAAGGTTTTGACGTCTACCAGGCAGAGGATGGAAACAAAGCATTAGAGATGGTTCGGAAAGATAATCCGGATATTATCATCCTCGATTTGATGATGCCGGGATTAGATGGTTGGACGGTCTGCAAGATATTAAGAAAAGAAACCAAGATTCCTATTATCATGCTAACAGCCAAGGGAGAAGAGAATGATCGAGTGTTAGGGTTCGATTTAGGGGCTGATGATTACGTCGTAAAACCGTTTAGCCCGCGTGAACTCAGTGCCCGAGTCAAGGCTGTCCTAAGAAGGCTGGAAGGGGAAGAAAGTAAGGAACATATCCTTGCTTACCCTGGTCTCAAAATCAATCAGATAACTCGTGAAGTTGAGGTTGATGGAATAAATATAAGCTTAACGGCAAAAGAATTTGAATTGTTGCATTGCTTGGCTAAACGACCGGGGCAAATCTATAGTCGAGATCAGTTACTCAACATGGTCTGGGGATACGATTACTGCGGAGATTCCCGTACTGTTGATACCCACGTCAATCGCTTAAGATCCAAGCTGGAAAACCAGGTGGGTTACAGTGACTTTATACAGACAGTTAGAGGGGTGGGTTACAAATTCGAATTAAGTGGTCATTAAGAAATAGCTTAGTGAGTAAGCTCTGGTTGGCAATTGTACTTATAGTACTAGCGGTTTATCTGTTTTCCGTTGTGATACAGGCTCAGCAGATTACTTCTCTGGTGTATAATCAACAAGCGCGCTTTTTTATCAATGAGGCAGAAGAAGTCATAATATTGTTTAACAAATATGAGAACACTCAGAGATCGATTATCAATGATAGATTGGATATTTTGACTAAAGTCTTAAGTGCTAAAACTACTATTATGGATACCGATGGAAATACTTTGTACGGTCAAACATCTCAAGATCAATCACCAAGCAAATTACTTTTAGAGCCAGGTTTTAGAGAGCAAGTCCTCAGTGGCAAAAATGTTGTATTTGCCGGTAAGATTGCTGGGGTCAATGAAGAGCTGTTTCTTGTGGCTGTTCCATTAATTAAAGATAATAAGGTTATTGGTTCGGTAGTTATCTATAGCCCAATTGCAGGCATGAAGCAGCACGTTAACAATATTTTGGGAATTACTCTTATAGGAGCATTAATAGGGATTGTATTAGCTACTGTGTTAAGTATATTTGTATCGCGAAAGATGATCCGTCCCCTTGCAAAAATGGAAGAAACAGCACGTCTAATTACAGAAGGTGAGATCGGCAGGCAAATTCAGGTTACCTCGGAAGATGAGGTGGGGCGTCTTGCCCGATCGTTTAATCGCATGTCGACTCAACTTAAAGAAAAAATCGAGGCTATCGAGAGGCTTGACCGTTTGAGGCAGGAACTACTTTCCGATGTCTCACATGAGTTACGCACTCCCTTAACGGTTATCCAGGGTTTTTCCGAGGCAGTGTTGGACGGGCTGGTCAAGTCGAAGGAACAGGAGAATCTCTATCTAAGCAACATTATTGACGAATCCGAGCGTCTCAGGCGACTGGTGGACGATTTACTCGACTTAAAAGGAATGGAAGCTGTTAAAAGCTTTGATGAAATGGAATATGTGGTTTTGAATAAACTCGCTCAAATCACCGTTGAGCGTTTAAGAAATATGGCAAATTCTAAAGAAATCACTTTAACGCTAACTGCACCAGAGCAAACTATTACCGTATGGGGAAATATCGATCGCCTCAAACAGGTTCTTACGAATTTATTGGACAATGCCATTAAACATTCGGAAGCAGGTGGTGCAGTAGACGTAGAGTTGGGTATTAAAAATAATTATACTTATATCTCCGTGAAAAATTCCGGTTCCGGTATTCCTCAGGGAGAGCTTGAAAATATTTGGGAAAGATTCTATAAAGTCGATAAGTCTAGATCTAGGCGTGGAACCGGAACAGGCTTAGGGCTTTCTATCGTTAAAAAAATCGTTGAAATGCATGGCGGAAAAGTATCGGCGGAAAGCGAACCCGGGCATGGAGCCGTCTTCACCCTTTATTTGCCCCATCTGAACGAGCTTAGCGATCAAAAATAATTAACTATATAACAAAAATGTTAAGAATTCGTGACGTGGTCGTTAAATAACAACTCTATACTATGCTTAACAACTTAGAAAGGAGAGAACAGAATGAAATTATCAAAAATATCCCGAGTATTTTTTGTATGTGTTGCTTTACTTACGGTGGGGGCATCTACTGCCTCTGCAGCGCCAGCTTATCCGCAAATGTACCGGACGGCTCAACCAGCAGACCCTAATCAACCTGGACAGCAGGCTCCAGGTTATGGCTATGGCAACGGTTACGGCTGTTGTGGCGGTTATTACGGAAGCTGGGGCGGGTAAAGGATTAACGTTATGCCCATTCTTCGAAACTTTTGTTTCTGCCGGACAGACGGTTTCTTAGGGGCAAACGATTGGATTAGTGGGTTCAACTAGGCGTTCTAGCGGGCCGCACCTTCATTTTGAAGTTGTTGTCAATGAGGACACTGGAAATTCTTTGGATTATCTGCGTTACTACGACTAACTTACAAGATGATCCACAAATAAAAGCAAACTTGAAGACGAAGTTTTGCTTGTCCTCTCGTTTGCTTTTTTTATCACGAATCCCCTCTATAAAGTCTTTTACCTACTCTGAAAAAAACCCTATCAGACCCCAAAGGCAGCTTCTCGCACAGGAGTGAAGGATTTTACGGAGAGGCGCTAAAGGCCACAAAGCTGACCTGGGAAGCGCAGCCACGGGTTCACTTCGGTATTACCCTGAGGTTTGGCGGAGCTCCCAGGTCAGCGCGTGGGCGAGCCTCGGAGTAACTGAGTAAACGGATGTGCGAGAAGCTGCCGACCCCCAACGACCCCATGTCAGGCAGACAATTCAGTCATGAATGATTAAGTGTAATGATTAGAATCTCATGTACTCAAAGTCGGCTGTTTGAATATTCGTTTATGCAAGTTTCGGAACTAATGACTAGATATCTCAACCTAATTATTAGTTTTTATTCTCATCAAGCGCATGCTATTTAGTATTACGATTAAAGCTGCGCCAGTATCACTCAGGACCGCCATCCACAAAGTAAGCCAACCTGGGAAAATTAACAGTATGGCAGTTAGTTTAACGAGAAGGGAAAACCAGATATTTTGCTTAATAATCTTGAGCGTTTTTCTGCTTAGCTTGATGGCGTGTGGAAGCTTTTCCAGATTATCCGCCATAAGAACAATGTCTGCGGTTTCCATAGCGGTATCAGTTCCTGCTCCACCCATCGCTATTCCAATATTTGCAGTAGCTAATGCAGGAGCATCGTTAATACCATCACCCACCATTGCAATAACTTTCCCTTGGTTTTGAAGCGCTCTAATCATAGTTGCCTTATCTCCAGGAAGTAATTCAGCGAAGTATCGATCAACTCCGGTTTCTGCGGCAACTTTTCTGGCAGTTCCTTCATTGTCACCTGTTAGCATAAGAATTTGCTCAATACCCAGATGCTTTAACCTTTGTAAAGCTCTAACGCTTACCTCTCTAACAAAATCGGCAACTAAAATTAAGCCTAGTATTTCTAACTGAGTTCCTACTACAACAACCGTATTGCCTTCATTCTGTGCGTCCTCAATAAGGCTTTGTAAATCAGAGGTAAGAGATAACCCCATTTCTGTAAATAGGCTCGGTTTACCAGCATAATATCGTGTTTCTTCTATGGATGCTTCGGCCCCTTTCCCGACAATAGCCTTAAAGGAATCTGCTTGCTGGCCGGAAATATTATGTGCTTTAGCATGATCTAATATAGCTAGCGCAATAGGATGTGTGGAATATTCTTCAATCGTTCGAGCAACACCTAAGATCACTTGCTCTGAAGCATTTATTGGAACAACTCGTGAAACTTTTGGCTTGCCGGCGGTAAGAGTACCGGTTTTATCAAAGGCAATGGCTTGTACAGTACCCGCAACCTCTAAGGATGTTCCACCTTTAATTAAGACTCCGTTTTTAGCCGCATTCCCGATCGCTGATACTATTGCGACAGGAGTCGAAATTACTAATGCACAGGGGCAGGCAATTACGAGTAACTCTAAAGCTTTGTAAAACCATTCATGCCATGTGCCCAAGGCCAACAAAGGTGGAATAACCATGGTTAACAGTGCTAAGAGAAAAACAATGGGTGTATAAATCTTGGCAAAACGATCGACGATGGCTTGGGTTTGGGCTTTTTTCTCTTGGGCTTCTTCGACAAGGTGAATTATCTTTGAGATTGTAGTATCTTCGATCAACTTGCTAACTCTGACTTCGACTGAACCGTTCTCATTAATGGTTCCTGCAAATACCGTATCTCCTGTACTTTTGTCCACAGGAATAGATTCTCCGGTAATCGGAGCTTGATTAATACTTGAAGTTCCTGAGATGATTTCGCCGTCTAGGGGTATCTTTTCACCAGGTTTTATTACAATAATATCCCCTATCGAAATATCTTCAACGGATACGCGGGTCAGATTTTGGCCGATTTTTAACCATGCTTCGGGCGGGGCCAAGTTCATTAAGCTACGAATTGAATCTCGCGTTTTATCTATGGTTCTAGTCTGGAGGGTAGTACCCAGTGAAAATAACCAAACCACTGTTGCGGCTTCCAGCCATTGCCCAATGATCGCTGCACCAAAAGCAGCCGTGGTCATGAGCACATTCATGTCTAATGACTTGCTTTTAATACCATAAAAAGCGCTTTTTGCGGGTCTATATCCCCCGGTTAAAATCGATACCATGTACATTATCAGGGAAAGATACTCTGGAACTCCAGTTAATTTGGAGCAGAGATAGCCCAATAGTAGGAAAATACCAGAGAATGTACTTAAAGAGACTGGGGATTTTTTAGCAACTGATACCGGCATATATGTCTTATCTTTGGTTCTTGAAATTAAAGTGGCTTTAAAGCCTGATTTGGACACTGCTTTAATAATTTCTTCAATTGTTATATCATGAACTATTTGCATCTTACCGGTAGAGAAGTTTACATTTACTTCTTTGACTGTTGGTAATGTTCTTAGATACTTCTCAAGCGTCTGGGCACAGACCCCACAATCCATGCCTTCAATACGATATTCCAGGATATTTCCGGTTAATTCTTGAATATCGATAAGATTTTGATCTGGAATCTCGCAAGAACCATTATGATCGCTACAAGAACTGTTGTTTGAAGAGTTAGTGATGGGGAATGGAGTTATTGGTTGTGTTTTAACTGAAGAAGTATGCAAAACAGTAAATTCAACCCTTTTATGACTCCTTTCTAAGTTTTCCAAGGGTTGACAACAACTGCAATTGGAATCAAGAGGTACTTCTGCCTGTGATAATATCTGAAACTGATTTTCAGTGTCTTCTGATTGATGGCTAGTAGAGATCTCCTTTTTTAAGGAGATATTTTTTTCCTTTTGGTTAGGCATTTCAACTCACTCTTTCCGCAAAGGCATTGGTCGTTTTTATCACAGGCCGCTACTTGCTGTACCACATCACCTAAGACAGTATCAAACATAGTCAGCAAGCTTTTGACTTGTTCATCGCGTAGGGAATAATAGACAAATTTCCCTTCTTGACGTGCGGTGACGATACCGCATCCTTTTAGACAGGCTAGATGTTGAGAGACATTAGATTGGTTTCCCTTGATTTCGCCCACGATTTGAAGCACAGTTTTCTCTTCGATCTGTATGGATTCTAATATCTCCAGACGAGTTCGATCGGCAAAACCCTTTAAAAACTTGACTTTAATGTCTAAATAATCCATGTACATAACCTCCATATATTAGTGCGCACTAATATCTACTTGAAATATTAGTCCAAACTAATATGTTTGTCAAGATGTAATTAGTAATTGAGCTGTTTACCAAGAAGCTTACGCGCGTAAGTTTCTTGGTACAAGCCCGAAAGAAAGAGCCCGCTCTTGATGATTTATATTGAGGTGAAGATCTGTCAAGCTGCGGAGAAATAATATCATGCCAATGATGTATGAACCGATGCTTTGAATTCAAGTTTTCTGTATTTGAGATTAGCACTGAAAGATATTTTATTTTCCAGAACAGAAGAAAGTCGCCTGAATTTCCGTCTATATAAGAAATGACGTGAAAGGGTGATGAGGAAATGAAACGAAGGATTTTTATAGGGCTGATTATCATGACAGCGGTCATCACCGGGTTGCTTGCCGGCTGCAGTTCCAAAGAAGCGCTCAGCACTCTGCGGAGAAAACATTTTGGATTAGGGCTGAGACAATCTTATCTTTGACAGTTTAAAATCATAAAAAGCTTGAAAGCCCTCGCAGTTGCAAGGTGTTCAAGCCTTTTTTTATGACTTGTTTCCGAATTGTAGTATGTATTGTCAGGGAGAGATATTTTTAGTATAATACATCTTGAATACCAAACAATAAGATACTATAACTAAATATGGAGGATGGCTTATGAGAGAGGAATTAACCAATGAACTTTTATTTTTCTTTAACGGGTTTTCGTCTTGGGAAAATTCAATAGTACGTGCCAGTGATTTAACAATTTCAGAGGCTCATGCTTTAGAAGTATTAGGGGAACACGAAAAAATAAATATGAAATCTCTAGCTCAAAAACTTGGAGTCACTACGGGAACTACGACGGTTACAGTCGACAGGCTTGAGAAGAAAAATTTTGCAAAACGTGAATCAATTCAGGAAGATAGACGGGTTAACTTAATTGTATTAACAGAAAAAGGGAAGAAGGCTTTTGAAGAACACCATAACTACCACATACAATTAACAGAACAGATGGTCTCAGTTTTGAGCGAAGACGAAATAAAGCAATTTAATGATACCCTTAAAAAGATCAATATGGAGACTTTCTAATCTGAGCCAGTAAAGTCTATACTCAATTAAAACAAAACCATTCTAGTCGATTTTTCTTTTACATATCTGCAAAATTGCTGAAACATGGCTTTTGGGAGGGATTTTTTTTGCCTATATAGCTTGAATTTCAAATAATAAGAAAGTCTTACTAAAGTTGAGGGGCTAATGATTTCAGAACTAACTAATGAACTCTTATTGCTCATTATCTGAGAAAATTCAATAGAATCTACTCAGGAAGATAGAAGGATTAACATAATTGTTTTAACTGAAAACGGTAAAAGAAATAGGTATCTGAAAGGATGATATAGATGATAAAACTATTGAAAGACGAGGAAAAAAGGACAGTCCTATTCCTTGCAATATCGTTCATTTCCGTGGTAATCAGCTTCTTAAATGTAGGGGATTTACCCTTTGATGTTGCATGGTTGGCAATTTTATTGTGCGGGATACCGATCATCAAGGGGGCTGTTGTCGGCCTCGTTACAGAATTTGATATAAAAGCCGACGTACTGGTAGCCATCGCCTTAATTGCCGCGGTTATCATAGGCGAAATTTTTGCCGCTGGGGAAGTCGCCTTTATTATGGCAATCGGTGCGTATCTGGAAGAACGAACTGTGTCAAAAGCCCGAGCAGGTATTGAAAAGCTGGTGCACCTCACTCCTACAACGGCAAGGGTCGCCAGGAATGGGGACGAGGTTATTGTCCCTGCCGAGCAGGTCAAGGTTGGGGATACCCTCCGGGTGCTTGCCGGCGAAACCATTGCTGTAGACGGCATCATTATCAACGGTCAAACCTCGGTTAATCAGGCAGTGATGACCGGAGAGAGCCTGCCGGTTGACAAGAGCGAGGGGGATGAGGTTTATAGCGGCACGGTCAATCAGTACGGCACATTCGAAATGAAGGCTACAAAAGTTGGCGAGGACAGCTCCTTACAAAGAATGATAAGGCTGGTACAGTCGGCGGACGCCGGCAAAGCGAAGATTGTCGGGATTGCGGACAGATGGGCTACCTGGATTGTAGTTATTGCCTTGCTTTCGGCCGGAGCCACCTGGTTAGTGACCGATGAAATAATCCGCGCTGTGACCATCTTGGTGGTATTTTGCCCTTGTGCATTGGTGTTGGCAACGCCAACAGCTATTATGGCCGGTATCGGTAACGCCACGAAATTTGGTATCCTGATCCGCGAAGGCGACGCCTTGGAAAGACTATCTGCGGTAAAGCGAATTGCCTTTGACAAAACAGGCACCCTCACCTATGGAAAACCTGACGTCGCAGCCGTCGAGAGCTTTGATTCCAGCCTGACTGTTGCTGAATTGCTGTCTCTGACGGCTTCCGCAGAGCTGCGTTCCGAGCATCCATTAGGAAAATCCATTGTCACTCATTACACGCTTGCCTCTAACCCATCCCTATCGGAACCCAGCGATTTTCAGATGCTTGCGGGGCGCGGTGTTTCCGCCCTAGTAGACGGCCGCAGGATACTGGCCGGGAATGCAGAACTGCTGGGTGATAACTCTATCCTCTTACCCCCAACCATGGTAGACAAGGCGGATACATACAGAAATGACGGCTGCACCATCATCTTTGTATCTGTAGACGGCGAGCCTTCGGGTTTTATCGCCTTGTCGGACACTTTGCGGCCCGATGCTGTGAATGTAGTTAGGAAGATTGAGAAATTAGGGGTTAAGAACGTCTTGTTAACGGGTGACAATCGCCAGGCTGCGTCTCATATGGCAAAAATCGCAGGAATCCAGGATATCCATACCGATTGCCTGCCAGAAAATAAACTGGCTATTATCGAAGAGTATCAAAGCAGCGGCGAATTGGTCTGCATGGTAGGCGACGGTGTAAACGATGCGCCTGCCCTAAAAAAAGCCCATGTAGGCATTGCTATGGGAGGCATCGGCAGTGATATCGCCGTGGAAGCAGCCGACATTGCCCTGGTCGGTGACGATATAAAAAGCATTCCCCATTTGCTTGCTTTAGCAAAACGAACGATGAATACCATCAAGTTCAATATGGCCATATCCATGGCCCTGAATTTTGCCGCTATTATTCTGGCCATGGCAGGGGTTCTCGGACCTGTTGTGGGTGCCCTGGTACATAATGCCGGTTCAGTCGCGGTGATTATCAATTCATCCTTATTATTACACTGGAAGGAGAATAAAAAATAAGCCCGTTGATTTTTGCCATCCATGGTTCCACTTGAGTCTTCAAAGGGTAAAACAAAAAGGAGTCGTGGACAACTCCTTCAAACTTTCTATTTTATTTTGCGTACATGGGCTGTTTCCATTTGCAAGATTTCAATTTTAGTTTCGATTCTTTCGAGGGCACAGATAATAGTATCATTTTTCTCATTTTGTATTTCGCGAGCATCATATAATGCTTTAATTTTATAGCCTAAATCATTTTCGACATGTGTTTCAATTTTTTGGACTCGAGAGGTTAATTCTTTAAGTTGGAAATTAGTATCGGTTTGGTTTTCAAGGATCTTTGCAAGAAGATCCATTACCTTATCATCCAACACTATCGCCTCCTAATGAACAGCTTATCGCTTTTGCAAGATAAGTCAAGGAGAATTTTTAAAAAGAACTATCATTCATGGAATAATGGCACACCCAGAGGATGATTAAAAATTGCCCTGTTTTGAGGTCTGACTAATCTTGATTAGTCATCTCAAAACAGGCGATTTTCAAACTGTAGACTGTGAAATTTCTCCCTGTACGCCATTGTTTGAACATAGAGTTCTTCTTAGTTCGAGTTACGAATATTACATAGACAAGGATCGATTGAAGATGAAGGAAGCCAGAACCTTGTCCAATATTTCATCAATACTTTCCTGGGTACCGGGCTTGCATACTACCTGTAAAGGCTGGACCTGTCTGAATTGATCATAATCATCTGCAGATGTCACAAATACTATGTTGCATGTTGACAGGGACTCGGATTGCCGGATTTGCTTGGCGGTTTCGAGACCGGTCAGCTTTTTCATACTATTATCAAGAAAAAGAAGGTTGAAAATTATCCCATGTTTATTAACTTCTTCGAGAAGTTCTTCCCCACTGCCAAATTGAGAAATGTGAAATAATAGTCCCTTTTTTTCTTCATATAAATGAATGTATGCCTCCAATAAATGACGACACAACGGCCTGTCATCGCAAATGCCGATAGTCAGCAAAGTATCTCCCTCCAAAGTCTAATTAATATACAACTGAAAAGGTATTTGAACCATTTTATATCTATAAAAATACAAACACAAGTGTATAAATACCCTTGTAGTTTGTTAAGAATAATATTTGTAATTGATAAAGTTAAACAGGGTGATGAAATTTGGAGATTAATTATAAAGAATTAGGAGAACGGATTGCGAAAAGGCGTAAGGTATTGAACCTGACCCAGGATGACGTCGCAGAAGCCACAGGACTTAGCAACAACCACATTTCCAATATCGAAAACAATCATTCTATTCCCAGCATTGAAACATTGCTTAAAATATGTGAGGCCCTGGACGTTACGCCGGATTACCTCCTGCTGGGTATTTTCAGACAAGCGAAGGACAGCCTGCTTTCTCAAATTAATCAAAAACTCAAGCTGTGTGATGAGAAAAAGCAAGAACTGGTTGATCATTTTATAAGCTGGCTAGTTGATGAAAAACTATAGTTTCAGCTAGGAACTTCCGGGGAAGTTGGCATGGGATCTGAGGATTCCGCAGAGCGAGGCGATTATCAAGAAGAGTTTAAAACACTCCATGATCCTTGGCATGATTTTTTCAGACTAATGGGTGTGTTTTACGGATAATGAATATTGTTGGATGAAGATATTCTAAATATTGTTTGAGGATGTATCAAGAACCCACCAAGGAACAAGGCTTTGCAAGTATTTATGTCGAAGTTACATGTCAGGAAAGGAGAATGAGGTTACGAAAATCATTTAGTGCGAATGGGTAGTGAACATAAAAATGTCGGGAGATTCGCACCGAGAAATTATGAAGATTTTGCTGAAACATGGATAAATATTGGATCTGTGATTGTAGTGTGTGGCGAAAAGTTTGTTTAATTAAACAGGTATCTCTATGGGAGAGAAATTTTTTATTGTTTTTGCTGTCGCTTCCCACTGGGAAGCGTGGATTGAAATCTTTGCATTTATTATCATTGCTCCATCTATCCATGGTCGCTTCCCACTGGGAAGCGTGGATTGAAATGCTTATATTTTGCCTTATGACAAACGCCTGGCCTCGTCGCTTCCCACTGGGAAGCGTGGATTGAAATAAGTTCTCCATCCTCATCAACTTTAGGATTTTCAGTCGCTTCCCACTGGGAAGCGTGGATTGAAATCACTCAGCTTCCAGCTCACTCACAATCTTTTCTAGTCGCTTCCCACTGGGAAGCGTGGATTGAAATTATCTAACGATGGTGATTCATCGTGTGCACTACCCGTCGCTTCCCACTGGGAAGCGTGGATTGAAATCATCATTGACTTGGAACTTTACTCCGGCAAGCATCGTCGCTTCCCACTGGGAAGCGTGGATTGAAATCTCATGTTAACTTTTTGGCAATCTCGTATATGACGGTCGCTTCCCACTGGGAAGCGTGGATTGAAATAGTTGCTTATCTTGATATGCTTGATTCATCGAATAGTCGCTTCCCACTGGGAAGCGTGGATTGAAATACTCCTTTTTAGTTTAAATCTTCAAAGCCGTTCCAGTCGCTTCCCACTGGGAAGCGTGGATTGAAATAAATATGCTTGTTTTCTTAATTTGATTTATTCGCGTCGCTTCCCACTGGGAAGCGTGGATTGAAATTTAATCAAACTATAATGTCTGCGTTGGCGTGTTTGTCGCTTCCCACTGGGAAGCGTGGATTGAAATTACACCCCTTGAACCTAATCAGCCTTACAGTATGGTCGCTTCCCACTGGGAAGCGTGGATTGAAATTATTCTCCTTTTTACCATTAGGTTAATGTTACAATGTCGCTTCCCACTGGGAAGCGTGGATTGAAATACTCTATAAGCACTTCCAACAATCAACCATCGAGGTCGCTTCCCACTGGGAAGCGTGGATTGAAATTTATATAGTCTGAGATAGATTTATCGTTGATGGCTTGTCGCTTCCCACTGGGAAGCGTGGATTGAAATTTAAAGCAAGTGTGCCTTAGTCTATGATAAGTCAGTCGCTTCCCATGGGAGCGTGAAATCTCCCTAGTCACGAATCTCAGATTGAAGCAAGCTACCCTAACAAAAGCCCTAGCTCACATTTGGCTGAACCTCAAACTTAGATCAAGAGGCCCAACCGGGAGGTAAGAGATTGAAAGAGGTATTTTGGACTTTTGATCATATCCTGATTGCCAAAAATTATTCAGA
This sequence comes from Desulfosporosinus shakirovi, assembly GCF_020595055.1. GTDB lineage: Bacteria > Bacillota > Desulfitobacteriia > Desulfitobacteriales > Desulfitobacteriaceae > Desulfosporosinus > Desulfosporosinus shakirovi. Next base: position 23,315 of record NZ_JAJDOO010000006.1, on the reverse strand, counting down.
CCCAGCTCCTCATAGGCATTTGGCCAAGCACTTGATTTTTTGTACTGAGGGAGAGGTTGAATGCAGGATCGAAAACTTACGGCTATTCGGTCGAGGGGTCTGCATCAATTCCAATATCGAACATACGGTCAAGGAGAATGGAAAGGAATTGCTGGTATTTCTCTTTGACGAGACAAGCAAGCTTTCTCGGGAATTAGAGACAAACTATTTAAAGGGAGAACCATGCTCCGTCATAGAGGATACCATAGCAGAAAAAGTCAATAAAGGCTGGAAAGCCTACCAAAATGATGCTAAGGCCCTTGACCAAGCTGTCTTAGCCGCCTGCAAGTTAAACGGCATCGCCCATTCAAACTATGATCGGCGAATCAACTGTGTATTGGAGCGCGCTCTAAACTTGGAAGGAATCTACGAGGATACAATGGATCTGCTCTGCAGGGAAGCCTTTCTTTCGCGCAGCCGGCTGTCGCACTTGTTTAAAGAAGAAGTCGGGGTTGCCCTCAGCAGCTATCTTGTTTTTGAAAAAATGCGAAAAACCTGTGCCTATGCCGCCGTCGGGGAAAGCCTGACCTCAGCCTGTATCCGGGCTGGATTTGGTAGTTCATCCCATTTTGCCAACACCTGTAAACGAATGTTTGGGCTTGCTTATTCGGATTTCGCCAAAACCGCCCTCTTTCAGCAGATACCATAGCGCATTTTTGCAAGTATCCCAACCTCCCTCTCAGATACAATGGGGTCAACCGATATTTGGGAGGGAAACAAGATGAATAGATCTGAAAATTATTTCAGAGTGGGCACCCATCAACTGCATAATGACCCAAACTTTAATTACCAACTGAACAGGACCTACTCTTGGAGCCAGGGCGATTTATTGGAGCTGAAAAAAGCGGCGGCAAAAATCACTGATTCGGCCGCCTGGATCAGGGAAATGCTGGCAATTGCCCATAAGGCAATGAAGGAGGAGCGAATCGAACAAGCCATTGCCTACTGGAGAATGGCCGAGTTCTTTATGTATGATGGAGAACCTGAAAAAATCAAGACCTATGACCAGGCAATCCGGCTCTTTTATGAGCATTACGCGCCACTGTTTGAATCAGGAATGGTGAAGCGGGACAAAGTCCCCTATGAATCGGGCTTTCTGCCCGTATTGTACACGGAGCCGGAAGGCGAAAGCGTTGATACAATTTTATTACAGGGCGGTTTCGATTCCTACATGGAAGAATTTTTACCCATGATCCTATATCTAAGAGAAAAAGGATTTACGGTCTACCTTTTTGAAGGTCCGGGGCAGGGAGCGGTGATAAGAAAACAGGGCATACCCTTAACTCATGAATGGCATAAACCGGTTAAGGCTATTCTGGATCATTTCAAGCTGAATGAGGTCACCTTAATAGGCTTATCCTTAGGAGCAATCCTTGTTGCACGGGCGGCCGCTTGTGAAAAACGTGTTAAAAGAGTGATAGCCTGGAGCCTGATGATAAGCTATTTTGACAGTATCCTGGCATCCCGGCCAAAAATAGTCCGAAAAATGATCCCCTTGCTGATGAAACTAAGGAGCAGATCAGTGATTAATTATATCTTTCGTAAAATGATGGAGCGGGAGCCTATCGCCGACTGGAATGTGAGGCATGGCTGCTACAATATGGGCGTTAAAACCCCCTATGACTACTTAGCAAAAGTCCAGTTATTTGAGTACAAAAGTTCAGCTGCGGCTGTCTCTCAGGACTATCTGCTGATCGGCGCCCAAAAAGATCACTTTCTGGCCGTGGCTGAATACAAAAGGATCATTGATGCTCTTACCAATGTTAAATCCATGACTCTGAGATTATTCACAGCTCAGGAACACGCTGAAAATCATTGTAATGCGGGGAATGGAAAGCTTGTTTTAGATACCATAATTTCCTGGATCAATACTCTTAAAAACAGAGAAGATAAGCCGGACTGCATCAAGACTTAAGAAAACCCAGGCCCTTCGAATTACGGCAGGTTCTGCACAAAATACTTATTTTTGCGATGACCTCTCAACTGCCCACAGTTGAAAATCCGGGTTTTCTCAATTCAGACTTGATTTCGAAATGGAGCCAAAAGTTTGGTCTTAACGAAAATTGGCTGCGTGGAATGCTCGCAGTATGCTATTGTTACCTTGCATCTTTTTTCAGGGTAAGCTGGAAGTAGCGGAAAATATGCTGAGGCTAGGTATGGGAATCGACATGATTATAGAGGCTACAGGACTGAGTGAAGAGGAAATCAGGAAAATGATGAATTAACCATAGAAGCATATTGCCCCTTGGACTGCACTAAGCTGTCCAAGGGCAATTTTTAGTTCTAAAACTGAGTTTACTGGCTGCCCCTTCGGCGCAATACCGAGGAAAAGGGAAGGCAATGAATCATTTGTCTCTGCTCAGAAACTTATGAAGTTAATTAGTTGTTCTCGTGCTTTAGAGTGTTAGTGATGAAGACGTCTTGGATTTTGTTTGCGGTAGTATCAAAAAAAACTACTCTAATCATTCAGGCTGAAGATGATGATACCGTAAGAAGAAATCGAATCGCCATATATTAAAACCGTCAAGACTGAGGCGAATACTCTGCGGGTTTTGACGGCATTTTCTATATCGGCATAACCTATTTCTTGAGAGGATAGGGTATCTCAACATCCGTGCGGTTTACCAAATAATCGATGCTGGTCTCAAACAGGTCGGCTATTTTATCCAGAACCTGTACTGGTATATTTAGTTTGCCAATCTCATAGTCAGAGTAGGTTGTCTGATGAATTCTCAGATACTCTGCCATTTGGGATTGGGTCATATCTCTATCTTCCCGTATATTGCGGATTCTCTCGTACACAGAAATCACCTCAGAATAAGTATGCCTTAAGGGAATATCCATTATTGACTTTTAAGGGATATTCCCTTAAAATATTATCAAATCTTTGCTATGTATTCGGGAGGAATCTATGGAGCGGGAAGTCATTAACCTACAGGATAAAAGGATAGAGAGGTTGTTAGTCAGCATCAGCGCTATGATTGCTGATGCTATCGAGATAGCACAGAAAGCAAAAGCCATGTCTGCGGATTCGGAAGAGAAGCTTACTCTTGCGCAGCTAGAGTTGGAAAATTTATATATACAATTAGAAAAGTCAGAAAGCATCTAAATATCCAGTTAGCAATAATCCACTATTTATGGATCTATCTAAATCGGCAGCGCTTTCGATCTAGATAAGCCATTATTAAAATTTAGTCTTTCTTATTTAGGTGACCACTATTAACAAAGCTTCCCTAAGAGGTACTCTTCGTGAAGCTTTGTTAATGGGGAGCTAATTTAGGACAATCCGCCAATTCATCTCCCTTATTTCAATGGGGAGATGAATTGGAAATATAACTATAAGTACTCGGATATACACATGGTATCATTGATGTTGATCAGTGTTAATAATACACTATATGCACGAAGAAGGAGCATTTACTACACGGATGAATGTGTGTCTACAACGTTAATTATCATCAGACTGCCCCTCCAGGGGGGCAAGGGGATAGGGACTTGTCTGTCAGTTAAAGGGTGGATTTAATATCAATAAACGCTGTTACAATAAGACAGCTTGTAAGGTAAGTAAGGATATGGTTGAAAAGGCATAACAGACAAGTCCCTGTCCTTTCGTCTGCCAGATATTCTTAAAGTTGTTAAGAGACATTTGTGAACAGGACTACACAGTATTTCTGAAGACTTTAGAAGAATCTATCATGGCTTTTAATCAGATGGAAAACCAAGGTAATGGGCTGGAGTATTTTGAGACTTTTATCCGCTACATCATGAGTGCCAGAAATGATTTGGAATTTCAGACGGTCTACGAGCTAGCTAAAGAGATTTCTCTGGAAAGGAGTGAAGTCTTTATGACTATTGCGGAAAGGCTAATCACAGAAGGCATGGAAAAAGGTATAGAAAAGGGCATGGAGAAGGGTAAGCTGGAAGTGGCGGAAAATTTGCTGAGGCTAGGTATGGGAGTCGACATGATTATGAAGGCTACAGGACTGAGTGAAGAGGAAATTAGGAAAATCATGAATTAACCATAGAAACTAAATTACTCTGGGCTGCACTAAGCAGTCCAGGGCAATTTTTTAAGAACTGTTAACATGCTATAACCAATTCCAAGATTATGCGTGCAGCCTCTGGCGGCCGATGGGAAGAGAAGACTCGGCCTATAGCTCCGGCTATTTTGGATAATGTCACCAGGGAAAGTGTTGTGATGCAAGAAAGAATCTTTAGGTCTTTCTGCCAATCTGTTATCCGGAGAGGTGGGTGAAAGCGGCCAATATCACGGCAAGAGAAGCTTCGTGGTCGCTTCCCATGGAAGTGTGAATTGAAATCCTACTCACCTAAATATAGTTTATTCCAGTGTAATATTCGAAAAATAATTGAAGCTTATAGGCAGGAATTTGCCTGAGGTTTAAAGAATTTACATAATAATGACACTAAATGAATGTTAGTATATTAAGCGGAGTAAGAAGCATGGAACAGTAAGTCGCCTTTTTTTGAAATACCTGCTAATGAAGGTATACTTACTATCTCTGGAAACTGCTACATTGCCGGTATATATATTTAGGTTCTACTTCGTGCGGGTCAGTCTGACAGGCTTTGCATTATAATCTGTACAAGTATCTTTACGATAACGAAGCCTAAGTGACGGGCAGCAGGATATTCCGAATTTCTATTTGAGTATTCTCCCTGAAATGGATCGTTCTGAATTCCGCCTCGGAGAAGAATTATGTTTTCATATTATTCTTTTTGAGGAAGCAGTACAGTCAGCCTTAGTCAATGCCTAGCAAGAGAAGAGGGTGGGACTGGGTGCTGTGAGATATCCTTTTGACTTAAAAGGATATCTCACACAATGGCCCAGCGGGTTACTTGGAAAGATGGAATTTTTCATGAAATGTGGACTCGAAGTGTCCCTAATGAAAAAAGGAGAACAGATATCATGCATATTGCTCATCGTAGAGAAAATGATTCGGAATCCCAAAGATTGAAAACACATTTAGAGAATACTGCCAATCAGGCTAAGAAGTTTGCTGATAGCTTCCATAATGGCGATTATGCCTATGTATGCGGGTTGCTGCATGATATCGGAAAGTACTCGACGGAATTTCAAAATAAAATTATCAATAACTCGAAAGCCCGGGTGGATCATTCGACTGCAGGTGCAATTGAAATTAATGAAGCCTTTGTTTCACTGGGAAAGTTGCTGGCCTATTGTATTGCCGGTCATCATGGCGGTCTTCCGGACGGTGGAAGTAAGAGCGACACCGCAATTGAAACAACATTAAATGGACGGCTAAAAAGAGCGAAGCAGCTTCATGATTACTCGTATTTTAAAAATGAGATTAATACTCGTGAATGTTTACCGGGAAGGCTGCCTAATATAAAACCCTTGAATAAGGGCGGTTTTTCCCTGTCTTTTTTTGTAAGGATGATTTATTCGTGCCTGGTGGATGCCGACTTCCTCGACACGGAAAGCTTCATGAGTATGGGCCAAGTGGTTCGAAGCACGCATTACGATTATCCGCTTTTCCATGAGAAGCTTAACACATATACAAATGGGTTCAAGGATACGGAACGTGAAATCAATCAAAAAAGAGCTGAGATACTTCATTGTTGTCTCGAAAAAGCGCAGAGCGAAAGAGGGCTATACACCCTTACTGTTCCCACGGGCGGGGGTAAAACTATTTCCTCTTTGGCATTTGCCTTGAAGCATGTACTGAAGCACGGTATGGAGCGAATTATTTATGTGATTCCATACACAAGCATTATTGAACAAACCGGAAAAGTTTTTAAAGAGATCTTAGGGCAGGAAAATGTTTTAGAACATCATTCGAACTTTGATTTTAAGGATGACGAAGATTTGGTATTGCACCAACTAAAGCTGTCTTCAGAGAACTGGGATATTCCGTTTGTTGTAACAACAAACGTCCAGCTTTTTGAATCCTTGTTTGCCCATAAGTCTTCACGGTGCAGAAAACTCCATAATATTGCCAACAGCGTCATCATTTTTGATGAAGCGCAAATGTTGCCCACGCCGTTTCTTACACCTTGTCTGATGGCGATTTCCGAATTAGTCAGGAATTATTGCTCAACCTGCGTATTATGCAGTGCTACCCAGCCATCTTTAAAAAACAGGTTTCCGAAGGAAATAACGGTGGATGAGATATGTGAAAACACGGAAGACTTATATGAATTTTTTCGGCGAACCCACGTTACCCCAAGAGGACAAATGGAAACAGCGCAAATCGCAGCGGAACTGAACAGCTGTGATCAGGTGTTATGCATCGTCAACAACAAAAAACACGCCAGGGAAATATACTTGGCATTACTGGGAGAAGGGGTTTTTCATTTATCAACGAGAATGTGCCCCAAACATCGGAGCGACGTATTAGAGGAAATAAAACAAAGGTTAAAAGACGGGCTGTCTTGTAAAGTGGTTTCCACCCAGTTAATTGAGGCCGGTGTTGATGTGGATTTTCCTGTGGTCTACCGAGCAATGGCCGGAATTGATTCCATTGTGCAAGCTGCAGGTCGGTGCAACAGAGAGAATAAGCTTGAAGTAGGCATCGTCAATGTTTTCGAACCGGAAAGTAGATATACCCAAAATATGCCTAGTTCGATCAAACGGCCAATTGAGGTGGCTAAAAGCATTATGACAAGATATGAGGACATTCTTTCTCCACAAGCTATCAAGTCCTATTTTGAAGAATTATATAACTATGAAGGCGAGGCAGGACTGGATATACATAATATTTTTAAAACGATGGAAAGTGGAGCGGAAGGCAGTAATTTTAATTTCAATTTCAAACAAATTGCCGGTCAGTTTAAATTAATTGATGAAAATACGATACCGATTGTTATTGGGTTTGACAAGAAGGCCGAAGAGCTGATTCATAAGTTGCGTTATGTCAGCGAGTATAAGGGGATTTTAAGGGTGATACAGCCGTATTCCGTTAATATTTATGAAAATGAGTTCAAAGCCATGAATGGAGCAGGCTTGATAGAAATTGTTGACGATGGGATTTATATTCTGCGGGATATCAAAAAGTACAATGAAAAAACAGGCCTTGAGTTTAATGTGGAATCCGGTGTAGCGATCTTTGCCTAAAACGTCGGGCAGCCAATGATTTTATCTTTGGCTGCCCGATGCAATGTTTAAATTAATAACTAAAATAAATTTCAATCCACGCGCCCATGTAGGGAGCGACTAGTTAGAGCTACCTAATTTGAGTAGCTCTGAAAAGATTTCAATCCACGCTCCCATGAAGAGCTGCTAACGTTTCGGGAGAAACGTTGGCTTAGGTACTATTTCAATCCACACGTCATCTCGAAATGACAGCTGATTTTAACATTTATAATTTTTCCTGTCAAATGTAAAAGATTTGAATAGTATATTGACAAAATTTACAACATGAATTAAAGTAACAATCAATATAAGGCTATTAAAAACTAAAATAAGAAAGTTGGTAATGAAATGGGGTATGGAATTTACTTGGAAACGTGGGGGGATTATGCGCTTTTTGCCAGAGCGGAGATGAAAGTAGAACGAGTGAGCTATGATGTCATCACACCGTCGGCAGCCCGCGGTATTATTGATGCCATATACTGGAAACCGGCGATTGTCTGGCGTATCGACAAGATACATGTCTGTAATCCAATTGAATTTACCAATGTCAGAAGAAATGAAGTCAGTTCCAAAATATCGGCTAGATCCGTCGATTCGGTAATGAACGGCGCTACCAAGCCCTTATACATCAATACGAATGAGGACAGACAGCAAAGAGCCTCAATGATTCTCAAGAATGTCCATTATATTATTAAAGCACACTTTGAGTTAACGGACAAGGCCGGAGAAACGGATACTATTGAAAAACATTACAATATCGCGCTCCGGAGGATGAGAAAAGGTCAGTGCTATCATCAGCCTTGCTTTGGCTGTAGAGAGTTTCCGGCAAATTTCAGGCTGCTTGAGGGAGACGTGCCCGAATCCGGCTTGACCGGAGAAAAAGACCTTGGCTATATGCTCTATGATATGGACTTTACAGATCCCGAAAATATCCAGCCTGTATTTTTCAGAGCTGTTATGCATAACGGGATTATTGATTTATCCGCTCGTGAGGTGGTCAGATGATTTTACAGTCACTCGTTAAGTACTATGAAATTCTGGCTAATAATGAGGACAGCAACATTCCCAAGCTGGGTTACGGCAAGGTGAATGTGTCTTACGCAGTTAATTTATCCTTAGAAGGAGAACTGTTAAACATTATTCCGCTTAAAATCGGTGCCCAGCGCGGCAAAAAAATGGTGGAAATTCCACAAAGCATGGAAGTGCCGGAACAGGAAAAGAAATCCGTCGGGATAAAATCAAATTTCCTGTGTGAAAACGCGGGCTATGTATTCGGCGTGGACAATAAAGGGAAACCTGAAAGAGCTAAGGCCTGTTTTGAAGCGTTTAAGCAATTACATCTGCAAATACTGAAGGATGTTAACAATGCAACGGCACAGGCGGTCGTCAATTTCGTGAACCGTTGGGAGGTTGATCACGCACTGGAACATTATGCGTTGGCCGAATATTTGGATAAAATTTTATCCGGTGCCAATTTTGTAATTAAGATTAATGGCGGGGAATTTGCTCATCAAAACCCGGAGATCAGACAAGCCTGGGAAACATATAAAAGCAATTCAGACAATACGAATACCATGCAATGCCTGGTAACTGGCCAGGAAAGTCCGATTGCCAGATTGCACCCCAGCATTAAGGGGGTCCGTGGTGCACAATCCTCAGGCGGCTCAATAGTTTCCTTCAATGAGCGGGCTTATGAGTCTTACGGACATGAAAAAGAACAGGGATTGAATGCCCCGGTGAGTGAATACGCAACCTTTGCCTACACTACCGTGTTGAATCATCTTTTGGCGGATAGTGCCCATAAGCTGAATCTGGGTGATGCAACGATTGTCTTTTGGGCGGAAAGCCCTAAGAAAATCTATCAGGATTTTATGGCGCTCTATTTGAATGGTGGAACAGTGAATAACGGGGAGAACTTGGTGCAGGATGAAGCAGCGGCAAGAGAAATAAATTCTGTCTTTGAAAAAATAGCACAAGGCAAACCTATTAGTGATTTATCGAATATCTTTGATCAAGAAACAAATTTTTATATCCTGGCAATATCCCCAAACGCAGCGAGACTGGCAGTCAGGTTTTTTGTCGCCAATTCTTTTGGGGAATTTGTGAAAAAAGTCGGAAGGCATTACGAAGATTTAAGGATAGAAAAACAATATCCTACCGATCCGGATATCTTTTCTGTATGGAGGTTGTTAAACGAAACAGTATCCCCCATGTCCAAGGATAAGGCAGCTTCACCATTACTTGTCGGCGCTGTGCTGAAGGCGATTATTACTGGCACCCAATATCCGGCAGGTCTGTATAATTCCATCATGCTGAGGATTAAAGCGGAAAAAGAGATCAGTTATTATAAAGCGTCAATCATCAAAGCGTATTTATCCAGAAATACAGAAGAATTCAAGGAGGTATTAGCCATGGCTCTGAATGAGCAAAGTGAAAACAGCGCCTATATCTTGGGAAGATTATTCGCAGTGCTGGAAAAGGCACAGCAGGATGCCAATCCGAGGATAAATGCAACCATTAAAGACCGGTATTTTACATCGGCTTGTGCCACACCGGCCTCGGTTTTTCCCGTCCTGCTGCGATTGACTCAGCACCATATTTCAAAAGCGGACTATGGATATACCAGTGATAGAAGGATCGGTGATATTTTAGAAAAAATGGATATAGACAATAACCCATTTCCGACAAATTTGTCGTTAGAGCAGCAAGGTGTGTTTGTTTTAGGTTACTACCACCAAAGGAATGCATTCTATCAATAATAATAAAAAGTGAGGCGAAAGAATAATGAGTGAGGCTATTAAGAACAGGTATGAATTTGTCATTTTATTCGAGGTCGAAAACGGCAATCCAAACGGAGATCCTGATGCCGGTAATATGCCCAGAATTGATGCGGAAACAGGTTACGGGATTGTTACCGATGTCTGCCTGAAAAGAAAAATCAGAAATTATGTTGAAACTGTGAAAGGGGACAGCAAGGGTTACAAAATATATATCAAAGACGGTGTTCCCTTGAACACCAGCGATAAGTCGGCTTATGAATATTTGGGTATCAAGGAGGAAGAAGCACAAAAGAGCAAGGGTGAAAAAGACAACCAGATTCGGGATTTCATGTGTGAGAATTTTTTTGATATCAGGACTTTTGGCGCTGTTATGACGACTTTCGTCAAGGCCAAACTAAACTGCGGGCAAGTCAGAGGCCCTGTGCAGATCGGGTTTGCCAGAAGCATAGATCCGATTGTTCAACAAGAAGTTACGATAACCAGGGTTGCGATCACAACAGAAGAAGATTTTAAGAAGAAAGAAACGGAAATGGGCAGAAAATACATTGTACCTTATGCGCTCTATCGGGCGGAAGGATATATCTCCGCTAACCTGGCGAAAAATGTAACCGGATTTTCTGAAGACGATTTACAGCTTCTGTGGGAAGCCCTCATTAATATGTTTGAGCATGATCATTCTGCGGCAAGAGGGAAAATGAATGTCAGAGAGTTAATCGTTTTTAAACATGACAGCGAATTTGGTAATACTCAAGCCTATAAGCTGTTCGATATCATAACGGTTGAGCGCAAAGATAAAACAAGACCAGCTAGAGTTTATGCTGATTATGACGTAAGAGTTGACGTTGAAAAAGTTCCTGCCGAAGTGCAGTGTCTGCGTATGATATGAGTCAAGAATACCAAGAAGACGACTTCCTGCTCTTATCCGGGATACAGCACTTCGTCTTTTGTAAGCGCCAGTGGGCCTTGATCCATATTGAACAGCAGTGGCAGGAAAATTTGCGCACCGTTGAGGGTGCAATCCTGCACGAGAAAACCCACGATAATACCATCAAGGAAAAACGAGGAGACTTGATCATATCCCGGAGCATGGGAATCTTTTCCCGCACCTTAGGGATTACCGGGGCTTGTGATGTGGTGGAATTCCACAAGTCCCGGGATGGAGTCACGCTCTATGGCCGGGAGGGGACGTATAAGCCGGTTCCTGTGGAGTATAAACGAGGCAAGCCCAAGCTGGACAATGCAGATGTGCTGCAATTATGCGCTCAGGCCATGTGCCTGGAAGAAATGCTCTTGTGTACGATTCCCGAAGGGTTTCTGTTTTATAGGGAAACTAAACGCAGGCTTAAAGTGCTGCTTGACGAGGAGATCCGGGAACAGGTAAAGGCGATTTGTAAAGAGATGCATGAACTGTACGACAGAAGGTATACGCCCAAGGTAAAGCCGACCAAAGGCTGCAAAGCCTGTTCCCTCAGTGAGCTTTGCCTGCCTAAGCTGTGTAAAAATCCCTCGGCTCTGGCTTATATGAAGAAGAATGTTTCGGAAATTGAGGTTGATGAATGAGAAAATTATTGAATACCCTCTATGTAACTTCGCCCAATACTTATTTGTCCCTTGATGGAGAAAATATTGTGATTTTAAAGGATGAGGCAGAGTTGCTGAGAGTTCCCCTGCATAATTTGGAGGGCATTGTTGCCTTCGGCTATACCGGTGCCAGTCCGGCCCTGATGGGTGCCTGTGCCAAACGCAATATCGCCTTGAGTTTTATGAAGCCCAGCGGAAAATTCCTGAGCAGGGTTGTGGGTGAAGTTAGGGGTAATGTCACTTTGCGAAAGGCTCAATACAGGTTATCAGAGGATGCAGCGGAGAGCCATAAAATTGCTCAATCCTTTCTCTTGGGAAAAATATATAACGCCCGCTGGGTGGTGGAGCGGGCAACCAGGGATCATGGGGCCAGGCTGGATGTGGATAAATTAAAAGGAGTCTGCCAGACCCTGGTCAAGGCTTTGAAGCTGGTTGAAAATAGTCAGAATTTAGAACAGCTGCGAGGATTTGAAGGGGAAGCTGCGGCCCAGTACTTTCGAGTAGTGGATGATTTGATTCTTCAGCAAAAAGATGAATTCTATTTTAATTCTCGGAACAAACGTCCTCCCTTGGACAATGTCAACGCCATGCTCTCCTTTGTCTATACCCTTTTGGCCCATGATGCTGCGGCGGCGTTGGAAACCGTGGGACTGGATCCCTATGTGGGATTTCTGCACCGGGACAGACCGGGAAGGATTTCCCTAGCTTTGGATCTGATGGAAGAGCTGCGGGCCGTTTACGCGGACCGGTTTGTTATATCTTTAATTAATAAACGAGAAGTCAATGGCAGCGGCTTTACCCGGATGGAAAACGGAGCGGTCATTATGGATGATGATACGAGAAAAGCTGTTCTTAAGGCTTGGCAAAGCCGGAAGCAGGAGGAGATCAGGCATCCCTTTCTGCAGGAAAAAATGGAATGGGGGCTGGTACCTTATGCCCAGGCTATGCTGCTGGCCCGCTTTATCCGGGGGGATTTGGACGCGTACCCAGCCTTTATGTGGAAGTAGGTGAGAGGGGATTTTAGTACTTATTACGTATGATGTAAATACTCAAACGGCGGAGGGTAGAAAGCGGTTGCGTCACGTTGCCAAGCAATGTGTGAACTATGGGCAGCGTGTTCAGAATTCGGTCTTTGAATGTGTGCTGGATGCGGCTAAATTCCGTGAGGTTCAGCATAAGTTGGAGAAGATTATTGATACGGAGAAGGATAGCTTGAGGTTTTATTTGCTGGGGAATAATTATAAGAATAAGGTTGAGCATGTAGGAGCCAAGGATTCCTTTGATGTTGAGGATACCTTGATCATTTAGTGCGAATGTGAAGCGAACATAAAATCCCTGGGGGATTCGCACCGCGAAATGGGAAGGAATTTGTTGGAATGTGCAGAAAATGCGGGGGATGGAGTGGCGTTTTTTGTGAAAAATACAAGAAGACTAATAAAATCTTTCAATTTAGAAGATAGTTTTATTAGTTTTTGCTGTCGCTCCCTACATGGGAGCGTGGATTGAAATCTTAATGATGTTAAATTCCTCTAATTCTAGTACATGTCGCTCCCTACATGGGAGCGTGGATTGAAATTTTTTTTCCATGCCTTGCTTCATTTTTTCTTATCGTCGCTCCCTACATGGGAGCGTGGATTGAAATACTTAACTAGTTTGCTTGCGAATAACTTGAGTTGAGTCGCTCCCTACATGGGAGCGTGGATTGAAATATCTCTCGAGTCGTGCCTAAAATCTTTTCTTGCGTCGCTCCCTACATGGGAGCGTGGATTGAAATCTCACTTCATCAGCAGTCCTTAATTGCTTGCCGTCAAGTCGCTCCCTACATGGGAGCGTGGATTGAAATCTTGATTGGTACGATGCAAAAACCACATGATCTCGGTCGCTCCCTACATGGGAGCGTGGATTGAAATTTGGAATGCTCTCTGTTCACTCGTTGAGAATTTGTCGCTCCCTACATGGGAGCGTGGATTGAAATCTTTATCTCAAACAACTTGTCCACGTACTCAGCGGTCGCTCCCTACATGGGAGCGTGGATTGAAATTCCAATAGTTTCGATTGCTCCGACAGGTTTTACTTGTCGCTCCCTACATGGGAGCGTGGATTGAAATTCCGGCCACACCGAAGTTCGCATAAACTATTCCATGTCGCTCCCTACATGGGAGCGTGGATTGAAATAGCTATTGATTCCCTCATCCCGCTACTTCCGTGCGTCGCTCCCTACATGGGAGCGTGGATTGAAATTAATATTGTTATTCATAAAATAATCACTCCTTAAGTCGCTCCCTACATGGGAGCGTGGATTGAAATCCATATGTACGAAAAAACCTTGCTACGTCACTTGTGTCGCTCCCTACATGGGAGCGTGGATTGAAATAATTACAGGAAAACAAAAGAGTCTATAAAGCTTTGTCGCTCCCTACATGGGAGCGTGGATTGAAATTTTCGTACACAAGCTATCAGCTTAGGTCAGCTACGTCGCTCCCTACATGGGAGCGTGGATTGAAATTTTGCGGCTAGGCTGTCGATGTTTGCCGGGTTATTGGTCGCTCCCTACATGGGAGCGTGGATTGAAATTCCTGTGTGTTTTATATTCGTTGTACTGCTGTCGGGTCGCTCCCTACATGGGAGCGTGGATTGAAATTTTATGAGTGAGTCCATTTTATCTTTTTCCCATTGTCGCTCCCTACATGGGAGCGTGGATTGAAATATACAAATCCCTCCTACAAATACAGATTTTCGTACGTCGCTCCCTACATGGGAGCGTGGATTGAAATCTTTTACGGTCACTATCCCGAAAGAGGAAAGAGAGTCGCTCCCTACATGGGAGCGTGGATTGAAATAAGTGTAGAATGATTATAAGGACTTTGCTTAATTGGTCGCTCCCTACATGGGAGCGTGGATTGAAATATTCTCTAAGATATGACAAGCGTAATCGTATAAAGTCGCTCCCTACATGGGAGCGTGGATTGAAATCTCCTTAACTTGATTTAGTGAATAGACCCGAAACGTCGCTCCCTACATGGGAGCGTGGATTGAAATTAACATGGATACCTCGAAGCCAGTGTAAAACAAGTCGCTCCCTACATGGGAGCGTGGATTGAAATACAGGTCTTGCCAAGCCAACGATTGCGGCATACACGGTCGCTCCCTACATGGGAGCGTGGATTGAAATTGTAACCAACCTTTTTGTATTCTCAACATTTTTCCGTCGCTCCCTACATGGGAGCGTGGATTGAAATTTCTGGTGCCGGGATTAGCGGCCCGGCCGGCAGAGTCGCTCCCTACATGGGAGCGTGGATTGAAATCTCTGTATATCCGCATGAAATTCTAGCTTTACGTGTCGCTCCCTACATGGGAGCGTGGATTGAAATTATAGTAGAGATTAAGAAATGCTAAGGAAGGTAAGAGTGCTTGTTTTAAAGTATTTTTAAAAACGTTGGTATGGAGATGATAAAAGCTTCCACATAGTTAAGCCGTGAATTATATTTGGCTCCTATAATGCCGGAAGAATTTAAAAGATGGTTTATCAGGCCGGAAATTACCGGGTTAACCAAGAAAAGCTCCGTTGACTATAACTTAGAACTCTAAACCCCTAAAGGAGTGTTTAGAACTTTGAATTTTAGTGATTTTAGATATGAAGGGCCATCCAAATTCGTCACTGGTAACGAATTTAGATGGCCCTTTACTGTCAGGGGAGGCAATCAGTTGCGTTCTATATTCTTGGAAGAGCTACATCAGAATAGGAAATGACCATATGCTTTAAAGGGTACCAGTCTGGAATCATTAATACCGTGAAGAATCAGGGGCGGAGCGTTTAATTATATAAAGAAAGCCAGAACATTGTCTAATAGTTTATCAATACGCTCCTGGGTACCGGGTTTTTGCATTTGTTGAAATTATATGTGGAAAACAATTCTAAATTGGATAGGAAAAACTAATACTTAAAATATCAAGTTCCAATTTTACTTCTAAAATCTTAGGGATTATGATAATGGAAAAGAAGGACATCAGTAAAGGCGAGGGATAAAGGAGGAGTTGGAATGGACGCGTTTTTAAAAGAGGAGATTCAACGTATCAAGGACTCTGTGAGAGTAACAAGAAATGACGCTGGTCAGATTTCCATAGATTATCAAGCACCAGTGATCAAGGAGGACCCTCCATCTTTGAGTGCTGTTATGGATTGTGCCTACAGGCAAATGTATTCTTTTTTGCTGATTAAAGCAATCTATTATGCCTTTTTTAAGAAAACGAAGATTGTCAGTCCAACTCCTTGCAGGGCACTTGCTGATTGGATGAATGAAATCGATCATGCTGTTGGAGTAAAATAAAAGGTGGAGCCTTCAGCTTTCAAACATTGGTTATAAATGCTATTATTATAGAAAAATGCATTTATAATAATGTTTGAGGTGGGCAATGCGCATAGAACAATTTAAACAAATTGTCAAGATTCAAGAGCAACAATCCATCTCCAAAGCGGCCATTGACTTGTTTATCAGCCAACCTTCCTTAAGTATATCCGTCAATAATCTGGAAGAGGAACTGGGCCTGAAAATATTCGAACGCAGCAAAGCAGGAGTTGCTGCTACGGAGCAAGGGAAAGATATACTAAGGCTAGCCGAAAATATATTGAACTTAAGTGACAAGATCACGGGAATCATGGAGGAAACCAATGTCTCGATCCGAAATCTCCAGATGGCAGTGCCTGCTGCCTTTGCCAATGCCATTGCTCCAGGGCTGCTCAGGCAATTTCGGGAACTTTACCCTGATGTGAACCTCCATATTCATGAGGCGACTTATTATGAAATTGTGGATCTGATGGATAAAGGGATCTATTCCGTAGGTATCGTCAGCTGCATGGTTGGTCTGGAATACAATTTTATTAACCAGCTCAAAGAGAAAAACATCGCCTGGGAAGAAATCCCAGGAGGGGAACATTTAAAACTCTCACTTTTTATCAGCAGTAATAATCCTTTGGCTGAACGGGAATGGGTTAGTGCATCCGAGCTGAAGGATATGAGGATGATTTCCTACAAAGAAAACTATGCCAGGATGTCCAAAGACTTGGAACGTTCACTTCTCAAGCCGGTGGTTGTCAAAGATATGGAACTGTTAAAGAAACTGATTAGTGATGACTTTGGCTTTTCTATTTTTCCGGAGACCCTGGCCGTCAATGATCTGTATGTAAAAAGCGGCAGGATCAAGGTTATACCTATTAAAGGTAAAGAATTAAGCGAGATAGCCAATATTTATATTCTATATTCCAGCAGGGAGTCCTTATCCTTTATTGAACGGGAATTGCTGACGATCGTCAAAGAGTTGATTACAGATCAATTATGATGGATCCTTCAACGACCGGAATCCATGTCGCCAACCTATACTTACAGGGGTCAAAACCTGTAAGTATATTTTTTTTGACATATTAACTATAAGAAAACCTATATTATTCGGATTAGTTTTTTTAATATACAATAAAAAAATGAAAGATGGATTGAAATCTGTTTAGCTAAATATGCACGATTGTGCACAATCATAATTGGGAATCTTTAATTTGTAAGTTAATCCAAAAGAGGAAGGCGGTAAGGTTAAATCACTTAGACGAACTAATTGGTGGAGGGTTTTGACATGGCAGATGAATTAAAAGGGCATAAAGAATTAGTCAAAGTTTTTGGATTTCTTGTAATTGTTGGCTTAGGCTGGATTTTACCTGCTCCGGCACCAATTACCCCCATAGGAGTTAGAGTGTTTTTTGTCTTTCTGGCGGTGGTTTACGGCTGGTCGGTTACCGGTCAGGTTTGGCCCAGCTTGTTAAGCTGCTTAATGTTCCCCCTGACGGGTGTAGTTACTATGAAGGAATTCATCGCCATGGGCTGGGGCGGGGATGTCTTTTATTTCATGGTACTGGCCTTTGTTTTAATCAAGTTCTTAGAGCAAGTGGGTGTAAGCCAGTTCTTAGCAGCTTGGCTGATGAGCCGCAAGTTTATCCAGGGACATCCCTGGCGCTTGATTTTTATGATCTTGCTGACGGCTTATGTTATTTGTAGCTTAGTCAACATCTTTATCGGGATTTTCTTAGTCTGGGAAATCGTCTACAACATTACCAAAATTGTTAAGCAAAAGCCCTTGGATAAATTTCCGACCTTGATGGTCTTTGGGGTCGCTATGATGGGAGCCCTGAGCCTTTCGGCAATGCCCTGGGGCAGTAATGCTATCGTTAATTTAGGGGTTTACGCCAACATCATGGGGGAACCCGGGAACATGATCCGCTACATTATCTACACCATTCCAGTAGGTATCCTTTCCATGTTTGCTTATCTCGTACTTTGTAAATATGTCTTCAGGCTGGATATAGCACCCCTCAAAGAAATATCGGGAGAAATGATTAACCCTCAAGAGCTGGTATTGACTAAAACGAAAAAAATAGCTTTTCTTGCTTTAAGTGTCTTTATTGCTCTCTTGCTTCTACCAAGTTTATTGCCAAAAACAACTGCCCTATATCAGGTTCTCAATAATATGGGTGTTGTCGGGGTTATTGTCTTAGTCTTCACAGCTCTTTCCCTGGTCAAGGTGGATGGCGAAAATATTTTCGACTTTGCCGCTCTCGCTCGGGCGGGGATACCCTGGAATATGTTGGCTATGACCCTCATTATTTTAGCCATTGGCGGTTGCTTAATGAACCCTGCCACGGGGATCAATGCTTATCTTCAACAAAATCTGACTCCGTTGTTCACCAGTTTATCTCCATTTGTGTTCGTGATTGCTATCACTTTAATCACCTTTATCTTGACCAACTTCATGATTAATATGGTGGTTGTTGCTCTGCTTTTGCCGGCAGTGGTCAATATGTCCTCTGTCTTGGGCATCAATCCGGAACAAATTTCTTACTTGATTATGGTGGTTAGTACTAATGCCATCTTAACACCCGTCGCCTCCGCTGCTTCGGTGATTTTGTTCCCAAATACTGAGTGGATTCGGTCCAAGGACATCTATAAATATGGTGTGATCACTGCCATTGTGATCACGGTGATCGCTTTTCTTGTTAACTACTTCTTTATGGGCTTCTTCTATTAATAGGGCTCAATCATGAAGCTCTTTACTCATTTCACTTGATTCGGTGAAAGAATTCCCTATTCATAACAAGGGAATTGAGTTTAGGTGTAAATACAAATTTTAAGGAGGTTTTCTCAATGGGTCATCCATCAGTCCATCCAACAGGAGTTACAATTTACAATCCGGAAAAGTGCTTTAATGGCTATACAATTTTTCCTGCTAATGAGCATGGTGCAACCTTGATTGATATGAACGGCGGTGTGGTCAGCTTTTGGAAGGATCTCCAAGGCTTTCCCAGCAAGCTGTTAAAAGGCGGCTATGTCATGGGAAGTCTGGGAGAACGAACAATGTTATGCGGTTTCCAGGATCAGACAGATTTAGTTCAAGTGGATTGGGACGGCAATATCGTCTGGAAATTTGACCGTTTAGAGTATATCGAAGATCCGGGAGAAGAGCCCCAATGGATGGCCAGACAACATCACGATTATCAGAGGGAAGGAAATCCCGTCGGCTACTATGTACCAGGCATGGAATGCAAAATAGACAGCGGCAACACCTTGCTTTTATGTCACCGCAACTTGCACAATCATAAAATCACGGATAAAAAGCTGCACGATGATACGATTATTGAAGTAGACTGGGAAGGCAAAATTGTCTGGGAATGGGCCCTCAATGAGCATTTTGATGAATTAGGCTTTAGTAATGCCGCTAAAAATGCCTTGTTCAGAGACCCAAATATGACGGCAGCAGGGGCGGACTGGATGCACGTCAACAGTATGAGCACTCTCGGCCCCAATAAATTCTATGATGCCGGGGATGAGCGCTTTCATCCTGATAACATCATTTTTGATGGACGGGAAACCAATATTATCGCCATTATTGCTAAGGAAACAGGGAAGATCGTTTGGAAACTGGGTCCTGATTATGATGAAAATGAACAAACCCGCAGAATCGGCGTGATCATCGGTCAGCATCACGCGCATATGATACCCGCTGGTTTGCCTGGGGCAGGTAATATTCTGATCTTTGACAATGGCGGCTGGGCAGGCTATGACAATCCAAGCCAGATCACAGCCACAGGGAATAAAGCCGTTCGCCGGGATTTCTCCCGCGTCTTGGAAATCGATCCGACGACTATGGAAATCATCTGGCAGTTTTCGCCGGCGGAAATGGGGCATGGCATGCCATTCCATGCCTCTCATTTTTACAGTCCCTTTATCAGCAGTGCCCAAAGGCTGCCTAACGGAAACACCCTGATTACGGAAGGTTCGGATGGCCGCTTGCTTGAAGTCACCAGTGAGCATGAATTGGTTTGGGAATATATCTCTCCCTACTGGGGCTCAGAGGCGGGAATTCCCATTAATATGATCTACCGTGCCTACCGCTATCCTTATGATTATGTACCTCAATTGGAAAAACCAGAAGAAGTAGCTATTGAACAGATTGACAATAAGGACTACAGACTTCCGGGAGCTAAAGGCAAGGAACCGCAAAGAACCGTCGAAGTGGCGGGGACAAAAGGGTTTGGAGGATCCGCAGGCTTCTGTGTGCAAAAAGAGTAGCCATTTTGGCTGCTGCTAAGGCGGCACCAGCAGGGATGAAAATGGGAGTTGCTCGGGGGGCGGGCAGTCGCCCACATCCGCTCACCCAGCATTCCGAGGCTCGCCTACTCGCTTGGGCGGGGCTATCTTCAGCGGATAAATATTCTTTGGAGATTGCCGTTTCAGCGAAAATGTCCACCTGACACTTTCGTGCCAAACCTCCGGGTAGTACCTGATGTGAACCTGTGGCTTCGCTTCCCTCCCAAGCTTTGTAGGCTTTACCGCCTCTCTATGCAATGGTTCTCTCCTGTGGATCGAAGCCGCCTGTCTTTCGGGTCGATTAAGTATGTTTTAGGCTTTTTTCAGAGTAGTTGTGAAAGGGGGATGTAACAAAACTTGTTTTCCTGTTTGTTACATCCTCACTTTATTCGATATTTCCCCATATACAAGAGGATCTATTCACCACGTCAAGATGTACAATCCTCTTTTGGGGGGATAACGCACCACCATCTCGAAAATTTTTCGAGTTTTGCTACGGCCCATCGGTTTTCCTTGGTATACATAGACTTCTGAATATATAATTTCTTTATAAGAAAGCTGACACCAGTAAGGAATAGTATTTTTCACATACCAGTTATAACAAAACCTGTATTATGCCGGACAGGGTTTTGAGGCTAAAATAAAGGATAGAAGCACTGGAAAGGAGTTAAACCATGTCATTAAAACAATTAAACGCCGCGGGTTTTGAGGAAGCCGTCTATAATAACGGCGAAGCATGTTTGGTTATCTTCTCAAGGAAGGAATGTCACGTTTGCAAGGAGGTTGTACCGGTCTTGGAGCAGCTGCAGCCTAACTATGAGAAAAAGTTCGGTTTTTACTATGTGGACGTTGAAAAAGACAAGTCCTTATTCCAGCGGTTTTCCTTAAAAGGAGTTCCCCAGATCCTCTACTTTAACGGCGGACAATACCAGGGAAAACAAGCCGGCAAGGTTGAGGAGGAGCAAATCGAAGACAAAATATCCGACACCCTCAAGTAAGGGGCGGACTTCCGCCCAAGGGGAAATTCTGATTCTGATAATGGAAAAAGGAAAGTGAAAGAATGGCAAACAGCTATGATTTAATTATAATTGGCGGCGGACCCGCCGGGCTCTCTGCCGCTATTTACGGCGGCAGGGCTAAACTGAAGACCCTGGTTATCGACAAAGGAGGGATTGGCGGTTTAGTCAATACCACCCGGGAAATCGTCAATTATCCGGGCTATGCCCAAATCAGCGGGCCGGATCTCATGAATGAGTTCAAGAAACATGCCGATACCTTTGGGGTGGAATTTTTAAAAGGTGAGGTTGTCCGGGCGGATTTTTCCCAGGCAGAAAAGAAGATTGTGTTGAAAAAAGGCCAGGAGTTTTTCGGGAAAGCGGTGATTCTGGCCTGTGGCAGCGAGCCAAGGCTGCTTAATATTCCCGGTGAAAAACGACTGCGTGGTATGGGCGTAGCCTATTGTGCCACCTGTGATGCAGAGTTCTTCGAAGGGGATGAGGTTGTTGTTGTGGGCAGCGGCGACCAGGCTATTGAAGAAGGCATGTTCATCGCCAAGTTTGCCCGTAAAGTAACGGTCATTGTTTTGCATGAGGAGGGTATTCTTGATTGCAATAAAGTCAGCGGGGAACGAGCGTTAAATCATGAAAAAATGGCCTTCATCTGGAATTCAACCATCGAAGAAGTCCTGGGAGAGGAAAATGTCGAGGCGGTGAAAATCAAGAATTTGAAAACCGGTTTGACATCAGAGCTTAGCTGTCAGGGTGTCTTTTTCTTTGTAGGCATGGTCCCCTCCACGGGCTATCTTAAAGACAGTGGCCTGGAGATGGATAAACGAGGGTATATCCCTGCCAATGACCTGATGAAGTCCAACCTTGAAGGGGTCTATGCAGTGGGTGACAACCGGGTAAAATATCTCAGACAAGTTGTTTCCGCTGCGGGAGATGGTGCAACTGCTGCTGTTGCAGCCGAAAGATACATTGAAGAACTGAATGACTTTAACCGCAATGTTATGCAAAGTGAGAAAAGAGTCTTACTTTTGTTCTTTAATGCTCAAGATAATGAAAGTCTGAACTATTGCTCGGCTTTAGAGAAATCAACCAAGGAAGATGGTCTGGATTGCAAAATCGTCAGCGTCGATATGGCAACGAAAAAAAATCTTGCTGAGAAATATGCTGTCAAGAGCATTCCCTCAGTCCTGGTGCTGGATAAGGGAATGGAGAGCCACCGTTTTGAGGGCTTAGAGGTTTTGACTTGCACACAATGGAAATCAATTCTGACAAATTAGGAAGTACACAGGGATGTTCACCATCTCAACTATTGGGTGGTGTGACATTATTGCAATGCCAGTCCCACTTTGAAAGGCCTTTCAAAGTGGGACTGGCATTTTATATTGGTTGCCGGGGTCCAGTCTTCCATTTTGGCCACAATTACCGCACTTTCGATTGGCCCTTCCCATATAAGTCTCTTTCACAAGCTACCCTCCGCACCGGAGGCAGCCGGAAGTGAGGATCAGTACACCTTTCTTCCTGCCTGAGAGCAAGGTCACTATAATTTTGTTTGCGGTAGTATCAAAAAAACTACTAAGGAACAAGGTTTTGCAAGTATTTATGGCGAAGATATATACAAGGAAACTAGGATACAGTCATTATTTAGTGCTAGTGCGAATGTGTAGTGAACATAGAATTGCCGGGGGATTCGCACCGCGAAATAATAAAGATTTTATTGAAATATGGTAGGATATTGAATTTGTAATTGTAGTTTGTGACGAAAAGTTTAAGGAATTAAACTGAAATCTTCACAGAAGAGAGTTTTCTATTATTGTTTGCTGTCGCTTCCCACAGGGAAGCGTGGATTGAAATCTCTTGTGTTTATCCCATTCGACTGAGTAAAAGCATTGTCGCTTCCCACAGGGAAGCGTGGATTGAAATAAATGTATCACGCAGCATTAAAGCGTTAGTAGCCGTCGCTTCCCACAGGGAAGCGTGGATTGAAATTTTTATTTTGTAGAACCTTGAAATTAATAACCCCGTCGCTTCCCACAGGGAAGCGTGGATTGAAATTGATATACAATTTTTCATAAATGTTAAATAATCTTGTCGCTTCCCACAGGGAAGCGTGGATTGAAATCTTATTTATTATTTATTTAATCATTATTTGGCATGTCGCTTCCCACAG
>NZ_JAJDOO010000068.1 GCF_020595055.1 Desulfosporosinus shakirovi | reverse complement strand
TGATCTGCCTTTAGGAATTCGGATGGTTTTTGCGAACATTTATTGACACTATCTGGGGTTTAATACGGCAGTCATATTTTAAACATAAAATTTCTATCATTGTATGATGCTCAGATTTCCCCTACCCTTGCCACCGTCTGCTAAGAAATGCCCCACCCCTTAATCCATATGTGCCTGATGGAACCTTTTAAAGGGGGAATTTTATTATGTAACAAAAAAAGACTACAATTTTTTGAATTAGTGGCAACAAAAGGATAGAAAACTTCATGTGAGAAAATAGTGGACTTTGCTGTGTAAAAGAGTAACCTAGAAAGAGTATCACTTGAAAATTTTAATCTGGAGATGATTAAATGAAAAAAACTATAGAGATCTTAATGTTATCATTTTTAATGCTAACAGGCATATTAGGTAGTAATGTCTATGCTGGCCCACACACTGGTGCTACGAGTAATGTAGGGGCAACAGCCTGGAACGCACAAGCTACTATTAACACTCCCTTTTATCCGATTACCTATTGGCCTTCATGGTCTTGTAACTATACTATGATTCAAAACGGCTTTCCCAACACATGGGTTCAAGTCGGATGGTCGAAAGAGAACGATAATTTCTATGGTCAAACCCTAAATGGAACTTATTACTTTTTTCAATATAATGACCCATCTCTCACTCAACCTTACACCGTTTTCAGTGCTGTTGGCCCTGCAGTTGGTTCATCTCACACATATAATACGCTCTTAGATGAAACAAACACCTACTATGGAACTGTAGACAATACTACGATTGCCAGTTATCCTGCTGGTTTTTGGGGTTCAATTACCGAATACTCAGGTGAAGTATCGAATGTTGACTTGGCACGATTTGCCGGTTCTACCAGCAATGGTTTATATATGTGGAATATTTATTCTTCATATAAAAATGGTAATACAAAAGTTTGGACTCTTAACCCAGTACTAAATTGGGCAGAACAATCTTCAGTTGGTGTTCTATATAAAGGTAGTTATATTGTTGGCAATCCAAATGCGTCGTTTAATTATTGGGATACCCGAAACTAATTTAAGGAGGTTCTAAACGTGATAAAGTTCATTAAAGTTTGTATTGTTATTGTGATTACCCTATCCCTATTGGGTACTATTAGTTTAATCAAACCAAGAAATAGCAGTGCCACTATCACTTATTTAGTTGGCGTTGAACCAATAACAAGCCAAAATCTAGCTGCTTTAAGTAAAATAGGTTATCAATTTAATGTACCTGCCCAACCAGCGGTAATATCGCCTGATGTGGCTATAAGGAACGCAAGCGTAACTTATCCAGGGTTAAATGGTAAAACTGACTACACTGTAGAATATCAAGTGTTAACAGTCCCTAAGTTTAACGCATTTTCTCAGGAAGCTCTGGAGAAGAATCCGGTTCTAAATTCAAAAAAATTGATTGACCATTTACCTGTTTATATTATTTCTTACGAAAATATGCTAATCCCTGTTCATAGTCCCATTGGAACAAAGTCCCCTGAGACACAAGATAGTTCTGTACCCGCAGGATATCAAAAAGGTGAATATAATGTAGTAGTTGACGCTACATCGGGAGTACCGTTAATGGTATTTTCATACCGATAGGATTATAGGATTGCTAGTTTGTTGAATCCCCAAAATAGGAGATTAACAAGATGAAGGCTGACAAATGCTTAGTAAGGATTTGTCGGCCTTTGTTGGAAATCGATAAGAAAATCGGTTTTCGATGAACTGCGCGAGAACTTTGCGGCAATCAACGTTTAAAGAAACTTTTCTCGGTAAGGGTTCCATTTGCCTTCACGCCTATTTAATTCAATGTCCCTATTCGCAAATCACAAAGTTCTTGAACCCGTAATCCCGTGTGCAAAAATATTGTAACTATGGTGCACTCGCATGCATACACACACCGAATGGGCGGAAGCAATGACTTCCGACTTTTTCTCGCCACAAACGTAATTCACATAAATTCGTATGTAATCCCGATCCTGTAAATACATTGATGGGAACAACTTGGGATTGTACTACCAGTGTTTCTTCGAATTAGTCGCTGCCGAAGAGATTGCTCGCTTGTCAGAAAACAGCCGAGTCAGGAAGTATTAACATTACTACCATTTTCATCAAGATAATTGTGAAAACTTTGACCTCAATCCATTCGATAATCCCAAGGAATTTTACGGTTATGGTAAAGGCAAGACTAACGGACAGGCGATGGCAGTTCTAGTTTAGTTAGCATGTTAAGTTTGTTATAATCAAACTAATAACTAATGCAAAGGGGAAAAACCCGTTACGTCAGATTTAGGGCTAGATATGCGTCTATATATTTGTTGGTACATTTATATAAGGAGTGATCACATGAAGAGATTTAGTCTTGTTTTAGCAACATTAGTCCTAGCAATCACGATTACTGGCTGCTCAGATACAAAAGTATCTGAGCAAATCCAACCACAGGAATCTAAAACTTTTCAGGGGAATATTGTGGTTGATCAGAGTGGCGCGATTTCCGATGTTAATGTAGTAGATAATTTTTTAGCGTCCGTTAGTCAAGGCGAAGTAGCTAATCTTCAAATTAAAAAATTCACTGAAGAAGGGGACCCAATTTTTCAAACACTATATTATGATAAAAACGTTATTAAGCTCACCATTGACGACTCTCTAGATAAGATGAGAGCGGGTAACAAAGGACCAGATACAAAAACAGGTGAGTATGTACGATTGGTTAAAGAAGAGGATGGCAAGAATATTGTTTATAATCTAATTGATAAAACCGGTAACCCAAGTCGAATTTTAGTTTCTTCTAATTAAATAACGAATAATGGTACAATACGAAGCGTAAGACAGGTGGCTACAGCGATTTGAAGCTGTGAGCCACCTGTCTTTTTTACTGAACATTACTACCTAAATTAATTATTCCATTCATGTAGTAACCCGTTGAATTGAGTGAAAAATTGCCCGTTCTCATGATGCGATTTTTCCCTTTTAGTTCGAAAGTAATATTATTAATCTGGCTATTATCTAATGAACGAATAACCAACTCCTCATACTTGTCAACAATCGGGTTAACCCCTGCGGCAAAGACATTACATACCCCTGAAAAATGGGAATGCAGGTTTGATGTTATATAGTAAAATGTAAGGATGTAAAACCAAGATTTAAAAGTATTGAACAGTCCCTCTTTTCTCTAATCCTAGAGAAAGCAATTGTAAAGAATATGCTATAATAAAAAGCGGTGAAGATTTTAGTAAGTAGTTCAAGCTACAAGGAGTTTAGCCATGAAAGATCTTTTTACTCGTATCCGCAGTGTACTCACTTTAGTTATTGCCTTTATTTTCTTAAGCAACCTTTTTATCAAATCAACCATAATGGATGATTTTAATCTGATGATGATGATTGTTGTCGTTGGGCTTAGTTTTTGGGAAGTTAGGGGTACGACTTTGGTAATTGGCTTTATGCTATTTGCCCTAAGCATCCTTCTTTTTCTTTTCTACCATGCGCCTCTTAATGTTTGGCAACAAGCCTTGCAAGAAAATATTTATCTTGTTGTAATGTTTACCTTGGTACCACTCTTAGGTATTCCCATCAAGCATGGAGGATACTTTGAAGCCTTACAAGGGGTCTTTAAGCGTTATGTTTATAACGATAGCCGTTTTTATCTGCTGGTAAGCTTTGTATCTGCCTTTGTAGGAGTATTGGTAAATTTGGCCGTAGTTTCCCTCGTGCTCCAGATAAGTCAGGCCAGCGCTAGAAGTTCTAACAAGAAGCTCTTAAGTTCTGCCATTGTCCGAGGTTTTGCAACTTGTACGATTTGGGCTCCTACCACTGCTGCTATAGCTTTGATCGTGCATCTAAGCGGAGCAAGCTGGCTTCTTTTTTCTCCTTATGCCATCCTATGTGGTGTAATAGCTGGCTTAGTAGGGTACTTTATGACCATGTATGAAGAAAAAAGAGCTGGGATGAGCTTGGATTCTGCAGTTGAGGAGCCTGATGTTAACTATGATGGAAAGAAAGTATTCGAGCTCAGTGTTTTTAGTATAATTTTAATTACTGCTATTGCTGTCATCTCCTTAGTTACAGGAATACATACGGTTATTGTGGTTTCCTTGGCATCACTGATTTTCCCATTTGTTTGGATGGGGATAATTGGCCGTTTACCGATTCTGATTAGGGAGTTTAGAGGTTATTTTCAGGAAAGTGTTCCAAAACTTAAAAACGAAGTAATCCTTTTTGTAGGTGCCGGACTATTTGCAACTAGCATTAATTACTCCCACTTAGGAAATTATGTTTCAGTGATTTTATCCAAGTTCGTCGGTCAAAATGCTTTAATGCTGGCTATAGTAATTATTATTGCTATTCTTATGCTGTCTGCTTTAGGTATTCACCCTATCATACCGGTGACTATTATTGGAGGGACAGTCAGAGCCGCTGCTTATGGTGTGACCCCGACTTATCTAGCCCTTATTTTGGCCATTAGTTGGGCGATGGGAATTTCGATTTCGCCTTCTTCTGCTACTGTTATTGCATTGTCAGGAATGACAGGCCAATCTCCTATTTATGTAGGGCCCCGTTGGAACGGATTATATGTTTTAGTTGCCTCTGGGGTAATGCTCACCACCTTGACTATTATTCGATTAATTGGGTTGGTATAATGAACTCCTCTTATTTTCCATCGAACTCTTAGGATACTTAAATGATAATGTAAAACGTGGCTCTGCCATGAAACAAAAGACATGAACAAGAAATTGTTCATGTCTTTTGTTATCATTAAGTGCAAAAAAAGACGGACGTTTATTTAGCGTCCGTTAATGTTTGTTCATCATAAGGCCAAAGCCAAGTACCAAAGAAAACCAAGAATCCCCAGAAAAATCTCATCCCTCGCATAGTTAATCCTCCTTTAGCAACGAATTGGGTTTTATAATTAGATAATTCTGAAATTTATATTACTCTATTCAGAATATCCCGATAAAGAGCGTTTGTCAATTTATAAAGGAAAAAAGATTTATAATAGTTAAATTGTATTGCCAATTTATAGTATCTGTGGAAACGTTCTTCACAAAGAAATGACGGCGTAATTGAAATGGGTTAAGATGAAATGCTAGATAGCTTTTTAAAAGTTGAAGCATTTTTCCCTTAGATGGTAGCAGAGGGAAAATTAATGAATTGATTGATACGGGGAGGAGGGATAAAATATCACCCCTTTTTAGTTTGGGGTGATAAAAAGATAACACTATTTAGTATGATGGGATTATTTTCTAATTATCTTTGATTAATTTCATTATCTTAGAGATATTTAATGGATATATTCAACTATTATACAATAAATTGTAGAAATTCAATAAAAAATAAAATAGGACGAAATATAAATTTATTGTATACAATGCAAAAGAAGGGAAAGACAAAGTTATACAGAAGTAATAGAATTATCAAAATATTGCGGCCTATGCCATAATACCAGCCATGATTAAGCTTCGTGACGATATGATTAAGAAATACGGCTACTCTAACAAAATCAGAGTAGGTGCCGCTGGTGGTATCGGTACCCCGGAGGTAGCGGCAGCGGCATTTATTCTCGGCGCAGATTATATACTTACTGGCTCTATAAATCAGTGTACGGTTGAATCCCGTACTAGCAAAGCTGTAAAAGAGTTGTTACAGCAGATAAACATTCAGGATACTGAGTATGCCCCAGCAGGGGATATGCCCTGTGGTCCTGCTCTTGGTGCTTTTAACCAATGGGTTAAAGGGAGTGACCTCCAAAACGGGCAAAATCGTTATACCGATAAGATCGCTAAGAAAATTATGACTGAAACATCAGAACTTTTAAACACGCGCTATAGTTCATTAATTTAACGCTGGTACATTGGGTAACAAGTTTTATTAAAGCGTAGGTATTAGAGTGATAGTTCAAGGCTAGTTCCAAGTGACCTGGAGCCATGGGGTTAAAGAGGAGAGCCTGAGGGACAAGTAGGGCAAGTCTCGGCTAGACAGGTTAGCCCGAAGGCCGATTTGTTCTTGACCAATATTAAATGGAATGAGGGGTAAAAAAATGTCTTCCATCGTTAGCCTAGGAAATGATATTTATCAAATTGATGTTTATGACCAGGGAATGCCTAAGCGAACTTCGTGTTATCTTATCGTGGGGGAAAAGGTGGCATTGATAGAAACTGGTCCGACGCCGGGTACTGGCTACCTGATGGCTGCCTTAAAAAACATAGGTATACCATCGGAAAAAGTGGAATACATAATCGTCACTCATATTCATCTGGACCACGCGGGCGGCGCTGGTGTAATGGCCCAGGAACTGCCGAAGGCCCGGGTATCTGTCCATCCCGGGGGAGCAAGGCACCTGGTCGATCCGTCCCAGCTTATCGCCGGAACTAGGTCTGTTTATAAAGAGTTTTTTGATGATTTTTTCGGTCATATTTTACCCGTTCCTGAAGAACGGATCCATACTCCAGAGGATGGAGAAATCCTGGACCTGGGTGGCGGCAGGTTGTTGACTTTTTATCATTCTCCTGGACACGCCAACCACCACTTTGTGATCCACGATCCGGCCAGCCGGGGTGTTTTCAGCGGTGACGCTCTAGGCGTCCGTATCCACGCTCTGAGTGAACTGGTAGGCAGTGATTTCGTTTTGCCTTTCACCCCGCCATCGGAATTTGACCCTCTGGCAGCGAAAAACACCCTAGACCGCATGAGAGGACTGAACCTTGATAATATTTACTTTGCCCACTTCGGAAAAGCAGAGGGAGCGCCTGCTATCCTTGCTCGCAACAAGGAATTGATAGAGGCTTATGAGGCCACTGGTCGGCGCGTTTTTGCTTCGGGTGGCACTTCCAAAGAAATTAAGGAGTCTTTGTGGGAACTGCTAATAGGCGAGTTGGCGAAATACGGGGTTACTGACAGGGAACACCCGGTGCTAAAGCCTTTTGATCTGGATATGGAACTCAACTCTCAAGGAATTACTTATTACTTTAAAAAATTAAAAAAATGATAAGATAGCCCCTCGGAATTTTTGGGGGGTAAAAAACAGGATTTCCCAGAATGAATTCTAGCATTGGGCTATATCTAGAGGATAGACATATCAAGGTGGCTAGTCCATTTTGCTGTTTGCGAAAATCGGTGGCTCCCAGGGCCAAGTAAATATGGTCCGCCTCATCGGCGATATGCTGCATCATAATTCCTGCAGGACCTTCATTAGTCCCGCCAATGCGGCTGGATTGAAATTACTGGGAACGGTTACCTGGATGCTTTTGAAAGAGATCTGAAAGTCGGAAGATAAAACCGAATTCTGACTTTCTGTATCGACAGGTGAAAGGATGGGGGTAATCTCGGCGAAGGTCAGTTCTTCACCTGCTTTTAGTTTTTCGCGTACCCGCTTATTCTAATAATTGTACCGGTACTTGCTCACTCCATTCTCCGATCGTCATGCCATTTTAGACTCTTTCCTTTATTCGCTGTTCCCAGAGCCGCAGGGTTTCAGCCTTGGATTTCAACCTAAAAACCTCCCATCTGATTACTTGTCCTTAGTGTATCAGATGGGAGGTTTTTAGGTTGAGCTACACGACGGTGTTTGTTCCACCGCTTACTACCCAATGCCAAGGTCTTGAATAATTACAGCAAAAAATGAAAAAAATATAGTCTTAACTAATAATGTATATTGATATGGAGATTAATAGTATGGGAACAATATTTTGGACTAACACAATATGGTATATTCTTTTATGCGTTTTTACTTTAGTAGAATTAGTACTTGCAATTGTTTACGCGAAAAAGCGCCAACGGGCAATCGCGTTCTACTTAACGATTACAGGCATAGTTCTTACATTTGAAACAATAATCCTTTTTTTTATGAAAGCATATGTCTATTATCCAATGATAATACAAAGTCCCCCACGTCCATTTGATAATGTACTAGCGGGCAATTTGTTTTCCCAGTTTTCAGTTGGTGCGTCAGCATTATTAGTTGTAGTTCTTAATTTCAAGTTGTATTGGTTTTTTATATTTGGTGTGGTATATGGCCTTATCGAAGAATTATTTCTGGCTTTAGGTATCTATCAACATAACTGGTATCGCACTTGGATGACTGTTATAGGTATTCCATTATTCTTCTGGGTCGTCAAAAAGATGTATGTGAAATTATTGCAAGGTATCAAGCCAAGATATTACTATGTATATATCTTTTTCGCCTTATATACATGTAATGTCATTACATTGCTCTGGGGCGTCTTTATGTTATTCAGAATTCAAGATTTCAACACAACATTGATTTCCGATCCGGAAGTTAGTCGACTCTACGGAGCTTTGGGGCATTTCTTTCTCTTATCCATTTCGATTATGCTTATCTACTTTTTAAGACTTAAATGGATATGGAAAGCCTTGGTTATACTCTTTCTCTACATGATATATTTTATTGGATACAAACTTAATCTCGTTCTGATAAAAGAAGGCTGGTTTCTGTTGGTATCTAGCATTTCGATTATTTGGATGTACCTATCAGTATTCATAATAGATAAACTATATGGTGGAGCACAAAATAAAGTCGAATTCTCTAAAAAGGGTAATTGAAGAACAGCAACATCGGTCTTTGAAAATGGCTACGTTACAATACCACTAAGATCGAAAGGCGGGCGAAAGTTCGCTTTTCTTTTTTGCCATTAATCACCTTCGAACCGTGACTATAATCACATATTGACACCGTTTATTCTGGTAGTATGAACACATAACAGAGAACGCGGTCATATACGAAAGGGGAAATAGTCAAATGATGTTTTGTTATCAATGTCAGGAAACAGCAAAAGGAACCGGATGCACGATCAAAGGAGTTTGCGGAAAAACCGAAAATGTCTCTAATTTACAAGACCTTCTAATCTACACCTTAAAAGGAATTGCCATCTATGCGGTTCAGGCCAGAGAACGTTATCTTGTTCGTAAAGATGTTGAAAAATTTATCATGGAAAGCCTCTTTAGCACAATTACCAACGCTAACTTTGATAGAAGTCGTTTTGTAGAACGGATTCAAGCAGGGCTGAAGCTTCGCGAAGATCTTAAGCAAGCTGTTGTCAGAGTGGGTGGGACAATTCCAGCTGAGTTACACGATGCAGCCACTTGGACGGCACCTGCCGAGGAGTTCGAAAAGAAGGCATCGTTCGTGGGAATCTTAAGCACGGAAAATGAAGATGTCCGTTCTCTCAGAGAGTTACTCATCTATGGACTAAAAGGGATAGCCGCTTATGCGGAGCATGCCTATACCCTTGAGCATCAAGAAAGCGGTATTTTTGCCTTCATCGAAAAGGCTTTGGTCGCGACCCTGGATGATACACTGGAAGCCGGTGATCTGGTAGCCCTTGTCTTGGAAGCAGGGAAATACGGTGTGGATGTCATGGCCCTTTTAGATCAAGCCAACACCACCACCTACGGAAACCCGGAACTCACCAAAGTCAACATCGGAGTCAGAAACAATCCGGCTATTCTCATCAGCGGCCACGACCTGAAAGACCTTGAGGAATTACTCATTCAAACCCAGGGAACAGGCGTAGATGTCTATACTCATGGAGAAATGCTGCCAGCCCATTACTACCCGGCCTTCAAGAAGTATGACAATTTTGTCGGTAACTACGGCAATGCCTGGTATAAACAAGACAAAGAATTCGAGTCCTTTAACGGCCCGGTTTTCCTAACCACCAACTGCCTCGTTCCTCCGAAGGAAT
>NZ_JAJDOO010000067.1 GCF_020595055.1 Desulfosporosinus shakirovi | reverse complement strand
AAACGAAAGAACTATCTCTAACGAGGTAGTTCTTTCTGTGTTTAGTCATACTGTAAATTAAAGATACTTGTGTGCGGGGTTCCACCCGCTCGATCCACACTGCAGGAGAATGCGTTATGAGTCGCAGTGTGGCGAAAAGCTCATCCGCTTTTCGAATCGAACACGGAAGTTAAGAATCCACACTGCAGGAGAGTGCGTTATGAGTCGCCGTGTGGCGAAAGGCTCATCCGCCTTTCGTATCGCCAGGTAACAAGCGAAAGACTATCTCATTCAGAGATAGTCTTTCTTAATGTGTCATCCTTGCCACCTTATCTGGGGCGTCTTAAATTCGTCGGTACCGACGAATTTGGAGAGTCGGGGTTCCACCCGTTCGGACCCACATTGCAGGAGTTTGCGTCACGAGTCGCAATGTGGCGAAAGGCTCGTCCTTCGCCACGAAGTGTTTTTTTGTTTGAGAAATGAGGGAAACGAGGTTGCAATGCCTCAATATATGGGAAAAGTACTGCTTTTCGTCAACACTGCCAGCAAGTGCGATTTTACTCCTCAGCATAAGGCTTGGAGACTGTTAAAACCGGACTTGGCTGGCAGTTTGATTGTTGCTGAGGTTACGCCGGAGTAGATACCCAAGCCTTCACCATCCGAAGCCCGTCTACGTATGCTGTCATTAAAGCTATTAAAAGGGCGGGTGTCAAAATGAAGGAACCTATCACTGAACGTACGCCACTAGTTATCGCGGCTGAGATTAATAGGATCAAACAACAAACTTGCAAAATCATGCTTACCAATGCCATGGAGATCGGTAAGCGCCTGAAGGAGGCCAAGGCCCTGCTCTCCCATGGAGAATGGGGAAAATTGCTGGTGGAATCGGTGAGCTATTCCCAGCGTACAGCCAACAGGCTGGTGCAGCTCTTTGAAGAATATGGAGATAAACTGTTTGCTGCCAGCGATGACGGCAGCAGCTCAAATTCGTCTGCGCCGACGAATTTGACATACTACCAGGCCATTCTCTTGCTGGGGATTCCGGAAGATGAGATATGACCACCCGGGAACTGGATCAGGCTCTCAAAGAACGGAACCCAACCGCTTCGGAGAAAGAGCAGGCTCAAGTTACCCCTATGCCCAATCCTGGGGATATCAAAATAGAGTATCTAACCGTCAAAAAAAAGGAAAAACCCATAAGCGGGCCAAAAACTGCAACCTCCCAAACCTTTACTACGAAATATGAAGAAAGATGCACCGCTTGCTGCCAAACCATCGCCGATACCTTCCAGGAACTATTGGAAGCCCTCGGTCAACTGGCCAGACTGGATCTGGCGGTAAAAGAAAAATGCAGTAAAGACGCGAGCCGGCTAGCTGAATATATGGTCGAAAGGCCCAAAGAGTGGCCGCATGTTCCTACGACGAATATGAAGACGGTTAAACCCTACGCCACCTATGAAAGGTGGTAAATCGAAGGGCAAGGGGATATCCCTTTAGATGAAGGAGAGTTTACGACAATGATTGATATCGATATAACAGCTGGAGGGCCTTTGTAATAGTTATATGATAAAACTGCATACTATAGCATAAACCTGCATTTATAACTGTGAAAACAGCATATTGCGTGATATAATCAGTTAGAGGAGTTGTCATATGTTTGCTGAAGAACGTCAAGAGCTAATCCTTTTAAAGTTGAAGTCTCTCGGAAGGGTATTTGCAAAAGAGCTTGCGGAAGAATTTCAGCTTTCCGTTGATACCATCCGCAGAGACCTCACATCAATGGAAGAGAACCGTCTTTTGAAGAGAACACATGGAGGGGCAGTTCCTTTATCCAAGGTTAGAAGATTTCCAATGGATGATTGTATTAGGTATGGTGAGGGAACAGAACACCAAAACGCAGTAGCTAAGCTTGCTATATCTTTTATAGAGCATGGTGACACTATATTTATCGGTGGGGCCAGTATCCACTATGTTTTGTTGAAATATCTCCCAGTTGATCGCAATTATACTGTAATAACGAATTCACACATTATTGCTGGAAAACTCCAAAATCACAGTAATATCGAAACATATATAGTATGTGGAAAGGTCAAAGGTGAAGAAGGAATCGTCGATCCTTTGGCTACTGAATTTGTGAGAACTTTACGATTAGATACGGCTTTCTTAACTGGTGGAGGAATTTCTGCAATACATGGACTGAGTAGTTCAACTCCCGAAGGAGCTATTTTTCAAAGAACTGTAGCTGAAGTTTCACGTCGAACGGTATGCCTCGCTAATTTTGACAAGGTAGGAACAGAATTCTTTTCAAAGACCATTGATTTGAAGGATTTGGATATTCTTATTACTGACTGGGAATCACCAGATGAGGAAATTGAGAGAATCAAACGGTTAGGTGTTAAGGTCTTAATTGCAAAAGAGAATTAAATTTCAGCAAGTAGTTGAAATATCAACGGTAGTTTTTCTGGCTAACTGCCTATTAAAAACTACTTAAAGTTTCAACAAGAGGAGTTTAATATGTATAAAATACCTTTTTCACCACCTGATATAAGCGAGGAAGAAATTGCTGCTGTTTCAGAAGTTCTCAAGTCTGGATGGATTACAACAGGACCAAATACTGTTTTATTTGAGCAAGAATTAGCTGATTATTGTGGTACCCAGTGCGCCGTTGCCTTAAATAGCGCTACAGCAGGTATGGAACTGATTTTAAAGGTTTTAGATATAGGTGGAGAAGATGAGGTAATAACAACGCCTTACACCTATACTGCAACTTCAAATGTACTGGTTCATCGAGGTGTAAAGCCAACGTTTGTAGATGTTAAGAAAGATAGTTTTCTAATTGACGAAGAAAATATTTATGAGGCCATTACGCCGAAGACAAAAGCTATTATGACGGTTGACATAGCAGGTGTGCCTGTTAACTACGATGCTATAAGAAAAGTCTTACACATAAAAAAACGTGAAGATATTACTTTGATTTCCGATTCCGCACATTCCTTTGGAGCGTTATATAGGGGGCAGAAGGTTGGAGGTCAAATGGATTTCCATGTTTTTTCCTTTCATGCAGTGAAGAATTTTACAACGGCAGAAGGCGGAGCAATTACTTATAATGACAATAGTTTTTGTGGGAAAGATGATTTGTATAAAGAGTTTAAGTATACTTCCTTACATGGACAAAATAAGGATGCCCTATCAAAAACGCAAGCAGGAGCATGGAAATACGACATTTTAACTGATGGATTCAAATGTAATATGACCGATATCATGGCAGTAATAGGGCGTGTTCAACTTCGACGATATGAAGAAATGTTGAGAAAAAGAGCAGAACTCCATGAAATATATAGCCAAATACTAGGTGCCAAGGAATGGGCGATTCTACCATTTGAAAAAAACGGTGAATTAGAGACAAACTATCATTTATATACTTTAAGATTGAAGGATTTTAGTGAAGAACAAAGGGATCGTGTAATACAACTGTTGGGTGAAAAAAACATTGCAACAAATGTTCATTTTATGCCGTTACCAATGTTTACGCTATATAGGAACCTCGGTTATAGACTTGAAGATTATCCAAATGCACATGCGCAGTATGTGAATGAAATAACACTGCCTCTTTACTCGAAGTTGTCCGTGGATGAAGCGGAATATGTTGCAAAAGAGCTTATTCATTGTGTTGAAATTCTAGTGGATCAAAAAAATACGCATCGTTCATAATGATAAAAAGTCGCTGTATTATGCAGGGATTAAACTGAAGTCGATCAAGACATGGTTTTAAACTAAATATACATTTTTGATAGGTCGAGACATTCTAGGATTTGTCGCTTGTACTTTATTCATCTATAATTCCAAAGCCTCTCATGGCGTGGATGATATGCAGCTTCATAGCAGTTTTGGCCCCTTCGGCATCTCGTTTTGATAGAAACTCCATAATCATTCGGTGATCATTCAAAGTATTCTGGACCATTTCTTCATTTGTGTCAGATAAAAGAACTCCCTTGTCAATGGCTTGATACAATATTGGCATCAAGCGATTCATAAATTCATTATGTGTAGCCTTGGCGATAGATTTATGAAATGCTTGTTCAACCTCAGTTCTATCTTCCTTTTTTAGTATTAGTTCTTCCTCAAGTTTACCATAGTACAGAATACGCTCTAGCTCCTTATCCGTTGCCCGTTTTGCAGCATAATAGGCTGATTGAGGTTCAAAGATCAAACGCATTTCATATAAATCCTTCATATTAAGTTGAAAGGTTGAAAGCTCTTTCAAGCCAAGCACTTCGTTTAACTCACGGTTATTCTTGATATAAGTCCCTTTTCCACGTTGAATTTCTAAAACATTATAAGCGACTAAAATACGAATTGCTTCGCGTAATGTAGTCCGGCTGACTTGTAATTCCTCAGAAAGTTCGTTTTCGTTAGGGAGCTTATCTCCCAGGGCGTACTTTTTATCTATGGTAATCATTGCAAGGATATTGTCGGCAACATTTTCAGCCAGACTTCTTTTGTCCCTTGTCATGTGCGTCCTCCCTCAATACAGATTACCCTTATTATACTGTATTGAGGCATCTTTATAAAAGTAAGATGTCAAAACTAGCAAAGCGATTCAAGATCAGATTAACAGGGTGGAGAATGTTGGATGGTTGCATCACTCTGTTCTTGCGGAAAAGGAACAGGCAGGTTGTTTTGAAACAACCTGCCTGTTCCTCTGTTTTTATACTAGAATTTTAGGCCATGTTTATTCATGCGATAGAGAAGTGTTGGACGAGAAATACCTAGATATTTAGCAGTCTTTGTCTGGTTATAATTATTCTTTTCTAATGCTTTAATGAAAAGACGTTTCTCTAACTCTTCTAAAGAGAAACCAGCCTCAGGAAGATTTATAATCGGCTCAGAAGTTTCTTTGAGGTTATTTAATAATTCGCTGGGCAGGTGAACGGGTAGAATTTCATTGTTTTGGCAAACAATCAGCGGTCTTTCAATGGCGTTTTGCAGCTCTCTTATGTTACCTGGCCAATCGTAACGCGTTAAAATCTTCATAGCATCAGGGGAGATTTTTTTAGTATGGGAAGGATCAAATTTCCCTAGGAAATGATTGACCAGCAGAGGAATATCATCTTTCCGTAATCTTAGGGGAGGCATTTTGATTTGCATAACATTCAGTCGATAATATAGATCTTCTCTAAAGGTTCCCTTAGAAATAGAGGCGGAAAGTTCAGAATTAGTGGTGGCAATGACCCGTACGTCAATCTGGATGGTTTCAGTTCCCCCGACTCTTTCAAAACATCTTTCCTGCAAAACACGCAGTAACTTTACCTGCATACTTATTGGCATATCACCGATTTCATCTAATAGAATAGTGCCTTTATCAGCCATTTCAAAACGACCCTTTTTTCTATTGGTTGCACCGGTAAAGGCCCCCTTTTCGTGGCCAAATAGTTCGCTTTCCAACAGTTGTTCGGGCAGCGCGGCACAGTTCACCGCTACAAAGGGCATATTAGCACGGTTACTGGACTTATGTATTTCAACAGCAGCAACTTCTTTGCCTGTTCCACTTTCCCCTGTTATTAAAACTGTCGCATTTGTTTTGGCAACCTGCTGAATTAGAAGGATAACCTCTTTAATAGCATCGCTTTGACCAATCATTTTTCCGTATTTTTTGCCTAACTCCTGACGCAAAAAATTTACTTCATTTTCCAAATTGGATAAATGAAGAGCTTGCTTCACTTGCACTTTTAATTCATCAAGTTTAAAGGGTTTAGTAATATAATCCGTCGCTCCAATTTTCATGGCTTCGATTGCAGTTTCAATAGTGCCGTGAGCGGTGATCATAATGACAGGAATCTTGGGATTGATACTTTTTAGCCTTTTTAACACTTCAATGCCATCGATATCAGGCATCTTTAAATCCACTATCACCGTCGAGGGTTCAGTTTCGAGAGCCATTTCAATACCTTGCAGACCTCTCGTTGAAGTGACTACTTGATATCCTTCATGACTTAAAGCCCTCTCTAAGGCCCAACACATTCTCTCTTCATCGTCAATTACCAGTATTCGTGGTATCAAGAGTATCATCTCCTAAGAAGATTGTGGTGCCACAGGAAGTTCAATTATAAAGGTAGTGCCTTTATTAGAAACACTATTTACTTCGATCATTCCGCCATGCAATTTAATACTTTGATAAGAAATTGATAATCCAAGACCGGTGCCAGCTTCTTTGGTTGTGTAGAAGGGGTCAAATATTTTTATCATTTCATCTTCAGAGATGCCTTCTCCGGTATCAGATAAACTGATGACAGCCATTTCCTCAGTTTGCTTGGTGACAATATTTAAATCGCCGCCGGTTGGCATTGCTTCAGCAGCGTTCACAATAATATTTACAAATACCTGCTTAAGCTTTTCGGTATCGGCTAGGATTCTAGGAAGTGAATTGTCCAGGTGCAGTTGAACGTTTACCTTTTGTTTTCGCAACATCGCAGCTGAAAATGATAGGACTCCCATAATTAGATCATTGATTGAACACTCTTTAATTGATACTTTGGTAGGACGGCCGAAGTCAAGCAACTCTTGAATCACCATATCCTGTCTGTCCACCTGCTCATCTATGGCCTTCGTATATTCCTCGATACCACTCATTTGAGAGTATTCCTGCTTCATAAGTTCGACTAAGGTTTTAATAATCCCAATCGGGTTACGCAGTTCGTGTGCTACTCCTGTAGCCAAACGACCTAGTGCAATTAGATGTTCAGATTGCCTCAGTTGATCTTCTAAGCGCTCCTTTTCAGATAGGCTTTTGGCCATTCGGTTAACGGCTTGGGCAACTTGACCCAGCTCACCCGTCATTTCCGGCAATAGGTGGTGGATATCATATTCCATGCGATGTAAGCCTCGCTTCAAGCGGTCCACGCCGGTGGTGATATTTCGAATCGTCCTAAGAGTAGCAAACATAACCAATGCGAGTACGCCCAGGGTGAAATAACGAAGTAACTTTCGATAGAAACTGCTTTGATAAAAGAAGGGGTTAAGTCGTTCTCCGGCCCACATTACGGCAACCACTTTCCCTTTTAGTACAACAGGTGCAATGTACTCAACTACTTGGTCATCAAAAGAACCAGATATTCGAAAGAGGGGTTCATTACCCATTTCGGCAGCTACCAGGCCGGACTTAGTATTAGCGAATATCTCTCTCTCCCTCTGGGTTTCTTCTTCTTGCGAGAGATTACGATAGTTATGGAGGAACCCTAGTACAGTGATTTTCTCTGTTTGAGGAACATATAAACCGAAACGAATCCCCGAATTTGATGGTATATAGGGCTCGACAACCCGAGTAAATTCGCTGTGCAGAAGGAGCGATGAGACATCTGGTTCAATCTCCAAAAATTCTAGATTCTTGGAGAGTTCCTGATTGGTGCTTTTAACAAGGGCTGCCAGTCTCTGCTCTTTATCAAAAAAGATAACTTGATCCGTCTGTGAAGCGAAAAAAATATCGTACATTAATGCTAATAATGGTACAAGCATAATGACTGCAAAAATAATAACTAATTGATTCTTTAGACTTTTTTCCTTGGAAGACGATAGTAAATTTTTATGGATACTCAAATTCACTCTACCTCCAACTATCAGGGGGATCTATGAATTGAATTATATAATACATATGGCTGTAGCAAAAGATACATACCGCATTATTCGTGAGAAAACAGCTAAAAATCTAGAGAATAAGATAATAGATTAACTAAATAAAGATATCTTGCTTGGATTTATAGCAGTAAAGTATAGCATTTGCTACACTACTTTTTTTAATGGTCATTATAAATGCTTGAAATAGCAGCTTATTCGCCTTGGCACAGTATTTGCTATATAGAGAATTATATCACAAATTAAGGAGGGGAGATATCTCTTTTAAATACCTTTTTCAGCTAACAAATTAAAGGAGAGATTGGATATGAGTAAAGGATCCAAATCGAGCTTTTTAGAAACTATTATTTTCTTGGGTCTATCCTTTTGTGCTTACTTTGTAATTTTCCTTAATATCGATCAACTAAACCAATTCTACCTGAGTAAAGGAATGATTCCTGCTCTTAGCCTTTTAGGCACAGTAATTTGTATGGCTTTTTTGTACGGGACAGCGGTATCTCATGTTTTAAGTATCCTCGGCTTAGATAGCAATCATTAGAAAGGGGGCTTTTATCGATGGCAGGCGAAGCGGTAAGTTTAGTTGGAGAAGTTATGAGGTTTATAGATATCACCCCGAAAGTGGGTTTATCTATGGTAGGACTTGGATTTTTGGGGGGTGCATTAAGTGGCTTTCTGGGTAGTGGGGGGGCTTTTGTTATGACTCCGGGCATGATGGCCCTCGGAGTTCCCGGCATCGCAGCAGTGAGCTCAAACCTTGCTCACAAATTTGGTAAGGCAATGGTCGGAGCAAGGAAGCACTCTAAGATGGGAAATGTAGATGTTAAGTTAGGAATCTTTATGGTAGCCTTCCTTTTACTGGGTGTTAGGCTGGCAGTTATTCTGAATGAGTTAATATTTGCCAGCATGGGTAAGGAAGGTTCAAACCTATATATTAGTGTGGTATTTGTGGTGCTGTTATCCGGACTTTCGATTTTTATCTTAAAGGATATTTCCAAACCGAGCGCCAAGAGTGGATCGGGTGAACCTTCGGGTTTTGCGGCTAAACTTTCGAAAGTTAACCTCCCGCCTATGATCTATTTTAAAGTTGCAAATGTACGTGTATCCTTGTGGTTTGTTGCTCTTATTGGCGTGGCAACTGGGTGGCTGGCAGGAACTGTTGGCGTGGGAGGATTTATTGGAGTTCCCGCCATGATATATATCCTGGGTATTCCTACGATGGTAGCTGCTGGTACAGAATTATTCTTAGCAATTTTCTCCGGTGCCTCTGGTTCCTTTCAGTATGCCATGAATGGTTTTGTGGATATTCGTTTGGTTTTGCTGCTATACCTTGGTTCACTGTTGGGTCTCCATATTGGGGCTAACGCAACTAAGATGGTTTCTGAATTGCAAATCAAACTAGTAATGGCCGTAGTAATTGGTATGTCAGCATTAAGTAGAGCCTTTGCCATTCCAAAATATTTAGTGGACCTTCAAATGGCTAACCTTTCTCAAGGAGTAGCCGGGATTCTTGACTTGTTAGCTTCAGTTACATTGTTCGGTGGTGCAATAGCTGGAGTATTAATGATCATTCGTTATATAATTCGTTTCAAACAGGTCCAAAAGGTCGATTCACAATATGTTCAGCCGATGGTACATTCCAAACGTGATTCTGCCTGAGGATAGATTACCCATAAACTATGGTGAGGTGATAATTATAGTATGAATGGTAACCCATTAAAGGTGCTTCTTTATTTTGATGGTTCTGAGCATTCTTTATCTGCAGCTGTTTATACTGCCAACCTATTTAATAGAATACCTAACATGCATTTAACCATCGTACATGCTCAGGAAAATATCAAAGGCTTTAAACTAGAGAATTCCAATCTGAGGGAAATTTGGTCGACTGATCTTATCTTAGACTGGGAAGAAAGCTTATTGGACAAAGTAGAATTTAAGCATAGAAGTCAGTATTCTAAAATAATCGCCAAAATTCACGAGATATTTTTTGAGGCAGGACAAAACGTCAATCAACAGGTTATCTTTGCTAATTCAAATATTCCCGATACAGTAGAAGCGATTATCTATTTTGCGACTAAAAAGGAATTTGAATTAATTATTATAGGTACGCGA
Source organism: Desulfosporosinus shakirovi (assembly GCF_020595055.1). Lineage (GTDB taxonomy): Bacteria > Bacillota > Desulfitobacteriia > Desulfitobacteriales > Desulfitobacteriaceae > Desulfosporosinus > Desulfosporosinus shakirovi. Next base: position 256 of record NZ_JAJDOO010000067.1, on the reverse strand, counting down.
GGGCCAAGTAGTTTGAGAGGTTTAGTATATGGCAGTTTGGCGCATAGTGTGTTAAACAAATCCGATATACCAGTGTTGCTGATAAAGAAACTGCCTCAAGAATTTGTCGATCGGTTTTGCTCATCACCTTCAGGAAAAAATCGCGTCAAAGGACGAAGAAATCATTTGTATTGGGTAAAAACTATATAAATGAAAGTTGTAAGCTAAAGTCCTCAAACTAAAAGTCTAGGAGATAAAAAAACTCCTAGACTAGATC
>NZ_JAJDOO010000066.1 GCF_020595055.1 Desulfosporosinus shakirovi | reverse complement strand
GAGTAACCGATGGTTTTCCCTTTTTTAATTTTGCGAACTTAATTGTACTCTATCAAACCCCATGTCGCTCCCCCCTTCATTTAGGAGTTGATCTAAATGTGTTTTACCTCTATATAAATAGAAAAACAATATACATTTAGATATATTTTTAAATGTATATTGTTGATAATTTGGTTTTATTACTCAGCGTAATTAGACCTATCATTCCCCCTTCTTCTAGGGTGTTCCTTATTTTACTTCAACGCTTTTAATTATAGCATATTCTTCACAACTGCTTTCTCTTGTTTAAAAGAAAAAAGGGGCTGTAACATTAGAGCAAAAGCGGTCTCTTCACCTGTGGAAGCAGACCGCTTTTCTATAGAAATAACTACTTTGAAATTATTGCTCATTGCTGCTTTTGTTTGCGATGTTGAACCCAAGAATACAAGATAGGTTCAAGAGCAGAAACAAATATTACAGCAAAATAGACAAAGGCACTGCCACTCCCAGGGAAGAATGCCAAAACAGTCATAATGAGTCCAGCAATAAACCAAACAAAGCCCCCATGACGATGGGTCTTGGCCCACACCACCTCATTATCCAGAGTCCAAGGTGTCTTAATACCCATAAAATAATTTTGTTTAAACTTAGGCATCAAATTGCCCAGAACTATGAAAAGAATACCCAACATTAGTTTTATAATCGTATCAACTTTAATGAAGGTCGCTCCCAAACTAATTGACATTGTTACAAATTGCAGAACCGCAAAGAAAGCGACTAACAAAAATCTAATTAAAAGGTATTGGTCTTTAAATCTATCGTAGTTAGCTTTTTTAGGATCAATTTTTGGTAATATGGCTACTAGAAGGGTTACAGCTATTCCGATTAGCGGAGCCATAAACGCCCAAGGGAATTTGGGATACCAGGCATCAATTTCGCCTTGAATATTCCAATGCATAGGGATTTCTGCAGGCAAATTGTTAAAGATGAAGGCTGTAATTACCAGAGGAATCAAGGCCATGGCCCACATTAATCTCATCATTACTTTCTCGTTTTTCATTGTTTATCGACCCCTTTCAGCTCTATTAACCAAGCCATGATTTCTTCAATGACCGAGGTATTCAGCTCGTAGAATATATATTTGCCATCCCGTCGATCCATGACTAATCCCCCGTCCTTTAATACCGAAAGATGGTGTGACACAGTGGCCTGGGTCATTGAAAAATGAGCAGCAATATCTCCTGCTGTCATATCACCATTCTTCAGCAAATTTAAAATCTCTCGTCGAGTTTTATCGGACATTGCTTTTAAGGATTCCTGAAACCCCATATCGCTCCCCCCTTCATTTAGAAGATCATCTAAATGTATTTTACCCCTCTATAAATAAAAAAACAATATACATTTAGATAAATTTCTAAATGTATATTGTTGATAATTTGGTTCATTTTTCCTTAGTTTCTGACGGCCTTTCTAATCTCTTCTCTCAAAGCGCTAACAGCTTCCTCACTTGTAGCCCAGGAAGTTACAAGCCGAATGGCCGAGTGATCTTCATCAATTTTTGCCCAAACATAAAAAGCATACTCTTCTTGAAGCTTAGCAATCAGCCAATTAGGCAGTATGGGAAAAATCTGATTAGATGGCGAATGGGTGAAGAATCGATATCCTGCTGCACTAATTTCGGTCTTAAGCAGCTGGGCCATTGCATTGGCATGTCTAGCTAGTTCAAAATAGAGATCATTTCGGAAAAGCTCCAGGAACTGCAGGCCCAGCACTCGGCCTTTAGCCAAGAGCCCTCCCTTTTGCTTAATATGAAACCGAAAATCCTCTTTCAGGGAATCTTGGCAAATCACTAAGGCCTCGCCTAAGAGGGCCCCATTTTTAGTTCCTCCAATATAAAAGGCATCAACCAGGGTTCCCAGGTCACTAAGTTCGAGGTCATTCTCTTCTGAACATAGAGCAGAACCTAAGCGTGCTCCATCCAGGTATAATATCAAACCAGTGCTCTGACAATACCGGCTCAATTCTTCGAGTTCACCCTTGGAATAAATCGAGCCGATTTCTGTGGGATTTGAGATATAAACCAATCTCGGCTTGACCATATGTTCGTCCGTGTGGGCATCCAGAACAGCTTGGATATGATCCGGAGCCAGCTTTCCATCCCTCACTTCGCAGGAGAGTACTTTATGCCCCGTCCCTTCGATAGCCCCGGTCTCATGGACAAGAATATGCCCGGTATTAGCCGCAATAGCCGCCTCATGAGGCCTTAGAAATGCTGAAATCACCGTAAGATTGGTTTGGGTTCCTCCGGAAAGGAGATGAACATCTACATCCCTGGGCTTGAGCTTTTTTTTAATCAACTCGATTGCTTCTCTTGTGTACTCATCCTCACCATAACCTTTCATCTGGTGAAGATTTGTCTGGATTAAGGCCTCTAAGATCCTGGGGTGTGCCCCTTCGCTATAATCATCTTTAAAACTGTACATTCAGTGCTTCTCCTTTATCTCTAGTTGAACCAGTTAACTAATCTCATCCCTGGTTTGCTTTAACTTGCTTGCTCCTTAATTGTCCGCAGGCAGCCTCGATATCTCTGCCATGCTCCAGGCGGATACTGCAATTAATTCCATGCTTTTTAAGAACATCATAGAAAGCGAGCATGGTTTCATGGTCACTTCTCTGATATTGTGGATGTTCATCCACCGGGTTATAGGGAATTAGATTTATATTGATAAGTTGTTGGATATTTTTTATTAAACTTACCAGCTGAAGAGCATGCTCACGCTGATCGTTCAGATCCTTGAGTAGAATATATTCTAAGGTTATCCGGCGTTTGGTTTTCGCTAGATAGTATTCAACAGCTTGGATTATCTTTTCCAGGGGGTAAACCCGGTTGATCTTCATAATCTGCTCACGGAGTTCGTTGGTTGGGGCATGTAAGGAGATGGCCAGATTTACCTTTAAATCACTGTCCGCAAACTCATAAATTTTGTCCGCCAAACCGCTGGTGGATATTGTGATACCCCTGCCGGGGATGGCAAGTCCTTTGTGGTCTATGATGATGCGTAAAGCGTCCATAACATTTATATAATTATCAAAAGGCTCGCCGATTCCCATGACGACTACGTGACTCACTTTCTCACCCTGGCGAGCATTATCCATGTATTCTTGGACTTTCATGATTTGCTCCACGATTTCACTGCCGGACAAGTCACGATGTTTGGTCAATAAACCGCTGGCACAAAAACTGCACCCAATATTACACCCAACCTGAGTTGTTACACAAACGGATGAACCAAATTTATGTCTCATTAGGACTGTTTCAATCAGGTTGTCATCCGGTAATTTGAACAAGAATTTAATCGTTCCATCCACGGATTCTTGGCTTGTATGTTCTCTTAAAGATTGCAGTATAAAGTGATCTTTTAATAATTCCAGACATTCAGAATTGAGATCCGTCATCTCGGAAAAATTTGCAACTCGCTTTCTATAAAGCCAGTCCCAGACTCTCAAAGCTCGGGATTTTTTTTGCCCATGATCTTGCAGACACTCAATCAATTGTTCCAGGGTTAATCCATAGATGGATTCTTTTTTCATGATAACCTCGCTATTATTCGTCAGATTTGCGAATATTGATTTTTGCCTAACGGCTTTTTTGCTAAAGCTCTATAACAATGCCAGAGCCCTTAACTTATGGTTAAGTCTCTGGCGGATTATCAAATTTAATTATACCATAACTACGGAATCACTATCTACCTGTGGTAGTGGTGGATCTTTCCGCCAAGGTAAAATAGAAGGATGGCAGAGCCATCCTTCTATTCATTAGTTATCCCATATTCCATGTTTCTTCAGGCTTAATCATGGAATAATGCTCGTGACTAGCCTACACTGATGTTTGGAGATTCTGGATTCCTATAAAATGCTGACGGAACCCTCATACATCAAGCCTGTCATTGCATCAACGGTTAAACTCTGACCATCTGAAACCTTGGAGAAAGCCTCAACGGCACCGACAATCGTCGGAATACCGAACTGTACAGCTACAATAGCGGCATGTGACGTCAGACCGCCTTCCTCAACGACCAACGCCCCTGCGCGAGCAATTAAAGGAACAAATTCTGCATCCGTTGATTGGGCGATTAGGATTTCTCCGTCATTAAAAGTGTCCTTACCCGGTACTTGAACTCTGCGGGCGATACCGGAATAGGATTTTCGTCCAATCCCCATTCCTTTGGCAATAATATTCCCCATTATTTGGACTTTGATCATATTGGTAGAACCCACTTTACCAATAGGAACACCTGCTGTAATGACGACTATATCCCCTGACTTGATATAATTTTTATTTAGGGAAGTATTCACGGCAACTGAAACCATTTCATCCGTTCCCGAACTCTGAGGGACAAGGATTGACTCCACACCCCATTTTAGAGCTAACTTCCTGGCTGTTTCAGAAAATGGAGTAGCTGCCACAATCAAGGCCAGGGGACGGTACTTGGAAATCATACGTGCTGTCAAACCGGAATGGGTAGGCGTCAGAACAGCCGCTGCGTGCAGATCTTTAGCAATGGTAAAGCTGGCAAAACTAATGGCCTCGGCAACATTGACTTGAGGATGTTGAGATGCTTTATTGTCCAGGCAAGTTAGTTCAGTACGCTGAGATATTCTATCCATCATTCGGACGGCTTCAATGGGGAATAGCCCTGCCGCAGTTTCCCCGGACAGCATAATGGCGTCCGTACCATCTAAGATAGCATTGGCCACATCGCTGGCTTCCGCCCGTGTTGGTCTCGGTTGACGTATCATGGAATCTAACATCTGAGTAGCCACGATAACGGGTTTCCCCAACAAATTACACTTGCGGATCATTTCCTTTTGGCGAATCGGAACTTCTTCTACGGGTATCTCTACCCCCAGGTCGCCTCGGGCTACCATGAGACCATCAGCGACTTCAAGAATAGAATCTAAGTTATCGATCCCTTCCCGGCTTTCAATTTTAGCTATGATATGTACATCCGCGTTCATTTCCTCACAAATCCTGCGCACGTCCAAAATATTTAAGGCCTTCCGAGTAAAAGAAGCAGCGATAAAATCAATTCCTTGGGAAATTCCAAAACGAATATCCTCTGTATCTCTCTCAGTAACAGCCGGTAAATCAATCAGGGCACTGGGAATATTAACCCCTTTTTGAGATTTTAGAACACCGCCATTAAGAATCCTAGTATTAATTAAGTCCTTCTCCGCAGCAGTAACTTCTAATTCGATTTGTCCATCGTCTATAAGAATGCGGCTGCCTGGTTTTACTTTGCGCCATAGATCCCTATAAGTTATTCCCACCCGTTCCTGATTACCAATTCTGTTTAAATCCGTATCCAGACTAAAAGTTAACCCATTGGCCAGAACCACACCCTCTTCAGGAACTTTACCGGTACGTATTTCAGGCCCTTTGGTATCCAGAAGAATACCTAAATGCTTTCCGGCTTTAGCTGCTTCCTCTTTCAGCGTTGCTATTCGACGCCCATGTTCTTCATGGGTTCCATGAGAAAAATTAAGACGGGCAACATCCATTCCCGCTGCCAGAAGTGCTTGAACCTTTTCCCTCGACTCACTTGCCGGACCAATAGTACAGACAATTTTAGTCCTTCTCATGGTACCCTCCCCCCAAACTTACAATTCTTTTGTAACCATAAGTTTAACCATATCAACAATGCGGCAAGAATAGCCCCATTCGTTATCATACCAAGCCAACACTTTAACCATGTTATCACCCATCATCATAGTGGATAAGCCATCGACAATAGAACTGGCCGGATTGCCGTTGAAATCATGTGAAACAAGGGGTAATTCTGTATATTCCAGATATCCGTTCATAGGTCCATTGGCAGCCTCTCGTAAGGCATTATTGACGTCTTCTTTCGTTGCAGGTTTTGACAAGATAGCCACAAAATCAACTAAAGAAACATTAGGGGTTGGTACCCTAACAGCTAGTCCATTCATTTTCCCGGTTAATTCCGGTATAACAAGGGTAACCGCTTTAGCAGCTCCTGTAGTTGTCGGAATCATTGATTGATAGGCGGCTCTCGATCTGCGCCAATCCTTGTGCTTTACATCGACAGTTCGTTGATCGTTGGTAACTGAATGGATTGTCGTCATCATCCCCTGCTCAATTCCAAATGAATCAAGCAATACCTTGGCAACGGGAGCGAGACAGTTAGTTGTACAGGAACCATTGGAAATTACATGGTGTTTCAAGGGATCATATTTATTATCATTAACTCCCATGACAATGGTAATATCTTCATCTTTTGCCGGAGAGGAGATGAGCACCTTCTTCGCTCCTGCTGTAATATGTTGGGCAGCGTCATCACGTTTCTTAAATTTACCGGTACATTCTACGACTATGTCTATCCCCAGTTCGGCCCAGGGTAAATTTAAAGGATTTCTGTCTGAAACAATTTCAATTCGCTTTCCATCAATAACCAGTGCACGTCCATCAACTTCCACTTTATTCGGAAGGGTTCCGTGAACGGAATCATATTTGAGCAAATGGGCCAGCATGTCAGGACTGCCCATATCATTAATTGCCACCACTTCAAAGGGCAGTGATTGATTCAGGGCTGAACGCAGTGTAAGACGACCTATTCGACCAAAACCTGTAATTGCTACGCGGAAACTCATGGTTAACCTCCTCTTAATTATACGGAATAATCGAACAATATATTTATAACCAACATTCTATAATTCTGTGTAAAGGGACAAATTCCTCCTATCTGACAAAATTTAAAAAATTCAGACTATGGACAAGCATAGCCTGAATTCCTACTTTGCTGACGCTAAATACAGATTAAATGCCTTTGACTACAGATGAACATAGCAACCTCGGTGCGGAAATTCAACCCCACCGAAGTAAGCATATGCCGACCCACTTGAGCCTTAGAAAATTTACCGATTAATACAGATAGGTATCGACTCATCCAATTCTAGCTTTATTTCCTTGAAGAGAATATATTTTTGTTAAATTAGTTCGTTGGATGTGATCTCTGAAGGAATTTCTGGACTTCGTTAGGATCTCAATCCATTCTTCAGCGGAAAACAAGACAGCTATGGAGGTTAGCCCTTCCAAAATCATAGAATATCGTTGGGGATAATCCTTTTCAATAACATCCAAAATCCCTTCCGGAAAATCCCGAACATACTTCTTCTTATTTCCGCTTCTTTGATAATCAGCTAAGTCCTTCATATAATACCTCACCAGCAGGTTGATAATCTGCAACCTAATTACTTAGGAAAGACGATTTTTAAAATCTTCATAGCCAAATTGCTTAACGACTTTAATACCTTCATCTTCATTATATAATACAATCGAAGGCAGATTTACCCCATTGAACATATTATTCTTCACCATAGTATAGTGTGCCATGTCACAAAAAACAAGCCTATCCCCAGATTTTAATGGCTGTCTGAATGAATAATCACCAATGACATCTCCGGCAAGGCAAGTTAGTCCGCCAAGTCTATAGGTATAAGAATACTCCTCCGGCTTTCCGGCATCAATAATCTTGGGTCTGTAGGGCATTTCCAGCACATCGGGCATATGACAAGCGGCAGAGGTATCTAAAATGGCAATTTTCATTCCGTTGTCTACAATGTCCAGAACTTTGGCGACTAAAAATCCAGTGTCTAAGGCAACGGCTTCACCGGGTTCCAAGTACACTTCCACGCCATATTTGTCTTGAAAGTACTTTATTGAGCGGACTAAGGTTTCAATATTATAATCAGGTCTGGTAATATGATGTCCCCCACCAAAATTCAACCACTTCATTTTTTTGATATACTGACCAAATTTCTGGTCAACTACCCGAATAGTGCGCTCCAAGGTATCCGAATTCTGCTCACACATGGTATGAAAATGAAGTCCTTCAATGCCCTCTAATTCGTCAGGCCGAAAATTAGCTAAGGTCACCCCAAGTCTTGAATTTTGATAACAAGGATCATAGATCGGGGTCTCTATCTCCGAGTATTCCGGATTGATACGTATTCCACAGCTTATGGGTTTGGTTGGTTGGTTTTTCACTTTATCTTTAAATCTATTCCACTGATCAAACGAATTAAAGGAAATATGATCACAATAACTCATGATTTCCTCGAATTCTTCTTCTATATAAGCCGGTGCATAAATGTGAACTTCTTTGCCCATTTCTTCATAGCCCAGCCTGGCTTCAAATAAGGAGCTAGAGGTTACACCCGTCAGATATTTACCGGCCAGTGGAAATAAGGAATACATAGAAAAACCTTTTTGGGCCAGCAGAATCTTGCAGCCGGTTCCTTCTTGCACGGAATTCAAGATTTCCAGATTCCTTACAAATAGTCTTTCATCTACTATATAGCAGGGTGATGGCAGGCCCTTGATGTCAATGTCCATTAATTCACCTCAATCTAGCAAGGTTGGCGAGAAATCTTCCTGCCAGGGCAAACCGCATTTATTTAAGGCTTCCATAAAGGGATCAGGATCAAATTCTTCCACATTGAAGACACCGGGTTTTTTCCAAATTCCTTTGAGCATCAGCATTGCCCCGATCATGGCCGGAACCCCGGTTGTATAGGAGATGGCTTGAGAACCAACCTCAGCATAACACTCTTGATGATCACAGACGTTATAAACATAGTAAGTTCTGGGCTTACCGTCTTTAGTTCCTTGAATAATACAACCGATATTAGTCTTCCCTTTAGTTCTTGAGCCTAAGGAAGCCGGGTCAGGCAGCACTGCTTTTAAAAACTGCAAGGGAATAATTTGTTGTCCCTCAAAATTTATGGGCTCAATGGAGGTCATGCCCACATTCTCCAGAACCCGCAGGTGATTGATGTAATTGTCCGAGAATGTCATCCAGAATCTGATTTTTTTAATTCCCTTAATATTGACAGCCAGGGATTCCAGTTCTTCATGATACAGCAGGTAAATGTTCTTGGGGCCTATCTGGGGCAGATTATATTCTTTTTTCACGGCCAGAGGTTCAGTTTCAATCCAGGCACCATTTTCATAGTATCTGCCATTGGCCGTGATTTCTCGGATATTAATCTCAGGATTAAAATTGGTGGCAAAGGGGTAACCGTGATCCCCGGCATTGGCATCGACGATATCAATAGTATGGATTTCATCAAAATAGTGCTTTTGAGCATAGGCACAGAAGACGCCGGTAACCCCAGGGTCAAAACCGCTGCCCAGCAGAGCTGTAATTCCAGCTTGGGCAAATTTCTCCCGATAGGCCCACTGCCATTTGTACTCGAATTTCGGAATAGCAGGGGGTTCATAATTCGCCGTATCTAAGTAATCCACTCCCGTAGCCAAGCAGGCATCCATTATCGTCAAATCTTGATATGGGAGCGCCAGATTAATGACAATATCAGGCTTAAAGCTTTTAATTAACTCAATAACCGCCTCGGTATTATCAGCATCGAGCTGAGCGGTATGTATAATCGTTTGGCTTCCTTCCAATTTGTTTTTGATGGCGTCGCACTTTTCTTTTGTTCTGCTGGCAATACAAATCTCTTCAAAAACATCTGGATTTTGGCAGCATTTATGAATAGCAACACTGGCTACTCCTCCAGCGCCGATAATTAACGCTTTTCCCATATTCAGCACCCTCCAATCACTTTTACAACAATGCAAATTATACATAATACACTATAAATAATCAATTAAAACCCATAATACTACAATATTTTTCTTTCCCTAGAAATTGCCGTACCAATCAGTAATCTTTAAATTAACCAATGAAAACTTCAGGACTAAATACACACCTTAAAGCTTCAATAATACATAGGTATAAAAAGTCATTGGGAGGCTTATATGAATTATATTGTTCAAGCGGGAGATACTTTATTTAAAATTGCTCAAACCTATAATACTTCTGTTGAGGCCATTCTCCCCATCACCCCTCAAATCACTAATCCAGATTTAATTTATCCAGGACAGATTATTCTCATCCCAACCAGCAACCTAAAATGCCCGCTCTTACGCAGTGGAGATCGCGGTTCAGCAGTTAGCAGATTACAAAAACTTCTTATGTTTGCTCGATTTAACCCCGGACGTATAGACGGTATCTTTGGTCAAAGAACCGAAGCAGTCTTATTGCCTTCCAAGAAAGCCAAAGAGAGCTTGAAAGAACAGGTATCGCTGATGAGGAAACTTGGGTTGCCTTAGGTGCCGAATGCGAGCCCAGGTCGGAGGTTACTACATATATAGTTAGGGTTTGCTAAATTCTCATAAAAGCTAGATACCAGAAGGGTTTGAGGTCATG
>NZ_JAJDOO010000065.1 GCF_020595055.1 Desulfosporosinus shakirovi | reverse complement strand
GAAGAAGTATAACTATATCAAAAAAATTGCTAGCGAAGGATTTTATTAAAAACAGCTCTACGCCGTATCGGTGGAGCTGTTTTTATGCAATACGGTAGGTGTTCCATCGCTTACCGACTAGATAATCAAAAATAGGTTCTGCATAGTCCCTGTCTTCCCGGACCATCTTCCGATAGCGCTTTTCTATCTCATAGGGAAAGTCCTGAGAAAAATCAATGCTGTCAATTTCTCCATCTAGAACGATTTCGTCCATATTCATCAATTGTTTACCAATCAGCTAATTTCAGCCTTAAACTGAAGACCTACGAATAATTGCTTTTAATAGCTTATTAGCTTCTTCGTTATTGGCATCAATTTTCATTATGCGGTTAATCCATTCATGAGCATTTTCTAAATTATTAATTCTGTAGTAACAGAAAGCGATATCCAACATATTTTCAATATCATCAGGTTCTACTTCGGACATGAAAAGAAACTTCTCTAGAGCATCATTATAGTCTTTCATAGAAAGAAAAACTAAACCTTGGTTCTTAATTGCATCTGTACAATTATTGTCGTAATCGTATGCAAGATTAAATTCTTTAAGAGCATTTTCATAATCATTCAATCTAAAATAACACATACCTAAATTCAAGTGTGTTTCAGACTGCTTATTATCAATAACCAATGACTTTTCATAATAGGTTTTTGCTCTTTCGTATTCTTCAATTTTATCGTAATAAACACCCAAATAATAATATGTATCTGAGTTATCTGGGTTTAAAAAAATTGCTTTTTGAAAATACGATAAAGCTTTTTTGAAGTTTTCTGTTTTTAGATAAACTCTCCCAAGGTTAAAAATAGGTCTTTCCCATCCAGGAGAGTTTTTGTTGAGTTTACTGAAAATATTAATTGCTGAAATATAATTATTTAGTTCTAAGTAACAACAACCAATATAATTCAAACAGTCGTTAGTCTTCTTCAAGTCATAAGACTTTTTGAAACAACTTAATGCCTTTTCATATTGTCTATTAATGTAATAGATTTCAGCCTTCTCATAATACTTTTCTGATGTCATCTCATAATCTCCTTCTGCAAAACGATTGGGAAACCGAGTGAATGCCTATACACAAGCCATTCACTCAGTTAAATCTCCCTTACGGTACTGGCACTAAGTTCCTGGGTGGGAATACCCTTGAACCTTCAGAAAGTATCAAGTAGATAGTTAATGCACCACCAGTTAAACCTGTAATTTCACTTACTTTGTCTCTAAAGTTTCCATTTTTTAAGTCATTAAATGATTGATTGTCATCATTTCTACCGCCTTGTTTTAAGTCATGTAGTTCTCTTGCTTTTCCCTCACGTGAAGCCCTTTCTTTACCCCACGCATCATCAATCTGTCTTGCCTCTCTCTTTTTAGCGTCACTTGACCGCCCTCGCTCTTTTACATTTCTCTCATACCAATCGTCATACTGATCATCATAATCATCACCAGAGTCAATACTAATTAATCCAGACGGTATTAAAAGCTTTTGACCAACATTGATAAGGTTTGGGTTAGAAATACCGTTAGCATTTGCAATCGCATCAACAGATGTACCGTAGGTTTGAGCAATATCCCATAATGTATCTCCAGATTTGACTGTGTAACTAGGCATACTCATCCCTTGTATTGAATATAAATTACCTTTTCCGGCATTACCCGTCTCCTTACTAGGAATATCAGTTGAAGTAGGTGATGTACTCGAATTATTACTTCCACCATTTTTGTTAGGATGTTTTTTTGCATAGTAATAGTCATATATTTCCTGCTTAGTATCTCCTGCAGTATCTCCATACAGCCAAGCCGCTCCGTTAAGAACCATATTGCCTCCAGCAACCCCTAATGCACCTTTACCACCTACAACTATATTCTTCGAATTTAATGTCAATTTCTTTACAGTGGTTGTATCGATATAGTTGTATCCGATTAATCCAAATATTCCTTTTGCACTAGATAGATCTGTTGGTGCGCCAAAAACTTTAATATTTGAAGGACTATAGTTATTTATTTCTCTTAGAGTTGCTTGTAAATCGTATCCTGCTAGCCTAACCGCTCCGTTGGGATTTGTTGCCACACCTCCGCCTGCAAATTCCCCCCCTAGAATAATATCATTAAACAGGATATTTTTGGGGTTAACATAGGTTGTAGACGTATCCACATAAGTATACATACTTTTCCATATTGCTCTTGCATGATTTATTTCGGCAGTTGGACCATAAACTGTTGCGTGCCCACTTGGATCGGTATACATAATCGGATTATTAACACAATACGTATACAAATTTAAACTCAACGGATCTTCTCTCTGACCAAGATACGTGTCCTCACTCATAAACCTAGCTGTCATTGGATTATAATATCTAGCCCTTAGGTAATACAACCCGGTTTCATCATCATAGAACTCACCAGTATACCTTACGGCGCATGAATACTGCGGCTCTATCGTTAGTGTCGGATTGCCCCAGATATCATAATCATACTGGTTCTCGACGGTACCATTTTCAGCAATCGTTTGTACGACATCCCCATGTCCATTATACAGGAAATAGGACAGTTTGTTATCGCTATCTACCCTGCCGATGTAATTTACACCTAATAGATATCTTACTTTAACATTATTGCTACCGTCCGATTCTAGGATGACGTACTGTCTGTTATACAAATAGTTGGTTTCTTCTGGAGCATAATTATTAGAAGATTTCTTGACGACCTTTTTAACTCTTAAGTCATCCCCATTATACGTAAATTCACTGGTCACTCTGCTGCCAGATTTTATTCCGTCAACCTTGGTTAGTCTGTTGAATCCGTCATAGGTATTCTCGGTCCTTTCCAGGTTACTGTCAAAGCTGGTGGAATCGTTATCATAATAAACCGCTTTGAAAGTCTCCCCTACTGCATCGCTATACGGTTGTAAATAGTTGGATTCCTGAGATACTTGATTCCCGTTAAAATCATACTGGTTATAGGTTATTCTACGCAGCACTTCAGTCCCGGCAGAGTTCTTCATCGTCTCCGTCAGCTGCATCAGAGTATTTGTATCGCTATAAACATAATCGCTGTGCTTGATCGCATACTTGATATCAGCCTGATTTGCCTGGTCAGCATAGCCGCTGGACTGATCGGAGGTATACGTCTCATCCATACTTTGCCTGTTGCCTGCCTCGTCATAGGTATAGACGGTGGTTTTACCCGGCCCATTAACTTGTTGGATTCTGCCATTCCCATCATAACTATAAGTGGTTGTTCCATAGCTATCTTGTTTGGTTTTTTGCAGCCCATTGTCATAATAGGTATATTGGTAATTTGATACAGTACCAGCCGGTGCAGCATTAGCTAGGGTCAGTAGTCTGTTATTTTTGTCATATTGGTAATTCTCTGTGATACCGCCGGGATAAGCAATGGATTGTCGATTGCCATTGAGGTCATAGGTATAGTTTGTTGTCTTGGCACTGCCGTTGATGGTATACTTCACTGTCCCCATCCTAGCGGCCGCATCATAGGTGTAGGACGTGGTAAACCCTTTGCTGTCGGCAACTGTCAGGACATTTCCGGCTTTGTCATAGGTATAGTTTATTTGGTTGGCTCCGCCTTTAGCTACATTCAAAAGTCTATTATTGGCATCATAAGAGTAGGTCGACACTCCAGAGACATCCGTCATCGTAGCCCGATTTCCCATATTATCATAGGTATAACTTACCTCATCGCCGGTTTGGGCCACTAATTTTGACAACAGCCTATTCCCTAAATCATAGCCCATGGTCGTTTCATTGCCATTACGGTCAATGACGTCGGCGACATTCCCTGCAAGGTCATATTTATAGGTTATACTTTTGTTTAAGGCATCGATTTCTGTCCGCAACACACTACCGCTGCCATAACCATTTTGAGTAATTTTCCCTTTACCGTTGATCATCGAAAGCATATTACCTGCATTATCAAAGGTATAGCTGGTAACAACTCCTAAGGCATCTGTAACCTTCAAGAGTTTTCCGGCACTATTGTAAGCATAACTTGTAGCATTATTACAGGCATCTGTTTGCTTGGTTTTTTCGCCATACTGGTTATAAAGGTATTGAGTTGTAAAAGCTAACCCTTTGGCCTTGCCCTCCGGATCTAATACTTTCACTAGGCGGTTGGCATAGTCATAGGTGTACTCCGTCCCGTATCTAGAACTATCGCTACTACCGGAAAGAAATCCTTTAGCATCAATTTCTTTGATGAGGTTACCGCTTTCATCATAAACCTTTTCGTAAACTACTTGATTATACGGATTAGTGGATGAATCAGGCTTACTCGGGTCATAAGGTGCTTTAACCGTTTGCAGTCTGTTCAGGGCATCATAAACATAATTCGTCCTGTACCCGTTAGCGTCGATCAACGACGTCTTGTTGCCCACTAGGTCATAGCTGTTTATTACGGTCTTTTTGAGTGTATTCGTCGTTTGACCTGCCAAGCTGATGATCTGTGTCTCAGTATAAGCTTTAAGGGACGTGTCCGTCTCGGATTCAGTCAGAGTCAAGAGCCTGTTCATACTGTCATAGGTTAATACAGTGTAAAAACCTCTTTCATTTTTTATTGCTTTTTTATTGCCCACAGCGTCATAGTAATATTTAGTGGCTACATTGACACCGTTGACCTCCTTAGTTACAGTTACAAGCCTGTTTAAACCATCATAGCCATTGAAGCTCGTATATTTGTTTCGATTGACTGTATCTCCAGCCAGATAGCCATACGCTCTTGGGTCGATGATGGATGTCAGGTTCCCTAAGACATCATAAGTATACCCTGTGATGATCTGCAGTTTGCCATTGTCCAGTAGCGCTGCCAAATTAGGCAAGGATGCTGCATCATAGATATCGGATTGATCGACCAGTTTGATGCTCTGAATCTTCCGGTCACGGTTGTCATAAATATACTTTAAAACATCCATATTGGAAGCATCTCTTTTGGATTCTACTTTAATTAAGTTTTGGTTATGATCATAGTAGTTTTTTGTGTAACCGCCGCTGTTGTTTTGGGAGCTGGTATCGGAGGTAGTCTGCAGGAGGTTATTATCATAATAGGTGTAGGTGGTTACCCTTGACGTACTATCCAAAGTTCCAGTGAACGTTTTCTGCGTGATATTGCCGCATTCATCCGTCACATAGTTCACAATGGCATAGTTGCTAGCATCAAGAGACGTCTTTTTCTGCTGTAGGTCGTTATCCGCATAATAACTATAATAAGTGTAATGCCCCCGCTGATCCTTCACTGAATTCAGGTTGCCATTATTATAGTAGGTATAGACCATCGTTTTTTGTTTAGCATCCGTTATTGTGCTAATTTTACCAAACCCGTTGTAGGAATAACTCGTTGTATTCCCTCTCTGATCTGTCTCGTTTTTCTTAAACTTACGGTTATCATAAGTATAAGTAACAAACCCGCCATCGGGATATAACACTTTCTGTAACGTACCGTCGGGATAGTACGAGTAAGTTGTTGTGTAATTATTAGCATCCGTTGATGTGGTTAATTGACCGGTGAGTAAATAGGTGAAGCTTTGATAGTTGCCAAAGGCATTCGTTTGCTTTATTTTACGGTTGAAAGCGTCATAGAGATAGCTTGTACCTGGTGATGTGTTAATATTCCCAGTATACCTTAACCCATCAACGACTTTTAGGACATTTCCGTTGGGGTCATAACTCCTATACTCAATAACGCTACCTTCCGGCGAAAGTGTGGACTGCAGTTGGTTCATGACTGTGTAGGTAAAGGACATCCCCGTCATGGTCGCAGCCAGACTGGCCGTGTCTTTCGCCGAAACATAGTTGTTAGGGGATATTTCCTTAACCTTGTTTCCAGCTGCATCATAAATATATCTGGTAATAGCCGTCGTTCCATCCGTGGCCGGTTCTTTTTTCCTGATCATTCTCCCCAGCAAGTCATACTCATAGTGAGTAGATTTTCCCCTAGGGTTCTTTATCTGGATCTGCTTCCCTCCGGCATCATAAAAATATTCCGTTGAATGATTCCGGGCATCCGTTTCAGTCTTTAGTCGCCCTAAATCGTCGAAAACATAATTGGTCGCATGGTTTAATGCATCAGTTTCACTTGTTTTGTGACCTATATAGTCATAGGTGTAACTGGCAGCATAGAAATTCACTTTATCCGGGGTGTTTTTCAACTGAATGACCCTATCCAGGATATCACAATAGTATTTTTCAACATATCCGTCTTCGTCAGTTTTGACAACAAGAAGCGGGGTATTACTGTCGGCACCTATCGTATATTGGAAGGTCAATGATGTCGTTTTTGATGAATCATCTGCCCAAAAGGATTTTTCCGTAAGCCGATTAGCACTATCATAGACAAATTGCGTGCTATGTCCGTAAGCATCCAACTCTTTGATTTTATTACTATTCGAGTCATAGGTCATTTCCCGCAGAATTTTCCACTTCTGGGTATTTTCATAATTCCCATATATGCTGAATTGTTTTAGATTATCGAATACATCGTATATATACATGAATTTATTCAGTTGAGGATCCGTATACTCTACCGCCACATCACGAAGCCGGTTACCATAATAATCTTGATATCCCAAATAATCATGATATACATATTGCTTTGTACTCTGATCGGGATAGGTTATAGTTGTAACTCTGCCAAAAATATCATACGCATAATTGGTTGTGTTGTTTCTTTCATCAGTGTCAGCTGTTTTAAGTCCGGTTTGAAAATTATAAGTGTATTTTTTAGAAACCTGGGCTCCATCGACGACACTGTATTCTCTCGTTAAATAGGCTCCTCCATATTGGGAACCATATTCATAATTTGTCGTGTAGGTATTCCCGCTGTTATCCGCATAGTGGATCTTCTTTTGAGTTATATTGCCCTTAGCATCATACAGGAAATCGGTGAGGATGTTACTTCCCGTATGTATATTTCTCATCTGGGTCACATTGCCGTTGGTTGAATTGACAGTATATTCTATTCTACTCACCGTTGTAGCATCTTGCTTCCACGTTTTTGAAGTTAAAATACTAAAGTTAGGATCATAAGTATACACCACGGTATGCTCATTAACTGTCGTATTTTCTGGGGTTTTATAGGTGGTTCCGGTGGGATTGCCGCCGGCATCCCTGGCTGCTTCCGGTCCGGTGTACTGGGTAAGGTTTCCTTTCTGGTCATAGAGGTAATTTTCAGTTTTGGTTATAGAATTACCGGCCACCCCATTAATTACGTTATATGAAACCGTTTGAACCTTCTGGGGCAGCTTATTAGCATCAAAAGTGGTGGTCGTTACTTCCTTGTGATTATCACCGTGTTTTTCCATATTAACGGTCTGATGGGTTCCATCAAAGGTGCATTTTGTTATAGCCCCTTTCATGTCTGTGATTTGCGTATAATAGCGATACGTATTTTTTAGGTAATTTTCATTGTCTTCGTCATATCCTGAATAGATACTCCAAGTATTTGTACTTGAATTAAAGGTATACCCCTGAGGTTCATTGGTATAGTTGTAAATGTGATAATTATCAGCATAAGAGTCATTAGCGTCATAGTACAATAATTCCTTAATTTTTCTATATTCCATACTTCCATCAGAGTTTAACGGTTTTACATACCTAACCTTAGCGTTATCCGTAGTGTAAGCCATGCCGCCATGATAGAATAATTTCGCATGTTCAGTCTTCCAATTATCTACTAAATAGAGATTTTGATACCAATTATACCTATCATTAGTTACATTACTATCGTATAATTTATAGTCCGTTCCAAACAAAAAAGTAAAGCCAAGCTTTGATTTTTCATAATTATAGCTCCATTTTACAGGATTATCTTCATTAAATGGTTGAGTTATATCAACGTCAACATCATAGACTTTCCAAAGAAATGTTCTTGCAACATCCCCATTTTCGTTTGAAATGGTCATTAAGCAGCCTTTATCATAGACAATATGTTTTTGATCAGGTAAAGTTATTATCACTTGGCTAGTATGATTTATATCTGATTCATTCGGATTGCAGTAGTATTTTTTGTCCGTATAATCAATCGTCACGACTCTATTTGCAGAATCAGTTATTGTTGATATTAATGTCTTTTTGAGATCCGGTAATGGTGAATCTAAATCTTTGATATGGTCTTTATATTTAAATGTAATTTTATTTTTGTATCTGTCAACGATTCCCAGTATTCTACCTTCTTCATCAAAATAGGTGTTTCTGCCATTTTTTTCTGTCATAACGTATGAAGAATACATCGTACGGTTTGACCCACTAGCAGAGGTCGCAATGCTTGTAAATGAAGTACTGCCACATTTTTTTAAAGTCAGGTCTTGAACCGGATGGTTATCAATTGTATATACATCGCCGGTTGGTCCATTTAGTTTGTAGACATCGCCCGATTCAGTATGAAGGTATAGCTTAGATCCTAACTTTTCAATGGTCGGAAATGAAAATCTCCAGCCACTTCCCAGGTTATATCTCATCTCATAAAATGAGTTTAAGTAAGAATTATCCTCTCTTGCTGTATTATCTAATACCTCTACCAACGCTCCACTTGAATTATAACCTACGAGGTTATTATAATAAGTTGTTAATCCGTCTTTATATATTCTCTTAATTTCCAAATCCAAGCCGTTGACTCCGGGGAGTATATAATCCGTCTGGTTTACATGTACTTCTCCAGTTTGGGGGTCAACATAATCTTCAACGGAATTAGTTCTTGTGTACGAGGGTGTTACCATAGTATTATATCTTTCACTTGGGCCAAGTTCGTGATTCATATAATCCGCTAAAGTATCTGCATGCACACTACTCGGTGCTACTAGAATTATAAATATCGTCAAAAGCAATAGTTTAGACTTCATATTGCTCATCTTTTTTTAACCTCCTCTCTTGATACGTTTTATTTGTATTTTTCGGTATAGGCCTCTGCATAAATAGTTTCTTTCTTCTTTCCGTTCTTTAATTCACTCGTTACGGTTGCATAATCCTTGCCGGTTTTTGAAGTCATAACTAAGACGTTCATAGCATCATTTTCATTTAATCCATTATCCTGCATACATTTATTGACCTGAGCACGAGTCAGTGACACCTTCGGAAACTGATCCGATGTATTGATAACGCCGAGCTCGGAATTAATTGTCTTCCATGACTCCCCAGATTGTCGCCTTGCGATGAGGTCTTCAAATTTAGATACTCCTTTTTGTGAAAGCCTATCAGCAATCATTATGTCATCAACGGACAACGTTTCCATCAGCTTTTTCAGATATTGATCTTCAAAATCCCTGGGCACAAATTTGAGGCTGGTATTATCATATTCCGTAATGATATCTGCAAGATTTCCCCCTGAGTCCAGTTTGACTACTAATTTATCCAGCTCGTCAATAGTTCCGTAATTGTCATAAAGGAAATTATAAATTGGAAGGATATTCTGAATTTTTTTATCCTTTTTGAGTAGGTTTTCAATCTGACCTCTAAACTCTTGCGGTACATCTAACTGAACTAGGGTTTTCTCATAGATGGCGATATTTTTGTCAAACTTACTTTTATCTGAATTCTTGATCTTATCTACAATATCACCTGTTACTAAAATTTCACTGAACTCAGCTTCCTTTTCGACCGGCTTATCAAACTCTATAGCTTGCGTAACCGGTGGTCTCATTGCCGGTTCCGGAGTACGCAATTTTTCCCTATCAATTTTTCCAAGCATCGGATCTTCATGAATAGTCTGTTCTTCAGTCTTACTGTTGTCATTCATGGCATAAACCATATATCCCGAAGAAAAAAATACGACACTCATAACAATCAAGATTAGGCTGGTCACTGCTTTTTTCTTTTTCATAGCTATCCCCCTCAATTGTTCAGACTCTTATTAACTAAATCATTAACTTCCTTCATTAATTCTTCCTGAGGATTTGGAGGCTTAGGATTTTGAACATCCGGTAAAGGCCCTGCTGGCATTTGCATTTCATCTTTGTCGTCCTTAACCACGCTATTTAAATCAGCCTGTTTATTCGGTACATCCTGAGGAGCCATTGTATTGCTTGGATTCATATTTTGGATTAATTCCAGCACTTTGGCTTCAATAGTTGCCAAGGTAATCTTTTTACTCAAGTCAAATTTGGCACTTTGCTCACTTTTTTCTTTTTCATAAGCTTCCTTATCCGTTAAATAAATTTTTAGATCCACCTCAAGTTGCAGGGAAAGCAAATACTCATCAAATACTTTCTCCATGCTGCCGAAATCTTTTTCTAGCTTCAGGAGAAGTTCAACAGCAGTTTTCGGATCAATTTTGCGTGCCAATTCCTTGTAGGCGTCGATTTCCTGCATGTCTGCATCCTCTTGGCTCAAACCATTAGAAGGTTTAGTTGGAACAGATTGATTGGCATCCAGTATTTTCTTCAACTGGGAGGTTACCCTATCTACCAACGATTTGGCCTCTATTATTTTGCTATTATCAAAGCCCGCTTCCCTCAGTTTCTTTATAAACTCCGCATCAAGTCCTGATTCTGCCAAAAGGTTGATTCTCTCCTGTAGGACATCTTGATTGTCCGTTTCAGTCCTGTTTTTAAGCTTGTCCATGACGTCATTCCATGTATTACTTGATGTTTTGAGCTTCATGATCTCTTCGGCTTTGATGCCGGTCATATTTGAGATATCATTAATGATTTGTTTATCTTGAGCGCTAAGCTGATCCTTGGTTTTTACAATAGGTTGCTTTTTATCCGCAAATACACCTTGTACCGTTCCGAAGGTTGAAAATAGCAAAGCTGCGATCATTATTATGGCAAAGTATTGGTAATGCCCGCTCTTGAATTTAACCATATTTTTCCTCTTCTCACTCATATTAGTAATTTAGTCCTTCGGTCATCTCGGCAATGATAGCAATCTATTGCACTGTATAAGAAATGCTCGGGTGGCTTACTTTGGCTTTAAACTTAATTGAGTTTAGCACTCCAGACCAGGAGGTCTCACTCGAGATAGGTAGGTTTACAGTAAACTTAATCGTTCCTGCTGTATTCTGATTAATAGTAATATTGGTACCAGGGATAGGTCCGGAAGTCATTGTATCTAAGGCGGTTGTTAACCCGAATAGATCTATCAACTGGACATCATCTGGGTTATATGAGATGGTTACAGTCCTTGTGGGAATTGTAAGATGGGTTCCAGTGATAACATAATCGAAAATATCTCCCTCCGTAATGTTTGTAGTTGACACTATCACATTAACCGTAGCTGTATAGTTATCAGGATTGCTGACTCCACTAGGTAGGGTGAGCATTCCGGTAAACTTGTAAGTCCCGCTAGTATTCCCATCGTACGCTGGAGTTCCGCCATCCCAACTTATTGCTGCGCTCGTAGTACTTCCGTTATTTAAGCTTATTATTACCGTGTCTAATAGCCCTACCTGACTTAAGCTTGTTCCCATTGAAACTTCGATATTATTAAGAGAGTTTACTGAGGTAACCGTTAGCAGGGGGGTACCCACTATCACATTAACCGTAGCATTGTAACTATTAGGATTGTAGACACCATTGGGTAAGATAAGCGTTCCGGTAAACTTGTAAGTCCCGCTAGTATTGCCATCGTACGCTGGAGTTCCGCCATCCCAACTTATTGCTGCGCTCGTAGTACTTCCGTTATTCA
>NZ_JAJDOO010000064.1 GCF_020595055.1 Desulfosporosinus shakirovi | reverse complement strand
ACATGACCTCAAACCCTTCTGGTATCTAGCTTTTATGAGAATTTAGCAAACCCTACTTAGGGGCAGACACTTTACGATAATGCTCCGGTTTTTCACAATCTGAGGCTAGACCAAACATTTTATTCCGATCCAAATCCTGTCTGGCCTGCACCGGTCCCGAACAGGGTATCAATGACGGTGTCTTCGAGCCCCTGGAGATTATTGCGGAGGAATGCAGTATCTTCAGCGCCCAAAGGTCCGCGGCGGTATCCTGCAATTATGAATCCATGCAGTTTGCCTGGATTTGGTTTGGCAGGCCATGGCCCCGGTGGTGGAAAAGGGAAGGCTGACCGCGGGACATTTCCTTACGGTTGGCGCCTTTTCACTCTTAGGCACGCATTCCGTAACAGGGGAAACCTTTGTGGATGTGGGACCAATCCTGGGCGGCTGGGGCGTCGGCGTTGACCGGGACGGCGACAGCTCCCAATTCTGCAGCGGTGACGGCGAGACCTACAACATCCCCGCCGAAGTGCTGGAGGCCAAGTTCGGCTACCGTACGGAATACAGCCTGAACACCAACAGTACGGGTACAGGGGAGGCTACGGCCGATTTGATTATCCGGCCTGGGGGTTACAAAGGAGGACAGGACGGTTCGCCCAACAGCTTTGATTTCATCCGCAGGGAACGGTTTTCAATATCCAAAGGTTTGCCCTTCATGACGATCCGGGCATCCGGTGAGGATTAGGAATAAAGAATAAATAAAGGATAATTCAATAAATCAATTTATTGCTGCTCAGCTGATAAGTATCAATGGAATTCGAGAAATTGATTTATTGTTCGGAAATTTAACTAATGAGAGAATGATATCGCGGTGAACGGTGAATTTTGCATCAGCCTAGAAATGGAGACTTGGAGCCCCGGCATACCGCAGGGCTCTATTTACTTTGCTTATCTATTTTTTTCGGCTTTTTGGATTATCCCCTTATTGAGGTAGTCAATAAGCAAAGTAACGCTGTCGGTAACGCCTGAATGTACTAAGGTAACTTTTATGGAAAAGAAGGATAAAGACCTTCGAAGAGGAACAATTGTATGAGGGAATAATAATCTTCATCTACAAAGGAGAGGTTGAAAATGAAAGTAGTCCTACGAAAATATCAGGATACCGATATACCTTCAATGGTGAAAATTTGGAATCATGTCGTTCAAGAGGCTAATGCATTTCCCCAAATAGAACAACTAAGTGAAGAGGGGGCCAAAATTCTTTTTGATTCTCAAACCTTTACTGGAGTGGCAGCAGTGGAGAATCAGGTTTTGGGGTTATACATTTTACACCCCAACAACATAGGAAGATGCGGACATATTGCTAATGCTTCTTATGCTGTTAGCGAAAATTATCGAGGACATCATATCGGAGAAAAGCTGGTGCGTCACTCCATGAAAGTGGCGCGAGAATCTGGTTTTTTGTTATTGCAATTTAATGCGGTGGTTAGTACAAATGTCGGTGCGATTCATCTCTATGAGCAAATGGGATTTCATAGATTAGGAGTCATCCCCCAGGGTTATATGCTTGGCGACGGAAGCTATGAGAACATAATCGTTTACTATATTGAATTGAAATCGGAACACCCACTTATAGACCAGAAGTGGGTGTCTGGGAATTGATAAACTTCTGAGACAAATTCATCTGGATTAGTTGTTGTTGTTCCATTTATAACTTGTTTTACAGATCACATAGAAATGGCTGGACATTGTAATCGACTATTTGCGACAAAGAATTGAAGATGGTGTCGAGGATTCCCTCACTGAGAAGTTCCAGTTCTTCGACCAAGTTTTTTATCAGAGGAGTTTTTTCGCGGAGTTCCTAATTCAAAATTGATAATTACGATGGCAAAAAGTGTTATTAATCCACCGACAAGCTGGATGGCCAAAACACGTTCTTGGAGAATAAGGTTACCGCTGAGAACTCCAACAACTGGGATCAGATTTAAATAGATGGTTGTTAGAGCCACATCCAAACGCTTCAAGGCATAGTTATACAAAAAGTAGGCTACACATGAACAAAAAATTGCCTGAAATAAAATATTACCTAAGGCTATAAGCGAAACCAGTTTCCATTCTTTATACTCGAAAAGTGACAAAGGAATAAATAACAGGGTTCCAAAGATCGTTTGGTAGGTAGTTAAAAATAATCCCGAATATTTTTTTTGAAGAGACTTATTGACCAAAGTAAAAAATGCCCATGACACCATGGCAGCAATCATTAAAATATTCCCGAAAAAATGGGCGGAATTTAGTTCAACCCTACCATTGGCGGTAACAGCAAGGTAAGACCCTCCTATGGCTATGCTAACTCCCAGTAGCTTTATTAAGGATAGCTTGCCGTGGAAGAATAGTACATCTAAGGTTATTGTAATAATTGGAACGACGGAAACGATTAGGGAAGCGTTTGTTGCTGTGGTAAATTTGACTCCGATGTTTTCAAGGATGAAATATAAGGTGATGCCAAAAATCCCGCCTAAAACCATTTTCGGCAGATCAGATTTATCTAGTTTAGCCTTTGGCTCAACTTTTCGGATAATCAGCCCGAGGATTAAGGAGGCAATCATAAAACGGACAAGTGCCATTGTGATAGGGGGGATTTCAATAAGAGTTGCTTTAATGCTAACATAAGACATTCCCCAAATGATTATGACAGCAACCATGGCTAGATTGGCCTTCAATACATTTTTTTTCATAATTTCTCTCTTCTATATAACAAAATTGACAATAATCCATTATACTACATTGTTCCTATTATCGAAGTAGTTCATTGTGTATTAGTTAAGAAATATAACAGATGTAAAGGACTTCCATCAGATTTTTACAGCCCTCCAAAGTTAAAAAGGAAAACATTATTCATGCCCTCAAGCAGGAGAATATCTAGGCCCAGAAGAGTTAGGTGATTAGGTTTATCATCAAAGACCTTCTTCTGAAAAATTTACCTTTTCAGAGGAAGGTCTTTGATGATAAGATTAGATAAGATACTATTTAACGCCTAGTTCTGTGTGTTTTTTTATCGGCAATAATTTTTAGGAAAGACTGACGAATAAATGAAACGAATAAGTGAAATTTTTAGTGATTATGATGATTATGAAGCAGAGGGTAACCTCAATACTGCTATTGTACAAGCAGTGGTCTTAACTAAAAGTACCAAAACCCTGGAAATGAAAATCAGCTCTGATCAATATATTGAACTAAGAGAAATCGAATCCCTAAATCAGTTTATCAGGGAACGATTAGCCTTAGAGGATTCAATCATCACCGTCATTTACAGTGAGGGAACTAAGAGAAAACCTTTAGAAGAGGAACTCGAAAATATTTTATCATGGTTGGCCGATAAACATCCGGTCTTAAATGGAGCGTTTAAAAACTGTGACTATGAAATAATCAAAAATCAAACTATTAGATTTACCTTTAAAACAGCAGTTTCCTACTTATTAAAAGCGAGGGGTTACGATAAAAAAATCCAAGAGGCCATCAAAGACCTCTGCGACGTCACCTATCAAATTAATTTTGTGGATAATGTCAGCAGCGAAGAATTAATGAGACTGCAAGAAGATACACAAGAAATGGAAATTCTGCTTCTGCAAAAGGAAGCGACTGGAACACCAAACCATTATGCCTCAGAAATACCTAAGGAAAGTGGGCCAATAAAGTCGGTAATTAACGGAGAAAGGGACGGAAAAAAATCTGATCCTTCTCTGATTTTAGGCAGAAATGCGACTATCAAGGACAAGATCATTAAGATTACAGACATTACGCCGGATGAAGGCAGGATCGCTATCCGGGGTGAACTATCCAATATCGAAGCCAAGGAATTAAGAAGCGGCAAAACCTTAATTTCCTTTGATTTATATGACGGCACGAGTTCCATGACTTGTAAGTCCTTCCTCAAGCCCGATGAAGATGGTGAGATAGTAGCCAGGCTTAAAAAGGCTAAGGGAGTCAAGTTGGCTGGAAATGCCGGCTTTAGCCAGTTTTCCGGGGAAATTGAGCTTATTGCCAATACCATTGTCGAAACACAAGGCTGGAAAAAGGCTCAGCGGCAGGATAGAGCAGAGGAAAAGCGGGTCGAGCTGCACATGCATACCCAGATGAGTCAGATGGATGCCATGACCAGTGCCACGGATCTGATTAAAAGAGCGATGAGCTGGGGTATGAAATCCATAGCCATTACGGATCATGGCGTAGTACAGTCTTTTCCTGAGGCCCATAAGCTCTTAGGACGGGAAAATCCGGACATGAAGGTTATCTATGGAGTGGAAGCCTATTTGGCTCCGGATAAAAAGTCCTCGCTAACCAACGCCAAGGGCCAGAGTATTGATACTACTTATTGCGTGTTGGACTTAGAAACCACCGGCTTCTCAGCTGTAACGGAAAAGATCACTGAAATTGGAATCATGAAACTCAAAGATGGCAAGGTCATCGACCAGTTCAGCTGCTTTGTTAATCCGGAAAAGCCCATACCGACAAGGGTAATAGAGGTTACCAACATAACTGATGATATGGTGAAAGATGCGGAAACCATAGACCAGGTCTTTCCTAAATTGCTGGATTTTATTGAGGGAAGCGTTTTGGTGGCCCATAATGCTGAATTTGATCTGGGTTTCTTAAAGCATAATGCCCGGGTCTTAGGCTGTGACTTTGATTACACCTATTTGGACACCTTGTCCTTGGCGAAGGAGCTCTTTCCGGATTACAAAACCTATAAATTAGGAAGAATCGCTAAGAATCTGGGCTTCAAGGTGGAGGTAGCTCACAGGGCCTTAGATGACGTGGATACCACGGTTAAAGTTTTTAAGGTCATGCTGGAAAAACTGAAACAACGGGGAGCGGAAACCCTTGAGGATATCGATCTCTATGGCTCCGATGAAGATGCTAAGAGGGTGGAGTATAAGAAGCTTAAAACCTATCATGCCATTATCTTAGCCAAGGACTATGTGGGATTAAAGAATTTATATAAGCTGGTTTCCTATTCCCACTTAGATTATTTCTATAAAAAACCGCGGATATTAAAGAGCCTCTATAAAAAATATTCTGAAGGTTTAATCATAGGCAGTGCCTGCAGTGAAGGCGAGCTTTACCAGGCAATTTTACTGGGAAAATCCGCTGAAGAAATTGAAGCCATTGCTAAGGACTACGATTATCTGGAAATCCAGCCTTTGGGGAACAATGATTATCTGGTCAGAACAGAGCAGGTGCCGGACAAAGACTATTTAAAGGAAATCAACCGCAAAATTGTGGCTCTGGGTAAAAAATTAAATAAGCCTGTCGCCGCCACCGGGGATGTTCACTTCCTGGACCCGGAAGATGAGATCTACAGGCGAATCCTGGAAGCGGGTCAAGGCTTTAAGGATGCGGATAATCAGGCCCCCTTATATTTAAAAACCACCGAGGAAATGCTTGAGGAATTTTCCTATTTAGGAGCGGCAAAAGCCTATGAAGTGGTGGTAACCAACACCAATCTGATAGCCGATATGTGCCAGCCCATCAGTCCTATTTCAGCGGAGAAGTGCCCGCCTCATATTGAAGGTTGCGAGCAGACCATTAAGGATATTACCTATGAGAAGGCCCATGCCCTCTATGGAGACCCCTTGCCGGAAATTGTTCAGCAAAGGCTGGATCGAGAGCTGGATTCCATCATCAAAAATGGCTTCTCTGTTATGTATATCATTGCCCAAAAGCTGGTCTGGAAATCCAATGAGGACGGCTATCTGGTAGGCTCGCGAGGATCGGTGGGTTCCTCGGTGGTTGCCTATATGACGGGGATTACGGAAGTTAATGCCCTGCAGGCCCATTATCGGTGTTCCAGCTGTCAGTATTCGGACTTCTCCGATTATGGGGTTAAAATCGGCTTTGATTTGCCGGATAAGGTGTGTCCGGTTTGCGGAGAAAAGCTGGCTAAGGATGGCATCGATATCCCCTTCGAGACCTTCTTAGGCTTCAATGGGGATAAAGAGCCGGATATTGACTTAAACTTCTCAGGAGAATATCAGGCCAAGGCCCATAAATATACGGAGGTTATCTTTGGCAAGGGTACAACCTTTAAGGCCGGAACTATCGGGACTATCGCCGAAAAAACAGCCTTTGGCTACGTGAAAAAGTATTATGAGGAAAAAAGCCGTACCGTAAACAAGGCAGAAACTCTGAGAGTCTCCAAAGGCTGCACAGGGATCAAACGAACCTCAGGGCAGCACCCGGGAGGTATCATCGTCGTACCGAAGGGACGAGAAATCTTTGAATTTTGCCCCGTTCAGCATCCTGCGGATGACTCCAATTCAGAGATCATAACCACCCATTTTGATTATCACTCCATTGATTCAAACCTCTTAAAGCTGGATATCCTGGGTCATGACGACCCCACGGTCATCCGAATGCTTCAGGATATCACCGGAGTAGACCCTCTAACCATACCTATGGATGATCAGGAGACCATGTCAATCTTCTCTTCCACAGAAGCCTTAGAGGTAACCCCGGAGCAGATCAATTCTAAGGTCGGAACTTTTGGAATTCCTGAGTTTGGCACGAAGTTCGTCAGAGGAATGCTTTTAGATACCAAGCCCAAAGCCTTCACAGATTTAATTTGTATATCCGGGCTTTCCCATGGTACGGATGTCTGGCTGGGAAATGCCAAGGACTTAATCGATGCGGGAACCGTGACCCTAAGTGAAGCCGTGTGTACCCGGGATGATATTATGACTTATTTGATTAGTAAAGGTCTGCCGCCCAATACGGCCTTTAAGATCATGGAGCTGGTGCGTAAAGGAAAGGCTTTATCGAACCCGGAAAAATGGGCTGAATATGAAGCTTTAATGAGGGAGCATAAGGTACCGGAATGGTATATCGATTCCTGCCGAAAGATAAAATACATGTTCCCTAAAGCTCATGCGGCAGCTTATGTCATGATGGCCTTCCGCATAGCCTGGTTTAAAGTGCACATACCCCAGGCTTATTACGCAGCTTACTTCACCATTCGGGCCAAGGCCTTTGACGCTGAATTTATGATCTTCGGCAAAGAAAAGGTGAAGGCCAAGATGAAGGAAATTGAGGAACTGGGTAATGTTGCTACCCCTAAGGATAAGGATATGTACGATGACTTGGAATTGGTTTTGGAAATGTATGAAAGGGGCTTTAAATTCCTGCCCATTGATTTATACAAATCCCATGCCACAAAGTTTCTCCTCGAGGAGGAGGGCATAAGGCCGCCCATCAACAGCATATCCGGCATGGGAACAGTCGCCGCTGAAGGTCTATACAACGCAGCCCAAGAAAAGCCCTTCAATTCTGTAGAGGATGTGAAGAAACGGGCTAAGATCGGGAATGCTACTATCGATTCACTTCGCAAATTCAGCTGCTTTAAGGGAATTCCGGAAAGTGATCAGATGAGTCTTTTTGATGTGATTTAATTGCTCTGTGCTTCAATAAGTGAAAACAACAAGCCACCGTTCACAGGCGGTGGCTTGTAATTGGTTAAATGGCTAACTGTTTTAAAAAAGAGATTAATCAGGGGGATCATTATGAAACTATTGAAATTGAAATTGAAATTAGGCTACGTTATAAGTCAATTATCTATGGTCAAAAAAGGCAACAAAAAACCCTCTCATCCCCAAAAGCATATGGGAATAAGTTGCAAAAATGGTGTTCGAATTATCCTGGTTCATGCTTAGTTCGCATTCTCCCTATTGCCTTGTGGCATATAGATGGTTGCTGCGTAGCAGAGCATCAACCCATTTCAGTTAGCTTATTTCTAGGAACAGGATGTTCCGCAAAAGGCCGTTGGTCCTCCAGTGGATTTGCATTACTTCGCCAGCGTTGTAATGTACGCAAACTGATTTCCATTTCTTTGCAAGCCATCTCTTCATGGGCGCCCGCCTGAGTGGCTTCTTTAATCAGCAGTATGGCCCTTTTGCGATCTGAGGCGCTGATCAAACGTCCTCGCCGTCTCCCCATATCGCATTTATCTTTTTTCTTAGAACCAATAAAGCGGCAATTTCCGCTAGAGCAGCTTCCTTACGTCGGAGTTCTCGTTCTAAAGCCTTAATCACACGATCCTTCTCACTCACGTAAGTCTTTTTGAAAACGTGTGGCTTGCTGAGCAACTCCACCATTGGCCTGCATACAGGCATCACGCCAGGCTTGAACCTGTTCAACATAAAGGCCTTTGCTTCGGCAATACTCTGCTAGTTCCACTTCGCTAAGAAGGGCTGTCTCCATCACAATCAGAAACTTATCCAGAGTGCTCCAGCGTTCAACCTCCTGTTCACCGCTTGGAACCGCCATTCCCTTGGTTCGGGCTTGCGTTCTCCATTCTTTTTCTACCTCACAGTGTTTGGTTTGCTTGCCTACACTTCTGCGAGGTTT
Source organism: Desulfosporosinus shakirovi (assembly GCF_020595055.1). Classification (GTDB taxonomy): domain Bacteria; phylum Bacillota; class Desulfitobacteriia; order Desulfitobacteriales; family Desulfitobacteriaceae; genus Desulfosporosinus; species Desulfosporosinus shakirovi. The sequence goes on along the minus strand of NZ_JAJDOO010000064.1, from coordinate 3,788 downwards.
GAAGAGATGAGATTTATTAGTCCTTAGAATTATCTGTGATACAAGGCAAAGTTTAAAATAAACTATTATTTACAGCTTAGCACTGAATATGAGTGACATTTATTGGCTGCAGGAAATAGTATGTTACAAAGTAAATGGCCTTGACAAAAGGAGTTGTAAAAATATGCCCTTTATCACAAGATATTCAACCATAACGAATGGCGCAATGACATTCACGGGAAATACACTCGGCCTAAGTCAACTAATCAATGTCAATCAGGCCGGAACCCAAGGCAGCATCGGAGCCTTTGTTACGCTTTCGGGAACACAAGTCCCAACGTTTCCCATCGGAACAACCTTAGACTATTTGGATAACAGTTCTGAAGCAATCTTAAATATTCCCCCCGGCAGTACAATACTGTATGCTGAACTCATTTGGGGAGGCAATTATCTCTCGGGTAGTCAGGATATCAGCGGATTAATCAACGATTCGATTACGTTTACCACTCCGCTGGGAAGCAATATAATTGCTCCCGACCCGGCGACAGCAAATCAACCCACCTTTGTCGTAGTAACCACTACAATAGGCTTTTACATGCGTTCTGCCGAGGTGACCGGTCTCGTCCAAGCGGCAGGCAGTGGGACATACTCTGCCGGTGGGGTTCCCGGGCTGCTTGACCCAGCATTTGCCTCAACCTTTGACTCGAATAATGCCGGCTGGACCTTGGCGGTAGTCTATGGAAACCCCAGCTTGCCTGCCCGCGATATGAATCTTTTTGTAGGAGCTGAAATAATTCAGGGAAGTACCAGCGTGGACATCCCGGTCAGCGGATTCGTTACTCCGGCTCTAGGTGCAGTGGCCGGTCGAATTCTCTTAAGCGCCCAGGAAGGGGATGCCAATATTGCCGGTGACCAAACCCTTTTCGGACCGACAGTGGGGAGTCTGGGAATCCTTTCCGGACCTAATAACCCGGCTACTAACTTTTATGGTTCTCAGATCAATAACGATTCCGGCAATCTTGACACAACCGGAACATTCGGAGACCGGAATCAAGATCCTTTTACTTTGACAAATATCGTTGCAGGCCGCCAGGGCTGGGATATAACCAACGTTGATGCCACTCCTTATCTAATAAACAACCAAACTGATGCTGTGCTGCGACTGAATACGAGTGGGGATGCTTATATGCCGAACACCATCGGCATCCAGATTGATGTCAGTGCTCCCAATCTGCAGCCGGTCAAAAGCGTAGATAAGGATTTTGCCGCGGTAGGGGATACCCTGACCTATACGGTGGTTATTCCCAACAATAGTCTGGTTGATGCAAATAATGTTATATTTACAGATATTGAACCCCCCGACACGGCCTTTGTCCCCGGCAGTTTTACGCTAAATGGCGTGCCTGTTTTAGGGGCAGATCCCAATCTGGGCGTAAATATCGGGACCGTTCCGACAGGCGGTTCAGCGACCGTTACCTTCCAGGTGATAATCCAGGCTTTGCCTATCCCTAACCCGATCGTCAATCAGGCAGTCTTGAACTACGAGTATCAAAGCAGCGTCGGAGGGCCCATTCTGAGCGGTTCGGCAAACACCAACCAAGTGACAACCCAGGTAAATTCAGCTGAGCTGACGATGGTCAAAAGTGTGGATCAAGCGTTCGCCACCATCGGGGATACCCTGACCTATACTACGGTCATTACTAATACAGGCGATGTATTGGCCAGTAACGTATTCTTTGAAGATATTCCTCCGGCAGGATCTCTGTTTGTGCCAAACAGTGTGACGGTAAACGCTGTCGCTCAACCCGGGGTTGATCCCGGCGTGGGGTTTAATATCGGCGACCTCGCAGCGGGAGCAACTGTCACCGTAACGTTCCAGGTGATTGTTAATTCACTCCCTGTACCCGCCCAATTAATCAATACGGCAACGGCGACCTTCCAGTACCAGATTGACCCTGGACAGCCTCCCGTGACAGAAACAGCCAGCAGCAATCCTGTCACCACCCAAGTGAATGTGGCTGCGGTCAGTGTGGTCAAGAGCGTCGATCAGGCTACGGCTATTACGGGAGATATCTTAACTTACACGACTGTGATCACGAATAACGGCAATATTCCCTTGTTAAATGTTATCTTCACAGACACTCCACCGGCAGGCTCAAGTTTTGTTCCCGGCAGCGTAACTGTTAATGGTGTCCCACAGCTCTTACTGAATCCCAGTCCCCCCGGATTTTCAATCGGAGACATTCCCAGCGGAGCAGCCGTTACGGTAACCTTTCAAGTTCTCGTAACCGTCGTGCCCGTGCCGCCGACACTTCCGGAGTTGATTAATACCTCAACCATCGATTACCAATATGAGATCGATCCGAATTTACCGCCCTTAAATGGCACAATGACCAGCAATCCGGTTATTACCGAGATTATCTTAGGAGAGCTGGGAGTCGTTAAAAGCGTGGATCAGGCCTTCGCCACGGTAGGGGATACCCTGACCTACACCTCCGTAATCACCAATCAGGGGAATGTCGAGGCCAGTGACATCTTTTTCCTGGACGCCCCTCCGCTAGGCACCGCCTTTGTCCCGGGAAGTGTCACGATCAACGGAGTGCCTCAGGCCGGGCTTGATCCTGCCCTGGGCTTCAGTATCCCGGCTGGTCCGCCCAATGACGTCCTGGCACCGAGCGGAGTAGTGACAGTAACCTTTCAGGTGACAATATCCTCTCTGCCGGTCCCGCCGCTGTTAACCAATCAATCGTTAGTAAACTACCGGTTCGGGGAGTCGCCCATTATCGTCACAGCGCCCAGCAATCCGGTCACAACTCAAGTGAATGTAAGCGCAGTTAACGTGCTTAAGAGCGTCGATCAGGCTACGGCCATCACCGGGGATACCTTGACGTACACGACCGTGATTACCAATAACGGCAATATCCCCTTGCAGAACGTGATCTTCACAGATACTCCGCCGGCCGGTACGAGCTTTGTCTCCGGCAGTGTCACGGTTAACGGTGTCTCTCAGCCTTTAGTCAACCCGACCCCTCCGGGATTCTCAGTCGGAGATATTGCCGTGGGAGCAACCGTTACGGTAGTTTTTCAGGTTCTTGTAACTGTAGTACCTGTGCCGCCGGCACTTCCTGTCTTAACGAATACTTCAACCATCGATTATCAGTATCAGATCGATCCGAACTTGCCGCCGTTAAATGGCACAATGACCAGCAATCCGGTGGTCACTGAGGTCATCCTGGGAGAGCTGGGGATCGTCAAAAGTGTGGATCAGGGGTTTGCCACGGTGGGAGATACTCTGACCTATACCTCCGTGATCACCAATCAGGGCAATGTTGAGGCCAATAATATCTTCTTCTTCGATGCTCCTCCGGCAGGCACCGCCTTTGTCCCGGGAAGCGTCACGATCAATGGGGTACCGCAAGCAGGACTTGATCCTACCTTGGGCTTCAGTATCCCGGCGGCTCCTCCCAATGATGTCCTGCCTCCCGGGGGAGCAGTGACCGTAGGCTTTCAGGTGACCATATCGGCCCTGCCCGTCCCGCCGCAGGTCACAAATAATTCCCTGGTAGAGTACCAGTTCGGGGAGTCACCGGTAATCGTCACAGCAGTAAGCAACCCGGCCACAACTCAGGTCAATGTAACTCTGCTCAACATGGTCAAGAGCGTGGATAAGGTCACGGCTATCACCGGAGAAATCCTGACCTATACGACGGTGATCAGCAATACCGGCAACGTCCCCTTGTTGAATGTCCTCTTTACGGATACCCCTCCGGCAGGCACCAGCTTTGTTTCCGGCAGTGTCACCGTTAACG
>NZ_JAJDOO010000063.1 GCF_020595055.1 Desulfosporosinus shakirovi | reverse complement strand
CTGATCTGCCTTTAGGAATTCGGATGGTTTTTGCGAACATTTATTGACACTATCTGTAAATGCTACTATAAATAGCAAAAGAGCAGAGACAAATTTCTTCTTTGTCTCTGCTCTTAAATACATACGTTACAGTTTCAAATAATCACGAAAATGTCAGCTCTTTGACCTCAGAATTTCTAAGTTTCTGCTGACTGAGCCCGATAGAATCATCTAATTGATTAGTTAGAGTACCATTTTCATTGCCTTCATCCACCTTGGATTCGCCCTGATCAGGTACAAATTCTTCGTTACGCATACCTTCCCTCCTTTAATATAGTTTCTTCCAGTATCCCCAATAATACTAAAAAAAACCTGATTTATGGGTAAAGTTGGGAATCCTTAGTAAATGAAGACATTTTTATTGTCAGAACCCTCAATTAGGCTTTTATAAAAATCGCGCTAAAATCCCCCGCTATGAAGTGAAGCGAGGGATCTTTAGCCTTTTTTATTTAGTTAATTGAAAGGAACTCTTCAAGGGTACAATTCTATTAAAAACAAGCTTCTCCTGTTTAGAACTTATAGGATCGACGTTAAAGTAGCCATGTCTAAAGAATTGGAATTTTTCTTGGGGCTTCGACCCCTTAATATTCGGCTCAACAAAGCCATGAACTATTTCTAAAGACTGGGGATTAATATGCTCTATAAATGAGCTCTCGTCGTCCTCATCTTGATCTAAAATCAAAGGTTCATATAATCTAAACTCTGCAGGTACAGCTTGCGCGGCATCCACCCAGTGAATCGTACCTTTGACCTTTCTTCCCGTGAAACCCGATCCACTCTTGGTCTCAAGATCATACGTACAGTGCAGTTCAATGACTTTCCCATTCTCATCCTTAACTATATTATTGCATTTAATAAAATAAGCATTTTTCAGCCGGACTTCGTTTCCAGGGAAAAGCCTAAAATATTTTGCAGGTGGGTTTTCCATGAAATCATCTTGCTCAATATAAATCTCACGTGAAAAAGGAATTTGCCGAGTACCCATTTCCGGGTTTTCTGAATTAATTTCAGCTTCTAACATTTCAACTTGATCTTCAGGATAATTTGTAATGACGACCTTTAATGGTTCAAGAACAGCCATCGTTCTCGGTGCTTTGAGCTTCAAGTCTTCTCGAATAAAAAACTCAAGCATTTTGCTGTCCACAACACTGTCAGCCTTCGCTACCCCAATTTCACGGGCAAAGCTACGAATCGCTTCCGGCGTATACCCTCTGCGCCGAAGTCCTGAAATGGTAGGCATCCTCGGATCGTCCCATCCATCTACCACATGCTCATCGACCAGTTGCTTAAGCTTCCGCTTACTCATAACGGTATTGGTCATGTTTAAACGGGCAAATTCGTATTGATGAGGTATCTCTTCCATTTCACATTCTCGTATAACCCAATCATACAGGGGGCGATGATCCTCAAATTCCATCGTACAGATAGAGTGAGTAACTCCTTCAATAGCGTCTTCCAACGGATGTGCAAAATCATACATTGGGTAAATACACCACTTATCTCCAGTGTTATGATGAGTTGCATGAGCAATTCTGTATAGCACAGGGTCACGCATATTGATGTTGGGAGAAGCCATATCTATCTTAGCGCGTAAAACTTTTTGACCATCTTTAAATTCGCCTTTGCGCATACGTTCAAATAATATCAAATTTTCTTCTGCGGACCTGTCTCGATAAGGGCTTTTTTGTCCCACCTCTATCAGCGATCCGCGCATTTTGCGAATTTCCTCAGCTGTAGAATCACAAACGTAGGCCATACCTTTTTTAATTAGAAGTACGGCTCGATTATACATTTCTTCAAAATAATCTGATGCAAAAAACAAATTGTCCCATTCATATCCCAGCCACAATACATCTTCCTTGATAGATTCTACGTATTCTGTGTCCTCTTTCACAGGATTAGTATCATCAAAACGCAGATTAGTCTTACCCTTAAATTCATCCGCCAATTCAAAGTTCAAAATGATGGACTTGGCATGACCAATATGTAAATAACCGTTGGGCTCCGGTGGGAACCGTGTGATAATGTGATCAACATTACCTGATTTCAGATCCTCGTTAACAATGTTCTTAAGAAAATTCGAGGAGGGCTTGTTTTCCATCCGTTATCAACCTTTCTCACTATGCTGATCCTAATTCTGCCAATTTTAACCTTACCCTAAATAATACTGCATTCATCGCGAGAGTTCAACTTCTGTGCCCCTTTTTTTGTTCAACAGGATATATTACGAAAACAACACAATTTTTGAGCCTTTTCTTTTTATTTCAGTCTATATATTTGGCAAATCCGGAGTCAATACAGGTCCGGATCTTTAAGAAATGTTAGACAGACAACGGTAAATTCACTTCTTTGTCTTTCTCTTCCAGGTTGCACAGGCTAATAACAGTAGATTTGTACAATCTAAAAAGCCTGTAACTTCAATTGTTTATCAACCTAAGTTACAGGCTTAAGAAATCATCCCTCTATTGCGACTTTATTTCCGTAAGTACTACAGAAACTTCCACGGACTTATTATCTCGATAAACTGTGACTGTAACCGTATCACCCGGTTTATGCTTCAATAATTGATGGGTCAATTCAAGCATACTCTTAACTGCTATTCCATTAATCTTAGTCAAAATGTCCCCAGCATGAATTCCTGCCTTTTCAGCCGGGCCGCCAGGTGTAACTTTGGAAATATAAGCACCTTTCGGCCATCCTCGTTGACTGGCATATTCAGGAGTATAACTAGGATCAATTTGAACATTAAGTCCGGGATGACTGGCATATCCCTTCTCAATTAGTTGTTTGATTGTTGGTAAAGCATCTGTAATAGGGATAGCAAAACCCATTCCCTCAAATCCCGGTTCCTGATTCTTAGCCGAATTTATCCCAATCACTTGCCCTTGATAACTCACAAGCGGCCCGCCACTGTTCCCAGGGTTTATGGCAGCATCAGTTTGGATGAGGTTAAAACTTGCTTCTCCCGGAATATTTAAGATTCGATTTGTTGCGGAGACAACACCTGTAGTCACTGAGCGTGCAAATTCTTGTCCGCCAGGATTTCCAATCGCTACCACCGGTTCACCAACTTGAAGTTTTGATGAATCACCTATTTGCGCAGCAACTAAGTCTTTAGTATCCGCGATCTGAACCACTGCTAAGTCTGTACGCTCATCGCCGCCTACAAGTTTTGCATCAAGATTGCGGCCATCAGCCATACTTACAATAATCTTTTCTGCTCCAGAGATTACATGGTAGTTAGTGACAATGTAACCATGTTGTGCATCAACGATAAACCCCGAGCCACTGCCTACTTCAGTCGACCCACTTCCTCCAAATAAAGATCCTCGAGATTGAAAATTAGCAATCCCGACAACTGCCGGGCCAGTGGCTTTAGCAATCTGAGTTACTGGGAAATTTGCGCCACCGTCTGTTTGAATGGATGGAGTCGTTGGGCCTTCATTCAAACTAACTTGGCTCGTGGGCGTCACTTGTTTATTCCCGTACACGGATGGAACCAGCGCCACGGCGATAATTCCGCCTAATAAAGCACTGACTAAAGCAACAAAAACCGTCGAAAAAAAGCCAGGACCTCTCCGCGAATAATTATTGTCCTTATAGTAGTCCATAACTTACCTCCATTGCTATTATTCAATTAACCTAATCAATTCATGCGGGGAATGCCTTGGAGCAACATCAACAGGGAGCTTTGAATACTCTTTCGATCTTTTCGAGTCTCGAAGAATACGTAAAACAGTAGCCAAAGCGATTTCCGGAGTATTGTTTTCTTGACTTAAATGGGCCAGCACAACCCGTTGGGTGTTTTCCTTGATCCACTCTAAAAGCCCTTCCGCCAACTGTTTATTTTCCAAATGACCATATTTCCCCCTGATTCGCCTTTTCAGATAGGCCGGGTACGGCCCATTCTGTAACCGCTCATCGTCATAATTTGCCTCAACAACAAATGCATCGCATCCTAGCAAATGTCGATGCATTTCCTCTGTAATCATGCCGCTGTCCGTGGCTATCCCAACTGCCAAGTCCCTCTTATTCTTCTGCTTGGGCCGTGAGACCTTTAGACCATAACTCTCTCGACTGTCATGAGATGTAGGGTAGAGCAAGACATCCATACCTGCGCAAGAAAATGACTCTTGAACCTCAATTCGTTGACCTTCTTCGATCTTCCCTAAGGAATGACTCATAACGTTCCAAAGTCCAGCTGTAGCATAGATTGGGATTTTTAATTTCCTGGCTAGAATCCCCACTCCACGTATATGGTCTACATGTTCATGCGTAACTACAATTCCCTCAATGTCGGAGCAGGAGAGGTAAATCTGGGAGAGGTTATGTAACAGACTCTTTCCACTAATTCCACAATCCACAAGTAAATGTCGATTATTCTCTCCAACAAGAATTGCGTTTCCGGAACTTCCGCTCGCCAAGGTTGTAAAATGCAATATTTGTTCCTCCGTTTTCAGCATATAAAGAAACCTTTTTTGGGTGAAGTTCTTCTTAAGCAAAGTTTAGTGAACCTATTAGGGGCTTATAGTCACTAATTGAAGAAAAAGATCAGTGACGCCAGCCTTATTCATCAATTCCGAGACTCCTACTTCTGCAAGTGGGTGTTCCTTATTCTACGATGTTCAGCTTTAGCTGAACGAGTTCACTGCCGATTTTACTCGCCGTTTTTTAAGATAGGATTTGACACGCCGTCCGTTGTCTGATTACCATTGAGTTGGCTTTGAGCTTGACGAATCATCTCCTCGATAGTCTCTTTCTCCGAACTGTTCTGAGTCAACGGCAGGGCTTTTTGCCACTGATTAATGGCTCCAGCCCAATCTTGCTTTGCTTGAGACAGAAAAATTCCATAGTTAAACAAGGCATTAATAAAATCCGGTTTAATGACTAATGCCTCATTATAACTTTTTTCTGCTAAGTCATAATCCCCGCTATAAAACGCAGAGGTGGCCATATCTACTGTGATATTAGGATCTTTATTTGTTTTTAATACCTTTTGGTAAGCCTCGACAGCCTTTTTGAAATTTTCTTGTATCTCTGTAGGAGCAACCGTTTGAGCTGACATTCCTGCATTATAATATTCATTTCCCAGAGCCGTTTGTAACGGCACATTCTCAGGGTCTTTCTTGGCCTGCTCCACCATCGCGTCTATGCGCAACTTTTGAGCTTGGTATTCTGCTTCAGCATTAGCTGCACTATAGGCTCCTGTATTAGGTAAAGGGGTATCAGAATCAAAAAAATAACCGATAAAAGCTGAACCAACCATAGCAATACTTACCAGTACAGCAAGAATGCCAGCAAAAATGCGTTGTGATTTTTTATTCAAATAGTTCGCCTCCTTGACCATTTAATCCCAAATACCATTGTACCATGTCTTTTTAATCCATCCAACTTTTAATCTTCAAAGTTTTCTTATGCCCTTTTCCTCTCTGAGAGTAAATATAATGCAGGTGTTTAGACTTTCAAATTAAATCCTGTTGGATTTCTTTAATCTTTATATAAAATGCCACTTCTAAACGCTTTTTCTGAAGCTCACACCCCAAAGTATAAACATCTGTCAAGCTTTGAGTAAAGGCCACGTTAGCTGCATGACATCCCCCGCTACAGGCAAATCGAGCCCAACATTCTCTGCAAAGCGGCTTACTATAGACATGAGCTGATCGAAAACTCTTCACCACTGTGTCCTTTAGTTGATAAGAGGTTTCATCGTAAAGTGACCCCAATTTGTAGGCTTCCTGCCCAACAAACTGATGACAAGGGTAAAGATCTCCCTCCGGAGATATGGCCACATACTCATGACCAGCTCCGCATCCTGAAAGGCGTTTAATCATGCATGGTCCCTGATCTAAGGCAATATTAAAGTGGAAGAAATTAAAATCTCTATCTTGAGCACGGCGTAATAATAGCTCCTCACCGAGGCGATCATAGGCTTCATGTATTTTTTGAAGATCTCCCTCTTGAAAAGCATAAGCATCCTTAGGGCTTGCTACAACAGGTTCCACAGAAATTTGTTTTATCCCTAAATCTGCCATGTGCAAAACATCCCGATCGAAATCCAGATTAAAATGGGTGTACGTGCCCCTAACATAGTAATATGTCCCCAGCGCATAAGGTGAGCTTTCTGGTCGTTTGGCAGCAAACTGTTTGATTAGAGGGGTAACTTTGGCGTAGCTCCCTCGACCATCAGCGTAGGGCCTCATTCGGTCATGGACTTCTGGTCGACCATCTAAGCTCAAAACCACACTGATTTCCTCTTGCTCAAGAAATTCCTGGATTCTGTCGTTCAGTAATACGCCGTTAGTAGTCAGCGTGAATTTGATGGTTTTACCATGGGCTTTTCCAGCCTTTCTCCCGTATTCGACTAAGGACTTGATCAACCCAAAATTAAGTAATGGTTCACCACCGAAGAAATCAACTTCACAGTGATCCCGATGTCCCGACGACTCTAGAACAAAGTCAATCCCCTTCTTACCGGTCTCCACATCCATCATCCTTCGACTTCCACCAAAAGCCCCTGTCCCTGCAAAACAATATTCACAGCGTAAATTGCAGTCATGAGCCACGTGGAGGCAGATGGCCTTGACAATTGGCTTTTCTGGGTACATCGGAAGCACGATCTCCGCCTCTGCGGAAAAAAGTGTACTTTCTTTGCGCAGTTCCTCCAGCTCATCAAGAATCTCAGAAAGTTCTTTCACAATTACTGTTTTACCTGCTTGCCTAAGGACCTGGCAGATCCCCTCTGTGTTTACAGTTTCCAACATCTCCTGCAACTTCTCAATAGCCTTAATTACATCATAAGCTCCCTCATCAAGGACATGTAAAGAGCCAGAATTGACATCATGTGCGATGAATAAGTCTCCTTGGCGATAACTATGAACATTCTTTTTAATAGAATACTCCTTGAAATACACTAAATTTAACATTGATATCCAAATCCTCTCTTTTCTGACCCTTGCCAACAGTTACTCTAAACAGAAACAGAACCCAACCCGGTATGCGGGTGAGTTCTGAGATCCTATGTTTCAAATTAAGCCTGAAGGCCTTATTTAACACACACTTGGTTACCAACCGTGCACGACGTCTTACAAGCAGATTGACAAGAGGTCTGGCACTTGCCACATCCTCCGGTTTTTGCAGTAGAACTTAAGTTTGCTTTCACAATTGTCTGAATGTGTTTTGCCATTCAAACACCCTCCTCTCGAGACTATCACGTCATTTAATTCATTCTCGATTATAACACAATATTAAGCGGAAAGGCAAAGTCTAACCTTCGTCAAACAGTCTTTTCTTAGTGTATTTAATCTCAAAATATTCTCAATATAATTGTAAAGTAAGTCAAAAGAAAATCATTTAAAAATAGACCTCAAGTTATTAAAAATTTTCATAAAATGTTGACGAATTTGCTAGATTATACATATAATAAAGTGTCCCAGAAATAATCTCTGTTAGGTGAGGCTCCTGCATAAACATAGGCCACTGCCCAGAAATGTCGAGAGACGCCAATTGGGTAGAACAGGTATTGCCGACATAAGGTTTTACTTAAGGTGGCTGAGAATACTCTACGCTATGCAGTGCTAAAGCTCAACGATTAGGGAGGTCAAACGTTTGTTGAAAGACCTTCTATTTTGCCATAGAGGTCTTTTTTATTTTACCCAATATTTTATCTTTTCAGGTTCAATAAGGAGGTGGATTTATGGATTCTGGCCCTTATCATTCGTATTATCCAATAATTTATTGCGTACAGAGTCGCTTAGACATTAGGCGCCAGACTCCGTCGCTAAAAGGAGGGAATTAAATGGAGGACTTGAAAGTTCTAGGAGAATTTTACTTCAGTCAATTGCTTAATAAGCCTATTCGAGATGCCAAAGGACGTCGGATTGGTCGATTACTAGACATGGCCATCCGTTGGGACAATGTCTCCCCTCATGTTACAGGGATTCGATATACCAAAGGGGTTCATGATTTAATTCCCATCAAATTTGTCGCCTCCTTGAATCATGACGGGATGCACCTTAATACCACTTTTAATCCCCTGCTGACATGCCCTTTACACGAGGACGAGACTTTTATTGGCAAATGGCTGTTAGATAAACAAATCATCGACTTAGAAGGCTCAAGATTAGTTCGTGTCAATGACATCTCTTTGTCCTGGGTCTCTCACGAGGATCATAAATATCTCGTTTTAGTTGCAGTAGATATCGGTGTACGAGGCTTATTTCGCCGATTAGGTGTAGAGTTTTTCTTAAGTCGGATTGAGAATAAATTTGTAGGTTGCCAGTATATTAAACCTTTAGAAAATCGAACGTCTGCCCTTCAACTCACTCGGGAAAAAGAACAACTTCGTCAACTTCATCCTGCAGATATCGCAGACCTCATTGAAGACATGGACTATAAACAACGGGCGACTTTCCTCGATGCTCTTGATTCACAACAAGCCATCGATGCATTGGCTGAGATGGAATTGGATGTCCAGGTTGAAGTGATCACTCAAATGGATGAGGAACGGGCCTCAGATATCTTAGAGGAGATGCCCCCAGATGAAGCTGCAGATATTTTAAGCGAATTGTCCTCAGAAAAATCTGAAGAACTCCTAAGCTTAATGGAATCGGACGATGCCGAAGATGTTCGAGAATTAATGCAATACGAAGAAGACACCGCCGGCTCGCTAATGACCACTGAATATATTGGATTACCGATTTGGATCACTGCCGAACAAGCTATCAACGAATTAAGACGCTTAGCTCCCGAGGCAGAAACAATCTATTATCTATATGTTGTGGATGAACAAGAAACCCTTGAAGGGGTCCTTTCCCTGCGCGAACTTATTATTGCTTCTCCCGAAACTACATTAAGAGACTTAATGCACACAAAAATTGTGAAGATCTCTCCGTATGACGATCACGAAAAGGTTGCCGATATCATCCATAAATATGGTTTACTGGCAGTGCCCGTTGTAAATGCTCAAGATCAAATCCTAGGGATCATCACGGTTGACGATGTATTAGAATTATTAATGCCTGATCGTCCACGGGTGGAAATCTACTCCACCTTGATCGCCCGCCGCCGCCAAGCGAAAGGAGGGCATAGCGAATGAACCTAAAAGCACGGTTTGCACTATTCTTTGCCATCATGGGGCCAGGAATAGTCACGGCCTTTGCGGATAATGACGCCGGAGGAATTGCCACTTACGCTGCGGCAGGGGCTAAATATGGCTATTCTCTTATCTTCACTATGCTTATTAGCACGGTACTTCTGGCCATAGCCCAAGAAATCTCAGCCCGTACCGGAGCAGTAACCGGTCGGGGACTATCAGATTTAATTCGGGAAAATTATGGGGTTAAATGGGCATTCTTTGCTATGAGCGTCCTCTTGATTGCTAATTTGGGGACAACTGTTTCTGAGTTTTCCGGGATTGCCACAAGTTTTGAGATTTTTGGAATAAGTAAGTATATCTCAGTACCTGTCATGGCATTTATCATCTGGTGGCTAGTCATAAAAACAGATTACGCTAAAATGGAGAAAATACTGTTGTTCCTCTGCTTAACCTTTTTTAGTTATGTCATCTCAGGGATTATGGTTAAACCTCCCTGGCCTCAAGTTCTTGTAGAATCCATTACCCCCACCCTCCTAGGCACCCCTGCTTTTTTACTGATGGTGATCGGAGTGATTGGAACTACAATTACCCCTTGGGGGCAATTTTATGTTCAGTCTTCAGTCGTTGATAAAGGCATAACCGCCCTAGATTATCGCTATACGCGCTGGGACGTTCTCATCGGGACCTTCTTTACAGGATTTATTGCCTTCTTTATCATAGTATCCACTGCAACTACGCTTTTCGCCAACAATATCCCCATAGAGACTGCTAAAGATGTCGCCCTCGCGCTAAAACCGTTAGCTGGGGAATATGCCAGTTTACTGTTTGGTTTTGGATTACTTGGCGCATCTATGTTGGCAGCCTTTGTACTTCCATTGAGCACCGCATATGCTGTTTGTGAAGCGTTCGGCTTTGAACATGGGATCAGTAAATCCCATAAAGAAGCTCCCGTGTTCTTTAGTCTTTATACTGTCCTTATCGTCTTAGGGGCAGCAATTGTCTTATGGCCCGGATTATCCTTGTACCACGTCATGTTAACAACCCAAGTCGTAAATGGAGTACTATTGCCTCCTATACTCATCTTTATGGTTTTAATAGCCAGTAAGAAAAGTATTATGGGCGAGTACGTTAATTCTAAATTTTTCAATGTCATATCTTGGACATTTACTTTAATCTTAGTATTTCTCACCCTGCTTTTGCTTATGTCAACCTTATTTCCTGAATTTATCACTAGTGTTTTCAGAGTCTTGGGTTTTTAGATCCGAAAATTGCTATTCGTCATTCTCACCCTTTCAAGACGCGATATGACGTGTTTCAGTAATTGAATAATATTTATTAATTAAATTATCCAGTCTTTGACTCATTTCGATAATACTTGGATCAGTAAGGCTGCGATGTTTTGCTGAAGCATTTAAATTTACTCGTGCATCTTCAATTAAGTGAATTAAAAATTCAATATCTTCGAATATCATAACTAATGCCTCCTTTCTTACGATTTGACTATTACCATTTATTATGAAGCAAAAGCTCTTTTACGAAAGGTCTGTAATTTAATTACAGACCTTTTGTTTTTATGATCAGAAGAAATAATTTAAATAAAAATATGGTGATTACTCTCAGTTAAGGAAACCAGTCAACTCGTCGGCTAAAGCTGAACATCAAGACTTCGGTGGGGAAGTCCGCCTCCCTGAATTAGAATAAGAAACACCCACTTGAAAAAGTGGGAGTCTCGAAATTGATCAAATACTCCCCATTATACAACTTTATTATAGTGGTCAGTTGTCCTAAAAGCACTTTGCCGGGTAGCGAGTGTTTGCTCACCATATCTCTGGAAACATTATTACACACAATGAGTAAAAAACGTGTCATAAATAGTCGAGATGGCTTAAATTACCTTATCTTTCTGTCGTTAATACCCATGTTTTACCTCTTTTTGTAATTAAAGTTTAGAGAGCATGTCCTGCTGGTTGTTAATAAAATGTATATTCCTTGGAATAACGCTTAATCTAGCAGCAGGGATAAAAGAAGGAGTGCATTTTATGGGTTTAGGACAGTTAGCATTAGAACTAATTATCGGCTTTTTTAGTTTGTTACTTTTTACTAGGTTAATAGGTAAAACTCAAATCACACAGCTTACTGCCTTTGACTTTATCTCGGCTCTAATTATGGGTGAGCTTCTAGGTAACGCAATCTACGATGATGACACGGGCGTTGTTGAAATTTTGTTTGCTATTTCTGTTTGGGGTCTCCTAATCTTTGCTATACAACTTGTGGGGCAAAAATCCATTACATTAAGAAAGCTTTTAGAGGGCGAACCTTCCTTAGTCATTCAAAAAGGAGTTATCGATCGCCAAGCACTTAAGAAAAACCGCATGAACATCAATGAACTTCAAACTTTATTAAGGGACAAGGATGTTTTTTCCTTTCGAGAAGTTGAATATGCTCTACTCGAGGCAAACGGGTCTTTAACTGTTTTGCGAAAACCCGAATTCGATGCCCCTACACTTAAAGATCTCAATCTTACAATAAGCCCTAAATCTCTACCTATACTTCTTGTAAGTGATGGAATAATTATTAATCAAGACTTACAGAAAATAGACAAAGATGAGTCTTGGCTCAAAACTGAACTGGAAAAGCAAGGCTATGTTAATATCGATAATGTTTTTTGTGCTGAATGGAGAGACGAGGATGGTTTATTTGTCATCGAAAAAGATCAATTAAAGCCGTCAACTGTTCGCTAAACAAGAACCTACCATCGATTGAATCGGTATTCGAGCGCTCTATCCTCCGAACTAGGCCTTGGGCTAAACAAAAAGGTTTCACGTTTTTCATTCATCTAAAAACCGTGAGACTTTTGACATTAATGGCTTTTGCCTTTTAAAAAAACCATACCTAGAATAGGTTATTGAATTAGCCCCATTGTTGTTGTATTTATATTGCATAACTATCGATAGGTAGCTACGTTATATTTACCAAATAATTCCTTCTATTCTATTTTCATAGCAATGCCTTTTATTTACAGATCAAAATCGGTTTCATTTGCTTAGATACATGATATCAAAAATAAAACACCGAAACCAGGCGTTGATTATGTTGTTTCTGTTGTGTAGCTTTTTTTATCAAATGTGAACTGTGACACGCATGGAAATAAACTATTAACGGCTAGGATGACTATTTAAGAATACATATTTATTCGGGTCAGGGGCCAATTATTATTAACCCCCTTCGTAAACAAGAATTGATGCAGATCGATATTACCCGAATGGAAAGAAGCGGCACATGAGTTTAGATAGAGCCGCCACATCCGAATAAAAGTTTCATCTTTTATCTTCATAGTTAATGTGAGGGAACCCTCAAAATTCTTGATCCAGTGTTCCAATGTTCGAGTGTAGTGTTCGCGAAGGCTCTCTAGGTCAATGAGATAGAATCCGTTGGTGGCCATTAGCGAAACTAGTTCTTGTATTGCAGGAATATATCCGCCAGGAAAAATGTACTTATTGAACCAGCTATTAATTGCCGATTCTTTATATCCTGTAATACAGTGTAAGAGAGATACTCCATTTTTATTCAATAGGGAGCTTACAGCTGAAAAATAACTATTAAGATGCGCCTTACCTACATGCTCAATCATCCCTACACTGACCACCCGGTCAAAAGTTCTGCCCTCTAATTCCCGGTAGTCGATGAGCTGAACCTCAACCATATCTTGTAATCCCTCGTTTTCAATTCTTTCTGCGGCCTTATAGTATTGTTCAGAACTAAGAGTGATCCCGAGAGCTTTGACCTGATAATCTTTTACTGCAGCAATAATAAGCTCTCCCCACCCGCAGCCTATATCGAGCATGGTTTGACCAGGCTGTAAATTCAATTTGCGCAGGATATGCGATACTTTGTTACGTTGAGCCTGAAGCAAACTATCTTCTGGAGACTTAAAATACGCGCAGGAATAAGTCATAGTTTCGTCAAGCCATAATCTGTAAAAATCGTTTCCAATGTCATAGTGAAATTGAATATTCTCTTTGTTTTCTCGAATACTGTTCGAGAAAATTCCAAACAACTTTTTATAACCTTTTTTCTGATGGAGAAAGCTGCTCTGATTCTTATAGATGGATTCAATGACCTTTTGGACACTTCCCACAATATGAATCTTCTTCAACATATACCCTTCGGCAAAGGCCATATAAGGATCACTAAAAACTTCTAATTTAGCAATTGGCTCGTTGAAATTAATTCGAAACTGAGGGTTCCCATCTCCATATTTGATAACTTCACCATCCCAAAATTTCACTTCACAAGGATCAGCAAAAAGGTTTTTCATTACATGCCGGTAAAATACTTTGTCAATATTCATTTTTTCCGCCTCCCATAAATGACCTACCAGTTCCCCTTAAGAGATAGTCCATAATATCCATAGCTTGCCCTATGTGGAACAATATGAATACGCTAATTCCTATTATTTGCTTTCATTATAGTATATCCCTTACTCATGTCCCTATCTAAAATATATGCAAACAATCTGTCGAGATGACAGGCGAGCTTTATAGATGATTAGTAGATTGATTTCTTATCGTTTAAAATGTTGAGTTTCAAAATAAAGTTAATTGTCCTATTTCTGGCGAATTTTTGAATTGCCACTGACCAAGTCAGTGTAGGTGTTATATTGAGGAGGAACTAGAATGCCATTTGTGAATCTAAAGTTGGTTAAGGATCAAGTGTCACCCGAGAAGAAAAGGACGTCGATGTAAGCATGGTTCTAATTCATCAACTAGTTTGACGACTTCATTGATACTTAATCTTCGTCACCCTTCTTATATTTAAATTTAACCTTATTGAGTTCATCAATCGTGTTTTTCTTAATCAATTTCTTCATCTGAGTAACTGTACGAACCTTCCTAACCGCGGTGGTCATAATTGTGGTAATTCATCTGGTGAAGAAGAACGATACATCAGATACTTAAAGTACCAAAGAGTTGTTCGCGATATTGGAGCACGAAAAATTTTGTTTTTTACTCCTGTTATTTCTAAAGGTGGATTGCAAAATGGACTATGGATTGACTTATTATAATCTTCAATTCTTATATAACCATCCTTAAATTTTGCAACTGTTAAACTATTCATAGTGCCTCCCAATATTCTAATTAAATTTCAACTAGTATCTTTTATCCATTTCATTATCTCTGGCTATAATAAATTGACAAACAATAACAAAACGCGTTACCAATTTCTCACTGATTATGCTATGTTTGTGCTCATCTTCGAATTTAAACATTTAGCCCTTCACCTTTCTAAACTCCAGCTAATATAAACGAGCCTCATTGTGATAATAAGGCTCGTTTCTTAACTACTCCTAGACTTGTTTCAATCTGTCATTTGAAACGTGATGTTACGTTTTTACTAAAGGGTTTATCTATTGTGCATTGCAATTTGATCAAATACCTCAAATGGGATTAGCTGGTTCCCGAGCATATATTGTGTCAATGTTCACAAAACACTTATAAGAGGTGGCTGTCGGCAGTAAGCGACCTCCTCGGACATGCCAAAACCATTGGATATTTACGGTCATAGTACTTCAGAGGGCAAAATCCGATCCGTCTCTCGATTTAGCAGTTTAATAAAAGCAGCTACATAAACCGGAGTAACGGGTTCTGTTAAAGGGTTTAAAAATAAAAAATCATTCTGATTCGCACTTAAAAAACAAAGAGGCTAATTGCGTCAAATTCGCGATAGCCTCTTTGTTAGAAGTCACTCATTCTATTTCGTTTAGGGATTCATAAACAGACTTAAATCTGATACAATTAAATTGGGAATATTTTGATTAAGGTGTGATGCATTATTGATAAATTACTAAACGTAACTAGGGTTTGCTAAATTCTCATAAAAGCTAGATACCAGAAGGGTTTGAGGTCATGT
>NZ_JAJDOO010000062.1 GCF_020595055.1 Desulfosporosinus shakirovi | reverse complement strand
AAGTCAACAACACTAGGATTGTTCCTAGTATCTGCGTCTACCGTAATAAATCGGCATGCAACTCCGATTTCCCTCAAATCCTCAGTTATACCTCTAGCTAATTCAACCATCATTGATCCGATGCCTTTATATTTCTTTTTATAATTTATATCAACGGCTAACTTACCAATTTTCACTAAAGGTATTGCTTTAAAATTAACAAACCCAATCTTATGTACATCTTTTTCTGAACTGGAAAGCTTGATTGAGTCAGTCGACAACGACATAAATGCAATAACATCAGCGTTTTCTTTATTAATTAAGAGATGAAGTTTTGAAATTTCAGCTTCCTGCAATCCCAATGCTTCATCTCTTAAAAATTCGTTATACTCTTCAAATTCACAAACAAAATCACTCAATCTATAACCTTTAGACAAATCAACCAGTTTAATCATGTCTTGCAAATCGTATATATTTTGCAACATTAAATTTACTTCCTTAATTTTTTAACTAGATCTGAAGCCCTTTTATTTCTGATAATAGCCATAGGAGAGGGCTTACTCATCAGTTCTTTTATCACATCTTGCGCGTAATGACCTTCTATGACAGTTGCCTTAATAGGACTTGCTTTTACGGCATGCATATGTTTATTCCCTCCTCTAAAGAATTTAATTACTTTATTTGCCTTGATCTCTGTATCAATACCGATCTTCTTGTCCATATCATATCACCTTCCAAATGCTGTTTCAATACTGTATGGTTAGTTTTACCAACTTAGAAGGAGATAGTCATATGAGAAGAAGCTGGATGTCTTTTTTGTGACCTTGAACAAGTCTGAAAAGAACTATTTGACCTCAACCAGGTATCAGGATTATTCTCTCAATGAGGAGTTATTTCATCGGCAGTCTCAAAGTCGAACGATGGAGGAATCGCTGATAGGGCAGAGGTATCTTAACCAAGTAGCCAGTGATGGGAATGTGTTGTTTTTTGTGAAAGAGTATTAAGAAGAGAGGGCTTTTGCAGTGACCTTTACTTCTATTGACTTTTTAACCCAAAGACAGGCTCATATCCCTTGAAGAAACTCCTTTTTGTGTGCGCAGTGTAATCTTTCCAATACATTGGCTCTTTATGCGGGATTTCAGCATATATTTCTATCTACATAGAGAATTGTATTCCGTATAATGCAAGGAAATATATGCCCCGGCTCTCCGGCATAGAAGCGCGGCTTTCAATGATAGCCTGTATATCCTCCTGCCTGTAACCTTTACCAAGTGTGGAGGAACGGAGCCGGGTAAACCGTTCCTGTCCCTCAGCCCGAAAGCTGATAACACCGCCGCGCCCCTGTTTAACCTCATAGCCGGCTGCTGTCATAGCTTGCAAAAAGGCTTCCATGCTTGGCGGCTTTTCGACAAGACAATATCAATCTGCGCCTTTAGGCGCTCCTGAAATGTCGGCGTTTTATTGCCGCCTTGCCACTGTCCATAATGCTTGTATTTTCCCTTGCTATTAAGCTTTGGGTGGGCGATATAAGATAAGCCGTTTTCAATACATATGCGGTCAGAGAGCCGACGCACAAAATCAATTCGCCCTGTTGCGTCTTGTCCAGGTTCTGCCCATAGTCGAAACGGTCAGTGAGGGATTGCGCAATGGTTTCTCCCTTGCTGATGTGGTGTGTTATCAAGCGCGTGGTTGCCATGCGCGTTCCTCCTCCCGGTGATACTTCGGGTCAATTTGACCCGAAGTTTCTTTTCCTTATGTCACGGTAAATATGATAAAAAGCGGGCCACTTTGGCCCGCTTCTCCTGTTGTGTTCAGTCATATTTTCATCCCATCACATAGTCTTTCAGAGTATAATTCAGGTCGGCCAGCCTGTCGATAAACCACTCTATCACAGCCCGGAGGCCGAGAGGGGAAATTAGAAATCCCAATACCAGTAGTACCACGCCGTTAAAAGTAGAACCGCCTGTAATAAACGTCAAGGCCCCTAACGCGGAAAGCAGGGCAGCGGCAATCGCACCTATCCATTCAGAAACGCAAAAGATAAAATACAGAAATGCAACGGTAATGCTCAATACGATGATAAATGGTATCGCAATGATTTTAAGCAAAATCTTCATACACAGAACCCCTTTCATGCTTGTTTTGCCCATATTTTACCATACGTGAAAGGGGACAACAATGTTGTGGAGACTTTGCGAATCTTGTCCCGGCACTTCGGGCCAACATGGCCCGAAATCATTTTTCCGGCGGTACAAATTCCAGCAGATCGCTAATCTCACAATCAAGCACCGTACATATCCGGGCCAGAACATCAATGTCCAATCTGCTTATGCTGTTGTTGCAATAATTGTTGATTTGAGAACGCTGCATTTCTGCCCTGTGGCTCAACTTGTTTTTGCTGATACCTTCTTTTTTAATCAGTTCATCCAGCTTTATTTTTATTGTTCCGTATTCCATCGGAGGCCCTCCCTTGTCCGTAAAAAATCTACATCATTGACATATATAGTATGCACTTAGTAGAATCAACATATAAGTTCTGATATGTCTTGTTAGACATGTAACACATGCGGACGAAAAGGAGAGAATATAAATGGATACTGCAAAAGCCAAAAAAACGCTAAAAAAACTTGCCAAGCAGAAGGGCGTAAGCGAAGAAACCGTGCGCCATGAAATCGAAATTGCCATAGCGGAAGCCATGAAAAGTCCTAAACCACAGGCACAAGCGTTCTGGAAGTCCATCCCCCACAAGGGGGAACAGCCAACGGCGGAGGAAGTCATTGCGTACATTGCGAATGTGGTAAAGGATTAGTTTCTGTATAAAGAAAAGCGGGGAACGGAGGCATGATGCCAACGTTCCCCGCTTTTTATAGTACCACCACCACAGTAAGCTGTTTGAGAACGTCAGATACCCGGCCCTACAATTCCGATTATTCTTTTTGTAGGGCCGCAATCTCGGACGGTTTATGAAAACAATGCAGGAGCGTACAGAACTGAGAACGTTATTATAAGCGGAGCTAAGCATAGACCTCCTCAGCATCTTTTGGTCAAAGAACAAATGGAAAACTTGATAGAGCAATATAGCGTCAAATGGCTGGGACTTCATCCGATCGAACGAGCGGCTCTGCTGCATGGCGAGTTTGTCAATTCATCCTTTTGTTGATGCTAACGGAAGAACAGCTAGACTTTTGCTTAATTTTGAACTTATGAACGCAGGCTTTCCACCTGTGATAATCAAAAAAGATATACGCTCTGAATACTATGATTCCCTCGACCTGGCACATACTACTGGCGATTACGGGAGATTTTTTAAACTTGTGACCAGATCTACTGAAGAAAGCTTAGATTTGTGGCTTAGTGTTGTAGGGTGAAACAAAAAGTTTTTGTATTTCAGCTGATGTTCTGAAGATAGAACTGGAAGAGAGTTCAGTTGAGCGGATAATTAATAAAGGGAGCGAAACTAAGGGAATCTTAGGCTTCGCTCCCTTTTCACATAGAATTGTCTGAGCTGAGGGTTATGCTTTACGCAGGGTAAGCTAGGCAAGATAGACTATCAAGCAGAAGCTACGTGCTAATAGCGTATAATTTAAAGAATATTGTAAAAAGGAACAGTTGTTGGCAGGGTTTTACAGAATAATGAAGAATTTAGGCTATAGAAAGTGTTTGCAGCTTTACGAGCTATTAGAAATAGGATGCCAGATTTTCCGCTCACAGGTGACCCACGTAATAAAAAAGTCAGAACTCAGCATGTCGAAGGTATACATAATAAAGAAAGCTGAAGTAGCGAACCAAATTGGCGCTAATAGTTGTCCCAAATGTGGTGGGGAGTTAATCGCGAGAATGGGCGAATTTGGAGATTTTAAAGGGTGTAACAATTATCCGAAGTGTAGGTTTACGATTATCAACTAGGCAATGAATCCTGATTTCAGTAAAAGTGGAGTCAATGGAGTAGTCCTTTCAAGAAACTGGCGCAGCAAAGGGATTGCCTTAATAAACATTAAGCATAGAAGGGAGTGAATAGATGTTAAATATATTTTATCAGCTATTTTTAACCATGAATGCTACATTATTAATCATCGTGGTTTTTCTGATTAAAGTACAGGTGCAGATTGGGTTTTTAGCCAGCTCTCCACGATGGATATCTTATATAATTTTCATTTGTATACCAATCCTTTTAACAGGAATTAGCTTATTACTTACCCGTTTTTTGAGTGATGACAACATTGAAGGCAATATCAGAGACGTAGAACAAGCAAACAATGCTTTTCTACCCAGCTATTTGGGGTACTTTTTTGTTGCTCTTAGTGTTCCCTATTGCGAAACCTTGATATTTACTTTCAGTATTTTGTTCGTGTTTACCTATTTCTCACAAACGCTATATTTCAACCCCTTATTTTTATTGTGGGGGTATCAATTTTACTACATTACAACCGAAAACAACGTTAAAATATTTCTGATAAGTAAAAAACTAATTCGCAGTACTCAGGGACTCAGCTTTCCAAAGTTAAAGAGAATTAATAATTTTACTTTTATCGATATGGGAGGCAAATAGAATGAATCATCTTATAGCTAAAATAAGGTTAAGAGGTAATGCCCAGAAATATAAAAAATTGCTTTCTGCGGAATCTATATTTGAGTTTCCTAATGATTTAGTCCAGCATGTCCAGTATAGCCCTGATCATAATCTCGATGTAGATTCATGGTTCGGAATTGAACAGTTTTCGGCACAAACGTTCTGCTTGGATTTCTTAAGAACACCTTTTAATTCAGCAGAATACGACCTACTCAATACAATAGACGTGGACAAGCTTGATTTTTTATGCTCATATCAAAATGAAAACGAGTACTATTTTCAGAATATATCCAAGGCTCAACTGGTCCGAAAAAAGCTACTTTATTTAGGAGACGCATTTCGGTATGAAAGAAACAGTAAAACAATTGTAATCAACTCTATTGCAGATGCGATTTACATGAAAGACCAGGATATTTTATACTTTAGACGGTTGCCTAGCATTTCGGGAATTTTTAAAGGAATAGATCTGCTGTATAGAGAAGCAACGGAAGTTGAAACAACTGATTTTTTAAAGAGAGAATTTATTCAGTTGGACGAGGATTTTTCAGCTGCCAAAGTCGGAAAGGCAAACCGACATAGAATTGCTATGGCTCTTGATACGTTGGACAGCCTTGAAGAAGAAGAAAAAGGCACTGTATTGAACTATATTCAAGATTATTGTCCCGACTTGGATTACCAGAATAATGCCTTTAGAATAAAATCGGATGACGAACTAAAAAAACTGCTTTATGGGATAGAACAGCGTTACTACACAACGCCAGTAGGCAACGAAAGAAGATGCGCTAACTCGATAATTCGACTTGATCAACAGTCTTAAGGAGGCTCATAAATGTATATTGATCTGAACGGAAAAACTCGCGTTATCATCACGGAGAATAATGAAAAGATAAGCCCTTTTTTCCCATGAGCACTGCGAGGATAAACAAAGTCTAATAATAGGAATTTGATAATATTTTATTGGAGGTGCTTATTATGGGCATTAATTGGATAACAGCCAGTGAAATAGAAGCATGGACGAGTCGCGAACCTCGACGTGCTCAGGAACTTTTACCTGAATTAGTTTGGCGCCTATTATTAGCATCTTGTGTTAATATTAGGGATCACCATTTCCCGCATTCTAAGGCTGTCCAATACAGTGGATACGATGGGTACTTAGATACAGATACCCAGTCAGTTTTTTTCCCTTGTGGAAAATCTGTTTGGGAATTTGGTACAGATCAAAATACTTTATCTAAATTCAATGGCGATTACAAAAAACGCTCCGAGAACCCTAATGGAATAGAACAATCTTCTACAACATTTTGTTTTGTAAGTTCTCGAATTTGGAATCATCAAACAGGGATTGTGGAGATAACTGCGCAAAAAAAAGCAGACAGTATATGGAAAGATGTGCGTATTATCGATGCAAACAGCCTTCAAATGTGGCTCGAGGCATGCCCGGCGGTATCTGCTTGGTTATCAGGGATAATGGGTCGTGGTATGAATGGTTTGCTTTCTCTTGAGGACTATTGGATAAACATAACTGAACATACTGACCCTAAATTAAATGTGGAGTTTTTTACAGGTAGCAGGGAGCCTATTGTACCGCAGATTACTAATATTTTTAATGCTGGAAGTAAACAGATTATCTTAAGTGCAGAGTCGGAAATAGAAGCGATCTTAGTCTTAGCTGCAGAATTGGTTTCTTCGACAGAACCTATTTACATGGAATTACTAGAACGTTGTATTATCGTTCAATCTCCATCAATGTGGGATGTTGTTTGCACTCAGTTTAAAGATGCTGTTATTATTCCGACATTTTGCCCGCAAGTCGTAATCTCTTTTGGACAGAGTAGTTACATCTTGCCGACCAACAAATATTCTCCAATTGATTTAATCAATAAAACCGGCAATCGTGTTGCCATTGAGGCGCACAGTAATCATACATTCCGAATAGCACTTGAAAAGTTAGGCTATGATGCTAATACCGTATATAGCATGGCGTCTGATTTAAAACGAAGTTTTCCTGCATTATTGCGTAAAATCACTACAATACCTTACTTAAAGGTACCCAGATGGTCAGAAACAGATAATGTATTGGTATTAATACCAGCACTTTTAGTTGGCGCTTGGGAAGAAAATTGTTTAGGTGATAAAGAAATACTTAAGTCTCTGTCTGGACTTGAATACGATGAATACATTCGATCGCTACATCCCTTTATTGCCTGTGATGATACTCCGTTATTTGTTGTAGATGGTTCATATATGTGTATATCGATATCAGAGATGTGGAATGTCCTTTGGAAGCAACTCTCTCCGGATATCTTTCAAAGATTCAAATCATGCGTTGTATCTGTATTTGATGTTGCTGACCCCACGTATGAACTTCCTGAGAAACAATGGTATATGGCAGGGGTTTTGGGTAAGAAATCCGATTACTCAGCACAACTACTGCGAGGACTAATCATCTCACTGATTATGATTGTAGAACGAGATGATGGAACAGGTAATAGCCTAGGAATTTCATCTATTACTGCTGAATGTGAGTCTCTGGTTTCTCAAGTATTTAATCAGGTGAAAACACTGCAGGGCTGGTATACCATAGCTTCTTATATCCCTATTTTTGTAGAGGCTACACCAAATGCTGTCCTCTCTGCTATGGAAAAAGAAGCAGATATTCCTGATAGTGAGTTCTGGAAAATGTTTAAGAATCCCGAAGATGTTATGCTTGGTAGAACATTTTATACTCATTTGTTGTGGGCTCTTGAAAAACTAGTTTGGCTCCCACGATATGCCAGTCGTGCGGTCAAACTACTAATGTGTTTTGCGGATAAAGGGTATGAATATAAACTTTCCAATACCCCCATTAACACACTGACTGATATTTTTTGTTTATGGCATCCTCAAGGCATATTTACTCTGGCGGAAAGGAATCTTTTATTAGAGAAAATTTTAAAAGAACATCCTGAAACAGCATGTAGCCTTGTAAAAGCATTATTACCGCAGGGACGCCAGACTACAAGCGGTATAGCAAAATTTAGTTGGAGAAATGTTGATATACCAGAAATGAGGGTTACAAAAAACGAACACAGAGAGGCTTATACCTCTTTAGCACAACTTTTCCTTAACAATATTAACCCCTGTTTTTCGGATTGGGATATTGTTTTTAGCCGTTTCACTGCATTTTTGAACCATACGGATATAGTCATTAAAAAATGTAAAGAACAAGCTGCTCAAATAGGCGAAGAAGATTTGCTAAAATTATGCTCCGAGCTGGCAAAGCTTATCGGAAAACATAGGAAGTTCGTTCATTCAAATTGGAGTTTATCAGACGAAGTAATAAGTAAAATAGAAGAACTATACAACGGTATCCTGCCTGAAACGCCAATGAAATACATTCATTATTTTGATTATCATTATAATGGATTGCATCCACTTGTATATAAGGAAAAAGAACACAATCATTCTGATGAACGTGAACAGTTAAAACAATTTCGATTAGAAAAGATAAAAGAAGCCCTGTCTCAGTATGGAACGGAAGTAATATTTGTAATACTACCTGGAATCGAAAACACTACTGATTTTGCAGAAATCGTAACGGAAGAAGTGTTGAGAAATCACTTTGTATGGGATTATATACAACAAGTCCAGAAAATAAATCGAAATGTTGCATCTGCGATAGTTTCAAAAGTATATTTTCATTATGGACTTGGGGAATTTATTTCAACAGTGCTAGAGCTTCCGGCTAAAGATGCTGGGTGGCTATTAGTATGCCTGCCTTTATCTGAGGAACTATTTGACTTAGTAAAATCTATGCCAAATGATACGCAGAGAATTTATTGGGAGACAATGAATCCCTGGAGGTTAGACTTAGTTAATTTCCCGTTTTCCCAGCAGTGCATTTTGAAAATGATAGAATTCAATCGCCCATACACTTTAATAGATTGTCTGGCATATAGTTCATACCTTAATATTCCTACACTTATTACAATTCTGCAAAAAGCTCTTGAGCTGAATCCTAACGATGAGCCAAATGGGAAAACATTAAGTAGCGTTCCCTCTTATGACATTGAGGAGATTTTTAAAAAACTCTATACGGAGGCCGATAAATACTCTTTGGAGATTGCAAAGCTCGAAATTGCATACCTTTTAGTGTTTGATATGGAATTTGAGCCTAAATGTCTAGTGGACCAAGTTTTGGCGCAGCCTTCATTATATATGGAGCTTCTAAGTGCTGCATATAAATCTGATGATATGTCTGATTCATGGGATAATGATCGCCAAAAGATGGCAGGTCATGCCTATGAAGCATTAGATCGAATACATCGGATTCCCGGCAGTAGCCATCAATCAGAGCAACCTGATAAGCTAGTTTTCTTCAAATGGGTAGCTGATGCGAATCTTCTTGCAGAGAATAGACATTATTCTTTGGCACACTCAATTTGTTTTGGAAGAATACTTTCTTATGCACCTCTTGGTGAAGATGGTGTTTGGCCGACAGAATGTGCTCGTGACTTTTTTGAGAAAAATCATTCAGATGAATTAGTCAATAATTTCATTATTGGTCTGCAAAACCAAAGAGGCGTACACGTTGTAACAGGTGGTGCGGAGGAAGCGCAAATTGCAGATAAATACTTTGGTTATGCAACTAAACTTCAACTCTTGTATCCTCGTACAGCAGCAATTATCAATCGCATCGGTGATTCCTACCAGTATGAATCCAAAAGAGAACGTGCTTATGAACTAAAGGGGCGCTATTGATTTTTATAAAGTTACCCGAACAATCCTTCCACACTCAGCAAATTAAAGATCGTGGGCTATACCAACTACCTCCATCTCTACGATGAGAACTATATCATCGGCTTCGGCAAAGATGTAGTTGAAGGAAGAACCCCACAGGTCGGGTGAAGGAACAGTCAAAACCGCCTATTACCTGAGCATGAAGGTCGCCTTCTTTAGCGCCAGCGATGACGCTGCGGAACTCCTCAGGAACATATGAAGATATTACTCATACGGGAGATAAAAATGAGCTCAAGCAAGGAATTAGAAAGATCTATTTGGCTTGTAGTTTAAGGCTTGGAGTTTAAGGCTTGGAGTTATCTATTACTTGAATGTAATCAATCGTTGACAGGGAGATATTTGCATGCTTGAAATAACAGGTAATAATATTTCTGAACTAAATGATGGTGACTTAAGGGCGCTTATCGGTCTTCTTTGTGAAGCTGAACTGCGTGCAGTAGGCATCCCCCCTGCTGGTGTTACATGGGGAGGAGATCAAAATGCTAAAGATGGTGGTATCGATATTCGTGTCGACATTACATCTTCTTTACATAAGGATAGTTACATTCCAAGATCAGAAACTGGATTTCAAGTGAAAAAACCAGATATGCCTCGTGCTGCCATTTTTAAAGAAATGAAACTTGATGGACAATTGCGGCAAGCTATTAAGGATTTAGCTAATTCAGGGGGAGCTTATATCATTGTTAGCAGTCAGGGCTCAACTTCTGATTCTGCCCTTACAGATCGGAAAAATGCAATGCAAGAAGCATTATCTGACTATCCGTTTGCTGCTAATCTAAAAGTTGATTTCTATGACCGTGAGCGAATAGCTGGATGGGTTCGAACCCATCCGGCACTTACGCTTTGGGTAAGAGAAAAAATAGGTAACCCAATTCAAGGATGGAAATCATATGGGAATTGGTCAAGATCACCAGGAGGACTTAATGATGAGTATTTTCTTGACGGAAATATTCGTCTACATAATAGTGCAAAACACCGTTCAGATGGTCTTTCTGCGATAGAAGGAATCAATGAACTCAGAAATATACTTCATTGTCCTGGAACTTCTGTTCGTCTAGTAGGTCTTTCCGGTGTAGGCAAAACCAGATTGCTCCAAGGATTGTTTGACGAACGGATTGGTGAAAGGCCATTAAATCCATCTCAAGTGTTTTATTCCGATGTTAGCGACTACCCCATTCCTGAGCCACGTAATTTTGCTGAACGTTTAATTAGTTTACAGAAACCTGCTATTATTGCCGTTGATAACTGTCCTCCAGAATTACACCGCCGGTTAACCTCTGTAAGTTCAGCAGTAGGTAGTTTAGTTAGCCTAATCACTGTAGAATATGATGTTCGGGAAGATGAACCAGAAGAAACAGAGGTTTTTCGTTTAGAACCAGCCTCCAATGAATTGATAGAAAAACTAATACGTCAAAGGTTTGATTATATTAACGATGAAAGTGCCCGTTTAATTGCAGAGTTTTCAGGAGGAAATGCACGTATCGCGATTGCCTTAAGCAATACAATCCGAAGAGGAGAAAATTTAGGTAGACTAAAGGACGGTGAACTATTTACTCGCTTATTTCAACAGCGAAACGAGCCAAATAATGCCTTGCTTAAAGCTGCCGAAGCCTGTTCGATTGTGTATTCGTTTAATTGTCAAACAGCAGAAGGTTCTGATGAAGAAATAAGGATGTTAAGCTCTTTAGTTGGGATGACCGTCCAAGATATTTATGAAAGTATAAGTGAGTTAAAACGGCGCGACTTAGTTCAGCAAAGAGGCAAGTGGAGAGCCGTATTGCCTCACGCTATTGCTAATAGGCTTGCTGAAAAGGCTCTGGAAGATATACCTTATGAAAATATTTTTAATACTTTTACACAATCCCAAAGGATGATGACGTCATTTTCAAGACGGTTAGGGTATCTTCACGAAAGTGACAAAGTGTTAGAAATAGCTAG
The DNA here is from genome assembly GCF_020595055.1 of Desulfosporosinus shakirovi. Taxonomy (GTDB): domain Bacteria; phylum Bacillota; class Desulfitobacteriia; order Desulfitobacteriales; family Desulfitobacteriaceae; genus Desulfosporosinus; species Desulfosporosinus shakirovi. The sequence continues at coordinate 4,800 of NZ_JAJDOO010000062.1, read as the reverse complement.
AGAATGGCTCTCCGAGAATGGCTTATTGGGAAATATCCGGAATTTAAATGATTTTGGAATTAATTTATTCATAAATATAGCTCCAATCATTCCTAAATTAACACTTGAAGTAATTGAAAGAATGTCTGATCAGGATGATTCGGATAGCTTTTTTTCACGTGACAATGATCACTATATCGAATTTACACGACTGCTCCGATCCTTGGCATATGATAAAGAATTATTCGAACGTTCAGTTGAACTCCTGTGTCGATTTGCATTAACAGAAAATCCCATAGAAAATAATAATTCTATAAGAGATTTACTAAAATCGCTATTCTACTTATACCTGTCAGGTACCCAAGCAACACCTGAGCAGAGGCTTACAATAATAAAAAGATTAATCGACTCAAAAATTAACAATGAAATTGACTTGGGTATTTCTTTGTTAGACGCATCTTTAGAATGTTGGCAGTTTAGTTCTTCCTATAGTTTTGAATTTGGTGCACGTTCAAGGGATTATGGTTTATCTCCAAAGAGTAGAGAAGATATCGTTAAATGGTATAAATTATTTATAGAATATACTGTTGTTCTTGCTGTTTCTAAAAACCTTAGCTCTCCTAAAGCTAAAACTCTTTTAGCGCATAAGTTTCGAGGACTATGGACAGAAGCAGGAATGTATGACGAGCTAGATTATGCAATCAAAGAGATCTCCGAGCAAGGTAGTTGGCAAGATGGCTGGATATCAGTAAAGAGCACTAAAAAGTTTGATGCTAAAAACATGGCTCCTGAAGTTATTGCTCGGTTAGACAAACTAGATTCGATGCTTGAACCAATAACTTTGTATGAGCGCGCGAAATTATTTGCACTTTCGGGTCATGAAAGTTACTTAGACTTAGTTGATACTGTGGAAGGTCAAGATGTGGAAGAAATTGATGAATATACTATCGTGGAGGAAACTACTCGGTCTTTAGGATGCGAAGCTGCAAAAAACAGTGATATTTTCATTAAGTTACTTCCAGATATCTTAAGTAATGAAGGACATAGATTATTTGCTTTCGGTCAAGGACTAGCAGAAGGGTCTGATCAACCGAGAGAAATGTGGCAAGATTTTAAGGAACAACTAAAAAAAATTGAAGAGTCCAAACGGAATTATCTTGTGCTCCGTGGTTTTTTATCCAGTATCTCGAAAATTAATTCAATTATCTCCGAAGAATTCCTAGATGCTGCTGTGACCGATTTAGTTCTAGCTAAAGTATATCCCTGGCTTCAGTCCGCTGTCGAAATTAACATTCAGGGTATAAAAAGGCTAAAAAGTGCAATAAAGCTAAGGACTGCATCGATATCCCAGTATGCAAATTTATCTTACTTAAGAACTCACGAATCTATTCTCGATTCCGATATAACTGAATTATTGGTATTGATATCTTCAGAAGAAGAAGGAGTAGAGGTAGCGCTTGAAATCCTTTTTAGAAGATTTAAGAGTCACACAAAACAGAAAGATTTAAGTAGTGTTCTTATTTCTCTAGCACAAGATCTTTTACTGAAATATCAATTCTTAAGAGGCCGTAACAAAAACATGCTAACCGATTATAAATTAGGCTTTATTATAAAAATATGTTTTGCAAATGGATCAGCGGAAATTAATGCAAGAGCCTTGTGTAAGAAACTAATTAAAGCTAATGAAAACAACCAGATATATTTAAAGGATTTTCAACACGTTATCAGGGAGCTAGCAAATGTGCAACCAGGTGTCTTCCTTGACGAATTTCTAGGAGAGGTATTTAATTTTAGTCCTTATATAAAACAATTATTCACAAAGCGAATAAGATCAAGTCCAAATCCCTTAACCCAAATTGACGACGAATTAATTATTAATTGGTGCGAAATTAACCCGACAACCAGATATCCTAAGGTTGCCTCAACGATTGTGCCATATGTAAAAAGTGAGGATGAAGATAGACTTGTTTGGTCGACTCTGGCCTTAAAAATTATTGCCAATTCAACTGATCCCATACCCGTTTTAAATAATTTTAAATCTGCTTTTCGACCGATGAGTTGGAGCGGTTCCAGAGCAGATATTTTGCAGAGCCGATTACTCTTAGTATTAGATTTAAAAGAACATCAAGATCCATTGATTGCCAGTTGGGCGCGTCAAGAAGAGAAAATTTTTAAAAAAGAAATAAGTTCTGAACGCGAATGGGAGTCAAAACGATTTCATGATCGAGATGAACGTTTTGAGTAGATAAGTATAAAATCGAGATTAAGATAGATTGAATTTGATTTCATTTCATTTCATGATTAACTAGTATGAATTCTAATTGTGAATTTTAACGATACAGTCTCTAGGAGGTATCATTAATTTGAAGGAAATAACATGGGATGACTTTACCTATAAACTGGAGTTCAACCAACATTTATTTCCAGACCGAGAAACCTTGCTACAAGCGGGTTTGAACTCTATGAAAAGTCTACACTACATTGAGGCTTTTTTAAAAGAAATCCAGCAATAGCAGGGGTTTCAAAGATTTTATGGTTGAACGCCAGTATAAAAACAGGAATAAGACAGGCTCATTTGAGGATATGTGTAGGACATTATTCTTTAGTAGGTTTAAGACCAGAGGGGTAACGGCACTTAAACAGTGAATCACGAAATCTGGTGATCAGGAATATCTAAATGATGCAAATGACGTGAAGATTGAAATAAGCCTATATGAGACATTGGAACTTTGAAGATTATGATATAAGATCCTTTTCCTATATAGTGAGAAACTGATTGAGTTATTAGTTCCATTAATTTATAAGCAAGCCTGATAAATACCAAAGATTGAAAGGAGGTGATCCAATGTCAAATGAAATGATCGAATTTATAACAAAGTCAAGTCTATATAGTAGTATGAAAATTCGTGATCCTGAAATAAAACAGCTTCTTCAGATATATGATAAAGAAAGCAGGTTCGAACTGTTTTGCGCTGAATGTAGGGATAAGAAAGTTTTCATTTATGATTGTGGTTTGAATAATGTGAAAGCAACCAACCTGAAAAATAAAATAAGCAGTGTGGGTTTACTTACAAGTATGAGTTATCAAGAGGATAGACCGCTGGATGAAATGGATCATTTATATTTAAGGTTCAACTGCAGCTTGGATGAGTCACATAAGCTGGAATACTTCTTTGCTGTTAAGGGTGATTCAATCATTAAGGTTGGTCAATATCCTTCTTCTGCTGATATAGATCTTCCGCAAGCTTCAAGGTATAGTTCTATCCTTGGAAAGCAGTATTACAGTGAACTTAAAAGGTCCATTGGTTTACATTCACATGGTGTTGGAATCGGTTCATTTGTTTATTTAAGAAGGATCATTGAAAAGCTGGTATATGATACATTCAAGGAAGCTGAAGTTGCTGGTGCGTTAACTGAACAGCAATTTGAATACCAAGATAATGTGAGACATAGGAACGGTATGGAAGAAAAGATTAAGCTTCTAAAGGGGTTTCTTCCTGATCTGATTACAGACCATCCAAAGATCTATGGGGTGGTTAGTAAAGGGATCCATGAACTTACTGAAGAAGAATGCCTGGAATACTTTCCGGTGTTGAAAGATGGTATTGTCATGATCCTGGATGATATTGTTGCTAAGAAGGAAAAAGAAAGGGCAGCAGCAGAATATAAGAAGTCATTGAATGGAATATTGTCCAAGATGAAATAAATGACCTTCTGAAAGGCTGGGGAAAAAGCATGTTACAAGTAATATACAAGATCGGAAACAAGTTGCTTTGGAATCCTTATAAATTTCAGCTTAACCCTTACCCAAATCCAGCTTCTTATTAGGCTAATAATGGGAGTGCGACAAGAAGCGGCTTCTTCTTGAAAGATTAGTGCAGACTACAGTCTGATGTCCCAGTAGTAGGGACATTCCCGTCCGAAACTGCGTCGGGGGTAACTCCGGGGTGGGTTGCATGAGGAAAGCCCAACTGGTTGCCTAGTATCCATGGCAACTAGGGGCGAGGGAAAGAATGGTATGGTTTATGATTAAGCATCGTCATTAGCAGCAGTGACTGGGATATGTTAACCATTGTATTGCAGATTGGAAAACGCAGCTTCGCATATGCGTATGTTACTACCTATATATCTGCCGTTGTATTGAATGAACCTAACCCATTCGTATCTAATAGAAGCTGAACTTGATAAGTCCTATGGAGTCCGATTTTTCGGTAGGTCAACCGCAAGGAAGACACAATCTCCAGAGGATAAAGGAGCGTTGGAAAAAGCAAATGTCGCTATGGTGCAAACCAACAGGAATAAGAAATAACTGGGCGAATAATGCAAAAAAATTACATACCTGAAAGGGTGCTGACTTCCGACTGGTAATCAACACGGAATAAAACGAAAAGCAAGATTTCAAAAGTGAGGTAACAGATGCGAAAAACTTCAAGTTATAGGAAGTCCACATTACCTCCCGATACCCAATGGAAACAAATCGACTGGTTCCATGTTGACGAGTATGTAGAAAAATTGCAACAGCGGATATACCGTGCCGAATGTCTTGGTGATAAACGTAAAGTAAGAAATCTGCAAAGACTCTTAGTAAGAAGTAAGGCAATGCTACTGGTATCCATAAAAAGAGTTGCTCAAACAAACAAGGGCAAAAAGACAGCAGGTGTTGACGGTGAAACAGCATTATCCAATAAAGATAGAATTAAATTATTTTATGATTTATCCAGATTGGATATAGAAAAACATAATCCTAAACCGTCACGTAGAACCTACTGCTGTTAGAATAGAAATCGGACAACTGAAATAGAGATTTTCCCTAGTTTAGTA
>NZ_JAJDOO010000061.1 GCF_020595055.1 Desulfosporosinus shakirovi | reverse complement strand
CTGATCTGCCTTTAGGAATTCGGATGGTTTTTGCGAACATTTATTGACACTATCTATTTTGGTCAACTTATCTATTTACTCTCAGGCAATTAACACACCGTTAATCTACGGACAGTGCCCTTTGGCGGAAAAGCGAATTGCGGACAAAAAATTGCCCCACACTTCCATAGTGTGGGGTATTGCTTTTTCTGATTCGACAGGCACTGGTGCTCCTAGGCCCCCTATATAGAGCATACCCCTCCCTCGATCAGTAGTCTCAATCTTTTAACAGTTTAACTTCGTCTTCTGTCATACCTGTTGCTTTAGCTATCTTAGAAATCTCCATTCCCAAGTCCAGAAGATTCTTCGCAACTTCTGCCTTTCCTTCTGCCCTACCTTCTGCCCTACCTTCTATTCCCTTCTGGATTGCTTCCTTCAAGCGGAGTTCTGCTTCTCTGACGGCCGCCTTCTCATCTAAAACAGCCTTGCGTCTCGCAAAGTACGCTTCTCTCACATTAGGATCATCACTTGTTTTTTCCCAAGCTGTCATTGCCTGGTGCAAAACGGGATCTTGCATTGCAATCTCCTCCAATATTTTAAAAATTTCCTGATTTTCCGAACCCTCCAGAAGCAATAACCATCGAACTAAACCATTCTCCCAAGGGCTTACCTCTCTTTGTCGCCACTTTGAGACCAATTTAGGCAATTCCATGAAGTGCATTTCTAAGGCTTCTGTAAGTTGGAATCTCTCTTCGTCTTCGTAAAGATGAAATACACTATGGTAGTTCTTCGTCTGATTCAAATAGTTAAAATCTAAAATGTTAATCGTGACTGCCTTCGCCAGTTCCTTGTAGGCCATGCCTTCTCGCATCTGCCTGGAGTACATTTCTGCCCAATAATACAGTGAGCGTTTTTCTATGTCGTATTGATTGCTTAATTGAATTTCTATGTTTATTTGCATTCCTTCAATCGTCACAGCACGAACATCTAAAATAGACTTCTTATCGTCATGGTATTCTTTATTCAGTTCTGGACTCATAATCGTTATGCCATCAATCCTACTTTTCTGTGGCAACCGCAACGCGGCATTAAGAAATGCAATGAGAATCGCTTCATTCCCCTCTTTGCCGAAAATAAGCTTGAAGGCGTAATCGATCTTAAGGTTGATAAGCTCTTTCACATTTCTCCCTCCGTCCTAACTCAAAACTTCAATGGTACCCTGATATTATAATTGAAGGCATCACTGCCTGTGTGTATGTCAGAATCCGCACTGGTGCGGATTCTAAGTTCTTGTTAGAGTCGGTCCTTAAGCTCTATAGCCATATTATACCATAGCTATTAAGGCCTTTAAACTAGTAATTAGATTTGTTAACCTCGATTATATCCAATTAATTAAATTCGTCCTAAACGACCACTATGACAAGTTAATACCTTTAGGATGGATGGGACATCTATTGCGTTCTAACAAATGGACATCTGTGGCCTTTGTAAAATAAAATCGCTTTGAGTTATTATAGTTAAGTTATTTTACTGCATTTACTTCAATAAATCCTCTTAACATTCCGCTAGCACTTCTTGGAGGACCCTGCAAACAACCAATATCGCCAAAGACAAAAAAGTAATCCTTGGCTCGGGAAACTGCTACATTCATTAAACTGTTATTAGCATCAATAAAATAACATCCATCCCGGTTACCATATACTGTGGATAAGATAATAACTCTTCTTTCCGCCCCTTGAAAGGTATGCACTGTGCCGATATTAATTTTCGAATGATAAACCGGTAATACTTTCTTCAATTCCGAACGGATCGCTTGAACCTGAGCCTTAAACGGCGTGATAATACCCACTAAATTCTCCCGAATCTCATCGGGATAAGCATTAACAATACAAGCATAGTTAGCTTCCAGCCATGCTGCAATCTGTTTAGCTTCTGTAAGATTTAATCGACTGCTACTCCTTCTGACCGAATACTCGGATTCAATCTGCATATGCCCCATTTGCGGCCATTGCTTAAACGGTAACTTTGGATCCCGTTTTCCCTCCCCGCGCATGGGTTGAAGATTTCCTTCGTACACCAGCTTATTCGAGTAGTCTATAATTTCATCATAACAACGACGGTGTTCACTTAAGAACAGGCCCCTCTCCTCAAACTTTTTGTATTTGCAGCATTTGGCTGCAACTTTCATTACACTGGAGCTGGAGCAGTTTAACTCCGTCCGTGCCAGTAATTCAAACTCCTTTAAACTGGGGATAACCCTATTAGAGACAGCTAAGGCTTTATCTAGCGCCCGATTTACAGCCCATATCGGCTCAATCTGATGTATATCCCCGACAACAATTGCCTTTTTAGCGAGTGAAAAGGCTCCGGCGGCAATTTCCGGAGACACTTGCCCTGCTTCATCTACTATGAGCAAATCGATAAAGTTAAACAAATAGAAGTGTTTTTGATCACCATAAGCCCGAAAATGCTTAGGGAGCGTGAAAAACGTCATGACTAAGCATGGCGCAATCATGCTGAGCCGATGGTAAAACTTATCTAAAACACTTTCAAAGGTCTTACCTGCCTGTTGCCCAACCGGCCGATCCTCTTCCAGGACCCATCTGCACTCGAAATAATGGACCGCCAGCCAGAATTCCACATATCTAACCTTAGTATCCAAGAGATCGTTGACGTAGTCTGAGTCAAGTAGGTATTTGCTTTCCTCTTTTTTATACAAGCTAACATTATGAAGTTTCAATTGTTCCAATTCATGATCGTACCGGCTTTTCAGTTCTTCCTGCTTCTTTTTGTTCTTTTTAAGCTCCGTAAGAATTTTCTTGTGTTCCTCACTCTTATAGCTGTATTTTTCCTTGATTTCATCCAGACTCATAGACACGCTGAGAAAGCCCTGCTCATCCTCATTGATAAATAATCTGAATTCCGTTTGTATTTTTCGAGCAAACACCTTTATAAACCGGAGCAATCGGTAGATCAAAGGAATCCTTTTAAAACAGGCTTCCCATTCCTCAACTCTCCGGCGAATATGCTCAACCACTCCTTGATGACATTTAATCTGGTTTTCAAAATTGCAAATACAGTCATCCAGCGGCTCTCCGTTGAGTCCCAATTCTGAAGCTTCCTGAACCAATTCAAGCAATGCTTCTTTTTTGTTATTTAAAAACTCTAATTCTTCATGCAACCTGCTTTGGCATGCATCAATGTCTTTATAGGCACTACCAAAATATTTGTTACAACTTTCTATGAGTTTGAGCTTTGATTTTTTAAGATTCTCTTTATCCTCAATCTTCGCAACAAAAAAGCCGCCGTTTTGATCGGTATATTGATATCCCTTACTCTCTACTTCATTTTTTTTCGAGGTGGCGGGAAAATAAACAGCGAAACTATCTACGCCCTCAATCCATCGTTCTTCCAAATTTGCCAAGCCTATTTTTTTAATATTGCCGAAAGAAGTGATGATGTTGGTAACCGCTTGATTGTTGGTGGAAGAAGCCACAATTACAGGAGCTCTTTCCTTATATAGGGCCCGTTTCACATACATATCCGCAACAATAGACTGCAATAGAGTAGTTTTCCCGGTACCAGGTGGACCATTGACCGCCAATATGTCAGCCTCACTCATGCTATTGAAATGATTGACTGCTTCTCTTTGTGACGGAGATAAAGGATATTCTCCCCCCATTTGACCGCAGTGGGCTTTCATCTGTGCCCATGTGTTTTGGACAAGGGGGCTGGTCTCTGGTATTTGCAGCGATACAAAGTTATCGTAAAGAGATTTGAACTGTTCGTCTTTTTGGAGATCATTGTACAAGTTCATAATATGGAAAGTAGTAAAAACCGTCTTATCCAGAAAAACATAGACGTTATTTTCCAATTCGAAGTAAGGTTCCTTTTCGTCCAGATTCCGAATGGTGTTTTGGTCAAATTGAGATTCCGTAACTTTCTCATAGAAATTCTTGAAAAACTTGACATACTCTGGCCAAGCTTTAATCTTTATTACCTGGTCCACTTGATTACTCATAAAATCATCAACTGCATCGGTAGTCCCAATTGCTAATTTAGGCTCAACCATGGGGTGCAGAAATTCTCTCGGGAACCAAGGAAGTTTTCTTTTCTCCCCATCAAATGACAGAGCTCCATCAAGCTTAAGAAGAGCCGGGATAAAATAAACTCCGGTTAACTGATCAATTTCATCCTGAACCTTTTCATTAGCTTCAAAAATTGTTTTGATGACTTTAGCACAGATAATGATATTGAGCAAGGATTTCTCCTTGGCCTTTTTCTTTGATTCGTCCTCGTCCTCATGCCCAGAGTTTTTTCTATTGGCCTCTGCAAATAGCTCTTGAGTGGCTTGCGGATTAATTCTTCCTTGCAGCAATTCTGCTGCTTCGACCATCTGAAAAGGGTTATCCTTAAAAACAATTTCTTTGTTTGATTGCGCTGCTACAGCACTCCTGAAATATTCCGTGATCTCTTGTGTCTTAAAGTTCATCTAATTTTCCTCAAAACCTTCTAGTTTTTTATAGGGTTCAACTATTAATCTAGCTAAGACAGTGCTATATGCCACGCCTTACAATTGGACGCCCAACATGCTCCAGAAGACTTGCTTAGTCCTTGTTGCCCATTAGGCCGTATTAACCATTATACTCTAAACGATCAACAGCCTCTTTCACTTCCTGAAAAGAAACTCTCTCCTGTTCCAAGCGAACTCCCTGGCCCCAAGTATTATTTTGAAGAGAAGAAACCAGCCGGTGTTCATCTGCCGTCAACCGATTCAACTCTGTGAAGGAAGGTTTCTCTTCTCTGACCCATAGGTGCTGATGACTCATCAATATCCTTTCATCCATAAGCAGCGACTGGGCTTGAGGCAAAAAGCTGCGGACTTGGTCCAAAATGGCAAATCCGTGGGTATCGATATCTCCCCAATAGTAGATTTCTTTCTCTTTCAACCAAGTCACGGACTTCAACACCTCAACACCGTATCCCAACCCGAAGATCACCAACGCTTCTTTGACATCAGGAAAGCATAAGCCATTGATTTCATTTTCGGTTATAAACACCTTGGATACCGGAGGATTGAATTCCGCCAGCTGTTCCACCGGAACCGTCAGATCGGAAATGCCCTGAAGATACTGCTGCCGATCAAGGAAGCGCAGCCTGACCTGCACCGGCTTGGCCTGCAATCCGTAGCGCAGCTCAAATGAGGGAGCGCTGTGGTCAATACCCTCGTCCGGCAAAATAATATTCAATAATTCCGTCAGAAACCCTTTCCTTTGCTCAATAAACTTGGTGTCAATCCCGGGAATATTCAGTTGCCTCAGATATAAGCCGCAGCGCGGGTGCTTGAAAAACCAGCTTAGCACGGCCAGGATACCACTCCAGTCGGCTCCGGCGGCCAGTACCTTGTGTAGATGTTTAACGATCCATTCCTGCAAAAGGGGCCATTTCGCCTGAATCAGCCGGGCAAGCTCCAAAAATCCGTCTCCTTCCCGCTCTTTTCTTAACAAGCGCAGGGCATCCCGCATGGTGGGAATAAAGGCATGAGTTGGCAGTAGATTACGGCCCGATTGACGGTGAACTATTTCCTTTTCCACCAGTTCATAGCCAAAGCCTGTCTCCTGCTTGCTCTGATTCTTAAGGGACTTGATCCAGCGGGAGATTTCAGCGAAATTCTCATTTACCTCACTGCTTTGCGGCCTTTTCAGGGGAATGCGCAAGGGAAACAGATCATCCGGCATCAGCAGTGAACGCAAAATTCGGCCCGAATCCCACTTCCGCCGTAGCTGTTCTCGGATCCATGGCGGATCAGACCACTTGATGGACATATTGGGCCACCTCCCTGGCCTTCCGCTCTTGCTCATACTCCTGGATAGAAATATCCCGCAGCATGGATTGATGTTTTACATCATCATGATGGACGAAGCCCACATGGGCAATAAATTTGGCGATGGTGGGGATTTTGAGCAGGGGAGTAACAATCAGCAGCTGCAACTCCAGTTTTTTGAAAAGTTCCAAGCCAAAGCGAGACCGATTCATCCGAGCTTTTCAAAAACGCTTCATCAATGACTACGAAACGGAAAGACTGGGGCCGGGATTCCTGCCCTTCCAAACCAAAATGATAGACCAGGCCGGCGGCAAGAATGGTGTAAGCCAGCTTTTCCTTTTGGCCTCCGGATTTTCCGCCGGAATCGGTATAATGCTCATATTCCTCATCGCTTTCCCGCCATCTTTCCGAAGCTGCGAATAAAAACCAGTTGCGGACATCAATGACTTTTTTAGTCCAGCGCTCATCCCTTTCGGTCTCCCCAGGCCGGCCCCGGAAGCGCTCAATGATGGCTTTCACCTGCAGGAACTTTGTTTCAGCATATTGTTCATCCTCAGAGCCGCTCAAAGCCCCTTCAGTGCAGGCTTTCAACTGAACTCGGAATTCTTTGATATCCGTATCATAGGTTTCAGCATACTCCAGACGGATATACCTTCCTTCGTTATAGTCGATGGCGTTCAGGGAACCGTTAATCTGTTCAATCCGGGTCTGGATGGTATCCTGTGCCTGTTTTAATCTGGCCTGGAATAAAGCGATTTGATTAATAGCATTTTCATGCAGCAATTGCTTAAAACGCTGTTCAAATGCCGGCAATCCGTCGCTTTGCAGCTGCGCCAGCATCCGTGCATATTCGGGCAAGCTCTCCAGATCGGAATCAAACTCTCTGGTTTCTTCAGGGTATCTATAATTATAATCCTGCATCGCCTTAACAAGCCTGTTTTTGAGCCGTCCAATCTCATCGGCCAATATATTGCGTTCGCTTTCGATCCAATCCAGATAATCCCGTTCCAGCGTTTTCCCATTGTCCAGGGTCAAACCGGTATTCCCCAAAGCCTCCAACTCATGCTGCTCCAGGAAAGGGTAAGCTTCTTCCCGCATGGCCGGCGTGGCTTCAGCCGCAGCCTTTCCTGTGCTCACATTATCCCGCAGCAGATCGTCCCGTTTATTCTCCATGGTTGTTTCATCTTTGCGGGCCTTCTCCACAATCTTTTCATGGGTTTCCTGCTTCTGCATCAGTTCAGCCAACTGATTCTGGAGCCCTTGCAGGATATCGTTTTCCTGCTCCAACTCTCTTTTCAATTTTTCTTTTTCTTTAATATCCTTTTCCGCTGTCTTCGTGTCGATGTCGGCAAAGTCGTCAATACTTGCCATGCCGGCAACTGCTTGGACCCGTTCCTGACTCTCCCGCTGCTTCCGATAGATATCATCCAGTTCCTCAAGATAGAATTGGGCCTCGCCCCTCAAGTCCTGTTCGCTTTCCTCCAGAGCGGCAATTTTTTTCTGGTTGGAAAAACCCAGCATATAGCGGCGGCGGTCATTGAGCCCATGCCGATCGTCTTTTTCATGACGTTTGCCCCCGGTCTTCATCTGCCCGGATTGGGTGATGGCCTGGACTTCCCGGCGAAATTGCTCCATCGTCTTGCAGCAAACATGAGCGAAGCGCTGGCGCAGTTCCTTGCTAAGCCAGACGCCAAAAGGCGTACCGGGCTTGATGTTCAGCTTTTCGGCTGCGGAGAAAGGATTCAACCGGCCGGAAGCAGACGGCTGGCCCTCATCCTGAACCCGGTAATAGACCAGCCGCATCCCCAGGTGGGTCCGGTCTACCCACTGCATAACGGCCTGATAATGACGCTCCGGCACCAGCAGCGACAGACTGAAGCTATGCAGCAGCCTTTCGATAGCTCCTTCCCAGCTTTCTTCCCCAGCTCTGACTTCCAGCAGTTCGCCGACAAAAGGCAATTCGTCTTCTACGATCTGCAGAACCCGGCACAGTTGTTGGCGTTTCTCAACGTATTCCCGAGGAATACTGGAAGTACGGGAACGGAGGGATGCCAATTCTTCAGCCACTTGATCGGCGGCCTTCCTTGCCTTGTCCTCCTCCGTAACGGCAGTTTTAAGATCCTCCTGCAGACCTATCTGCGCTTCTTCCTCACTCCGTTTAAATTCCGCTGATTTCCTTTGGTTAGCCAGGAAAACAGCTAAAGAATCCGGCACAGGCAGTTTAAGCATTTGGGCATGACAGGCATAGGCCTCCAGATTTTTCCTAAAACGTTTAAGAGTTTGTCTGCCGATCTCAATATCCCGGGTCAATCTTTCCAGGGCATCCCCGCCATTAGCAAAAATAGCTCTCTCAATTCCTTGGATATTCTTAGCCAAGTCACGCTGGATTGCTTCTGCCTGTTCCCGTGCTGCAACAGCCAGAATCAGTTTCTGCTCCTGATTGGCGATTTCAGCACTCAGCAAAACCAGCCTCCGCTCGGCGAACCAGGGGTTTATAGCCTGGCGGGCTTGATTCAGCAGCCTTTGTTTGTCTTCAAGCCGGAGGCAGCGATTTCCCTGATCAACAAGGGGGGCCAGCAGCTGAATCTGCTGCTTGGCTTTAAGGACAGCTTCATGGGCCCCATTCAGATCCTGAAAATGTTTGATCAGGTCATCCACGTTTTTAGCCGTATTAGGAACTTCCAACATATTGGTTCGGACAAAATCCGTTAAAGCCTCAACCTTTTTCATAGAAATGGTCTGCTGAAACAAATCCAGAGCCTGCTCCTGAGCAATGCCGAACTTACGCCGAAAGACTTCAGCATAGCGGGTGTAATCTTCATAGACCTGAACCCAGTTGCCAGCCTTTAAGCGTTTCTTCAGAACCCTGACCTCGTTGCCAAATCTGGCAAAGTCCTGGGCGATCCACATCTCTTTATCGGCTACAATATAAAAACGGGCTGGAGGCTTCTGGGGATCTGGAAACCAGAAAAATTGAGCTAGAGTAACATGCTGAGACAGACCCTGATCCAAAAATGTTGCCAAGATAACTGAATAGTGATTGGTGTCTCGCAAGGAATCCGGCTGACCATTCCCTTCACTGCTTCGCTTCTGACCAAAATAACCCCGCACATAAGAGGTGACTGAACGCTCCTTGGCGCTGGAATCGGCTGCTTTGTTATAAGCTACCTTCCGCGGATGGACCAAAAGGGTCGTTAAAGCATCAACCAAGGTGGATTTACCCGAACCCACATCTCCGGTTAAAAGACTGGTTTCTCCTTGGGGCGAAAAGGTCCAGACTTTACCATCGAAAGTACCCCAATTATAGACTTCAAGCTTATGTAAGCGAAATCCCGGTGTAGGGCCAAAAAGCCTGCCGGGTTCTTCGGACTCCAGGTTAAATGAACTCATGACTTCGCCTCCCCGTCCTTTAGTTCACCAGCATTGGCGTAACGCCGGTATTCTTCAAGCCGCTCGTTGAAATGGCTGAGCCACTTCCCGGTGACAAAATTGCGGAGAATGCGCTGGACTTCAAAACGTTCTTCGTTGCCTTGTAAACGATGCAAAAAGCCCATTTTTTCCACTCGGTCAATATGCTTATCGATGTCAGCCATTAGTTTCGCTTCATTGGTGGTGTCCTTCAAAAACAAGCTCAGGCGCTCGGCTATCTGCTGCCTGGTGATAATAAGCCGCTGATCCCCGGTGGTTGAATCAAACTCCACCAATTGTTTCCGCAGGAGCACAAGCAAAAGACTAACCGGATAGCTCAGTCCATGGCGAGGTACCAAACGGGGAATAGCCTCTTCGCCTTCTCCGTAAGAACGCTGTTTCAAATATCCATAACCGTCCAGCTCATCTACGATCAGGGTAAGGCCAATCTTACCTACATAATCTTCAATTTTGTTTTTCTGGGCCTGGATGACTTCCCAATGTTCCTGATCCGTTTCTTTGAATACAACATTTTTAAAAAGTGCGACGACAGTGCGTGACAATGCCAAATCATCCATTGCATTCATGACTTAGTCCTCCCCCACGGTTCATAACCTCCTGAATTCAAAGCCAGCAAATTCTTAAACCCGCTGAAATATTATTTTAGCCAGCTTGGCTACTCGTCTCGTTCCTATTTCATCCTGCCAGAATACTTCCTCCAGTTCGTCGGGATGAAACGCCGCTTGCGAGCTTTCGCTGGCAATGACCAGATAGGTTATAAGTTCGCTCAGGCCCAGCTCGAGAGGAAAATGCCTCATAATTTGTGAGAGCGTGATTCTATCCTGAGATTGCAGCAGGTAGCCAATCCGGTCTTTTAGTTTTTCCTTATCCACATAGACCTGAGAGAACAGCGCTTCCGCCGGAACATCGTCGCTTCCTGCGTCCATGATGTCGTCCTTCAGTTCCGGCCGCTGGGGAGGTGAAAATAAAGGTCTGTCGAGGGGAAGGCTGATTTCGGGTTTTACCCCGTCAATTTCCATGGACCAATCCGAGGGCGGAGTATTGCGGATTGCCACAGCCTTTCCTTCAATTTCCCGCACAAGCTGATTGATCCGGCGCTCTTCCTCCAGAAAGTTCTCATCCACATACCGCCTTAACTGCTGAGACAGAGCAGCTACTGTTTCCTGGACATGGGCACCGGCATTCACCCAATCATGGTGAATATAGCGGATATTCCGGCTCGGGCCCATTTCCTGCACCGATTTTAGCTGCAAAACTTTATCCAGGGTGCTCTTAAAATCATCTTGATAAGCTGAGGACATTAAAAATTTCCAGAATGCAGAGAAACTCTTGCCTTGCTCTGATTGGGCAATCCCGTCCTGTTTTGCGAAGATTGATTCCAATAATTCTCCTTTTCCCCGTTCCCAGATGGCAATCCGTTCCCGCATCCCCCGGTCCAGTTCCCGAAAATTCTGTTCTACTGCCCGGAAGTCGGCCAGAATCTCTCGAGCAGTTGTCATCGCCTGCCAAAAACGTTCCTTAATTTGCGTTTCATCCAGCAGCTCCACCTGTCCCTTCTGAACCCGGCTGATCTCCTGTTCAATTTCGGCTTTACGTCGTTCGAGCTCGGCCAAGCGCAACTTTGGATCGCTTTCAGAACGCTCCACAATCTGGTGCAGGAGTTCAAATACAGTGATCAGGCGTGATTCTGTACCGATAAATACTTGTTGTTTTAAACTCAGAAGCCACTCAATGGCTTTCTGGGCTAGGGAGGTTAAATCAAAATAAGGCTCGTCCTGTCCCGGAGGATAGTACTTCCGCAGCCAACCATGTTCATCATTAGCCCATTCATCCAGATATTCTCGTCCTGAACGCGGAAAGAGGGAGTCAGCACGCCCCTGATTGAGTAGCTCAATAAAACCCTCCAAGGAGCTGATCAATTCTTGCTCGGCAATCTGCCGCCTGTTTTCCGCAATAAATTCTCTATAGAGAAACGATGCCACAAAAGGAGCGAGCGATGATGTTAATAAACGCCAGGCCGGATTTTTCTTGCGCAGTAACTCCAGAAACTCGAATGTCATATGTTCCGAAAACTCAGTTTTTTGCTGTGCCATCGAACGATTTTCCTCCGTTTGATTTCCTTCTCTGTTAAAATATAGATTTCGACAGCTTACATCTATTTCCTTTAAAAGGCCAACAATTTTTGACTAGTGAAGAGCATAGGTTAACGCAGAAAATATTCACCATTTTCGATAGTGTTCTACTGATTTATATCACTTCCTGCTTGGTGGAAGTGGATGGGGAGGATGGGGGTTTGGCAAAGAATTGAGCAAAGTGTTATGCATGCTGGCATTTTTGATAGTAGAAAGCCTGTGCGCTATAACAAAGGACGTTCTGCCTTCTGCCAGCTTATCCATGGCCTTCTGAACAATGCGCTCGGTTCCGGTATCGACGGAGCTTGTCGCTTCATCCAAGATCAGCAGCGGCGCATTCTGGATCATGGCGCGGGCAATCGTGATCAGCTGCTTCTGGCCCTCCGATAAGCTTGCCTTGTCGTTAAGCACCGTGTCATATCCGTCGGGCAGTGTCCGGTCAAAGTATCGGAGGGGCAGGCGGTTGATTTTTCGTGAAATATCTGTGCGCATTTTTTTCGAGATTTTCTGCGTCACAGTTGCCATGATAAAACTCTGCATGAAATTGAGCAGCATGGAGCCGGCGTAAAAGATTACCAGCAGCAAGACGATATTCGCAACGGCGTTCATGTCGATGCTGGTCGCTGCCCCCCATGACAGGATTTTTTGGCCAATTGGAACATCTTCTAGCTATCATTAAGGACTTAAAGACAACCTAAGAAAAGCAGACAAAACAAAAGGACTGACGTGTTGCAAGCACGCCAGCCCAGCCGATTGTCTTGACAGCCTGTTGCAATTCCACTCTGGTCATGCTCTCGACATCGTGCTCGGCAATAAACTCCTCCCGCTCCTCTTCCGGGATCCCCAGGAGGATGAGTGCCTGGGTGTAGGTCAGATTCGTCACCGGTGACGAATCTGACAAGCTGTCAGTGTCGGGGGAGGCAAGCAGTATTAGCTTTGATATGGTTGTCATGAATCCTAATGAAGCGCCAGGGGTAGAGACTCCTGTAAACGGTGGTCTTACATTAGAGAAGCTCATCTGGCAGCAGAAATGATATCAAACATTCTGCCTTCATCAATAGTAGAAAGCCAAGAATCCAAACGTTTTAGAAGAGCAGTTTACCACTTGTGGGTAAGCTGCTCTTCTTTTTTCGTATATATATTTACGTTCTTTTCTCATATAGAAGGAAACACCGCACTCAGATCTACAGTTAAATCGGAAAATATTGATACTGCAATTTTTTCCTCTTCCGTGTAGATTTCTGGCCTGCCATACCTACCGTTGCTTTGCAATAAGAATACACTTACAAGCTTACCTTCCGGCTCTACAATCCAGTATTCTACAACTCCAGCTTTCTCATACTGATTAAACTTGGTAACCCTGTCATGTTTTATCGAAGATGGAGAAATTATTTCAATTATCAAGTCAGGTATACCTTTACAGCCTTGTTTATCAATTTTAGATTTGTCACATACAATGGTAATGTCAGGCTCAAAAACATTCTTTATGTCTTCATCTCTCTTTTCGTCACCCTTAGTTAACCTAACAGAGAATGGTGCTGCATAAACTTTACAAGGTTTTCCCTTTAAGTAGACTGAAATCTGAGTAGATAAATTCATTGATATCTCCTGATGCTCCGGTGAAGGGGTTGCCTGCATATAGGGAACACCACCAACAATTTCTACTCTTTCATCTTCAGGCCATGTTAGGTAGTCTGCATACGTGTATTGTCTTTCTTCTTGGGGTATTGGCATAATAACACTCTCCTTTATTCAGGATAACTTTCTTCTGCATATAGTTACAAAACTCTATAATAATCATTAACTGTGACTCACTCGCCACGGAAGCCAGACATTTATCAATTGGACGATATCATTATACCATGAACAGGTACTAAAAAATGCCTTGCATATAATTCGCATTATGCCAATAATCCACATACATATTCTTTTCCAATTATTAAACATTTTGAGGTATTACCATGCCCAATATCCTGTGTTTTTGCAATGGGAATCCTTTTATCCACAATACTTAAAACTAGCTCTTCTATATTAGGCCTTTCGTTATTTTCTTCCATTTTTGTGAATGTACCTAAGAGTAACCCGGATATTTTTTTAAATATGCCTATCTGATTAAGTTGGCATAAATATGTTTTCATAAGCGCAACATTGCCGCCGTAACTCTCTAAAAACAAGACCTTATCATCAAAGTCAGGCATATATTGAGTACCGGCCAATTTCAGTAAGCATCTGATATTTCCACCTACTACAACACCAGCTATTTTTGATCCACGAATAAAATTCCACTTTATTTTATATAAATCTTCTTGCCTGTTAAGTATGGTATTATTAAAATTCAAAGTCTGAATTTCTCGATTTTCCCATACAAGGCATCTCACTTGATATAGAAAAGAGGAATTTCCGGTTTTTTTATAAATTGCATTAATAACAGTTGTTAAATCGCTGTATCCAAAAAACGGCTTTGGGTGCTTTCTTATAAAATCATAATCGATGAAATCAAGCAGTTCATTTGCTATGTCTCCACCTGAAACATCAAAAATTGCCCTTATACTATCATCATTATAAAAGTCATTGAGAACACTGGCGCGCTCTGCTCCAGTTCCATTGAAAACGAATTTTTGTTCAAAGATGTACTTGCTGAATACCGGAATCAACCCTAGCTTTACGAAAGCATTTTCTAATTCTATAATCTGATTTTTTTCTGTATGCATAAGAGCGTTGGAACAAGCAACAATACCAATTTTGTCTCTGCATTTCAGCATTTCGACACCTTCTTCAGATATAAATTTCCTATAACTGTATTTAGTATAGTATATCAATAAGAATCACGAAAACAAAGGGACTTAAACCACGAGAGTTCAAGTCCTTTTGGGTAAATTCTTTGAATTGCGAAATTGCTTTTCTGAAGTTATCAAACCTTCGCTTCCAACGGTCAGATTCGTCACCGGTGACGAATCTGACAAGCCGATGATTATTAAAGATGCCAATATGAAATAGATTTATTAGTCCAAAGACAATATCTGGTATGGGAAGACACGAGGGGACGGTTCTTCTGTGTTAATGTCAAGCCTTTCGGACAATGTGGAATGGAAAGCCAGTGATCCTGCATATTTGCCGCAGACTTAATCCATCATTTCTTAAAAAACTCTGAAGCATCCGTTTTTACCTTTGCTACAGTAGTGTGTGAATCCAAGAAAATCAAATGTTTCCGGCTTCTTTATGCCGGCTTTCTTGCATTCATCTACGGCAAATCTTCCGAATTTTATAATCTTCGTCTTAGCTTCTTGAATTTCGAGATTGAATTTGGCCAGTCTCACTTTAAGATCATGATAGAAGCGATTTGCTTCCTCCTCATATTGGAAACAGAAGACACTATCGTCTGCATATCTCACCATGTAGGCATCGCCTCTGCAGTTCTTTCTAATGACCTTGAGCATCGAGATTTTCATCAAGATTCCTGCCATAATCCTCTTTTGTCACTTGGTCTACTCCGGAAGCTTTCTTCATGCTCATTCCATCATGCGCTTCAGTGAGGCTTTCTTTGTTATACAGGGAGTTTTTCTCGGACATGATTGTCTATCCCAAACCACTGTCTCTGTCTGGAACAAAGCATTTAGACTGGCCTCCTCGCAGGCATCAACTTCAGTCTTGATAAAAGGGTCAAGAAACTCTGCGCTGTCAATGATTTGGGGTTGTGCTTTGGGATGAATCCAGGGATAGTTTGAAATGGCCATGTCAATATCCCCGCTCCCCCAGCGACTAATACTTCCCACTCTGCTTAATCCCAACGAGGGCCTTTTATCTAGGCGTTTTAACTGGAGGCAGTTCACACTGATAGCTTGAAATAACCTAAAATTTATGTTATTTAAGGATTATACGTTTATTGAAGTTTCTACGCCTAAAGCATCTCTGTTTGCTTCTAATATTGGATTTACATATTCAGCTATAAACTCTACAACTTGGCTTGGAGCTCTACCTATAAATTTAATAGGATTAATTATATCTAGAATCTCTTGCTTTGACATTTTAAAGCTATCATCATTTATGATTCTTTCTACAAGATCATTATTTAAGCCATCTTCTTTAATGCGTCTTGCTGCAGCCATAGAATGGACTCGAATGCTTTCAGATTCATAAAACTTGCCTGAGTTCCAGTTGTTCCTTTGACTCCTAATAGTTTAATTTTGTCTATAACAAAGTCTAAGTTTTCTAGGTCCATTATTAATTCTTGAATCCATAGAGTTGCTCTTTTACCTACAGTTGTTAATTGAGCCGGCTGTAAATGTGTAAAACCTAAGGTAGGCACATCTTTATATTTCGATGCAAATTTTGCAGATTTACTAATTACATTAATTAGTTTCTTTTTTATTAATAATAGTGCTTCTTTCATTACTATTAAATCCGTATTATCGCCAACATAACAGCTAGTAGCACCCAAATGAATAATCCCCTTAGCACCCGGGCATTGTACCCCATAGGCATATACATGGCTCATTACATCGTGTCTTATTTCTTTTTCTTTTTCTTCTGCCACTTCATAATTAACGTTATCTACAAAGGATTTAAGTTCTTCAACTTGTGCCTTAGTAATATTAACTCCGAGTAGCCTTTCACCTTCAGCTAGGGCAATCCAAAGTTTCCTCCACGTTTTAAATTTCATATCATCTGAAAATAAATAACTCATCTCTTTGGATGCGTATCTACTATTCAATGCTGTATTATAAGAATCTCTCATATTCTGCCTCCAAACGTACATATTAAAATATATTATAATCGACTTACTCGAATCAATGCACAGGGACAGATAGCCTCAAAACCAAATTAACCATTAAATTTAGTATACTATTCTTATAATGGTCTAGGAAAACTCGACAAGATTTTCTGAAAAGATAATGAACCTGAT
>NZ_JAJDOO010000060.1 GCF_020595055.1 Desulfosporosinus shakirovi | reverse complement strand
GGTTACAAAAAATGCTTCTTGGTTTACAAAGTGGCCTCTCGTCTTTCAAGTAAGTCATAAACAATATTCACAACTAAGTATAAGCAATTATTTTCTATTAATCAATATTTTTTTATTGTTTATCAATATAATTTTATTGATAAACACGTTTTACCTATCCATATTAACTTCATACAATGAGTTGAGTTGAAGAAAAAATATCTGATTGCAATTGACAGACCGTCAATTGCAATCAGACATAAGGGCACGAGTTTCACTAATTATTAGTGATTATTAACCGTTTTATTCAGATCCTCAATTAAGCTTGCAACATCGATTCCATGAGCCAAAGCTCCTTGTTCAACATTTTCAAATCGGGCTGCCATGCAACCAAAACAATGCATTCCATATTTCTCAAAGACCTGGACAGTTTGTGGGTATTTCTCTACAACATCAGTAATCGATTCAGATCCTGTAATCATAGATGTTAACATCTCCTTTTCGATATAATCATGTTCAATGGTAATGAGATTACAGCAGATAGATAAGTATCTCTTCTTTAATGTAACCGTAACTCAAAATTTAACTAACATCTTATCAGCCAGTTTTTACCTAAAGTTCACTAATCAAACTAAATAGTATAGAAGTTATCAGCTGGGCGTGGCAACAAAAAATACTTATACAATCTTCTTCCTCGAAACTCACTAATTGTGTAAAGCCTTAAGACATTGAAACAACTCATACATTGATCGAATAGTTGCATCTGCCAAAGAAGTTCTTGAGGACAAGTTCTTTTGATACAGTATCGTCTTCATCCCAGTCATTTTCGCTGGTATAATATCCTTTTCATAATCATTTCCGACCATTACACATTGTTCCGGTCTAACTGCAATTCTATCAACAATTTCTCGAAAAAACTTTGGACTTGGTTTAGCAGAACCGAGTTCCTTAGAAGTGTATAGAAAATCAAAATATCCCCTAATATCAACCCTTTCAAGTGCCTGAGCCATAAGCATTGCGTCTGAATCCCCTGCATTTGAAGCAATACATATGGAAAAGAGTCTATGAATTTCTGGTAGCGATTCCGCAAGACCTTCCGTGACTTCAACTTGAGGCCAAAAGACCATTGGTCCCCTGAATTGAGAAAAATCACGCATCACAGTGTCACCCCAATCAAAAATCACAACCCGTTTATGCATGGATCAACAATCCCTCCAAATATACTTTCAATCGTTCTCCCTCCGCATTGTACTGTAATCATCTCATAACTTTCTCGCGAAATAAGGGGAAACTTGTCAAGGAAACAAAAAGCCACCTTTCTGGTTCGTGGTCATCGCAGTTATACAGATCTTGAGTTACCACATATCTCGTAGTATGAAAACGTTAAAAAGCGTGAAATAAATCACGCTTTTTAACATCTAGCTATTTTTAAGTTCATGGCCATTTTTATGGTTTTTCTAAATTCACATGTATTTTAGGCAAAAAGAGAAAGGCCCGAAGGCCTTGAATTTACTGTGGTGGGCGAGGGGGGACTTGAACCCCCACATACTCACATATATCGGATTTTGAGACCGACGCGTCTGCCATTCCGCCACTCGCCCATATATAATTCCGTCAGATGAATCATGACGGCCTAGTTATAATAACATTAATCCCAAGACTAAGTCAAGTCTTTTGTTAAATTTATATCAGCTGTTTCATGAAAAAATCCGATGGTCCGTAGCTTCTCATATCGCTTCTCGCGAAGCACCTCTGGACTTTCCGAACGCAGTCGAATCAAATACTTCGATATGACCTGGGACAATTCATCAGCAGTTTGGTTCAGATTATTGTGAGCGCCACCTTGAGACTCCCGTACCAATTCGTCCGCTACCCCAAGCCTTAATAAATCTTGAGCCGTAAATTTCAAAGCGGCTGCCGCTTCTTTCGCCTTTGTTGTATCCTTCCAGAGAATTGAAGCGCAACTTTCTGGAGCAATTACGGAGTAAAAAGAATTCTCGAGCATTAATAGTACATTGCCCGCCCCTAGAGCGAGTGCACCGCCACTTCCGCCTTCTCCTATCACCGTACTGATCACAGGAACATGATAGCCTGACATCGCAAGCAGGCATCGAGCAATTGCTTCACCCTGACCTCTTTCCTCGGCTCCCAGGTCACAGGCAGCTCCGGGAGTATCAATAAACGTAAGGATCGGACGTCCAAACTTTTCTGCTTGATCCATTAATCGTACCGCTTTGCGATAGCCTTCCGGATGTGGCATGCCAAAGTTGCGTTTAATATTTTCCTTCGTATCCTTACCCTTAACCTGGGCAATTACGGTCACAACAATTCCGTGAAAAAGTGCTATTCCTCCAGCAACAGAGCGATCATCCGCGAAAAGCCGGTCCCCTTTAAGTTCTGTGAAGTCTTCAAACAACAGGGGAGCATAATCATAAAAGTTAGGTCGCTCTGAGTGACGAGCAATTTGAACTTTCTGCCAGGGCTCAAGATTACCATAAATTTCCTTTTTTAAGAGTGCCACTTTTTTTTCAAGGGTGGCTACTTCTTGAGAAAGGTCAATCCCCTTGTCCGCGGAAAACTTCTGGATTTCTGCAATTCTAACTACTAGTTCCGCAATTGGTTTTTCAAATTCAAACAGTTGCGCCATACTGAGCCCCTTCCTGATGGTACCGTAGTAAACGTGCTAAAACGGACCGCATCTGAGTACGCGCCACGATCAGATCAATTAAGCCATGTTCCTGGTTAAACTCAGCCGTTTGTGCTCCCTTAGGGAGTTCTTGCCTCATCGTTTGTTTGATGACACGCGGTCCTGTAAACCCAATTAAAGCATTAGGTTCAGAAATCATAATGTCCCCCAGTGAAGCATAGCTGGCTGTCACCCCACCAAACGTGGGATCTGTAAGCACGGAAATATATAATAGGCGGTTCTCTGCCAGTTTTCCTAAAGCCGCACTCGTTTTGGCCATTTGGTAGAGAGAAAGAATCCCTTCTTGCATCCTGGCACCTCCGGAAGTAGAAAAAATAACCACCGGCAACCTTAACTCAATCGCCCGTTCAATCGCCCGGGCAATTTTTTCTCCCACGACAGAACCCATACTGCCCATCATAAAACTCGCTTCATTAATAGCTACTACAAAGGGAATATCCTCAATCCTGGCACGACCCGTGA
Organism: Desulfosporosinus shakirovi; assembly: GCF_020595055.1. Lineage (GTDB taxonomy): Bacteria > Bacillota > Desulfitobacteriia > Desulfitobacteriales > Desulfitobacteriaceae > Desulfosporosinus > Desulfosporosinus shakirovi. Next base: position 13,349 of record NZ_JAJDOO010000060.1, on the reverse strand, counting down.
GTATTCCTTCTGTCATGCCTGATTTCTCCTGGGCTTCAATGAGCTTTTCTTCATAGCCGGGAAATTCCAAAGAATCCAAAGTTGTTAATTCAGCATCCCACTCTTCAAAACTGTTTTCATCCACCAATAACGCAAGGCGTGCATTGGCGGAAATTCTAAAATGATGCTCACAGGTAGTACAAACTCGCGCGTTTTCCTCGATATCTTTATTGAAGAGAACTTCCCCACATTTTGGGCATTTAACCCAAAGTCCATCAGGTAGTTCTTTTTTACTTATACCAACAACTTCTCCTTGCATAGAAACCTCAGACGGAGTGCGATTCTGCATCTGACCAGATTTTATGGTAACATACTTTGTCTTTCTGAATATATCCTTAAACATAGTTAGCTCCCCATAGCGCCAGTGATAATTTCATGCGCCTCTTCAGCTTCAGATTCCGGTACAAGAATTTCGACTGAAGCATGTTCACCAAGATGTGCCGAGCCAATCGGACGAAGCTGGACAAGCATCCCTTCATCCGTAAGGATTTTCTTATACTTCTCTGCGATTAATTTATTGGGAGCAATATAAATGACCGTCCACATTTTTGAAAATCCCCCTTTTTAAATCGATTTATGATACCATAGCCCTTCTAATTGTGCAACAAAGGGGTATTCTAATCCTCCATATTAGAGTCTGATCGAAGACTAGAATACTTTGCGATAAGCGCCTTCTCTACATGTACGGGTACAAAATCAGAGACCCCGGCATGTAAACTGGAAGCCCATTTAATGGCACTTGAACTGATAAAGGAGTATTCGCTTTGGGTCATAAGGAAAATTGTTTCCACATCGGGGGCAATCTTTTTGTTCATTAAGGCCAATTGGAATTCATATTCAAAATCGGATAAGGCTCGGAGCCCTCGAATTATGGCGATGGCTCCGCATTGGCGAGCAAACTCAACTGTCAACCCTTCAAAAACACGAACACTGACATTAGGCATATCTTTGGTTGATTCCGTGAGAAGTTCCATTCTCTCACCCAATGTAAACAAGGGAGTCTTATTACTATCGGCAGCAACGGCAATAATCAAGCCATCGAATAGCTCTTTAGCTCGAACTAATATATCAAGATGTCCTTTAGTTACTGGGTCGAATGTTCCTGGATATATTGCAATACGCACACTTTATCACCTTTTCATTTAGGATGTTTTGATGGTTTTCGCCTTAAAAGCTGGGATTCCTGCAAGGTAAGCCCCTTTAGGCAAAATATTTAGCTGGTCGCCAGACCACATTCTGTTGATCCATCACTTCCCAAAGTGCGTTTGTCAGTTCATCTCTATCATTAACCCAAAATTTCCGTTTTCCTTCAAGGGTTTTTTGACTATCCTCAAAGTAGAAATATACCGGTTGGCTGCCGGGAAAACGTTGTAAGATACTCAATACGGTTTGCATTAAATCACTTTCTTCGTTAGAGAATCTTAAAAAGAGTCGCTTCACTGTAGCTTGTGACGAGTTGCTTCTTGTAATGGAGATTGGAACTTCTTCGGAAATTGTGGCTGGTCTAGTCGGTTTATTATTTCCTGAAGGTTTTAGGTCCTCTATTTTAGTAATTTTCTCAGCAAAAATCTTCTTTTCGTCGTCTCGAATGTTATATCGTCCTGACAGAACAATCACATCGTCGTTAGCAAAAGTATTAGTCTGAGCATAAACACGTGGAAAGACCAACACCTCAATTCCGCTCGTTAAGTCTTCCAGAACAAAGCTGGCCATCATTTCCCCTTTTTTAGTAACATTCTGCCGAAAACCAGTCACTAATCCACCAAGCGCAACTTTCTTCTCTTCCTCCCCTTCCAGGCAAGTTAAGATATCTGAAGAAATATAATCCTTCAGTTGAGGTAAAACAGAAGATAGCGGGTGTCCACTTAAGTAGAGTCCGAGATACTCCTTTTCCATGTCCAAGATCTCTCGTTCTTTAAAATCCGGAAGCAGAGGCAGAGTAATTCCTTCATCCATCTCTTCATCCAAATCGAAAAACGAGAATTGCCCTGAAAGTCGATCTTTTTGCCGACGGCCAGTCGTCTCTAGTACTTGATCGATGACTGCCAGAGCTTGTGCTCGTGTACAAATTGATCCAAAGGCACCCGAACGCACTAAGCTTTCCAGAACACGGCGATTCAAGACCTTTTGGTCGACACGCAGGCAAAAATCATCGAGAGATTTAAAAGGGCCATCCTTCCTAGCATCTAATATCTTCTCCACAACATTAACGCCGACGTTACGAATGGCACCAAAGCCAAAGCGGATCGCTTTCTCCTCAATAGAAAATCCGACTTGACTATATTGAACATCTGGAGGAAGCACCTGAATCCCACCGGTTCGAGCATCTTGAATATAAAACGATATTTTATCCGACGAGCCCATCACTGTACTTAAAAGAGCCGCCATAAATTCTAATGGATAATTTGCTTTTAAATAAGCCGTTTGATACGAAATCACGGCATAAGCTGTTGCATGCCCTTTATTAAAGCCATATTCTGCGAACTTAGCCATTAAGTCAAAGATTTCTTCTGCATCTTTGAGCGTCAAGCCAATGCGCAGTGCCCCCGGAATAATCCATGTTCCATCAGTATCTTGCAATCCATGGATGAAATTTTGCCGTTCCTCTGCCATGATTTCTTTCTTCTTTTTCCCCATCGCCCGGCGTAGCAAATCCGCTCGTCCCAGAGAGTAGCCCCCCAGATCCCGGGCAATCTGCATGACTTGTTCCTGATATACAATAATCCCGTAGGTCGATTTAAGGATCGGCTCTAACTTTGGATGCAGATAAGTAATGTTGCCTCCGCGTTTTCGGCGGATAAATTCTGGGATTTGTTCCATTGGACCAGGCCGGTATAAGGCTACGACAGCGATAATATCCTCGAAGCATGTTGGTTTGAGATCCTTTAGAATCGTGCGCATCCCGCCGCTTTCCAGCTGAAAAATCCCCGTACTATTTCCCGACGCCAAAAGCTCATAGGTCTTGGGATCATCTAAGGTTAAAGTTGCTAAATCAAGCTTTAAGCCATGGATCTCTTCAATCCGAAGCACAGCCTCTTGTAAAATTGTCAGATTTCTCAAACCCAGAAAATCCATTTTTAGGAGCCCGATTTCCTCAACTGCCTTCATGGGAAACTGAGTCATGACAAAGTCTTCTGACGTCCTCTGGAGTGGCAAATAATTCATAAGAGGATCTTTAGAGATCACGACCCCTGCAGCATGGGTAGATGCATGTCGGGTCATTCCCTCGAGTGACTTGGCCAAAGTATAGAGTCTTTTTATTTCTTCATCTTCTTCTACCATTCGGGCCAAATCAGGAGATACATCTAAAGCCTTCTCTAACGTCATTCCCAGATCCGAAGGAATAGTTTTGGCTACTTTATCGACTCGAAACAAGGGGATAGCCAACACTCTTCCCCCATCTCGGATAGCCGCTTTGGCCCCCATAGTTCCAAAGGTGATAATCTGACATACCTTATCAGCGCCATATTTTTGGGTAACATAGCGGATGACACGTTCCCGGCCTTCCGGGTCAAAATCTATATCAATATCCGGCATTGAGATACGTTCAGGATTCAAAAAACGTTCAAACAGCAGATCAAAGCGCAAGGGTTCAACCGATGTTATCCCTAGTAAGTATGCCACCATACTCGCAGCCGCAGATCCTCGTCCCGGGCCGACGACCACGCCATTATCCCTGGCAAAACGGCAAAAATCTGCCACGATCAAAAAATATCCGGAAAAGCCTGTTTGGAAAATGACTTGAAGTTCGTAATCTAATCGTTCACGTTCCCGCTCTGTCATTTGAGGATAGAAACGTGGAAAGGCCTTGCGGCATTCTGCCTCTAGATAGTCATCTAAGGTATATCCTGGGGGAACCTCGAACACGGGTAAAAAATTATCCCCAAAATGAAAATCCATGTGACAACGTTCCGCGATCAGAGACGTGTTCGTCAACACTTCCGGGTGTTCCCCAAAGAGCAGAGACATCTCCTGTTCAGATTTAAGGAAGAACTCCTGACTGGAAAAACGCATTCGCGCTGTATCATCTAAGGTCTTACCGGTTTGAATACAGAGCAGAGCGTCTTGTACGAACGCATCCTCACGTTTAACATAGTGCACATCATTTGTAGCCACCATCGGAATCCCTGTACGCTCGTGAATCTTCCACATTCCTATAATGACTTTGCGCTGTTCTTCTATCCCATGATCTTGGATTTCCAGAAAGAAATTCCCTTTACCGAAAATATCTTCATACTCAAGGGCGCTTTGAACAGCCATTTCCAATTGTTCCTGCACTAAGTGCACAGCGACTTCTCCAGCCAAACACGCACTTAGCGCAATGATCCCTTCCGAATGCTTGCGAAGAATTTCTTTATCTACTCGAGGTTTATAATAGAAACCTTCGATATGAGCCATAGAAACTAATTTGATCAAGTTGCGATACCCTTGCTCATTTTCGGCAAGTAAAACCAAGTGATAATTCGCGTCGTCTTTCCCTTGTATCTTATCAGTCCTCTTATTAGGGGCTACATAAACCTCACACCCTATAATCGGTTTGATTCCGGCTTGCTTACAGGCCTTATAGAAGTCGATAACCCCGTACATGACTCCATGATCCGTGATAGCCAAAGCCGACATTTCTAATTCCACTGCACGCTGGACTAAGTTTTTGATTCGTGCTGCTCCGTCAAGGAGACTAAATTCTGTATGATTATGCAAGTGAACAAAGCCACACCTATTCTGAGACATTTGAGCCATTATAAGGATTCACCTGCCTTCCTTAGAAAGCCCCCTCGTCCACTGGATGAGGGGGCTTTGCCAAATTAATAGACTGTTTCGCTAACCAATTTCTTATCCCCTATCCTGGCAGTCATTAAACCTTTGGCAACCATAGCATTATTAGCCGTCACTTCTACCTCAATATTGCAATGTTTCTTGGCAACTAATAATAGCCTTGCTGTGACCTTAATTTCAGTTCCGACTGCAATAGGCTGCAACTGGTACAGGGTAAAATTTTCGGTAATCGCATTAAGTCGGTACTTCTTGCGCAGTCCAATATAGCCGGCCATATTCATAACCGTCACGATAACCCCGCAACTGGCAGAACCGTAGTCATCACTCATGGCATTGGTAATTTCCCCTTCAATTGTGAGATGCTCTGCATCATCGACAAATCGGAATCCGCTTAGCACAAGATTATCGACTGTTTCTCCAAACTGTGGTTGTTTCTGAACTTGCTGGTAAGCCTCAATGACATCTTGTAAGCTAATAATGCCGATCAATTTTCCCTGATCTGCAACGATAGCTATTTCCCACCCTTCCCAAACCATAATTCGGGAGATATGGGTTACAGGATCATCTCGACCGACAAGAAAAGCATTAGGATTCATAACCTCTTTGATAGGTGTCTTGACCTCAGCTCCAGCGACATCCACAGCGGTAACGATTCCGACCAGATTCATTTCCTCATCAACAACAGGAAAACGGCTGTGGTCCGTGTTTTGAGATAGTTTTCTCCAATCGTCGACTGTAGCATCTGCAGTTAGATAGCTCACATCTTTAACCATAATATCTTCGACTAAAATGAGTTCTTTCTGAATCAATCGATCATAGAGGGCACGGTTAATCATTGAAGTGACCGCAAATGTATCATAAGGAGACTGAATAATCACTAATTCATTATTTCGTGCTAAAGCTATAACCTCTTCATCAGGTTCAAATCCTCCGGTAATTAACAGTGATGTATGATGATTTAAAGCAACAATCTGAGCGTCATGACGGTTTCCGACAATACACAATGCACCCTCTTCTAAGTAGCGCACCATGGTATTTAACTCCATTGCGGCAATTACGAACTTATTAGGGGAGCGATCGAGATGTGCAAAGCCGCAAATAACAACACCTTCTGCAATCTGAGAAACTTCACGCAATGTCAAATCCTCGATTTGCCTCTCTTTGACTCCTTCAATTCGAATCGTTCCAACCTTAGGAATCGAACGGACAAATCCTTTAGCCTCTGCCTCTTTTATAGCCCGATAAGCTGTTCCTTCACTGACGTCCAGCTCTTTAGCAATGAACCGAACTGAAACTTTACTGCCAATTGCCAGATCTTCAATAAAGGTTAAAATTTGTTGATGCTTTGTCAACTGTATACGCTCCCAACTATTACTATATCGGACTATTATTATATCACATGAATTATTATTCAACTATGTTTTAGAGGAATCTTCTAACCATCTTTTCGTCGCCTTTGAGTCATAAGTCCTCCGATTCTCCCTGCATCCTTAGCACTCAAAGAATGCCATCCGTTATTGTGTATCTGTTCGATTAATCCCAACTCCGCCGCGATCTCCATTTTCAGAGGTTCTAAAGGATCTATTCGCCTTACCTTTGGTTTTTGCTGCTTCATGCTTAGATCCTCCCCCTGCTCATGAGGTTAAACCCCTCTTCATAATGAGGGCAATTTGGTCCACGTTCACCTATAATATGTTCCAACCGACAACGACCTTCAATCCCATAAAGACAATGCATGGCACATAATTTTCTTGTCATTTAAATTCATCTCCTCGACTATAATGATCTCTCCCCACATTTAAGTTTGACCATTTTTGCATAAAAATATCCCACTTGAGAATCAAGTGGGATTGATTGATTTTAACTATGTTTTAAACTTCGTATGATTCACCCGGACTTAGTGCCTTGCCTTGGCTTTCCGGCACTCTGCGCTGCAGGAGATGTAAGAACTCTCCAGCATCTTGGGCAATCAATGGGAATGTATTATAGTGCATGGGAATAACCACTTTAGGGCGCAATAATTGGGACGCATGAACCGCTTCTTCTACCCCCATGACGAAATTATCACCGATTGGGAGCATAGCAACCTCGATAGGATAACGACGGCCGATAAGTTCCATATCCCCGAACAATCCTGTATCCCCTGCATGATAAAGCCATTTTCCCTCCATCTGAAGCAAGAATCCGCAGGCTAACCCCCCATAGATCATATGCTCGTCGTTGGGACTTTGTATCCCAGATCCATGTAATGCAAGAGTAAGTTTAATCAATCCAAAGGAAAACAGATGCTTTCCTCCAATATGCATAGCGTGGGTCTTAGCCCCCTGGCTCTGGCAATAACTCGCCAACTCAAAAACAGCAATGATCGGAGCTCCGGTCTGCTTAGACAAATGTATTGCATCCCCTAAATGATCACTATGCCCATGAGTGACAAGAATCGCATCAAGATGAGTAAAATCTGAGGGTCTAGCCGTTGCGCTTGGATTACCTGTTAAAAAAGGATCTATAAGGATTCTTCCTGTTTCCCCTACAATTTCAAAGCAAGCATGTCCATGGAAATGAATACGCATACATGAGAAACCTCCTATTTTTTTACCGTTTGATGTACGTTTGCAGTACTTCCCAAAATTGAGGATAACTAAGGTTCATTTCCCAAAGTGCAACACCGCGTATGCCTTTCTGCGTTGCAAGCTCCAGTTTCTCTCTTAAGCTCCTTGGATCTTCAAAATATACTGTGTGGCGAACTCTTCTAGTCTCGTATCGGAAATACGTGCTGTGTTGCCTTGCATCCCATTGTAACGGAGCACCGTATCGACGTGCAAGCTCTGTAGCCCGTTGATAACCAATAACTTTCCCTGTACCGTCCTCTGGCCAATCATACCCATACATTGGAATTCCCATATAGATTTTGTCACGTGGAATATTGGCTATGGCATAATCTAAAACTTGAGTGACCCAAGGAATTGAGGCTACCGATCCTGGTTCGCTTTGCGACCAATGTTCTTCGTAAGTCATTAGAATTACTTCATCGACAGCTCGCCCAATTGGTCTATAATCAAACGACCCCCTCCAAGCGTTCAGAGGGTCACTCGAAGTTTTAGCGGGTACATCTATTGATACCACGAAATTTGCTTCTTTAAACATGGCGGACCAAGTTTGAATTAATTGACTAAAAAGCGGACGATCTGCAGGAGCCGCTTTTTCTAAATCAAGATTTACTCCATCCATTTGATACTCAACTAAAACATTACGTATGTTTCTCCAAACTAGGTTGGCAAATTCTTGTTCTCGTACTAAACGTCCCATCAAAGCTGTAGAAAACTGACCCTGCCGAGTTAAATTGCTAATGACTAAATACACCTTAATCCCCATGGTATGGGCCTCTTCAATAAGTTGCCGACTTGGACGCCCAAGGATTGCTCCATTACTCTGAATAGACACCTCAAAAATTGCCAGTTCCTGTATGCCGTTCCCGTAACGTTTTAAATAAGGGTAACCCTTTGTTTGCTCCGTTAAGCCATTATAAAAGGCAAACACATTTAATGGCATACTTATACCCCCTTTCCGACCATCATATGCATGGAGGGAAAAAGAAGTGTAGCAGGCACCTAATGGCAAAGGCCATATTTTAGTATTTCTAGATGAAATTCACTTAGACTGTCGACGAGCAAATACTGCCAGTTTTTCAGTTCGGCGCATTAAAATAGTGATTAGTATCGCAAAAACTACAAAGAGAACTACAAAGGCACTAATCCATTGTCCCTTTGCTCCAAGTACGGCAGCAACCCCAAAGCAAGCACTAATTCCATACATTAAAAATACAGCTTGCCTTTGAGTAAACCCAGCATCGAGTAAACGATGGTGCAGATGCCCTCGATCAGCCATGGCAATAGATTGCCCGCGCAGTTTTCGCCGTATAATGGCAAAAGTCAGGTCTGTGACCGGCATACCCAAAACTAGGAGCGGAAAAACCAAACCAAGAATTGTTGCAGTTTTAAGGAGGCCCATGATGGAAATCCCTCCAATAATATACCCTAGAAACATACTTCCCGAATCCCCCATGAAAACACGCGCTGGGGGGAAATTGAAAAACAGAAAACCGAGAAGCGCTCCGGCTAAAGCTAAGGTAAGATGAGCGGCTGGAAATTGATTAATCCCGTCCGCCGACCAAAACAGCAGAATAGCAACGATAAAACATATGCCGGCAGCCAGTCCATCCAATCCATCAGAAACATTCACTGTATTCACCAATCCGACGACCCAAAATAGCATTAATATGACGCCGACAGCACTTAGTCCAAAGGTTTCAAATTTTAGTGGTTCGTCGAGAAACGGAATGGAAATGAAATTCATAGAAAAATCAAAGAAGATCAGCACTGCCGCTGCAGCGATTTGCCAATATAGCTTATGCAAAGGGCGAATTTCACGGATATCATCCCATATACCAACCCCTACAATGATGGTACTTCCAATAAATAAGCCCCAGATATTTTCACTCCAAGCTTGTGTCACCAAAGCAGTAATCCAAAAAGCCACATACAGTGCCAAGCCGCCAAGACGCGGAATTGGTCGACTGTGAATATGTCGCCCGCCCGGATAGGCAATTGCCCCCCAACGTTTCGCCAGTTTCATAGAAAATGGCGTAGCAATTACTGCAATCACTAAGGCCATCAAAAATGTCAACCAATATCCATTCATCATGATTGTTCTTCAACCGCCTTTGCATTGGGTTTTGTTAACATGTGCTTTGCCCCTTTCTAGACAAGGTTCGGAAAATCCCATTGGCGTAACACTTCGTAAACGATAACAGCCACAGAATTTGATAGATTTAATGAACGAGCATCCGCACGCATCGGCAATCGCAGTGCCGTTTCTGGATAGCGCCCAATAATTTCAGGAGCCAGTCCTTTGGTTTCCTTCCCAAATAGAAGGTATCCTCCTAATTCATAGGAAATGTCCGTATAAGATCGTCCACCTTTAGTGGTTGCTAAATAACGAGGACCAACAGGGTTCTTTTCTTCAAACTCCGCAAAATTTTCATAAATATAAATATCTAAAAGATGCCAGTAGTCTAGACCGGCACGTTTTAGTTGTTTGTCATCAATGCTAAAACCTAATGGTTTTACTAGATGAAGTGCAGCTCCCGTCGCTGCACAAAGCCGTGCCACATTTCCTGTATTCGGTGGAATTTCCGGTTCAACTAAGACAATATTCAGTCGCTTCTTCAAGAATACGGGCCCCTTTCAATGACATCCTGCACAATTCCCACTACACCCTGGCGAACAGTTGCCGCTCCCGGCCCCTCCACGGACTCCCAGACTTGCAAATCCTGAGATGTGTTTTATCAGCCCTGTGTTTCCACATTCCTCACACCTGAGTTGCTCCCCTTTTTCTCCTATTTTACACAATTCCGTGGTGATACCCCCACAGCCCGGACATCCGAATTCATAGATTGGCATATAATGACTCCTCTCAGCTATGAACCATCAAATTGATTAAGCAAGGTTATTATTCTATCCCAGACTATTATAACCTGAAATTCTGACAAACCCAACCTAATCTTATCGAAACTTGTCACTCAAGCAATATCCTTTAAATTACTTAACTAAAAATTAGGATTATGCCCACAAGTATAAGTAACAAACCTACAGCAGCTCCCCCTTCTCCTAGAACATCTATGATAAACATTAACATCTTAACCCAAGATGTTTCGACCCTATACCCTTTTATATTTTTAACCGTATACCCTATGAATCCTGTCCTATGCAAATCAGAATTATCCCACCGATTGCCTTCATGCTAAACACCGCCATTGCAGAGATTTTAATAAAACAAACGGACTTTCCCTTATGTGCTTAATCTACTCATTATCTTGCCCCAAATTCAATTACGGGACCTCTATCAGCTTCGCCATGAGAACATATTATTAAAAATGGGCATGAAAATAGTGACAGATGATACAGACAATTAAGAAAGATATTTTGTATACATACAGGAAAAGTCTAGATGTTTTGTCTCGTTTTTGGTAAAGTTAATACCATCCTAAAAAGGATTACCATGGCACGAAATTGTCCTCCTAATTTTGATCTTTTATAAGGATAAAATGCGTGTTATGATGTGTTATATAATAAGAGGAGTGGATTTTATGTTCAGTGAAAAGGATCGCAGACTGCTCAAACTCATTTCCGAAGATTGTAGACTTAAGCCTGAAGAGCTTTCTGTTCAAACCGGATTGTCACCAGAATACATCACGAAACGTATTCAAGATTGGGAAAACGAAAAAGTAATCGTCGGCTATCAACCCATGATCAACTGGGACAGGACCGGCGATGAAAAGGTATCTGCTCTGATTGAAGTGAAAGTCTTGCCCCAACGGGGCTATGGCTTTGATAAGATCGCCAAACGTTTGCAGAAATATCCTGAGATCAAAGCACTTTTTTTGATGTCCGGAGGATATGACTTATCCCTGCTTATCGAAGGTAAAACCATGCAAGATGTCGCCCTTTTTGTGGCTGAAAAGTTGGCCTCTCTTGAACATGTTCAGAGTACAGCGACCCACTTTGTGCTTCGCCGCTATAAGCAAGACGGAATAGAGCTTATGGGCGAAGAAGAGACCCTCCAACGTCTGGTGGTGTCACCATGAATAATTATCTGGCCACCCATGTTGCAACCCTTCCCCCCTCGGGAATCCGAAAGTTCTTTGACCTTGTCGCGACTATGAAAGATGTCATTTCATTAGGGGTTGGAGAACCGGACTTTGTCACTCCTTGGACAGTCAGAGAAAGTGGCATCTTTTCTCTGGAAGAAGGACAGACCATGTATACCAGTAACGCAGGTCTTTTTGAGTTGCGTGATGAGTTGTCCCACCATCTGAATAAAACCTTGAATCTTTCCTACGACCCTCATCATGAGATTCTCATCACCTCTGGAGCGAGCGAGGCCGTCGACCTCGTAATGCGAGCTGTACTGGGACCAGGGGATGTTGTCTTAGTTCCCGATCCGTCCTACGTATCCTATGCTCCCTGTGCCATATTGGCAGGAGCAAGCGTCAGCTACGTTCCTACTTATGCCAAGGAAAATTTCCGCATGCGCGTAGAAGACTTAGCAAGAGCCTACACTCCGAAAGCTAAGCTCTTAGTTCTCTCCTATCCGAATAACCCTACCGGAGCAATTATGAATCGCGAGGATTTACTTCCCATTGCCGATTTCGTAAATGAGCACGACCTTCTGGTCCTTGCCGATGATATCTATTCCGACCTCACCTACGACGAGACACATGTCTCCTTTGCCAGCTTACCCGGAATGCGGGACCGTACTCTCTTTGTGAGTGGATTCTCAAAATCATATGCCATGACCGGTTGGAGAATTGGATACGTTGCCGGTCATGCTGATCTGGTTCAAGGAATGACTAAGATTCATCAGTACACAATGCTTTGTGCTCCCATCATGGGGCAATTTGCCGCCATAGAAGCATTGCGGTCTGCCAATGAGGCTAAAAACGATATGGTCACAGCCTATGACAGGCGACGACGTCTTATGGTTCACGGCTTTCGACAGATGGGCCTCGATTGTTTCGAACCCTTAGGTGCCTTTTATGTCTTCCCCGATATCTCTAAAACAAAATTATCTTCAGAAGAATTTGCTGAACAACTCTTAATAGAAGAGCAAGTAGCTGTCGTTCCGGGAACTGCATTTGGTCCTTCCGGAGAAGGCCATATTCGTTGTTCTTACGCATATTCCATGGAGCAACTTCAGGAAGCCCTTAAACGCATTTCCCATTTTGTAGAGCGTAGATTAGCTAATCTATAACATTTGAGGGTCTGAATATAATTCTGACTATAATTAAGGCATACTGTCCTCTAACTAAAATGGGTCCTATGTCAAGGACAATATTAAAACGTCTAAATAAGAATACCCTCATGTCATTATTATGATATGAGGGTATTCTCTATATTTTCACTGGATAAACTGGTTTTTCAAATAAAGATCATTATTGATTTGGTCCCTAGCTCAAATTCGCCAGCGCTGGCGAATTTGACCCACTACCAGTCCTTTCTCCTTCTGGGGATTCCTGAAGATGAGCGGGAGAAATTTATCTCGCGTCATGATGTTGAAGATATGACCACCCGGGAGCTGGGTTATCCCACCCTTAATTTAGACGGCTTCAAGTTGCAAAAACCGGAATACATGTAACTACTAAAGATAGTAATCTCAAGACAATAAAAGGGATATTTAAAATAATCGTTTTAGCTTTTTTCCTGATTCTATTTTTAATGAACATCCCTTTTCAATGATTTTAAGCTCATTACAATACCTATTACAAAAGTAACCAATAAAGTAAAAGTTCCCAGTGGGTAATTAATGAATGATCTCCCCCCCTCGTGAGGGCTGAAAATCACTGGGATAGTCCAAGGGAAAATTGTATTAAAAGGTGTATTAAGTATAATAAGGTTTAAAACCATCGCACAGATTCCAAGGATAACCCCCTGAGTTAGAATAGTTGTCATGGACCTCCGAGAGAAGTATAGTGAGTT
>NZ_JAJDOO010000005.1:138015-195483 GCF_020595055.1 Desulfosporosinus shakirovi | reverse complement strand
TTGGGATAACGCACCACCAGCTTGAAAAAATCTCAAGTTTCGTTACGGCCCCTTATTGAAGCGGGAGCGGAGATGAAGCCCGATCCACCAGATACATCAGGGATTGATAGCTGATTCCGCTATGCAGGGATAGTCCGATCTCACAGGTTCTGCTATTGGAATAACCTGAAGTACACTCCTTGGGGAGGGAGGGTTTAAGTCCGGCTAAGGCAGAATAATTCAACTCTGGGAAGGAAAATCCTCGATCCCCTGCAAAGCCGCAGCAATGGACATCATCAGGCATAATCACCTTTTCCGCGCAGGCTTCGGCCAGGGCTTTAAATTTATCGCTGATATGCATTTTAACCGAACTGCAAGTCACGTGGACAGCGACTGTTTCCGGAACCTGTCTGAACTTTAAGTGCTCCATTAAGAAATCGTGGGTGAACTCCACGGAATCATGAAGCTTAATCCCGGATTTGAAGGCTCGCTTCATTCGATAGAGACAAGGACTGGTATCGCAGAGGATAGGATATTTGCCATTTTCACTGGCTGTGACCAGCACCTTTTCCAGTTCGTCACTCTTCTCATCAGCTATCTGAAAGAACCCTTTACTTTCCCAAGGCATACCGCAACATAAGTTAGCCATGTTCGGCGGGACGATGACTTCATAGCCGGCTTTAGCTAAGATAGAAAGCATCACTTCATGGAGAGGCCTTTGATCCTTGTCTTGACGAGCTGGCCCCATAGAGCGGCTGATGCAACTGGGGAAATAGACCACCTTCAAGGGCTCTGCGCCTGGGGAGGAGACCTTCGCTGCATTGAAAGGTCCCGCAGAACCGGATCTCGCTTGGGGAGCAGATCCCCGGCCGGGCATCCAAGGATTCCAGAGAGGAATCCGATTCTTGGTTACCAGGTGGGCCTTAGAGGCAAGTTTATCCATCACCCCGGTTCCCAGGAGTGAATGAGCTCCATTCACTGCCCCCAGGCCAAAGCGCATAAAGGTCGTTACCCCATTCATATTATTTGACAGTCGTTGGGCAATGAAGCGAGTGGTGGGAGTAATGGCCTGGGAACGCAGATATTTAGAATTGTCTCCTGTGTTAATGGAAAGGGGGCAAGCCTTGGCACAGAGTCCATCTGTGGCACAGGTGGCATTCCCTGCATAGTCGTAGTCCTTCAGCAAGCGCATTAACCGTTGCGGTTCTTTGCCCGTTCTTTTTAGGAAGGCAATTTCCCGCTGCAGAATAATACGCATCCGTGGAGTCGTGGTCAAATTTTTGGAAGGACAAATATCTTGGCAGAAGCCGCAGTTGGTACAGCGATCGATAGTTTCATGAGACTGAGGCATCATTTTTAAGTTTTCCAGATAGACATTCTTGTTGTCATTGATAATCACGCCGGGATTTAACAGACCGTGGGGATCAAAGGCGGTTTTAATCCGTCTCATCAGCTGATAGGCTTTACTCCCCCATTCCAGTTCGACGAAGGGAGCCATATTCCGCCCGGTTCCATGTTCGGCTTTCAGTGAGCCATTGTATTTCTTAACAACCAGTTCATTAACTTCTTTCATCAAACCCGAATACCGATTGATTTCTTCCTCAGTCTCAAACTTCTGGGTAAAGATAAAGTGCCAGTTCCCATCTAAAGCATGGCCGTAGATAATGGCATCATGGTAGCCGAATTTATTAAGAATGGAGCGCAGATCCATGGTGGCCTCGGCTAATCTTTCTAAAGGAAAGGCCACATCTTCGATTATGACAGCAGTCCCTTGTTCACGGATTCCACCTACGGCAGGAAAAATTCCTTTGCGAATTTTCCAGTAGGTCTCATACTCGGATTTTACCGAGGTAAAGTCAATGGGTAAAACTGTCGGTACGCTCTCCAGCCGTAATTTAACCTCTTGAATTCGTTGTTCCAATATCTCCCGATTCTCGGCCCGGACCTCCACCAGGAGAGAGGTTGCCTCTTCTGAGAGGGTTTTTAAATAATCAGGCATACCGGGCTCATCTTCCATGGTTCTGAGGGAAACCCGATCCATCATTTCCGCCGCGGATACTAAATCTCGATTAAGCTTCATAACAGCCCGGCAAACATGGTCCATATCGGGATAAATGATTAAGGCAGAGGCTTTATGGTCATGTTCAAACACCGTTTTATAGGTAATCCGCGAGATAAACCCCAGAGTCCCTTCCGAACCGATCATGACATGCTTGATAATTTCAAGGGGATCTTCATAGTCAACAAAGGCATTGATGCTATAGCCTGTGGTATTCTTGATTTTGTACTTCTTTTTAATCAGTTCAGTCAGATCCGGATCGGCCTTCAGCTCGTCACGAATGCTTTCTATTTGGCGGATAAGATCCGGTTTGCTTTGCAAAAAATCACGGCATGAGGCAGGATCTGCCGTATCCAGCAGGGCTCCGTCGTCGAAAATAATTCGCATATCCTCTACAGTTTTGTAGCTGTTATCGGCAGTGCCACAGCACATTCCACTGGCGTTGTTGGCTGCGATCCCTCCAATCATGCAGTGATCAATGGAAGCCGGGTCCGGTCCGATTTTTCGGCGATAAGATTTTAAGTAGCGGTTTGCCTCTACACCAAGGATACCTGGTTCGAGAGAAATCCTCTTGCCCTCTTCATGGACCTCATAGTGCCGCCATGCTCCTTGAACCACCAGTAAGACAGAATCCGTTAAAGCTTGCCCTGATAAACTAGTTCCCGCACATCGGAAGGTAACCGGTATATGTAGGGCTTGAGCAATTTTCAAAATCGCCGCCATTTCTTCATTATTGACGACTTTAAGAACCACCTTAGGGATTAAGCGATAAAAGCTGGCATCAATGCCAAAGCCTAAGGTGTAAAAAGGGTCAATAAAAATCTGTTGGTGAGGAAGGAAACGGGTTATTTCTCTGTAGAAATCTTGATAAACTTCAGGAAGTGAGCTTAAATCCTTATTTTTCTGGGCAGGATTACGCGGGTCTTGGGGATTTAAAGGATAGAACATGGGTCGTGTACCGCTGCGCCGATGAGTCAAATGAATCACGTCCTTTCTTGAAGGGTTATGCTTTAGTCTTTGCCGAGTTAACATGTATGATACTTTTATTATAATTGTTATTATAATAAAATTCAAATAAATATTATTTTTGAGGTATTACAATGTTTGTGGCAAACAAAGGCTCTCCCAAATACAATCAATAAAATGATCGCCGAAAAGTATTCAAGAGAACCTTTATTAAGCGGCTATTCATAAGCATTAAGTCAACTGGCAAAATGGATTTGTTAAATATTATTTTCCTTGGACTAGGTGCTTTGCGTAAATTTTTAGCGTTTCCATCGTTTCGCAATTTGGACAGACATGAATTTCTGATACAGAATTCGCATAATCATACTCCTGCTCGCATTTCGGGCATATAGGGCATTTTTGATCTTCACTCATTACACATTCCCACTTTCTTATTTTTAAATAACTGCACATGTATATCCAGAATCATGTTTTACAATAGGAAGTTCTTTGTGCCTCTATATTGTATGCATTCAATAAGAGATTCACCCACAACAATATAGATCCCTTCCGGTTAGGTAAAAGTTCGGAGGGGATCTGATTGAATGAATACCTATAAAACAGCAGAAATTGTACACTGCCTGCTTTAATCGAATGAGAACACGATGTTTTGATTGATCTTCTGAGTGCAATTCCGAAGCATGGAAGTGGGATGCTATCCTATCCTTTCTTGGTTGTTCGAAGTAGTGATGTTGGAATAAGTAACAAACGATATGGAAAGATATTGAGTTTGATTTAGTGGAAATGATTTTTCCCCTAGAACTTAATTCTTGAATACTATTGAACCGCAAGGGGCCAATTACTATAGTAAATGCATTTTCTTATCGATAATTCTTAAACTCAAAGAAACCATGAAGCCATATATTAAGGCAGTAGAAAGTGTTGAATATGCGACGCTTAGTGGCATTTTTCTAAATAGAGGTAGATTAAGTATTGTTCCAAAAGTATTGAGTAATAACCAAATAACTAAACTATACCCTAATCCTTTGAGATATAAATAATTGCTAGATGTAAACATTATCATGTAAGCAAAAATAACTCCAAAGATTATACATACTGCTGCATGGCTAATCATCGAAAGAATTATACCAAAAATTCCCTCTTTAGAATAAACTTGATATGTAAGTATAATTGTTGCGTAATCGTTGAAAGTTCTGTCAGTCCACCCTAATGATTTATATATAATCCCTACAATGTCACAAGTAATACTTGCTATAAATCCTGCGATACCTCCTGCAATAAGTCTATCTTTTTTCACCAATTCATCTCCTTTTAGCACGTTTTGCTTATATAATGTGTAAACCTCAATCTTTATATGTAACCTGTTGACTAGGTTAAAAGAGTATGGGATGAAAATGATTGCTTCCCTCGACAGTGACGGTAATCCAAATTCGTCACCAGTGACGAATTGACCTACACCTAGGCTCCCATCCTTCTTGAGATCCCGGAAGAGGAGCGGGATGAGTTTATCGCGGAGCATGATGTCGAGAGCATGACCAAATTGGAATTACAGCAGGCTGTCAAGGACAGAGTCCAGGCCATTCTGGAGAAAAAAGACCTCCTAAAAGACCTGGACTTGAAAAGTAGCGAAATCGCCCAATTTAAGCAAAACAAGATGAGAGGAAAATCACCTCTCATCTTGTTTTGCTTATGCCTGCTTCTATTGAAGGTCGTATGATTACAGGTTGACAACCTTAGAACCGGGTGAGTTCATGTCCGATCTGCGCAAGACATGATTTACAACTTTAACGACAGTGGAGGGCGAATTGGTCAGTTTGACCACTCGGAATTCCCTGGATTTTTCACTGTATAACACGTTTAAAATATCCAAGACCTTTCCTTTGGCGGCAAAGAATGTTGCCTCATCACCAGCACCACGCAGTTCTGGTGCCCATAGCTGCTCAATTTCCTGACCTAGCTTTGATAGTTCAGAATGGAAATGACAATACATAAGAACCTCCTTAATTAGCTAATGTTTTACTCATTCTATCAAAAAAGTGTTAAACCTAAATTATCGGTTTGTAAAGTGTTCGTAAAACTAAACACACACGATGTTATTATATGTTATCTGAAGGTTTTTGTGAAATACTGCCAGCCTGAATCCGAAAAGTTCTATTTTCAACCTGTTTTTTGATTAGTCATAATAGTGCTATGGGGATGGCAGTAAGGTGCTGATCAGAAAAGTAAAATTGGGGCTCGACAGTTGATTACCATAGAAGCCAAGTTAAAATGTATTTGCCGGTTATAGACCTATTAATTTCCTTCAACCCCATCAGGTTCCCGATATAAAGAATCTCGCCACCTGAGAGAGTGTTCAACGGTTGCCCCAATGTCATTGAGGAGGGGGATACTGATAAAAAGAGTTTTTTCCATTAAGACAGAGCCCTTTCAAATGTACTTATAGATATTTTAAGTGAATAGCCTGGTTAACCGGTAGCTAGGGGATCAAATATTCATGCTTTCCTGGTCTTGCATTGAAAATCCTTCTATTTTAACATCACTCATTTTTAATGAATCATCGTTTAGTTTAATATTTTTAAGCTTTTTGACTGCCCCATAAGCTTCTTTTAAGGAAAGCTTATCTCCTCTCCCAGAAATAACCCATAAGGTTTTATACCCCTGAGGTATTGTCAGAAGCTTTGCTTCACCTTTGCCATCCGTAAAATAGATTAGTAAATTAACCTTATGCTTATTAGCATACTCAAAAACCGGGGTAAATCTGGTGCCCCCACTGATATTACTTCGATCTTTGATGTCCTTGACAGATTTGACTTTATACACACGTCTGATTTCACTGTCACATTCGATAATCGTAATTTCATGATGATAATTTTTAACGATAGCCAGGACTTCTCGGATGGCTTGATTAAATTCCTGATCATTAATGCTGCCACTGATATCAAGAGCAACAACAATCTTGGCTTTATGACTCCTGAGTCGACCTCTTAAATCTAATCTATCGGGCTGTCTTCGGTTTCTTCTGGTTATCGTCTTCTTTTTATTACTTTCAACCGTTCCCATTAGCCGCTTAAGATATAAATTCCAAGGTAATTCGCCCTTGCTGTTTTTAAGGGATGAGATCATACTTTCTAAATAATTTGGAATGCTACCTTTTTGAGCATTATCAATAAACTTCTCTGTAAATCCTTGAAGGGTTTTTTCATCGATATCACTGGAGTCTGCCCAAAGGTCATGGGCTTTTTCAGGATTATACTCGGTTTCTATTGTTTCTTCCTGATCAGCGTCATCTGTATCACTTTCATCGGCCGCATCCTCATCCGCTTCCAGCAAGTCCAGGGCGGTTTGGATATCTTCTACATAATATTCAAAGGGTTTAAAGGGCAGGAGGTTTAACGAATAATTTAAATTCACCCATTCTAAGGTAACAGAATAGGGGGGGAGATGATCTAAATAGGTATTGACAACGATATTCATGGCCAGATTGATGGCTAATGTGCTGTAGCCACCCTTAAATTCTTTGGCTCTTATTAAATGCATGGATAAGATATGGAGAATTTCATGTTTAATGGTACTTTCCATCTGCTTAATATTAAGATTTAAAAAAATAATGGGATTAAAATAGATAACATACTTAGCCCCTTTAAAATTCACAGCAGTAGGGCTGCTGATGTCAAATCGTATTTCTCGGGACATTTGCATCAAAAAATAGCCGTAGAAATTATCTCTGTATTCCATAAGACTTAAGTTTACTTTATCGACAAGGCTGAAAAACTCTTCTTTAAATTCCGGGGGTATATTTACCTTGGAATGACCCTGTGTGCGTCTTGCCTTGAAAAAACTATTAATAATAATATCTGCTTTTTCGTAGAGCTCTTTAACTTGGTTATCAATAAAACTTTCCATAGCTTATCACCTTATTAAACGATAAGATTCAAAATATGATTCGATAAACGCTTCATTTTCTATGGCATGTTTGTATACTTCGGGATAACTGTTTTTAATATCTTTCATGATTCCTATCTTTAAATCGACAGGATGTATTTTTAAAAACTCAATCAGCCTGTCCATATAAAAACTTGAATCATCACTATTGTTTAATAGATTTGATTCTAAGTTTTTGAGAATATTCTTTGCGGATAGATAAAGTCTGGTATGGCTTTCGTTTTTCACTCTTTCTATGATCGATTCAGGAAGAGAATTTCCTGAAAAAACATCTTTATAAGATATGAGCGAACGATAATCTGATTCAACAAAGCTCACAAACTCTTCTGCTATTAATCTCCCGACATTCCCCTTGATAACATTTAAAAACACGGACCTGGGTATGGAATCTTTTTTATCCTTATAAATTTTATAACTGCTGGAAATTCGCTCATAGCTTCTGGGCGTTGCTCTAAGATCATCTTCGTTGATCTTATGCAAATATTCTGGGAAGGTGGAGATAAACTCGATAACGTTTTGCTCGATTCCGGCCTCTATTGCCCAATCGATCCACTGATTATAATCTGGCTCCATAGATAACCAGACAAATCGATTTTCTTGGGCGGCATCCATATCGACAACCTGGTAATCAAAATTCGAACTATATTTACTGGAAGGATTCATAGCGGCTAAGATTTTGACACCTACAGGTAATTTATAGCCATTGATTTCCCGATTTAAAATTAAATTCATAAGTTCCTGTTGGACTGTATGTTCACAGCGATTGATCTCGTCGATAAATAAAAGAACGGTTTCTCCTTGAGATATTTCTTCATCAATTTCCCTCAGCTTATGATGAACCGCATATACCGTCGCTTTCTTTTCAACTTGATCTTCTTTATCATTAACTCCTGCATAAGACTCTATCGTTGGCAGACCCCCGATTTCACCTTCTTTAAGGAGATTCCCATTAATTACAATTAAACTCCAATGATTTTCTTGAGCAATTTCCTTGGCTAAAGCTGTTTTTCCGATTCCGCTTTCCCCAACGATTAAAGGTACTTCTCCAGTCGATAGTACTAAGTCAACACTTTTTAATGTGTCTGTAAAATTCATGATGTCTCACTCCTATAGCATCTTCAGCTTTTCATCTACAGCTATTTTTTTTGCCTTTTTACTTCCGTATTTATAGACAAACATAACCTTGTCGATTGGCATAATGTCGTTATTTTTATCTATATTACTACAATTTAAATAATCTCTCACATATTTTTCTTCAACATCTTCATTCGATAATGATTCCTTTAAGGTTTGTTCTAATTGATCTTTAGATATTTCTTTCATAACATATTTAATCACTAAAATATTTACTTTCAAAAATTCTAAGATTTTATTTTTAGCTAAATCATTGATAAAGGTAATAGCCCGCTCATTATTCTTGATAGCTATAAGCTCTGCATTATGGGTAGGAGAATTTATATATCTTAGGGCATCATAACTAATTTTTACAGCCTCTTCTTGTACACCTTCGCAAGGGTCTTTGATAAATTTTATTGAATCGTAATTTTTTCGTACAGCTAATAATTGCAAGTCCTCACTTGGATTCTTCACATATTTAATAGCCCAGCCAGCTTGATTGAGCGCTAATTTTATTATCTTCTCGTTGGGATTTTCAAGATACTCTAAGTTAACCCATCCATCATTTATGGCTTTTATCATCATAGCTTCTGTAGGGTTATTTATAAATTGAATCGCTCGCCCATTATTGTCTAGAGCTAATTCTTGCATCTCTTGAGTTGGATTTTCTATATATTTTAATGTAAGTCCATTGTTTTTAACAGCCAATAATTTTATCTCATCGGTAGGATTAGTTATATAGGCTATGGCATTAGGATTATTCTTGATCATTTCAATCAGCTTTGACTTTTCCATAATGTACTTTCCTTCTTTGATTATTTATAATATTACTTCGGATAATTGATTGTTTTCTAAGTTAATTTAACAGTATGATTATACCACGGATAAAAAAAGAGTCTATAAATAGAGGCCCCCACCCCATAAGTACTTAACAATTGATACAATAAAAAGTCCGGTATTAGTGGATCGGTAAACGTAAGCTCCTTTTTGGCTGCGGTCTGAAGGGCGTGGGCGTGGTCGCAAAGACAACTCTAATTTAAGGGAAGTATTACCCTAATTGTTCCTATTACCGTGTTTCCAGAAGTCGTGAAGAATGAGATGGATAATCGGTCCGTAAAGACAAATATAACGTTACCGGCTTGGTTAAAGGAGCTTGCTGAAAAACAAGGAGTGAACTTTTCACAGATTACCCAGCAGTCATTAAGGAGCACCTTGGAGTGGATAGACCTTAAAATTAAAGGCTTGTCAAAGTGAAAGGGACTGTCTTACTGCGACAGCCCCTTTCGTTTGGGGAACTTTGCTCGGTAATTTATCAGATCCTTACCCACTTGGCCGCCACAAAGCCAGGATCTCCTTCTCTTTTCTCCTCGAGAGAAAGGGCCTCAGCTGTTGTTTGAACATTCGGCGGGAAGAAAAGACATTCTCCGATTTCCCCAGGTACACCGATTTGCCAGGAACCTATTTCCTCTTTAGTATAAAGTGCAGCGCGGGCGAAGACGGAAGTGGGGTTGTTACGAGCTGCCTCCGCGTAGTATTCACTCCAGGCACTCATGCCTGCGATGAGTCCGATCACAATACAGCCTCCGGGCCTTAAATGACTAAAAAGTTTTTGCAAGACCTTTTCAGGTTCAGGTACGAATTCAAAGGCGGTCATGGAAAAAATCCCATCATAGGTTCCCAGTTGATCCAGAATTGCTGTAATATCAGCATGCCACCAGTGAACAGGCTTAGCTTTTGAGGTGATTTCCTCAATGGCTGCTAGTTTCTTTTGGGCCAGAGCCATCATTTCAGCGGAAATATCCACAGCAGTGACTTCATATCCCTCTTGCACAAGCCAGCTGGTATATTGTCCGGTACCACAGCCGATCTCAAGAACCTTGGGACCCGGTGCCTTAAACATGGACTGGGCCAGGTGGCGTTCAACATGATCAGATACTGATCCAAGCTCAGTATCATACCAGGAATCATAATGGGCAGCAACGGGGTCAAAAAGTGCATCGTTCATTTCATTCACCCTCGTGTTCCTATTTCTTATTTTTATGTGTAACTTTCAACTTTTTGTTTTTAATTCCTTCTTCACCTTTCCTTAAAGTTTGATAATATAAGCAAGAATTTACTTAAAGCAGGAGCGCAACTTGTGGAATCAATGAAAATCATCAAGGAAAGAGAAACCTTAGCGTCCAAACTCCTGCGGATATGAAATCAAGGTTTAACATTGATGTGAGGATAGATAGTGAAGTCGTTGGCATCGACACAGAAAAGAAAATAGTTACGGTCAGAAGTAAGGATCAAGGGATTTTCGAAGAATCTTATGATGTAGTCGTCACCTGGAGCCCAAGCTCTCCGAACCCAACAGTCATCACCCCGTCATTGACATTTTCTGGGGGATGATATAATGTACCAGCTTTATGTAAAGAAGAAAATAGAGCTATGGGTATCAAAATTTTTACGCCAATGTTAAAATACGGGGTAGTGAAAGATAATACTGGCGGATAGAATAGATGTTTTCCTGAAAACATGGAGCAAGTTGAAGAGTATTCAGAATGGGAGTGTATAGTTTATGATTAATGAAAAAATGAAAAAACCATCGCCATCAATGGATGAATGGCTTAAAGAAGCAAAAACTGATCCGGCGGCTTTACAGGAAGGGATGTTTTTAGTTCATAATGGTGTTGTGCGTCAAACGCCTAAAGCCAAGGTGCGCCAAGGAATTGATGACGGTTCCCTGGTAAAGGGAATGGAATTTGCTTATGATGCAGCAAAGGTTGATTGGGCGATTGGTGAAACCTATAAGATGGAGGGTATCTTCTATGTCAGGGTTTGGCTTAATGAAGGCCAGCTTGAACTTGGCGACGACATCATGTATGTGCTGATAGGCGGTGACATCCGACCACATGTTATTGATGCACTGCAGTTCCTGGTTGAAAAAATTAAAAGCGAATGTGTAAGTGAAATTGAACAAAAATAGTAATAACAATCAGCGCATCCTGGGCGGTTAGAAGGGTATAAAGCATTTGTTTATTTATGTCTGTGTATGGGGAGTGATAAAATAGCAGTATGGATAGCGGAGATTTGAATATCAGAAAAATGAAAAACGTTGGTATATCGCTGTTTGAAGAATGGTTGAATAAAGAACATATCCGAAAATGGTTTGGTGATCCAAGTGAATGGCTCAATGAAATATATAATCGCGAAGGCCAATACTTGGATAAACCATTATATTATCGAATATGAGGATAGACCTATTGACTATCATCATTATGACCGCGCGTTCAGATGAGGACGACTCTCTTCTGGGATATGAGCTGGGAGCAGATGTTTCATGATAGTATGGGGCC
The DNA here is from genome assembly GCF_020595055.1 of Desulfosporosinus shakirovi. Taxonomy (GTDB): domain Bacteria; phylum Bacillota; class Desulfitobacteriia; order Desulfitobacteriales; family Desulfitobacteriaceae; genus Desulfosporosinus; species Desulfosporosinus shakirovi. Next base: position 184,083 of record NZ_JAJDOO010000005.1, on the reverse strand, counting down.
CAACGGGGCATGGGGGTATGCGTTGAAGAGTGGGATGAGGGGGCAAATTGCTTATAAACTCAAAATCATTCCATTTGACAATAAATGAATGATCGTTTATTATAGATTTATCATCAATTTTATCTAAAAGTTAGGCGGCGCTCATGAGAAGAAAAGATGACGAAAAGCAAAGATGCATTAAAATTGCAGTGGTGCAATTGATTCTGGAGGAGGGGTTCCAGGGCACATCTATCTCAAAAATAGCAAAGGCCGCTGGCGTATCTCCAGCGACAGTATACATCTATTATGAAAATAAGGAGACCATGCTTAGAGAAATTTATCTGGAATATTCTGAAGATGCGATTCAATATTTACTTCAATGTTTGAGCCCCAACATGGTTGGAGAAGAAATCATTGCAGAATTGATCCGACGGTATTATTTCTTCATTATTGAAAACAAAGAAGTTTTTCATTTTATTGAACAATTTAGTACCTGCCCTGTTCTGCAAGGCAGTTGTGGTTCGATGAAGGGACCAGCGGATTTAAATCAGTTGCTGACGGATTTAAAGAAACAGCAGATATTAAATAACTTTAACAATGATAATTTGTACGCTATTCTGTTTGCCCCAGTAAAAATGATTGCAGTGAAAAGTTGTGAGTCTGAAAGCATGGCCATGGAACGTTTGGACGAATTGATTTATATCATTCAAAAAGCACTTCTTAAAGATTTTAAAATCTAATCAGCATGGTTCATTCAGTCCCAAATGATTAGATTTCTAGTTCTTTAGCGAGAGTAAAAGCTCGCTTTCAATTTTAAAAAATGATAAATGATCATTCATTTATGAAAGAGGAGATAATTTATATGATATTAGCCATAGAAAATCTTGTTTTATTACCAGGAATGACGTATCCATTAAGAATAGACCGCTTCAGCGAGGATGAACTGGCCTGCATTCGAGACAAAAATCATGAGATTGTGGCGTTGCCGTTAAAACGGCATAGGGACCGACACGAAATCAACGTGGAGGATTTCTACACAACAGGCGTTACTCTTAAGATACTAGAGGTGAACCCCAGCGAAAAAGGATACCATGTTCAAGTTAAGGTCTTAGACCGTGTGGAAGTTTCGGATATTAACATTGCCGAAAACATGATTACTGGAAAAACGGTATCAGCGCAGGAGGTCATCGACCTCAACGAAACCGGTCAGAAAGAAATGATGACCTATATTCAAAATATATCTCATCAAATTGGAGCCAAATTTAGAGAGTCAGAGGGCATTGTCAAAGCAATTGATGAGATAAAGGATCTTAATGTTCTGATAGGATATATCTCACGGTTTCTTCCATTTTCAAAGGAAGAGAAATATACATTAATGGAAACAGCGTCATTAAAAGAGCGAAGTTTGACCTTTATTGATTATTTCTTACATTACAAAGAAGCGATTCAGCTTCAGATTGAAATGTCCGAACGGTTTTCCGAAAAAGCGAATAAAAATTATCGTGAAACAGTGCTGAGGGAACAGTTGAGAGAGATTCAGAAAGAACTGAATGAAGACGAACCAGCCTCTAACAAAAAGAAGAAAGATTATAAAACACGCATTGAAGAGGCACACATGCCTGAAGAGATTTTAACAGCTTCACTAGAAGAGTTAAGCAAACTGGAAAGTCAGAATCCTGCCAGCTCGGATTATCATGTGATTCAAAATTATCTAGATATTCTTGTGCAACTACCTTGGGAAATGCAGGCGGAGAAACCCGTCGATATTGGAGAAGCCCGGCGTGTCCTAGATGAGCAGCATTATGGCTTGGAAAAAGTAAAGGACCGTATCATACAGCATCTTGCTGTCATGCAATTAAAGAAAGATAAACAGGGTTCTATCCTTCTGCTCGTGGGTCCTCCTGGAACCGGGAAAACAAGCCTGGGCAAGAGTATCGCGGGAGCATTGGGCCGAAAATATACGAGACTCAGTCTGGGTGGTATCCGCGACGAGGCTGAAATCCGTGGGCACCGCAGAACTTATGTAGGTGCAATGCCCGGACGTATTCTGCAAAGCATCAAAAAGGCTGGGGTAATGAATCCTGTTATGGTTTTAGATGAAGTGGATAAATTGATGACGGGTTATAACGGGGACCCAGCAAGCGCCTTACTCGAGGTGTTGGATCCTGAACAAAACAATACCTTTACAGATCATTATTTGGATTTGCCTTACGATTTGTCCAACGTGTTTTTTATTGCAACAGCAAACTCCCTTGAAAACATTCCCGCCCCGTTGTTGGACCGCATGGAGGTCATCCAGCTTTCAAGCTATACAACCAATGAAAAGTTTAACATTGGAAAACAACATTTGATTAAGGAAGCACTAGAAGAACATGGTTTAACGGAGGCTGATGTTCAAATCAGTGATGAAACCTTAAAGACCATAATTTCCGACTACACCATGGAGGCCGGTGTCAGGGGACTAAAAAAACGATTGGCTGCCATTGCCAGAAGTGTCGTGGAAAAGATTGTACTGGGAACCGTTGTAAAACCATATGTTATTGAAGCGGATGCCTTGGAGGAGATTCTAGGCAGAAAAATGTCCAGGCATGACATGGCTCAGGAAATTAATCCGCCGGGGGTTGTCACCGGATTAGCCTGGACGCCGGTGGGGGGCGAGATTTTGTTTATCGAAGCGACCGAAATGCCTGGAAACGATCATATCCTCTTAACAGGTCAGTTAGGAGATGTTATGAAGGAATCAGCAAGGATTGCTTTAAGTCTTCTGAAATCTCGGTTGCCTATGAATGCCATTCAGTTTAAAGATAAAGACTTGCATGTTCATGTACCATCCGGAGCCGTTCCCAAGGATGGGCCGTCAGCAGGAATCGCTCTATTTACAGCATTTGCTTCTTTGATTACCGGTATCATGGTGGATGCGAAACTTGCCATGACGGGGGAGATCACGCTTAGAGGTGTTGTTCTCCCGATCGGTGGATTAAAAGAAAAATTGATAGCTGCGGAACGTGCTGGGATCACAAAAGTCTTGATTCCCAAAGATAATGTTTCCGATCTAAAGGATGTCCCAGAAGAAGTTAAGAATAAGGTTCAAATTGTAGCGGTGGACACCATAGAAAATGTATTGAAAGAGGCGTTAGGGATCGCTTTGCCTAAAATTGAACAAGTCTTGACAGGACCTGGATTTTTCACCCATCTAATAGATCAACAAAATTAACTAAATATATTTTAAAGAAAAGAGGAAATGAAAATGACCGTAACAAAAAATACGTTAATTGGGGAAATCTTAAAGGCAGATCAAACTACGGCACCTTATTTTTTAGAGATGGGAATGCATTGTCTGGGTTGTCCTTCTTCCACTAGCGAAAGTCTGGAGCAGGCTTGCATGGTGCATGGTGTTTCAGTACAGGAACTGATTGATAAGCTAAACAAGCATATTTCAAAATAAGACTGATGAAGATATATAGGGTTTCCATAGACTGGAGGATTATTCCGGTTTCCTTAAGAAGTACTAAAGATCCTTCTTGGATTCGGTTCATATCTTCTATCCACTGTACAATTATAGTATGGTGGATTATTTTTTATTTAAGTGTAAAATGACGCACACAAGCCATAAAGGAGAAGTATCTCCCTATGTTGCTCCCAGTACGTGGGACTGATTTATCGGGGCTTCCACCGACATATACTTGTGTTGGTGATTTAGATCCATTTCGTGATGAAACGATGGATTATGCAGCAAGATTAAGGCAGGCTGGTGTATCTACGGAATTTCATTTATATCCCGGGTGGCTTTCATGGCTTTGATGGAATTGTTCCTACTGCTGAAATCAGCCAACGAGCTCGAAAAGAATATATTACAGCTTTAAACTTGCGTTGCAAAATAATTAACTGGATAAAGAAATATACCCCGCCGCCAAGAGCGTATCAGCTTCAAGCGGTTTTTTTGTCCCCTCAAGGCATTGGGGTGGCAGATTTGCTGTTTCATCAATTAGTAATAAGAAGCCAGGTCTTTAATTTTTTTGCTTTTTTTCAATGTCCTGGAAGGGAATAAAGAAATCACGCGGAAATATAAATGGATAACTCGAAGAAATAAGATTAGTGTCTAAAATGGGTTTATTTGACACATACCAAGGATCAAACACAAAGAGAAATGTGACAAAGAATGTAGAGACGGCGGTAATGTTGGAGCGGACAAGGGTATTTGGAAAAAAATTAAAAGGATGATGGAAATTATGATTAGAGAGATAGCTTACAATGATGTAAAAGACAGTCTTAAAACCGGGGATCTCATTTTATTCCATGGTGTTCAAACGACAAGTAAGTTGATCGAATTGATTGAATGGTCATACTGGTCACACGTGGGTATGGTTGTTTTACCCAAGGACATGGGCATGACGGTTGAAGACCCTCTTTTTTGGGAGTCGACAGCCTCCGGTGACGGCCTTACAGATTACCTGACAGGCAAACCCAAAGAAAACGGTCCCATGCTCGTATCACTGCATGATCGTATCCAGGTGGATGTAAATCAACATTACGATACGCATTTTTTGGTAAAATATTTAAATCGTTCGTTGATGCAAACGGAGCTGGAACAGCTTAAGGCTTTCATAGACAAAGTTCATGATCGTGGATTTCCAACGGCTGAAAATGCCTTGAAATACTACATAGAAGGCAGGTCTTTCAATAAACCAGCGCCCGATACGGAAGTGTTTTGCAGTGAATTAACGGCAGAGACCTTCATGGCGATGGGATTCATCTCTACAGAACACGTACCAAACGGGTATTGCCCGGATGACTTTAACAAAGGCGACAATATGCCCTCCTTGCAGCCTTTTCACTTTATTGACGGGGCAAGACTGAATAAGTAGAGATGATATTATGAGAAAGAAAATCGCTCCGATCTTTGCAATTATAGGGCTAATCATCCTTTTGTCAGCCACATTATTGTTACATAAACCAACTGTCGCGCAGCCACCAAAACCAATCAACGGTGTCCTGGATTTAAGCAACTGGTCATTTGAGAAAAATGGAATTGTTAGCTTAGAAGGTGCATGGTCATTCTACTTCAATCGGTTTCTGACGCATGATGACTTTGTGCAGGGTGTTGAGGTTGTGCCATCTCCTATTGAAATAACCAGCACTAAAGAAAGCATGGCGCGCTTCAAGCCTTTTGCCGAAAACAAATTCTACGGTACGCTGAGGCTCGTTATAAAACTGCCTGAAGGTAGGTCGACATATGGACTACGGACAGATATCATACTGACATCCTTTAAACTTTACATTGACGGCAATCTACACGGTGAAGTGGGAAAAGTCGGAACGTGCCGGGAGAATAGCGTACCTTACTACAATATACTCACCACCTACTTTAACCCGGAAAGCAATGAAGTGGAGCTGATTTATCATACATCAGATTTTACAGCAGAAGATTGTACCATCGTAGCGCCCAAAATCGGATTAGCCTCTCAGATTACCCAAGCAGTACAGTTGGGTTTAGGCAGGGATTTGTTCCTTTTTGGTATGCTGCTCATTATGGGAATCTATCATTTTGGTCTGTATATTATGAGGACAAAGGATCGGGCACCGCTTTATTTCGGAGTTTTTTGCCTCTTGTTTGCACTCCGTATGTTATTGCTAGGAGAACGCTTTTTACCAAGTCATTTGAATCTCAGTTTTTTTGTTTACGGACGAATGGCTTATCTATCTGCGTTTATCGGTTTTGCAGCTTTGTGTGGATTCTTATACTATGCTTTGGATGGCCTGTTCTCTAAATGGTTTGTCAAGTTCAGTATCGCTCTGGGATCATTGTTTGGTTTTCTCATCCTCTGGATTCCCTATAGTTCAGCGGACAGGCTATTGATGATTTATGCTGTATTTGGATTTGCATTATTAGGCTATGCAATGATTCGCTTGGTTATTGGCGTATTTAAAAGTGTTCCTTTTGCAAATATCGTATTTCTGGGTTTCGCTTTCTTAGGGATAACATTTATCAATGATTTTATTTACCAAATCACACTTGCCAATACGCCTTCCCTAATTCCCTTAGGTGTTTCAGTATTTACCTTTACGCAGGCCTATACCTTGTCTGCTAGATTTTCTAATGCCTTTACAAGAGCTGAGCAGCTCTCTGCAGAGAATAAATCGATTTTGTCAGAGCTTAAGCTTATGAACAGTAATCTTGAATCCCTGGTTAAGGAACGGACTTCCGATTTACAGAGTGCTCTGGAGGAAATGGAAGTTATGTCTAAAACAGATTATCTGACTAAATTACCCAACAGACGGTTGGTACTTGCAAAAATAAAGGAACTGATTGAGCAGAAAAAGGACTTTTACATTGGCTTAGCTGATATTGATCATTTTAAAGATATTAATGATCAGTTCGGGCATGTTAAAGGCGACGAAATCCTTGTGCTTTTGTCAGAAATATTAAGGTCAGCTATTAGCGGCTGTGGTTTTGTTGGCCGGTGGGGCGGCGAGGAATTCTTAATAGTACTTGAGACGGAGCAATTGGATACGATTCATGGCAAGGCCAATGAGATACGCAGGGCAGTAGCTGAATACCGTCACGCAGACATCGGCAAGAGCGTTACGATTACCCTTGGACTATGTCAATACCGGGAAAACACCTCATTGGACATACTAATAGCCAGTGCAGATGAGGCTCTTTATCGGGGTAAATTAGCTGGAAGAAACAAGTGTATGATTTCCGCGTAAGGCTATTATCACAATAGCAAATGGTTGGAATTTAGACATTGTTGCTTAGTTTTGGAAGTGAATGAAAGATATTGTGAATTAAGGGAAGCCGGAGATGGCTTCCCTTAATTCACAAAATACTGTCTTAAGATGCGTTGATAACTTTGTCAATAAAGAGTGTCACTAAATCAGGGTCGAATTGAATTCCTGCATTCTTTTGAAGTTCAGCGATAGCAACTTTATCAGGTAAAGCGCTTCGATAGCTTCTGGCACTCGTCATGGCATCATAGGCATCGGCAATGGCAATAATCCTAGGTTGAAGGGGTAACTCGTCACCCTTTAAACCCTTCGGATAGCCTAAACCATCCCATCGTTCATGGTGAGCCAACACGTATTCCGCCATTTCTACCATACCATTGACCGTACTCAGAATGCGATAACCGATTTCTGGATGCCGCTTGATTTCTTCCCATTCATCATGGGTTAATTTTCCGGGTTTGTTAAGTATCTCTTCGTCGATTGCTATCTTGCCAATATCATGAAGTAAGCCAACGTTTTTTAGTTCCTGAACTTCTCCTTCCAGCAGACCCAGGGCTTCTCCCATACTTTGGCAGAGGGCGGAAACTCGGTAGGAGTGCTGTTCTTCTCGCTTGTTCTTTTCGTGAAGGGTTCGGATAATCGTCTCGATGGTTTTTCCACGTATACTTGGGCCTTCAAAGAGTTTTCTCTTGTACATATAATCTTCGGCTTTTTTTAAAAGTTCACGGATATCCCTCTTTCTCGTAAAGCTTTGTTTCATAGCCACAGGAAATAGATAACTCTTTCCTGTGAAGCTAAGGCATTGATTCGTTTGAGAATTTGTTCAGTTTGAGCAGGATTCGTATTGGGCAAAAGGATGACAAATTCATCTCCACCGAGTCGGGCAATAATATCATCTTCTCGGCAGCCTTTGCGGAGCACTAGGGCAACGTTTTTTAGGAGTTCATCACCGACGGCATGACCGAAGGAATCATTAATTAGTTTAAGCCCATTAACATCAGCCATCACCAGAGTCAAGGGATAATTCCTTACGACATCGAGTCGCTTTAATTCCTCTTCAAAAAAGCGCCGGTTATAGAGACCCGTCAATTGATCATGGAAGCTTAAATATATGATTTCCTCTTCAGTACGCTTGCGATCGGTCACATCCTGAATCATGCCAATCAATCGAAGCCTGTTGACTTGTTGATCAAATTCAACCTTTCCAAGCTCATGCACCCAGCGTTCCTCTCCATCATTAATACGTATGATTTTGTATTCAAAATCGAAGCGCTGCTGTGCATTTTTAATCTGCAAAAAATAATCAGAAAGAGGGGCCCTCCAATCCGGATGAACAATTCTCACCCATCCATCCTTCGTGTGAGGATAGATTGCATCAATCCCCAAAATTTCTTCAAGCTCTGGTGAACACTGCCATTCTCTCGTTATGACATCTGTAACATAGCTCCCCAGACGGGCCACTCTTTGTGATTCCCGTAAAAAACCATTGTGTTGTTCCAATATTGTGTTGAGCTGATCTAACTCACTTGTACGCATTCTTATCTTATCTTCAAGCTCCTCATTCAAGGCTCGTATCTCTTCTTCTACGTTCTCACGCTTGACAATCTCTTCCTCAAGCAGCGCATTACTTTCTTCAAGCTCACTATTAAGGTCCTCCAGCTGTGAGGTTCTTTCAATGACTCTGTTTTCAAGTTCAGCATTTAACTCTCTGATTTCAGCTTCAACTTGTTCTTTTGAGCGAAGGGCATTCCATAGCTCATTGGTCTTTTGTTGGACCATGCGCCGAAGCGTCCTATTCCCGATAAATAGTAGGAAAGCCACCAGAAAAACTGCCCCGGCGACGATGACAGAAACTCTGAATAAAGGATGTTCATAGAAAGGCATATTGGTTAAACCAAACCACTTTTTATTAATGCCTTCATATTCAATTTCGGAGATCTGGGCAAATCCATTATTAATGGCAGGCATAAACCCCGAATGCCCCTTGTAAATGGCTCTGAAAAGTTGGCTGGTGTATAATGACGAACTAGAATAATTGAAGGTATCTTGTATTCCCAATTTATACAGATAGTAGAGGGCAGGGGGTTTTCCCATCGTAAATATTACGGCCTTATGATCTTTAGCTGCTTGGACAATTGCTTCAGTCGTATCATATTCTTTAATATTGGTAATGCCGTTTTCTTTAAGAAAATGGATACTGCTATCCTCTTTTTTCACTGCAACAGTAAATCCCTTCAAAGAATTAACATCAGTAATGCCGGATATATTTTTGTGGAAAAATATAGGAACATCAATCGTCGCATAAGGATTTGAATAATCAAAGATCTTGGCTCTGTCAGCATTATAAGAGATGGTATCAATGACATCGAAGTCACCATTTAGCATACTCTCATAGGCTTTATTCCCGTTCATCCCGGTGATAGTCACTTTTATCCCAGTCTTTTGCTCAAAAAGTTTCCACTGATCAAGTGTGATTCCTTGTAAATTACCCTTACTATCGCGAAAAGCATAAGGGGGATAGTCGTCATCCATGACCACTCTAATCGTTTTTATTTCAGGGGGGGCCGCATTGACATGGGTTGCTTGAATTAGCAAAAATGTCAAACTTAGAATCCAAAAAAGAAAGTAGTGCCGATTCAATAACGGCCTCATTATTTATCCCTGCCTTCCAAAAAACGACTCGAATCATTCTTATCAGAAGTATTCTTCGTTTTATAGAGAAATCCTGCCGTTTATTTAACACAACCGAACTTAATTGAGGTCATGTCGGCAGGTCCGCTTGCCGATGTGCTCAAGATTCAAAACGGGGAGGGTGAGAGTGTTGACCTATTTTCCATGGGCTTGCAGCTGAGGTTTGGAGGTTGGGCCTTAGCAAAGTTTTTCTTTATTGGATTATTATTGACATTGTAATCCTGATTACAAAATGATTCATCTTGATGAGATATACTACTAATTATAAAACTAAAATATCTCAAGGAGGATATAAGATTGTATGATGCAGTTATAATCGGGGGAGGACCCGGAGGATACGTATCTGCGATTCGAATAGCCCAATTGGGCGGCAAGGTTGCGTTAGTTGAAAAGGACAATTTAGGGGGAACCTGTTTAAACAGAGGCTGTATCCCCACGAAAAGCTTGGTCGCCGCCGCAGAAAAATTGACGGCGGTTTTGAAAGCAGAGGAGTTTGGCATTGAGGTTGGAAGGCCTGTCATCAATTTTGCCGCAATTCAAGCTAAAAAAGAGGAAGTTGTGGACACATTAGTCAATGGCATCAACTTTCTGATGCGGAAAAACAAGATTGATCTGTATAAGGGCAAAGCCACCATTAAAAATTCTGCCCTTGTCCAAGTGAATGCAGGTGGTGATATCAGCGAATTAGCTTGTAAGAACATTATTATTGCCACAGGCTCCAGTCCGGCCCTGATCAAAGCTTTAGGGTACAACGGCAGCACCATCATTACCAGTGAAGAGGCTTTAATGCTGAAGGAAGTTCCGGAAAGCTTAATTATTATCGGTGCCGGTGTTATTGGGTGCGAATTTGCTCACATCTATGGTACTTTGGGGTCTAAAATAACCATGATTGAGTCTGCCCCCAGCATCTTACCTTTGTTGGATAAAGATCTCAGCAAACGTTTACAAATGTTTTTGAAGAAGGAAAACGTCAGCATAAAAACAAAGGTCACAATTCAAAGTATCCAAGAGACTGCCGAGGGTGTTGAGGCCAGGTTAGAAAGCGGAGAGACCATATCTTCCCAAAAGGCTCTAATCTCCATTGGCAGAAGTTTAAACACGAAGGAATTGGGACTGGAAGATCTGGGGGTAACTTTGGGGGAAAAAGGAGAAATTATTGTCACGGATCAAATGAAAACAAACGTTCAAGGTATTTTTGCCATAGGTGATGTGGTTAATAAATATCAGTTGGCTCATGTTGCCTCAGCTCAAGGGATTATCGCTGCCGAGAACATTATGGGCAAAGAGACCGTGATAGACTATACAGCTGTTCCCAGCTGCATATTTACTCATCCGGAACTGGCGTCAGTAGGAATTACAGAACAGATGGCCAAGGAAAAAGAAATCCCCATAACTATAGGGAAGTTCAACTTCATGGCCAACGGCAAAGCCTTAAGCATGGGAGAAAAGGAGGGGCTGGTGAAAATTATCGCTCACAAAGAAAGCGATATTGTCTTAGGTGTGCATATTATAGGACCTCATGCCTCAGACATGATTGGAGAAGCTGCATTAGCGGTTAATAAAAAAATGACAGCCAAAGATTTGGCGACGACCATTCACGCCCACCCTACCTTAACGGAAGCAATCATGGAAGCTGCTGAAAATGTTCATGGCTTAAGCATTCATGGCTGATGGGATAAAAGGCCATCATTGACAAAATAGAATGAATAACTTATTGTTTTTTGGAAGGGGAAGTCTATGAAAAATAATCAAACTGCCTGGTCTCCGGAAGAAAGTTTAAAGGCTCATTCCTATGAATTTCGGAAAGAGCTGATTCCCATTCTGGACCATATCTTCTTAGCCAGCGGCTTCGGTGCCAGCAACAGCATACTCATTGAAGGGGAAAATGCCTCCGTCTTAATCGACACTCTGGAAAGTTTAAAAGGGGCTGAGGCACTTAAGGAAGCCTATGCTAAGGTTTCTTCCCAACCGATTAAAACGATTATTTATACCCACAGCCATCAAGATCATGTCGGTGGTACTTCTGCATTTTGCGGAGATGGTCCGGTTATAATCAGCCGCCGGCCATTCAGTGATTTACTCGGGCCGAATGCGGTCTCAGCTATTCTCGGAAAACGGGCCAAACGCCAGTTTGGGATGTCTTTGTCCTCAGAAGAAAGACTTAATATTGGGCTTGGACCTGGGGAGACGGATTTGCGAGGGATGGGAGAGGGCTTTGTTCCGCCGACAAAACAATTTTCCGAGGAAAAGCTGAGTCTAACCGTAGCAGGGATTCACCTTGAATTAATCGCGGCACCTGGTGAAACGGATGATCAGCTCTTTGTTTGGCTGCCGGATGAAAAGGTGTTGATTTCTGGCGACAACTACTATAAATCCTTTCCCAACCTCTATGCGATCCGTGGCACCCCCTATCGGGATATTGCGGTCTGGGTGGAAAGCCTCAATAAAATGCTTGACTTGGAGCCTCAGTACCTCTTGCCGGGTCACAGCCGTCCCATCATTGGCCGAGATGCCATTAAAGAAGTATTAACAAATTACCGTGATGCTATAAATTTCGTATTGCAGGAAACGCTCAAATACATGAACCAAGGATTAACACCGGATGAACTTGTTCAAACTGTTAAATTGCCGCCTCAGCTGGCCGAAAAACCTTATCTTCAAGAATTCTACGGTACTGTGGAGTGGAGCGTTCGTTCCATTTTTACGGGTTATCTGGGTTGGTTTGACGGTAATCCTACCAATCTTTCTCCCTTGACCCAGCAGCATGAAGCTGTAAAAATAGCTGAATTAGCGGGGGGAGCAGAAAAACTATATCATCAAGCGCAAAATTCTCTGGCCCAAGAGGACTATCAATGGTGCATGCAATTAGCAGATTATCTCCTGGCCTTAGGAGAGTATGTCCAAGCAGCTAAAGGTATGAAGATTCAAGCATGCCGCGCCCTTGCCCGCCGACAAATCAGTGCTGCAGGTCGTAACTATTACTTTACTTGTGCTCAAGAATTGGAATCAGAACTGGGAATCGAATAATTAAATGCAATTGAAGAAGTTATTGAACTTTAGTTTTTTATAGCTATTTCCTCCAGACCTAGTTTTCGTCAGAAGCTAGGTCGTTTTTATGTGCTGCAGGCAGCGCACCTCTTTCTATGGCGAGCCTCGAAGTGCGAAAGTGTTCGGATGTGGGAGAAGCTGCCTTACCCGAGCGACTCTTTTTCATGCTCTGATGGAGTGCCTTCGAGCACTAGCCATTTAAGCTGAAATTCTTGAATTGAGAAAAAAATTCAATGATTTGTAACTAAGATTACAATCTTTTGGGGGTTTGTATTGTATATTCCTATCATAGCTATTAAAAAACTTGCGATAGGTTGATATTAAAAAAACGGAAGAGGAATGGAGGGGGTATTAAAAAAATTTTTTAAAGATGGTTAATAATTTCACAATATGTTTGATGTGCAAAGGACGACAAGACTATCCAGTATTTAATTTAAGGAGGAAAAATCTATGGGACTACCTACAATACATCCAACAGGAACTACCGTCTACAATCCTGAAAAGGCTTCCAGCGGATATACCATTTTCCAAGCTAACGAACTTGGAGCAATGTTAATTGACATGAATGGCAAAGAAGTGAAACTGTGGAAAGGTCTGCAGGGTTTCCCGAATAAAATGCTGCCCGGTGGCTATGTTTTGGGACATCGCGGTACACGGGATACTAAATTCGGTTATCAAGATGATATTGATCTAATTCAAGTAGATTGGGATGGAAATGTTGTTTGGGAATTCAACAAATACGAATATATTGAGGATCCCGGCAATGAGCCACAATGGATGGCCAGACAGCATCATGACTATCAAAGAGAAGGAAACCCGGTTGGCTACTATGTTCCGGGTATGGATCCCAAAGTTGACAGCGGCAATACCTTGCTCTTGTGTCATAAAAATGTTCTTGATCACAAAATTTCCGACAAAAACTTATTGGATGATACAATTATTGAAGTGGACTGGGAAGGTAATATTATCTGGGAATGGGTCTGCAGCGAGCATTTCGACGAACTGGGATTCTCAGAGGCAGAAAAAAATGTTCTGTTCAGAGATCCCAATATGCATGGCTGCGGAGGCGGCATGGGCGACTGGATGCATATTAATTCCATGTCTGCTCTGGGACCTAACAAATGGTACGATCAAGGGGATGAGCGCTTCCATCCCGATAATATTATCTGGGATGCCCGTGAAAGCAATATCATGGCAATTATCAGTAAAGAGACTGGGAAAATCGTTTGGAAACTGGGTCCGGATTTTACCTCCAGCAAGGCATTAAAGAAAATGGGTATCATCATTGGCCAACATCATTGCCACATGATTCCTAAGGGTCTCCCTGGAGAAGGAAATATTCTGGTATTTGATAACGGCGGCTGGGGGGGCTATGGTCTGCCAAGCATGACGTCTCCCTATGGTACAAAAGCATACCGCCGGGATCATTCAAGAGTTTTAGAGTTTGATCCCATCACTTTTAAGATTGTTTGGCAGTATACCCCGACGGAGGCCGGACATTTGCAGCCCTTCCACTCCCATCATTTTTACAGCCCCTTCATTAGCAGCGCCCAAAGGATGCCAAACGGAAACACGGTTATTACCGAAGGTTCCGGGGGAAGACTTATTGAAGTAACCCCTGAGTTCGAGCTGGTTTGGGAATACATTTCTCCATATTGGGGCAAAAACTTCAATCTTAACATGGTTTATCGTGCCTATCGTTTACCCTATGAATGGGTTCCTCAATTAGAAAAGCCGACAGAAGTTCCCATTGAGAGATTGGATGTAACACAATTCAGAATGCCGGGGGCTGCTCCTCTCGGCTGTGATGATGTGGTAGAAATAGACGGCACATTAGGATATGGTGATGTGGATGGATTCTGCGTCACAACGGAAGAAGCCCCTCAAGTGGAAGACGACGATGACGATGAGTACTCCGGGGTAATCCGTATCTAAGGATCATGATAACCGATAGAGGGCCACAGCGCCCTCTATCGAGAAATTCGACAAGAGGAGATGATTCATATGACAACGGCATTAGCTCCTTCTCCCCAAGGCATTGACCGCAAGAAAATCATATATTGGATTCTGACCATCGGATTACCTATTCTGGTAATGTTCGTTCCGGTCAATGAAGCCTTTACGCCACAGATTCGCTTGTTTGTAGCAATTACACTATGTGCAATTTTGATCTTTGCCTTTGAGACCATGGATGGCCTAATTCCATCAGTCCTTTTGCCTGTTGCTTATGTCATGGTTAATTTAGCTCCGGCAAACGTAGTCTTTAGCCCCTGGTCACTTTATATTCCTTGGATGTTCATGGGCGGGATGCTCATGGCCAACGTATTGGACGGAATCGGAATTTTGAAACGAATCGCCTATTGGTGCATAATTAAGACAGGGGGGACTTATAACGGAATTTTATATGGGATTTTAGTGATTGGAATCATTCTTAACCTAATGATCCCCTCCAGTGCCATAATCCCTCTTGCAGCTTTTACCTACGGCATTTGTAAAGCCCTTGACTTAGGACCTTCTAAAGAAGCCGCGGGTATCATGATTGCCGGTTGTTTTGCGTCACTGTTTCCCATGTTCTTTTTTTACAATCCTAATATGGCCATCATCTTTGGTCTGGCTGCCCAAGTTACCAAAGTATCGTTATCATGGGTACAATACTTTATTCACGGACTTCCTTTTATCCTATGGTATGTACTGATGATCTTTGTCATCTCAAAGGTGTTTAAATCCGACAAACAAATCGACTGTAAGGATCTTATTACAGAGGAATACAAGAAGCTGGGCAAAATTACCAAGCAAGAGAAAAAAGGCTTGTTTGTATCCCTGCTGCTGTTCATCTTTTTGGTAACAGGAAATATTCATCATATCGAAGTGGGTTGGGGATTTGTATTCGCGGCATGCTTAATGTATTTCCCCGGTATTAATATTGGAACCAATGAGTATGTTAAAAAGACAAACTTTCCCATGGTCTTCTTTGTAACAGCTTGTATGTCCATTGGTTCTGTGGCCAATGTTATTGGAGTAGGCAAGGTTGTGGCGAATGCCTTAGTGCCGACTATGGCATCCCAGGGTCCCTTAGTCACCCTCATCTTAATTTGGCTGCTCTGTGCCGGTTCAAACTTCTTATTGACGCCTTTAGCCATTATGGCGACCTTTACCGTGCCCCTGACTCAGGTTGCTGTCAATTTAGGCATGAATCCTCTGCCGGTCCTCTACACGATTTTCCAAGGAATCGACCAAATCATCATGCCCTATGAATATGCTTTAGTCTTGATTTTCTTCTCCTTCGGCTTAATACGATTGAAAGACTTTATTAAAATATTCAGCTTGAAGATGGTATTGAACTTAGTTTTCCTGGTGGTAGTTATGTATCCCTATTGGAAACTGTTGGGTTTGATCTAACAGTCAATATGAGTGAGGAGCGGTGCATTGCCGGCTCCTCGTTCATATCCCGGTTTAACATTTTTGGCACTAAGCCCATTAATCTCCACAGGATACACTCAATTAACAGGCCCATAGTCCTATAAGAGTTCTCAATCTTTTTAAGGAAAGAGGGATCGGCATGACGGATAAGGCAAAAGAGCTAATTGAGTTTATTACAACCTCAATTATTTTTGATGAAATCACCCTCGCAAGTGAAGGCTTGTCTTCAAGTATATGGGATAAGTATCTGAAATTGGGCTGTCGAATGATGAAAAAGAGCGGTGACAATATTGTCAGGCCGGGAGAAAATTTTAAAGGTTGCTTTTTTATAAAAAAAGGCAAAGTCAAGATGAATTTTATTGGCAAAGACGGGGCGACCAAAATTGTCTCGATTATGGGGAACGGCGCGACATTCGGCGAACAGTTTGTTTTTCATACTCAGCCCGGATTATTTGAAGGCATTGTCATGTCCGACTCAGAACTCTATTTCTTTAGCCGAGAGACTATTATGGAACTATGCAAAAAGGACTTTGAAATCAGTCTTTTTATACTTACATCCCAGGCCATCAAATCGAGAATGTTGGCCGTCCAACTTGAAGATACCTGTGTGCGCAATATCATGCAGAATATTTGCCGAATACTTTACTCCTTTTGCTGTTATGAAGAAAATAACGGACAGACAAGCGCAGGCATATCGATCCTTTTAACCCACGAGGACTTAGCCAACATGATAGGAGCACATCGAGTTACAATCACCAAGAATCTAAATAAGCTTAAAAAGCTTAAGATCCTGAATTATAAATATGAAAAAGTAACGATACTCGATACTCGGATGCTGAAAGAGTTTGCATTTAATTAGGAAAGAAAAAATGAACCTGAGATTATTAGCGTTGTGTTTAATGATTTTCTAAAAGTTGATAAACAAACACGAGGGAAATTAGCAAAATCATTTGGTATGACTAATTACTCTTTCAAAAACATAAAAGGTCCTTATAACTAGAGTAATGGTAGTCCTTGCCCAAATCTCTAAAAATAATGAGAACCTTGGGCTGAATTTCGAAAAACAAAATCAGTTGTCAATTGACCTTTGCCTGAACGAGAAAAAATATAAGTTTGTTTTGTTATTTTAAGGAGTAGATTAGGTGTGAAAGCAAAGTACTTAAAAGATTTTATTGAATGTATACCTAATTTTTTGGAAGTCATGCAGGATGACTTATCAATTAGTGTTTATGATATCCCTCAGAAGAAAATTATTGCCTTAGAAGGCAGCGGAAAACTAAGTAAAGACACTAACAAAGTGGGAGATCCTTTTATAATTGAGGAACGCCCTTTATTAAATGCAGTTAAAAATGAAAAAAAACAACTGATTTCTTTGCCTCCGGTAGAACATGGGACCTCCATGAAATTATTGCTTACTCCAGTATTAAATGAAGAAGATAAGGTAGAAGCTATTGTGGCGGTTAGCAAAAGCTTGGAATCTGAGAGAAAAATCGAGAATATTTCGGCAACTCTCTCTAGTTCAATCGTTCAATTGAGTTCCGGAATTCAGGAAATTGCTTCGAACTCGCAGATGCTTTCAAGCGTTATTAAGGAAATTGCTGATTTCGGCGAGCAAACCCAAATGAAAATTAGTGAAATAAACGGGATCATTAATGAAATTAAAAAAATCTCAAGTCATTCCAATTTGCTGGCTTTGAATGCTTCAATCGAAGCTGCAAGAGCTGGGGAAGCAGGAAGGGGTTTTGACGTGGTAGCAAAAGAAATGGGTAAATTTTCAACTTTAAGCAAAACTTCCGCAGATAAAGTCGCAAAATCTCTTTTAGAAATGAAAGAGGCAATTGAAACTATTAGTACTAAAATCTCTGATACAAGCCTTGCTTCTGAGAATCAGGCCGCTGCCACCGAAGAAATTGCGGCTACTTCTGATGATATTGTAGGCGTTGTCCGGCAGTTAAGTGATTTTGCAAGAATTGACAGTGCTGAAGAGACCATAGCAAAAATACAAGAATAATATCTTCCTTAGCCCAAAGTCTTTAGTACACAATAACAGCCTGTTTAATATATAAAAATAAGTACAGCAAACACTGGCTCTCTGCTATTCGCCGGGGTTTGCTGTACTTTGAAAGTAGTCCCTTTCAAAACATACATTTCTGATGCAGACGTTTGATCATTGTTTCTCCATAATTGTAAGCATAGCTACAAATTTAAAACCCCCAATGGTGTAAACTAAGATAAAAGGATAAAACTACTGAGAGGATGAAAAGGATGGCTCAGACTAAGGTGGCCCTAGAAGAACTTAACTATGATGAGCAAATCAGTTATTTCCCTGAGCATACTTGGGTAAGGGTAAAAGAGGATAATATTACAATTGGGATTTCAGATTACGCTCAAGATCAGCTGGGAGACCTGATTTTCGTTGAGCTTCCAGCAGTGGGAGACGAGTTTCAGCGAGGAGAGACATTTGGCCAAGCTGAATCAGCCAAAACCGTTTCTTCGCTGATCATGCCCATAAGCGGAAAAGTAACGGCGGTTAATGAAGCCTTGGAGGATGCTCCGGATCTTTTAAATCGGACTCCCTATCAGGAAGGATGGATCATTAATATTGAGGCCAAAGATATGACAGAACTGAAAGAGCTACTGACTTTAGATCAATATAAGGAGCTTTTGCGAAACCAAGCTTAAGGAGGGGTTTACATTGAGCATTACTATCTTTACGGCAACAGGCTGTACCCGATGTAAAATTGTTAAAGGGTATATGGAAGCCCATCAAATTGAGTATGTGGAAAAAGACATGAAAGCTGAAGGAAAAGACGAATTCCAAAGCTTTTACAAGGCTAATCGCAATGCTGTCTTTCGCGGAGCTGACGGCATTGAATTCCCCATCATTACTGACGGGAAGAATATTCGCCAGAGTATTGGCGCTGCCATCGCTTATCTTCATGCTGGTCAAAAACTGGAAGGCTATTTCAGTGTCGGTACACTCCACAAAGAATGGGTGGATGGGATTCACCTGTCCGGGGGCAATCCGGAATATGGCGATGAATTAATACAAGTGCTGAAGTATATTAAAGGCAACAATATGAAGTTGCAGATTGACACTGATGGGCGCAATAGTCAGATTCTCGAGCGAGTCATTGGGGAAAATTTGGCAGACGTTTTAATCATGGACGTTATTGCTCCCCTGGAGTTGTATGGGCAGATATTAGAAAAAGAAATCAATACTGAAGAGATTGTAAAAAGTTTAAGTTTTATCACGAAATTCCCAGAGGCTAAATTGCAGACCTCTATTCGACCCGTCAGACGTGCCGACGGCAGTATTTCTTATCTGACCCCCGACGAAATTGCGGATATTGCCAAGCTTATTCAAGAAGGAACCGGGAGTAATAAATGTCGATACTTGCTTAAGCTCTCTAAACCCCAAGACAGCAATGATAAAGAATTACAGAAGGTTGCTCCCTTGCTGTCTAATCAGTTGTTTAGTTATCGTAATAAGGCCAGAACCTTTCTAGTCTTTGCCGAAATCGAAAAATAAGAGGCTTGTTAAATAAATAGGTTCATTGAATCAGCGATTTGATAGTTCCAATTATCGGGCCTTATCTCAACAAGTCCATTATTCGAATTATCTAGAATTAGTTATTACGGCAAGAGGCAACTTAGAGGTGGAAATGGTAAAGAATCTTTTATAACGCCTGTTGACAAAATTTATGAATTATTCTATTATAAGGGCAATTGAATACTTATTTAATAGGTGCCCGCAAGGGATAATAGGGAACCAGGTTATAATCCTGGACGGACCCACCACTGTAAGTAGATGTTGAAAATGTATAATTTGCCACTGGGAAACTGGGAAGGCGTACATTCTAGTCTATAAGTCAGGAAACCTGCCTATGAAATATTGCAAAAGGACAAAGGTAAAGTTCTAGCTTATTAAAGCTGGAACTTTTTTATTTCTATACTTAGGAGTTGCTATGAAAAAGATTGAAAATACAATTGCGAAAGTTACAATTGAAAAACTCGTCTTTCCGCATGAAGAGAAACCTGCGCTTAAAAATATTGACTTTGAAATCAACCAAGGGGATTTTATTGTCATTACCGGGGGGGTAGCCTCTGGAAAATCAATTTTACTGCATTGCATCACAGGCGCTATCCCTCACTACCATAACGCAGAGTTAACGGGAAGAGTCACAATCATGGGGCAAAACATTAAGGATATGCGCCTCAATAAAATGTCTGATTATGTGGGATATATGATGCAGGAACCCCAAAATCAAATTATCGGTTTGGATGTCTACGAGGATGTAGCATTCGGCCTCGGTAATCTGGAAATTCCCTTAAAAGAAATTGATCAGAGGGTTAAAGACACCTTAGAATTTGTGGGTCTGTCGGGCTATGAAAGTAGGCAAACTGCTTCTCTTTCAGGCGGCCAGGCCCAACGAGTCGTCTTGGCCAGTGTTTTAGCCCTCAACGCCCCTATTTTAATTCTTGACCAGCCGACCGCTGAGCTTGATCCCCAGGGCCGAAATGAGCTTTATAAGCGGTTAGGTCAATTGAATAAAACTCAGAATCAAACCATTGTTTTGGTTATGGATCGAATTGAAGAAGTCCTCAACTATGCCAACAGAGTCTTCTATATTCAATCAGGTGAAATTGTTAAACAGTATTTGCCAGAGGCATATTACCAGGAGCAAATCGAACATCGCAAAGAAAAGATAAAATGCCTCACTTCTGTCAATTCGAATCATGTTAAATCTAGTGAAATGATTGCGAAGATTACCGATGTCTCCTATCAGTACAAAAACGATTTGTTGGGTTGTGAAGATATTCATTTAGATATTTTTAAGGGGGACTTTTTAGCGATCATAGGTTTAAACGGCTCTGGAAAATCAACCTTAGCTAAGCTGATTATCGGTCTCTTAAAGCCCTCTAAAGGTGAAATTAAAGTGTTTAACCAGCCTCTGAGTAAGGAAAAACTGGCAGAGATCCGATCACGGGTGGGCTTTCTATTTCAAAACCCTGATTATCAGATCTTTGCAAGCACCCTAGAAGAAGAAGTTGGATTTTCACTGAGGCTAAGGGGTGATATTTATGAAAAAATAGAACAGAAGATTGAGGAGTCATTGGAATTTGTGGGATTGCTGGGATACAAGAAAATGCACCCTCATCGCTTAAGCCGTGGCCAGCGCCAGCTTTTGGCATTAGCCTCCATCCTCGTCAGTGATCCTGAATTTATTATCGCCGACGAACCGACTTCAGGACTTGACGAGAACCAAGGGTATATGATCATGGATAAGCTCTTTCATTTATCGAAAAATGGCAAAACAATCCTACTTATCACCCACGATCTGACCATGGCAAAAGACTATTCTAATAGGTTAGTTGCCCTGCATGATCACCGCATTCAACTAGATATTTCCACAAGAGATCTGGATCAACATCTAGATACGCTTAAAAAGATTGGTCTGAATTTCCATAATCTTATTTCATTCAGGGAGGTTAAAGATGGGACTTTCAATGCTTGATCCCAGGACTAAGCTTGCCTGGTATGTTCTGATGATCTGTTTTTCACTGATTAGTGGGACTGCTGTTCAGTTGTGTGTGGTTTTATTGGCAGGCATTATGGCCTCGCTAATCTTAACAGGTTCCTTGAAACAGTATAAGGTTGTGATTTTAATCTTATTGTTTTTGGGACTTCAGATATTGGTCGTGCAACTGATTTTTTGCCGTGAAGGGGTTCTAATCTACCAATGGGGGATTCTTGAAATATACAGTGAAGCTTTACCTCTAGCGATCACCGGCTTTCTTAAGGCTAGCATTATTGTTTTTGCAAGTATGCAATTTTTCACCTCGGCCTCACCTCAAGAGTTTACGTTGATGCTCATGAAATTCAAAATACCTTATCGTTTTTCCATGTTAGTGGGACTAAGCGTCCGTTTCCTCCCACTCATGAAAGCTGAATATATATCTATAATCGATAGCCAACGTACTCGAGGCCTTAGAATGGAAAGCGCATGGGACAATCTCAAAGGTATTTTCCCAACCTTTCTACCTTTTTTATATCGTTCCGTTCGACGTGCCACGGAAACTGCCCTGGCCATGGAGTTAAGAGGCTACGGACGAACTAAAACCCGTACCTTTACTTCAGATATAGCGCTTAAGTCTTACGATACTGTTTTAATCTTTGCGATGTTAGCGGTGATAATCATTAGCCTTATTAGTAAGGTATTACCATTAATATAATTAGATGAATTTAGGAGGAGAATTTAAATGAACGGAAAAATCTTCAGAACTGACACAAAAGCACTAGTAGGCTCTGTCATCATCGGGATTGTAATGCTAATTATGATGCAGGTTACAGGTCGTATTGATGCAATATTGGATCCAACCCTCTTACTTCTTAATGGTACATGCTGGGCATTCTTTACAGGTCTGATTGTTTTAATGTACAGACAACCCGCGGGTATTATCGCTGGAGTAGTAGAAGCCGTAGTAGCCATGGCTACGGGCTATTCACCACTGGGTTTTTTCTTCTTATTCGCCAATGTCATAGGATCGATTGTCTACTCACTAATTTCCAGTAGATTTTCTATGGAGAAATTAAGCCACCATATAATAGCAATGCTGGGGACTGCAGTGACAGGCAACCTTTGCGTTATGGTAGGATTGATTTATGTCTTTCACCTTGACTGGAAGATCGCACTATTATCTTCAAGCATAACCGCCTTCGTTGGAACAATTGTTGCAGGAATCCTGACAAAGAGTATCTACGGCTCCTTACAGAAATCAGCATTGCTTCAATAAAAGTTGGCTTTTGTTGTTTCGTCGTTCTGGTACACTTCTGGTTCAGTAAATTCTTTCAACGGATAAACATTGCAAAGGAGTATCGCCCATCACTTTTTCACATAAGTGGTGGGCGCAACTACAATTGACATATGCCACAGAAATGTAATAAACTAGGGTATACCTAAAAATGAGAGGATGGTTTTTTTGTTAAATGTGTCTGTAATGGTGATTTTCAACTAAACAGTTGAGAGAGGTTACTTTATAAAACGTGGGTTTTAAACCTGCTTTTTTAAGTTTGCCTTTCTGAAAGCGCAACCTTTGCGCTTTTGGATAACGCCTTACAGATTGCTTCCTACAATAACCATTTGAGTTATATCAGTGTCAACCTTTGTCGATAAGACAACAGTGCTGACATTGAAACTATGGCGATTATTATCGTATAGTTTTGTAGAGTGTAACGGGCATGTCCTGTTACACTCTATTTATTTTTCTCAATATAGTTATGTGATTTTATCGTCAGCTAAAATCATTGCCCACAGGAGTATTCTGCGTATTTTTGGGAATTAAATGATCCTAAAAATAAGGCGATCTCTCTTGTGGGCATTTTCATTGTTATAAGGAGGATTTTTGATGAACGTAAACAATACACTGGAATTTAATATTATACTTGAAATTTTAGCCCAACACGCACTATCCGAAAAGGCAATCGAAAAATTGCTCTCACTAAAGCCGTTTTTAAGTGAGCGAGAGTGCAAATCCAAAATGCAGGAAACAACAGAGGCACGCAAAATTTTAGAGGGTATAGGTACACCGCCCCTGGCCTCAATGAAAGAGCTGGATAAAATCCTGGATCTAACAGTGAAAGGCTCTATGCTGACCCCTGGACAGCTTACTAGTATCTGTGGTTTTATTTCTTCATGCAAAAGAATGAAGAAATATCTTAAAAAGGCTGAAGCTTTCAATACGGATATAGGGTTTTATGGTCATTCTTTCAGTCAAATGGATATGCTTTTTGAGGAAATTGAGCGCTGTATCAGAAATGAAGCGGTTGACGATGGTGCTTCTCCTGTCCTTCGTGATATACGCAGAAAAATAGAAAACACAAAAACAGCCGTTAAACTAAAGCTTGAAGGGATACTGCGCAGTAAAAAGGAATGGTTCACAGATGGATATGTCACCATCCGTAATGGTCGGTTTGTATTGCCGGTTAAAAAGGGCTATAAAAATCAGTTGAGCGGAACAGTCATTGATACTTCAAGCACAGGCAGCACCTGTTTTATGGAGCCTGCAGCAGTGAGAAAACTGCAGGAGGAATTGGCGGTTTTGCAAATTGATGAAGATAATGAGATTAGAAAAATATTATACACCCTTACCGTATTTGTGGAAGAGCATATTAATGAGCTGAGAATAAACAAGGACTGCATGGAAACCTTGGACTTTATATTTGCCAAGGCCAAGCTGTCCATCGAGATGAAAGCAGTTCCTGTGTCCATTACAACGGAACGAAAAATCATCATCAAGCAGGGAAGGCACCCTTTATTGAAGCCGGATCTATGTGTGCCTCTTGATTTTGAAATCCGAGGGGGTCTGGGTGATGACGCCATCAACGGTGTTGTGATTACAGGGCCGAATACAGGCGGTAAAACCGTTGCCTTAAAAACTATTGGCTTACTGTCAATTATGGCACAAAGCGGACTTCATGTTCCTGTGTCGGATGGCAGTGTATTTTGTATGCACAATAGCATTTACTGCGATATCGGTGATGGGCAAAGTATTTCCGAAAATCTATCCACTTTTTCATCCCATATCAAAAATATTGTAGCTATTCTACAAGGCGTATCAAGGGAAAGTCTTGTTTTGCTTGATGAGTTAGGCTCCGGTACAGATCCTGCTGAGGGAATGGGACTGGCAATTGCAATTTTAGCTGAATTAAATCAGAGAGGCTGTCTTTTTGTTGCCACCACTCATTACCCAGAGATAAAGGATTTTGCCAAGAACACAAAGGGACTTATGAATGCCCGAATGGAATTTGATCGCGAAAACTTACAGCCTTTATACAAGCTGCAAATTGGCGAGGCCGGAGAAAGCTGTGCCTTATACATTGCCCAAAGATTAGGATTTCCGGGGCATATGCTGAAGCGAGCCCAAAAGGAAGCCTATGGCGGTAGATCCTCTGTGTCACGAGATACACCAACTATTTTGTTTGATGAGGATAACTCTATGATAAATCCTGTTTCCAACAGCAAAATTCAAAAAGAAATTCCCAAGAAAAAATCACCCTCACGGAGCGAAAGCTTTAATATAGGCGACAGTGTAAGAGTTTACCCCCAAAAATTGCTTGGTATTATTTACAAGAGGACCAATGAAAAAGGCGAGCTGGGAGTGCAGATAAAAGATAAGAAGCAGCTTATTAATCACAAGCGGATTAAGCTTTTTATTCCTGCAACCAAACTTTATCCTGAGGATTATGATTTTTCGATTATTTTCGATACGGTGGAAAACCGCAAGGCCAGACACCAATTAGAAAAAGGACACGATGTAGTGATCGAATATGAGGAGGATTTAAAGTTTAATGATTAATTTAATCGATTATGGTTTTTAATTTGACGCCCCTATGCAGGGGCGTCAAATTGTCTGAACTTTTCCAAGCTCAAGCGATATAAATTGGAATTTGTTCAGGAACTATCTCTTCCCCTGGTATAAGTAGAGGGTACAAGACAGCGAGATTGACTATTTACGTTCCTTAAGTAGTTGATAATTCCCGCTTACACTCACTTAATAATTTCTTGTTTTTTTTATATTTCAGGAATCCACTTACTCCCAGAAGCTCGGCATATTGAGCAAATTTCAAAAATCCTAAGTTAGTCCAAATATAGCCGAAATTATTAAATGATCCACCAGCTAGGAACTGAACATTCATAAACATTGCTATAAGAGCAAACCAGAATATCCGAAATCCTAGCAGCATTGATAGGCCTACTAAAATTTCAAAAATTACTACTAAGGTATCAGTGACTCCTGGCATACCTAGAAAGATATTTTGTGCAACCCAAGAAAATCCTTTGTTGATGTAAAGTGGATCGAAACTAGAAACCTTTGGGCCGGCTATGTTAGTAACGAGACTTTCGATTTTCCCAGCCGAATTAAGTTTACCATCAGAAAACCAAACTAACTTGTGAGATGCGGATTCTACCCATGCCCATCCATAAATTAGTCTTGCTACAGTGAAGATGATCACTAAAAAGGCCACTTTCCGATCCTTTAATTGTGTTTTTACAGCTTCAAAATAAGACGACATAAAATTCCCCTCCTAATATTCTTATGAATTTTTTCTATCAAGGTTAAATCTAAAGAGAATACAAGTTTATATAAACAAGTGTTGACAAGTACACTTGTTGACTTTCTGAATGCGATGTAAATTATTAAATAAGTCTACCGGGTTCGACAGTAAAATGTTCTGGTATACAGGAGAAGTGGAATAATAAATGGTAAATAATAATATTAGTATTATAATTATTATAAATTAGTATGAAGTATAAGTAAAGAGAAATTGTAACAAAAAGTATAGATATTTAGGTTTTAGAATATAAAAAACGCTGAGACACAATGGCTCAGGCGTTGGTGTATAAAGAAAATCTTTTCTTATAAACAATGCATGGGTTTCGTCCTTAAGACATGATAATATTAAAGTGCTAAAAAAATGTTAAAGCAACGTCCCACAAATATTTTTTCAAATCTACGCACTCGTTTTCCTTTAAGTGAATACCTTCATTGTACAGGAGTTGTTTTTGATCTGTCCATCCGGGAGTTAAACGACCTTGGTGGTTCACAACCCGATGGCAAGGGATGTTGAGGGAATCTGGGGCATGATGCAGTGCTTGCCCAACCATTCTTGAACGTCGTGGGTAACCCGATAACATGGCAATCATTCCATATGTGGCAACCTTGCCGAAGGGGATAGCTTTAACAATCTCATAAACTTTATTCGAGAATTCTTTTCTGTCCATTTATTCACCTGCCAATCGTTTATTATCGGTATCTTTGCCACACTAAATTAATCAGGCAATAGTCAATTTTAATTACTCATGCTGTCCTACCCTGAATAATTAGTTGTTTCGTATCCATCATACATTAGACGTACTATATAGCAACCCTACTCGAGGGCTTTATTTTACTTTACTTTGGTAAAGATAGTTAAACATATATAAGTAAGAATTTTGATATGCTTGTTTGAGTGATAAGTATCAATCAAGTCAAAAATTGGAGGAAAGACATGAACTGGAACTATGAAAAGGGACGTATTTATAGCACCGATGAAAAAGGCGAATTGATGTGTGAGACTACTTTTATTCGTAAAGAAAACGGAGAGATGGATATAGATCATACCTATGTTAATCCGCTTTTGAGAGGTTATGGGGTTGCTGGGCAGATGATGGAAGTAGTAGCTGAGTATTTCAGGAAAGAAGGATTTAAAGCTACTGCCACCTGTTCCTATGCCAATATCTGGCTAAGACGACATAAGAAGCAGTATCCTGATATCCTTTCTAAGGATACCTATGATCAAACTGTGGTATGCAGGATTGACGGAAAGCATTAAGGGAAGAAGTTCTTTAAGATGGAGTTTTGTTCTTTATGACATCAATTTATTGATAAGAAATATGAACAAGTGTGTTTTCCGCTAGCTGATGTAGAAGAATCAACTAGCGGATATTTACAACGTCGGTTCAATACTGGGAATGTACATCAAGACTTGGGTTGGTTAAGCATATACCCTGTGTGATATACTTATTTCATGTACTACTTGGGTAATTAAATATGCTAGGAGTTCTGTCAATCATGAAGTTAACTGAACTGAGGGAAATCCCGCTTTTTAGAGCTTTAAGCGATGAACAATTGGGAATTCTTCAAGGCAATGCTCAGGAAAGAGATTATAAAAAGAATAAACGTATCTTTGAACCAGACAGCAAAGATAATTTCATCATGATCGTGCTGGAAGGTAAAGTCCGCATTTATCTCGCCTATCCGGATGGAAAAGAGTTCACCATCTCTTTTTTGGAACAAGGTGATATTTATAGCAGTCATTCAAAGACCTTCGCCGAAGCGAGAGAAGTCACCAAGATTTTGGCAATAAATACTAAGGCTTTTCATTTTTTTATGCTCAATAACCCTACCATACTCATTAGTATGGTTAAGGCTTTAGGAGATAGCTTAGGGAATACACTTCGTATCATTGAAAATCTGGCGTTCCTTGATATCGATAAACGGCTTGCTCGCTTTTTACTGGATGCAGCCAAGGAAAAAGGGGTTGTTGGACAAGAAGGCACGTTTATAAATCTAGGTTTATCAGTGGAGGATATTGCCCTAGCCGTTGGGAGCTCTCGGCAGACCGCTTCGATGCTCTTGAATCGATGGGAAAGGGACGGGGTTATCAAACGTAATCGAAAAACAGTGTTCTTGCTGGATATTCTAAAGTTGCAAGAATTGGGAGGAAGAACGGAATAAATTAATATTGTCGAAAAAGTATGAAAACCGTCAGATATTTGATGGTTTTTTTATTTGTTATGATCTAAGATGATTGTCAGAGAAGAGAATTTTTTCGACAAGGAGAGGATAAGATGTCAAGACAAGTATTAATTACTGATCTTACTATGGATACTGGGGTACAGGAATTATTAGTCAAAGCAGAACAGGAAAATATAGAGACAGCTTTTCAAAGGGCGAAGGAGCAAGAACCCCATTGTAAATTTGGTTTGACGGGTGTTTGCTGCCGTCGTTGTCTTCAAGGGCCCTGCAGAGTGACCTTTAATGGAAATAAAGGGATAAAACGTGGAGTTTGTGGGGCTACAGCAGACCAGATTGTGGCTCGTAATTTGCTGTCCCTGATTGTGGAAGGCACGACTCCCCACGTAGAACATGCCAGGGAGATACTCCACACCCTTTTGGAAGCTGCCGAAGGGAAAGCTCCCTATGAAATTAAGGGGAAAGAGAAACTTATCAGTATTGCTAGGAAACTGGGATTGACGGTTGATGGTGTAGAGATAGATAAATTAGCCCAAGAGGTTGCTTTGATTGCTTTACAAGATTTTCAGCAACAATCCGGCGTTTCCCACTGGTTGCGTCTTAGGGCCCAAGATAAATCGATTGAAACCTGGGAAAAACTGAATATATTGCCCTCCAATGCTCACTTAGAAATAGCCAATGCCATTAATAAAACAGCTATGGGCTGTGAGAGTGATCCTGTCAGTCTTTTACTGGGTATTATGAAAATGGGATTAGTCGAAGGATATGATGGCCTGCATCTTTCTACAGATCTCCAGGATATTTTGTTTGGAACTCCACGGCTTGTCAAAACCCAATACAGGATGGGCGTTATTAAAGAGGATTATGTCAATATTGCCGTTCACGGTCATATTCCCATGGTCTCTGAAAAAGTTCTGGAGTGGAGCCGGAAATTAAATAATGAGGCCAAGGCTTTAGGGGCCAAAGGGATTAACATTGTAGGGATTTGTTGCAGTGCTAATGAACTATTAATGCGTCAAGGAGTTTCCGTAGCGACTAACTATGCAAGTCAGGAACTGGCGATTATTACTGGTGCCTTAGAGGCCATGGTGGTAGATGCTCAATGTATCATGCCCGGTCTGGCTCAAGTAGCGGAATGTTATCACACAGAACTCATTTCCACATTGCCAAATATTAAGCTCGAAGGAGCAAGCCATATAGACTGGACACCGGAAGAGGCGGATAAAATGGGAGAGGAGATTGTCCGTCGTGCTCTTGACCATTATCCGGAGAGAGACCAATCTAAAGTCCAGATTCCGGAGGGTACCGTAGAAGCCTATGCAGGTTTTTCTGTTGAGCAGATTGTTGAGCTTTTGGCTACGTTAAATGGGGCAGACCCCTTACTCCCCCTAATAGAAGCCATCGCAAACGGTGACATCTTAGGTGTCGTTGCAATTGTCGGATGCACAAATCCTAAAGTAAAACAAGACTGGGCTAATACTGAAGTGGCCAAAGAACTTATGAGGAACAATGTTTTAATCGTTGCTTCCGGATGTTCAGCTCACTCCTTAGGGAAAAATGGCTTATTGTCCCCCGATGGTTTGCAATATTGCGGCGAAAAACTAGCCAATGTTCTGACAGCCATTGGACAAGCAAACGGTTTACCGGCTTTACCTCCTGCTCTTCATATGGGGAGTTGTGTTGATAATTCCAGAATTGATGATTTGCTGGTTGCGCTAGCGGATAGATTGGGTGTGGCTGTGAGAGAATTACCCGTGGCCGGCTCCAGTCCTGAAAATCATAGTCCCAAAGCCTTATCTATTGGAACCTTCTTTATTGCTCAGGGCGTGGATGTTCACATTGGGGTTAATGCACCAATTACAGGTTCCCCTCTTGTTGAACAAGCCCTTACAGCAAATAAAGGCGAGTTCCCCGTGACTACAGATGAGCTTTTCGGGGGAAAACTAATTTACGAAGCAGACCCCATTCAGGCTGCCCAAACAATGATTGCTCGTATTATTCAAAAACGTAAGGCTTTAGGACTTGTTTGCCCGGAAATTACGGAAAGTGCTGAAAAATAAGGAACACCCACTTATAGATGAGGGAGTTTCAGGATTGATGAACTCATTAACAAATTGACGAACCAGACTAACGGGGCTCTCACTGCCACATGTAGAAGTGGGAGCCTGCTATTAATAAAGGACGGGGTGAGTATATGCGGGAAAAAAGCATTAAGATTGCGATCTCTGGTAAAGGTGGGGTGGGTAAAACGACGCTGTCATCACTACTATGTTATCTTTACGCTCGAGATGGACAGAGAGTTCTGGCGGTAGATGCTGACCCGGATGCCAATTTAGGAACCGCACTAGGCTTTCCACCGGAATTGTTGGCAAAGCTAACCCCTATTTCTGAAGAGCGAAAACTTATCAAAGAACGTACCGGAGCAGAACCGGGAACGATTGGAGCCATTTACAGCCTCAATCCTCAGGTGGAGGATATTCCGGATACCTATGTTGCTGAATATCGGGGAATTAAACTTTTACGGATGGGGTCGATTACCCAAGGAGGAACCGGCTGTGCTTGCCCGGAAAATACCCTCTTGAAAAGTCTCTTGGATCATATTGTCCTGGAAAGAAATGAAATTGCCATTCTGGATATGGAAGCAGGACTTGAGCATTTTGGACGGGGGACAGCCAGGGGTGTGGATGCCTTTATTGTTGTGGTGGAACCTGGTCGACGCAGTATTGAAACAGCACAGGCAGTGGTAAAACTTGCCAATGATCTAGGGGTTAAAAATGTTTATGCCGTTGTGAACAAAATACATGAAGGGCAATTGGCTGAGCTTGAACAAGAGATTAACTTTTTACCGATTTTAGGGCATTTTCCCTATGATCCTGTTGTTGTCGAAGCTGATTTTCATGGCAAAAATCTTTTTGATTTAAGCAACAGTTTTGTACAAGAAGCAGAAAAGATAAAAGGGAAAATTGATTCGTTCCTTAGGTAGAAAACCAAATCTATAAGATATCGGCCTCCTTCTGCAGACCTTAAAACATCTGCAGGAGGAGGTTTTGCTATTATAGTCCTTTAAGGCTTATAGTCAGGCCAAGCTAAATTATGATCTTGGGGAAAAAGAGATTTAAATTATAAATCCTTTGATGCTGCAGTAAATGATACAATGGTAAAGAGTCCTATTGACGGCATCGTCACAACGAATTTGTCATTGTCGACTTAAATTCAATTGTGGTCAAGGCGAACGTCTCTGAAGATTTGACAACAAAATTTCGCTTGGTGACGAGGCTTTCTTCCAGCAGTCCTTTTAGATGCAGCGGGGCGAAGTGCCTTTGAATTAGTTTAGTTGATAGAGGTGAAGCTTTAATGTCGGAGGAATTAGAAAGTCAATTTGAGGCATTTTATCACGAGTACTATGAAAAGCTGTTTAGAACGGCATTTCGTCTAACCGGTAACAGGGAAGATGCCCAAGATGTCATTCAAGAAGCATATATCAATGCTTATCGATCCTTTTCGAAGTTTAACTATACTAGCTCATTTGGAACATGGATCTATAAAATAATGCTGAATTGTACCTATCGCTATATGACGAAACGGGATAAAGTTCCAATTCATGTCATCACGGCTGAAAGGTGTATATCTGAAACGGAGTTTTGGGAATCAATGAAATCCAAGGAGTCTGTAGAAGAGCATGCTATGGTTGAGGATATCCGCGAAACCTGCCTGCAGCTTTTTCTTAACTGTATCCCTAAAAAACAGCGGATTGCCTTCACCTTGAAAATACTAATGGAGTTATCAATCGAGGAAGTCGCCGGTATTATGGATATATCTGAGAGTGCCGTTAAAATAAATGTCTATCGAGCAAAACAGCATTTGAAAGACAATATGGAAGAAAAATGTTCGTTTATTGACCCCAAAAATCCTTGCCAATGTGGAAATTGGGTGAAATACTTGATCGATACCGGAAAGGCAGACCTTATTTCTCCACATAACCCAGTAAGAAGAAGAAGTACTGCAGAAATGTCTTTGATCTGGACGGAAATGGATTTTCTGAGGAAAACAATTCAGCTGTATGATCATCCGCCGGGTCATACATCCTATCTGGAATTTAGGGAGAAAATTAGAGAGATCATTGCTAATCAGACTTTAAAAATACTTACATAATACTAACATCGTTTTGTAACTTTTCTCCTCTCTTTGTATCTAAGTAAGTAGAACAAAGAATAAGGGAGGAACTGAAATGAGTAACAATCAACTGGAAGTAAATCTAAGACTAGTCAATCAAAAGGTTCAATTTATGGGAGTATCCGAATCTAACCTCGACTACCCACTGACCTTAGACTATTTACCGCCTCTTGGCGACGGGCAGGGGTTTCGGGGCTTAGAGTTATTCCTGATGAGTTTCACTGGGTGTGTCAGCACGGCGATGGTGTATTTATTGCGGAAAATGGGAAAAAAGATTTCTGGTTTTCAAGTGAAGGCCAAGGGAATGCTGCGGGAAAACCCTTTGTCACTTCACGGGATCCATCTTAAAGTCATTCTAGAATCAATAGATGCTATGGAATCAGACCTTCAAAGTGTTATCAAGCAAGCAGAGGAAATATCCCCTGTGTGGTTAGTAGTAAAAAATAAGGTTGAAGTTAAGATGGAATATGAAATTGTAAGGATGGATCCTATTAAAATGACTTCAGCAGTCTGTGGACTTTTTTGTCCGTCTTGTTCTGTCTTCATTGCGACGAAAGAGGATCCAGAACGATTAAAAAGACTTGCGATAACTCTTAATCAAACTATCGAAGAAACTCATTGCGAAGGCTGTCGTTCTGAAGCTAAAACAGCTTATTGCATGAATTGTACTATGATAGAGTGTTCCAGGCAAAAAGGAATCGAGTTTTGTGGTGAATGTGAAGAATTTCCCTGTGAAGAAATTAAAACCTTTCAAGCTCTTAAACCCCATAGGCTTGATTTATGGCAATCCCACCAAAGAATCAAAGATGTGGGGTATGAACAATGGGCAAGAGAAATGAGTGAGCATTATTCCTGTCCAGAATGTCGTACCCTAAACTCTGCTTATGATATGGTTTGCCGAAAATGTGGCAATGATCCAAGTTGTACCTATGTGAGGATAAATAAAGAGGCAATTGTTAGCCATATTTCCAAAGTCAAGTAGTATTATTAAATGCTGAATTTGGCCTGCATCTTTTTAGCTTTATATAAATGAGGTTGAGACTTAGGACAGAAGAAGGCTCGGATGCGAAAACCACTGACGAAATCGTCAGTGGTTTTAAATTTCAATATCAGGGTTGAACCTGAAATAATAGTGTAAAATGGATCAGCTGTCTGCTTTCTTAGAGGTCTGGACTTGCTCCCAAATATTATCAGCTACTTCTCCCCAGGCGGATGAAACACTCTGCAGTTTTTCCGTCAACTCCTCAACAGTTTCCATATCTAGAACTTGAGTGGAATGGGCACCAGATTTATTGACCATTATTCTTAATTTATCAGGATTGTCCATGAGAGGACAAGGCCGCAAATGGTTCTGATTAAAAGGCTGATTTTCACGATATTGAGCAAATAAGGGGGATTTTAAGGCATCTAATATTGTGCAATCTTTAATATTTGTATCAGAATAATGAATAAATGCGCAAGGTTCAATGTCTCCATGAGCATTAATATGAAAGTAGTTGCGTCCTCCTGCTATACAGCCTTCAACGTATTCGCCGTCATTCCAGAAATCCAAGGCAAATATTGGCTTGGTATTTCTGATTTCTCTGATTCTATGATACATATACTCCCGTTGATGAGGTAGTGCAAGTAATTCTAGAGCAGCATTTTTCCCAACCGGAACATACGTAAAGTACCAAGCAAAAAGGCACCCCTTTTCAATCATTAGGTCCACAAACTCATCGGAAGCAACGGTATTGGTATTTTGGCGATGGTAGCAGGAGGAATAACCAAACCCTGCCCCTGCCTCCTTCAATAAATCCATGGACTTAATAACTTTGTCATAAGTTCCAATGCCCCGACGCTGATCCGTTGCTTCTCCTATCCCTTCAATACTGAAAGCCAGTACAAAATTGCCAACTCGTACTAATTCTTGAGCAAAATGTTTATCAACTAAAGTACCATTAGTAAAGGCCAAGAAAGCACAGTCTTGATGTTTTTCTGCTAAAGCAATTAAATCAGTTTTTCTGATTAGGGGTTCTCCGCCAGAGTACAGATACATAAATATGCCTAATCTTTTACCCTGCTCAATGACATTGTTAAGTTCCTCAAAGGATAATGAATTATGCTGATCGTATTCACTTGCCCAACATCCGATGCATTTTAGATTACAAGATGAAGTGGGATCCATCAAAATAGCCCAGGGGATATTACAATTGTGTAATTTAGCAGTTTTTAGTGCTTTTTCTCGCCCTAATAAAGTCGCTTTGATAAAAAAGTTTGTAAGGAACTTTTGGCGAACATTAGGAGCAAGCTTTGTAAAAATAGTGTCAAATAACTTATTGAAATTACTCGAAGAATCCACTGAATAGTTCTGTAAATATCTTATGGCAGTTTTATGATCCTGATCATGGGCAATTCTACTGAACAAATTTAAAATCAGATTCATATCTTTCAGCCTATTTTTTTCTGCGTAACGCAATGCCCTTTTAAAAGCAAAAGTATAAACAAACTCCTTGATTCTTCCCATATCTTTACTCTCCTCCATAAATTGTTCGAATTGAATGAAATGCCACCTAGGTTAGAATAGAAACTTATAGGAGAGTACATAATATGCAATTATTCTGAAGGAGTGATTGGGTCTCTTGATGAAGGAAAGACTTCTCTTGACAGCACCATCTAGGTTGAACCTGCTACGAGATTGTTTTTTATTTTTCTTTGTGGTATTATCCCATCTAAGGTTAAATCTACTGAAGGATTTAAGGACATTTCTTCAATAGTTCAGATTGCTTATATTAACAATCCGGTGGGTAACGTCGGTTACGAGGTTCTGCTTTTTATACAACAACCATAGGAAAGAGTTTTTAGGAGGATAATAATGGATAATAATGATATATTAATTAGATTAAGATACGCATTAAATATAAGAGATATAGATATGGTCAAGATATTTAAACTTGGCGACGTGGAACTTACAGTAGAAGAAGTAAGAAAGCTTCTCATTAAATCGAAAGACACTTACCGTTATAATAATGCAGTTGACGATGATGACGAAAAAGAAGAGAAAGAAGAGAAAGAAGAGAATATTAAATGCAATAACAGAATGCTAGAGTCATTTTTAAATGGCTTAATAATATTTAAAAGAGGGAAACAAGATCCAAAACCAGGGCAACCAGAAATACCAGTACTAAAAAATAGTGAAAATCTTAATAATATGATGCTTAAGAAATTGAAAATAGCCCTATCACTAACAAGTGATGATGTGATTGATATATTAAAGGAGACTGGAGTTATTCTAACAAAAGGAGAATTAAGCGCACTATTAAGAAAAGAAGGCCATAAGCATTATAAAGAGTGTGGCGATAAATACGCTAGAAACTTTATAAAAGGATTAGCTATAAAAAATAGGGGATAGACTAATATGTAAGTAGTAAATATTTTGGGCATTAGTTCAGTTTTCGAAAACAAACAGGAATGCTGAACAGGAGTCATCTTTAAGGAGTTTAGCAAAATGAAAATTTCGACGGTTGATTTCTATAACAAAAACGCCCAAGAATTTTATAAGAATACAATAAATGTGGATATGAGCGAACACTACAGAAGATTTGAGGAATACCTGCCCCCTGAGAGCCGTATTCTAGATGCGGGCTGTGGCTCGGGCAGAGAAAGTCTATATTTTCTCACTAAAGGATACAATCTACGTGCCTTTGATGCGTCGGCGGAAATGGTAAGATTGAGCTCAGAACTAACTGGATTGTCTGTCAAGCAGGGCTGAATTTGAAGATGTCGAGTTTGTGTTATGTTTAATGGCATATGGGCTTCAGCATCCCTCTTGCATGTTGACAGAGGATTGATCATAGACACACTGCAAAAGTTAGCCACTATGCTTAGCGAGGATGGTGTGCTTTTTATGTCCTTTAAGTTATGGCGACAAAGTTTATGAAAAGGACGACAGAATATTTAATTGCTATGATGAAAGCTCCTTCAGTAAAAGGTTATCTGCTATTCAACGGCTGACAATTCTTAAATTATATAAACAGCTGATGTAAGAGAAGAAAAAATCAATAAATATTGGCTTAGTGCCTTTTTTAAGGAAGGCTAAATAATGTGAGGCAAGATTAATGCATGAGGTAATGCACGAGGGACGGTTCTTAGTTCCATTTGTTATTGTAGTATTTAATCAGCGTTAAGTGGCAGTAAGTCCTTTGCGGTGGAAGTGTGTGTTGAATACCACACCTAAAAGTGCTAAGTGGAGTAGTAAATTTACCGTGTTTTAACAGTAACAATACGAGATATGAACTATATAATAAGATATGAACGTTGCAACTATCATACTTACCCGATAGAGCTCGATACCCTTACTTTAAAAATACGTGGTGTTATGAGCGGGCTTGCCAGGTCTGGGTAGAGACATAGTGCACCTAAATGTATACAATATATCACAAATTATGATAAACATTTCGCTTTATATGTAATCCTACTTAGGGTACAATAATGTAGTAACATTTAATATTGAATATTCATAATATTTAGATTTTTGGAGGGATTGTATGACTGCACAGGAAAAGTGTATAATTGAAAGAATACTTGCCGATGTTGGGTTGGAACCTTTATACATCGGGGAGAATAATGATGAATCACAAAAAAAGCAGAGATGATGCAGGACAGCTTTAGCTGTCCTGTTTTTTTGACCATTTATTCAATTACCTTCCCAGTTCCGGTGCATAGCTTTGTGTTTATGACTTAAGGCTTCTCCAGTTAGTTGGTGCTTGGAAAACTTGCTATTTAATCCCGAGTGAGGCAAAATAAGTTAAGGAATTTCTCCAAGATAATGGTGGTGAAGTAATATGATCGGGTCATTAAGGATGTATGGGGTGTTTACTCGTAAATCCTTTCAAAGGGCAGCGGCGTATCGCTTTGATGCTTGGATGAGAATTCTGGGAAATGTAATTCACGACCCATGACATGTCGGATATCGAAAAACTTCGTCAGCGAATGATTTTAATTGATCATGGACGTGTATGTATGATGGAGAATTAGCAAAGATCAAAGACCGGTTTGGTAAGGAGCGTGTTTTGATCGTTGTCTGGAAGAGGATACAAACGGTTTTTCTGTCAATGGGGCAAAAGTGATCAAACAAGAAGGAAAGCGTAAATGGTTGCAGTTTAACCGTGATGTGATGAGTGCGTCTCAGTTAATTAGCCAGATCTCAGAGCTCTACGAAATCAAGGATTTATCCATCCAAGACCCAGAGATTGAGGTTATGATACTACAATTATCTATTTTTTGTTGCTAGATTACACAGAAAGTTAAGGGAATCCTATGAATGACTTAAAGTTTAAAGCCTTTGCAGTTACAAATGAAATTGATCTCAATAAGATTGCCGTAGAATGCAACATCAGAAAAAAATATACATGGGAGGAGCCTCTGCTCCTCCAGGACGAAGTTCTTGGCATAATTATTGGAGAGGAACCCGAGGAAGAAGAGAAGATCCTTGTTTTTTCTTTTGGGAGTATTGTTTTTATTAATTCGACCAAACAGCATACAGAAATATTGATGCGCTATCTAAAAGGTATAAAGTCAGATATCGATATCGCACGTTATGACAGGTTTCAGGAAGACTATATACTTCATCCGGTTGAGGGCGAAGAAATTGAGTTTACAGACCGTTATGTTCAGATTCCAAATATGGCGTTGTTTCACCCGCAGCTGATTTCAATGGTGATTGCCAAATCTGTGGCACTTGAGAGGATCGAAGAAAAGTTGGGCAAAATTCTGGATGATCTTGAAAGCAAAATTGATAATTTGGAAAAGGGCAAATTAAATATTGGAAACAAAGAACTTGCCAAGACAACTTCAAGGGTTGTTCGGCATGAATACAACACCATTGCGTATATCATGATTCTTGACAAACCCGACATTACTTGGATTAACAGTGATGCCGCAGATTTTTACGAAAAGATGTCAGAGTTTTTCGAGTTAAATGACCGATATGAAGTGATAAAAAGCAAGACTGAAATCTTGAAAAGTATCATTGACGGGTTGGCATCCATAAGCCATTCAATTCGCGGATTGTTTGTTGAGTGGGTGATTGTTCTGTTGATTGTCATTGAAGTTGTGCTTATGGTGTTTGATTTAATTAGGTGAAGACAGGTGTAAATATGGAAAAAGTAATTCTTAATACTTACAAAGTAGCAACAAGACTTCCGCTTGCGCAGATAGCGTTATTTATTAAATTAAGGCAGGATGTAGGGTGGAAGGAATATATTAAATTCGACAGCGCAGATATTGAAAAGATTCTTAAATATGCTTCGGAAAATAAATCAGTGTACTTATACAAATACGGATGTATTACCTTTTTAAACTTCAATCAAGATGAGATCGCTATGTTTCTCGAATATTTAAGGACGCTGTTTGTTGATTTGGATTATGAATTGCTGTCTAAATTTAATGAGAACCATGAGATGGTCCTTTCAAGAGAAGCGTATGTAAACCTCTGGGAAGGCGATGAGGTAAAATTCCCTTATCAACAGTACGTGGATGATATTGCTGCAACAGTTTTAGCAAAATCCACTGAGCTTTACAAGATTGAAACCGAGCTTTCAAAGGTTTTAGATGAGGCGGGGACTTTCATAATGCAACTAAATAAGGGGCACCTATGGGCAAATAGCAAAAAGGTCGCTTCAACTCTTGCCAAAAGCATCCGCTTTAAATACAGAAGCATTGAAAGTGTAAGGCTTCTTGACAGACCATCTCAGTTTAAAAAAACCATTGAATCAAGACAAATATTTGATAAACTGAGTGAGTATTTTGAGCTCGATGAAAGATATACCGCTTTATCGAATAAGATGGATATTTTAGACTCGATTACGGGAGATTATTTAAGCTTTGGAAGTAAACAATCGGAAAGAAGACTTCTGTTATTTGAAATATTGCTTCTTGCAAGCTTTCCGCTTCTGCACATCCTATCATAATTCGCATATTCCTTAATCATAGGCTTTATAGGCATTTTTCTTCCTTTAATTCCAACAGTACCATTGGTTTTGTTTTCAACAATAGCTTTTGCGAAAAGCTCACAGTTTCTTCATAATTGGTTACTTAATCACAAATTTTTCGGGTTATCATTAAAAATTGGCAACACAACAGGAAGATCCCTATTAGAGCTATGATTTTAGATGCAATGGCAATGATTATTTCCATTACAATTTCTATAGTTTACTTGAGTAGATGAAGAATCCTTAATATATTATGACCGTGATTCTAAATTTTAAGATGGCCCCAAAGTCCTTGACTTCTTTATCGGATGCGAATGTCTCAGAACTGAGGCATTCGTTTTGATTAGGATGGACTTATTTCTATAGGATAAGAAAATCGGCGAATTATGTACAGGAAAATAGAAGATTCATATTTAATCTTCTTCCAGACAAATTATAATCATGCTACACTAAAAGGAAATACTACTATACATATAGTTATTGAAGAATATCACATCGGATGGGGGCTAAATGTTGAAAAAAAGCTCTATTCCCTGGTGGATGCGCCTTAAAGTTCATTTTCTTTTATTTGGAATTTCCATGTCCATTCTTCCGCTATTCCTACTTGGAAATTTAGGGTTTACATCTGTGCGACAAAATCTACAAAAAAATATTCATGAACAAGACTTTGCGCAGGTAACAGTAATCGCCAATGAAATACGAAACTTTGTCACAAATGTTGAGATCAGTTTAACCCCTACGAAGGCCACGAGTGCCTACGCTCTCGTGGGGAAAGATAAAACATCACGTCAGATTAGTTTAGAAATACTTTTGCACCAGGAGTCTTTTATAGAAGAAATTAAGATAACTGATAAAAATTTTGTCATTATCGATCAGATCAATCGTCAAGAAGGAATTTCCCCTCCTACGTCTGCAACCATAATTGAAAATCCCGTATCCATGGTAAAGTCATCAGCTATAAGTGAAGTGTTCTTATCGAGTGATAGACGCCCGAAGATTTATTTAACTGTGGCGGTTCAAGACCCGTTGACTAAAGCCCGAATCGGATATTTGCAAGCTAAAGTTGACTTGCAAGGGATAATCAGTCGCTATGTTAATATGCTTTTAGGTGACGAAGAGTATGTATTTATCGTTGACCATGCCGGAAATTTGATTGGCCATACTGATCCCAATCTTGTTTTGCAGAATGAGAAAATCAGTCAAGATTCTGCAGTTCAAAGTTTTCTGGAGGGAGAGGAGTTTTCCCAGGGAAGTGAGTATAAAAATCTGGACGGTGTTTCCGTCATAGGGGCGTTTACTTCCATCGGTACTCCCAATTGGGCAGTATTTATTGAACAGCCTGCCCGAGAAGCGAATAAACCAATTTTAGATTTTGCTTTTCGACTCATCCTGATTGCCATCTTAATCATGGTTCTAGTCATGATTTTAAGTATTGCTTTTGGTTTAAAAGTAGTTCATCCAATTGAAAATCTTGAAGGTCAAGTCAGACGAATTATTTCAACGGGAGAT
Organism: Desulfosporosinus shakirovi; assembly: GCF_020595055.1. Taxonomy (GTDB): domain Bacteria; phylum Bacillota; class Desulfitobacteriia; order Desulfitobacteriales; family Desulfitobacteriaceae; genus Desulfosporosinus; species Desulfosporosinus shakirovi. Next base: position 143,263 of record NZ_JAJDOO010000005.1, on the reverse strand, counting down.
CTAGAATCCCATATTCCCATTGAGAGCTGGGATGAAATCGGGAGATTAGTTAAATCCTTTAATCAGTTGTTAAATTCATTGGATCAAAAGAATGAAAACCTAAAAGATGAAAAGGAGCTGTTGACCACCGTCGTTGACGGGGTTGGGGCTGGAATGGTTCTCCTGAATTCAGATAAAAAGATCATTTGGTGGAATACGAAGTTTGCAGAATGGTTCGGACATCATTTAGAGAATCTCCCCTGTGATCAAGTTGTTAAAGGACAGGGAATGGAGGGGATTTACCACGAAAATGCCCGTAATATGTGTTCTGTTTTTGTGAACGAAGACCGCCGACATTTCCGTCAGATGTTTTATGAGTTATCACCTGATAATCCTGAGAGTGCGGCTTACCTGTTACTGCTTGATGATGTTACTCAAGAGGTAGAAATGGAAGCCCGTATGATTGAGACGGATAAAATGGCGGCTATTGGACTTTTGGCCTCAGGAGTGGCTCATGAAATTAACAATCCCTTGGCCATCGTTGCGGCTCATAGTGAGGACTTATTGGACCGTCTGAATGAGGAAGAACCGGGGCCGACTCGAGAGGAAATTGAAACTGGTTTTAAGATCGTTTTGGGGCAAATCGTCAGATGTAAACAGATTACGGATCGGTTACTTGGTTTTGCCCGTCAGCGCATCAATGGGAGTGACCTTATCGAAATTGGTGCAGTCAGCTTACATACACTTGGACTGTTAGAACACAAGATAAAACAAAAGCAGATTACAATAGAGCTCCAAATGGACAATAGTCTCTTTATCCTGGGTAATGAAAATGAGTGGCAGCAAGTGGTTCTCAATCTGATCAACAATGCCTTAGATGCTTCCTCTGAAGGAAAAGTGATCGAAGTTAAAGGATACCGCGAAGGGGAAAATATTCAATTTATGGTTAAGGATTACGGGGAAGGAATTCCTCAAATCAACCAGAAAAAGGCATTTGATCCGTTTTTCACAACGAAGTCAGTAGGGCAGGGAACAGGTTTGGGGTTATACGTAAGTTACGGAATTGTTCAGAAGATGCAAGGCGAGATGGCCTTAGAAAGTACGGAAGGTCAAGGAACCAGTGTGAAAATAACCTTGCCTCTCCATAAAGGAGGGTTAAAGTAAATGAAGCATTGTCAAAAGATCCTAATCTTAGACGATGAGGAAGCCTTGCGCGCGATTATTGCGCAGCGTTTAAAACGCAAAGGTTATGAAATACTAGAAGCAGGCACAGCCGAAGAAGGTTTATCTCTTCTCAAAGATACTTTAATCGATGCTCTCTTATTGGATATCAAGTTGCCGGACGGTGATGGACTTATTCTCTTACCAGAGATTAAAAAATTACAACCGGATCTCCAAGTCGTTATGCTAACTGGAAATGGTACCATCGAGTCAGCCATAGAAGCCATGAAACTTGGCGCGTATGATTATCTGACCAAACCGTGTAACTTGTCTGAGCTCGAAATCACGCTGCAAAAAGCTCTTGAGAAGCAGAAATTATTGTTGGAAAATACAGGGCTTAGGCAGGTCGTGAACCGTCAAACTCCAGAACTTAAAATTATAGCCGTAAGTGCACCCATGGTCGCGCTGCTAGAGATGACCCGAAAAGTAGCTCAAACAGATGCATCGGTCCTCATACAGGGAGAGAGCGGCGTGGGTAAGGAGTTGATTGCCCAAGCAATCCATCACTGCAGCTCACGGTTTAATCGCCCTTGTGTTCCTGTAAACGCCGGCGCGATTCCAGAAACTTTAATAGAGAGTGAGCTTTTTGGACACGAAAAAGGAGCCTTTACTGGAGCCGGGTCTCAGAAAATCGGATTAGTAGAAATGGCCGATAATGGCACGCTCTTTCTCGATGAAATCGGTGAAATGCCCTTGTCTATTCAAGTAAAGCTTCTCCGGTTTTTAGAAAGCGGAGAATTCAGGCGTGTTGGAGATACCCGACTTCGACAGGTAGATGTTCGGATCGTCGCTGCTACTAATCGAGATCTACGACAGGAAATTAATCACGGAAGGTTTCGGGAAGATTTATTTTATCGCTTGAACGGCTTAACCTTGATTGTCCCCCCTCTACGTGAACGGCGAGATGATATACTACCTCTTGTAGAGCAATTCCTTGAAACCCAGAACCGAAAAAATTTGCTTCATCAGGATTACATTTTGTTGCCAGAAACGAGGGAGCAATTGCTGAATTATGATTTCCCCGGTAATGTTCGTGAACTCTTCCATCTTATTGAACGCGGACAAATCTTGTCTATCGGTGGAAGAATCACACCTAAAGATATTTGGGGAAACTCAGTGCAAGTCGTGAAAACATCTCACTCTTCCGATTCGGAAGAAGGATTCTTAGATATATTCCGTGACGATCAATGTCCATCCTTAGAAGAGGTTGAAAAGCACTACATTCTAGCTGCGCTTAAAAGAGTAAAGGGAAATAAGTCACAAGCAGCAAGTTTATTAGGAATCAGTGTAAGGAATCTGTATCGAAAGTTACAGAGTTATGGGGTGGTTGAGTAATGGGCTATGTATCCTCTGCAAAGAAACCAACGACTCCTTCCGGGGGCTGGTCGGACCTTTGGAAACAGGAAGATTATTGGGCTGTGTGGCTTGGTCTGACGATCATAGTGTTAACAATTGTGTTCTGGAGTCAGGGGATTAACTTTATGAATTGGATTGTACTGAAGATCCCAAGCTATAGCAGCTACAACACTGCCATAAGTTATGTCAGCAGCCATAAGATTACTCTCTTAACACTCTATTTGTTTTTTCTCATTTTGTTTTCAATCGCAGTTAAAGCCCTGACTGGAGAAGTTAAACGATTTTTAGTGGGATTCACGTTTCTTTTTTTATTGAGTGTTCTTGTTTCGGTATGGGGTTCTTGGGATGTCATGAAACGGTATAACATTGAAACCCCGCTTCTCGCACTCATAGTAGGACTCATAATTAGTAACCTTTTTAAGATTCCGAATTGGCTTAGCACCGCACTTCAGACCCAATTTTACATTAAGCTGGGAATTGTTTTAATGGGTGCTTCCTTACCCTTTACTTTAATCGTCAAAGCCGGTACGACTGCTTTTGCTCAAGCAACAATTATTGCACTCGCTACTTTCCTCACCATTTACTGGACAGGAACAAGGGTTTTCGCACTTGATAAGCGCTTTGCTGCGACTCTGGCAGCTGGTGGTTCAATCTGCGGAGTTTCAGCTTCGATTGCCATTGGTGGTGCCGTTAAAGCAGAAAAGCAGCACGTGTCGATTGCAATTTCTCTGGTTATTCTTTGGTCCATCATTATGATTTTCATCCTCCCCTTAGCGATTAAAGCATTACATATTCCGCCCGGCCCCGCTGGTGCTTGGATTGGAACAGCAGAATTTGCTGATGCTCCGGGTATGGCCGCAGCGGCTGCTATCAATGAACAAGCAATCAAAACCTTTACCCTGATGAAAGTCGTAGGTCGTGACATGTTCATTGGGATCTGGTGTTTCATAATGGCTTTTACTTCGGTCACAAGATGGGAGAAAAGGTATGTCGGCACCAAACCGGATGCGCTTGATGTCTGGATACGCTTTCCGAAATTCGTTATAGGGTTCTTTGTAGCCTCAATTATCATAACCTTCTTAGCTGCTTCTCCGCATGTAGTGACTTCCAAAGTGCTCGATAATAGAATCATTAATCCGATTATAGAATTGAGAAATTGGGCCTTCATCTTTACTTTTCTCTCCATTGGCCTAACCAGCCGCTTGAAGGACCTTGCTTCAGTCGGTTGGAAGCCGTTTGCAGCTTTTACTGCCGGTGTATTGGTAAATATTCCACTTGGATATCTGTTAGCGGTTGTAATTATGGGGAACTATTGGATAACAGTCAAGTAAGATCTGGGCACTCATTCCTCAAGAAAAGCCACCTTTGCAGGTGGCCTTTAGATTGTTTTGGACCAACAGAGACATTGAATTATCTTGCAAAGGAGACCTATCGATGAATCCGAATAATGAAACCTGTGTTCAGAGAACGCGTTTTGTCTTTAATTATTATGAAAAGAGAGAGTGGTTGCCTGGAGAAAAACCACCCTTGGATGACATAACTAAGGTAAAGGATGTTCAACCGGAAAATTTAAGGTATTTCGCTGAGTTTATGCATACTCGATTAAATCATATAGCCGAAATGATGGACATCCTTTTAAAGGTACATGATGATTGGGCAATCACAGGTTGGAAAGACCACATTCTGATGGAGACGGAGTCTTTTGATTTTAATGACTCCCTTAATGCCTTGAAGGAACATGGTTACCATGATGATGAGTTTGTTTTGAAGGTGGAATATAGGCGCAAATGGGGCGTGCTTTAGATGACGCGGTAAAGGAAATTTGATTTGTGCGCTGCAAGTTGATCGTTGAGTTCGGACCTCGGAGGTCGGTAAGAAAACAAGGTGATTCGTATAAAAATATGCGGAGCACCTTGTTTAACTTTTCATAGTGTTATTTAGACATTATGCGTATAGGCATTCTTAAAGATATTTCATCTTATGGTGAAAATTCATGTGAATGTTGGGAAGAAACCAAGATGAGATCTGTTGATATCGTCGGTTGGGTACTTATTCTGAAGTGACAAGCATAGGTTATTTACAAGCTATTAACTGGAGGTGGATAATCTTGGAGACATATTTTTACGGTGATCCCAGAATTAGAAAATGGATTAATCAGATCATTGAAAGAATCTTCACCGTTTGCATATTAACGGGGGGGGGATCGGATGAAGAATTTCAAAAGGGTTGTCAAATCGTCATGAAACTTACTACGTTATTACAGGATATCCCAAGTTTTCCGTCGGAATTCTTAAGTGATGGAGTTAAACAACTTATAGAACAACAGCTTCCTGATTCTCGTGTCATTAATAACTTTCCGAAATTCCAAGTTACCATGGATAGAATGTTACATGAGGGGATATTGAAAGTCACTGATTTCCAAAAGAAAGAGGCTTTCAATAGCATTTCGACTACTGTAAATACTAAAGATATTAACATAAAACTTCATGACAACTATACCGAGGGTCTTGTGGAAGCTTCTTGCATAGAGGGCGTGACTAATTCTGTACTTCCTTACCCTGCCAAGCTTCCTATATCGTACTCAGATATACAGCATACGAAAGCAGATGTCCAGGCGTTCGAAGAGGCCTTGACCCAAGCGAAAGCAGATATCCAGGCACTCGAAGAGGCTCTAGCACAGGCAGAAGCTCAA
>NZ_JAJDOO010000005.1:0-137919 GCF_020595055.1 Desulfosporosinus shakirovi | reverse complement strand
GGTCCAAGCAGAGATGCAAGCGAAAGCAGATATCCAGGCACTCGAAGAGGCTCTAGCACAGGCAGAAGCTCAAACCAAAACAGATGCTCAGGCACATAAAGAGTCACTGGTCCAAGCAGAGATGCAAGCGAAAGCAGATATCCAGGCACTCGAAGAGGCTCTAGCACAGGCAGAAGTCCAAGCGAAAGCAGATATCCAGGCACTCGAAAAGGCTCTAGCCCAAGCAGAAGTCCAAGCGAAGGCAGATGTCCAAGCACTCGAAGAGGCTCTGGCCCAGGCAGAGGCCCAGGCGAAAGCAGATATCCAGGCACTCGAAGAGGCTTTAACCCAAGCAGAACAAGCCAAGGGAGAAGTACAGTCCCTAGAAGAGGCTCTAGCTCAATCAGAGATGCAAGCAAAAGCGGACGCCTGGGCATTTGCTGATGCACTTGCCCAGGTTGAAACGAAGCTAGAAGCTATAACAAAGCTAGAACGCGATGAATTAGCTAGAGCTAAATCTAGAACGAATGATTATTTCATAGAACACTTGCGTAAGGCAAATAGTTCGTTCACTGGAAATGAGCATCAAACGGTTGAACTTATTAAAGTCTCAGATTTACTTACATCTATAGACTCCAAAATTTCTCAATTATTCAGCACTTCTCAAGTTCCTCCGCAGGCGGATCCTCTAGGACAGGTTCTAACTAATATTTTCCCAAAAGGGACTGTCTATTGGAACAAAACTTTGATGGGTCAGAAGTTTCTGGCCCAAATTGAAGATATCTTAATTTGCCTTTATGATTCCGAGCATCCGTGTGATCTAAAAAAGTTTAATGGGGCTGGCTGGAAGGTCTTAGTTTGCAGTAATGAAGATCTAACGTTTCCTCGCAGACTGGAAAGACAAATTAGACAAATTAAACGTTCAGGAAAGGTATCCGCAACAGGGGGGACATCTCTGTGAGAGTTGTGAAATCTCCTATATAGAAAGATTGTGGAAGAATCATTTTCTGATTAGGTATCTGTCTTTTCTTGGATTAAATAGTCAGTCACTGCTACCTAGTAGGCAACGCTTGAATATTGGAACGGTTGAGGTGTTAACATCGGCGATGATCGCGATGTTAACTACCCACCAAGAATGGAGCAGGGTCTCCAAATTGGTGGAGTGCCATGGATTAAACGTAATCATCCTTGTCTGATCCCAATTTTGAAGTAAACAGTGTTGTACGTACGAAATAAAAAAATTTAAGAAGAATAAATTTACTTAGCTTATTGCTATAATGAGGGCCGCTACAGCAAAGAATTAAAGTATCAATTCCTGTCCGACTTGTGAAAATTTCAGGATCCGGCTTGAGCAATTCTTCATTTTATCTTCAAATTTGTTGGTTATTTCAGGGCTGTCAGCAAAGTGCATAGGAATAAAAATTTGGGGGGCAAGCTCCTGTATAAAGTACTCTGCTCCTGCACTATAGTTTTCTCTGAGCCGCGGGTCGACGGGGAAGAAAGCAATATCAATAGTTTCCCCCTTGATTTTTTGAACTTCTTCCTTAAAGTCCTTTTCGGCTTTCATCATTTCCGCCGGGGTGTCAATCCAGTACCACCAGTTTAAATCCCCTGCATGAAAGAGTCGGATTTCTTCATCTTGGACGAGAAAGGATATGCCCAAGTCTGTTGAATTATAGGCCTTTATTTTTAAGTTGCCAATTTCTAGCTTCTCGTAGGGGGATAGGAAATTAATGTTTTTGTTTTTGTGCGGAATATTAATATCATAGCTGAAGATGTATTGAATATCGGGTTTGTTTTTTTGCCACTCTAAGATCACTGGGTTAAAATGGTCAGGGTGACTATGAGAGGAAAAGATAAAGATATTTTTGGGGCTTTCTCTTACTAAACTTTCAACTGGGCCCTGATAGTAATCAAAGATAAGTAAATTGTTATTCGTTTCCACTAAAAAGCCGCTGTGATAAAGATATTTGATTTTAATGCTTGAAGTTCCTATTGTTATCACCTCGTAATGATTGTAGAATAAATACTAATACCTATGAGTTAACCCATCAAGTTATAGAACAGGCTTTTCAAAGAGAAAATAATCATATAAGCCAAAAATGAGAGGAAGAGTTAAAACTATGAAATTTCGATTTGATCACAACAACATCAATGTTTTTAACCTTGAAAAGAGCCTGAAGTTCTACAAGGAAGCTTTAGGGTTAATCGAGGTCAAAAGGCATGTGCAGTCAGATGGGGAATTTATTCTTGTTTATCTTGGAGACGGTGATACTCAACATAGCCTGGAGTTGACTTGGTTGAGAGACAGAACTGAAACCTATAACTTAGGAGAAAATGAATTCCATGTTGCGTTTAAGGTCGAGGATTTTGAGGCAGCATATCAACATCACAAGAAAATGGGTTGTATCTGTTACGAAAATAAGGAAATGGGCATATATTTCATTAATGATCCAGATAACTATTGGGTAGAAATTATCCCTGCCAGGTAGCACAAACTTGGTTGACCTTTCTTGTTTGATTGTGTTGGGAATACTCAAAGGTTAATGATCTATCTTTAAATTTATAAATGTCACTTTTTTTCTCCCAGTTCTGGATAACAGTTAAATTCCAATGATAATCATACTTAACCATATAGAATTTTACTTCGTTTTTAAGTTTGGGATTATATATAAAACAGGCGTTTTCCAACTCCAATTATTCACATTTTTCAATGATCCCAAAAATACGTGTTAAAGTTAATTCTTCTAAATCCCAATAGGGTTTCATTCTTTCATCTCCCATTCATCAGAAAAAGCTTTTTCTTAGTAAGGTTAACAAGTTACTACTACTACTATACCTACAATTGGAGTAAAGTTCTATACTTTAAGTTATAGGGAAGTAATAAAAGTTATGGTACAAATATAAAGGAAGTGGGCTTTAAAGCATTGTGATATTGAAAAGGTCCTTATATCAATTATGGATCAAAGTAAATAGTTTTTGAGGAGGGCACTGTGACAGTACACAAATTTGATCCTGAAAATCGTAAAAAGCTTAACAGCAAGCAACGTCAGGCTATATTGCCGCCTACTCAGGTTTTAATGGACATTGGACTTAGATCTCATGATGCATGGGCAGACATTGGTTGTGGCACAGGTTTTTTCACGATACCGCTTGCTAATGAGTTGAAGCAAGTGTACGCACTTGATATTCGTTCTGAAATGCTTAGTGATCTCAGTGAAAGTCTCAATCAACTCGAAATTCATAATGTAGAGGTCCTTCAATCCGAAGAAAGCTGCTTTCCCTTACCCAATTATTTGATAGACGGAGCTTTAACTTCGCTTGTTTTACACGAAGTGGATCAACCCATTGAATTTTTCCGTGAATTAAATCGGATTCTTCGAATGGGGGGCAGATTAGTGGTGATCGAGTGGGTCAAAGCTTCTACGGAAATGGGGCCACCCCTTGACCACCGATTGTCCATTCAACAGTTGGATGATTGGGCACTTGAAACAGGTTTTATAAAAGTAAGGTCTTGGCAGTGGTCGGAAAATTTCATTGGGATTGAGTATTGCAAAGAACGTTGAGGGACTGGACTTTTTACGGGGCAATTGATAGTTAGCATTCATTCTAAGCCCTAAGTACTATGAGATACATCAATAAAAGGTACCGGATATTAGTCCGGTACCTTTTATTGATGTATCATGCATGTGAATTATAAAGTAGTGCCATTTAAATAAACTTTATCCAACCTCTTGATCTCATAAACGATCAGTAGTAAACTCTGGATACTGATATAGTTTCCTGTGAAGCCGTTAACTATCCCAGATCTACAAGTGTTATTCCAACTGTCTAAGAAGTCCCCAGAGGGGCCTAACTGAGAAAAATGTAAAAGGTTTTTAAATTTTGACATTTACGAAGAATCAAAGTATATAAATGGGAAATCCAGGAGGTTCATCATGCGCGAGAGAATTATTGAGGTTGCCACTGAGTTTATTAAACAATATGGATTAAGAGGGTTCACCTTGGATGACATCACTGGTGAATTGAGCATGAGTAAAAAAACTCTCTATAAGTATTTTGCCTCTAAAAACGAACTGATCTCAGAAATCGTACAAAGGGCAGCTGAAATCGAAAAACAACGTGTGTTGCAAGAAATCGATCGTTGCTCCACCTGGTTTGAAAAGCTCAATGCCATTTTCTATGTTTATTCCTTTCCGGGAATTCCCTTCCGCGTTGTCAATGAGTTGCAACGTTTTTTTCCCTCTGAACAGGAGACGATTGCAGAAATCCGTCGTTTCCGAGAACAGATAGCTATGACCGTTTTAGAGGAGGGCATAGCCAGAGGGGATATCCGGGATGACCTTGACCCGGCCATCATGCTGCTGACGTTAACTAAGACAGTTCTGTCACCCTCGGAAGACCAATTTCTAAATGCCAATGACGTCACCATTAATCAACTTCTAGAACAGATGAAAAAGCTCTTGTTTTACGGCATCCTAAAACGTTGAGGAGGTATTTTAGAGAATGATCAAAAGCAAACAGCTGTCAGGTGCCTTAATAACCTTACTTCTGCTTCCCGCCTTTTTAATCGGCTGCAGTTCCCAACCGACAGTCACCACCCCGATGGAGGTTCCTAAACCAGTCACAGTTTCGTCTATAACAGAGCAGTCCCAGTCAGTCCAATTGGAGTATTTAGGCATCATCGGTTCTGGTGAATTAAAGAAATACAGTTTTAAGGTCCCAGGGAAACTGACCCACCTGAATGTACATAAAGGAGAGGCAATTCATCAGGGAGAACTGCTCGCCGACCTGGATCAGACTGACCTATCCCTTGCCCTGCGCAATTCCCAGCTCAACCTTGCCCAGGCTGAGCAAGTCTATCAGGATGCCCAAACTCAATATACCAAATACCAGGAACTCATCAAGGGTGGAGCCATGGCCCAGACCGATCTGGACAAGGCTAAATTAGATATGGATGTTAAAGGGTCAAATTACCAGAGAGCTCAAGTGGATCTAGAAGCCAAACAAAATGCTTTGGCTGATACCGAACTTTATTCTGATATGGCTGGTTATGTGACAGATATCCTCTATAAGGAAGGGGAAAACTTAGACGTCGGATATCCGGTCATTGTTGTCCGTAACCAAGAACAGGTGATTGATGTCGGACTCGGTCAGACCGATGCCGCGAAGGTTAAGCCAGGGACAAAAGCTGTGGTCAAAGTCGGTGACTTTACCGGAGAGGGAGAAGTAACCCGCATCGATCAAGTACCGGATACTGAAACCCGTACTTATAATACTGAGATTAAATTGACGAAAGAAATTCCGCCTGAAGCCTATTTCATTGGTGCCACTGCGAGTGTTTCCCTGGCTTCCGGCGCAGAGAAAGGCATCTGGATCCCTATCTCAGCCGTTATGAATGACGGAGAAGATTATATTTTCCTTGTCCAAACCGACCGAGCTGTCAAAAAGAATATTAGCCTTAAAAACACTCAGGGCTTTAATGTCCGGGTTGAAGGGCTTAATTCCGGAGACATATTGGTAACCTCCGGTATGAAAGAATTAAGTGAGGGCATGAAAGTGACTATCGCTCCGACAGCAGGAGGACAATGATGAAAAAGGGTCTGATTTATCAAATCATCCATAATCGCCGTTTTACTCTTTTCTTCACTTTCATCGCAATCTTGCTCGGACTTTACAGTTACTATGTTATACCCAAACAGGAAAGCCCAAATGTGAATGCGCCGTTTGCTATCATTAAGACCATCTATCCTGGAGCCGAACCCGCGGATGTGGAAAAATTAGTGACCAAAGTTATTGAAGATAAAACCATCGAAGTCACAGGTTACAAAACTTCCACCTCATATTCCCGCAACAGTATTTCCATAGTCGTTTTAGAACTTCAGAATGATGCCGATGTTGATAAAGCCTGGAGGGATCTGCGGCGCTATATGGACAATCTCCAAAGCAGTCTGCCCTCAGAATGCCAAAAGATTGAGATTGATACGGAATTAGCGGATACTCCCGGCATGATCCTCAGCCTTTCTGGCGATCAATATTCTTATGAACAGCTTTCCGACTTCGCCGATCAGTATAAAAATGAATTAAGCAAAGTCGACGGCATATCTCGCTTTAAAGTGAGCGGAGTACAAGAAAAAGAAGCCCAAGTTGAAGTCAATACCGCCCGGATGAACCAATATGCACTATCCTTGGAGGACATCGTCAATGCCTTAAAAATCCAAAATGTGGATATTCCTGCGGGCTCCCTGAGTAATGGAACGACTAAAATAAATGTCAGCATCCCAGGCAGTTTCGACTCTCTCCAGGATATTGAAAATTGCGTCGTTTCCGTTTCTAGAAATACCGGAGCTATCCTGCATTTAAAAGATATCGCTAATGTATCCTGGGAATTGGCAGATTCCACGACCCGGATCAGAGAAAACGGACATAACGCCATCTTGCTGAGCGCATTTTTTTCCGATAATAAAAATATTGTCCTAATTGGCCACGACGTCCGGACCAGACTTAATCAGCTCAAAGAGCAAATGCCGCCCGGATTAGACGTTGACGAGGTCACTTACCAGCCGGCTAACGTTGATCAAAGTGTAACAAATTTTTTCAAGAACTTGCTCGAAGGTATAGCCCTGGTTTTGGTGGTCGTTTTCCTTGGGATGGGTCTAAAGAACGCTATTGTAGCTTCTACAGCCGTACCCATCTCCATCCTGATCGCTTTTTGCGCCATGTACCTCTTTAAGATCCGAGTGCATGAGATCTCCATCGCCGCCCTGATCATCTCTTTGGGCATGCTAGTCGATGATGCCATTGTCATCATTGATTCGATTCAGGTCCGGATCGATCAGGGAGTAGAGAAAATGTCTGCCTGTATACTCGGTACAAAGCAGGCTGTCTTACCGGTATTCACGGCAACCTTAACCACTGGGGCTGCTTTTGCCCCCATGCTCTTCGTACCCGGTCCGGCCGGAGAGTTCCTGCATACCTTGCCTGAGGTCGTGATTCTGGCTGTCGCCGCCTCATTTATAGTTGCTATTTTTGTCACCCCGGCCCTGGCCTATATCTTTTTCGATCAACTCAAACCAGGGAAAATCCATAAGCGGTCTCCTGTGAAAAACTTCTACTTGGGCTTTCTGGCGATTGGCATGAAATATAAGAAAATGACCCTTGTATTAGCTATGTCCTTGTTTGCTCTTACAATGCTCTTGGCCTTTAAATTACCGGTTATGTTTTTTCCCAAAGCGGACGTCAACATGTTCTATATTAATATTCATGCCGAAACTTCTGCTGACCTAGACAATACCGACCGGGTAGCTCAGCAAGTAGAGATGCTTATCTCTGCCCAAAAAGAAGTCCTGGCATATACCACCTCAGTAGGGGAAGGACTTCCTAAATTCTATTTGACTGTAGAAAAATCCTCTCAGTCGCTGGATTTTGCCCAAGTCCTGCTAAAAGTAGACTTGTCCAAAGGCGGCAGATTTAATTCTAACCAAGAAATGGCCGTCTATATGCAAGATTTGTTGGACAAAAGCTTGGTCGGTGGGACATCTCGGGCCGAGCTGTTGGAAAAGGCCTTCCCTGGAACCCCTATCGGAATTCAAGTCAATAGCAGCGATCAACAGGCTCTGACCAAGGGTGTCAACTATATCCATGATCAATTGGCCGCTATCCCCGGCACATTGAATGTTGATGATGACCTTGACAGTGCCGAATATCAGTTTAGTGTCGATGTCGATAATGACAAAGCTTCTCAACTTGGCATTACTAAATATGATATTGAGCGCCAGATTAACATTGCTTTAAAGGGAGCAGAGGCGACAGTTTTCCGCAAAGCCGGCAATGAATATCCTGTCATCATCATCAGCGATATTCAGTCCAAAGAGGCCTTGGAAAACCTGGCTATCAAATCCTCCCTTTCTGAACAGAAAGCCCTGCTCAAACAATTAGCTACTCTTAGACTGGAAGCCTCTATTCCCACGATCCGCAAATATGATCGGGAGTTGGCCGTTACTGTCTCTTCCCAAGTCAAACCAGGGTACAGTGCCATTACAATTGAAAACAAACTCAAACAAATACTCGCCCAACATCCTGACGAGTTAAAAGGGGTTACCCTCTCTTATAAAGGGGAAGCGAAAGATATCAAAGATAATTTTGGCGATCTGGGTACAGCTGCTCTATTTGCGCTCTTGGCTATTTATCTCATTCTCATGCTCCAGTTCCGTTCCTTCTTGCAACCCTTCGTCATTTTTATCACGATCCCGCTCTCACTCTTCGGAGTCATTATCGGTCTGCTTGCTTTCGGCCAGCCTCTATCCTTTACTGCTATGGTCGGGGTTGTCAGCCTAATGGGAGTAGTGATTAAAAATGCCATCCTTCTCATTGAATTTATCAACAGCGCCCGCCAAGAGGGCATGTCGGTCACGGAAGCCTGCTTCGATGCTGTCGGCAAACGCTACAGGCCAATTTTTCTAAGCGCCATGACCACGGTTATCGGCCTGGTTCCTTTAGCTCTCTCAGGCAGTGACCTGTTTGAACCGTTAGCTGTGGCGATTATGTGCGGGTTAACAGTCTCAACATTACTGACCTTAGTGATTATTCCGGTAATCTATAGTCTTTGGTTTTCAGATGGAACATTTACCACGGAGAAAAATAATTTAACAATTTAGCGAGAAATCAAGACAAAAGAGACCTTATGAATTTTAAATGGCATTAAGGTCTCTTTTGTCTTTAATTAATATATTAGAGAAAGAATCAAACATGTTAGACAAATCCCCTAAAATATAACACATATTACAGTCATCCTTCGTTGAAAGATAACATTAAACTGTGCTATTGCCTCAAGCGAAGCAGAAGCTTCGGTCCAAAAATATTTAGGATCCCCGAAACCTAGAATAACTATTGCATGGCAACTTTTAATATTCACTATAGGGTCTGTCGGAGACGAAAAGCATATTAAATGCACATTTGAAAAGTGTAGTCGCTTAACATAAAAAAGCAAGGAGCACGTTGTGTCTACTTTTGACTAACCCACAAATTCGGTTATTTCCTTAGAGAAATTTTTGGCAGCCTCTGCGGCAAGTTGTATCTTATCACCAGTGAAAGAATTACTAAATCCTACAATATAGATCGATGCTAAAAATAGACCGCTTTTATCAAGCAGTGCTACACTCACAGCGTTAACTCCATGGAGATATTCCTGAAAATCAGTGGCATACCCTTGTTGGCGCACCTTTTGAAGCTCAATCAAATATTTATCAACATTGGTAATGGTTTTTTCAGTATATTTAGGCAAGCCTCTCTCCTTAATTATCCTTTTTTGAGCATCGTCCTCTAAATTTGCTAAAAAGGTCTTGGCAGATGATCCGGCAAAGAAAGGAAGCCTAGTTCCAATAGGAGCAGATATTTTTAATTCTGAGGAGCTTTCAGCCTTTTCGATAATTGTTAGACCGTCCTCATCAAAACGACCTAAGAAGACCGTCTCGGCAAAATCGTGTGCCAATTGAATCATATACGGACGCGCTATGCTCCTTAAACTAACTGAAGCTAACGATTGATTACTTAGTTGGATCAAAGCAGGCCCCAGCCTGAATTTTTTGTTTGATTCATCTTGGCGTAAAACACCTAAATCAAGAAATGCTTGAGTAACTCCATATACGGTACTTTTATTACAATTTAATTGCCGTGAAATATCGCTTACACCCAATGTTCCCTGGGCTTTAGCAATTTCCTTTAAAATAGCAAATGATTTATATACCATAGGTGCGCTGTAATTGTTACTCTCTTTTGAAGCCATATTTATCACCGGTTGGCCTTTCGTTAAAATATTTTCGTATATTTGATACTCTGGCAGTCAGTTGAAATTCTATACAATAGGTATATATTATAATCACACAAATTACAATCATGCAATGATTTATTACAAAAAATGGTATTATATTAAAATTAGTCCAATTATTTGGCTTAACTATTTCATATAAACAGGCTACAGCAAGGTTTTTTGAGGAGTAGGGTAATTGAATTTAACTGAACAGTATTCAAGGAAGCCCTATTGTCGGAAAAGTATGACATTTAATTTTGGAAGGTAACTTTAAGCTAATCACCGATAAATTTCTACCGTTCGGCGCGGTCTTCTTTTTTAAAATAGGACGGCATGATAAAATCAAACTACTATAGAAAATGATGTTTCCTATAGGAAACGAAGAGGATTTTTAGTCATCAAAGGACTAATATGAATCTTTATACAAGGAGGGGATTAATATGTATCTACCTGACTTTGATTATTATGCGCCAGATAGTTTAGCGGAGACATGTGAAGGGCTTGAGCATTTTGGTGCCAAAGCCAAGGTCCTATCCGGCGGTACCGACATAATTGCAAAAATGAAAAGTGGACTTTTAAACCCTGAAGTTCTGATTTCCCTAAAAAAATTAGAGGATCTTAAAAAGATCGAATACGTCAGTGGGAAAGGTGTTGTTATCGGAGCTCTATCAACGCATAATGATTTAGTTAATTCCAAAATATTAAATGATAAATATCTGTCTGTTTCCGAAGCGGCACATAATATGGCCTCTAACCAGATTCGAAATATAGGGACTGTAGGAGGTAATCTTTGCAATGCAGTTCCTTCAGCAGATCTTCCCCCGATTCTTATAGCTTTGGGAGCTACAATTAAGCTCGTTGGAACCAAAGGCGAAAGAGTGATGTTACTAGAGGATTTGTTTACTGGTCCAATGAAGACTGTAATCGCCGAAAATGAAATTTTAACAGAAATCGTTATACCTGATCAACCGTCAACTGGGAGTAACTACATCAAGTTTGGACTGCGTCGGTCGGGAGCACTGGCGGTAGTGGGCATTGCTGTGGCTGTAACCGTAAACGGAGGAACATTTACGGAAGCTAAGATTGCAATTGGCGCTGCAGCTCCAACACCCATTCGGGCCCGTGAAACAGAAAAATTCTTGCAGGGAAAAACTATTAGTGATGATCTGTTGGCCGAGGCAGGGGTGATTGCTTCCGGCGAAAGCAAACCTATTTCCGATATTAGGGGTTCAGCTGAATATCGACGTGACTTGATTCGAGTGCTTACCAGACGGGCATTGCACAAGGCTATTAACGAGGGGCATGTATAAGGAAGGGGGGAGAAAAAATGTCTCAGGTAATAACCGATAAACATGGTATTCAACACTATATGATTACAATTAACGTCAACGGGGATGATTATACACGGGTCGTTAAAGCGAACACTTTGCTTGTTAATGTTTTACGAGATGAGTTAGATCTTACAGGGACAAAAAAAGGGTGCGAACTTGGTGATTGCGGCTCATGTACTATTTTGTTAGAGAATAAACCGGTAGATTCATGCATGATTTTAGCCATTGAAGCTGATGGAAAAAAAATCACGACCATTGAAGGAATTGCCGAGAGTTCTGAATTGGATAAAGTTCAGGAAGCGTTTATTAATAATGGTGCTATACAGTGCGGATATTGTACACCAGGGATGATTATTTCAGCCAAGGCTTTGTTAACCAGAAATCCCCATCCTAATGAGAAGGAGGTTCGTGAAGCCATTGCCGGTAATCTATGCAGGTGCACTGGCTTCGTGAACATCGTCAAGGCCGTCCTCAAAGTGTCAGAAGAGACTAACGATAAAGAGGTGATAAGCAATGAGTAAAGACTATGCAGTAATTGGCAAAAATGTCCCGAAAATTGATGGCCGAGAAAAGGCAACCGGTGCTGCAAAATATGCGGGTGACTTAAAATTTCCCAATATGCTTTTTGGCAAACTTTTAACTAGTCCCCATGCTCATGCTAAGATCTTGAGTATCGACACTTCGGAGGCGGAAAAGCTTCCAGGTGTAAAAGCCGTAATTACCCATAAGGACGTACCCGCTCTCAAATATGGCATTAGTCCAGCCCGATGGGATGAAAATATTTTTTGCATTGACAAGGTTCGTTTTATAGGTGACAAAGTGGCAGCTGTAGCTTGTATTGATGAAGAAACTTGTTATAAAGCCTTAAAACTGATTAAAGTTGAGTACGAGGTTCTTCCCGCGGTGCTTGATGCCCTTCTTGCCATGGATGAAGGGGCTCCTCAAGTTCACGATGAATATCCTCGCAATATTAACACTGAAATTCATCAAAACTTCGGCGATTTAGATAAAGCTTTAGCTGAGGCATACCATGTCCGAAATGATTATTTTGTGGGACAGCGCACCTACCAGTCGCCCATTGAACCTCATTCAGCTGTTTCTATCTGGAAAGATAATAAGCTGACAATTTATTCGAGCACCCAGTCTCCCCATTACTTCCAATATTATATTGCTCGGGAGTTTGGGCTGAAAATGGGTGACGTCCGGATTATTAAACCTTTCGTAGGCGGCGGTTTTGGAGGCAAGCTAGAACCTACCGGACTGGAATTTGCGGGGGCTGTGCTCTCCAAACTAACTGGTCGTCCGGTCAGAACCTTCTATGACAGGCATGAAATGTTTGCCCATAATCGTGGCCGCCATAAGGTATACATGGAATTGACTACCGGGGTTGACAAAGAAGGTAAAATACTCGGCGTTCATGCCAACTTTGTATCAGATGGAGGTGCTTACACCAGTTTAGGGGTAGCTACCTCATACTATGCCGGTGGACTTCTTACCCTGACTTATGAATTTGAAAATTACAAGTTTGACATGATTAGGGTCTATACTAATTTACCAGCCTGCGGTGCCCAGCGTGGTCATGGAGCTCCCCAACCAAAGTATGCCTTTGAAAGTCATTTGGATAACATTGCCAAAGATCTGGGATTAGATCCTTTGGAGATACGACTTCGTAACGCCCGTCAGCCTAATACAGTTACTATTAACGATTTCGGCATAAATTCTTGTGAGTTAACAGCGTGTTTGGAAAAAGCGGCCGATATATCAGGTTGGCGCGAGAAAAAAGGTAATCTCCCTAAGGGTAGGGGTATCGGAATTGCCACTGGAAGTTTTGTCTCGGGGGCAGGCTACCCCATTTATCGAAATGACCTGCCTCAATCCGCTGCGATGATTAAAGTGCATGAGGATGGGACGGCTGCTACTCTCTATACAGGTGCAGTTGATATCGGGCAAGGCTCAGATACTGCTCTCTGTCAAATGGCGGCGGAAGCTATGGGTTACCGCTACGAAAACATGAAAATAATCGCTGCCGACACAGAAACAACTCCCCATGATTTTGGCGCGTATTCCAGTCGTCAGACCTTAATGTCTGGTTCAGCATGTAAGCAGGCTGGTGAGGAAATTAAAAAACAGATTCTTGATATCGCATCCACTATTATGAGCTTGCCCCCTGATGATTTAGATTGCCGGTTGGGAATTATTTTCTCCAAATCCCGTCCTACAGCCAAAACGATTACCTTTGAGGAAGCGGCCCGTCGTTTTTTTGTCCTGCGTGGCCCGCTTTTGGGACGTGGAGTTTACCATGTTCCCCGCCTAGGCGGAACTTTTAAAGGAGCAGCTGTTGCTACTTCGCCGGCTTATAGCTTCTGTGCTCAGATTAGCGAGGTTCAAATCGACGAGGAAACAGGTGAAGTCGATGTTTGCGAAGTTTGGGATGTCCATGATTGCGGGCAGGTGATCAACCCCATGCAGCTTCACGGTCAAGTACACGGAGCTCTGTACATGGGTGTGGGGGAAGCCATCTGGGAAGAAGTTTTGTTTGATGATCAAGGGAAAATCCTTAATCCGAATTTAGGGGGATACATGTTACCGACCGCCCTCGACATGCCGATAGTTCACTCTGAGCTAGTTGAAAGCTTTGAACCTGCAGGTCCATGGGGTGTGAAAGAGGTCGGTGAAGGAGCAACCAATCCGACGATGGGGTGCTTCAACAACGCGATTTATGACGCTATGGGGGTAAGGATCGATAGTTTACCACTCACTTATGAAAAAGTTTGGTGTGCTATGAAAGAAAAACGTGAGGGCAAAACAGAAAGCAATACAGAAGTCTAAGCTCGAACTCGCCCAGAAAAAATAAGACCTCTGTTGGAATCTCAGCAGAGGTCTTTGCTATTTCCTGGATATCACCTGAAATAATTGTTTAGGCGATTTTTCTTGAAAAGATGAAAAAATAACATTTATGCAGGAATGTTATTTTGGTACGCCTTTTCTTGAATGGACGGGCCATCATTTATCGCAGAAGTGAACTCGTTCAACTAAAGATGAATTGGATCTTGATAGAATAGCAAGTGCATTTAATTAATAAATGTCACTTTCAAGGACCTAACTTACGATAAGTTAGAGTTAGTTCTCTAAGCTTAACCAAAAGTAGCGTCACTGTGGTGAATGAAGTGTGGTAAATTAAAAAATTAACGGTCTAACCTTTGCGCACACGTTTTAATTTCTGAAGATGGAAAGAATTTTGCATTGTCAGAAAGATTTGGATAAGTTATAGTTTATGGACTAAAACTATTTTAGGTTAGTCATTTAGAACATGATGGAGGACGTATGATTGACGATAAAGCTTATAGTCTATCCAAGGTTCAGTTACTTTCAGATTTATCATCCGGCGAATTAGCAGAGCTGGCCAGCGAGTTTCAATGGGAGAACTATGCTTTGGGCTCGGAGATTATTAAGCAGGGTCAAGAAGAACATGCCTTTTATATTCTGATCAAGGGAAAAGCGGATATTATGATCAGAAAAGAAGGACATCGCATGAGGCGTGTCAGATCACTGAGTCCAGGAGATACCTTTGGTGAATTCTCGTTGCATAACGGCATGGCCGCCGCATCGACAATTCTTTGCTTAGAAGAATGCCAGGTTTTAGCGCTGGATTCGGAAGGATTTGCACGCATGCTTTTGCGATGGCCGAAGCTTTACCAAACGTTTATCGGCCGCTTAACTCAAAATCTGAATGAAGCAAACCTCACCTTATCCGAAGCAAATTATAAGGAGATTCTACGTTCTGCTTTGCAACTTAACCAATATAAGGATAAATTTTATGGACTTTGGGGAGGTGCCCGAACGACTGCTGAGGTCGAACGTAAACTGGAAGAACTTGCTCAACCCAAAGGGCACTTGCTATTAACCGGAGAACGGGGTACCGGTCGCCAGATGATGGCGTGGTATGTTCATCAACGCCAATCCGGTACAGAAGCCCCTTTTGTGGTTGTGGACGGACGACGTTTCGATCAACAGTGGAAGGACCTAATCATGGAGCCCTCTGGTCAAGAGGAGTCCTCAGCCGTTTGTAATTCCAATCTTTTTGATATTGCTGAGGGCGGAACCTTGTTCATACGAGAAATAAACCTAATTTCCCCCCATACTCAGCTTAAACTTGCCCAGTCCATAAATTCCCAAAGAAATAAATGTTTCATTATTGGCGGTTTGGACTCGGAACCGGATGATTTAGAAAGAATTATTATTCCAGAACTGAGGAAATGTTTTGCTCATACGTATGAAATAACTCCTTTGCGTATGCGGAAACGAGATATTCCTATATTGGCTCAAGGTTTTCTGGAGAAACTGGCCCAGAAGAACCAGCGAAATGTCCCTGTTCTGAATCAGGAAGCGACTCAATTATTGCTCTCCCATCATTACCAACAGGGAAATGTCTCGGAATTAATCCAAGTCATCGAAAGAGCTTTTTATATTGCAGAACAGGATGTTATTGGTTTAGAACAGATCTTTTTTGGTCCTACAGCGGAACAAAACGGGCATACGATTAACCTTTTAGCCTCACCGACGTTAAAAGGGCTGCTGAAGAAGGGAGAGTTGATTAGCTGGATAAGGCGGGGAGCTACAGCTCTGTTTATCGGTTTGGTCTTATTGTTGCTTTTTAATCCTCAAGTTGCAGTTTCCACCAAGGTCTTCGCATTAGTTTGGGGATTATGGTGGCCGGCACTGGCTCTGATTTCTCCTTTCTTAGGCAGACTATGGTGTACGGTCTGTCCGTTTTCAACAATCATGGAATTTGTGCAGAAAAGGGTCCATATGAACCGGGCGATTCCCGAGTTTGTCATAAAATATGATTACATTCTTGTTAGTTTTCTATTTCTGACAATCTTCTGGGTCGAAGTGATTACCGACATGCGCTTCAATCCAAGTTACACGGCTGTCTTGTTAATATCTATCCAAGTTTGTGCGATTATTATCGCGGTCCTCTATCCACGCCATACCTGGTGTAAGCACTTTTGCCCGTTGGGAGGATTTATTGGTACTGCTTCCGTAGGCTCGATGTTGGAGGTGCGCGCGGATCCCTCAGTTTGCCTGAATAAGTGCACTACGTTTGAATGCTATGTCGGAACGGAAAAAGTTCCAGGCTGTCCAATGTCACAACATCTTCCGTTCTTGGATAATAATTTAGATTGTAAACTGTGCTTTAACTGTGTGCGAAATTGTCCGAATGGTTCTGTACAGGTTAATTTAAGGCTTGTAGGCCGAGAGGTGTGGCATTTGGTTCGCGTTAACCAGGGATTTGCAGTGTTTATTGGGGTGATGTTGGGTATTTTGGTTCCTCTCTACTATCTTGCATCGTTCCAAAGGTTAGAGCTTTCCACCTCATGGAGAGTCTGGTTTAGTCTGTTCTATTGGGGAGCAGGTTTAACAGGGGGAATGCTCGCTTGGATGATCGCCAAACCCTTTAAAACAAAGGCAGCTTCCTTGCGTGTCAAGCTGATTTTTGCATTTACTCCCTTAGTTTTGGCTGGGCATATTATGTATCAAGCAGCTTATATCCCAGGCATTAGCTTGCTTTTTTTGGGGATAGGCTATAATGCGCAGTCGGGCCTGCAAGCCTTTTATATTCCCGCTACAGCTTTAGCTAATGGTATTGCGATAACGTTTGGTTTAGTGTTAACAGGGATAACTATTGCTCTTGTCTTATTGCGCACTAAAGAAAAACGAGTTGCCCGTTCAAAGAACTGACCCTATAAGTTATTACGCTAAATCTCTAAAGAATAATAGCATTTATTTTGGCAAAAGTGTCACTCGTGAATGCGTTTGCGGATAACATCTAAGTTAATGTTGGATATGAAAATTAGTAATACGAAAGGCCCTCTCCTAACTATCAAAAGCGTTAGGTGAGGGCCAATTACGTAACTATCTGATCGGCGACTCTTCTCAACAAGATAACAGAAAGAAAACGCTTGATATATTTTGAAACTTCAGGGAGTTAG
Source organism: Desulfosporosinus shakirovi (assembly GCF_020595055.1). Taxonomy (GTDB): domain Bacteria; phylum Bacillota; class Desulfitobacteriia; order Desulfitobacteriales; family Desulfitobacteriaceae; genus Desulfosporosinus; species Desulfosporosinus shakirovi. Next base: position 120,808 of record NZ_JAJDOO010000005.1, on the reverse strand, counting down.
ATTTACTGACATGAAGGTCGTGATTACAGGATAAATGCCAGTAAAAAATGGCATCCGATTTTAATCGTTAAGGAAAGGGGTTTATTTCTCTATGACAATCAGATAACCCTTAAAAAGGATGTGAATAAAAAAGGAAAATAAAAGGAAAATGAACAATGCTAGCGAATTTTATATAGGACTACAAATACAACTCGCAAAAGAATCCGAAGTAATCTAAATGAAATAACAATGATCCGGAAGAGAGCTAAGAAAGGGGGAAATTCAGAACATGAGGACTGAAAAATTATTCGCTTCATTAATTATAGCCGGTATGGCATTGACTATGGTTCCCTTAAATGCATTTGCTGCAGGGACTGTCCCAACTCGTTTAGCAGGTATAACCGCTGAACAAACCGCAATAAAAATTGCCGATCAAACAGGCTGGACCGGAACCGCAATTCTTGCTTCCTCAGCTTCATATGGTATGGTTGATGCACTGACATCCGGTCCGCTCGCTTCCTATCTGAAAGCTCCTATCCTTCTGACCGGGCCGGGAAAAGTCCTTGACCCTGCCACTAGAGAGGAACTTGTTAAACTAGCAGTTACCAAGGTTTATGTCACCAGCGGAACTGCTGTTATTAGCCAAGGAGTCCTCGATGAATTAGCCGCTATGAAGATTACTGTTGTTTCCCTTGGTGGAGTTGATCGCTTTGAAACATCAGTTAATATTGCCGAACAAATGGTTACACTCGGAGCGTCGGTCAGCAAAGTTGCAGTTGCCTATGGCTGGCTGATCCAAGATGCGCTCTCAATTGCCTCCATTGCTTCCCAGGCGAGTGAACCAATTCTCTTAACTGACAGCACGGGACTTTCTTCAAGTGCTCAATCATTTTTGCATGCAAACCCTAGTATCACTGCTTCTGATGTTATTGGTGGTACAGGGGTCATATACGATGCAGTATTAGCTCAACTCCCAACCCCAACTCGCCATTTTGGAATGACAGCTTATGATACGAATGATAAAGTTATTAAAGACTTCGTTGCTTCTCTCGAATTTAACCAAGTTTACTTGGCTAATGGCGTAACGGGTATCGATGCGCTCTCCGGTGCACCGCTTGCAGCACAAACTAAGTCTGCAATTGTTCTCACAGACGGTGTTACGTCTCCTGTTGCAGGCGCCTTCGTGAAAGGCAACATGTCGGCAGCCAGTGTTGTAACAGCACTTGGCGGTGAAGCGGTAGTTTCTGAGAGCCAACGTAATTTGGGCATTGGTGCAGTTGATGCAAGTGTACAAACCGCAATTGTTGGTAAAAAAATCGAGGATATGGCCAATAGATTTGATATTCCTCCCGTATTACTCAAAGCCATTGCTCATTTGGAGAGCGGGTGGAAACAATATGAACTGGATCCGACGACTGGTTTGCCTTTAACAGATCAACCGTTTATATCCAAAGATGGCGGCATAGGAATTATGCAAATCTCTCCAGCCAATTACCCCGAATATGATGTCGAGAAACTGAAAAGTGATCTTGATTATAACCTTGAAGTGGGTTGCCGTATCCTCAATAATAAATGGCGAGCTTACCCCAAGATTGGAGACGGGAACCGCAACGTTTTAGAAAATTGGTATTTTGCTGTTTGGGGGTATAATGCTTGGACCAAAGAGAATAACCCCAATTATTATACTGGCGAGGATGCCTATCAGGATAAAGTGTTTGGACTTATGGGGAGAAAATACAACAGCGCAATTACATTTGCCCCGGGTGCAACAAACCTTGCGAAATCCCTTTTTCCTTCTGAAAATCCACCCAGCCTCTCTAGTTGCTGGAGTACTCCTAGTCCCGTGCATGTCGGAGATCTGGCGTTTGATCTGGAATCCTTGATTTTTAACGGCGATTATTGGTATGAATATCAGATTGATCAACAGCCTAGAGGTGACTTTTACGTACAAGGCTTAGGATTCTATATTACTGCTTATAATAATCCGTTGGTGACGATTGCAGATAAGGCGATCGTTTCCCAGAAAATTCTTAGCTCCTATAATAAACTATTAGATGAAGCAGATGCTTTGGCCCTTGAGGATAAAGATACTTCGTATGCGATTGCGGCAAAATACTACTGGACTGTTCTGCAAGGGCCGAACTTAGATCCCGAGATCAAAGACCGAGCTAATACTGGCTATGAGAGTGCGCTAGCTGAGCAATAGCAGAAAAGCCCCCCTAACCGCGCCTTCCGAAGGTGGAGTTAATTAGCAAATTGCAAGTTCTGAAGTAAAAGGAAGTGGAAAAAAGGCCTCCGAGACACGGAGGCCTTTTTTGAAGTGTTCCATCCAGGTGGTCCTTCCGGAACGGTAATCTTGATTATTGTGGGCGGTTGCCACCAGGGCCTTTGCCTCCGCCACCACCGGGTCCGGCGTTTTGAGGTTTAGTGGTGACACCTGATTCAGAAAGATAGGTTAGAGAGTCCGAAAGTGTAACATCAACTAGCTTGGTATTTCCGCTATAAAGCGTATAGGTAGAGCCTACTGATAATTTGGGAGAAGAAATTGCAACCGAGTTGTATTGTTTTGATGGCGTATAGGTTACAATACTTGTTCCATCTTGATCTTTAAGCGCTATTGTACTTCCTGCGGCTTGCGCAGTGCTGTAATACATAAGGATTGACGGTTGGGTATTGGTGCTTGGAGCTTGAGCCATTCCAGAGCTGCCAGATGCTACTAGAGTTCCCCCGCTTATGGTAAAGCTGCCGTCATAATCAAGAGAAGCATTATTGTTTGCTGTTGGACCATCAACATAGACAGTACCGCCTGTCATGTTTATGCTTCCATTAGAGTCCAGTCCGTCACCATTTGCGTTTAAAGTAATTTCGCCACCTGTTATTTTCAAAACGCCTTGATTGTTATTAACATTAATTCCGTCATCGGTAGAGGAGGCGCTGATTTTTCCACCGTTTACAGTTATATTTGTACCCTCTAAACTCTCATACGAGTTCTTTATGGTGATATCTCCATCGTCTATGAATATATTATTGTCGGCGTGCAACCCATCATCCCCGCTTTGCAAGGTCAGAATCCCACCCTTTATGGCAACATCATTGTTGCTGTGTATTGAATCCTCATAGGATGAGACATTGATATTACCGCCGTTTACAAGAATACCTTGCCCTGCCTTTAGGCCTTTTTTGCTCTCTTCTTCATCAGTACTCTCTGTAGTGGAGGTGGCATTTTGATCAGGGCGACCACCAAAATTATTGTTCCCGCTACTGATACTCTTGCCGGGATAACCACCGCCGGAGTTAAGATTGAAGTTTCCATCGTCAATTTGGACGAGCTTTGCGGCTTGTATAGCATCGTTTGCAGCAGTGATAGTGAACTGTCCATTTTGTATTATTACATTTCCCTTGCCCTCATCTGTCTCGTTTGTAGATCGTAGACCGTCTTTACCGGCAGTTATGGAAATGTTTCCGTTTTTAACATTAAGACTGTCTTTGCCAACCATTCCGTCAGCCTTTGAGTTTACAATCAATGTGCCATCAGTTATTTTTAAGTCATCCTTGCATGCAATTCCGTCATTATAATCTGCTGTAACCGCTAATGTGCCGCTACCGGTTATTGTAAGGTCTGACTTGCTGAAAATAGCTGCGGATGGTTCACCATCGGCATTTACAATGTAGTCGCTTCCGTCAGCAACTGAGTTTTTAGTGCCGTTTTCAAGGAGTATTACAGCCTTTTTGGCGCCTTTAATATTGATAGGAGCACTTGTTTGACTTTCAATCGTTGCTCCATTTAACACAAGAAATACCGTTCCGTCATCCGTGTCCTTATTGACATCGACAATAATACTCCCGTCTGTTAAAGTGCCGGCAATTTCATATACACCTGACGCGGAGATCGTAACAACCGAGTCTTGCACGGCTAAGCTGTCTCCTTTTACAGAGGCTGAGCTTCCGTTTAACCCGATGGTCTTATAATCGCTATTTTTCCAATCAAAATAGTAATCATCATTATCATAGCTTACAGAAACCGCATCGATAGAGGTGGCAGTACTTGTGCTTTCCACATTGGAGCTCTCTTTCGCAGCGGCACACCCTATTGTGCCTGTTAATAAAAGTGTAAGGGATAAAATAATGCCAAGTGTTTTTTTCATATTGGTCTCCTTTTAAGCGTAAATTTTGTCTTCATATTCTTTCGAGGTTAAGGCAATGTTGAGATTGCCGTTGCGACATCTTAATTCGTCCAAGAAGTCCTTTTGATTGATCGACTGCTTTAAATTAAGGTTAAAGATCACTTCAAAAAGGGTCCCGAAATTACTGGTTTTAACACGTTTTACATTCCAAGAATTAGCATAGGAGTTGAGGATATCATCAAACAGTCCTTGAAAGTTTAAATTTTCTGGAACGGTAATTTTCAAGTTCATGGCATTTGACCTTGGGGTGGGAAAGTTTGTGTAATAAAGCAGGATCATGACCGAACATAAGATTACGGCAAACAAGGCTGCATAGAGGATATAACCCATCCCGCAGGCTAACCCTACTGCCAAGGTGAAGAAGACATAGGCAATATCCTTCGGTTCACCGGGAGCACTTCTGAAACGAATCAGGCTAAAGGCACCGGCCAGACTGAAGGCTCTGGCCACGTTGTCCCCAATCAACAAAATGATGACGGAAATGATGGCCGGTAACATGATCAAGGTGATAGTGAAACCTGCAGAATAACCCTCTTTTTTATGGGTCTGGAGATAAACGAGGCTGATGAACAGACCTATTGCTAAGGCTGAACATAAAACTGCCAGAGAACTCATTAACGTAAGGGAATCTCCACTGGTGGAGGCTAGTATTGTTTCTAACATTAGGTTGGCTCCTTTCAAACACATTTAATAATTGACACATTGGCTTGGATAAAGGTGGAGGCAGGCGTTTTGGTATTCTTGGCCATATTTTGAAAAGCCGGTGCGGTAGATGAATAGATTCGATAAAATCTTAGATAACCACATTGGTACAGCACTGGAGATTTTAACTTCCATTAAATACTTCCCTTTGTCTAAGAGCTGTTCCCCATAACTAGCTTTTTCCAAACGCAACTCAGTTCGGCGGGTCGTAATGTCGTAATCAAAGGTTACTCGAAAATCCTTATCCGCTTTTCCGAAAAACGCCAGTCGTTTATAGCTAATGTAAACCGCTGGAGCAACGTCATTGTGACTTAAAAAATACTCTATTTCATTGACGACCTGTTGGGTCATAGTGTTCATTGTAACAGGACGTTTTCCGAAGTTTATAAAATCATCGGCTTCTTTTAACGTTAGGACAGCACGTCTCTTATTGACGATGCCGCCGATTTTCTTTTTTAGTTCTAAAAACACCTTGTCAGTAGATGATGTTGGGACGAAGTAGCTTCTCAAACGAAGTTTTTCTTTATAATAGGGTTTGGAAAGAGAATGCCGAATTAAATTGTGATCACTGGTATCGTAATAAAGATTGTAAATGCTGTACTCCTTTCCGTTTTGGCAATGATCATCAGGGTTCATGTACTCTAACAGTTTGGGAATCAGAGTATCTAACTGTGCTTGTGTAAGCATAAATTTCATTTCGTAGCGTTTAAAAGCGGTTATCGCCATTTTGTTCACGGCTCCTTTTTTGAATCTCTTGGCGTTTCCAAGGATACAATTTGATCTGTAGTAAGTATATAAAGCCTTGCTGAAATATGGCTGAAGGCTGACTGAATAAATGCTTAATCTTTTTCATCAGGAAAGGGCAAAGAAGTAGCCCGTTAAGCGGTTACTTGATATAGTTTTCTGCAGGGAAAGAAGAAGGGAGTGTCAGACCACTTTTTAAAGTAGTTTGACACTCCCTTCTTTTTGCCGCTAAAACCGTCACCTAATCCGATAGTTATTAAATCTCTTGGATTTCCGAATTGTCAGGGATTGTTAGGCAGTGTGAATCCTTATTCCTCTTCTAAGGCGTTTATTCTGGCTAACGCTGGTGGATGGCTGTAGCTGAACCAGACGATAAAGCGGGGAGGAGATAAATCGGATAAACTCGTGCGGGCCAGGTTTTGTTGCAACTGGATTTCTGCATTGAGGTCTCCTGTGAGTTCGAGAGAAAAACGATCCGCACTTTCTTCCATTTCTCTTGATATTGTATTTTGGAGAGGACTGCTTACAAAGAGAAGAAGGAGAAGAGCCAGTTGTAACGCTGCCCAGAGTTGAGGCGGTTTTGTGCTGCTTTTTGGCAACCACGGTTTTAACAGGGCAGCTAATAAACCGAAGACAATGAAACCTCCAATGATTCCGTAGAAAAGCCCAAAGATGATATCGTTATGTCGCCAATGTCCCATCTCGTGAGCAATAACGGCTTTGACCTCAGGTAAAGAATAATTATCTAAAAGGGTATCGTATATGACAATTCGTTTAGTAGTTCCCACTCCGGCAAAATAAGCGTTGGCTAAAGTTGTCTGCTTGCTGGCGTCCATCACCAGAACTTCACTAATGTCCAGTCCGGCCTGTTGAGCCAGATCATCTACCATGGTAACGACAGCGGAATCGGGTAAGGGTTCAAAATGGTTGAAGAGCGGAGATATAAAAATAGGCCAACAAAGATGCGCTATAACGAGCCAGAGACTAAATAGAACAGCACAGACCAACCACCAATAGCGAGTTAACCTGTTGACCAGCCAGAAAAAAATGAGCCCTCCCGCAATCGAAATAAGGAGCTCGATTCCGGCATTTTTAATATAGTCAATCCACCAAGCACTCTGATTTTGAGTACTGAAACCCCAGATTTTTTGCCAGTGGTATCCGGCATAATATGAAAAGGGTAGGGATGAAATTTTGATCAGAGTCCAAATGCTCAGGATGGATAATGTAGAGACTAACCAATAATTCCTGCTAATCTTCCGAAGGCGCTCAAAGAAAGTCTGTCCCACTGAACTTAAGAGCAGATAAAATAAAAGGATGGTCTGGAAGAAGAACTTTATTATATAAAGGATACGCGGTGTTGAATTGTATATTCTAGCCTTATTAGCTATTTCTAGTGAAAAAAACTCACTCACTGAAGGATCTATAGGTCCTGGAAAGATGGCTGACCAAAGATATAAATAGGCAAAAGTCGCTGCTAATGCAATAAGGAGAAACCAGCCGATTATAGCTTGCCGTGAGTTGTTCTTAAGATCAATCATTCTAGAATTCTCCACCTTTAAATCTAAAACTTCTTTTTCTTATTATATCTTATAATAATCCGATTTAAGTACATGAGGTGATCGGCATACTTATTTTTAAAAACTTTTATATTTTTATTAAAAAAATGTATGAGAGTCATCCAGTTACGAATACTAATTCAAGCTTACGATTTAAAGTTTATTTGAGGAGGTACTTAGTGTGGCCAAGAAAATGAAAACAATGGATGGGAACCAAGCCGCAGCAGAAGCATCTTATGCTCTGACTGAGGTTGCAACCATCTTCCCGATTACGCCTTCTTCTCCGATGGCTGAGGGAGTCGACGAATGGGCAGCACATGGTAAAATGAATTTATTTGACCAACCGGTAAGAGTTGTAGAGATGCAATCTGAGTCTGGAGCTTCAGCCGCACTGCACGGCTCACTCCAAGCCGGAGCCTTAACGACAACCTATACGGCTTCTCAAGGCTTACTGCTTATGATTCCTGAAATGTATAAATTGGTTGGAAATTTAGTGCCGGCAGTATTCCATGTCACCGCCAGGGCTTTATCAACACATGCTTTGTCAATTTTTGGCGATCATCAAGATATCAATGCTGCTCGGCAAACCGGTTTTACGATGATTTGCACTAACAATGTTCAAGAAGCGATGGACTTAGGTTTTGTTTCACACCTTTCTGCTATTAAGTCACGGGTTCCGGTTTTACACTTTTTTGATGGGTTCAGAACCTCACATGAAGTACAAAAAATCGAGACGACAAGTTATGATGAAATTGCTGAGCTGGTGGATTATGAAAAAATTCAGGAATTTAGGGACCGGGCTTTAAATCCAAACCATCCAGTACTTAGAGGTACTGCCCAAAATCCTGACATTTATTTTCAAGGGCGAGAAGTTTCAAACCCCTTCTTTGACGCTGTACCGGATATCGTCGAAGATTACTTCAAAGAGATCAAGAAAATTACCGGACGAGAGTACCATCCCTTCCAGTATTATGGCGACCCTGAGGCCGAAAACCTCATTGTAGCTATGGGCTCAGTTTGCAATACTATTGAAGAAACCATTGACTTCATGGCGCAAAGGGGAGAAAAGGTTGGCCTGATTAAAGTTCATCTATATCGGCCATTTTCTAAAAAATACTTCTTTGATGTCCTGCCTAAATCTGTTAAGAAGATCTCCGTCCTTGACCGAACGAAGGAACCAGGCTCGACAGGTGAACCTTTATATCTTGATGTTTTACAAATGTTTAACCATGAGACTATAAGGCCAATCATCGTAGGGGGAAGGTATGGATTAGGTTCTAGAGATACTACTCCTTCCCAAATTCTGGCCACTTACCAAAATCTGAAGAAGGCTCAGCCCAAAGATCACTTTACGGTCGGCATTGTTGATGACGTAAGCCACACTTCCTTACCAATAGAGGAGACCATTGACGCTTCGCCGGAAGGGACAATTCGATGTAAGTTCTGGGGACTTGGCTCTGACGGTACGGTTGGTGCGAATAAAAGCGCAATAAAAATTATCGGAGATAATACCGACCTTAATGTTCAAGGTTACTTTGAATATGACAGTAAGAAATCAGGAGGGACTACGATATCACACCTGCGCTTTGGCAAGCAACCTATCAAATCCTCTTATCTGGTCTTTGATGCGGATTATATTGCTTGCCATAATAAGTCATTTATTTATCACTATGATCTCCTGAGAGGCCTAAAAAAAGGCGGAACCTTTGTTCTGAACTGTCCTTGGCGAGCAGATGAACTGGAAGTTCATCTGCCAGCTTCACTAAAACGTCATATTGCAAAAAAAAATATTAATTTCTATATCATTGATGCCATTTCCATTGCAGGGGAAATCGGGCTTGGCGGACGCATCAACATGGTTATGCAGGCTGCTTTCTTTAAGTTAGCGAAGGTAATTCCTGTCGAGGATGCTATTCAATACCTGAAAGACTCTATTCAGAAAGTCTACGGCAAGAAGGGGTCAAATATTGTAGAGATGAATTATAAGGCTGTCGACCGCGGAATTAATGCCTTACATAAAGTTGAGGTCCTAGCTTCATGGGCTGAGGTTCCTAATGAGGATATGCCAATTAAGAGCGAGCCAGACTTTATTAAAAACATTCAACGGCCTATGGCCCGTCATGAGGGAGAAGACCTGCCGACCAGTGCTTTTGTTGGGGTTGAAGACGGTACTTTCCCGCTAAGCACAACTCGATATGAAAAACGGGGGATTGCAGTTTATATACCCGAATGGCAAATAGATAAATGTATTCAGTGTAATCAGTGTTCCTATGTCTGTCCTCATGCCACCATTCGGCCCTTCCTCTTGGATGACAGGGAGCTTGAAAAAGCACCGGATACCTTCAAAACAAAGAAGCCAATTGGCAAAGGACTGGAAGGTTACCACTATCGAATTCAGGTTACACCCCTTGATTGCACAGGGTGTTCAAACTGTGCCGACGTTTGTCCTGCACCAGGGAAAGCGATTATTATGAGACCTGCTGATCATGAGATTGAAATGGAATCAGAGAACTGGGAATATGCGATTAAAAACGTGACTGAAAAACGACATCTCATGGATGTCAAGACCTTAAAAGGAAGTCAATTTGCCCAACCATTGCTTGAGTTCAATGGAGCTTGTCCGGGCTGTGGTGAGACACCTTATGCCCGGCTTATTACACAGTTGTATGGTGACCGTATGGTAATTGCCAACGCCACGGGTTGTTCCTCCATCTGGGGCGGAAGCGCACCCTCTATTCCGTATACGGTTAATGCTGAAGGGAAAGGACCCGCCTGGATGAGTCCGCTCTTTGAGGATAATGCTGAATTTGGCTATGGAATATATCTGGGTTCCAAGCAAATTCGAGCTAAAATAGCTCAGCTGATGCAACAAGGCTTGGAGAGTTCTTTAAACGAAAACATTAAAGAAACCTTCCGGGAATGGCTGGAAAACATGGAGGATGGAGAAGGGTCAAAGAGAGCATCGAGCCGAGTACTTGAAGCGATGAAAAACGAAGATGTTGCTGGCAATCCGCTTCTTCTTGAAATCAAGGAGAAGAAGGATTATCTCATTAAACCTTCTGTTTGGATTTTTGGTGGGGACGGTTTTGCTTATGATATTGGTTATAATGGAATAGACCATGTCATCGCGAGCGGGGATGATGTTAATATCCTAATAATGGATACTGAAGTTTACTCCAATACGGGGGGACAAGCCTCAAAGGCAACTCAGACGGCAGCCATCGCAAAATTTGCAGCTTCAGGGAAAAAGGTTCGTAAAAAGGATCTTGGACTAATGGCCACGACCTATGGCTATGTCTATGTTGCTCAAATTGCTATGGGAGCTAATATGAATCAAACAATTAAAGCGATTGCTGAAGCAGAAAGTTATCGTGGGCCGTCTATCATAATTGCCTACGCTACTTGTGTCAATCATGGGATCAAATCCGGTATGGGCACGAGTATCGTTGAACAGAAAAAGGCAGTTGAAGCAGGGTACTGGCATCTCTGGAGACATGACCCTCGTCTTAAAGATCAAGGCAAGAATCCGTTTGTTCTTGACTCGAAGGAACCCACTGCTTCTTTCCAGGATTTCTTAAAAGGCGAAATCCGTTACTCTTCTCTCATGAACGTATTCCCAGATGTCGCTCAAGAGATGTTCGATGCGGCTGAAGGGCACGCTCGAGAAAAATATCAGACCTTAAAGCGTTTTGCGGAAATGCAATATTGATTGAACCTCCACCATTTTATAGGAAAGGGGTCTGCGTTGGAGTTGCCAGTTTTCATGAGTAGGCAACTGGCAGAAGTGATTTTAAGAATCTTCACCTGTTTAACTAGGTGGGGATTCTTTTATTGCGTTTGATCTTAAGATAAACGAGTTTACTGAAGTATTATGGATAGGGTATATTACCGCAATTAATAGGCAAACTGCTAAAAAAGAAATGGGAAAGATGAGGTAAGTTTGATGAAAAACAAAAAAACGGGCAATAGAAAAGTCATTATATGGTCACTTATAGGAGTATTAGTTTTGGCTTCAGCTATTGCCTTATATCTTAGGCCCAAAAAAATAGACTATACTGAGTTCAGACCGACCATCGGTAATTTAACTACTAATTACAGCTTCTCAGGCAGCGTTGAAGCCAAAAACAGACAGACTGTTTTTGCGGATAAGGCGATGCAAATTAAGGAGATTAAGGTTAAAGAGGAGGAAGAAGTTACAAATGATCTTGTGTTAATGACGACAGTTGGGGGCGGAGAAATAAAGTCTAAGATCGCGGGAGAAGTCTCTGGCATTTATGCAGAAGAAAATGCACAGCTTATGCCTGGCGCAAAGTTGATTGATATTGTGGACTATACAGATTTGCAACTGAAAGTACAGGTTGATGAGTACGACCTGTCAGCTGTTTCTAAAGACAAGGATGCTATCGTTACTATTCATTCATTGAAGAAAGATATTAGCGGAAAGATTAAGGATGTATCTAAAGAAGGAGAATATGCAAACGGGGTTACAAATTTTACAGCGACTATTTCACTTGCTAAGGATAACAACCTCCGTACAGGTATGTCGGCAGAGGCCAAGGTTATCAATCAAAGTGTCACAAATGCCGTGCTGATGCCAATGTCTGCAATACAGTTTGACGCTCAAAACACCCCGTATGTGTTGATAAAAGACAGCAACAATTTGCCTAAAACTGTTGAGTTGACTCTAGGTATCAATGATGGTGTACTTGCAGAAATTAAAAGTGGAGTGACTGCCAACGATATTGTATTAGTGCCGCCAACTGCTAAGGCTGCTGATTTTGGTCCGGGTGCACAAATGGGGCAAGACAGGGACGAATCAACTAAAGGCGGCGTTGAAGGTGGTATGGGTCAATGAGCGAAATCTTAAATATGCTGGACATTGTCAAATGCTACTTCCTAGATGCTGAAGAGCTTGTGGTACTTAATAAAATTAACCTAAAAATCAATGAAGGGGAGTTTGTATCTATTCTAGGGCCCTCCGGGTCTGGTAAATCTACCCTTATGAATATTATTGGTTGTCTTGACGTTCCGACGAGTGGAAAATATATTCTGGCCAATAACGATGTTGAAGATTTAGACGAAAAGGAATTGGCACGAATACGCAATCGAGAAATTGGTTTTGTTTTTCAGAGCTTTCAGCTTCTGCAAAGATTGACTGCCCTTGAAAACGTAGAACTTCCGATGATTTATGCTGGAGTATCTCCGGAAAATCGCCATAAAAGGGCGGCTGAAATTCTTGGGCGTGTAGGTCTGACAGATAAAATGAACAATTACCCAAACCAGCTTTCAGGCGGACAACAACAACGTGTTGCTATTGCCCGTTCTGTAGTGACTGAACCGACGATCCTGCTTGCAGACGAGCCGACCGGTGCACTTGACCAGAAGACCGGACAGCAGATAATGCAACTCTTTAAAGAACTAAATGATGAGGGAAGAACCATTATTATGATTACTCATGATACCAACATTGCAAGATATTCCAAAAGAATCGTAAATATCCTTGACGGATGCTTAAGTGAGGGGGCTGTGAGCTAATGTTGAAAGAATCTATGAAAATGGCTTGGAGCAATATAATTCATAATAAAATGCGTTCCTTTTTAACCGTACTGGGTGTGTTGATAGGGGTCTCCTCAATCATTGCGTTGATTACCATAGTACAGGGGGCAACTGGCAGCATTACAAGCCAGATATCATCGTTGGGTGCTGATAAAATTACCATTCAAGCCATGGGAACACGTTTAAAGCAAGGACTGAATGAAAATGATTTAGTGCAGCTTTCACAGGTTAATAATGTCAGTGGGGTTTCGCCAACTGTTTCGGGTAAGACCTCGTTCGTATATGACCGTAATGTTAAAACAGGGGTTTCGGTGGAAGGTAAAAATGAAGTTTACTTCAAAAAAGAATCGGATATTTTAGCAAGAGGCAGAGGGGTAAATATTCTTGATGTTAACAACAAAAATTCAATCGCTGTAATAGGCAGCGATCTCGCAAAAGAGCTGTTTTTCGGGACTGAGCCTGTTGGTCAAAAAATATTGATCAATGGTAACACGGTTACCTTGGTTGGAGTTTTAAAAGAATCTAGCGGTTCGATCTTGGCTTCAACCAACAATACGGTCATTATGCCCTACACCTCGGCGATGAAAACACTGGGCGTGAGAAACATTACAAGCGTCGATGTGTATATGAGCGATGCCAACGAGTCAGAGAGTATTACCAATGATCTGACTACAATTTTAAATTCTGCTTTTAACTACCGCGAAAACACTTTCAGTGTGCTTAATATGCAGAATATAATTGATGTTATCGGTAATATAACAGGTATGCTGACGCTTTTGCTTGCTGGTATCGCCTCAATTTCCTTGCTTGTAGGCGGAATTGGAATTATGAACATGATGTTAGTATCCGTTACTGAACGCACCACGGAAATTGGACTTAGGAAGGCCCTAGGAGCAGAACCTGCCCAAATTCAATTGCAGTTTCTCATTGAGTCCATCTTTATTTCCTTATTTGGAGGTATACTTGGGTTGATCCTTGGGATAATAATCGCCTTATCCGCAGCTGTTATAATGGACTTTACGTTTACTATTACAGCTTGGACAATTATACTTGCAGTAGGTTTTTCGGCAGCGGTAGGGACTATCTTTGGCTTGGCTCCGGCAAGAAAAGCCAGCAGATTGAATCCAATAGATGCACTTAGACACGTTTAGGCTTCAAAATAAGGAGTACTGCCTAATACGTTAGAGCGCAGTAAAAGGAAAGACTGTATAAACTGGCATTTGTAAAAGAGCACTCTTCGAAGTGCTCTTTTTTTATGCTATAATTATGACGAATTTAATCGGAAGAAGGAGACCCTAATGCCATCTGCAACCAACCCTGTGATCATCCAAAGCGATCGATCGGTTCTGTTGGAAGTACATAATCCTCTATATGAAGAAGCCCGCGATACATTAGCAATCTTTGCAGAATTGGAAAAAAGCCCGGAGTATATCCATACTTACCGGATTACTCCGTTATCGTTATGGAACGCAGCCTCTAGCGGAGTTTCTGTTGCTGATGTCTTAAATGGTCTGGAGCGCTACAGTAAATTCCCTCTGCCTGACTCGGTATGTACAGAAATTCAGCAGCTTATGGGTCGCTACGGCTTAGTAAAACTTGTTCGAGAGGATAATAAACTTTTTCTGACTGCGGAGGACCCGTTGATTATCTTGGAAATCGTCCGTCATAAAGAGGTCAAGCCCTTGCTTGGAGACGGTGACAGGAACGGCGATTCCCTAAGTTCCTCTACCCGAGCAGAGATCAATCCAGAAGCACGCGGGCAATTGAAACAACTCCTGATGAAGCTGTTTTATCCAGTCGAAGACTTGGCGGGTTATATGGCAGGTACCCCTTTGCCGATGGCCTGGCGTACCGACAATTCTGAGAGTGAACCCTTTGCCCTGCGGTCATACCAGCAAGAAGCTGTCGCAACCTTTCATCAGCAAGGTTCGGTGCATGGTGGAAGTGGAGTTTTAGTGTTGCCATGCGGTGCGGGTAAGACGGTGATCGGCATGGGTGTGATGATGGAATTGCAGTGTGAGACTCTGATCTTGACGACAAATACGAGTGCTGTCAAGCAATGGCTGGGCGAATTGGCGAATAAAACCACCCTGGATATTTCCCAGATAGGGGAATATACAGGTGGGAAAAAAGAGATCTGCCCGGTCACTGTAGCTACGTACCAAATTCTTACCCATCGCTCTCGTGTTGAAGGGAACTTTAGTCACTTTCACGTATTTAATGAAAAGAACTGGGGACTGATTATCTATGATGAGGTGCATCTGTTACCTGCACCAGTTTTTCGTGCCACAGCCGATTTGCAGGCCAAACGACGCCTTGGATTGACGGCAACCTTAGTGCGGGAAGATGGCAGGGAGGATGAAGTTTTTACTTTGATCGGTCCGAAGAAAATGGATGTCCCGTGGAAGATTTTGGAAGCTCAAGGATGGATAGCCACGGCTGAGTGCATGGAGTGGAGAATCCCAATGAGTAAAGCTCGCCGGATGGACTATGCCTTAGCGGAGGAAAAAGAGAAATTCCGGTTGGCGGCGGAGAATCCTCTCAAGTCGGACAAGGTGTCTGAGTTGATAGAGCGACATCGTGATGACTTAGTGTTGGTGATTGGACAGTATATCCGGCAGTTGGAAATGCTGGCCCGTGAGCTGGATGCGCCCTTAATTACGGGTAAAACTCCGCAACGGGAACGTGACCGTCTCTACGAAGAATTTCGAAGCGGCCGCTTGCGTCGTTTAGTGGTATCTAAAGTGGCCAATTTTGCCATCGATTTACCGGATGCCAATGTAGCCATTCAGGTCTCCGGTACCTTTGGATCCCGGCAGGAAGAGGCGCAAAGGTTAGGCCGAATATTACGGCCTAAGCAAGGAGAGAGCAAAGCTTATTTCTACAGCTTAGTTACAAAGGATACCAAGGAACAGGAATTTGCTATGCACCGTCAGCTTTTTCTCACCGAACAAGGGTATGCATACAAGATCATGATCGAGGAAGATCTTGAATGAGGAGGATTTGAACCATGTCTAAAACTCCCAAATGGCGTCCGGTTTTCGGAGAAAAATTGCCTCCTGGTTTTAAGCCGCCTATTCATAAAGAGGATCAGCCTTCAGAAAACAATTCTTCTACAAACGCAGTTTCGGGCAGGCCTTTGGAGCCGAGCAATAAACGGAACCCTAAAACAAGCATCAAATCAGTGGCTAAACCTAATGCAGTTCCTCAAAAGAAGCTTAAGCCAGAGTCTTGGCCCGACTATCTTGCCAAGATGGATCCGCTGGAGCGAATTCTACTTGCCTTCACGGTCTATAGACAACCTAAGGACGTGAGCATTGACCGGTTTTATAGTTATAACTATGATAGCTTTCGTTATTTAGACAGGGATCTTTTGGGTCCTGATTATCCTGAAGCGATGAGGATAATCAGCAAATGGAAGAAAGTCGGTCTCATGGTTGAAGGACGTTATTCGAATTTGCTTTCTCTTGAAAAAGGGGTAACTGAAGCGTTTTGGCGGTTTATCGATGATCAAGTTTACCCGGAGTTACTTAAGCTCGAGCCGGTGCGATCCTATACTGCCGACTTGTCAGGTACTTTAGATAACATTTTTAATTTTCTAGTGATGGTTGAGCAAGGCGAAGTTTCGATCACACGTGCTCGTGAGGTCAACAAAAACTCTTTAAAGCGTGTGCTGGCCGCTTTGACTGAGCCTGCTCGGCCTGATAAACTTTTTACTATAGAGAGCTATTTTTTCTGGCTTTTAGGAGTAGTGAATTTTTTCAAATTGATTTCACCAAAAGGAGATCGGTTAGCGCTAACTGCATTGGGAAGAGAATTAACAGAGCAGATTACAGTAGAAGATTTACTTTGCCAGATTTGTCCTTCTCACCTGAATACTATTCCTAATAAAGGATTTTTTCTGATGTTGCCATTATTGGTCAACTGTACTGCATGGACAAGCTGGACTCAAAAGGCGAGTAAGTTGATTCCAGCGGACTTTTCACGTGCCTTGTTTCCAAGGGATAGAATAATTAGCTTGTTGGACCCAATGCGTTTCCTTGGTTTACTGGATTGGGGCGAATATCAGGAAGATATTTTAGTGAGGCTTACTCCATTGGGACAGTTTCTTATCCCGAAATTATTAAAACGGCAAAAAGTAGAGGATTATACTGCTGAGATCAAGTGTCTCATCGATCAGGTCTATCCAACGAGTGGACCGGATACGGCATATGTCCAACCGAACTATGAAATATTACTTCCCCACTCTGCATCTTGGTCGACTCGTTGGCAACTAAGTCAATTCGCCCTGCTAGTACAGCAGGACCAGATGCTTAAATACCGCTTAGACAAGAATTACTTCATGAACGCTCTGAAACGAGGAGTGCCTGCCTCTGAAGTGCTGGACTTGCTTACAAAACTAAGCGCATATACTTTGCCCGAGAACCTTGTCCTTACTCTCCGACAATGGGGTGAGTCCTTTGGTCAAGTCACCTTCGTTCAACTTAGCCTCTTGGAATGCACCACACCGGAACAAGCGGCTTCTATTGCTTCGGCTCGTAAATACCGGGAGTATGTGCTCGGATTATACAGTACTACTGTCGTGATTGTTCGAGAAACAGAAAAACTGCGCAAGCTCTTGGAGAAACAGGGCATCTTTCCTCTGCCCGGTGTTCTTGATGGAAAAGGTGTTGCTGAACGTTTAAGGTCTTCTGACGAAGTTTGAGAGTTTGTTTCAAACGCAGAAGCAGTTTTGAGAAGAAAGGTGGCCTCTTTGGTAAGATGGATTTGCATGATTTTCCCGTTCATTTAAAAATGTCCATTGCATGGGGTGAAATGGACGCCCAAGGTCATATAAATAACATTAACTATTTTAGATACTTTGAAAATGCACGAATTCAGTATTTCCAAGAAATTGGGCTAATGCAGATGAGAAATATAACGGGTACAGGGACTGTATTGGCTGAGACTACTTGCAAATATCTAAAATCGTTGAGATTTCCGGATCAGATAGTCGTAGGCGCAAGAGTAAAATCGATGAGTCAGTCAAGCTTTGTCATGGAGTATCTAATAGTGAGTGAAAAACTCGGAGAAGTGGCTTTTGGGGAAGGCGTTCTTGTCATGTACAATAATAAGAAATCTGAAACAGAACTAATACCCTTAGTAATTCGAGAGGCAATAAAAAGAATTGAGGGTAATCCGAATTTATAAAGAATCTATTCCCGAAATAGGATTTAAGACTAGAGCGGAGCTCCTGTTATAAAAGGTGTAATTTGTCAAGAACGTTAGCTTGATTGATTAAACTATATTCAAAGAGATGCAGAAGATGAATTAATTCATAAAAAATCCCAACATCTTTCCTTCAATTAAGGAAATACTGTTAAGGTTACAAGTTGAATTTTAAGGAGGTTTTAAATTAATGTGCAATAAAGATGAATATAGAAGAGAAGTTTTAGCAGATAAATTTCCTGAGATGGATCAGCATTTTCAAGAATTAAAGAAACAAGCTTATGAACCAAAAATAGAACGATTAGGGCAAACTAAAAAGGAACAACGAAAAAGTTAGTAACTGGTTATTACGGAATAAAAGAGGGTGCTAAACAGCTCCCTCTTTTTATTTAGCAGTTCAATAGAATATGATAAGCAAGGTAGAGTATGATCAACGGGGATACTCTTAATTTCAATATTGCTTAGGAGTGTTTTGGTACTTATGCCAGGAGGCCCCATTAAAGTTAACGGTTCTTTCCTTCCTGCATTGCCTATAGTAAGAAGCAGTCCGGGTAATCCTGCTATATGATCTGAATGATAATGGGTAAATAGAATGGCATCAATAGATTTGAAACCCCATTTAACCATCTTCATCGGGATTTGAGTTCCTTCACCACAATCTATTAGAAGCATTCTTCCGTTATACTTTATCAGAAGGGATGTCAGCCATCTGCTTGGCAGCGGCATCATACCTCCTGTTCCCAATAGACAAACATTAAGCATAAAAACTCCTCAACCCAAATTTGTTAGTTCTATCAGTTAATTTGTTGTACCCTCAGCCGGGTAGAGAGTGTAATCAATGAATTAAGTCTTTAACCATCTCGGCTAAAGTTAATGACGAGGTTAAGCCAGGAGATTCGATGCCAATCAGATTAATTAATCCCTCAAATCCGCGTTCAACTTCGTGACAGACAATAAAATCACGGATGGGAGCACCTGGGGCCTGAATTTTAGGTCTTATACCTGCCATATCCGGATGGAAATCTGTAGGTTTTAAAAATGGCATGTAGGTATTGACCGCGTTATAGAACTCTTGGGCATGATCTTCATTTACATCGTAATGCAACGTTTCTGTATAGATTGCATTTGGACCAAACCTCAACCGGCCATCCAATGCTTTGGTAGCATGAATGCCTAAGCCCTTCAGATCCTTTAATGGAGGTGGATAGATAAGCCGTGACACTAAAGCTGACTTGGTATTTGAAACGGAAAAATATTCCCCCTTACAAGGGTAGATGCGGTAACCAATGTCATCTATGTTAATTCCCAAGAATGAAAAGATTTGATCTGAGTTTAATCCAGCGCAATTGATTAACCAGCGACAATGAATCGATTCAAGTTGGCCTGCGGGATTATGGTAAGTCACATGATATCCATGACCTTTTGGATTAATTCCAATTACTTTGTGATTGTAGGCAACGATAGAACCTTGTGCTAAAGCTAGCCATTCAAGTCTTAACATTAACTTATGTGAATCAATAATCCCGGTTGAGGGAGAGAATAGTCCGGCAGCGGCTCTAATATTTGGTTCTAATTTTGTAATTTGATCTTTATCCAATAGTTCTAGATCATTAACCCCGTTCTTGCGACCCTGAGCCAAAATTGATTCTAATGCTGGGATTTCTTCCTCATTGCGAGCAATAATTAATTTTCCGATACGTTTATGTGGTATTTCCCATTCATGACAAAACTGATATAGTTTTTGGTTACCTTCAACACACAATTGTGCCTTTAGGCTTCCTGTTGGATAATAAATACCGGCATGGATTACTTCGCTGTTGCGGCTGGAGGTTTCTTGTCCAAATTTACTATGCCTTTCCAGTAAAACTACTGAACCATCATCAAATTGTTTAGAAAGTTCTGCGGCAATTGCTAAGCCGATAACTCCGGCTCCTATAATAAGTATTTCAACCTTTTCCACAGTTATCGTACCCTCATTCTTAATTAATACTAGAATATCAAAACATGTTAAGTATTATAGTATTATATGGTGTTATGTCAAGATATTTGTCAAAAATCTAAAAATTATTAGCTCGTGCTAAACATCCTAAATGAAATGACTCCCGTACAACTATAGTACGGGAGTCATTTCATTTAGGATACGCTATTTGTTATGACAAGGAATTTGTATCGACCCATTCCTTGGCATTATGCACGGATTCTTCGCTGGGGATAGGTACATTCGATTGGGGTTTAACACTTTCGATATGCCCCCGCCAAGCGGCCGTGTCATGCTTTTCAATTGGGTTTGCTAAGAACTTTTCTTTTGACTTATTTTCAGCCATCACAATACCTCCTTTAAGATTCATTCTTATTATTCCCAATTCTTTGTTCTATATTTTAGAGAGCGTCTTTACTTTATACGAATTATTGGCATTGCTCCACGCAACGACAGAGTACATCGAACCCACGGGGTCTAGAACCCAAATTGTTAAGTGTTAAATTTGAAGAATGCCCTCTCTCTGCTAGAATTACGACAAACAGACCATGTCAAGATAGTAGCGTGAGATTTGCAGAACTTGTGGTAAATTTTAAAGTTTGATGTATTTTTAGATGAAATTCGATGTAAAAAAATCAGGTAAAGGCTTTAACGCCTTTACCTGATTTTGAATCATAAGGATGTTCAGTTTTTCTCATGCGATGGCAAGTAATTCCTTTACAAAAGAAAGGTACTCGGGGGCTTTTTTAATGTCCGGTTCACCGTGGGTCTGGGCTAGTCCATGCCGTATGGCTCGTTTGATTACAGTATCAAAAACCTTTATGTCTGGGGTCTCTGCAAAACGTTTCCGGAGATCTTGAAGCATCACATGATGAAGGTTAGTATGGTCTTGGACCATCGTAGGCAATATCCCTAAAACATTGACCTTTGCACCTTGTTCCTGGATATTCTTGATTAATATTAGTGTGTCGAAGATCCCATCAATGGACAGTCCTTCCGGAAGGACCGGAATGATAATGTCTGTAGACGCTAACAGGGAATTCATTGTGGGAATGTCATTGCTTGGAGAGGTATCAATGAGAATGTAATCGTACCGGGTTCTTATCTGACCTATCGCATTTCTCAAAAGGTATTTAGGAGTAGGGAATTGCTTGGAGTTAAGCTGAGCCATTACTTTCGGACTGAGATCAGAAAGAGAATTGTTTGATAAGTATAGATCCACCCCAAATGCAGTTTGCTTTATGTCTCTCATTTTTACTTCACCAATTAAAACATCATAAATCGTTTTCTTTAAGTTACTCTTTTCGATCCCAAACGAAAGTGCGATATGACCTTGAGCATCCATGTCGATGACAGCGGTCTTATATCCAAGACTAACCAGTCCTACAGCCATGTTTGTGACAGTTGCAGTCTTGCCAACCCCGCCTTTTTGTGAGGCAACAGAAATTATCCGTGCAGTTTTAACATTATTTGTGATATTAGCATTATTAGCAACTTTAGAATGTTTAGCCATATAACAACAACCCCTTTCTCAAATACGTATTGGTTAATTTTACCATATTATTCCAAAGTGGTAAATACTTAACTTTTATAATATGCATAGTTTTCTGTGTTAATGATAGAGACAGAGAAAGTTATCGAAGAAAAACCCTGTGATCTGAAGGAAAGATCACAGGGTCCATTTAGTTTTCACGACTCATATCTTTGTTAATTATATAATAGGATCTAGATTACCATCGCACTCTCCAACCAATCATTCATTCATATGAAAGAAGTCTGTCATCCTGAATTATCGCCTTATTAGCTTAAATTTTTTTGATCTCATTGTTTTAAATGTAAAAATTATTGAGTTAGAGAGTTCCGTGGGAGCTAAAGTATCCTGATTCATGATGGTTAGTCATTCTTATAAAAAATTTACTACCTATTATACTGATCTAAGTAAATCAATCTTTCCGTCTCTTTAGATTAAAAAGATTAATGCTCATCCTAAATCGATGTTTCAGGAATAAAGGGGTTCGCAGTAATTAGTCTATAAAGTTCCTTTGTGGTATATTATATTTATCAATTATAGTTTAATTATTATGCAGTCCTGAAATATCCTTTCTATAAATATTAGGCAAGAAATGATGACAGATCCTGCATAATGATTAGATTGAGAACTATATGGGAGGGAACATTATGAATAACAAAAAAACATTAGAGAACTTAATGGAAGCATTTGCTGGGGAATCACAAGCTAATCGGAAATATATCGCTTACTCAAAAAAAGCTGAGGCTGAAGGCAAAAAAAATGCTGCAAAACTTTTCAAGGCAGCTTCAGATGCCGAAACCATTCATGCCCAAAAGCATTTCGAGGTTGCGGGTAAGATCATGTCAACTGTGGAAAACTTAAACGATGCCGTAAATGGAGAGAATCATGAATATCAAAGCATGTACCCAGAATTTCTTAAAGTGGCTCAAGAAGAAGGAAATCAAGCTGCAGTAAGAACTTTTACATACGCTCTAAAGGCGGAAGAGGTCCATGCAAGACTATATAAAGAAGCACTGGATAACCTGGAACAAGAGGAAGAAGTATTTTACTATCTTTGTCCTATTTGCGGAAACCTTGAGAAGGTTTTGCCTGAAAAATGTTTTATCTGTGGTACTTCGGGAACAAAATTCATAAAGTATTAGAAATTAACTTCAATGTTTAAACCCATCATTTCATTTAGTATCTAAGCTGTTGCAATTAATCCTCACCTATTATATTAGGTGGGGATTAATTATTATAGTTTTTTATACCAAGATCTATTAAGTCTATTGAGGATCTTGCAGTATTACAAACAAAATACGTTTGACGTTGATTATTGATTGTGCTCCAACAGGAGAAACTTTGCCCTTACCCAGTTTTCCCCGAATTGCTCAGATGGCGGATGAATCTTCGTCGCGGAGCGTATCAGCAATCTATTCTTAGGAGCATTGACTCTGTTTTTTAAGGAGTTGAATCTCCTTCCGAGAGGCAGGTACTGCCTGCCAAATTAGATGTGTGATATCTGAAGCAAGCTTCATCACTGTATGGAGACGGGTGCACTGGAGAACCTGAAGCTCAAGAAAGCCTCCCATATTAACAATTCCCATGATCGAGATATCTCCCACAGCGGGCAACTCCTTGTTTAAGGCTGCTCCTGGTGTTAAAGGAGAGTTAGACAAGGTGATCTTACCGACTTCGTCCGATTTTCCCAGGCAGGCATCAATCGCAACAACTATATCAGGATTATGTATGGTCGAAACCCTTTTAAGTTCTTGAATCAGGTTTTGTGCGTGCAGAGGTTCATCCAGTGTCCCCAATGCTGAATAACCTAGACGCTTTAAATTTGTACCGACTAGTGGTCCCAGACAGTCACCTGTTGCTCGATCCGTGCCGATACAGGTAAAGAGGACCTTTTTCATGTAAGTGAGTTCTTTCAATGTGGCGACGAAGGAGAGTTTATCCCAGTAGTTATTGTTAAACGAATTAACAGAGGCTAAGATGCGCCTTGAATTAGTTATAATAATTTCACCCCCATGAATCAGTCCAGTTAATTCCTGCCAAGCGTTGCAACTGCATACGTACTTACTTGCGATTCTATCTTATCAGAGAGGAATCCTGAGCTGGCTGGCGATAGTGCTTTATAGCATTGTATGGATGAAAATTAAATATATTACAATTTTCTAATAAGTCCTTAAAACGGAGAAGGGGTTTTGAAATGCTCTGAGCTGACATAGACATAGATCAAACATTGTTTAAGAAAGGTTAGCCGCATGAAGAAACAAAGTTTGGTCAAAGGAGCCTTTGTTTTAACGTTAGCTGCTTTTATAACAAAGGTATTGGTCTTTAGTAATTCCATTGTTCTATCCAGAGTTTTAGGTCCCGAGGGAATTGGATTAAAAAAGATGGTCATGCCATTTATGGGCTTGATGATGACCTTGACGACTATCGGGTTGCCAGTAGCTATTTCGCGTTTAGTGGCGGAAGCAGATGCTCAAGGAAATAGGGGAAAGGTTAAAAAGATACTCGTTATATCTTTGGTCATAACGGGGAGTTTAAGTATCTTCGTTGTATTTCTTTCGATTTTTAGTGGGAGGTATTTATCCAGCTTCTTTTTGACCGATCCGCGGTCTTATAACTCCTTCATGGCTATGATCCCGATTATTCCAATTGGGGCGGTTTCAGGAGTACTCAAGGGTTACTTTCGGGGAAGGCAAACTATGAATCCGATCGCCTTTGCGCAGGTGTTGGAGCAAATTGTGCGGGTTTGTCTAACTTATATTTTGGTACAGCGTTTGGTTCCGTTGGGTATTGAATATGCCGCGGCGGGAGCGGTGCTTTGCAGTGTGTTGGGGGAAGCCTGTTCCTTGATTTTCTTTATCGTTATGTTCAAAATCTCACATCATAGAAAAATGAAGATTTCATGTCCTAGTTGGAGTCAAGCTTGTCGAGGTAAAAAGGTACTGACTGAACTTCTACAGACAGGATTGCCTACAACAGGCAATGGTTTTGTTATTTCAATCACGCGGGCTATACAACCAATTGTGATAACTAAAAGTCTGGCTATGGCAGGCGTTAGCTCCGCCCTGATTTCTAAACAATATGGGATGTTGACCGGTTTCGTTATGCCTCTTCTGTTTCTCCCTGGTTTTATTAACCAGTCGCTGGGGGCTACTTTAGTTCCGGCTATTAGCGAGGCAAATGCTCAAAACAATCTCCGATTAATCAAACGCAGGTTAAATCAAGCAATTAGGGTCGCCCTAATTGTTGGCGTACCCAGCACTTTATTGCTATATCTCTATGCCCTTGAATTAATGACGGCAGTATACCAGGCGCCGACTGCGGCCCCATTACTAAAATTGATTGCACCGTTTTTTTTATTGAATTATCTTCAATCTCCACTTCAGTCTGTTTTGGTCGGAATGGGGCAAGCTAAGACCGCGATGTTTAACAATATCCTAGCAAGATGTACTAATGTTGCTCTAATTTACCCCTTGGCATCTAATCCGTTACTGGGAATCAATGGCGTAATCTTAGCCATTAGCGTTGGCGTCATTTTAGAAACTAGTTTACATTACTCTTCCGTTGTAAAATCAATTGGGTACGCGCTGGATATCCCCAATATAATCAAGATTTTAATAGCAGGAATAGCGATGGGATACATCGGAAGGCTTTTTATGAATCTCAATAATTTAACATCCCAAAGGGGAGCAACATTGATCCTGTTGACAGGAATAGTATTTTCTATATTTATCTATATGTTGCTATTGGTTTTTTTAAAGGTGATTAATGGGAGTGATATTGTAAGAATCCCTTTTGTAGGCAAGATTTTAGGCAGGATTTTTCCAAAGTGACAAAGTGATGATGTAATCGATAAGCAATTTGAACTGTTGACATGTTTGTGATGAAAGTGCGGTTACGGGCTAAGCTGAGTGCATTAAATTAAGGAGGTTTGGGAAAGCATAGATATAAAGTATTACTTTAATTGGAGCAAGTTATATGCAAACATATATTGAAATCGATGAACATTTGATGAATGATAGAAAACCTTCCAGCTATCTTATTGAATTAAGTAAGACTGGATTATTCGAAGTAGAATATCCTTACACGTTACTGGGAGAATTGATGAAAGTACCCCAATCTCCCAAACATCACCCTGAAGGCAGTGTTTGGAATCACACGTTGTTAGTGCTGGATAATGCTGGAGAAAGAAAACATCTCAGCCAAAATCCTAAGGAGCTCATGTGGTCTGCGTTGCTTCACGATTTGGGTAAAGCACCTGCAACAAAGATTATGAAGGGAAGAATAACTTCTTATGACCATGATAAATTGGGAGAGAGGCTATCGTTTAAATTTCTCAAGGAGCTTACGGATGATCAAAAATTTATTAATCAAGTTTCCAAAATGGTAAGGTGGCATATGCAAATACTCTTTGTTACAAAAGGATTACCCTTTGCGGATATTCGAAGAATGGCTTCCGAGGTTTCTATTGACGAGGTGGCACTTCTTGGCTTATGCGACAGGTTAGGAAGAGGAGATATGACCATTGATAAAAAGTTGATTGAAGAAAAAAGCATAATAAATTTCTTGGAAAAATGTAAAGAATATCTAAATGCCAGAAAGGTCCACTTGAATCAATTAGGTGAACCGAAAGAGAGCTGAACACTTGCTGTTCTTCGTCATATAATACGAAAACAACTATTTGTAATGTGAGGAGAGAGCAATATGAAAGATACCTTTAGTATTCTCACTGAACGGAGAATTCAGGAGGCTATAGTCAGGGGTGATTTTAAAAACCTTCCTGGGGCAGGGAAACCATTAAAGATTGAGGGGCTTTACTTCTTACCTCGAAAGCTTAGATCGGCGTATATTGTCCTGAAAAGTTCAGGTTATCTGGATCAAACCAACAAAAGGCAGAATGATTTTAAACCTTCTAAATTAGCCGATTTAAACTTATCCGATGGAGACATAGCTATTTCGCGACAAGAACTTTCTGAAAAGGTCTTTAATCATAACGTCATGATGGATTGCAGACGGAGAAGATAAAAGTACACAATTATTTTAGAGTTTCGAGAATTATAAAAATCGGTAAATGTAAAAAATATTAGTAAAATTGACAGGCAGAGACAGAGGTAAGGGGGCCTGTCTTTATTTTAATGTATTGTTAGAAAATAAAAAAAATTGTTGATGGATAGAATAGAATGTGGTAGTATATATTCATAATATATTTGTGAAACCGTGTTTTATAATGCGAAACAAATCCCTGAGGTTTTTTTAAAGTTATTATCAAATATCCTTTAAGGTGGTGTTTAACATGGCTGTTAATAATGTTGAAAAGCAAAGAGAGCAGGTTTTTATAGGACCGAATCGTCCATCGCCAACCTCGGCGGAGTTGTTAAATGAGGAGCGAGGAAGTGCAACTAAGGCAGATCACGCAAAGCTTCAAGCGAATGTTAAGAAAGCTATTGAAGCAATTAATCTATGCTATAATTATGAAACTGGGTTTCATTATATAGAACAATGATTTATTTTTTAATACTTGAAAGGGGTGACTGATATGAATTGTGGTCCTGGTGTAAATAAAAAGGAGCAGGTTAGACCTGACCAAATATCAACAACTGCAGAAGAGCTCCCAAATGAGGGGCCTGGAAATGCGGTCAACTCAAATTACACCAATGATTTCAAAGTCAAGGTTAAAAAGGAGATCGAAGCAAATAATCTGCGCTATAACTGTGAAACTGGATTTCATTATATGGAACAATAGCTGGCCGTTTAGATTCTTTCAATATGTTGTACCAAAAGAGCCTAATTAAACTTAAATAACTCTGTCTGTCATGGTGATCTTGGCTGTAAAGAATAGCATTAAAGTTACAACAAATAGCAAATAGGGGGATTGTTATATGGAAGAGAAACACCGTGAGGGATTAATTGAGGAAAGCAGGCTGTTTTTCCCTCCTGCAGGGTTTAGTTCAAATGCTGTTATTCAAAACTCTGAGATCTATAAACTTGGGCAGGACAGGACAAAGTTTTGGGGTGAACAGGGAAATCGGTTGGACTGGTTTAAACCGTGGGACAAAGTGCTGGAATGGGAGCATCCTTTTGCAAAATGGTATGCTGGCGGAAAATTAAATGCAGCGTATAATTGCTTAGATCGGCATTTAAATGGGGCACGCCGCAATAAAGCAGCTCTTATATTTGAAGGAGAGCTGGGAGATCGAAGAGTCTTAACCTATCAGGATCTTTATCGAGAGGTATCCCAGTTTGCGAATGTTCTTAAATCTTATGGTGTAGAAAAAGGGGATCGAGTGACAATTTATATGCCCATGATCCCTGAGACTGTGATCGCAATGCTCGCTTGTGCCAGGATTGGCGCACCACACATTGTTGTATTTGGCGGATTCAGCTATGAAGCTTTGAGAGACAGAGTTTTAGATGCTCAGGCAAAGGTTATAGTTACATCAGATGGAAGTTATCGCCGCGGAAACATTATCCCTTTGAAAGAAAATGTGGATCAAGCTCTGCGCACTGTAACTTGTGTTGAAAAAGTAATCGTTGTTCAACGGACAGGTCAGCCTGTAGAAATACAAGAAGAACGGGATGTTTGGTATCACGAGGTTATCAAGAATGTCTCATTAGTCAGCCCAGCCGAACATATGGACGCAGATGATATGCTTTTCATTCTTTACACGAGTGGAACAACCGGTAAGCCTAAAGGTATTGTTCATACTGTTGGAGGTTACATGGTTGGAGTGTCAACAACGCACGAATGGGTTTTTGACCTTAAAGATGAAGATGTTTATTGGTGTACTGCGGATGTTGGCTGGATAACAGGACATAGTTACTTGGTATACGGGCCATTATCTAATGGTGCAACAATTTTAATGTATGAAGGAGCACCGGATTATCCTGAAAAGGATCGGTATTGGGAGATTGTCGAAAAATATAAGGTAACAATTTTATATACTGCGCCCACTGCAATTCGCACATTTATGAAATGGGGAGAAAGCTATCCGCTGGGTAGGGATCTTTCAAGTTTACGGCTTCTAGGTTCGGTCGGAGAACCAATTAACCCAGATGCGTGGATGTGGTACTACAAACACATTGGGGAAGAACGTTGCCCTATAGTGGATACCTGGTGGCAAACGGAGACAGGTATGATAATGATGACACCAGTACCGGGGATTACTCCTCTCAAGGCAGGATCATGCACGATTCCATTCCCCGGTGTCCATATAGATATAGTCGATCCATTGGGTAAACCGGTACCTAAAGGTGAGAGCGGTTATTTAGTAGTTCGTGGCCCCTGGCCAGCGATGCTAAAAACAGTCTATGGCGATGACAAACGCTATGTGGAGACATATTGGAGACAGTTTGATGGTGTGTATTTTACAGGGGACGAAGCAAAATGGGATGATGATGGTTATTTTTGGGTGATTGGTCGAGTCGATGATGTCATAAATGTTTCTGGGCATCGGATTGGGACGGCAGAAGTAGAAAGTGCTTTGGTTGATCATCCCTTGGTAGCTGAAGCAGCCTGCGTGGGTAGAACTCACGAAGTAAAGGGACAAGCGGTTTTTGCCTTTGTAAGTTTAAAAGAAGGAATAGTAATCCATGACGAGCTAATTGCTGAATTAAAAGCGCATGTTGTTCTGAAAATTGGAGCCCTTGCAAGACCTGATGATATTTTTTTAACAGACGAATTACCTAAGACCCGCAGTGGGAAAATAATGAGACGTCTCCTAAAGGATATAGCTGAGGGCCGGGCCATGGGGGATACCAGCACTCTTGCAGATGCTGCGGTCATTGATTTCTTGAAAAAGAATATTAATATTGAGAAAGCTTCAGCAACGCAGAATGTGGCGATACCAATAGGGAGAAATAAGATCTTAATTCCTGACACTGCTACGTTTAATCGCTGTAAGGATGAGTCCTATGAAGGGTACAGCTATACACTATGGTACGCTACACCCGCTGAGGATGGATCACGTCATCCAGTTACCCATTTTTACTGCTTTCAGTGGATAGAAAGATTGAACTCCATCTCCGAAGTTATCACGGCCATTACAAATATTATGCTAAACATTAAGGATGCTTTTGAGACAATATTCGCAGACGGGACACCAGATTTTAGCCATGCTGTAATTAATGAAGGAAATATTACAGATGATTTAGCAGAGGAAGGACAAATCTGCTTTTGTGGTTCAGAGGGCTAAGGAGAACAACTATTGTTCGGATGATTGTATACCCTTGGGAATTATTTATTCTCGGGGTTTTTTTGTTTAGTTAATTATCTCGTCTTGTTCTTGAAAAACTGGCAACCATAGAAAAGGGATTTGTCCATGCTTCATTGAATATATTCATATAAAGAAAAACAAACCAACAATAAATTTAATGATATTAATTTAAGTGTATGGAGAGATTTATGAAAAAAACGTTTTTGATATTTACCGGTGTTATGCTTTTATTTATTGCTTTAATATGTTTTTGGGGATACAACAAATATTTCAAACCGAACCCGCAAATCCAACAACAACTTAATAGTCAATTTGGAGCGGAATTTTTTACTTCGTTTAATGATGCTAATGTTGCCAAAACTTTAGAGGACGCTGATACAGTGGAGGGTGCTAATTCCTTAGAAGTTCCCAATAATTTACAAACGAATAATAACTCAAAGTCAGTGGAATATGAAGAAAGCGATGTATTGAGCAATTCAACTCCTGCCAATGAAAATATCGTGAAAAGAATCACGGAAAACCAAATTAGTGCTAAGTATAAGCCTAAGTTTAATAACCTGCAGAATACAGCCTTGAGCCGTTTGGATACTTTGTATTCAGCAGCAATTCAGGAGTATAGCCAACGCAATAAAGCTGGCACATTAAATCGATCAGAGCTAATTCAAAAATATATGCAAGCTGCAACCATGCTTGAGTCTAACGTCGACAGCCAATTTTACGGTACATTAAACGGAATGCAGGCAGAGTTGATTGCTAATCATCTTTCGGTCGATATTATTGATATGACTAAGAGTCAATATGAAAAGGCTAAGTCCGATAAGCGATCACAGCTGTTGTCTAAAGTCCGTAAATGAGCAAATACTGTATAACCAAAAAGTAAATGGGAAAATGATAAAAGAAAATAAATTCAAAAGGCGGAACTTATGCGAAATATAAAAATGAAGATTAGCTATGATGGTTTTAAATACAAAGGGTGGCAAAAACAAAAGGATACTGATCTTACGATACAAGGTAAAATAGAAGCTGTATTATCTAAAATGACAGAAGAAGCTGTTCAATTAGTAGGGTGTGGAAGAACAGATTCAGGGGTCCATGCTGAAAATTACATCGCAAATTTTCATACGAAATGTGCTTTGAGTACAGACACTATGTTGGATTATTTATATGAATATTTACCTGAAGATATAGGGATCAAATCTATTGAAGAAGTAGCTGAGCGATTTCATGCAAGATATAATGTTAAATCGAAAACATATCTTTATAGGATAAACAACAATAAGTTTAGAGATGTTTTTAACAGGAAGTATACTTATCATCTTGCCGATAAACTAAATTTGATGAAGATGAGATATGCTTCTCAGATCTTAATTGGCACTCATGACTTTCAGAGCTTTACAAACTTAAGAAATAGTGATAAATCGACAATTAGAACGATTAATTATATCAACATTGATGAAAAAGAGGGCCTTTTAGTAATTGAAGTTAATGGCAATGGATTCCTGTGGAATATGGTAAGAATTATTGTCGGGACTCTTATTGAAGCAGGTAAGGGTAATCTAAAACCAACCGATGTTGAAAAGATATTGAATGAAAAGAAGCGATGGGAAGCGGGACCTTTAGCCCAAGCAAAAGGGTTATGCTTAAGAGATGTCGAATATTAAGGTAGTATTCTTCCTGTATGCTTCCTTTTTAAAAATACTGTATTATATCAGGTTAAGGTTTGTTCGCGATAAGGGCGTGTGTTATATTGTAAAGGGTATTTTTTAAGTATGTATTATTTCCTAGGACTTAGGAGTCGAGAAAAGATTACTCTAAAAATCGTTTAGGAGGCAACTCATGTTAGAATCTATTAAAAACATAATTTGCGTTGGTCGAAATTATGTACAACATGCTCATGAACTTAACAATGCCGTACCACAAGTCCCGTTATTGTTTACTAAGCCAACCCATTCTTTAGCTGAGGCTAATGGAAGTGAGATAATTTTCCCGGGAGATCGGGGCGAAATTCAATATGAAGCAGAGCTTGTATTTCATCTTAACAGACGATATGAGCCGGGAATTAAGGTAGATGACCTTGTAGACCAAATGGCTATAGGTATCGACTTTACATTGCGTGATGTGCAGACAGAGTTGAAAGGGAAGGGCTATCCTTGGGTACTTGCCAAAGGGTTTATGAACTCGGCTGTAATCACCTCTTGGAAGCCTTTTGTTGGACTTAAGGCATTGACGGAACTTGACTTTTCTTTAGAAAAAAATGGACAAGAGGTCCAACGTGGCAATATGAAGAATGTTATATTTGACTTGCCGACAATTATTGAGTATACGGCTAGACACCTGGGACTGGATCGAGGGGATATCATTTTTACAGGTACTCCGGCGGGAGTTGGGCCGGTTCTAGACGGGGATCGTTTTGTATGTAAATTAGCAGATAAAGAGTTAGGGAACTGCATTATTAAGCTTTCGAAATAAAAAATTCCTTAGCCAGAGCTAAGGATGAGTGCGGGGTTGTATTTTTACAACCCTGTTTTTGTGATTAATCAATTCCGAGACACCCACTTCTTCAAGTGGTGTTCCTTATTCAACTTCGGTGACGATACTGTCCACCGGAGACTTACGTCACCGAAGTCTCGATGTTCAGCTTTAGCTGAACGAGTTCACTGTCCCCAAAAAAGACGTTTATTCACCTGGGTAGAGGGGACTTAACTATTCTTTAATTCAGGGACTAAATTTGCAGGTTCATTTTCTAAAAGTGCTTTGACGAGATTCTGGCCTGCAAGCATCGCCATATCAAAACGCGTCTTGGCCGTCGCTGATCCGATATGAGGGAGTGTTACAACATTTTGCATCTTTAATAGCGGATTATTAGTGTCTACGGGTTCTTTGTCAAAA
This sequence comes from Desulfosporosinus shakirovi, assembly GCF_020595055.1. Classification (GTDB taxonomy): domain Bacteria; phylum Bacillota; class Desulfitobacteriia; order Desulfitobacteriales; family Desulfitobacteriaceae; genus Desulfosporosinus; species Desulfosporosinus shakirovi. The sequence goes on along the minus strand of NZ_JAJDOO010000005.1, from coordinate 88,268 downwards.
ACGTCCAGGCCGGCTCCGCGAATTTTCCCCTCCTCGAGTACTTTAATGAGAGCATTTTCGTTGACCGTCTCTCCGCGAGAAGCATTAATAAAGATCGCTGTCCGTTTCATTAAGCCAAATTCTCTATCACTCATAATATTAACCGTTTGAGGTGTAAGGGGGGTCATAAGAACTACAAAATCTGACTCCTGAAGTAACTGTTCCAGGGAACTGCGCTCGGCACCCAATCTTTCTTCTGCCTCAGCTCTCTGCTTACGATTACAATAGAGGACACGCATTTTAAACCCGAATTTTGCTCTTTCCGCAATGCATTCTCCAATTCTGCCCATTCCTATGATCCCGATTGTCGCATGATGAACATCAGTCCCAAACAGTTCATTTCCAATAATACCTTGCCACTGACCTGTCTTTACATATCGATCCAGTTCGGAAATTCGACGTGCAGTTGTTAAAATCAAGCCTAGTACAAGATCAGCTACAGTCTCGTCTAAAACAGACGGAGTATTTGTTCCAATGATCCCTCTAGACTTCATGGCTTCTATATTAAAATTGTTGTATCCAACTGAGTTATTACTGACAACTCTTAATTTTGGAGCAGAATCCAGTAATTCAGGATCTATTAATTCTCTGTTAATTAAAAGTCCCTCTGAATCCCCTAAAAGCTTTAGGAGTTCATGACGAGGAATAATTCCTGGACCATTCCATTTTTCAATGTCACAATGTTGAGCAATATAATCTTCCACTTCTTTAGGAACTTTCCTAGCAAGAAATACTTTTGGCTTCATCATATTCTCCCTTACTCATAGTTTATTATATTATAAATTAGAAACGCAGGGGCAGACAAGCAGTTGGTTTTCAATGTACGCAAACAATTTCAATGAATTTATGCTTAGTCCTTAATCAGAAAGAGCCGCAATGAGAGCGACTCTTTTATAAGAAGGAGGGGAAAGCGATTATTAGTTAATATTAGCAACGAATTGTGTGCGTTTTAAGATTTCTTTAAGATCTGCTTTTTCCACTCCCCCTATAGGCAGAAGAGGCAGACGAGGATCTCCTCCAAAATAGCCGAGCATATCCAGAGCAGCTTTAAGTCCGGCAATCCCAAAGCGAGCAGTCACAGCGGTATTGCTCTCCATAAGCTTAAGCTGCAAAGCCTTAGACTCTTCCCATTTGCCTGCTTCAAATAATGCTTGAACCTCGGCACACTCATTAGGGAATACATTAGCCAGGGCTAACGTTCCGCCTTTGGCCCCTAAAGCTAAACTGGCGTAGAGAAAACTTGCAGAACCCGCAAACACTGAAAAATCAGAAGGGGTGTTGCGAATCACCTCAGTAATTTGAACAATATTTCCTCCGCTATCCTTGATACCTATGATGTTAGGATGTTGTGCTAATTCAGCCACGACTTTAGGGGATAAATTAATGCCCGTATTACCCGGCATATTGTACAAAATAACAGGGGCGGTGCTAGCCTCGGCCACATCCAGATAGAATCGGATCAGAGCCTTGTCCGACATAGCCCCTTTATAGTAATTAGGTGTTACCACCAAAACAGCGTCAGCCCCGACGGCAGCAGCCTGTTGACTTGAAAAAATAGTTTCTGCAGTGGACTCTGCACCTGTTCCGGCAATGACCGATTTTCGGCCCTTAGCTTTTTGACAGACAAACTTAATAAGCTGGATTTTTTCTTCAGAACTCAATAGTACAAACTCACCATTAGACCCTAACACAACAAGGCCCTCGAGCTTGGAGTCAAGCCAATATTCTAAGTTTCTCTCCAATTTATCGTAGGCGATTTCGCCGTCGACAAATGGTGTTGGAATAGGAGCATATACCCCCTTCAATTCAAACGACATACTTGAACCTCCCTATATTAATTTATCAAATTTATGGATGGCTGCGGCTTCTTGTTTAACCACCGTAACTGCGGGTAATACAAAACAGCTCATCATGCAAGCCAATTTCTGCTTTCGTTGGTACACCTGAGGCAGTTTCTATGACCGTCTTCAAGAGTCCTGCCCCAACTTTAGGGATGCTTAAGCCTTTGTCAATTATCTCCCCAGCGTTGAAATCAAGGTTGAATTTCATACGCTCATAGGTTGAAGCGTTTCCTGTGATTTTAATCACAGGTACTCCGGGGAAACCTGTAGGGGTTCCTCTTCCTGTGGTAAAAACGACGACTTGGCAACCGGAGGCCGCGAGCCCCGTCACAGCTTCTCCATCATGACCAGGGCAATCTAAGATATATAAGCCATGCTCCACTAGAGGCTCCCCGTAAGCAAGTACTCCAGTGATTGGCCCGGTTCCCCCTTTGTGAATTCCCCCCAAAGCTTTCTCAACCACCGTTGTTACTCCGCCGTCCTCATTGCCTGGTGAGATCAATGCTGACCGATTTTGGAGATCGCAATGGGCTGTTCCGACCTTCAACTTATTTTCCATATTATGGACGGTTTCCAGGATCTTTTCTCCGACTTGTGGTGTTACCGCTCGTCGGGCAAGAACATGCTCAGCCCCAATCAGTTCTGTGACTTCTGTCAACATGGCACTGCCACCTTCGGCAACGATTTGGTCTGTGACCCATCCAAGGACTGGATTGGCGGCAATTCCCGATGTAGCGTCTGTTCCACCGCATTTAAGGCCTAAACATAGCTCGGATAGGGGAAACTCCTCTTTTTGTTGTTTAGCCGCTTGCTTTACTAACTTTTGTGCCAGAAGTACTCCTTTGACTATTGCTTGTTGAGTATCACCTTCTTCTTGAATTACAAGCATTTCTACTGGTTTACCCGTTGCGGCAATACTGTCAGCTAATTCTTTAGCCCGAAATCGTTCACACCCAAGACCCACCACTACAACTCCGTAGAAATTCGGGTGTCTGCTAACTCCCTTTAATGCTTTAGCGGTAAGTTCCAAATCTAACCCAACTTGACTGCAACCGACTGGATGGGTGAGCTCAATCGTTCCTGCCACTTGCTGGACAATCCGCTTCACTACTGTATTGGCACAAAAAACGGATGGAATAATGGCTACCAAATTCCTTACCCCAGGTAACCCCTGTGGCCGTCGATATCCATAAAATGTATGCATGTGTCTTTAATTCCTCTCCCTGTCTAAATTTATATATAGTTGAATCAGTCCTCACGGCCCCGTTCGCAAATGACATTTTTCAGATGAACCCATTCTCCAGGTTGGATGAGGGTTTTGGCATTTCCGATCTCTTCACCGTATTTGATAATAGGTTCACTTACGGAAAGGGTGGTTACCGCAATTTTATGTCCAAAAGGAATATCACTCTGGGCCTTTAAATGGACGGTGCCTGTTTTCATATTTACGAGAACATCTTCTCCCTTACGAACCTCTCTGAGTAGAACGGCCACATTGTCACGAGGATCGATGCATAAAGCCGTAAGCATTTTTGTATTCTCCTAACTTGTTGAATTTTATTTTTTATAATAGGGCTCCGTGATTCGCTTGCCCAACATTACGACTGTATAACCCAAGGAACCCGGTATCCATAGGAGGCTTCCGAGGGGGCAGTTTTGCAAAGCGCTCAACCATTTCTTCTGGACTAATCAGCAGATTTAGCTGTTTTTGTTCAAGATTAATTTCGATTGAATCACCGTCATGGACGATTGCGATAGGCCCTCTAACATGGGCCTCAGGAGTTACGTGGCCTATACAGAAACCTTTCGTGGCGCCTGAAAAGCGGCCATCGGTAATCATGGCTACACTGTCACCCAGGCCCATCCCTGTAAGCAGGGCAGCCGGAATAGACAATTCTCTCATTCCTGGGCCTCCTGCAGGACCTTCATACCGTATCACTAAGACGTCCCCAGGTTTGATTTCTTTATTCATAATGTGGTCCATCAAATCTTCTTCTGAATCGAAGGTTTTCGCTGTACCTACTTGGCGGTTTGGAGGATTCTTAATCCCGCTCACTTTAATAACGGCACCATCGGGTGCAAGATTGCCCTTAAGGATAACAATTCCGCCTTGTGGGTGATACGGGTCATTCAAGGAACGGATTGCATCTGAGTTTCTTACTTTTCTACTATAGGCAGAGATAGTTTCTCCAGTCACTGTAAGAACATCCTTTTGGATAAGTGGCTCTAGAATACCAAGTATGGCACCAACTCCCCCGGCTTGGAAAAAGTCCCACAGAGTAAACTTGCTAGATGGTTTAAATTTAGCAACGCAGGGGGTTGCACCAGACAGTTCATCGATACGATCAAGGCTCAATTCGAAACCTGCTTCCCGAGCAAGAGCGGGCAAGTGCAGGATTACATTGGTCGAGCCTCCCATGGCCATAAGAAAGCGAATAGCATTATCCAGATTAGCAGGCGTTAAGATTTGTCTCGGCCTCAGATTTTCACGAATCATTTCTACGATACGTTCACCAGTCTTTTTAGCCTGACGGCGCTTTTCAGCGTAGACTGTCGGAGTCGTCGCGGTCTCCGGTAAACTCATACCCAGAGCTTCAATGAGGCAACCCATAGTATTTCCTGTACCCATCATGCCGCAGACTCCAACCGTTGCGCAGGTATCGCTCTCAACATCCTCAAACTGTTCATCTGTGATCAGCTGCTTTTTAATAGCCCCCATGGCTTCCTTAATATCAGACATGATCCGTTGCTCTCCATTCTCATCGAAATGAGAGAGCATAGGGCCAGGCGGCAAAAAGATGGTTGGGATGTTGAGTCTGGCCGCAGCCATGAGCATAGCGACCGGGGACTTATCACAAGACGGTAATAAGACTAATCCGTCAAAACCACCGGATCCCACCATTACTTCAATTTCGGCTGCCATAACTTCTCTGCTTGGTAAAGAATAATGCATACCCAAGCCTTGAGCGATGGCATCGCAGACTGCTATGGTATGGAACTCCACTGGAGTGCCACCTGCGGCCCAAATCCCAGCTTTAACAAATTGAGCCAATTCCTTATTGCTGTAACTTCCGGGATGCAATTCAGACCAAGCGCTTACGACTCCAATGATAGGTTTCCTTAAGTCTTCCTTCGTATAGCCCACTGATTTAAACATGGCCCGGGGATAAGCTCCTTTAATTCCTTCGAATAACTCTTGTGAGCCACGTAACATCTTCTTCAACGTATTTCCCCCTCATCTAAACCTGATTCAACCCTTGTTTCTAGTGCATTTAATTCATACATCAACCTGCTTCAACTGTTTTTATTGCAAGAAGTATGCCTAGCATGCTTTTTTCTTACGCCTTATAAAAGCGGGGTATTATGCTTTGCATCTTGATTTAAGGGTTGTTTATAGACGTTTCTAATGCAACAATTGCAACAGTTGCAACAATAGACTTACAACAAACGAGTAGACTTCACTCAAAGAGGCTCCCTTGTTCGCTTAAAGCCAGGTCAAATGCAGAACTCACAATTTCTAGATTGGGATTTTGTTTAACTTCTTCAATAAGGTTTTCTGATACTTCAATTTCTCCGAGACACAAGGTGTTTTTTACTCTCACCATTCTGACCTTCGTTTTATCTAGGATATTACAAGTCTTGATAGCGGCCTGAATAGCCTGTTTATCATTTTTTAAGACCATCGGAATTTTCACGCTAAGTGGTACCGTGGAGGTGAGCGCATTCGGATAGGTGTGTTCAAAGCTGAACTTGTTAAACGCTCGTCTCGTTGTGAAATCAAGAATTCCTAAACCATTGCCATTTCCGTGGGAGACATCTGTTATGTCAAGAGCAGCAATTTTTGAAATAGTCGGGCCACCACTTGCGTAGGGGGTATGATAGCGGCCAACCACATTGTTATCGAATCCAGTGCCGCTAATGTTTTTTCCGATCTCATCAATAACCAAAACATCTAAAGAATCAAAATAAAGCTTAGGGGATAAGCGTTTGGCTTCTTTGAGTAAGGCCGGTTCTCCGGCTTCAATTTCACCATTCTTAAGAACTTCGATCTGGCATAATTCGTGATAAGCATTTTCAAGCACTGCGACGCCAAAAACCAAGTTTGTCTTCTCCAAAATTACTCGGGCAATGGCAGGAATGTTTTCCGTCATTCTGCCAAAGCCTAACTCGTGACATATATCGGCCCCTTTTTGTTTACCTAGACCGATGGTGATCATTTTCATTAAGCCACTTTCATATTCCCCTCGGAAGGCAATATGGGGTTTGATTCGGTTGATTATGACAATGGCATCTGCTTCATAAGCATATTTATCGATAAATACTGGGAGTCCATTTTCGGCAACTCCAATTCTTAATGTTTCCATCGTCGCTCGAATAGGTGCACCTACATACTCTTCTGTGACACCAAGTCCGCGGAGCATCTCCTTTTGCCCTTCGGCGGTTGCTCCGCCGTGGCTCCCCATGGCAGGGACAATAAACGGTATTCCATCCTGATCCCTAATAAACTGGATAAGGGTTTTAACCATTTCAGGCAGGGCGGAGATGCCACGACTGCCGATTGCTACAGCCACAGATTGTCCAGGTGAAATCAAGAGTTTCGAATTTTTACCCTTAAGTTTAGCGAGAAGATCAAGCTCAACATTGTCAATTATCGGGCGCTCAAAAGCTTGTTTAACTCTCACCATTCTGGGAATGGGTATAGAATCCAAAAGTTGATCAATGGCACTCATTTGTTGTATTCTCCTCTTCTAAATAGTGGTTTTCTTAAACCGATTTTTGATAAAACCAAAAAGGGGTGTGGCTTGCAAAACTGAAATCAAAGCAATTAAGAGCAGAATTGCCGAAACAGGGGTTCGGAGGAAAATCATCCAACTTCCGTCACTCATAAGCAGTGACTGATTCATGCTATTGTCCAACATCATGCCCAAGATCATACCGACAACCATTGGTGCTGTGGGAATGTTGATCTTATCCATGAAATATCCAATAATTCCAAAGGTAAACATAACAAACACGTCGACGATACTGTTATTGATAGTAAAGGACCCTATGACACATAGGATTACAATGACAGGGGCAATAACCTTATTGGGTATCTTAGTTACCGAAACTGCAGCCCGGGTCAAAACGAGACCTTCAAGGAACATGAATATGTTAGCAAGCATCACAGCCCATATTAAGGTATAGGTAATCAAAGAATGTTCTGTCATAAGGGTTGGTCCGGGCATGATGCCGTGCACCATTAAGCCGCCTAAGAGAACTGCTGTTGCGGCGCTGCCTGGGATTCCCAAGGTGATCGTCGGGATCAAAGCTCCGCCGACAACAGCATTATTTGCTGCCTCTGCGGCTGCAACTCCTTCCGGATGCCCTGTTCCAAACTTTTCTTTTTCTTTTGAGAAGCGCTTTGCTTCGTTGTAGCCGAACCAACACGCTGTATCTCCGCCTGTTCCCGGAATTAAACCCGTAAATACGCCAATAACACTAGAACGTAACATGGTCACTGTCATTGACTTTAGTTCTTTAAAGGTTGGCAACATCTTATCCTTAATAGAGCTGGCAACTTTCTGAAGACCATCATCTTTCTCCACAAGACGAAGAGCTTGGGGAATGGAGAAGAGGCCAATTAAAGCAATAATGAAGGATATACCATTAAATAAATAAATCTGTCCGAAGGTGAAGCGTGGCGTTCCAGAGATGGGGTCCATCCCTACCAGGGCAATCATCAAGCCAACAACTCCGGAAAGGATCCCCTTGATCGGAGAACCGGAAGATAAGGAACCAATAATCGTAATTCCTAGTACTGCAATCGCAAATAATTCGACTGGACCGAACGAAAGCGCCACCTTACCGAGCGCAGGTGCTATTGTTAAGAGAGCGATACTGCTAATAATCCCACCGATTAGGGAAGCGGTCAAAGATACCCCCAATGCTTTACCAGCCCGTCCTTGTTGAGCCATAGGATATCCATCCAAGACAGTTGCGGCCGCAGCCGGAGTTCCAGGTGTCCTAAGAAGAATGGCAGAAATCGACCCTCCGTACATGGCTCCCAAGTATAGTGACGCTAACATGCTTATTCCACTGGCCGGATCCATGCCAAATGTTATTGGAAGGAGTAGAGCAATGGCCATGGTTGCAGAGAGTCCAGGCATGGCACCTACAAATATGCCTAGCCCCGTACCAGCCGCAATCACCAACAAATTGAAGGGTGATACTACATTTAAAAGCCCCATCATAATATCGTTCATTTATGTCACTCCTTTAAGAGAATAGACCCATAGGAATTGGCAAGTGCAGGAACATAACAAAGAGCAAGTAACAAAAGACTGTGAAACTGAGCGCAATTAGGACCGCTTTCCAAAGACGGGTGGCTTCAAGGTAGGCCAATGCAGTGATGAGAAACAAGGGTGTCACAAGAAAATAGCCCAGAGGTTTGATCAAAGCTACATATAAAGCGATCATAGCAGCAAAAACAAACACCCGGAAAACGAGAATGGGTTCCTTGGGCTCCTGGTTCTCTTGGGCTTTCTTTCGTTCCTTATACAGGGCCTCGGCAAACATTGCTAAAGACAAGACGATAATAATCCAGGCTAGAGCCCGGGGAAGGTTAGCAGCCGCAGGAGGCAAGTTGAAGGAATCAACATAGAGAACGATCGCAAGGATCAAGGTAATTGCGGAAGCGAGCCCATGCTTTGCCAAATTGTTCATAAAATGACCTCCGTTTCACCATTAGAAAGGAGAGGGTTTTGCCTCTCCCTTTAAATTCAAAGAGATTTACTTTTGAATTGTATCGTTCACTGAATCCCAGATGGACTTAAATTCAGTTTCCTGATCTTTGAGATATTTTGCATACTCATCTCCTACTTTTAGATCGATAGGGAGTGCGGCATCTTGTAATCCTTTTAAGAATGCAGGATCTTTAGCTATTGCTGTAAAAGAATCAATCAATTTCTTCTTCGCATTTTCGGGAATCCCCTTAGGGGCACTGTAGCCGCGAGAAGATCCAGCAACCAAATCTACACCTAACTCTTTTGCAGTTGGAACATCCGGTAAGAGGTCACTTCTCTTCTCAGAATAAATGGCTAAAGCCCTTAAATTCCCAGCCTTTACTTGGCTGTAAACAACTCCTAGGTTAGTGGAGCTGGCTTGAACTTTATTGCCGGCAGCAGCTTGCCAAGATGGGCCGTCCCCTGTGAAAGGAATCATTTTAACACTCAAACCCGTGGCTTTTTGCCATTGTAAAATCGTGAAAAAGTCGTCACCGCCTGTTCCGGAGTTGGCGATCGTAAGCTGTCCCGGGTTGGCTTTAACATAATTTATATAATCCTGATACGTTTTGAATGGACTGTCTTTAGAAACCACAAGGATACCAGGGTCAGTAACCACATTGGCGATAGGAGTTAATTCGTCAATAGTGTACTTGATTTCAGTGTTCATCAAATAGTTGGTCATCAGCATAGGAGTGTTCGTAATACTAAGCGTGTACCCGTCTGCTGCCGTTTGCTTGGTTAATTGTGTCCAAGCGATAGCCCCTGTTGCTCCAGGAATATACTGGTTAACTAAAGTGTTGCCTAGTTCTTTTTGTAAATATGGCCCGGTTAACATGGCAAGTTGGTCACTCCCCCCACCTGCTGCAAATCCTTGCAAAACAGTGATGGGTTTATTGGGATAATCTGATTCCACTTTCGATGTACCTGCAGGTTGGTTTGGCGTTCCACATGCGGTCATTGTCAGCATGAGCGACACAGCTAGTCCGGATATGACGGCTTTTTTCCATAACGATTTTTTAAACACTTGAATAATTCCCCCTCTTTAATTAGTGATTGCGGTATCCATAATCTCTGCTATTTCTCCCCTAAAATCAAAACCCTCCAATTCATGAGCATAAACTTAAATATGTGAGAATTGAATTATTTGAGTTGCAAGAAATATGCCAAAAATCAAAACAATAAACCCCTCGAATTTCAAGGGGTTTATTGTTTTTAACCTTCAAAATAGAGTACAAATGCAACGAATGCAACGTTTTATGCAACAGCCTTTCAACACTTCGGAAAATCCCTAGTCAATCCGATCATTTATTCTCGATTTTCTTTAAGCGTCGCCAAAGCGTGGAACGATTTATTCCTAAAATCTCACAGGCAGCAGTTTGGTTGCCATGACACAGTTCTAGAACTTCGAAAATTTCTGCGTCAGTAAGCCTGCCAGAAAAATTCCTTAGATTTTCAATGGCTGAAATCTCCTTGCTCCTCGTGTTTGAAGATAGAAATCTACGAATGTGGCCTTCATCCAATCTATCGCCTTCATGCAAAACAGCCAATTGCTCAATAAAATTATACAATTCCCGAACATTCCCCGGCCAATTATGGTCTAACAGAGGAGTAAATGCTCCTTCTTGAACTTCGATGTTAGGTGCTAACTGATTTAAAAACTTCTCAGCTAAAAGTATTAAATCTTGGTCTCTTTCATATAATGGCGGAATCTCTAATCTTAAAACGTTAATTCGGTAGTAAAGATCTTGGCGGAAACGCCCATCGTTAACGGCACTCCACAAATCAACATTTGTAGCCGCAATAACTCGAATATCAACTGGAATAACACTGTCATCCCCTAGGCGAACAACTTCCTTTTCTTGAATAACTCTTAACACCTTGGCCTGTACTGATAAACTCATATCGCCAATTTCGTCGAGAAAAATAGTACCCTTGTGAGAAAGTTCAAACAGGCCCATTTTCCCACCTTTACGGGCATTCGTAAAACTGCCCTCTACATACCCGAATAATTCGCTCTCAAGAATGGATTCAGGAAAAGATGCACAATTAACTGCGACGAAAGGTCCGAGGGCACGCGGACTTTCGTTATGAATACTCTGAGCAAACATTTCCTTGCCAACTCCAGTTTGCCCTGTAATAAGAACAGTAGCATTAGACTTGCTAATCCGCTTAGCTTTTTGAATACACGTTGACAGAGTTTGGCTATTTCCAATAATGTTTTTAAAAGAAAACTTAGTCACCAAGCCCCGGCTATGTAATTTTTTTCTTAGTTTTGTTTCTAAGTCTTGTATTTCCTTTATAGGTTTGAACGTGAAAACTTCGCCGTTCATGACACCGCGGTTTTCGATGGGTTCAAGATTTAATATGTATTGTTGATCGCGAATAGTGATTAATTCATCGTTGTGATGCTTTCCAGGAAGAATAGCTTTAACATGTTGCCCCAACATTTCCGATACAGACAACCCCAGGTACCTTTCAGTTGCAGGATTGCTGTGAGTCACCCTGTGTTCACTATCCGTTGCCAGAATCCCCTCGGATAAGTTGTTTAGGATCATATAGAGCCTTTGCTGAGAGATGGCTTCTTTTCGCCGTAATACAGCTAAGTCTTGCGCTTGGGACAAGGCCTCATAAATAGCCCGCTTTCCTGAGGAAATTAAGATACTGTGGATACCAAGACTTGAGGCAAAATCGGTGGATATAGTATCCCCTACGATAACTTTTAAGCCTTTGCCAATTTCCTCAATTAACCGCTCAGGGAAAACAGTAGGATCTTCAATGGCGATTTCTATAATTTCCAATCTTAGAAACTTGCCAATGGATGAGGCTTGATAAATTGTATTAGGATAACCGACAACGCCAACTTTGTTACTGAAATTAGAGGCTTGATACAAGGCCTCTAATAAGTCGATTGTCGAGACATTAATTTGCACGCAAGGAATTTCGGTAATTTCTTCCTTAATTCGCAAGAATGTTCCGCCCCGACTGATTATTGCTTCAGCACCTTCTTTGAGCGCTTGTTTAGCAAGTTCAACTCCTTGGTTTGTTAAGTTGCCAATGATAAATAAAACATCACTGTTAATTATGTTCTCATTAATAACCTCCTTTGCGACATTGGCAATTGTTTCATTGGGAGCGAGGAGACATAGCTTAGGCCTCATTTTTACGATCACCTCACCTTTATAATTGCAACCCTGAAGAGGAGAAATCATTGTCTTCGATTTACAGATAGCAAAAACGACTTCATTATAAAGTATCTTATAATAATGGCAACTATATCACGGAGAGTCAAGGTACAATTGTGGAATTTACAAATATCCATGAAAAAAACACATGCAGGATTAACTTGGCAAGTTGCACGGCAAGTAAGCTTAAATTATGGATTTATTGTTGTGAGTAGCTTTATAAGGCAGTCGAAACCAATATTAGGATCACGCTACCTTCGTCTTATGCATTACATGTGCACTGAAGAATATGTAATATACAAAATTATGGCATAAGTCTTGCATATTACATATTAGGGAGGAGGGATCAGAGTGTTAAGCAAAGCAAAGAACATAATTAAAAGGGTGCAATTAATGGGGGGCTGCTTACGGAGATATTGTCTTCCGCAGTCTGTTATTAGAAGGGAGGGCGTGAAGTTATTTAGCGGATTAAAAGTTTCATCTAAAATAGCAATTCTTATCCTTTGTTCTTCTCTGTTTCTATTAATAAGCAACCTGACGAGCTACTATCAATTAACTAAAACAACCAATTATGTGGATACGATGTATAACAAAGAGTTAAAGCAAATTGAGACGATCAGTGATCTTCGCAAACTAAACAGTGACAATCAAGCTGCTTTATTGTTATTTATTTTATCTTCTAAAGAAAAGCAGAACCAATTCTTATCCGAGATCGAGGAAAACAAGAAGAAGATTCTTGAACTTGTATCTCTGTATCAAGGTCTGAATTTAGATGAATTTCAAAGTGCTCAACTTACAGCTTTTAATGGTAATTTACAGGCCTTTGATTCTTTTCAAATGTTAGTCACGCAAGTTGCTCAAGCAAATGACACAATCACAACATTTGTCACTTTTAATTCTGGAAATATGATTTATGATGGATTAGATAGTGATTTGCTCAGTTTAGCAAATCATAGTTCGGAGAATGCCGAGGCGTTAAAAAATCAGATACAAATAAACTCGGATTTTGCCTCGAAGATTATGATCAGTTTGCTTATTTCTTCCATCATTCTCTGTATAATTATTGGCTGGTTAATTATAAATTCTATTTCTAAACCGTTGAATAAGGTTGTCGCCATTGCCAACGAAATAAGTAACGGACAATTAAAGTTGGAGCAAATCGAAACGAATCATAGCAAGAATGAGATAAATACTTTAAATATTGCCATGAATAAGATGAAAGATTATCTACGAACTATTATCAATGAGGTTTCCGGCAGTTCAGACAAGATTTTGGTTTTTTCAAAAGAACTTGCTGATGCATCGGGCCAAATCGCGAATTCAACAAATCAAATCGCTATGACAATGAGTGATTTTGCTAACGGTGCTACTGAACAAACTGAATCAAGTGGGCTCATCGTTAAGATGATGAAAGAGACCAGATCTCAAGTGGAAATCGGATATCAGGAAGCAACTGCGACAGTTAACGAAGCTAATAATTCTACAATCGTTGCTATTGAAGGTCAGGAGGCAACTAATAAGGCAATTGAGCATCTTAATATCATAGCTGAATCTGTAGCAAAAGCATCCGAATTAATTGATGATTTAGGTAATCAATCTAACCAAATCAGTGAAATTATCACCTTGATTACTGAAATATCTAACCAAACTAACTTATTAGCTCTCAATGCTGCCATTGAAGCAGCCCGCGCTGGGGAAGCGGGACGTGGTTTTGCTGTTGTGGCGGATGAAGTTAGAAAATTGGCAGAAGAGTCGAAAGAAGCATCGAATAAGATCGTTAATTTAGTAGAAAGAATTCAGACATCATCTAAAGCTAGCATGCATCTCATGCAGAATAATAAAAAGTCTGTTGTAGAACAAGTGTCTTTAATTAAGATTAGTGGAGGGTCATTAGGGAAGATTGTCGAGCATGTTAAACGAACAGAATCCGATGCACTGCATATTAGCAAGATTTTTGAAGAGTTAGACAAGGGTTCGTTTGAGGTATTAAGCCTGACCCAGAGTATAGCGGATTTAATCCAAGAATCCGCATCATCCTCAGAAGAAATCGCCGCTACGACTGAAGAGCAGACTTCAATCGTGGAATATATGGCTGAGAGCTCTAAAGATTTAGCTAAATTGGCCAGTAATCTTAAGGGGAATATTAACAAATTCACAGTCGAAATAAGTAAGCCTTGCGTAAAAGAAAATGCCGAAGATCCAGTAAGAATGGCTGGTGCCATGCCTCTAGCTATGGACAAGAACGAACAGGATGTTCGGGTAGAGCACTACCATAATTCGGATGAGGATGTTTGAGGGTAGAGCATCGCATGACTTGAACAAGAATGTATAGATTAGAACACCGCTATGTCATGGCGGCAAGTTTCGTATGGTGAGAAAGGCTGCAGAAGATAACCTTTGGTGCACTTATACTAGTCGAAAGTATGCAGCGAGAAGTTTTAATTTCGACTAGTATAAAACAATCCAGCTTATGATTCAGGCAGTGTCTGAACCTTAAGCTGGATTGTTTTATGGGTTTCATTTTAACGAATCGGTTTGGGAAGACACAAAATCTATAAAATTTCTGACGAAAGGTATTTTGCTTGAATCCTTGTTATAGATCATCCACGTATTTCGCGTAAAAGGCCTTTTGTCCTTAGTGTGCATGGGTTGTTTATAGAGACTAACAGCCCCCTCAATGAATTCGGGTACTAGAAAAATTCCGTAGCCCAATCCATTGGCAATCATCTCACGACAGGTGTCGCCGTGATTTACTACCAATCCTTTGAGCGGTGGAACAGTAAAATGCTCATTCCACCAGTGATCTAACAATTTAACGGTTAAAGGGTCTACTTGATATTCAATGCGGGGAATATACGGCAAATCTTCAAAGGGGATCTCCTTTTTGGAAACGATGTAGCTGGGATCAACCGAGATTAGCTGTTTCATACCGTCGAACTCGTGATCCCCTCGTATAAATCCGATGTTAATTTCTTTAAGATTAACCATTTTCAAAACGTCACTGCTTAAACCATTGGCAATCTCGAAATTAATATTAGGATACATAGATTTGTATTGATTTAACAAAGATGGAAGTCGAAAGCGGCCATAAGAATTGTTGACACCTAATTTTAGAGTTCCCTTATTGCCATCATTCATTTCCATAATTTCTTGTTGAATTTCTTTAAACTTCCTTAGCATCTCTCCAGCCTTAATGGCTAAATACTCTCCTTGTGCAGTAAGGACAATACCTTTCGGGTTACGGATTGCAATGGTTGTGGTAAATTCCTTCTCAATTTGTTGCAAACGTTTTGTCAGGCTTGGTTGCGTCATAAATAATAGATCAGCAGCCTTGGTAATATTCGGTTCGCGATATAACGTATCGAGAATTGCCCAATCACTATCTTTCATAGAAACGCTCCTTCGCTTAAAGCCCTGCATTAACGTTCCTCTATGATACGCACGAGCGTGAAGTTATTGCGAATAATTGTTAATCAGTCAATCTGCATGAAATTTTGGAATGGTTTCTTATGACATAAAGCTATTATACATATAAGTGCACCTACAATACAATACACATAAGCATAAGGTTCTGAAAATTCCGTGGACATGGATTTAGCTCATAGTAGATATGAACCACAAAGGAGACTTGAAAAATGTTCTATCATCATCTTTTCGAAAAGTTTGCAAAGCAAAGTCATGTGAAAGTTGGGTTAATCGGAGGTGGAAATTATGGCACGGCAATTGTAACACAATCCTTATTTAACAAATATCTTACCGTCAATATTGTTGCAGATCAAAACATTGAAAATGCTAAAAATTCATATCGGGAAGCAAACATTCCTGATGAAGAGATATGCTTCTGCAATACTGTATCTGCAGCCAAAGCAGCCATAGAACAAGGGAAATATGTTGTTACCAGTTCGCCAGATATTATTTTTCAGTTAGAAATAGATGTAGTCGCTGAAGCAACGGGAAATCCGGAAGCAGGCGCCCATCATGCTAAGTTGGCACTGGAGAATATGAAACATATGGTCATGATTACCAAAGAGACTGACTCCGTGATTGGTCCTGTCTTACACGAGATGTTCAAACAAAAGGGTTTAGTATATACACCTGTAGATGGCGATCAACCAGCTCTTTTAATGCAACTGGTGGAATGGGCACGGCTTATTGGCCTAGAGATTGTGAGCGCCGGAAAATCACGTGACGGAGAATATATTTATGATGAGAGAGAAGGAACAGTAACTCACCCGGCGGATGTGAAAAAAGGTATTGTGGAACCAGTCGTTGTAAAGATTTCACAGGAAGATGCCAAGTACCTTGAATTTATCCCTGAAGGCAAGGGGAAGGAGTATTTACAGAAGAGAAGGGAAATCCTGAGTGCACTTCCTCAAACTGCAGGATTCGACTATTGTGAGATTGTAATGATAGCCAACGCCACAGGGCTAGTTCCGGATGTGGAAAAGCTGCATCAGGGAAGTCTAAGGGTGAATGAAGTCCCTATAGTTTATTGCAGTGCAGAAAACGGCGGCATATTTGCGGGAGAGGGCAGAATTGATATTATTACCTGTCTTCGTCGCAGAGAGGAAGCCAGTATGGGTGGCGGAGTTTACCTTGTAGTGAGAAGCAATAATGCTTATTCTCAGAACATCTTAACTTCAAAAGGCTTGATTGGAAATTATGATAATTCGGTAGCAGTTATTTGTCATCCGTATCATTTGTGCGGGGTGGAGTCGTCTACATCGCTGATGAGCGCGGCAATGCTCGGCGTGGACACCGGAGCCAGACAATACAAGCACAGCTTTGATCTTGTCCGAAGAGCAGTCAGGGACCTTCCGGCTGGTACTACTTGTGGCAACGACAGGGACCAGAATATGTCATCGTTTATTGTACCGGCAGCAAGAAAATCTGGAAGTAATCCCATCCCAGCCCATCTGCTTAATGGAAATAAATTAAAAGTGGACATTAAAGCTGAGAGTGTCATCACTTATGATATGGTACAGGAACCTGCAAATTCTGTCCTTTGGACCCTGAGGGGAAAACAGGAGAAGTTTTTTCTGAAGTGAGGTAGAATTTAGTTTGTTCAATATTTTCTATAGAATCTGAAAGCTAGAAATGAAACATATGAAACAATTTGTAACGAATGAAGTGTTTTAAAGTTGTTTAAACGTTTCACTCGTTCCTTGATAATCAACCCGCTTTTCTCAAGATTTCGTTTTTTAAAAATTATTATTAAGGAAGAATGCAATCTCTGCACAAAATATTTTCTCTGTTTTAATATTTTCAAATTATTGGCATGATTATTGCACTTTATAGATAATATCATCATTAATAATAATTTTAGATTTAACGGAGGTAGAAATGACAGAGAATTACTTGCATAGTAAACCGATGATTGGCGTAACTTTAGGGGATGCAGCAGGGGTAGGCCCGGAAATTGTTGTCAAAACTGCTGCCAAAGGGGTATTGCAACAGTATGGTCAACCGATCATCGTGGGAGATGAACGGGTCTTAAAAAGAGGCATGGAAATTGCCAAGGTATCTTTCGACTATAAAGTTGCTTCCGGTATAGAAGAGGCTGTTAAGCTGAGTGGATTAGTACTTTTGGATACTGGGAGTATCGATGCCTACAGTGTTCAACTAGGTGAAGTCAATTCTGTGTGCGGTAAGGATTCTGCATCTAATGTCGGTACGTGTGTGGAATTTTGCAAACAGGGTCTGATTGAAGGAATATGTTTTGGTCCCAATAATAAAAAGGCGATGAAATTAGCAGGCTTTACTTTAAACGGCGCGATTGACCTTCTTTCAAATTTTTTTGAATTCAAAGGTTATCGAGGTGAACTGAATGTCTTGGATCACGTTTTTTGGACGTCCAGGATAACCAGTCATATCCCTATCAAGGATGTAAGCCAGAATCTTACGATAGAGGGTATACTGAATTCCATTGATCTTGTTCATAAGACACTTAAGCGAGCCGGAATTGACAATCCGCGCATCGCAGTTGCGGCTTTAAATCCTCATGGAGGAGAAGGTGGCACCTGCGGACTTGAAGAGGTTGAAATTATCAATCCTGCCGTCGAGCAGTTAAAACAGGCTGGAATTAATGCTCAGGGTCCTTTTCCTGCGGATACGCTCTTTATCAAATTATTCAAGGGTGAATTTGATGTTGCCGTCACGATGTTCCATGATCAAGGACAAATTGCGATGAAATTAAAGGGTTTTGATAATGGAGTAACAGTCATGGCTGGGTTACCCCATCCAGTCACAACCTGTTCCCATGGCACAGCATTTGATGTTGCCGGAAAGGGAATTGCAAATCCTGGTGCGTGGGAAAATGCCTACATTCTGGCTGCTAAAATGGCCGGTATCGATAGAATAAACAGGCGCGAATGAATTAATCGTTCTTTGAGGAGTGATATATGATGAAGATTGGTTTTATTGGTCTAGGACAGATGGGTAAGCACATAGCATTGAATCTGCTTAAGAGTGGTGCGGAGCTCACGGTCATTGACACTAGAGCAGACAGCTTTCTTGAATTTGAAAAAAGGGGAGCTAAAACAAGCACGAATTTGTTGGAAATCGTTCCAGCCGATATTATTTTTCTTTGTCTTCCTGACAGTAATGTAGTACATAAAGTGCTGCTGGGCGAAAATGGGATTATCCATCATCTCAGAAAAGGTCAGATCATAGTTGACTTTAGTACGATTAAGTACACGACAACCTTAGAAATTGCTAAAAGTCTGGAAGAGAAAGGTGTTAAATTTCTTGATGCACCTGTTTCAGGCATGGAAGCCCGTGCCATGGAAGGTACCCTCACAGTAATGTGTGGAGGGAAAAAAGAAGTTTATGCTGAGATGATACCTTATTTAGAATGTATGGGCACTAAAATTCTTTACATGGGTGACACCGGAAGTGGTCAACTTACCAAACTGATTAACCAGCTATTGTTTGATATAAACGTCGCCGCACTGGCAGAAGTTCTTCCCATGTCTGTAAAGATGGGGTTGGATCCGGAGAATGTCGGTGAGGTGGTAAACAGTGGAACTGGGAAAAGTTATGCCTCCGAGTTTTTCATTCCCCGCATTTTGAAGGATAGTTTTGTCGATGGATATCCTTTGAAAAACGCTTATAAAGACTTAATCAGCGCTGCGGAGATTGGAGCCAACCTTTGTATTCCCATGCCGGTATTGAGTGCGGCGACTACCACATACCAGATGGCCTTATTGAAGGGTCATGGCGAGAAAGACAAAGGCAGTATGATCGCGGTCTTTGAGGACTTACTTGAAGTCAGCTACAGAAGTTGAGAGATGATTTGACTTTAAATAACAAAGACAGGGAGAAAAAGTATGAAGCTAGCCTACACTATTTGCACACCTGACACAAAAGGTAAGTACTTGGCCTATCGGGGAGAACTTAAGGAAATGTTTGCTTCCCTCAAGGGCATAGGCTACCAGGGAGTAGAAGCTTTCGTCCGTGATCCCAGGGAGATGGACCAAGATGAATTTTGCCGGATGCTTATGAGTTATGATCTGGAGTTAGCTGCTGTGGGAACGGGACCAATCGTTGCAGAGGACAAGATTTTCTTTACATCGTCAGACGAAGGTGTAAGAAACGAGGCGGTTGAACGGACAAAGGCAGCAGTTGACTTTGCTGCAAGGCTTGGAGCTCAGGTTAACATAGGCAAATTGCGTGGGAATGTCAAGCAAGGAGATCAAATTCAAGCTGAAGAATGGAGAGACCAAGCTTTTAAAATAGTATGTCAATATGCGGCATTGAAGAATGTAACGATCACTTTGGAACCTCAGTGCCGATTTGCGATCGACAATCTCAACTCCACTCAGGAAGCCTTAGTCTGGGTTAAGCAACAGCAACTCTCTAATCTGTTTATCATGATGGATGTTTTTCATATGAATATTGAGGACAAGTCCCAGGCGGCAAGTTTTATTGAGGCTAAAGATTATAATTTTCATATGCATTTTGCAGATAACAATCGGGGAGTGCCGGGAACAAGTAAAATTGATTTCGTCGATGCTGTAAGGGTCCTTAAAGCTTTAGGGTATAATCGTTATATCTCCATGGAGATTGACCAGTTACCCGATTGTTACAGTGCTGCAAAGGCATCATTTGATTACGTGAATTGGCTTATAAAAGAAGGTTAGGTTAGGTTAAGCTCTATAATTTCAACGTCAAATAACACAAATTTGTTATTGTGGATAATTGACCAATTTTGAATTATTGGTAATCAAAGAAAAGGGGGAGTGCTAACCACTATTTTAAAATAAGTCCTATAAGGAAGGAAGAGTTATTTCGGAATAAAACATTTTCTGGTGACGAATTAAAAAAGAACTAGAGGAGTTGGAGAGATGAAAAGAAATACTCGTTGGATGGCAATGGTAATGGCTTGTCTATTCGCACTCACCACCGTAGTTGGTTGCAGCGGTAAAGCTGACGCACCTCAAGCTCAAGCAAATTATCCCGAAAAACCTTTTGAAATGATCGTACCTATGGGTGCCGGGGGCGGCAGTGATGTTTTTATCCGGACCCTGACAAAAGTTATTGCGGATAACAAACTTTCTCCAAAGCCCATAGTTGTCGTGAACAAACCAGGCGGTTCAGGATCTATTGGTTGGTCATATGTAGCCAATGATCATAAGGGAGATCCCTATGAGTTGAGTACGGTTAGCTCTAGTTTCTATACTGGCCCTTTGTCTGGACAATCGCCTGTATCTTATAAAGATTTTACTCATATTATAGCCTTATGCGTTGATCCCAATCTATTGCTGGTGAGTGCAGATTCCAAGTATCAAACCTTGGCAGAGTTACTGGCAGATGCAAAAGCTAACCCTGAAAAGATTAGTGCTGCAGGTTCAAGCGGCCTTTCCGTCGATGCCATCACATTCTATTCGCTCCAAGAAAAAAGTGATACCAAGATGAAGTATGTACCCTTCGGCGGCGGTGGAGAAGTGATGACCGCGATCATGGGACAACATACCACTTTCGGCTTCTTAGGACCCAGTGAAGCTGCTGCTCAAATTGAAGCAGGAAAATTAAGACCTTTGGCGGTTACTACAGAAAAACGCGTAAGCGGTGAACTGAAAGATATTCCGACTTTGAAAGAATTGGGTTATGACATTGTAATGGCGCAAACTCGAGGAATTGTGGCACCTTCGGGTCTTTCTGCTGATAATGTTAAGTATTTAGAAGATATGTTTGCGAAAGCTGCAGCAACCCCGGAATGGAAGAAATTCGTTGCTGACAACTTCATGGAAGAAACAATTATGATGTCCGAAGAATTCACCAAAGAGAGTGAAACTATGAGTACGATGTTTGAGAAATACCTTAGCGTGGTGGGAAAATAGTTCTGTATTTAGAAGAGGAGCCGATTCTCGTGGCGACTCCTCTCCTCTATTATTCACCTTATATTCCGGCGTACAGAGGATAGTATGAGAATGTCTAAACTTGATCTAGGGGGAAGTAAGAGATGTTGATTGATAAGGAAAAATGTAGCGGTTGCGGCAGTTGCTTGCCCTGTTGCCCCTATAATGCAATAAGTATGGTTAATGAAGTTGCGGTTATTGATCAAGTCCTCTGTGTAGAATGTGGTAACTGTATCCGTCAAAGGTTTGCAAAATGCGCAGATAAGGCTGTTTATAAAGCATCATCAGATTCAGTGATCCTAAAAGGATCTTATAAAAGAGTTCATAAATGCCCTAATAACGCGATCTATGAGCCATTAGAACAGATAGAGGGAACCCCCAGAGAAGTTCGACGGTTTTTCAGTAACCCTGCCACCTCACACCACCTCACAGGTGTGCCTGGCCGTGGAACTGAAGAAGTCAAAACGAATGATGTTACCGGCAGGATTTGTCGCGGCGAAATTGGTATTGCGATTGAAATGGGCAGACCATGTCTCGGCACTGATTTCATTGAGGTTGAAAAAGTCACGATGGCCTTGGCGAAACTTGGGGTTGAATATGAAGAAGGCAACCCGCTCACCCATCTGATGGAGGATCGCACAAAAGGGACTTTTAAAGAAGAGTACAAACAAGAGAGAGTGATTTCGGCGATTGTTGAGTGTCGCACTAAAATTGAAAATATGGAAAAAATCTTGGAAGCAGCTAAAGAAGTTGCCAAGGATTTAGACACGGTGTTTTCTCTTGATCTCATATGTTGTTTTGATGAAGATGGAACAATTCCTGTTCTTCCTAGACTTCAAAAGATAGGAATGGCCCACAGGGCGAACGCAAAAATAAATTTGGGAATGGGCAGGCCTTTAGTGATAACTAGAGAGGCTCAGGGGGTGTAATTATATGACGCATTCATTACATCGGAGAGGAAACGATGAATACCTAAAAAATGATTTTACCTTGCTGGTCACTGCTGCATCCGGTATCAACCATATCGGATCAAGGGAGGGGATGAGTAAAATTCTAGATGCGGTATGGGAGATAGGTCCAACTAATATCGGCTCAAATGAAACAGGTACCACTCTTTCAGGCGTAACTCTGGAGCAAATCCGCTCAAGATTCACGAAAGTTCCACGTATACGGTGTAACTTTTCCAGCAAAGAAAAAGCATTTGCAGCCATTAAAAAGATGCAGGAATTAGACACAGGAATGTCAGTGACTCTTTCCGGTCCCATCGAAGATACTTTGGGGATGTGTAAAGAATTCGGAATTAAACCACACTCCATAAACTTATCGTTGGATGTTTGGGGCAGGAAAGATAAGTTGCCTGCTGAAGAGGTTCTGGAATTGATGACCATGTGCGGACATGGCTTAGTTTCGAGAACTTTAATTGAAGAAACAATGGATAAAGTTAAACAAGGTAAAATATCTGCACAGCAAGCAACCGTGATAATCAGTCCCCTTTGTATATGCGGTATATATAATACCGAACGGGCAGAAAAATTATTTGAAAAATGTGTTCCTAACAAATAGTTGGATAAGTAAGGAGGTTGTTAGGTCAAATGCGTATTGCCAATCGTATTGTTAGTATTTTAATTATTGCAGCTGGGCTTTTCTTATCATTTCAATCATCCAAATTTGACTATATGGTTGATGGAACTCCAGGACCTGGTTTTTTGCCTTTTTGGTTAGGGATCAGCATAGCGCTGGTTGCACTCATCCCAGCTGTGAAAACATTTACGAAATTTGCGAGCAAACTGGCTAATCCCTTTCAGTCCGGTGATTTTAAGAACTTCCTCATCGTCATCGGGAGTGCCACTTTGGTAGTGATTGTAACTCCGGTTACAGGACTTCTTGTAGCCTTAGGTTTAATGGTAGGCGTCATTGCAAAACTTATGGGAACGCAGAGTTGGAAGACAGTGATCGGATTAACAGTTTTTACTCCGGTTTTATTGTTCGGAATTTTCGTTAAGATTCTCAGCGTTCCATTGCCTAAAGGTATATTTGGATTTTAAGGAGGCGGCAAGATGGAAACACTACAAAATCTACTCTATGGTCTGTCCGTAGCCAATGATCCTATGAATTTATTATATTGTCTGGTTGGAGTTCTTTTCGGCACACTTGTGGGAGCGCTTCCCGGCTTGGGGCCTGCGGCAGGAATCGCCGTACTTCTCCCCTTAACCTTTGGAGCTAATCCAATCTCAGGAATTATTATGCTGACTGGAATCTACTATGGAGCAATGTATGGGGGATCTATTACCTCAATTCTCATTAACACACCTGGTGATTCTGCAGCAGTCATGACAACTCTTGATGGTTACCCCCTAGCGAAAAAAGGAAGAGCTGCTCAGGCTTTAGGTATGGCTGCCTTTGCTTCCATTATAGGTGGAACAATCTCTGTTATAGCCTTTATGTTCTTAGCCCCAGCACTAGCCATCTTTGCCATTAGGTTTGGTCCGCCCGAATACTTTGCCCTGATGATCTTAGGTCTTACAACTATAGCAGGTATGACAGGCAAGTATCCTTCCAAAGGATTTATATCCGCCTTGGTAGGCCTGTTCTTTGCGACAGTGGGTCTGGATTTGATGCAAGGTATTCCCCGCTTTACTTTTGGCTCCGTGCATTTATATGAAGGGTTGGACTTTATTCCTGTGGCGATGGGTCTTTTCGGTATTGCGGAGATTCTTACCTGTAAAACAGATGAGTGTGCCATTAAGATTGAGAAGAAGGATGTTACCTGGCGTAAACTCCTCCCTTCTAAAGAAGACTGGAAATATTCTTTGGCCCATATTTTCAGAAGCACAGGCATTGGCTTTTTTATTGGGATGCTTCCCGGTGCCGGTGCTACGATTTCTTCCTTTATCTCATATGGGGTAGCTAAGAAGACTTCAAAACGCGGCGAAGAGTTCGGAAAAGGTGTGATCGAAGGGGTGGCTGCACCTGAAGCATCGAATAATGCTGCTTCCATTGGCGCGCTGGTACCGATGCTGACATTGGGTGTTCCTGGCTCAGGAAGCACGGCCATTATGCTTGGGGCATTGATGATGTTCGGCTTAAGACCCGGTCCTATGCTTTTTGAACATAATCCGGACTTTGTCTGGGGTCTTATTGGCAGTATGTATATTGGGAACATCTTTCTGTTAATATTAGCGATTCTTGCTGTCCCCTTGTTTATCAAGATTCTCAATGTTCCGAGACCGATTTTAAATGCAACTGTGATGAGCTTTATTTTGATTGGGTCTTACAGCTTGAATAACAGCATGTTTGATGTCGGTTTAACCATAGGGTTTGGAGCCTTAGGTTTTTTCATGAAGAAGATGGACTATCCTGCGGCACCGATGGTCTTAGCCTTAGTCCTTGGGATTCTCCTGGAAACTTCCCTCAGACAGTCTATGATTATCTCCGGCGGAAATCCCATGATCTTTTTCACGAGACCAGTCTCCGGAAGCATTTTAGGTATTTCTATTTTAGCAATTTTTTATCCGTTAATTAAGAAGGCAATTCAGTCCTACCAGAAGAGTAGAATGGCGTAACTGTAAAATTACTATATTTATTAGGGGGGGTTAGTTTTGTTTAATCTGCAGGGAATATATGCTCCTATCCCGTCGGTCTTTCAAAATGATGAACTAGCTTTAGGTAAATTAGCAGATAATATGACGTTTTGGCTGGAGTCTAAATTGTCTGGAATTGTAGTTTTGGGTTCTAACGGAGAATTTATAGTCTTGAGTCCTGAGGAAAAAAGAAAGTCAATCAGCGCTGTTTGTAAATTATCCAAGGGTAGAAAACCCGTCATAGCTGGAACCGGATGTGAATCGACTAAAGAAACCATCGAATCGACGAAATATGCTGCGCAAGCTGGAGCTGCAGCAGCCTTAGTCTTAAGTCCAAATTATTATAAAAGAGCTATGACAGATGAATTGAACAAGAAATTCTACATTGAAGTGGCTGATGAGAGTCCCATCCCCATTATTCTGTACAATATGCCAGGGAACTCTGGAATTAATCTTTCCTCCAAACTAGTCGCTGAGTTAGCCAAACATCCCAATATTATCGGGATTAAGGATTCTGGCGGCAATATTGTGCAGATTGCAGAGATCATTAATGCTACTTCTTCTGAGTTTGCTGTTTTTGCCGGGTCTGCAAGTTTTCTTTATCCCAGCTTAGCACTGGGAGCTGCAGGAGGAACTCTTGCTTTAGCTAACGTATTACCCAATGAATGTGCGGAAATTCATGAACTTGTGCTGGCTGGAAAGCATCATCAAGCTAAGGGACTCCAGCTCAGACTGCTGGATATCAATCAAGCAGTAACAACACGTTGGGGTGTTGCAGGTTTAAAGGCTGCACTCGAAATGCAGGGACTCTATGGCGGAGAACTTCGCAGGCCATTGCTGTCTTTAGGAGAACAAGAAAGAAAAGAATTGGCTGTTATTTTGGAAAAGGCTAAAAACCTTGTTTCGGCGTAATTTTTTCCATAGCAGACTGCAGAAGACTGCAGTCCATTAATGAACATAATAGATTATCAACCTCGAACTACTGGAATAGTGATTCGGGGTCTTATTTTTATGATTAATCAAATTCTAAGAAGACCCAGTCTATCCTCAGCACAATAGTATTCGTTACGGGCTGTGTGCTTCGGCGATAGTCTCCATTGGAGACTATCGTATTGGGGACTTTCGTCACCGAAGCTACGATGTTCTGCTTTAAGCTAAAGCGAGTTCGCCGAAAAGCTCGTATAGAATATGGGTTAGAGTTTCCTTCTTTGCTATAATGTAATTAAGAATATTGCCAATGGAGGAACTTGTATGATTAATATCATTTATGCTGTCCCTGAAAATCATGGAACAGTTGATCGAATTGTAAAAACTAAAGCAAATAAGGATGTTACCTTTGAATTGGTTGAGAAGGTAGATATTCAGCACTTGATTGAGTCTGACTTCGAAAATAATATTGTCATTGCCCGTGGCATAAGCTATGCAACACTGAGTAAAAAATTTAAACATGGCCGCGCTATCGAACTGGCAGTCACGGGTTATGATATCATGCGTGGAATAGAGGAATGCAAGAATAAATTCAATGCTGAAAATATTGCTGTCATGGTATCGCAAAGTATTGTGGTCGAGAAAGAATTTATTGAAAACATCTTAAAGGTTAAGCTTACGGTATTTGGGGTTAGGGATCATGCCCATGTAACAGAAATTTTTAATAACATCAATAAGAGGGAAATTGATGCTATCTTAGGTGGACTGACAGTGTATCGACATGCTGTTCGAGACGGGATTAATTGTTTAGGGATTACCGTGGGTTACGAAGCGCATAAGATTGCAATTTACGAAGCATTTAGTGTAGCCAATGCCATTATTGAAGAACGTAAGAAAAGTGAACTATTCAAAATCATTTTGGAGAATGCCAATGACGGAATCTTAGCGGTGGATAACAAGGGGATCATCTCAGCTCATAACGAGGCAGTCTTTAAAATCCTCAATATCCCCGCCGATACAATCCTAAAAGGGAATTGTATTTCCGCAGTTTCTCCAAAATTTAATGAATTTGAATTTGTGTCAGATGAATACCGAGAAGTAAATATTTTAAAAGATATCGATAGTAAAATGATAGTAATCAATACTAGGCCCATCAAGGTAGATGAGAAAATTCTAGGTACAGTTTTGCTGATTCAGAATGTCGATAAATTACAAAAGACTGAGATTGAGATACGTCAAAAACTTTCTAAAAAAGGACTTGTGGCGAAATACGATTTTGAAGATATCTTAGGCAACAGTGACGGAATAATGAAAACCATTACCATCGCCAAAAAGTATGCTGATGCCAATCCTAATGTTCTGATTATTGGCGAAACTGGTACAGGGAAGGAACTTTTTGCTCAAAGTATTCATAAAAGAAGCAAAAGAAAAAATCAGCCCTTCGTGGCGATTAATTGTGCAGCCTTACCGGAACAATTATTAGAAAGTGAGCTTTTTGGTTATGTAGAAGGGGCTTTTACAGGAGCAACTAAAGGAGGGAAGGCGGGGCTATTCGAGTTAGCGCATAAAGGGACTCTTTTTCTCGATGAAATAGCTGAGCTTCCAATGGGTCTCCAAGCAAAGCTTTTAAGGGTGCTACAGGAACAAGAAATACGAAAATTAGGGGATGATAAGATCATCCCCGTTGATGTAAGAATCATTGCGGCATCTAATGTGGATCTTCAGCAAAAGGTAGAAGACAATAAGTTTAGGCAAGACCTCTTATATCGGTTAGATATTCTGAGGCTTAATATTCCGCCGCTGCGCTATCGCAAGAATGATATTAAAGAAATTACCAAAGTATTTCTATCTGACTATGAAGATCACGATCAACTCCGTATTAACATGACTGATGACGCGATTATTGAGCTCATAAAACACGACTGGCCAGGAAATATCAGGGAATTAAGAAATATTTGTGAGAGATTGAGTGTATTGTCTACCAATAATCAAATAACCGGCTTGAATGTAAAAGAAATATTTCATAGTTTGCTTCGCAATCAGACAGTAAAACCTGACAATGGGAGCGAGCTGGCTGAAAAGACAAAAAGGCTAACACGTAAAGAGACGGCTGAAATGCTGGGTGTAAGCCGTACTACCTTGTGGAGAATGTCCAAATCGAACCAATGATTTAAGACATTCTTGGTTTAAAGGCAAGATATAAAATGAACGTGTTGAAATCTGGAGAAAATCGTTAAGATATTCTTGATTGCAACACGTTTTATTATTTAACTTGTTATGACAGCGTACAAGTATTACGTGTTCAACAAGATTTGAGTTGATGGCGTACTGCCTCATGAAATTTTGGAATGCTTTCTTATGACATAAAGCTATTATACATATTAGTACACCTGCCATACAATACAGATATGAATTTTGGATCTCAAATTTTCGTGGACGTGAGCGCAGGTGATACGTCACCTTTAGTTGAACGAGTTTACTGACACTTATGAAAGAAACGTATGGAACAAATTGAAACAAAATTTGTGTTTTAAAGTTCCTTAAACGTTTCACTCGTTTCGTAATCCTTTCCTGATTTTCAGAGTTTTATTTTTTATAGCAAATTATTCCTGAGTCAGGAGGCAATCTTTAAATAAAATATTTTCTCTGTTTTAATATTTTCAAACAATTGGCATGGATATTGCACTCATTAAGGCTATTAACAATACTAATAGCTTTGCGAAGGGATTATTTAAAGAAGTCAATCGTCAATTGAGGAGGACCTAAATGAAAATCAACCAGGAATTATGTGTCGGGTGTGGACAATGTCTGCCCTATTGTCCTATGGGGGCAATAGAGAGGAGAAAAGATACTTCCCAAATAAATTGGGATGAATGTGTAGAATGCGGAATCTGTATTCGACAGGTTAAATGCCCGGTCAACGCAATTTATGAACCGAAAGAGACCATGGAGTGGCCGCGTTCAGTAAGGAAAGTATTCAGTGATCCCACGTCCAAACATGAGAACACGGGGGTTCGAGGGAGAGGCACAGAAGAAGTAAAGAGCAATGATGTGACAGCACGTTTCAAACGTGGATTCTTTGGTATCGCCTTAGAGTTTGGCCGTCCTGGGGTGGGAACTCGCCTTGGGGATGTGGAAGTAATTACCAAGGTGTTAGCAGAAGAAGGGATTGCATTTGAAGCAGCTAACCCACTTACTTTCCTCATGGAAGATGTGCGGACTGGGATTATAAAAGCAGACGTCAGAAACGAAAAGGTTCTCTCGGGGATTGTAGAGTTCGTCATTCCCCAGGAGAATCTCGAGCAAGTCTGTACGAAAATATATGAGAGTGCTGGTAAAGCCAATTGTATTTTCTCTTGGGCATTGATTTCCCGTTTTGAACCAGACGGTAAACTGTCGGTCATTGAGAGATTAAAGAAAATAGGCATTAAGCCTTCCCGGAATATGAAAGTTAATGTTGGACTGGGACGGCCATTAAGGGAGGACTAGAAATGACTCATTCACTTCACCGTATCGGGTCAGAAGAAACTTTCCAGGATGATTATGTTCTGATTTCCAGACCTGCCATGGGTATAAACCATGTGGGGTGTAGTCCGAAAATCCGGCGCACCTTGGAAATAATTTTTGAAGAGGGTCCGACCAATTTAGGCTCACTCACTACTCAAGAGAATATGACAATGGGTCTTGATCCTCAAAAGATGATAGCAAAAACTGAAGATAACTCTCCGGTCATGTGTTGTTTCAACGAACGGCAAAAGGTGGTCAATGTTTTGACGCGTCTTAAGGAAGAAGAAGTAGGGCTGTCCGTAGTTGTGACCGGCCTTATTGATAATGTCCTAGGTATTTGTCAGGAAGTAGGGCTAAAACCACATTCGGTGAATATCTCTCTCGGGGTTCACGGTAACGGT
This sequence comes from Desulfosporosinus shakirovi, assembly GCF_020595055.1. Lineage (GTDB taxonomy): Bacteria > Bacillota > Desulfitobacteriia > Desulfitobacteriales > Desulfitobacteriaceae > Desulfosporosinus > Desulfosporosinus shakirovi. The sequence continues at coordinate 58,664 of NZ_JAJDOO010000005.1, read as the reverse complement.
TAAATAATTAGAAAATCTGATGTGCTAATGCGCGAAATACATAGATCATGGTTTTTCAGGAAGAAGGATTATAAAAAGAATGAATCTAATTGCGCAAGTAAGTATGATTATTGGTTTGGCACTGGTAAGTTATTGGCTGTTTACCATGCTTCATCTTCCTGCTCCTGCCATTATAGGTCCAATGGTCGTAATTGGTGCTTGCCAGATACTGGGCGCAGGGCTGCACGAATTGCCGATGAGCTTGATTAATGGTTTTCAGATCATCATCGGTTTATCTGTTGGAGCAAAGATTAATCATAAGAATGTTCGAGACATCAAAAATATTTGGAAAGTCTCCTTAATGATTGCTGTCTATACTTTGGCGTCGACTGCAGTTTTTACCTTTTTGATACGGGGCTTTACCAACGATTTTGCAACGGCTCTTTTCTCAGCGGCTCCCGGTGGAATTACTGAAATGACCGTGATGGCGCTTTCTTATGATTCTGAAGTGGCAATCGTATCTACATTCCAATTTGTACGTCTGATTGTAATTGTCAGTCTTATTCCTGTGATTGCAAAATTTGTAAAGGGTAAACACACTCCTTCGGAAATAGATGGTCCACAGGTTTTGACAGTCGCGAAATCAGAGTATACTTTGCGAAGAATCTTGATCTACATTGCTGGGATCGCGGGAGGAGTGATTCTGCTTGCTGTAGGTTTTCCCGGAGGGGGAGTGATTGGCGCGATGCTAGCCGTGGGATTTGTAAATGTCCTTTTGTGTGAGGAATATAAATTCCCCGGCAAGGTAATGAAATTTGCGCTGATCGGCGTAGGGGTTACCATTGGACTTGAGTTTTCCCCCGCAATGATTCAAAAGATTCAGGAGATGATGCTGCCCGTCGCTGGATATTCTTTGATTGTTGTACTGGGTAATCTGATGGTTGGCTGGTTCATACGTTATATGACTCATTGGGATACCATCACATGCATTCTGGGCTCGGCTCCGGGAGGACTAAGTCAGATGCTGGTGGTTGGGGAAGAAATGGAAGCGGACATGCTAAAAATAAGCATTATGCAATTGGTGCGGGTATTAACGATTATCCTGAGTATACCGATTATTGCCGTTTTGCTGACTTAGGCTGAGTGAACTCGTTCAGCTAAAGCTGAAGTGGGAGTTTCCTTGAACTGATAAATAAGTCGAAAAAATAATACGCAGATAGAAGGAGAGAATCATATGCAATCTTCAAGGACAATTGCAGTTGCTGAACTAAAAAAATTTATGAGGACAGCCTTTTCTCTAAGCGGGGTTCCTGAGCAAGACTCTGAAATCGTAACTGAGAATCTCGTCACTGCAGAGTTGAAAGGGATCGCAAGCCATGGTCTGAGCCGTTTCCCTGTCTATCTGAAGCGTATCCAAAAAGGGTTAGTGAATCCAAAACCCCAGATAACCTGCAAGCGGGTATTGCCGGGAGTGCTTGCTATCGACGGGGATAATGGATTGGGGTCTGTAGTAATGCTCCAGGGGTTGAAGGAAGGTATGGCAGTCGCCGAGGAGAATGGGGTTTGTGCCTTAGGAGTCAGGCACAGCAACCACTTTGGAATCTCTACGTATTATTGTGAAAAAGCGGCCGATCACGGATTTATTTCTATCCTCCTTTCCAACGCTCCGCCGGCAACCCCTCCCTTTGGCGGTAAGGAACCGTATTTTGGCACAAATCCGATCGCCTTTGGAATGCCCAGAAAGAACAGGCCTCATATTATTGTCGATATGGCGACAAGCGTAGCAGCTCGAGGAAAAATCATTAGAGCAGCTCAGAGAAACGAGCCGATACCGGAAGGCTGGGCTTTAGATAAGGACGGTTATCCGACTACGGATGCTAAGGCTGCTCTCGAAGGGGTGTTGCTTTCTATAGCCGGGCCAAAAGGATCAGCCTTAAGTCTTGCGATTGAATTCTTGGCAGGAGTACTTACCGGAGCCGGTTATGGCAAAGGGGTTGCTTGGCAATACGGTCCAAGCGAAGAGCCTGCTAATGTAGGTCATTTTATGGTGATCATCAAAGCGGATAGTTTTATTGAAGGGCGTGAATATGAAGAACGGACAGAAACTTTCATTTCAGAGCTTAGAAACCTGTCTCTGGCACCTGGATTTGAGAAGATTCACTTACCGGGCGAAAGGGAATGGGAAAGAGAACAAGCTGTCTTTGCCCAAGGCCTTTCCCTGGATTCGGAGTTGCTGGAGCAGTACTCCTTAATAGCGGAAAGTTTAAACTTAGAAATAATGCTGAAATAATCAGCTCACAGAGAAAGCGATGCTGGAAGGCTTGATTATAAAAGGAGGATTAGAAGATGAACTGTGAAACGACAAAAAGCCAATGTTGCTGTGGTGAAGAAACAGATCAACAAAAGTACGATAAAATTGCCGAAATTATTGACCAATATAAAAACAGAGAGGGCAGCCTTATCCAAGTTCTTCATGTGGCACAAACTGTTTATGGCTACTTGCCAATGGAACTGCTCAAATTCATTGCCAAAAGAATGGATATACCTCTCTCTGAGGTTTCAGGGGTTAGTACCTTCTATCCTGTCTTTTCGATGCAACCCAGAGGAAAGCACACGATTAAGGTTTGCATGGGTACGGCCTGCTATGTAAGAGGAGGCAAGAAGCTTGTGGACCGATTGGAAAACCTGCTTGGCATTCAAGTCGGAGAGACTTCAGAAGACAGGAAATACAACTTGGAAGTTGTGCGTTGTCTCGGTGCCTGTGGTCTGGCGCCTGCCATGATGATTGATGAGACAATTTACAAACAGGTGAAGCCTGATAAATTAAACTCCATTTTGGCTAAGTACTAAGAAAAGTATAGGGGTGAAGATGTAGTATGACTGGTCTTATAAGCCTTGCGGATCTTGACGGAATTAAAAGACGATATAGAGAAGAACTTTCTAACTATCAATACCAGGTGCTGGTTTGTGGCGGTACAGGCTGTATTTCATCTCAATGTGGTGCAGTAAAAGAAGCCCTTCTCAAGTTAGTCGCTGATCATCAGTTGCAAAACCAAGTAGCTGTGATTGAGACAGGATGTATGGGAATCTGCGCTGTTGGACCTGTTCTGCTGATCCTGCCGGATGAGATTCTCTATACGGAAGTAAATCCTGGCAAAATGGCTGAAATATTCTCCTCTCACATTATTGAGGGAAAGGTTAAAGAAGAGTATACCTTCTTCGATCAGGCCTTGGATCAGTATGTTCCCAAAATAAGTGAAATTAGTTTCTTTAAAGACCAGATAAAGATCGCCTTGAAGAACTGCGGACGGATTGATCATGCTTCCCTAGAGGCTTACATTGCTCAGGATGGCTATTCAGCTGTTAGCAAAGCAATACATAGTATGAGCGGCAAGCAAGTGACTGAAGAAGTTAGAAGATCTGGACTAAGAGAATGTGGAGACGGATTTCTGGCAGGTATTCGCTGGGAAGCTGTTAGGAACGCGAAGTGTGACCAAAAGTATATTGTCTGTAATGCCGCCGACGGAGACCCGAAAGCGATTATCGACAGAAGTATTTTGGAAGGGGATCCTCACTGTGTAATTGAGGGAATGCTTCTGGCAGGCTATGCTATGGGTGCTGCCTTTGGGTATATCAATATGAATGTCGAGTATCCCTTAGCAGCCGAGCGTCTTGGAGCGGCAATTGAAGAAGTACGACGCTGCGGATTATTGGGTGAAAACATTATGGGGACGGGTTTTAGTTTTGACCTTGAAATATACCTAGGTGCAGGTGTTTTTGCGGGCGGAGAAGAGACCTCACTGCTGGCCTCAATGGCAGGTAAACGAGGGGAGCCCAAAGAACAGCCGCCCTTTTCCTTTGAGGAAGGACTATTTAATAAGCCGACGATTGTCCATAACGTTGAGCTCTTCTCACATGTTCCTCAAATTGTGCTTCAGGGTGCGGACTGGTATACCCAAAAGGGCACAAACACTTGTAAAGGCACCAAAGTTGTGGTTCTGACCGGAGATGTAGTCAATCGGGGCATCGTGGAAGTGCCAATGGGGATTAGCCTGGGAGACATTCTCTTTAAATTGGGCGGAGGAGTTCCGGATGGCAAGCTTTTTAAAGCAGTCCAGGTGGGAGGTCCTTCGGGAGGATGCATTTCCAAGGAGTTTTTAAACACCCCCCTGGATGATGTGGCCTTGTCTAAGCTTGGTGCCATGATAGGTTCAGGCGAACTTCAGGTAATGAACCAGGATACCTGTATGGTTGACATGGGAAGAAAGCTCATGGAATTCATTCAGGATCAATCTTGCGGAAAATGTCTGCCTTGTCGTGTAGGAAGCAAAAGGATGCTGGAAATTGTTGAACGCATCATAAAGGGCGCAGGTCAAGAAGGGGACATTGAACTCCTGGAAGAACTCGGCGATTCTATTCGACTATCGGCTATGTGCTCTCTAGGTCAAATTGCTGCGAATTCCTTTCTGAGTACTATTCGGAATTTTCGTGAGGAATACAATGAGCATGTTCAAGCTAAGGTATGCCGCGCCGGGGTCTGCACTGATCTCTTTGTTTCCCCTTGTGAGAATGCTTGCCCTGCAGGGATTAACGTTCCGGGATATCTTGCTTTGATTTCAGTTGGAAGATATAGAGAGGCCTATGATCTGATTAAGCGAGAAAACCCCTTCCCGGCGGTTTGCGGCAGAATCTGCACCCGCCCTTGTGAGAGCAAATGTCGAAGAGGTCAACTTGATGAGCCGATTGCGATTGCTGATTTGAAGAGATTTGTTTCGGATTATGCCTTTGATCAGGGGGTTACTGTCAATAATGCGAGCGCACTTCCCAAAAACGGGAAAAGTATAGGGATTATTGGAGCAGGTCCATCTGGTCTGACCTGTGGAAACTATCTGGCGAGACTTGGCTACGAGGTAGATGTTTACGAAGCACAGTCACTTGCTGGTGGAGTCCTAGCTTTTGGAATTCCCGAATATAGGTTGCCAAATAAGATTTTGGCCTATGAGATCAACTTGATTGAACAGGTTGGGGTTAAGATTCACCTCAATACGGAAGTCGGACAAACTATTTCGTTTACAGAGTTAAGGGAGAAGCATGACGCAATCTATATTGCATCTGGAAATCAGATCGCTAACAAGATTAATCTCCCCGGCGAGGATTTGCCTGGAGTAATTCCTGGGCTTGACTTTTTACGCAAGGTAAACCTGGGTCGTGAAGTTCAACTAGGGAAATCTGTTGCCGTAATTGGCGGCGGAAATACGGCGCTTGATGCAGCGAGAACAGCTCTGAGAATGGGCGCTAAAGTTAAAGTGCTCTATAGAAGAACGCTTGAAGATATGCCTGCTGATCTTAGAGAAATCCATGAGGCTATCGAAGAAGGGATAGAAATCATGCCTCTGGCTGCCCCGGTTAAGTTTATTGGTGTGGATAAGGTAAGTGAACTCGAATGTGTCAGGATGGAGCTCGGATTATTTGATTCAGGGGGAAGAAGGAAACCTGTCGTCAAAGAAGGATCCAACTTCACGATCCAAGTCGATACAGTGATTCCGGCAGTCAGCCAATCAGCCGACTTGCAGTTTGTCGATCCTAATCAAGTCGGTATTAGGGAATGGAGTACTCTGATTACAGCTAAGGATAGTCTGATGACTGCTCTGCCAGGCGTATTTGTCGGCGGTGACGTTGCGAGAGGGTCTGATGTTGCCATCACAGCGATCGCCGATGGTAAGAAAGCAGCTGTATCGATAGATATTTTCCTGGGCGGTAAAGGAGTCCTCAATAAAGGGGAAGTCGTTAACTTTCCAGCGCCTACGGATGATGCTGACCTTTTGGATCATGAGAGATATGCCATGGAAATTCTTGCACCGGAGACGCGGAAAAACACCTTTGCAGAAATTGGAAAAGGTTATCACAAGCTTAAAGCAATTGCCGAATCAATGCGGTGTTTGCGCTGTGACAGGAGGTAGGTCAACTATGATAAACCTAAGCATTAACAATAAACTCGTTTCTGTTCCGGAAGGATCAACCATACTAGAAGCAGCTAAGCATAATAAAATTGATATTCCAAACCTTTGTAACCTGGATGGAGTTCATAAATTTGGATCCTGCAGATTATGTGTCGTAGAAGTTGAAGGGGATAAAAACCTGCAAGCTTCATGTATGGTTCAAGTAAGGGACGGGATGGTCGTTCATACCAATACAGATAAAGTTCGTAAAGTCAGAAAGAATCTCTTTGAACTTATGCTTTCCAATCACCCTCAGGATTGCCTGAAATGTCAACGCAGCCTGAGTTGCGAACTGCAGAATATGGGAAAAAGGTTAGGGGTTACCGAGGCTCGTTACACAGGACAGACTTCCGGTGGAATCGTGGATATTTCTCCTGCCATTTCCCGTGATATGGTCAAATGTATTCTTTGTCGCAGATGTATTACTGCCTGTAACGATATTCAGAAGGTTGGAATTCTTAACGCCCAGAACAGTGGATTCAAGACCGTTGTTGGCACAGCGCTGGATCTGCCAATCAATACCGTAAATTGCACCTTCTGCGGCCAATGTGTGGCAGTATGTCCGGTGGGAGCGCTCAAAGAGACTGATGCCATCCAAAATGTCTGGGGTGCCATCAGCGATAAGTGCAAGCGGGTTGTTGTTCAGGTTGACCCAGCGGTAAGAGCCGCAATTGGGGAAGAGTTTGGATATGAACCAGGTACTCAGGTTACGGCACAATTAATCGCCGCTCTCCGAGAAGTAGGGTTTGATGTTGTTTTCGACACGAATTTTGCGGCTGACCTGACGGTCATCGAAGCAAGCTCAGAATTCTTGACCAGAATGAAATATTCGTTAGGGGGCATGGAAACACCTTTGCCAATGATGAGCAGCTGCAGCCCGGCCTGGATTAAGTATGTAGAACATACTTATCCCGAAAAGCTTGGTCATCTATCCACCTGTAAGTCACCGCATACCATGTTGGGTGCTTTAGCTAAATCCTACTATGCTGAAATACTTAAGGTTGAGCCGAAAAATATGGCAGTCGTTTCTATCATGCCTTGTACTGCCAAGAAATTTGAAATATCCAGACCGGAAATGACAAACAATGGTCTGGCCAATGTTGATGCCGTTCTGACAACTAGAGAAATTGCCAGGATGATGCAGGAAGCTGGGGTTGATCTCCGTAAGGTTGGAAAAAGCCAATTTGATCAACCATTTGAGCTGTCTTCCGGTGCGGCAGAACTGTTTGGATTGAGCGGCGGAGTTATGGAGGCCACTCTGCGTACGGTTCATGAAATGGTTACCGGACGAGAGCTTGCCATTGACAAACTTCATGCTGCTCCTCTGGAAGAATGCGATCAGGTTAAAGATGTCGAGCTGAGATTTGATGATCCTCTGGAAGCCTATCAATACATGGCAGGGATTACTATTAAAGTTGCGGTTGCAAGCGGGCTTCGGGGTGCTGGGTTTCTGATGGATCAAATCACTAAGCAAGAATCTCCTTATTCCTTTATCGAAGTAATGGGATGCCCGGGCGGCTGTATTAGCGGTGGAGGTCAGCCAAGACCTGCAACGTCTGAAACCCTTCAAAAACGTCTGCAAGCGATTTATCTGGAAGATGAAGTTAAACCATTCAGGAAAGCTCACCAAAACGAGGGTGTAACTAAGCTCTATAAAGAGTTTCTAAAAGAACCAAACGGCCGGAGGGCTCAGGATTTGCTTCATACTCAGTATACTAAACGTGGCAAGTTCAATGAATATCTTTGTGACTAATAAACTCCTTCAACTAAAGTTGAAGGATCACTCTCATTTTATAGAAGAGAAGTCGCGCGATTGGATCAAACCGAGAGAGTGTTCACATAATTAGGCTGAAAGATACTTCGAAGCCGCCTAAAACCATAATTTAGGCGGCTTTTCCGTAAGAACGTTCACTGATTAAAAATGAGGAATAAAGCTCAGAGCCAAGGGGGGCAAATTTAATGACAAAACAAAACGATCCTAAAAAGCGTCTATTTGTAGATGACAGTCTCTGCCTAGGATGCAAAACCTGTGAACTGAGTTGTTCTGTAGAAAGATCTTCGCTTAGTAAAACGCTGGCCGGGGCTGTATGTGAGGATGTACTCCCCAGGCCTCGGCTCTATGTCCAATGGCAACAGGAGAAATCAATGCCCATCCAATGTCGTCATTGTGCAGATGCACCGTGTCTGGAGATCTGTTCAACCGGTGCCATGAGACGAGATGAAGAAAGCGGATGTGTATATATTCAAGCCAAACAATGTATTTCCTGCTGGATGTGTATCATGGTTTGCCCTTATGGGGTTATAGCACCGGCCATTGAGAAGCAGGCAGCTGATAAATGTGACCAATGTTTTCAAATGCTTCAGCCCTACTGTTTAGCATCTTGCCCGACAGGGGCTCTGCAGCTACTGTCTGCTAATGAGATCGAACAACATTTACAAGAAAAAAGAAGAGAAAAACTGCCATACTCAAGATAATTAAGGCCAGTCCTTTGACCGGTGAAGCTCTAAAAAAGTCAAATTGATATAGGAGGAAAGAAGTCATGCGCCAAGTAAGAAGAAAAACAGTTGATCCTTCTGTTCGAAAGTATTTGCTAAAGGCAAAAGAAGAAGGGATTAGATTATCTTGGAACAGATTCGAGAAAATGTTGCCGCAAGACGGATTTGGCAGGTTAGGCTTAACTTGCTTTGACTGTTTGCAAGGGCCGTGTCGCTTAAATCCCTTTAGCAGGGAGGAAGAACGCACGATTTGTGGTAGAACACGCGAGGAACTGGTTTTTAAGGGGCTCTGTCGATTTTTGGATAATAGCGAATTTAAGCTTAATCAGGAAGACTTGGTTCACGCCTTGGAGAACAATACGGGCCTTTTAGGTCTAGCGAGAGGCCAGATCGAAAAAATGAAAACAGCTTGTGCTTCACGTCAAGTTTCGGGAATTACCAGACAGATAGGGCTGGGAGTACTCAAACAGGATTATATTAACCTTTGCCTTGAAGAGGTATCCCCTGTGGTTATGAAGATGGTCCAGACCTTAACCCAAGACCTGTCAGAAGAGGCAATCAGCCGCGGAGCGAAGGGCTTTAATGTTGTAATCGCCGGAGATATTGCCCCTGCTTTTCCGTTTGCCTCTGTGAGTAACACTGGAGGGGTAGAATTCGCAGTCCTTACCGGCTTGCTTGATTTATATGTTGTAGGACCAAACGGATTAGGACTGGGCAAAAATGTAGTTCCTCACTACCATACGATCTATGCTGAAGCAGACTATGGGGCAAGTAAAATCAAAGTGAAAGATTGGTTGCTTCAAGCTGCAGTTGCCTATACCAAACGGGATAAAGATAAGATTTTTCCCTCCGAGGAGATCAACGAGGTTGAACTTATTGGCCTTGATAAGGAACAGATTAAAACAAACCTGGAAAATGGAGAGATTAAAGGAATCTGTATTTTGGGAGGCGGGACCAATCTCAAAGTCACCCAGGATGCTTTAGTCTGTGAAGCCGTGACAACTATCGCCTCACAGGATGTCTTATGTCTCTCATATGGCAATACTGCTGTAACGCTAGGGAAATATGGATATCTTAGGGATTCGAGTCCCAGAGATTCAGTTCTCGTTGGCAAAGGTAAGTTTCCCCAGGTAGAGTGTGTGGGTGCAGAAATAGATGTTGTTAAGCTAATTGACTTAGTAGAATCCATTGGGGCTCAAAAAATTGTTGCCCTTTTTCCAGAGTTAACCACTGCCCGGGATATTATAGCGGCTTTGACTTTGGCAGGAGCAGGGGTAAAGGTACTTACTGCGATTAACTTGCCCTTAGAAGGTAGTGAAAATATGACAGAGGAAATAGACAAGCTGATTATTTACTGCACTCCGTCAGATTATGTGAATCAGAGTTTGGCATTATTAAAATTATAATATGCTCTTCAACTTCGAATAGTGGTATAGCTAGGGTTCGATATCGCAGAGAAAGCTTAACCCCATTGCAAGTCAAATCCAAGTGAAAGGAGCGGGTGAATAAATGCCGCAAGCTGTGCATTGTCAAGGAACAGAGGGAAATTCAACTCAGGCTTTAGTGAAATTTACTGTGACCGCTCAAGGTTTTAACGAGCAGGACTCCAGGCAAGCTTCATCTGAATTATTAAGGATACTCAGTAAGTACCGAACAAGCATGATTGGAGGAATAGATACTGATACCATCCAAGCTGATTTTACCGATAAGGAAGAGGTTGTCAAAGCAGTTAAAGAACTAACGGCAGCAAACCTTGGAATAGCTGTAACGGTTACAGGAGTAGGTGAACAAGAATATTCAGTTGGTGTTCGCGGTAAGCTCTCAAAACTTCCCGAAGCTGAAATTCTAGAAATAACCACGATGTGCGGACATGGAATGGTTTCTCAGTATTTGGCCCGTCAGACGTTACTGGATATGAAGCGAGGAATTCTCAGTTCCCGCCAAGCGGCCGAACACCTGGCAACTCCCTGTATCTGCGGGGTATTCAATCCTAAGAGAGCCCAGCGATTACTTGAGGAATTAACTGAAATCTGGTACTACGATGAGTTCTAGGGGAGGGGGAGAGAAGTGGTCTATCTAATAATCGGCAACGGTCCTGCCGGTGTAAGCGCTATTGAAGGTATTAGACAGCTGGATGATCAGGGCAAGATTATTCTGGTCTCCAAGGAAAATAATCCGCCCTACAGCCGAATAATGACTCCGGAGTATATGACGGTTGAAGTTGAGGAAAAAGATCTTTTTTGGCGAGGGATTGATTTCTATACTGAGTATAATGTAGAGACCTTTCTGGGCAGGGTGGTAAAAAAGATTCTGCCTGGGCAAAGTATGGTCGTGTTAGATAACAATGAAATGTTAATCTATGATCAGCTGTTGATTGCTTCAGGCTCCCGTCCTGTAGTTCCCTCATGGGTTAACTTAGATACTAAAGGGGTATTCACTCTCTGGGATAAACTCGATTCAGAAAAGATTAATTCTCACCTCGCGGAGGTTAAGAACGCAGTCATTGTCGGGGGCGGATTGGTCGGGTTGCAGGCGGCTCGTGCTTTGGCTGCCCAAGGAGTAAGAGTAACGATCATAGAAAAAATGGACCGCCTGATGCCTGTACAGCTTGATGAAACAGCAAGTTCGATGCTCGTAAGGTTAGTAGAACAAAATGAGATTGAAGTTCTGCTAAATACTGAAGTCATGTCTTTAGAAACAGAGAATGGAGGGGTTGCTGCCGTTAGGACGAGAGAAAAAGAAATTCCTGCTGATATGGTTCTCTTTTGTATTGGAATAAGGCCTAACTTGGAAATGGCTTCAAACACCTCCTTGAAATTAGAACAAGGTCTTCTCGTCAATGAGTACATGCAAACTAATCTGGAAAATATCTATGCTGCAGGGGATGTCGCTCAAGCTTTCTGTCAGCACAACGGAGAGCAGAAGCTTAGAGCTTTGTGGCCGTGTGCTGTACAACAGGGTAAGGTTGCAGGTGCCAATATGGCTGGTGTTAGAAACAGGTATAAAGGAAGCATGGCCATGAATTCCTTCCAGTTGTTTGGGTTGTCGGTACTGTCATTGGGACAAATAGAAAACACGGATGATGTCGAAGAAAAGATTCTTATGTATCCTGCTTCAGGGTCTTACCAAAAACTTTTGATTAAGGAAGGAAAGCTTCTAGGCTTAATCTTTGTGGGGGATATTCAGCAGGCCGGCATACTCTTTCCTAAAATAGGGCAGTTTTTGGAGCAGGGATATTGGGGAAATATCCCTTTAGTCGAGGTGGAAAATATTCAAGTGTAGCAGGTAATGGAAATCTAAAAAATATTAAGTAAAATGAAAAGAGAATGTGGGGATCAAGTATGAAAGACTTCAGTAAAATGAGAACTTCGAAAGAGTTGTTCGACGGAATCAAAGGGGCCTATCCGCGGGCCATGTTTAAATCTGTCGGGTATACCAAGAAGGATTTAAGCAAACCGATTATCGGTGTAGTGAGTTCATTCTCAGAGTTTCATCCGGGAAGTTACCCTAACAAGGAATTGGCTCAATTTGTTAAAAACGGTATCTGGGCGGCCGGTGGAACTCCTGTTGAATTTCATACCGTTGCTGTGTGCGATGCCATCGCACAAGGAATGGGGATGCACTATTCGTTAGCGAGCAGAGAAGTTGTGGCAGCGGAAATCGAAGTCATGGTCGGGTCAAGTGGATTTGACGGATTAGTGTTCTTGCCTTCCTGTGACAAATCACCGGTTGGAATGCTTATGGCATCTGCTCGTTTGAATATACCCACCATTTTTTTGCCTCCCGGTCCCATGCTTTCTCATCATGATGAGAAAGGTGAACAAAGGGTCATGTCAGATATCAAAGAGGCAATGGGAGCTTTCAAAAAAGGAATTATTGATGAAGCACTTTTTGAGTCGATTGAAACCGATACCTGTACTACAGTTGGTGTTTGTGGAATGATGGGTACTGGGAACACCATGGGTTGTTTAATTGAAGCCTTGGGTATGAGTCTGCCGGGAACTGCCACAACTCCCTCTGTCTATGCGGAAAAAAGGAGGCAGGCCAAAGAAACGGGCGAACGAATCGTAGAAATGGTCAAAGAAAATTTGTTGCCTAAGCAGATACTCACTAAAGAAACCCTCGACAACGGAATACACTTCCTAATGGCGATTGGTGGCTCGACCAATCTGATTCTTCATCTGCCAGCCATTGCCCATGAAGCGGGTTTCGATTTAACGCTCGACCAAATAGACGCCATATCGGCAACGACACCGGTAGTTGCTAAATACAAACCATCAAGTAAATTTACACTTTGGGATTTTTATCAAGCGGGTGGTGTTGGAGCTATTCTTGGCATAATATCACCATTGCTCCATCAAGAAGTTCTCACAGTGACTGGCCAATCGATTGCTTCCTATACTCGAGAAGTCAGGAATTGGGAGACGATCCGAACTTTAGATAACCCCTTTCAGCCTCAGGGCGGGATTGTCATTCTTAAAGGAAATCTGGCCCCTGACGGTGCAGTCATTAAAGTGAGTGGCATCAAAGATGCACCGAAGCATCAGATTGGTGTTGCGAAGGTGTTTGAATCTGAAGAAAATTTAATAGATCATATAATGAATAAAGAAATAAAACCTGGGGATGTCTTGGTGATTCGCTATGAAGGACCTGCGGGTGGTCCTGGAATGCGAGAAATGTCCATTCCAGCGGCTTTGCTGACGGGTATGGGTCTGGGTGACAGTGTGGCAATGATTACGGATGGACGGTTCTCAGGTGCGACGCGTGGATTCTGTATTGGTCACGTCTGTCCTGAGGCCTTCGTCGGCGGGCCGATTGCAATTGTCAAAGATGGCGACTTGATTGAGATTGATGTTGCCAACAAAATGCTTAATATCCAGTTAAGTGAGATTGGGATTGCTGAGCGACTGAACAGACTTCCGTCCCCTAAACCCCCTGTAACTAAAGGGTATTTAGGATTATACAGCCGAAATGTAGGACAGGCTAATAAAGGAGCAATCTTAGAAAAATAGATATGTCAATTTGCATCAAAACGCCGTACATTTTTGTGCGGTTTTTCTTTTTCTGGTTTGCAATTGCATTTAGAGATTTCATTGCTGTGAGATATCCCAGGGGTGCTATTGACAATTTAGGCCTTAAACATTATACTTTCAATATACCCCTCGGGGGTATATTGAAAGTATAATGTTAGAAGAAGGTGTATTTATGAATATCACAGTTAGCCAAAATAGATGTCCTCAAAACCATCATTGTCCTTCGATACGAGTTTGTCCGGTTGGTGCGATAAGTCAAAATGGATTTAAGGCCCCGACTATTGATCCGGAAAAATGCATTAGTTGCAAGAAATGTGTGAAATATTGTCCGATGGGAGCTATTCGAGTCACTGAATAAAGTATTTCTATTTAAGATTTGACAACGCTCAGCAGAGATGTTCAGTTATTACTAAAGGGGTTATCATTCCTGAACATCTCTGTCACTAATTTATAAATTAGACCGTTTTTAGAAGGATTTCATCCTAAGAAGGTAGAAAATATATTACACCTATAGTATTCCTTACAAAGATTTACCTAAAAAATGGAGGGCATATGTGGGGAATTGTGTACTATGGAATTAGCAAAACCCCGCAGGTAGTTGATAAGGGGATTTTTTGTTAAGCGATAAAGAAGCAATTAATATCAAAGTAGGTATAATTCTATCAAAGGTTAAAGGGTATGACGGATTTATGTCGAAATATTATAGGAATTAATATAACGTGTCGATAATTATATATAAACATATAGTCGAAGAAGAGAGGAAACAAAGTGCGAGAAGTAAGTGTCCAGCGCCTTAAAGAAGGGGATGTTCTGGCTAAGGAGATATACTCTGTAAACGGAAAAATATTACTTGGCAAAGGCGTGGTGCTCCAACCTCAATTTATAAATCGACTGAGGCAATTGGATATTCATAGTATCTATATCGAGGATGATTTGACAAGTGACATTATTATTGAAGATGTTATTTCGGATAAACACCGTTTTGATGCAATGAATGCCATAGAAAAATCATGTAAAACTATCCAAAACGGAAAGAATACAGAAATAAACATAAAAGAAGCAGTGAGCAATATCGTACAAGATATTCTCTTTCAAAAGGAAATAATGATTAGCCTCATGGACATGCGTAACATTGATAATCGAGTATACGCTCATTCCGTAAATGTCTGTGTATTATCTTGCGTTTTAGGCAAAGGACTGAGCTTGCCGGTAGACAAGCTTAATGATCTTGCTCAAGGCGCGTTGCTCCATGACGTGGGGATTGTCAATTTGCCTTCTGAGATTCTTAATAAAAGAGGTCCCCTCACGAATGAAGAAAAAGAGGTGTATCAAAATCATACCACTGAGGGCTATGATATTGTCCGCAAAAAATCACAAACTAGTATTATCATTGCACATATGGCTTATCAACATCATGAATGGACAAATGGCAAAGGCTATCCGCGAAAATTAAAGGGTGCTTCTATTCACCCTCTGGCAGAAATTGTTGCTGTAGCCGACTTCTACGATTGTCTTATTCATGGTTCACCCGGTGTTCCTCGTGTTTTACCCCATGTAGCTTGCGAAATCCTGATGGCTAATGCTGGGGTGCGTTTCCGCCATGAGTTGATTTACATCTTTTTACAACATATTGCTGCCTACCCTACAGGGTATACAGTTAAGCTTAATAATGGAGAAACCGGAGTTATTGTCGGTCAAAACAAAGGGTTGCCTACTCGTCCAATCGTACGGGTTTTTGATGGGAAGGTAAATCTTAACCAAGTAAAGGTTACTGAGTACAATCTTGTGCATGAGCGAACTCTTTTTATTGATTATATTATTGAATAGGATTTTCCAACTAATGAGTTTGTTCTTAACTCTGGGATACATGAAAAAAACGTCTAAAAGCTAACTCGAAGGAGTTAGCTTTTAGACGTTTTTATATTATTTGTATTTTGGATCGACGTTTAACATTCTTGCCTTGGTAAGGAATTGAATAGTTTCTGAT
Organism: Desulfosporosinus shakirovi; assembly: GCF_020595055.1. Classification (GTDB taxonomy): domain Bacteria; phylum Bacillota; class Desulfitobacteriia; order Desulfitobacteriales; family Desulfitobacteriaceae; genus Desulfosporosinus; species Desulfosporosinus shakirovi. The sequence continues at coordinate 43,170 of NZ_JAJDOO010000005.1, read as the reverse complement.
CAACAGATGAATCCTCACTCAATATGGTCAAGACCTGTTCTACCATGTCAGGATCGAACTGCTTTCTAGAACAGCTTTTGATTTCTAGTACGGAAGTCAAAGTATTATCCTGTAAGTTAACATCAACATATTCGCGATAGGTGCCGTTAAGATAGGTGTAAGTATCATCCCAATAGGCCCAAGTCCATCACTGTACTTTCTAGGGAGTAATAATATTGTGAAATATGTATATTATTTCAACATCTTGCTTTAAAAACCTCTTTTTCGAATACTCCATATTACTGAAATTCAAGCAAAAGAAAAACCCTGGCTGAACGCAGGGTGAAGAGGTGGAGAATCATAGATTATTCTAAAATTATGGCTGCTGTTGGGCAACTTTTTAAGGCAGCTCTAGTCGATGCTTCAGCATCGTAAGGAACAGGATTTGTATAGGCTTCGGCAATCTCGTAGCTATTCATTCTAAATACTTGAGGACAAACAGCTTCACAGGCACCGCAGCCAATACAATCTGAACTTACGGAAGCAAACATTGATCTTGAACTCCTTTCCAGTACAGTTATTGCTAATAAGTCTAGGATAACGTGTAACAGGCTCTGTCGTCAATCTGAATTTATCCAACGTTAAGACTCCCACTTCTTGTAAGTGGGAGTAGTGCTCCCGTACTTTGCTTCGGTGACGATACTCTCCAGTGGAGAGTATCGCCGAGCCGCCTTCCCAATAGAAATACTTGGCGGCGAAGGAGATAAAGTCACCCACCGAAGTCTCGATGTTCAACTTTAGTTGAACGAGTTCACTAGAACCCGAAAGCTGGCTCTATGTTTCCCAATACAGGAGAATTAAAGTAGCGCAGAGGAAGATAAGCTAGAAATATGTATGATAAATTGTCTATTGTACATCCTTTAATGATAAAGGAAACTTTATTATTTAATTGAAGGAGATCTGTTATGAGCGAACTGATCGACAATCGAAGACAACGCAGAGAGACTCTTAAACAAATTATCCGCGACATTCACCAAAATGTTAATCCCCATGAGCTTAAGGAGCGATTCCGAGAGCTTTTATCTGATGTCGGAGCTACGGAAATTGCAGCCCTTGAACAAGAGTTAATTCAAGAAGGATTACCGGAAACAGAAATCAAAAGTCTATGTGATGTCCATGTTTCAGTGTTTAAAGATAGTTTGGATAACCAACCTAAGTCTCAAGAACAAGGAGGACACCCGATCCACACGTTTCGCAAAGAAAATCAAGCCATCGAGCGTGTAGTCCAAGCAATTCGCCCTCTTCTGGAACAACTCCAAATTATGAACCCACATGCAAACTTTGAGGACGAGCTCAAGGAATGGCAATCTCTACATCAACAGTTGTTGGAAATAGAGAAGCACTATAGTCGTAAGGAAAACATCCTCTTTCCATATTTAGAAAAGCATGGCGTAAGCGGTCCTCCAAAGGTTATGTGGGCTATTCAAGATGAGATACGGGCTCAACTTAAGCAAGTCTCTCAGGCGCTCTCGCTCCCAAAAGTTAAACTATTAGATCTGACCGAACTCATTCAAAAAACTGCGATCCCTGTTCTTCAGGCAATCGAAGATCTTATCTACAAAGAAGAAAACATAATGTTTCCTATGAGCATGGAGACCTTGACTGAGGGGGAATGGGCTGCAGTTTCAGAGCAGAGCGGAGAAATTGGCTTTGCCTTAATTCAACCCGACTTCGGCTGGATTTCTTCCGTTCCCCCCGAACCTCCTGTCGATCCTAAAGCATTTCCGGCAAATTATGGACTAAGAAATGACGGTTCCCAAAGTCTCCTTCCATTTCCAACCGGTGCTTTGACACTTGAGCAGATTAGCCTGATTTTTAACCATCTCCCGATTGATATTACATTTGTAGATGAGAAACATAACGTGCGTTATTTTTCTTACGGCAAAGAACGTATTTTCCAACGAAGCAAGGCTATTATCGGACGAAAAGTCAGTGATTGTCACCCTCCTGACAGTGTTCACATTGTCAATAAAATCGTGGGTGATTTTAAAAGCGGGAAACGGAATTCCGCTGAATTCTGGATACACATGGACGGTAAGTTCGTCTTAATTCAATACTTTGCTCTCCATGATCCTGACGGGACTTATCGCGGAACAATTGAAGTGACTCAGGATATCCAAAAAATGCAAAACCTTAAAGGGGATAAACGCATTTATTCGGAGGAATAGACAATAAACAGCTACTTTGCTTTGGCAAAGTAGCTGTTTATTGATCTTGGAAATTGGTTTACTAAGTGGCTCTCGTTAATGGTTTGGAAAATAAATACTTTATCCGTGTTAGGACCTGTTCCTCTGATGGCGGATACTGTCATAGCAAAGCTAGATGTGAAATGATCGATCTAGCCTTTGCCATGTAATAAATGTTGGAATTAGGATCTCGTTTGTGAAACGTTTAAAAGGTTAAAACTTTTCGGAGCAAGATGTTGTAGCGATAGTGCTTCAGACTTAATTTTTTTGGTTCTTTGAGTCCTTGGAAGCTCTCCAAGAAATTGCATAGTCTTCAAATGTTTTTTGGACAGTTTCACCGATTATCCTATAAGCCTCATCATTCAAATTGGCAAGAGATATACGAATGGACCACTTTGGACCGCCAAACCCGATGCCGTTAAGCAACACAATTGAAGATTCCTTAGCCAAACGGAAAAGGAAGTCAGTGGGCTCATAGTTTTCTTCTAAATAGTCACAGAATTCCTTACCGTACTTAATTTTCGCCCACACCAATAAATCAATTTGACTGTAATAGGCAGCGTTGAATCTATCAGTGCTCAATTCAAGTCCAAAGCCCTCGAATAATAATTTTTGGCGATGGCGACAAATTTCCTGGGTCAACTCTTTGTAACGATTTTCATAGTCAAGCAACGCAAAAAGAGCAAATAGTCCCATTTGAACTTGCTGGGGCGTAGATAAACCTGCTGTATGGTTTAGGGCGACTTGGCGACTGTCAGCAACCATGCGATCAATAAAACGAAGTTTTTCAGGATGTAAGGTGATTGTTCCATAACGCTCCGCTAACGCAGTTGCTTTATTGTGCGGGAGATCCTTTATCAATTGATCAAAGATATTGTCTTTATGAATAGCGATGACTCCAAGACGCCAACCTGTAGCCCCAAAATACTTCGAGAACGAGTAAACCCCAAGGGTATTAAACGGTAATTCTGCCATCAGGGAACGGAAATTATCGACAAATGTTCCGTAAACATCATCTGTGATAATCATTAAGTTTGGATTGGAAATTTTTACCGTTTCTATAATGCGCTTTTTCGACTCGTTTCTGATGGCCACTGAGGGTGGGTTGCTTGGGTTAACAACATATAAGGCTTTTATACTTGGATTAGCAAGCTTATCGAGCTCAGCTGTTGTATATTGCCAAGTGTGAACCCCTCTCTCGTCCATTTCCAGAGCGTTAATTCGAATAATTTCGAAATTGTAGCGTGCTAAATGTGGAATCTCTAGATATGGGGTAAAGGTAGGTACCATGAGTGCAATCTTATCCCCAATTGACAGTAACTTATTGGCAATCAGAGAGTCAAAAATATAACACATGGCAGCGGTTCCGCCTTCAACCGCGAAGAGGTCGTATTCTCCAGGTGGGGATTCGTTATTACACATTTCCTGAATGAGATAAGCGTGAATAATTTGTTCAAGGTGTGCCAGCATACGATCTGGAACCGGATAGTTATCGCCGATGATCCCATCCACTAGTTCATGAACCCAGGCATCAGCGTCAAATCCCAGCTTTATTGTTCCATAATCAATGCTTTTCTTGAGCAAATCGACTCCGGAAGCGTGGTGATGTTTTTCTAGGTAAGCCTTAAGACGTATTGCAATTCCTTTGGTATTAGGCATGCCAGCCAAGTCGATATCTTTCCAGACGTTGCGGGTTTCTACCATAGCAAATTGACCCAGTGTAAAGAACGCTTCTCGCGGGGTTGCCGCAATCCAGTTGGGGTTGCCTCTCCCTGCATTTAACATTGACCAGATGCTTGTATCTCCGTGCTTATTGGCAAGGTCAATTAATTTGTCTTTGAGTTCAAAAGGACTTAGTTGCTTGTAAGTGTTTTCCATCTCCCAAGTAGGGGCGATATCGTTCTGAATGGCTATCATTCCTTCCGGATCTTTGTTTCAAGCAAGGTTGTTTGCGTATAAATATTCGCTTTATGATACTCTGTACTGTACTCGAAGGATTTATACACATAAAAATCCTATCCGGAATTCATGGGTATGTGAAATTACCGAAAATACAAAGAGTCGTTCTAGAAAAGGGTGGAGGCGGTCAAGGAGGTGTGAATATTTTCACTTATATTTTGTGTGAAACAGACTTCAGTAGCTAGACCATAAGTCAGGGATGTGACGAACTTGTTTTCCAAGTCTGTCACATCTCTTTTGTTTGAAACTATAATCCGGTGAGTATCGTTTCTACCGATTTACTAATTCTATAGGAGAGCGCTTGATATCCTGCGGAATTTGGATGAAGGCCATCCTGGGCGATATATTTCCCCACATTGAATTTCAGTAGGTCATGGGTTGGAATGAAGATTGCCTTTCCATCTTCTTCAACGAGTTGTTGGGTATTATAGTTCCAGGTGGTCAAAAGTCTGGCATCTTCAAGACCGGTTGCTTTTTCATAAGGATTGTAAAGACCAAGAAAAATAATCATGGAATTTGGGTTAGCGTTTCTTAGTTCTTTGAATATTAACCTTAAACTGCTCTGGTAGCTGTCTAGTCTCACTCTGAATTCATCTTCCTTAGCAAGAGTGTTCAAGGATAGGATGCTTCGGATATCATTTCCCCCGATAGAGACTAAGATAATATCCGAATCTGAGATCAGTTTATCAAGACGCTTGCTTTGGAGTTGCTCAAGAAGACCCATGCTTTCTAGTCCGTCAATTCCAGCGTTATCTAAGACGATTTCTTTAGAGGTGTTGTTTTTGAAATAATCCGGCAGATAACCAGAAAACCCCTTGCTCTTTTCATCTCCTGTTCCTTTAGCAACAGAGTCGCCCAGGATCAGTAATTGAACGGAGTTGGGATTCTTGGACGAGAGTGTGGAATCTCCAGTCGTTTGAGTCATTGGGGTTTCTCTAGATGGCTGAGGGCCGACCATAGTTGTGACGATGATTGCCTGATAGAAACCGCTGGCTAAAACTATGAAGCCTGCGCAGGCGATCACAAGAATAGAGTACCACATGCTTTTTTTAAACACCTTAATTTCTCCTTAGACCAAAATATCTTGTTTAATAAAGTAGACAAAGCTGACGAGGATCGAAGCGACAGCCCATCCCAGCAGGACAGTGATTGAAAAAAGCATCGTCATTCCTTCGATGGGCTGAAACGATCCCGATAAATAATCTGTGAGCCGTAAATTCACCATGAACATGTAGCGTGTAATCTTCCAATCTGAGAGAAAGTAGCTGATAAAATTACCCGCTACGAGGGTTGACATTATAATGCCAATCGAGGCCGCCGTACTCTTAACTAAGATTGAGATCATAAATGAGATGCTGCCTACCACCACGGCTACAAAATAAGCTAAGGAATAAACCATAAGAGTATAGCGCCACTGTGGGACATTGAGGACAGCAGAGGTATCCAATTTTCCAGCCACAAGTTTAAACCCTGTGGCCACCGGGGCTAGCCAACCTCCGAGACCAAAGAAGAGGCCAGAAATAATCACGGATAACACAAAGGCAAAAAATAGAACTATAATTTCCAGAATCATCAGGGTTAAATATTTGCTGAGTAGAATTCTCCACCTGGGAACGTTCCTGACTAGGAGCAGTTTGATCGTTCCGCTGGAGGATTCCCCAGACACCATATCTGCTGCCAACATAATTATCAGAAGAGGTAAGAACAAGAAAATCGATTGTTCCATGAATTTGGTGGTAAATTTTGCAGCAGACTGTTCCAGCGGGTTAATGTTATTGTCAAGGTTATACTGAAGTTGTTCAATTCTTACTCGGAGTGAAGATTTATCTTTCTCATCCCTGTAGGGGCTGTCAAGCCTGTTCTTCATATCGATTAACTGCTGGTCAGCCAGCCTGCGCCAGTCATCTGTTGCGGTAATTCCCATCCTTTGAGCGAGTTGGGCCTTTGTTCTTTCTGCAGTATGGTTTTGCCCATAGGCAAAGATCGAGATCAGAACGACAAGAATTGCCAAGACAAACATGAGTCGTTTCTTAGAAATCATTTTGAGGACTTCATTTTCAATTAGATTAAACAATTTGATCCCCCTCCGTAAGGCCTAAAAATAGATCTTCAAGGGTATTTTGTTTTGCTGTGCAATAGGTGAGTCCCAGACCTTCCCTAATGAAAAATTCATTAAGTTTATCAAGGGGATGCTGACCAATTTCAGCGCTGATAGTATTCGTTTTTAACTGAGTCGCTTTGATCTGCCAATGGTCCATGAGAAGCGCGATTGCTTTCTCAGGATCATTTATCTGCCATTCGACCTTATCGTCATGTTGAATGATTTCCTGAACGGTGGCTGTTTTGATGACACTTCCCTGCTTAATAATAGAGACGATATCGCACATCTGTTGGATTTCTAACAGTAAATGACTTGATACAAAGACCGTCATACCTTCCTCATAGGCCAGTTTGCGGATCAAATTTCTAAACTCAGTGATTCCTGCGGGGTCGAGTCCATTAGTAGGTTCATCGAGAATCAGAAGCTTAGGCTTGGCTATAATGGCCTGGGCGATCCCTAGACGTTGTCGCATACCCAAGGAATAGGTACTTACTTTATCATTGACTCGATGCTGGAGGCCTACCATTTCGACGACATCTTTAATCCGTTGTTGACTAATCGTTTTATTCATGGCCGCAAATTGCAGCAAGTTTTCCATGCCAGTTAAGTATTTGTACATGTCAGGACTCTCGATGATGCATCCGACATTCGACAGGGCTTTCACAAAATCATGGGCTACGGAATAGCCGCAGATTCTTACTGATCCTTCCGTCGGTTTTATCAATCCGACAATCATGCGAATCGTTGTCGTTTTTCCTGCACCATTAGGACCTAGAAAACCATAAATTTGGGAGGGATAAAGAGTTAGGTTTACCCCTTTAACAATTTCCTTGCCTTTAATTGTTTTTCTTAAGTTAGTAAGTTCCAATACTGCATTTTGTGGCATAAATTCTCCTTTTTTGATGCTTCTATTATTTGAAAGAAATATTAGGTGTGAACTATTTTCTTTATATTATAAATAAAATTCTCTTAAATAGGAAGTGAGGACTCTTATTCAAAAAATTAATTAAAATTGTATACTGTGCCGAATATACTAAGTGAATAGTGGCTGTTGATTTCTAATAAATGAAGCTATAATTAAGAAGAGACATGTTTGGAGTCTCTGTCATACTATGGGCTCCGCGACACTTAATTATCCTCTTAAACAATGTAAGATTGGAGAAAAGAAGTGAAAGTTTTAGTTATTGGCTTAGGGGCCTTGGGAACCGTGTATTCTTGCCTTTTGAGTTTAGCAGGCCACGAGGTGACGGGGCTAAGCAGACCAGCAAGTATCGAAAAGATCAAGGCAGATGGAGTAAAAATTTCTGGAATCTGGGGAGAGCATAAGGCGAAGCTCTTTAACGCAGTATCTAAAGTCTCGGAACTTAAGCGCCAGAAGTTTGAAATTATAATTGTCACCGTAAAATCATTTGTTACGGAAGAGATTGTTCAAGAAATTGTTCCGCTAGTGGGAGATAACACCTACGTATTTCTCTTTCAGAATGGATATGGAAATTTTGAGACAGCCGCCAAATCTATTGCGGAGGACAAGCTTGTTTTAGGCCGAGTCATTTTTGGGGCAGAGACCTTAGCACTTGGAGAGTCTAAGGTGACAGTTATTGCCGATGATGTGATGATTGGTTCTCCCAAAAATCTCGTTAACCCTGTGTTGCTAGAGGAGTTCGCCGAAGTATTTAGCAAAGCACTCATTCCAACAAAAGCATCTTTAGAAATCATGAACTATATCTGGGGAAAGATCATCTATAATGCAGCTCTAAATTCCTTAGGAGCAATTTTTGAGGTGAGTTATGGAAGGTTAGCCGAAGAACATGTTACTCAAGAGCTCATGAATAAGATCGTCAAAGAGATCTTTGATTTACTTCAAGCAAGAAAGATTGTGATGTTTTGGCCTGATGCTCAAACTTATCTAACAGATTTATATGGCAACTTAATACCTTCAACCTATGCTCACCATTCCTCGATGCTTCAAGATATTCAGAATGGTCGCCGAACTGAAATTGAGGCGCTGAATGGCGCAGTCGTAAAACTTGCTCATGAAGCAGGGGTCGAAGTTCCTGTAAACGAAGTCATAGTGGCTATGGTGAAAGCGAAAGAGTGCTTTAGTCTGCATTCTTGAGCTAAACTTGCATCAAAACATCTTAACCGTCAGTTTGAGAGAAAAAAGAGATAATAAGCCTCTGACTCGATAGAGAACTGAAGGAAGGGGGATTAAAATGACTTTTGTTTTAGTAATCATAACGAGAGCGACATCCTCACGCTGTTCAAGGGCCTGTGATAATCTTTGGATTACAAGGTTATTCAAATTCTACACCTCTCTGAAATCATAGACGATTATTACAATTGATTCCCTAGAATTTAAAGGTTGCGACTTTGTTGGTTAAAATTGTATGTATGATAAACGTTCTTTTGTATAACCTTTATGATATATAGAAAGCTCTGTTAAGGAGGTTAGTTCTGAGTGAAGTTATAGACTGTTATTACTATTATATAGACAATTCAGAGAAACTATCAAGCACAATATGCCAGACCTAAAGATTAATAATAGAGTTAAAAAGGTGATTCTGAAGCCTTTTAACAGAAAGCTTAGGATAGGTGTTAAAGTATGACAAAAATAAAATCAGAGTTTGGAAGCGAAAAACTGGCACGCTTAAAGAAAGTTTTGTTGCATAACCCGGCCGAGTCCCTATCTTCTATTACCCTATCGAATTATAAGTATCATTTGTTCAATAATGTCCCGCAGGTAGATCAGTATTTAAAGGAGCACGAACAATATACTCAGTTGTTAAAAGCGCATGATGTAGAGGTGTTAGAAGTTAAAAACTTTGTCCGACACACAAAAGACTTATTACCTAAACTCCCGAATTTAGCATACCTTAATGATGTTGCAGTGGTGACGAGCAAAGGGGCTATTTTATCGAAAATGTGTCTAGGTACCAGAGCCGGTGAGGAAAGGGTAGTGAAGGAAGTTTTAATTGCCCTTAATATCCCAATTTTTCATGAGTTTGAAGATAATGAAGAGTTCGAAGGTTGCTTGGCTTTGTCTCCCCTAATATTGATCATTGTGGATACTGAACGACTTAAAGCTAGTACCATAGAAGGGTTTTTGGCGAAAGCCCTGGAAATTTTTGAAGAAGTTATTTATATTAAGGCACCCCAGGAACGTCGATTCATGCATGCGGATATGATTTTAAATCGAGTTAGTGAGGATTTGGCAATATTTTTCCCTCCGGCTATTCTGCAGACGTACTTGATTACCAAACACAAACGTGTAGAAATTGATATCCAGAAATATTTAGGTAAGAAGAATATTGAACTTATAGGAATAACTGATGTTGAGCAACAAAATTGGGGTTGTAGTTTCGTTACCTTAGAACCAAAAGTCATTATTCACTATGATATAGCATTAAGTAATCAGACTAAAAAGAGCTTGCATGAGCGCGGAGTCCAAATTATTGAATTTCACCCCCAAGCTCTGTTAGCTGGTGGCGGAAGTCTGCGCTGTCTCACCTTAAGATTATGGCGTGCTTAGCTTAGGCTAAATTTAATGGTTTTGAGAGGGTCCTACAGGGGCGTGTACAGAAAAGAGGGGACAGTCGTGGTATTTTAAATATCACACTGTTCCCCTCTTTTCCGTACCTATTTCAGTAAGTGGGTGGTTATTATATTAGTCACTGGCAGTTAGCGCTGAATTAAAGGAGAAATATTAACTTGTGTAGAAGTTATAGTCCTAGTTTCTTGAGTTGAGAAAGATCTAAACTTACAAAAAAATGCAGATTTAATAAGATTGAGGCTTATCCAATCTTTCAGTCTTTCTTAGATTGTAATAAAAAATAAAAAATCTTATCAACAGAATTGAAATCACAATTTATTTGGAAGGAGGAAAGCTCTTTGCACTTTGTTTTACTTCGCTTATCAATAAAATTATTAAAAATGAAGAATACAGCACTTGCGTTTGGATTTCTTGCTTTTGTACTGACGGTATCAACATTTGCTTATTTGATTGAGCCTGAGACATTTGAGACTTGGTTCAATTCACTGTATTTTGTTTTAACAACGATGTCGACTGTTGGTTACGGAGATTATTCTCCAAATACATTTCCAGGAAAAGTGCTTACTATCTTCATTTATGTATTTGGCATTGGTTTGTTAAGTTTAGTAATTGGTAAGATTATTGATGCTGTTGCAGATTTTCATAGGAGAAGGGAGGCAGGCCAATTGAAGTTTCAAGGTAAAAACCACATTATCGTAATTAATTGGAGTAAAAAGGCACAATATGCGATAGAAGAAATTTTGTCTACGGACTCGAATATTGAGGTTGTAATTATTGATGAGATTAACAAACATCCTTACGATAAACCCAAAGTTTATTTTATTAGCGGTGACCCAAGTTCCCTCGATATACTTGAACAAGCAGAGATTAAGAATGCTCGTTCAGCAATCATTTTTGCCGATGCAAGAATTGATGAGCCTTCTCTTGTTGATGGAAAATCATTGCTTTTAGCTTCAACTATCGAGAGTTTAGCTCCGAATGTTCATACCACAGTTGAAATTATGATGGAAAAACATATTCAAAACTTCAAACATGTTAAAGTTAATGATTTCGTTCTCTCCCACGATGCTGTATCAAGATTGGCTGTAAGGTCAGCACTTAATGAAGGAAGCTTGGATATTTTCACGCAATTATTAAGTCGCCAAAGAGGTGCTGACGTATATCAAACAACTCTAAGACCCGAGTGGAAAACATATGAGGATGCTTTTTTGGCACTTATTAAGCAAGGAGCCACCTTAATATCAAACAAGGGTGATATGACAATAAACACTAAGCTAAGTGAACCCATTCCAACGGATGCGAAATTATTTGTAATATGTGATGATGAAGTATCCCAAAAGATTAACAACATGTTATGAAATTTTTCCAAGCATTAAATTGCGTTCGAAAGATATTGTCGAAATCACTGCAAACCATGCTATCAGGACGAGTGGAATTTTGCTCGTTATTTTAGAGCCCTCAGAGCCGCTAATCCGGTATTCTTTGCATTCCGATTTTTAAGTATTTTGCAGCTAGATCGACGTAAACCTGTTTTCCCCATGTCCACATTTTAAGGTCTTTATCTTCTAGTTCCCTAACCACTTTGGCTGGATTGCCGGCAACTACGACGTTTTCAGGGATAACCTGATTCTGTTTTATGACTGCACCCTCTGCTACAATAGATTTTGCACCAACTTTCGCTCCGAGACTGACAATTGCCCCCATCCCAATCACGGCCCAATCAGCTATATCGTCAGAATGAATGATTGCTCCATGGCCAAACGTAACTCTGTTTCCAATTTTGCTTAGCCCTTCGGGGCGAATGTGGATTATGACACCTTCTTCGACAGCAGTCTCTGAGCCAATTTCGATCCTGCCATAATCCCCGCGCAGAATTGCACCATGCCCAATATAACAGTTCTCTCCGATTTTGACATTTCCGATCACTATTGCAGTTTCGCTTACATATGTTCCCGTCCCGATTTGGGGAGTATGACCATCAAAAGCATAAATCAATTAAACCGCTCCTCATCAACGCGGCCGGCGATTTTTTGCCAGGCCGCGCCTCTTTTTATACCAGACCATCATGCGCTAACTACATTTTCACCTTGTCACTGCAAGAGTTCCCAATCTACCTGACGCCAAGCATTAGAAATAATCATCTTGAATGGGCAAAATTTTAGCAATAATCAGACACTTTAATATTTTATCAAACTACTCATGTTTTTTATGTCGTTTTATGGTGAAGCTATTGCGGAGGTCTTTGGCTTTGGGGATATATTAATTATTAATTATAAGTTATAACCTAAAAAAATCAGTAATGCTCTCCATTTTCATAATAGCGGGGTTTCTCCAAGATCGTGAACATAATATCGACGCTGGGGCAACCAGCTTCATTGATTAATTTGCTGATGCTTTGAGCCACTTGATCTTGAATCTCTTGCCCTCGGTCAAACCAAGCGATCTCGACAAAAGGATAACTTGTTGCAACTTCCCCCTCTAGGACAAAGGTTGAGTGAATCATTTCAAGGGTAAAGTCGTTCTTTGGAGATTGTGTCACTATTGTCAGTTCATTGATCAGCCGGGTGCTTAGTTTCCGTATCATGTCTATCTCGATTCCACGGATCTTAATTTGGGGCATTATAATCCCTCCATAATATTTGATGATTCATCATAATGCACTAGTCTCTCCGGAGCCCAGCTGTATTATGATTACTCGAACGATATGCTCAATTATACTGCATAGAGGACAACTCTCCTAAATATTAATAATATTAATCAACACATTAAATATATTAAATAAATAATTGACATAATTAATATATTGATTTATTATATTGAGAGAAGTGGAATAATAATATGACGCAGAGGTGATATCTTTGTCTTATCAGATGCCCCATCAGTGTCCAGTGTGCAATCATGAAATGAAGATTAGTAAGCTTACTTGTACATACTGTTCTACTAAAATCGAAGGGGAGTTTAGTTCGTGTAAGTTTTGTCGGTTGCCTGGAGAACAGTTAATTTTTATGGAGGCATTTATTAAGTGCCGAGGGAATATCAAAGAGGTGGAAAAAGAGTTGAGTATTTCTTATCCGACGGTACGCAGTCGCTTGGACAGTGTTATTGAGGCGCTTGGATACGGAGTAGATAAGGAAAAAGACGCTGAGAATGGAAAAGGGAACTCCTCTGAGGAGAGTTTGCGCCGACAGGAGATACTAGAAGCTCTTGAGCGGGGAGAAATATCAGCCCAAGAAGCTACACGACAGATGAGGGAAAGTAATAAGTAACACTTTAAGGCTATAGTAAGTTTTGAAAGCCCAATTGTGTTGAAAGGAGAGTTGTTAATGAATAGTGAAAAGGTGAAAATTCTCGAGATGATTCAAGAAGGGAAGCTGACGGCCGCAGAAGGTATGGATTTACTTAAGGCGGTTGAGGAGGGGAATTCCCATAAGGAGGCCTCGCAGATATCTGAGAATATGTTTATTAAAAAAGACATATTGTTGGGAGGAGAACGCTTCTTGCGGGTTCGAGTAGTTGGTGAGAAAACGTTGAAGGTGAATGTGAATGTCCCTTTAAGTCTGATACATTCTGCTTCCAAACTTGTGGTTTATGCAATGAGTTTTATTCCAGCAGACAAGCGCGCGGAGTTGGAGATGAAGGGCCTTGATTTACATGACATAGATGTGGAGGGACTTGCACGTATAATTGAAGAAAGCCTTGATGGTAAAATCGTAGACGTGGAAGTTGCTGATCCTGTAGAGGGAAGAATCAAGGTGGAAGTGTATGTGGACTAAAACAGCCATGCTGTTAATAGTCCAAGTTAAAACTCAAAAGCATAGGAGATTTACATTGCCGTTACCTGTTTGGGTTGTAGACGAGTTCTTCATGGCGCTTACCGATTTAGCTTTGGTTGGGGAAAAAGTTATAAAACATATGCCACTTCCTCGAGATGAGAAGGATCGAAAACATTTGAATTGGGTTAAAACATTTTCTCCGAGTGGAATTATCTCTGTGGCCCATGCCGTCAGCAAAGATTTACGGAAATATAAAGGGCTGGATGTCGTCGATGTTAAGTCAGGAGATATTCAGGTTAAAATTAGCTTAAGGTGAACGGAGGGAAGAGATTGAAACGACAAATCTATCGTCTTCTGGTCAATGCACTTGTGTTTTTTGTTGCAGCCCGGTTTTTGCCTATAGAAGCGTCAACCCTACTCCATTTTATCGGAGCGGGAATGGTCCTGGGTCTTGTCAATTTAATTATTCGTCCATTGCTGATTATATTGACTATTCCGCTTAATCTATTAACCTTAGGAGTTTTCACACTTGTGATTAATACTTGGATGATCATGCTTACCAGTGCGCTATTCCCAGGATTTGCAGTGCATGGGTTTGGAGTCGCCTTTCTTGTGTCAATTATGGTATCCTTAGCTAACTGGGGTTTAATAAAGATAACACGTTAAAAGTCCCAATAGTCTCACAAGAATTAGAAGTAATTACAAAACATAATATGAGCTGGAGAATAAATTGATAACAACAATTGTTCTCCAGTTTTTCATTTAGATTATTAAAGTTGAGTTAAAGACTTAGGGAGCGTAATTGTTGTCACGTTAGGCTAATAGTTCCATTACTATATAAGTAGCCTAAAGAAACGGGGAGTTTCAGTATGTTTGGAGTTAGACCCTTCTATAAGCTTGCTTGAACAAGTTAAATCGATTAGTCAAAAATTTATTTGGAAGAAGTTGTTGATTGGAAATATATGGTTGTTTTTTTCGGAGAGGCTAGAGAGACAGACACTACTGTTAAGTAATAAACATAAAGTGAAGTATAGATAGGTTGCAAAGCAGGCAACTTAAGCGCACCACTGATCAAACAAGAATAAGCTTTAAGGCACAAATGATAAAGTGACTTTGTCAGTCAGAATACGATTTTTAGAAGTATATTAGAACTTTACTAGCGCTGGCGCCTGAAGGACTGGCGCTAGCCGAATTTTCTATCAAATATTTTAGATGAGGTGGACTCATGCAAATAGGAATGTTGGCGCTTCTCGGAAAAACAGTTTCGCTTATGGAAAATTTAGGTTTTCTATGGCTTGTTCATACTGGGTATGAACTTAATCTTTGGGAACGCCTTCTGAAAGAAGAGACTAAAGAAAATATACTGGCAGATAACGAAAATTGGGACGCTCTTTTACTGGATCATTGGCTGGAACAGGCTAAGAGTCAAGAACTCATAGTTTTAACTAATGGAAGATACCAACTGAGTAAAACAGGCAGAGCCATTCATGATTACCGTGACTATGGCCTAGAAGCGATGTATAAAGAGTTTGCCCTTCATTGGGGGCCTTGTTTCGCGCAATTGCCTGATTTAATTAAGAGCAAAATTCCTAGGGGACAGATGGATAGTGAAATGGAAAATGAGCTTATCTCTAGAGCCTCTAAATCTTCAGAACTGTTTGTCTGGCCGGTGCTTAAGGGGAAATGTGAAAAGGATTGTTGGCATAAGGTTTTAGATGCAGGCTGCGGGGAAGCAGTGTTGCTACAAAGATTGGCCGAAGAATTTCCGAGATTAAGAGGAGTAGGTCTTGAGATTAATTCCTCCGTAGCTAATCGGGCTGGAGTTGCAACGGAATCTTATCAAGGGCGAATTCGAATCGAGTCGATGGATGTTTTGGAATTCAAAGATACTCCGGGAACGTATGATTGTTGTCTGCTTAACAACAATATCTACTATTTCAACGGTGAAAAACGCAGGGAGCTTTTAAATTCGCTAATGAAACTATTAAGACCAGGCGGACAAATCGGAATTTTAACAGCTCTGCGCGGAGGAGCTCCAGCTTTTCAAATATTCAAAACCCATATTCCGCAAAATTTAATGAGTTTTTTTCTGGCCTGTCATGAGGGTTTTGAGGGATTACCTTTGGAAGAAGAGATGCTAGATCTCTTAGAACAAACTGGTTTTAGTCAGATTGAAGTGATTCCGTTACCTTTTAAAGTCTCTCATTATTTCTTTGCCAGAAAGCCGTTGGAGTGAAAACAACTCAGTATCTTGAAATTGAAGTTCTTAAAGAAGAGGTTTTACTAAGGAAGAGTGAAGAAATGATTGAGGTTAAAGAACTGAACAAATTGTATTCTGAAGGACGAGGAGTAAGGAATCTTAATTTTCAAGTCGATGCTGGAAAAGCGTTTGGGTTTCTTGGACCGAATGGGGCAGGGAAGACAACGACCATTCGTCTTCTAATGGGATTTTTAAAGCCGGATTCAGGAAGAGTAACCATAAATGAAATTGATTGCTGGAAAGAAAAAGCAGAAGTTAAGAAGATCGTCAGCTACCTGCCGGGTGAACTTCATTTTATGGAGAGCTTAACAGCCCTTGACTTCTTAGATCTAATTGCCAGAATGCATGGCAATAAACGGCAAATAAAGAGGAATCGAGATTATTTAGCAAGTGCCCTGGAATTGGATCTAAAAATTCTCATTCGGAAGATGTCTAAGGGGATGAAGCAGAAGTTAGGGATAATTGCGGCCTTAATGTTAGATAAGAAAGTTCTTGTTTTTGACGAACCGACTTCCGGATTAGACCCTTTAATGCAAAAAGTATTTATTGATTTAATCCTGGGGGAAAAGAAAAGAGGAAAGACTTTGTTTATGTCTTCCCACCAATTTGTGGAGATTGATCGCACATGTGAACACGTTGGAATAATTCGTGAGGGAGAACTTTTAACCATTCAGAGTATCTCTCAGCTTAGAGATGCAGAGCATCAAACCTTTGAAATTGAAGTCGAGAATGAAGAAGAATTAGAGTTTCTTAAACAAAGGCAACTAAATTTAGCCAATATTCAGGAGAAATCCTGTATGATCCGTATTACGGGTGAAATGGATAAACTATGGCTGGCTCTGACTCAGGTTCATGTAATAAGCTTTAGGCAACGTTCTTTGGAATTAGAAGAGGCCTTTATGGATTTTTATCGGTAGTTCTCGCGTTTTTTATAACGAGAAACTAAAGTTACAACTTAAGGTGGGGTGACTATGAATAGAGCATTGTTTCGGGCAATGTTTAAACAACACCGCAAGAAAATAGCTGCGATTTCCACAGGGATTTTTCTCTACGAGGGACTTCTAACCTGGGTTTACCCTGTAGTTGCTAGGAATCCGGCGGTAGCACAGGTGGCAGAGTCTATTCCATCCGCTGTAAAGACGGTGTTCGGAGTTCCTGAAAATGCACGCACGGATACATTTGAAGCCTTTATCTCGGGCCAGTTTTTTTCAAGGATCTGGGTTATGCTCATGGCTTTTCATGGAATTCAAACTGCAAATGCCCTGTTAGCCAAAATGATCGACGATTGCTCTTTGGCACTTTTTCTATCTACACCAGTATCACGTGGCGAGATTTTATCAACTCAGGCTGGAGTGTTGGTTAGCTCAGGCGCTGTTTTAGTTGCTGTCACCATCGGGGGACTCTTTTTCGGTACCTCTCGTTTTGGAATTCCAATCAACCATGGAAATTATATTCTCTTAGGAATCTTAGGGCTTGCTTTGTTCACGCTGATTGAACTCTATAGTCTCTTCTTCTCGGCATGGCTAGTTGAAGAAGAACGTGCTGTAACTTATGCAGCGGGTTTAACCCTGTTATTTTACAGTCTGGATATCGCAGGCGGACTCAGTGATAAATACTCTTGGCTAAGAAACCTCTCTCTTTTCCGGTGGTTTCAGCCCCAATCTATATTAGAAGGAACTACAAACCCAACAGGGCCGATTATTGGGCTAAATGTTTGTTCAGCAGTCCTTTGGTATTACGCAAAAAAGGTATTTGAGAGACAGGATCTTGCAATTTAGTTTATCCTCGTGAAAATACTCCCCTTAAGAAGTTTTTTATAATCTTGTATCCTTAAGGGGATCATATATAGGGGAAGGTTCTTATTTCTTGGTTATAAGGGCAATTTTTTTCGAAGTAAGGCGTAGTACATAACTAGTGCAAACAGTACAAAAATCGCAGAGCTGCCATACATGTATACGTAGCTCGTTTTTTGTGCTAAGAAGCCGAGAGAGACAGCACCTAACCCAATACCCAAGTCCATTGCTACAGCAAATGTTGCATTTGCGGCACCTCTACGTTGGGGGGGGGATAAGGATATAACCAAGGCGTTTAAAATTGGCTGTACCGTTCCAAAGCCAAGGCCGTAAAAAACAGCTACCAGTAGAAACATCGGCAAGGAAGATGCCTTAACTAACAAAAGTAAAGCGATACCTATCAATAATATTCCAGGAACCAGAAATTTACGAACACCATACCGATCTGCCAGTTTTCCGATGAGTGGGCGGCTGAATAATAAGACCAAGGCGTAGACAGTAAAGAAGATGCCGATGTTCTTTACTCCGCGGGAGTCTGCATATAAAGGCAAAAAGGTTATTATTCCACCGTAGGTAAGGGTGATAAAGAACAAAACTAAGGCTGGAGGCAAGGCGGTTTTCTCTAAGATTACACCTTTTACAACGGGTGATTTATTTTCTGACTGAGTTTTTATTCGGGGTAATTCATAATTAATAAAAAAGGAACCTACTAATCCTAGGCCGGCCAAAATCGCTGAGCTTGTGAATAAAACGGAGTAATTGCTGTACTTGATTAAGTATAGTCCTAAAGCCGGCCCGAGGGACATGGCGATTGTGGCAGCAATTCCGTAATAACCCATTCCTTCAGCTCGCCTGGAAGCCGGTATAACATCTGATGCCATTGTTCCAGTGGCGGTAGTGGAGGCACCCCATCCAATGCCGTGAACTACTCTTAGTGCAAGTAAACTAATAATAGTAAAGGCAAGGTTGTAGGCAAGTACGGAAATTAGGAAAATACTAACCCCAATGATAAGAATCATTCTTCGACCCTTTCGGTCAAGCAAATTTCCAAACCATGGGCGTACTAAGACTGCGGAAAGCGTAAAGATTCCAACGATTGTTCCTGCTATTGTTTCGTTACCCCCAAGGGTTTGAGCATATAAAGGGAGGGTTGGCAACAGCATATACATTGACAGAAACATTAGAAATGACACAGATAGAATTAGAAAGAAAGTTTTATCCCATATACGATCATTTGCCAGGGAATTAGCTCTAGGCATCGGGCCCCCTCCTCATGGTTATTATTCCGGAAATAACTTAACAATTGGCACAACTATAATGGTTTTACTGACAAAATAAATATACTATTAAAAAGTTGCCATGACAACTATTATTTACTGGAATAAAGTTTTACTCGATGGGAGAATTGAATCCGATCCTAAGACTCCCTCTTATTCAAGTGGGAGTGGGTCCTCGTGCTCTGCTTCGGAGGGGGTAGAGTCCGCCACGGAAGACTCGATGTTCAGCCCTAGCCGGACGAGTTCCCTTAGGAAAACAATAATACATGCAATAAATGTAAAGATTAGTGCGATTGATGCAGGATTTTTGTATTTCATGATGAAAATACAAATGGAGGTCTGGTCAGATAGTATAATTAATCTGTTACTGGTCAAGTTCCTTGAGGATTAGATGACAATCGTCAGACATTAGAAAGGTTGAGACAACGATCATGAGAGAAGTAACAGCAGCAATTATCGTGGAGAACGATCAGGTCCTGATTGCTCAACGGGCAGATAATGATAAATTAGCAGGCAAATGGGAGTTCCCGGGTGGTAAAATTGAACCTGGTGAGAGTCTGCAAGAATGCTTGAAACGTGAGATTAACGAAGAATTAGACGTTGAGATAGACGTTTTGAATTTCTTTGGTGAGAGTATTTATACGTATCAAACTGGAGGCATCAAACTAATGGCTTTTTGGTGTAAGTGGATTTCTGGAAACTTCACGCTGAAAGTGCACAGCCAAATCGCTTGGGCTCATTCGTATGAATTAGACTTATATGAGTTTGCTCCTGCGGATATTCCCCTAGTGGAGAAATTAAAAAAATCCTTATGATTGTCGAAAAAACAATAGGAGATTAATACATGAGAACTTTAGGAGATTTGAATTATAAAAATTTTGTTGCAGGAATTGCATCCGGTCTCTTAGCCATAACTGGTCCACCAGTCATTATTCTAGAAGCCGCATCTAAGGGTAACTTTACAATGAACCAGACTATTCTTTGGATGTTTTCTGTCTATGTCTTCGGTGGGCTTTATAGTATTCTGATCCCCCTGTATTATCGTATGCCGATTGTTGGTGCCCACTCTATTACTGGGGTTGCCTTTCTAGCAACCGTAACAACCCAATTTACATATCATCAGCTTATCGGTTCCTATATTTTTGCAGGGCTGTTGATGCTAATGATTGGCTATTTGGGTGTTTTTTCGAAACTGCTCGAATATGTCCCCAAACAAATCATTTCTGTGATGCTGGCGGGAATGATTACAAAGTACATGGTAACTTTCGCAACTTCTATCCACCAACTCCCACTGGTTGGCGGAGTATCTCTTGTAGCATTCCTTATCTTTAGCAAATGGAATAAGCGGATTCCGCCAATGGTTGCAGCTATTTTTACAGGATTTACCTTGTTGCTTATAACACAGCCGTTGAATAGTAGTGCTTTGGCATCATCATTTATTTTTCCCACGCCTCAATATCCGATTTTTGAACCCTTAAGCTTCCTTTCCGTTTCGATCCCCCTTGCTCTGCTTATTTTGAGTAATGATGCGGCGGTTGGGATTGGGGCCTTAGAACAGAATGATTATCGCCCTCCCATAAATCGTATTATAGCTTTAAGTGGTATTTTTTCGATTATTACCAGTTTCTTTGGAGGACAATCGGCTAATGTAGCCGGAATGATGACAGCGATTTGTTCGGATGAAGAGGCAGGTCCGCAGAAGAAACGTTATATGGGAGCGGTCGTCTCAGGGATTATCATCCTTTTGTTCGGACTATTTGCCTGGAAGCTGGTCCCTTGGATTCAGGCCTTGCCTTCAGCGTTTGTTTCTATACTTGTGGGTTTCGCCCTAATTGGTGTATTTGGAAACAGCTTATCCGTAGGTTTATCCAAACCAACGATGAAATTGAGTGCTGCATTTACTTTTGTCATTGCCGTATCTAATATTACGATCTTTAATATTAGTGCCCCGGTATGGGCGTTGGTTATGGGCACCTTCATCGCACGCTATGTTGAAACAGATCTAGGAATAGATAAATAATCAAAGGGTTGTAGTTGTATAAACATTTACGTGCCTCAAATATTTAAATTAAAAAATTATGAATATCATAACAATGGTCGTGTCGCAGTCCTCTCTATAGTGCAACTTTTTATGCTATAATTGGGAATAGGTGCAGTTGCCAAGTAGCACTCTAAGGCGTTTGTTCCTCTTGAAAATGGAATGTAGTTTTGTGTTTACATTCAACTGATGTTAAGTGAACTCATTCAACTAAAGTTGAACATCGAGACTTCGGGTGGGAGACCACTCCAACTTGCAGAATTGGGAGTCTCACGATTGGATGAAAGGATAGTTTGGTCAAATCGTTCAAAGGTGACGATTATTTGATAGATTTGTTATGGGAAAAGAAAGTGAGGGTTACTGATTTGAGAATGACAGGAGCAGAGGCAATTATAGAATCCCTAAAAAATGAAAACGTTGATGTAGTGTTCGGCTATCCCGGCGGGGCAGTGCTGACGCTTTATGATGCTTTGTACCAAGCCGACTTTAGGCATATACTCACTAAACATGAGCAAGGATCGGTCCATGCGGCTGACGGCTATGCAAGGGCTACCGGTAAAGTCGGGGTTGTTATCGCAACCTCCGGACCGGGGGCAACAAATCTCATAACAGGAATTGCCACAGCCTACATGGATTCTATTCCTTTAGTGGCTATTACGGGTCAAGTTTCAGTTCCTCTGATTGGTAGAGATTCCTTTCAAGAAGCAGATATTCGGGGGATCACAACCCCTATTACTAAGCACAATTATTTGGTAAAGAAGGTTGAGGATTTACCGGGGGCACTTAAAGAAGCCTTTCATATTGCGCGAACAGGAAGACCGGGGCCGGTGGTTGTTGATATTGCTAAAGATGTCTTTGCAGCTTCTTTTGATTACCAATATCCCAATGAGGTTAAGTTGCGTGGCTATCGCCCTATGTGTGAAGGCGATTCTGGAATGATCGATAAGGTCTTTGCTGAAATGAAGTTAGCACGGAAGCCTCTGATTTTTGTTGGTGGCGGGGTCAATCTATCTGATTCATCGGAGGAGTTAAAAGCTTTAATCGAACAGAGCGGGTTTCCGGTTATTTCCACATTGATGGGTTTAGGATGTGTACCCAATGAACACCCTCAATTTTTAGGCATGGTTGGAATGCATGGAACTTATGCAGCGAATATGGCTACAACGGAATGTGATTTGCTTATTGGAATTGGGGTTCGTTTTGATGACAGAGTGACTGGGCTCCTTAGTGAGTTTGCTGCGAAAGCTAAAATTATCCATTTTGACATCGATCCAGCCGAAATCAATAAAAATGTTTTAGCACACTTGCGCGTCGTCGGGGATATGAGATGGTCAATTCCTGCCCTGTCTCAACAAGTTAAGAATGTCTCTGCCGACCTAACAGAACAAGTTCGACCTTGGCTGGAGAAAGTGCGTAACTGGCATCAAGAAAAGCCTTTGACCTACGAACAAGGCTCAGATGTTGTTATGCCGCAAGCAGTGGTCGAAAAGGTTAGTCAGTTGACTCAAGGTGATGCTGTAATTGTTACGGACGTAGGCCAACACCAGATGTGGGTTGCGCAATTCTACGGCTTTAAAAATCCCCGCTCATTGCTCACGTCAGGCGGGCTTGGGACAATGGGCTATGGTCTGCCGGCTGCTTTAGGTGCACAATGTAGTTTGCCGGATAGACCAGTTATCCTCTTCGTCGGTGATGGTGGAATCATGATGAATTGTCAGGAGTTAGCAGCTGTTGCAGAGTATAATTTCCCGGTTAAAGTCCTTATCTTTAATAATCAGTGTTTAGGAATGGTTGCTCAATGGCAGAGAATGTTTTACGGTGGACGCTATTCGCATACGAGTTTGAAAGGGTCAACGACTGATTTCGTTAAATTGGCCGAAGCGATGGGTGTAGCTGGTCTGAGAGTGACTAAGCCTGAGGAGCTGGAAAAAGTTCTGGAACAAGCGTTGGCGATTCCTGGTCCGGTAGTCGTGGACATTCGGATCCCGGAAGTGTTAGATGTATTGCCTATGGTTCCGGCAGGTGCATGTCTAGATCAGATGATGATGGGAGGAACAGAGGAATGAAGCATACACTTGCTGTATTAGTAGAAAATAAACCGGGAGTTTTAACTCATATTTCCGGACTTATTAGCCGAAGAGCATTTAATATTGAAAGTATCGCGGCTGGTTACACTGAAGAACCCGATACCACCAGGATTACGATTGTGGTTGAGGGGAATGAAATCGAACAGGAACAAGTAGTTAATCAGTTGTCAAAATTAATAGATGTCATAAAAATCAGTGACCTTACAGCAGTAGAGTCTATTCAACGAGAATTGGCCTTGATTAAGGTCAAGGCAAGTGCTGCGACACGTTCAGATATCATTAATATAGTGGAGATTTTTCGAGCAAGTATCGTTGATGTTAACAGGGAAACGATGGTTATCGAACTTTCAGGGGATGAAACAAAGATTGATGCCCTCTGTCAAGTCTTAGAAGATGATCATGGCATTATTGAAATAGTCCGCACTGGTAAGATTGCTCTTTCGCGAGGGCCTGTCCCGGCAAAAGATCAGTAAGTAATGCGGTGCATTGAAGCAGAAGATCAATGGAGTAAACCCAAGCTAATGTTCATAAGAATAGCGTCTACTCATGAAGAATAAAAAGAACGTGGTGTTACGCAGGTTGATGCGAGACACCACGTTCTTTTTATAAGGTTATATACGAAATCGAGAAGCTCTCGCCACCGAAGCCTCGAGGCAGGAAGTCTGGTTGAAAGAGTCTATAAATTATTTAGAAGCTTAAGCTTCAGGCAGGGGGTTTTTATAATAGTTATAGATACCAATAAAGATGGCGCCGGCAACATTTTTTTGGAAGGTCGGATTTTGTAATCTTGCTTCTTCATAGGGATTGGATATGAAGGCTGTTTCAAGCAAGATTGAAGGCATAGTCGTATTGCGCAAAACATAGAAACCTGATTGTTTCGGTCCGCGGTTGTTTGTTTTGATAGTGTCGATAACAGCAGATTGAATGCTAACTGCAAGATGTTGACTCTCATAGTGCCTTGGATTATCTTCAGAATAATAAGTTGAAGTGCCTTGAACATTTGTGTTAAGACTCGCATCATTATGAATGCTTATAAACAAGTCTGCCTTCGATTGATTGGCTAAATTTACTCGACCTTGGAGGTCCTCAACTTCTGAGTAGGTAGTGTTTGTACAGAGAGAGACATCCCTGTCTCGGGTGAAGATAACGGTTGCTCCAGCCTGTTTTAAGGTATCGTTTAAGGCCATGGCTATAGCTAAGGTGTTGTTTTTTTCGTAAGTTGGAGTTGGGCCGCTTGCTCCCTTATCCGGTCCGCCGTGTCCGGGATCTATCATAATCGTTTTACCCGATAATGCTTGAGCAGGGATTCCCTCAAAAGGATTGATGAGAACTTCCTTTGAAGGATCATAGGTTGTCACTGGGGGAGGATTATCAGCAGGAGGGGTGATGTCATCGTCCCCCTGTGAGGGATCAGTTGGTTGTTTGATTTCTGAGGGGAGAGAAGGGAAGGCTTTAAGATTTTCCGTATAGTTTGATGAAACTTTTCCTTCGATAATAGTTTGAGCGTAAGAGCTAATTATACCTGTTCCACCTAAAATGTAAACTTGACCATTGACACTTAAATCTATGGGTGCAGCAGGCGTAGTAGGTGTAGTAGGTGTAGGTTTTTCGGCATTTGTCAGTGAAAGTGTTACATAATCAGCAGAAATCCATCCTGTTTTCGATTGATAGGTTGTTTTGTACCATTGACCTTGTTGATCAATAATCTCAACGGATGTATCTTTTGGTATGGTAACAAGCATGCTTCCGCTGGAAGAGGGCGTGTCTCTTAGGTTTAAGCCTCCTGAGGCGCTGATGACTCCCATTTTCGATGTTACGGTTAGATAATCAGCAGAAACCCAACCTGTTTTCGATTGATAAGTCGTTTTATACCATTGGTCTTGCTTTTCGATTAGGTCGATAGTCGCCGCTGCCGGAATGGTGATAAGCACGTTCCCCGTGGAGGAGGGAGTCTCTCTGAGGTTTAAGCCCCCGGAAGCAGTGACTTTTCCTTGATTTAGAGAACTATTAGTACCATTGCTTGAGTTTGAGTCCTGGGTTGGGGGTTCAACTTTCATATGTTCGCGCATGATGCTATAAACCGCGGATGGAATATCGTCTTTTTCTGTAAGTAAAAGGGGTGCATTAGACTTTGAAGCAAGAACGGTTCCGGCTACAGCGTCTGGAAATGTGATGCCAGATGCTAAGAAAAGGTCATTGGACTGGTAGGTATCTTTCATAAACGAAACGACTTTGGCGTTTGTCTCGTAACGATCGTAGCCCCCTAAACGGGTTTCAATGGTAAAGTTATTCTCGGTTAATTCTTTAGTAGGAACAACGACTTCGCCTCCGATAACAAACAAGTGCTTTGGTGCAGTTTCTTGATAGTATTGAATGACAGAAGCAGGAAGAGTGGTTGATGTAAGGATGATAGGGATTTGCTTTATACCAGCAAAAGTTGCTGCTGATAAAGCATCAGGGAAATTATCGCCATTGGCAAGAATCATAGAATCACTATATAATTGTTTGGCAAGAAGAACCGACGTTTCATAACGATCTATTCCCCCAATTCGATCCCATCGCAGTGACAGACCTTCAAGTTCTTTTTCAATTGCAGGCTGTAGACAAGCAGTACCTCCCAGAAGAATAACTTTATCCGGCGATAATCGCTGCAGTTCTTTGACTACGCGTGGGTCAATCGAGTCTCCTTTAGTAAGTAAGATGGGTGCATTTAAGTTTACGGCAAAAGGGGTCGCTGCGATAGAATCTGGATAGTCGTTGTATTCACATAAAATAACCGTTAGAGCTGAGTCCCATCCTTTTTGAGATATTTTAAGAGCAGTTTCAACTCTGTCTTGTCCGGCAATACGTTCAGTTGAGAAAGCCAAGGGGCTTGCTTGGGTTATAAAAGGCGTGCATAAGGCAAATGCAAGCGAAGTTATGACAGATAAAATGAGCTTTTTCAGAAGGTCCACCCTTTCTTTTATGAAGTTATGTAGATTATACCATAAAAATCAGCAGAATTTGATGAATTTAGCTTTGGTTCATCATAAATAGGACTAAAGGCCTTGTGAATTTTATGGGACGTTAGAAACACAAACATCGACATGGAATATAACAAAAATTTTGTTAATTAGCAGGAAATAAAGATTAGACGTCGAAATGGTTATAAATGTTATAACCTGATAATTAATCGGGTTGGTAAAAACGATTACAGGTGCCCAATAGGGAGAATAGGGAATCAGGTTTTAACCTGAGCGGACCCACCACTGTAAGAAGGGAGTTCCGTACATTGGCCACTGGTTTCGGCTGGGAAGGCGTACGGTAATGATGATCTTTGAGCCAGAAGACCTGCCTGTAATTAAGATGAGCCTGTTTTGACCAGGCTTTGGTGGACGATGGCAAAGCCCCCAGTCTATATGACTGTGGGCTTTTTCTATCGTCTTTTTTCTTTATTACGCTTTCTTTATAAGGGGTTGCAAAGATTAGAACTAATTTTTTGAACTATGTTTCGGAGGTGTTATCGATTCAGAAGACAGATCCTCAGATGTCCGATAAGCTTGCATTATTTACTGAAGCTTGTTGATGGATTGCGAAAAAGTGGATTAACTCAATAGGGCCGTGAAATTAAGGGACAATTATTTTTTAGGAGGCGTAAATGTTGGAGCAAGATTTGAGGTCGTTTATTGAACGAGTCAAGCAGCAAAACCCCTTGGAGGTTGTTCATGTCAAAGAAGAGATTGACCCAATGTATGAAATTAGCACCTTGATTATGGAATTAGAGAAGGCCCGACGTTATCCGTTAACGATTTTCGAAAATGTTAAAGGGCATGAAATTTCGGTTGTGACAAATGTTCTAGCTCCTCGCGAGCGTTTGGCTTTAGCGATGGGTGTTCATCCTAACGATCTGGCTGCTGAATTTTCCAAACGAATTAATCAGCGGATTGAACCAGTGGAGGTGGATGAAGCTCCGTTTCGAGAGAATGCTTTTGTAGGCTCAGAGGTTGATTTGTATAAACTTCCTATCTTGACGCACTTTCCTATTGATGCCGGACCCTACATTACTGCGGGATTGGTCATTGCCAAAGATCCCTTGACAGGTGCAGATACTGCAGGTTATCACCGGATGCAGCTTAAAGGGAAAGATAAGTTGGGGATTAGTCTCCACTCTCGCCAACGCTTATGGGAGTATTTTCGCCGCTCAGAAGAACTGGGAAAATCGCTGGAAGCGACTATTGTCCTGGGTATTCATCCGAATATTTCTATGGGGTCGATGGCCTTAATTCCCTACGATCTGGGTAAATTCGCAGCCATGGGGGGGTTATTCGGGGCTCCTCTGGAGGTTGCTCGCTGTAAGACCGTGGATCTAATGGTTCCGGCCTATGCTGAGGTGGTCATAGAAGGGGAAATTGTAGCAGGAGAACGAGAATCCGAAGGTCCCTTTGCAGAGTTCACTAATTATGCATGTTATCGCAGTACAGAAAACGTGTTTAAAGTTAAGGGGATTCAATATCGTACAAAGCCCCTGTTTCAGGACATTACACCCGGTATGAGTTCGGAACATATTACGATTGTGGGAGTGCAACGTGAGGGAGATGTACTAAATGCTTTGAACAGAACCCTTCCAAATGTTAAGAGCGTTCATGCGCCAATCTCTGCCTGTGGATTATTTCACTGTTATATTTCTATGAAGAAGATTGCAGAGGGGCAGGCTCAGCAAGCTATCTTTACTGCTTTTTCAGTGGACCATAATCTTAAAATGGTGGTCGTGGTGGATGAAGACGTAGACGTCTTCGATGAACGACAGGTTCTATGGGCCATGGCAACCCGACTTCAAGCAGACAGGGGCGTGACCATCATTCCTCAGCATATGGGTATGGGATGCACGCTTGATCCCTCAAGTGATAACTTAAGTCGCACTGCTAAGATGGGGATTGATGCAACTAAGCCACTTGAAGGGTTTGCACCTACAGTAGAAATGTCGGCTGAAGTGCAACAGAAAATCCGTCGTTTCATGGGGGCTTTCGGGCTATAGAGAAGGTGTAAAGATGAATTAGGTCCTTTCCCAGAACAATCATTTCTGAGAGGGATATTGACAATTTTACTCTAATAATAAGCTTTAAGTTATTGAAAGAAGAGGGATACCATGTTCGAAATTTCAGTTGACGTAGGCGGAACCTTTGCAGATTTTATTGTTCGGGATCGACAAGGAGCGACTTTTACTGCGAAGGTTCCTTCAAGTCATGAAAATCCTCTGGAGCCAATTATACGGGGCTTGACTGAGTTGGCGAAGAGGTTTGACTTATCTCTAGAAGAATTCCTTGAGCTAACGGATAAATTCATTCATGGAACCACGGTTGGGATTAACGCCTTGCTTCAGGGGCAGGGAGCTAAAACTGCTCTAATAACGACGGAGGGGTTTCGAGATGCTTTAGAATTGCGGCGTTCTCGTTTGGCAGAGCAATGGGATTTTCGCGTTGCTCTGTCTCCGGTTCTAGTTCCCCGTCATCTGCGTATTGGCTTGCGGGAACGAATGGATTACCTGGGGATGTCGATTAAGGCAGCAGATAGAGCACAAATAAAGGAAATTGCCGGGTTTTTGCGTCAAGAAGGAGTAGAATCTGTGGCAGTTTGTTTGCTCTTTGCTTGTCGTAATCCTGAACATGAATTAATGTTTAAAGAGGATTTGCAAGCGTTTTCACCTGAAGTTTTCGTTACCCTTTCATCCGAACTCTCTTCTCAACTGGGAGAATACGAACGGACCACGACGACGGTGTTAAATGCACGTTTAAGTCCTGTCTTGAGTAACTATTTACAAGATCTAAGGTCTCATTTGCGTGATAAGGGTCTTCAAGTACCCATTTTAATTGCCCAAAATAATGGTGGTCTAACTGATCTGTTACAAGCTAGTAAGCGAGCCGTGCACACTCTTTTTTCCGGTCCGGCCGGAGGAGTAAAGGGAGGGTGGGCTCTGGCCCGTGAACAGGAATTTTCTGAATTAGTGGTGGGAGATATGGGAGGGACCAGTTTTGATGTTTCCTTAATCAGGCAAGGTAAAATGGAGGTGACTCCTCAGGCGGAGATCGCTGGATATCCTGTCCAACTTCCAATGTTAGATATCCATACTGTTGGGGCAGGCGGGGGAAGTATTGCTTGGTTGGACAAAGGAGGAATGCTTCGGGTTGGTCCCCATTCGGCAGGTGCTAATCCCGGGCCTGCTTGTTACGGACTAGGTGGTCAAGAGCCGACGATTACGGATGCAGCGTTGATCATGGGGTTACTGGATGGTTCGGATTTTTTAGGCGGACGTATGTCATTGGATAAAGAATTAGCCTGTGAGGCGGTTGAAAAGAAGGTTGCTCACCCTTTAGGTTTATCTGTTTCAGAAGCAGCCTATGCTATTTATCAAGTTGCACTTTCTTTAATGTCGGATGCTGTGTACTTGATGACTGTTAAAAAGGGGTATGACCCTCGTTCCTTTGTTTTAGCGGCTGTTGGTGGTGCGTTACCTCTATTTGCGACTGCCTTAGCTGAGAGAGTTGGGATACAACAAGTTGTGGTTCCGGAACTGGCGCCTGTTTTTTGTGCTCAAGGATTGCATCACGCTCGTTTTCAGCTTGAAGTCTTGCGCAGCCTCTATGAAGTGTTAGGCGAAGTGCCCA
This sequence comes from Desulfosporosinus shakirovi, assembly GCF_020595055.1. Taxonomy (GTDB): domain Bacteria; phylum Bacillota; class Desulfitobacteriia; order Desulfitobacteriales; family Desulfitobacteriaceae; genus Desulfosporosinus; species Desulfosporosinus shakirovi. The sequence goes on along the minus strand of NZ_JAJDOO010000005.1, from coordinate 13,466 downwards.
TCCTAAGCTGGAACCAAGGCATACTAGAGTTGCAATCTCAGGCGGATCAAGAGCTGTCTCGGTTAGGGGTGAGTGCAGATCAACGCGACTATGTTTGGTCGGCTGACTTAAAGTACTCCGATCAACATCATGAAATTAACGTTGCCATCCTGGGCGATGCAACTGATCAAGAAGTTTGGCAACAGTTAGATAAGGGGTTTCATGAAGCTCACCAGAGGCTATATGGTTACAGTCAGCCTGAGAAGTCTCTGATGCTGGTTAATCTTCGGTTGCTGGCTCAGGAGAAGGAGAGATCACTTCAGAGCAGATTAAGTCTAAGGGCTGGTTGGGGCAACACTAAAGATCTTCAAATATATGAAAAGAGTACAACCTTATCAAAAACAAATGAAGTACACTCAGTCTATTTGCAGGGAGCTTTTCAGGATGTTAAGATTTTTCGTTGGCAAGATTTAGGGATGGGAATGCGTTTGCAGGGTCCCGCTATAATAATAAAAGAGTATACAACGATTTTAATAGACGAAAATTGGCAGGCTGAACTTGATCAGGTGAGAAATTTAATTATTGAGATAGGAAAGGATGGACGTTAACTATGAATGCCAAGTTGGATGAAGTTATTGAACGGGCAGTGATTGCTAACCGTATGGATACGATTACTAAAGAAATGGGCTACGCCTTAGAGCGGTCGTCTCGTTCACCTATCTTTGCGGAGGCTTGTGATTTTGCCTGTGGCATATGTAACGGGGATGGAGATTTAGTCTCTCAGATTAATGGCATACCGATTTTAGCTGCCGCTGGCACGTTTAGCATTAAAGAAGTGATTCGTAAATACTCGGGGCACGTTGAAGAGGGAGATGTCTTTATCATCAATGATCCTTATCACGGAGGAAACCATCTCCCGGATATTGGTATTATTACCCCGTTAGTTGTGGAGGGAGAGGTCCTTTTCTACTGTGTCAGCAGGGCCCATCACGGAGATATCGGAGGATCTGTTGCTGGTAGTTATAATGCCAAAGCAACTGAGATTTTTCAGGAGGGACTGCGTATTCCGCCGATTAAACTTGTAAGCAAAGGGCAGGTCTTTAATGAGGTTATGGATCTGATCACTCAAAATGTCAGAAATCCGCACATGCTTCAAAATGATTTATGGGCCCAAATAGGTGCTAACAAGATTGGAGTTGTTCGTTTAAGAGAGTTGCTCTCTAACTACTCTCCTACTCGGATAAAAGGGGCAGTGGGATATCTTCTGGATCATGCCGAAAGACTCACGCGTCAAGCAATTAAGGGTATGCCAGATGGTGATTATACGGGCGTAGAGTGGGTGGATGATGATGGATTTCAAACAAATCCCATTAAAATCAAGGTGACAGTTAAGATTAAAGGAGAGGAAATGATGCTGGATTTTGAGGGCACTGATCCTCAAGTCAAAGGCTTTGTCAACTCAGCATTGGTAACAAGTACAACTGCCGCTTGGATTGGTGCGCTTTGGGCGCTTGGTCCTGATATTCCTCGAAACAGTGGAGCTTTTCGAGCGATAAAGGTTCTTTTACCTGAGGGCAGTTTAGTTAATCCTCATGATCCGGCGCCAGTAACGTTAAGTACACTGACTCCGGCAAGTGAAATTATTAGTGCTATATTCCAAGCATTAGACTCCGTAGCAGGTGAGCGATTGCCTGCTGGTTTTGGACGTTATTGCGGTCCATCGTTTTATGGAATCGACCCTCGCAATCAAGAATTTTATGTGGGATTTGCTTTTTGTGCCTTGGGTTCAGGCGGGGGAATAGCGGGAAGGGATGGTTATCCTTATATGGCTCCATTGTCGAACTATGGGGGAGTTCGTGCACCAAACATAGAAGCCAATGAAATCCAATACCCGCATTTAACCTTGTGCCATGAAATCGAAATCGATAGCGCAGGAGCGGGCATGTGGCGCGGGGGACCAGGAATTCGTTATAGCATACAGTTTAATGGTGAACCCACAAATATTGTGATGTTTGGGGATGGGATGAAGGTTCCTCCGTTTGGTACAGCTTCAGGGCAACCCGGAAGTTTAACCCGTGTTGAATTGGCAACATTAGACGGAGAAAAAATTTCTCTGGCAAGTAAAGAGAGTGCGCGTTTGTTGCCGAAGGGGACCGTACTTACAGTAGTTTCCTCAGGCGGTGGAGGGTGGGGAGATCCTTGGCGGAGAGCCCCTGAGAGTGTATGGCAAGATTTCTTAAATGGAGTTATTTCTGCCAGCAAGGCCAAGCAGGATTATGGAGTCGTCCTATTTAAGGAAGGTGTGGATTGGGCAGCAACTTCTGAGCTTCGGTCAGTGGGTTATCAAATGTAAAGTGAGTTGGAAGCGGCTGAAAATTTTGTTATTATATAATTAATCGAATTATAAATGAGAGGTTGTTTTTATATGTTCAAAATTACTGAAAATTGTCTTGAAAAGAAGATTTTTACTGAGTACTTCAGCTCAGAGGCCAAAAAGGGTACAGAGGAATTTGAACGGCTTGTTAAGAAGTTTGAAGCTGAACCCCAGTATATATTCCGTATGCGAGACCACGATCAAGAAGTCTACTATATCGGATATTCAGATGATTGCACTCGCAAGAGTGGATTTGATCCGCTGGATATGTATGGGGAGTACTATGGGTGTATTGATATCCAATATTTAACTTCGAATGGTGAGTATGAAAGATTATAAGTCATTTGAGCAAAGAAATCCCCCATTGATTTGTGCAGTGCATGAATCAATGGGGGATTTCTTTGCTATATACTAGGAAACAAATATAACATTGATTAGGAGAAAATAGTTTATAGTTTGTTAATAAATTGTTTATATATATTCAAGACAATTAGTTTAGAATATATAGAGAGAACTTCCTTAAAAGGGGGAGTTGTTCCAACGAGTCTGGTATCAAGGCCTGATCCATGACGATAGTTGGATAACTGAGCGGTAAGTCTAGACGTGGACGTTGCCGTTCAGTGGTACATGCTGTTGCTCAAAGTTATCAAACGCTTCGTTACCGTCTTAAAAATGGTTAATTGAAAGAGAGGGGCTCGTATGGAAGGATTAGATTTTCTGCTAACTGCTATCTGTTTTTCGGTTTTAGGGTATGGATTATGCTATATGACTCTTTCAGTTAATCATAAATCTGAAACTAAAAAGGTTAAACCGGAAAATTCATTGCAAAGATAAGAATGATTGATTCAGAAGAGACTTGGTAAATGAACGATCAATACACATGAATAAAGAGAGTACGTAAGAATATTAACCGGTGCCTATAGACTGGACACTTCAAAAGAGCGTTTAGCCTGTAGGTGCTTTTTTGATTTGAGTTTGTCATTTGTATCAAAAGGTGACTGAATTCGTATTTATAATGCTTGACAGTTTTTAAATGCGAATAAATTGCTTGATATGAGTGAAATATGTATAAAGATCTATGCGTAATTTTGACAGGAAGCTTCATTATATTTCTGATACTGAGACAACAGCAAGAATTACAAATTATGATTCTGAAAATAGTATTGCCAAAACCGGGTTGTAAAGGCTATATTCAGTATAGTGTTGAGGCAGAATGCTAAAAGTTACAAATTTAGAATATGAGGGATTATAAATGTTGTATCCAATTAAGTTAAACTATAAGATGCCGCCGGAGTGGATCAAGCATGGGCGTACCTTTATTTCATGGCCAATAAAAGCCTCTATGTGTTACCCTGAGGATTATGATGCTGTTTGCAAGGGCTATATAGAGATTATTCAAGCAATAGCTGAATTTGAGCAGGTAACGGTCTTGGTGAGTTCAGAGGATTTGGGGAAGTTTTCAAGCATATTTCATGGTGAACAGATTGAACTCTTGACTATTGAGCATAATGATGCGTGGCTGAGGGATAATGGACCTACATTTCTTGTCAGTGATGGTGGGGATGTGGCAGGGGTTAATTGGAAGTTTAATGCTTGGGGCGGCAAATACTCCCCGTGGGATTTAGACGATCTTGTAGCCACGAAAATCTTAGATCATGTCGGAGTAAAACGATTTGATGCCCCTCTGGTTATGGAAGGAGGCTCCTTCCATGTGGATGGAGAAGGTACACTGCTGACTACTGAGCAGTGTCTCTTAAATCCAAATCGCAACCCTGACTTAACAAGAGGACAGATTGAAGTTGAGTTAAAGAGATTTCTCAATATCCAGAAAGTGGTCTGGTTAAAAAAAGGACTGGATGGGGATGAGACTGATGGGCATGTAGATAATCTTGCCTGCTTTGCAGCTCCGGGTAAAATTCTGCTTCAGATTTGTGATGATCCTAAGGATGAAAATTATAGGATCACCAAGGAGAACCTTGAAATATTAAAAAAGGAGACGGACGCCAAAGGAAGGTCCTTTGAAATTATACCTATTCAACAACCTCCTAAAATGTATGATCCGGTTTCTAATGAACGTTTAACCTTGAGTTATTTAAACTTTTACTTTGTTAATGAAGGAATTATTCTGCCGATTTTCGGAGGAAAGGCAAAAGTGTCTGATGAGTTAGCGGTACAAATGTTGAGCCAAACATTTCCTGAAAGGCGGATCCGTCCAGTTAATGGAATGGGGCTTATTCGAGAGGGCGGAAATGTTCATTGTGCAACTCAACAGATGCCAGCGAGGAGGAATCAAATGTGAGAAACGTCAAAGTTGCGGCTACTCAGATGAGTTGTACTGAGAGTATCGAAGAAAACATTGCTAAGGCGGACCTCTTAGTAAGGGAAGCTGCTGCAAAGGGTGCTCAGATTATCTTGTTGCAAGAGTTGTTTGAAACCCCGTATTTCTGTCAAAAAGAAAAATCTAAGTATTATACCTATGCCACAGAGCTAGAGCAGAATCAAGCGGTAAAGCACTTTAAAAAGGTAGCTGTAGAGCTTCAGGTAGTGTTGCCGATCAGCTTCTATGAGAAAAAAAACTATGCCCGTTATAACTCTCTGGCCGTCATTGATGCTAATGGAGAGGTGCTGGGAAAGTATCGCAAGAGTCATATTCCAGATGGCCCGGGGTATGAAGAAAAGTTCTATTTTAATCCAGGAGATACAGGTTTTAAAGTCTGGAATACGCGTTTTGGCAAAATTGGTGTCGGAGTCTGTTGGGATCAATGGTATCCTGAAGCTGCCCGATGTATGGCTCTGATGGGTGCTGAGTTGCTTTTTTATCCGACAGCTATTGGTTCAGAGCCCCAAGATGGATTGATTGACTCCAAAGAACATTGGCAGACCTGTATGCTTGGGCATGCGGCAGCAAACCTAATTCCAGTAATTGCTTCTAACAGAATCGGAGTTGAGGAGGACGATGATTCCAATATCACGTTCTATGGATCTTCCTTTATTGCGGGTCCGCAAGGGAATAAAGTTATTGAAGCTGGCCGTACAGAAGAAACCGTGCTTGTTGCTGAATTTGATTTGGAACAGCTAGAGATTCAACGACTTGAGTGGGGGATTTTTCGAGATCGTCGACCTGATTTATACAAAACTATTTCAACCTTTGATGGTGAATTGAAAATTTAATGTGATTAGTCGTGATATTGAGGCCCCGGTTAGAAAAACCGGGGTTTTTTTGTGTACTAGTCAGAAAAGTATCACCTCCTATTGTTCAATACTTTCTGGAGGCATAAATACCTAAGTGACTTGGTTTTAACATTACGAGATTATGATAAAGGGTAACATAAGTGTTCAAGCCGACTCACTGGTAGAAACGAAATAGGCCATGGCTACTTCATATAGAAAATTAATTGATTTAGGATTTTTCCCAGCCAAGAGAGCATTGAGCTTTTTGAGTGTTGGATCAGAATCAGCTGAAGTAGTATAGAGCAAAACAGTAGGCTCAACTTCTAGGGCGATGCCTATTCTTGCTAATAGGTCTAGTGAAGGAGCTCGGAGACCGCGTTCCAGATAACCTATATAGGAACTACTGACGTTAACCAGTTCAGCAAGTTTTTCTTGTGTGAGGCCCTTTGTCTGGCGGAATAAGCGTATATTTTTTCCAGCAACCTCTTGAATATTGTTAGACACACTATCACCTCTCCCTCCAATTTTATGTTAGTCGCCACAAACATCTTACCGACTGTGTGTACTTAATTATGTTGAAAAAGGCGACATATAGTTATACAATATGAAATTAGTAGTCTGTAATGTGTAGCGATAATAAGTCCAGCAGTTAAAGAATGAATATTTAATAGATAGGAGGAAGCAAATTGTCGGGATATATTTTAGTTGTCGATGACCAATTTGGGGTCAGACTTCTTATCCATAAGGTTTTAGAGGAATCAGGCTATAACGTAAAAGCAGTGGCTAGTGGCTCGGAATGTCTGAATCTTGCGCTCTCATTAAACCGCCCATCTCTTATTCTATTAGATCAAAGAATGCCGGCAATGACAGGGCTTCAAGTATTATCTCAACTTAGCCAGGATGATCTGGCTAAGGATATTCCAGTAATTATGATAAGTGCAGAAACTGATTTGGAGGACCTCGCGCGATGTTTTGGTGTGCAAAATTTTATAAGTAAGCCTCTGGACTTAAATGTTTTGCTTAAAACTGTTCAGGAAACTTTAGCAGGAGCGAGCTTGGGATAGATCAACATTGCAGGGACTAATAGCATGTTGTGGCTGAAAGTTATAATTTTTAGTTTCTAAGGTAGCTTTGCATGGATCTGGAGGTATTCTATGAATGTAGTTCTTGAAAAACTACCACCAGGATTATTTTTACAGAAACTGGCACCTGTGGATTTGTTTGATACCAGTGGTCTTCTTTTATTAACAAGAGGGCAGCTAATAACAGATAGGATCAGGGAACGATTGGGAAGAAGTGAGGTTTACACTTTAATATCTGAGAAAGATCATGTCAATTCATCCGGTACTGAGTTAAAGACTTTTTCAAGAGATCTTTATTTTGACATTGTAGGTTCAATATGGAGTATTTATCATGATACTGGGCTCATTACATCGGAGCAAATAGCCCAAACGATGGTTCTTATAGAGTTGATTATTAGGGAAATAAACGGTAAATGGATGTGCATAGATAATGATTCTCTGCGAGTGGATTTGGCTAGTTTAAAAGAACATGACTACTGTACTTTTGTACATGCAGTTAATGTTGCTATCCTCTCTATAATAATTGCAAGTAAATTAGGCTATCAGGGGCAAGGCCTAAGGTATCTGGCAATGGGGGCAATCCTTCATGATATTGGGAAGATTAAAGTACCCTGTGAAATTTTAAATAAACCTGGGTTATTAACTAAAAAGGAATTGATCATTATTAAGCGGCATCCTATTGAGGGAGAGAAAATGTTGCATAATACAGATGTTTCGCCAATTATATTAAATTCGGTAAGACTGCATCATGAACGGTGGAGTGGTAATGGATATCCCGATGGAATTAGTGGATCACGAATCCTTCTTGATGCCCAAATTATTGCGATAGCAGATGTTTATGATGCTCTAACGGCAGATCGACCTTACCGTAAAGCACTTCCACCTTATCATGCTCTTGAAATGATTTTAACCATGGAAAACGATTTTAATCCAATAGTGGTCACTGCATTTCGTAATTCTTTAAATCTTTATCCTAAAGATACTTTGGTAACCTTAAATACTGGGGAAATGGGTGTAGTTGTTGCTGTGCCGACCAATTTCCCTACGCGTCCGCTTGTGAGGCTTATGTTTGATTGCAATGGGAAATATTCAGATAAAGAAATTTATATAGATTTAATGAATGAGTTGACGTATTTTATTAAGAGTCCTTCATTTATAATTGGAGATCAATCGCTAATTCGAGAGGGTGAATTTATATAAAATGTACTAAAAAGGGATAAGATAAAGGCATGTTAAGAGAATGATAGAAAAGGAAGAATAGCATGTCGTTTCCAAATATACAACAATCCAAACTGAGTCCAAACCGGCAAGCATTTCCTTTAGTTAACAAATTCATCCAAAAGAGAAAACTTCTAAGGGTTGGGGTCAAAAAGCAAAATGAGGTAACTGTAATAGACTGCGGAGTTCAGGTACAAGGCAGTTGGGAAGCTGGCGTCTTGTTTGCTGCAGTCTGCCTCGGCGGGTTGGCACAGGTTAAAATACATTGGTTAGACTTTAGCGGGTTTCGCTGGCCAACGGTTGAGGTTGTTACAGCTCATCCGGTTCAAGCTTGCTTGGCGTCTCAATATGCTGGCTGGCCCATCCAAAATGGCGATTTAACAGCGATGGGTTCCGGACCGGGGCGTGCCATTATTCATCAGGGCATTCTGTATGACAGGACTGGTTACGAAGATTATTCAAAGATGGCTGTTATGTGTCTGGAAAGTGAGGAGCTCCCAACTGCGGAGACAGTCCAATACTTAGTAGAAGAATTAGGGTGTGAGCCTAAGGATCTCTATATTTTGGCAGCTCCAACCGCGTCTCTGGCGGGTTCAGTTCAGATAGCTGCACGGGCCTTGGAAACGGGTTTATCTAAGCTTGCTGTACTGGGGTATGATTCAGAAAGGATAGATTCCGGCTGGGGAACTTGTCCGCTTCCTCCTGTTGCACGCAGTAACCTCAATGCTTTGGGAAGGTCAAATGATGGGATCTTTTATGGTTCTACAGTACTTTATAATCTTAAAGATAATGATGAAACCTTAGATTCGTTAGTAAACCAAATTCCGTTCTGTTTTTCTCGGGAATATGAACGGCCTTTTATAGAAATATTTGAGGAATATGGGGACTTCTATAACATCGATCCCTTGGTATTTAGCCCTGCCGAGGTATGGTTATGTAACTTGAATAGTGGGCATTCTTTTCATGCTGGGGTCTTACGTCCGGATCTTTTACGCAATTCATTTGGGATGTAAGATCTTCTGCCTAAAGATAGACAGAAGATCTAAATCTTGCAATTGACTAGATCGAATAAAGTATGATAAAATTCAATTTATTCTAAGAAAATCGAAACTATATAGTTCTCTATCGCTTAATTCAATTATTGATGCGGAGAAACCAATTCCTGAGTGAATCCTTCGCGATGTGTTTTCAAATTTGCGAAGGTAGGGTTCCTTTTTAATCCGAATCCGTCAGCTAACTTCGTAAGCGTTGAAAGGGAGGAAACAATGACATGATCTAGCTTTGCTTTGCAATCTATAGGTTTAACTGGCTGGGACCTTTGACAATAGTCGGGGTTTTTCTTAATTTAAGGTCACTTAAGTAAGTGGTGGGTATTTAAATACTTTAAAATGTTTTCTTTCTCACTAATTTCGACGTGAATTAGAGGTTGTTGTCTTCCTGCAATAACACCGGCCCATTTAAGATAAATTGTTTGTTTATAGGATTTATGAACAATAGGATCAGCATAGCTTAGGCTGATGATGATAAAATGGGGATGGATATTGGTTTCGTCTGATATTTTGTCTTTGAGGCTGAGAAGTAAACTTGTGGTTGTATCCCTGGGAATATCATTTACAACGGTATAATCGTCAATAAGAATGGGCTTTTGTAACAACTGTTGCTCAAAAACTGTGGTCCTGCTTGAAAGAGTTGTTGCTGGATGGGTTCCAACGTTCTTAAATTTGAATTCGAATTCAAAACTTGATTCCTTTGTAAAATGAAGTGAAGGAGATTCGATAAAGGTTAAATATGGACGTGCCGCTTCACGCTGTATTTTCCAGGTCGTAACAGAAATATATACAGAAATCAGAGAAACGAAGGCAAAGATCAGAGTGGATATTGTGACAACGGAGCCTGACCAATTCCAATTTTTAAAGTTCCAAGACATACTTTCCCCCTTAGTCTGAACATGTTATTTAGTTAATATATATTAATTAATTAAGCGGAAAATTCATTTGCTTTCCAATAAGAAAGCTGTCTTAACATGCGGAGTTTACGTGAACCTATAAATGGGTTATAGTTCAAGCGGCTCAGGGGCTAGAATAGGCATTGAGGATAACCTTGTATATTATAATACAGAATCCACAATGACTATATTACGATAGGCACTTAAGATATTAAATAACTCTAGAAAGGGAGATTATATGAATTATGTTAACATGAACCTGTCTGAAGAGAATACTTTGACCAAGTTAAGCAGAATGGCTGAAGAAAGTGGTTTTATTAAACCTGAATTATATCGGAAATACGAAGTAAAGCGGGGGTTGCGTGATTTAGATGGAAAAGGGGTACTTGTTGGCTTAACAGAGATCGGTGAGGTCCATTCGTATATTATGGATGAAGAGGAAAAGGTTTCTGTCCCAGGACGTTTAATATATCGAGGTATAGACATCAGAGATATCGTAAGGGGTTTTATTGAAGATAATCGCTATGGGTTTGAAGAGACAGCCTACTTGTTGCTTTTTGGAAATTTACCAGATCTGAACGCACAAAAGGAATTTAAACTACTCCTTTCACAGTATCAAAGACTTCCGGAAGATTTCACTCGCGATGTTATCCTAAAGGCACCAAGCAAAGATATTATGAACACGCTGGCAAGAAGTGTATTAGCATTATATTCCTTTGACGAAAATCCAGATGATACATCTATGCAAAATGTTTTAAAGCAATGCCTAAGGCTGGTAGCTTGTTTTCCATCCTTGGCAGTTTACGGATATCATGCCTTAAGCCATTACCATGGAAGCCAAAGTCTTTATATCCATAGTCCCCGGGCCGATTTAAGCATTGCCGAGAACATCCTGGCTATGTTGAGACCGGATAGCAGTTATACTCAGTTAGAGGCAACATTGCTGGATCTGGCACTCGTTCTTCATGCTGAGCATGGTGGCGGGAATAACTCTTCATTTGTCACTCATGTTGTTACTTCTACCGGCACGGATACCTATTCAACTATGGCGGCAGCGATTGGAGCACTTAAAGGGCCGCGACATGGAGGAGCCAATATTAAAGTTGTTCAAATGTTTGATGATATGAAAGAAAAATTGAAGGATTGGGAGGATGACGAGGAGATAGAGCAATACCTTACCCGCATCCTCTCCAAGGACGCCTTTGATCGTACTGGCTTAATCTATGGAATTGGACATGCTGTATACTCAATATCGGATCCGAGGACAGTAATTCTTAAAGGGTATGTCTCTCAACTGGCTCAAGAAAAGGGACTGGAAGATGAATTTAAGCTCTATGCCAAGGTTGAGAACTTAGCGCCTCAGGTTATTTCAAAATTCAATACAATGTATAAAACTGTAAGCGCCAATGTTGATTTCTACTCGGGTTTTGTATATAAAATGCTTAATATCCCACTGGAAATGTTTACACCGATTTTTGCAATTTCCAGAATCGTTGGTTGGAGTGCGCATCGCATCGAAGAAATTGCTAACAGTGGAAAGATTATTAGACCAGCTTACAAAAGTGTAGCTCCCAGACGAAGTTACCTTAAGATGGATGAGAGATAGAAGGATGCACCGACAATCAATTAAAGTGTGGTTCCCCTGGGAATCACCTTTTTTATGTAATTGTACTAACGCTGAAATAGAGACTATTATCTATTATAATTATAAAGTTAATTAAGAGACTTAAAAAGCCGTTTTAATTACTTAAGAATAGAGGATATTATCCTTTTTTGTTGAAATATAATACAATCTAGATTAAAAGGAAAATGAGGCGATGATATGGATACTAAGCTTGCCAACCCAAAGTCTAATATAAGCTATGGGGTCCGAATTAAATTATTGTCAGGTTTTTTTGTAGTCTTACTGTTAACCTTACTTGTAGGGGGCGTGGGTTACTATGGTGTCTATAAGATCAATCTTGAAGCAGAAGATTTAGGGGGGCATTGGCTAAAAGCGACTAGTGCCTTAGCAGTGGTGATTGAGGATACAGAAGACACCCGACGCTATCTTATGGGGGGATTTCTGATGCGTTCAGAAGCCCAAGCCTTTCTAGACTATAAAAACCAATTTGTAATAGCGAAAGCGAAATGGGAGTTGGATTTTGCTGAGTATAATAACTATGTAACATCTGTTGATGGAAAAGCAAGCAGTGAGAAAATGAGAAAATCATTTAATGCCTACATAGAGGATGCTGAGAAGGTTTGGATGTTAACTCAAGAAGGTAAAGATGTTGAGGCTAGACCCATATTGACTCAAACAAGCAAGGCTAGTTTTGAGCAGTTGCTTAAAGATATGGAAGCTCAGATGGTCTATATGGACGATGGAGGGGCAGAAGCTACTCATCATGCTCAGACTACGAAAAACTCTGTAGTAAGGCTTCTTATGATTTTCGTGATACTTGCTTTAATTGTTGGGGCAGTTTTAGCAATTATGCTTGCCCGACATATAAGCCGCCCTCTTGTTGCAGTGACACAGGTTGCACAATCTGTAGCAGATGGGGACTTGAACGTTGAGGTTCCAGAGATTAAGAATAAAGACGAAATCGGTATATTATCTATCGCTGTCGGTGAGATGGTGCAATCTTTAAGAGCAGTTATTGGAGAAGTTCTAACACAGTCAGAGAGTGTGGCTGCAACCAGTGAGGAATTGTCGGCTGCCTCAGAACAAGCTACAGCATCAAGTGAGCAAGTTGCTGAAACGCTTGGTCAAGTTGCAGCGGGTTCAACGAATACAGCGGTTTCTATAGGGGATATTGTAAAAGTCATTGACCAATTGTCGGCTAATGCTCAACAAGTCGCAGAAAATGCTGAGACGGTTAGTCAAAGTAGCGAAAAGACAGCTCAGGCGGCGGAATTGGGAGCGCTTCAATCGGAAAATGCAGTGCAAAAAATAGAAGCAGTTCGGGAGGTTTCAGCTCAGTCAGCCGAAGTAATTTCTCGGTTGGGTGATGAATCAAAACAAATTGGGCAAATTGTTGACGTGATCAGAGGAATTGCCGATCAGACTAATTTATTAGCTCTTAATGCAGCAATTGAGGCCGCTAGGGCGGGAGACCAAGGACGAGGATTTGCAGTTGTCGCTGAAGAAGTGCGTAAATTGGCGGAACAGTCCTCAGCTTCTACTGTTGAGATTGCAACTCTCATTGAAAATATCCAGCGAGAGGCGGAACATGCTGTTGGAGTGATGGATAAAGGGAAGGTTGAAGTTGCTGCAGGGGTTGAAGCAGTTAATTTAGCCGGGAATTCCTTCCGAACCATTGTAGAAGAAGTTAACAAAGTTGTTGAACAAATTCAGCTGATTACTGAAGCTTCACATCAAATGGCCAGTGGGACCTCCGCAGCGGTCAAAACAGCCGAAAACATTGGTGTTACTGCTCAGCAAGCGGCTGCCAGTACACAAGAGGTTGCTGCAACTTCAGAGGAACAAGCTGCCACAATGGTATCAGTAAGTCAATCTGCAGAAGCCTTAGCTCAGCTTGGAGAAAGACTGATGAATGCCGTTGTTAAATTTAAGCTTTAACAAAAACTTAATTATTTATAAAAGCATATCCGACCCCTTAATAAAAAAGGGTCGGATTTTTAACGTTATTTTTACATTAACGGCGTTTGTCAAGTTAGTTGTCGTTTAACTCCAAAATTGTATATAAGTTAAGAG